>CAWACA010000022.1:0-61783 GCA_963780385.1 uncultured Thermoleophilia bacterium | reverse complement strand
CTGGGCGGAGCTCGCCGAGCACGGCCACCTCGACGGCGAATGGGAGCTCGACCGCCCCGACGGATCGAGCCGCAGCGTCGAGATCGCGCTGCGCGCCAACTTCCTGCCGGGCCGCCACATCGCGCTCATGCGCGACGTCACGGAGCGCAGGGCGCTCGAGGCCCAGCTCTTGCACTCGCAGCGCATGGACGCCGTGGGCAGGCTGGCCGGCGGCATCGCGCACGACTTCAACAACCTGCTCACCGCGATCCAGGGGTACAGCGACTTCCTGCTCTCGGAGTTGCCGACCGGGGGCGAGGCGTGGCGGGACGCCGAGCAGATCGCCCGTGCAGCGGAGCGGGCGGAAGCGCTCGTGCACCAGCTGCTCGCGTTCAGCCGCAAGCAGATGCTCCGCCCCGAGGTGATCGACCTCAACGTGGTCGTGCGAGACATCGAGTCGATGCTGCGCCGCCTGCTCGGCGACGACATCCAGCTCCTCGCCGAGCTCGACCCGGAGATCGAGCCGATCCACGCGGACGCGCGGGCAGGTCGAGCAGACGATCATCAACCTCGTCGTGAACGCGCGCGACGCCATGCCCGAGGGCGGCACGCTGCGGCTGCAGACACGCAACGTGGTCGTGGCCCAGGACGACCCCGAGCCGGTCGGGCTTGCGCCGGGCCGGTACGTGCGCATCACGGTGGAGGACACGGGCACCGGCATGGACGAGGCGACGCGGCTGCGGGCCTTCGAGCCGTTCTTCACGACGAAGGCGCAGGGCACCGGCCTCGGCCTCTCCAGCGTCTACGGCATCGTCACGCAGAGCGGCGGAACCGTCGACATCGAGAGCGCGCCCGGCCAGGGAACGACCTTCGCCGTCTACCTCCCGGCGGCGGCCGGCGCAGGACGCCGGCGCGTCGGCGCGATCGAGGCGGAGACGTCGCCGAACGGCGGCTCCGAGACGGTGCTGCTCGTCGAGGACGAGGACGTCGTCCGCGCGATAGCGCTCCGGGTGCTGGCCGACAACGGCTATCACGTTCTGGAGGCCCGCTCGGGCGAGGAGGCGCTGCGAGTCGCAGGCGGACACGGCGGACGGATCGACCTGCTCGTCACCGACGTCGTCATGTCCGGCATGAACGGCCGCGAGCTCGCCGACCAGCTGCTCGAGCTTCGCCCGGACACGCGCGTGCTCTACATGTCGGGCTACACCGAGGACGTCGTGATCCAGCGCGGGGTCTCCGGCGAGCGCGTGTTCCTCGGCAAGCCCTTCACGACGGGCGAGCTGACCACCACGGTGCGTCAGGTGCTCGACGCGCCGGCGAAGGGTCGCGCTCCCAGCCTCTAGAGTTCCGCCCCGAGAACACCACTTTCGGAGGACGCGATGAGCTCGAAGTCGACTGCCACGCCCGAGAACGCGCTCACGAAGGAGGAGATCGACGAGCGTCTCGCCCGGAGAGCCCTGGCGCGCCTCGCGACCTTCCGCGAGGACGGGATGATCCACCTGACGCCGATCTGGTTCACGTGGGACGGTGAGCGCTTTCGCCTCACGCTGGGGGCCGGACGCGTCCACGTGAAGAACCTCAGCCGCGACCCACGGGTGTCGATCGTCATCGACGAGGATCCCCGGCTCGAGCAGGGCCTGGCGGCCGGGGCCTGGGCGATCATGGCGCGGGGCACCGCAGAGCTCTCACAGGACTCCGAGCTGATCCGGACGGTGACGCTCGACGTCATGACGAGGGCACTGGGCTCCGAGGACGCGGATCGCTACCTGGAGCCGATCATGGCCGAAGGCCGGACGATCGTCACGATCACGCCGTCCGCCTGGCTCACCTGGGACTACAACAAGGGGGACATAAGCAAGCGGCGCGTCAGCGACGCGCCGCACGCAGCCGCGGCGTAGCCGGCTCAGCCGTGACAGGCAACGGCCGGCGCAGCGGGCTCGGTCACAGCGCGCGGAACGAAGCTCGCAAGGAGCCGGCTTGTACCGAGCCCTAGCGGGCTCGGAGAGGCTTCGCGGCCTGGCGGGCCTTCGACCCGCGGCCGCTGCGCGCGGCGCTCCGCGCCGCTTGCGCCGTCCGACCGGGGTCCTAGCCTTTCGAGGCGGTTGGTGGCCCTCGTTGCGATCGGGCTCTCGTTGGTCGTCCTCGCCGTTCTCCCAGCGGCGCGAAAGCCGGTCCCCCTTCTGATCGTCGCCGGCCTTCTCTTCGCCATCCTCGTCGGCTTCGAAGCGTTCGATTCGTTCCTCGTGGCCGCCGCGGGCCTCTTGCCGCTGCTGGTCGGGCTCGTCCTGCGCGAGGTCGTCGACACGTTCAGGCTGCTGTCGGCGCCGCGCCTGGCGGACCGGCGCGAGCGCCGCGTGGAGCGCCGTGCTCTCGAGCGAACGCGCGAGCACCGCCAGCGCGAGTACGAACGCAGAGCCAAGGACCGGCTGGCCGCCTGAGCCCGCTCTGGCGTCGCGGTCACCTGCCCCCTAGAATCCCGGCCGACATGTGACCGAGCCGGCGAGAGGACCTTCAGATGCCACAGGCACCGCTGCCCCCCGAGCTCGAGCCCTTCCTCGCGAAGCCACGTCCGGCCGTCGTGGCCACGATCACCGAGGACGGCTCCCCTGTCTCGACTCCCACGTGGTACGAGTGGGCCGACGGCCGGCTCATCCTGTCCATGGACGCGCTCGGCCACCGGATCCAGAACCTTCGGCGTGACCCGAGGCTGACGCTCACCGTGCTCGGCGACGACTGGTACAACCAGGTCTCCCTGCTGGGACGCATGGTCGAGGAGTACCCGGACTCCGACTGGTCCGTCATCGACCGCCTGTCGGAGCGCTACCTCGGAGAGCCGTACGCCGAGCGCGACTTCGCCTGTATCTGCGTCGTCGTCGACGTGGAACGCTGGCACACGTTCGGCGACCCGGCCTCGGAGAGCGAGTAGCGCCGGTCGAGCCGCCGGCGCCGCTTGCAAAGGCGAGCCCGCCGCATCATCCTCCCCGTCACATGGCCCCCTCCAATCGGCCGATCGTCTTCCTGACCGACTTCGGGTACCGCAACGAATGGGTCGGCATCTGTCATGCGGTCATGAGCCGGACGGCGCCGGACTGCCGCGTCATCGATCTCACACACGGCGTCCCGCCGCTGGACGTGCGTGGGGCGGCGCTGCTGCTGCTCGATTCGCTGCCGTTCGTTCCCGACGAGGCGATCCTGCTCGCGGTGGTCGATCCGAACGTCGGCACCGACAAGGACCTCGCGGTCGAGACGGAGGCCGGCCGCCTGCTCGTGGGACCGGACAACGGGCTGCTTGCCCCGTCCTGGCGGGCGCTCGGAGGCGTGCGGCGGGCGGTCGAGATCACCTCTCCGGACATCCTCTTGCAGCCGGTTGCTCCGACGTTCCACGCACGCGACGTGCTCTCGCCCGCGGCCGCGTACCTCGCCGCAGGCGGGGAGCTCGACGAGCTCGGAGCGCGGCTCGAGGTCGATGAGCTCGTGGGGCTCGAGCTCGTCGAGCCGGAAACCGAGCCCGGCCGGATTCGCTGCGAGGTGCTCGACCTCAACCGCTTCGGCAACGTCCAGCTCAACGTGCGCCGCGCCGACCTCGAAGCGGCTGGGCTCGACGACGCGCCGGCGCTCTTGATCGAGGGCGTGGCGCGATCGGTCCGCGCCCGCTGCGTCGCCACCTACGCCCAGGTCGAGCCGGGCGAGTACGGGACGGTCATCGACCCGCGCGGCTGGCTCACGGTGATCCGCGGCAATCCCGAGAACGCGGCTGAGGGGCTGGAACTGCAGTCCGGCGATCCCGTCTGGATCGGCGCTGCCCCGAACGCCTGACGGCGCGGTGTCTCCCGGCTCGGTCGCGGCTCGTGCGCCAAAGCTGATCCTGATCCTCAGCGAGAACTGGACGCTCGTGCCGCCGCGCGACGTGCGCGGGCTCGTCCGAATGGCCGTCGAAGCGGAGGCTGCCGGGTTCGACGGGGTGATGGTGAGCGAGCACATCGTGCTGGGACCGGGCTCCGACTCCGAGGGCCTGCCGCGGAACGCGCGCGACTACGCGCTCCCGGGCAATCAGGACCCGCGCACCCCCTGGCCGAGCTCGATCGTCCTGCTCAGCGCCGTCGCAGCCGCCACGACTCGTCTGCGCTTGATCGCCGGCGCCATCATTCCCCCGCTGCGCCATCCGCTCGCCCTGGCCAAGGAGCTCGCGACGCTGGACCTCCTCTCGGAGGGCCGCCTCGTCGTCCACCCGACCGTGAGCTGGCACGAGGCGGAGTACGAGGCGCTCGGCGTGCCGTTCAGGTCGCGTGGGCGGCTGCTGGACGAGCATCTTGCCGCGTGGCAGGTCCTCTGGCGTGAGAGCCCGGCGTCGTTCGAAGGCGCCCACTACCGATTCACGGACGTCCATCTCGAGCCCAAGCCCTACCGGGCCACGGGCCCGACGTTGTGGTTCGGCGGCAGCTCGCTGCACGACCGTCTGCTCGAGCGTCTCGTGCGCTACGGCAGCGGCTTCAACCCGCTCGGAACGCCGGCGCCGCAGGATCTCGAGCACCTGGCGGCGGCCTGGCGCGAGGCCGGCCGGGATCCGGGCGAGCTCGAGCTAGTCGGAGGCACGCGCGGCCGCTTCCCCGACGACTCCGGCGCCGCGAGCCTCGCCGAGGCGCTCGAGTCGGTCCCGGCGCAGCTCGAGCGCGGCTTTCGGACGATCTGCATCAAGCCGAACCAGTTCATCGACGACCCGGCGCAGACGGGAGCCTTCTGCCGCGAGGCGGTCGCGCGCGTTGAGGCGATGGCCGCTTGACCTATCCTGCTCGCGTCACAGACAGGCGAAGGGGGGCGTGATGGTAGAGCTGAGCGACGAGGTTCGCAGCCGGGTCGAAGCGCCGAACTTCTGGCACCTCGCCACGCTGAACAGAGACGGATCGCCGCACGTCACGCCGATGTGGGTCGATCTCGAGGGCGACCGCGTGATGTTCAACACCGCGATCGGGCGGGTGAAGGAGGAGAACCTCCGTCGGGATCCGCGCGTCTCGCTCTCGCACATCGATACCGAGAATCCGTACGACCGCGTCGAGATTCGCGGCCGCGTGGTCGAGTTCGTCGAGGGCGACGAGGCAGAAGCGGCCATGGACCGCCTGGCGAGGAAGTACGTGGGCACCGAGCGCTACGAGTGGCGGATCCCCGGAGAGCGGCGGATCAAGTTGCTCGTCGAGCCGACGCGGGTGCGCCACTACAACGGCGTCGAGCCGTTCCGGCCGGGCATCCTGCCCGAGCCCTGACCGTACCGGCTTCTCACGCGGCGTCGGCGAGCACGAGCTCCTGCCCATCTGCGCGCCACCGGATCGCCGCGAGCCGGTGCCCCTGCTGGATCCCGCTCCGCGGGTCGAGCTCGAACGCACCGAAGCAGGTCGTCGTACGCAGCGTGCGCGCCGCCCGCAGCGGGTCGGCCGGCATGAGCTCGCGGCAGCGCACGGCGACGAGCGCGCACGCGAACGCCTGCACGGCGACGTAGTCGAGCGGCGGGCACCCGAGCGACCGGGCCGCGTCGAGCACCTCCGCGGCGGTGGGACCGAGATCGGGCGACAGCGCTGCGGACGGATGCCACTGCACCGGCGCCACGTAGCCGGTCGGATCCTCCCCGAGCAGGCGTGGGAACGCCTGCAGGCCCGGGGATACTCCGCCCAGCAGCGGCACCCGGCCCCGTAAGGCCCGCAGCAGCGGAAGCTCCTGCTCGACCGGCCCGCAGAGCAGCACGGCGTCCGGCTCCGAGGCCACGATCAGCTCCGGAGGATCCTCGAGCGAGAACGCGGGTGCCGAGGCGAGCCCCAGAGCTTCCGCCTCACGGTCGAATCCCGCCCGCGCCAACCGCGCGAACCGGCCCCGACCGCTTGCTACCACGACGGCGCTCCCAGGCTGCAGCAACGCGACGGCGCGCGCGAGAGCAACGAGGTATCGGCCGGCCGGTGAGGGGATCGAGACGACGCCGGGGAGCCGCTGGACGTCGTCGGCGGCTCCGCCGTGATTCCAGAGCGGGGCGGCGAAGCCCGCGCGGGCCACCGCGCGAACGGAGTCGCTGCCGTACGGCCCGAGCACGAGCCCGCAGCGATCCAGCAGCGTGCGGTAGCGATCGACCGCGTGCTCGGGGCGGCTTTCGTCGTCTTCGAGAACGAGCTTCCGCGCCGGCGAGCCGCGACCAGGCTCGGAGGCCGTTGCGCAGCTGCGCCCCCTGCGCGGCGTAGCGGCCGCTCAGCGGCACGGGCGCGCCCAACCTCATCGTGGCGGCGACCGGTTCCCTCCTGCCTCGGCGCTTCGGATCGGCTAGCGTGAGACGCGTGCTCGACCCTGTGCGCGGCTCCGCGCACATTGTTGAACCAACACCAACCGAAAGGGAGCCCGCGTCCGGCTCCGGAAGCGACCGTCCGGCAGGGCACCCACCTGGCTAGTCCAGGTTCCTCGGGCGCGGGGCATGGCGGCAGGGTCTGAGCACACCCCTATCGTCTTGTAGCTCGAGCTGCCTCGCTGTACGCGCTCCTCATGCGAGCTGGAGCCGGCGCGACGCGACGAGCGCACCGCCGGCAAAGCCCTCGAGCCGGAGCGGGCTCCCCGCTGCCGGCTTCGGCAGCTGCACCTGGTTGACCCCGTCCTGAACACGGCTGGTGCTCACCGGCCGGTCGCGCACGTAGACGTCCACGCTCGTCACCGCCTCGGTTGTCACGGAGAGGGTCAGCGTCGACCCGGTCTGGGACGCGACGGCCGCGTCGAGACGCCGCGGCGTTCCCTGGGCGAGGATCTCCCCGGCTTCCTCCATCAGATCGGCGTTGCCCTCGATCAGGTCGCGGCGGGTCACCCGGTACGAGACGTCCGGAACGACGCCCAGGTCCTCGACGGGCTGGCCGAAGCGCTCGCCGACGCGCAGGCAGCGCCGCAGCGACACCCGGAACTGCGCTCCGGCGGGCAGCGGCTTGAGCGGCCCACCCGGCCAGCTCTGGCGCAGGTCGGCGTGCGTCCAGACGTTCGCTCCTCCGGCACCCGTGTTGTCGTCGACGCCGAGCACCTTGCCGATCCCGTGATCCTGGAAGCCGGCGGAGAAGATGTCGGTCGCGCTGTAGCAGAGGGCGTCCGTGACCAGCACGACCGGTCCGTGATAGAGCTGGCCGGCGCTGTTGACCACGTCCTCCGGGTAGAGCGGAATCGCGCTCGAGTACTGGGCGCCCGTCTCGATCGCCTCGTCGATCGAGACACGCCACTGCGAGAGCTCGGAGACCCGGCGACAGAGATCGGCGGTCGAGCGCGTGTTGATGAACTGCATCGGCTCGGGATGGATCGTCCGCGGCGACAGGAACTGCAGGAGAAACTCGGCGGCGATCACGTAACCGCCGCCGTTGCCGCGCACGTCCAGGATCAACCCCTTGCGGGGCAGCACACCGAGCAGTCTCGCGACCTCGTCGAGGAACGCCTCGATGTTTCCGTCCTCCATGGAGAACGTGAAGATCCGCAGGTGGCCGAAGGTGCCGCTCGCCGTGTCCACGGTGCGCGCCTTCAGCTCCTCGGGTCGCGTTGTCGGCACGATCCCCGCCGCCGCCTGCTCCTTCGTCGCCCGGGGAACAGCGGCCTTGGCCCGCTTGACGCGCCGCTGTTCCTTCGCGACCGAGGGGGCGAAGAGCGTGAGCTTGATCTGCCTCGCCAGCTCGGTGCGGAGATCGAGCCCGACGAGCTGTGACGCCGGCGCCTTCGTTCCTCGTCGGCAGGCTCGCGCTCGCGTCGCCGCCGGTGACCTCGGCGGCGCTCTCGAACACCCGCCACGGGATGCGCGTCTCACGTGTGACCGCGCCGACGCGGTACGTGACGTCGACCCAGTCCTCGTCCGGCGGCAATGACATCGACACCGGCCGCAGCGTCATGTTCTCGAGCCCGCGGGCCAGGCGGGCGGGCATGTTGCTGCCGGCCTCGCGCTCGGCATTGCGCTCGACGGCGATCGCCATCGGCATGCCGTTCCAGTGCGTGATCTCGGCGCCGACGACGAGGTTCGTGTCGCCGACGAGGTGATCGAAGACCTTCGAGACGAGCCAGCGCGGCTGACCGTTCTCGTAGAAGCGCTCGATGAGGATCCCGAGGAACGCGAACCCGCGGTAGCGCGTCGGGAGGATGTAGTTCGTGTGCAGATCGCGGAGCTCGATGATGATCCGCAGCAAGCGCACGTGGAACTGGTCCTCCGTCAGCTCGCCCATGCGCAGCCGTAGTAGGCGCAGCCGCTGCAGGGGATCGATCGCGTGCATCGCCCGCTTGAGCGGCAGGTGAACGTAGAGACCCTCGATGAGGATCTCGGCCTGGTCGACGAGCGTGCGCCGCTGCGCGGCGGTCAGCGACGACTGGGCCGCGAACGCACGGAACTCGGGCATCGTGCGGACGGTGCCGAGACCGTGTCCTCGCTGGAGCTCGACCTTCGGTGTCTGCGGCATGACGGAAGCCTCCTGACTGGCGCTCGCTGCCGCAGTGGTTGGTGACCGGCCCCTGCCCGCGGGCAGGCCAGCGCCTTATACGGGCGCCGCGCGGCCGCGTGTCAAGCGACGCGCCGTCGAAGTACAAGGAGGTCGCCACGGGCACGGCAAGCTCCACGACGTAGCCCTCGTCGACGCTGCCGGTGACGGTGCCGAGCTGATGCACGCCGCCGTCGTCACCGAAGACGTTGTCGGTCTCGAGGCTCACCTGCTGCAGATTCCCGATGCTCTGGCCGTACCCGTCGGTCGCGTACACCGCGCTGCATGCGTCCTCCGGCAGGGCGATCTGGGACGTCGCGATCGTGTTCGCGGTGTCGGTCGCCGCCGTCGAGGCTCGGGTAGACCTCGAAGTGGATGTGCGGCCAGCGGCCCGAGTAGCAGCCCGGGGAAGATGCTCGTGAACGTGGCGACGCCGTCGCCGTCGGCCTCCTGCACCCCGCGCAGGTAGTTCTCGTCGGTGAGCGTGTAGAGCGAGTACTGCCCGTCGCGGTCGCAGTGCCAGACGTAGACGGCGCCGCCGGCCAGGGCCGCGCAGTCGCTCGACGTGTCCTGGAGCGCGAGCTTGATCGTCAGCGGGACGCCCTCGGCGGTGCCCGAGAAGTCGCCGAAGCTCGTGCGGATGTCGCTGCGAACGACGCCGCTCTGGCCGAGCACGTCCGGGCCGTTCGAGCCGTCGCCGGGAAACGGCCCGGCCGTCTCCTCCGGGATCGGGCGCGCAGTCGCCGGAAGCGTGAGCCGGCGCTCGCCGTGGTGGCCGCGGCCGGCGCGCTGCCGGCGGCATCACCGCCGGAGCCGCCGGACGAGCCGCCGCAGCCGACGAGCGCGAAGAGGCCGGCGCCGAGCCCCGAGTACCCGATGAGCTTCAACAGCTGCCGGCGGTCGAGCATGGTCTGGAGATCGAACGCCAGACCCTGATCGAAGATGTCTTCGTCGGGCCTGGCCAGCGGCCGCCCGCGGTACGTCGGGATCATCGCGTTGCCTCCTCGTCTAGCTGAATCGTGCCGTTTTGCGCTCAGCGCAGGCGGAGGCCCGGCACTCGGCCGGGCCCCCGCTGGACGGGTCTGAAGTGGACGCCTAGCTCAGGCGGCGTCCTGGTCGCCGGACTCGGTTCCCCTCATGTGCCCGGGTGAATCGTCGACGCTGACGACCTCGAACTGCTTGTTGACGTAGACCGTGACCCGGCTGCCGTCAGAGGCGATCATGTGTGCCTCGTAGGCGGCATTGCCGTCGGCGTCGGTCTCCACGCGCTCGATGGTGCCTCCGGGAACCTTGGCCAGCGCGGCCTCCCGGACACTCGTCGCCGTGCTACCCGTCAGCAACTCCTCGTCCGGTCGCTGGGGCATGTCGTCTGGCATCGCGTCGTCGCTCGAGCCGCTGTTCGAGCTCGAGCCGCTGCTCGCGGTCGAGCCTCCGCTCGCGCTCGTGCCGTTGTCCGACAGCGCATTCGCCACGGCCGAGCCGCCGAGGGCGAATGCCGCGAGCAGTGCCACGCCGATCATGATCCTTCTGAACCTTCCGTGCATCACTGTCCTTTCGGGTCGGTTGTCGCTCATACGGTGTGCGTCGCTGACGCGTCCTCCATGCGGCCCGGCCGGTCTGCCGGCGCGCGGTGGTCGAAGCCCGGCGGCGGACCGGGGAGCTCGCCGTTGACGAGTCGATCGATGTGCTCCTGAAGGTCGGCGCGGATCTCGTCCGCCTGGGCCTGCGTGAGGCGCCCGGCTCTCGACCGCGGCGGCGATGTCCTCCTTCGCAGCGTCGACGAGCGCCTGCTCGAGGCCCTCGACGGTCTTGCCCTGCTCCGTGGCCACCTCGGCCAGCGTCTTGCCGCTCTCGAGTCTGCTCGTGAAGCTCGGCCTCGGTCAAACCGAGGTACTCGGCAGCGGCGTCGAGGCCGCCGATGTAAGCCCACACGCCGTGCCCGTGGAGCCGCCGGCGGGCCGACACCGAAGATCGGCACACCCTCGGCCTCCACGCGCTGCTTCAGCGCGTCCGCCTGCTCCTGCGTGAGCTCGCCCGAGCTGCGACGGCCGCGTCGATCCGGGCTGCCACTGCGTGCTCCAGCGCCTGGCTCAGCGCGCTCGGCTCGACGCCGAGCTGCTCCGCCGCGTCGTTCAGAATCGCCTGCTGCTTCTCGTCCGATCCGAGCTGGCCCGCGGCGATCGCGCTGCCGCCTCCGACGAGCGCCGCCGCGGCGACGGCGCCGAGAACGACCTTCTTGCGAAATGTTCCTCTGGATCACGTCTGCCTCCTTGTCGTTTGCCGGACGATCCAGGTCAGCAGGCGAACTTCAGACGGCGGTAAGAGCAGTCGCAGAGGTTGTGAAGACTTCAAGCGGCGCGCTGGCGCGTAGCGGTGACCGCGACTTCCGGCCGCTCCTTGTCGCGGCTACGGCCCACGCCGTGTCGCGTGACCCGCCTCCTGTACCGAGCCCTTCCGGCTCGGAAACGCTTCGCGGCCTGGCGGCCTTCGGCCGCGTCCGCTGCGCGCGGCGCTTCGCACCGCTTTGCTTACTTGCCTCTGAAGGACGCCTGCGATCATCCGGCTCACATGCGTCTCCTGATCGTCGAAGACGAAGCAGCGGTGCGCGACGCGCTCGTGCGGGCGCTCGAGACCGAGGGCTACGAGCTCGCGCTCGCCGAGGACGGCGCGCAGGCGCTCGCGACGATGGCGCAGACGCCTGCGGATGCGATCGTGCTCGACGTCATGCTTCCCGGCGTCGACGGCCTCGAGGTCGCGCGGCGCCTGCGCTCCGAGCGCAACCCGGTGCCGATCCTGATGCTGACCGCGCGTGGCGCGGTCGGCGACCGCGTTGCCGGTCTCGATGCCGGCGCGGACGACTACCTGGTCAAGCCGTTCGCCCTGGAGGAGCTGCTGGCACGCCTGCGGGCGCTCCTGCGCCGCACCGCCGGGGGCGTGGACGAGCTCGTGCTTCGCGGATCTCAGGCTCGACACCGGCACCCGCGAGGTCTGCCGCGGCGACCGGCAGATCGAGCTCACGGTGACGGAGTTCAACCTCCTCGAGCTGCTCCTGCGCAACCCGCGCCAGGTGCTGCGCCGCTCGCTCATCTACGACCGCGTCTGGGGCTACGACTTCGGCCCCGATTCGCACGCCCTCGACGTCTACGTCGGCTACCTGCGCCGCAAGCTCGAGGCGGGCGGCGAGCCGCGGCTGATCCACACCGTGCGCGGCGTCGGCTACGCGCTCCGCGAGCCGTGAGCTTCCGGCTCCGCCAGACCATCGCGACGGCGCTCGCGGTGGCAATCGCCGTCGTGGCGGTGTCAGCGGTGGTGTATTTCCTCGTTCGAAGCCAGCTGCGGGGCCAGATCGACGATGCCCTGCGCGAGCGGGCGACCGTCGTGACGCACGAGCCGCTACGGGTATCCGCCGGGCCGGGCGGCGGCCTCGCGCTCGAGACCCGCGGACCGGGACCCGGTCCCCGGCTCGAGCCGGGCGACGTGTTCCTCCAGGCTGTTCGCGACGACGGCGTCGTCGCGAAGCCCGACCCCGATCAGGCCGAGTTCCCTGTCTCGGGGGCGACGCTCGAGGCGGCGCGCGGCGAGAGCAAGGAGTTCTTCTCCGACGCAACCGTGGCCGGGACGCACCTGCGGATACTGACCGTGCCGCTCGGGCAAGGCTACGCCTTGCAGCTCGCGCGCGCGCTCGACGAGGTCGACACGCTCCTCCATCGGATCGGGCTGGTCATGCTCTTCGTCGCGCTGGCCGGCATCGGTGTCGCAGCACTGCTCGGAGCGCTCGTTGCCCGTGCCGCCCTGGCTCCGGTACGTCGGCTGACGACCGAGGCCGAGGTCGTGGCGGAGACGCAGGATCTCGCTCACCGGATCGAGGTGCACGGAACCGACGAGCTGGCCCGGCTCGGCGCCAGCTTCAACACGATGCTGGCCGCGCTCGAGGAGTCTCAGCGCGCCCAGCGCCAGCTGGTCGCGGACGCCTCGCACGAGCTCCGAACGCCCCTGACGAGCCTGCGCACGAACATCGAGGTGCTCGCACGCCGGCGCGACCTTCCCGAGGAAAAGCGGGAGGCGTTGCTCAGGGACGTCGTCGGGCAACTCGAGGAGATGAGCCTGCTCGTCACGAATCTCGTGGAGCTCGCGAGCGAGCCGCCCGACCTCGAGGCGATCGACGTCCAGCTCGACGGGCTGACACAGGAGGCCGTCGACCGGGCGCGGCGGCTCGCGCCTCAGCTCGACTTCCGCACGCAGTTGCAGGAGTCCGTCGTTCGCGCGGTGCCGAGCCGGCTGGAGCGGGCGATCTCCAATCTGCTCGACAACGCCGTCAAGTGGAGCCCGCCCGGCGGCGAGATCGAGGTCACCGTGGCTGGAGGCGAGGTCACCGTGCGCGACCACGGGCCGGGCATCGACGACAGCGACCTCCCCCACGTGTTCGACCGCTTCTACCGGGCGCCCTCGGCGCGGCCGCTGCCGGGCTTCGGGCTTGGTCTCGCGCTGGTGCGACAGGTCGCCGACGAGGCCGGCGGCACGGTGACGATCGAGCGCCCCGACGCGGGCGGGACGCTCGTGCGGCTCCGGATTCCCGAGCTGCCGCGGGAACCGGTACCGTCAACGTGATGGCTACGCGCCGCCTGCCATGGATCGCCCTCGGCGTTGCGGCCGCGGCGGCCCTGGCCGCCGACCAGGTGACGAAGGCCGTCGTTCGCTCGTCGCTCGCGCTCGGAGAGTCGGTCGACGCCGTCGGCCCGTTCACGATTCACCATGTCCGCAACAGCGGCATCCTCGGTGGGCATCTCCAGGGAAGCGCGCTCCCCATCGCCCTGCTGACCGCCGTTGCGCTGGCCGGGCTCGCCGTCTACGTCCTGCGGCGCGAGCCGGCGCGGGTGATGACGGCAATCGGATTCGGTCTCGTGCTCGGGGGCGGTCTCGGCAATCTCGTCGATCGGCTCCGGCTCGGCTACGTGACCGACTTCGTCGACCGCGGCAGCGGCGGCGCGTTCAATCTCGCCGATCTCGCCATCATGGTCGGGCTGGCGACGCTGCTCGTCGCCAAGATCAGCGCCAGGGAAGCGCCCGCGGGCTCTCCCGACCCGGCGGCGGATCCCTAGGCGATCGCGCGAGCGCCGCGGTCAAGCCGACCGGAGGCCGCGAGCTGGGCCAGCTCCTCGTGCTTGGCGATCGCCCAGGTGAGCACTTCCTGACCGGCGGGCGTATCGACCAGGTTGACGTACTCGTACGGGTCTGTCTCGAGCTCGAAGACGGCCAGCCCGTGGCCGGCAAACCTGCACTCGGAGGTGCGCTCACGAGCGATGAGCTTCCACCCGTCCGACCTCACCATGCTGATGCAGCCGCCGCTCGGGCGCCTCGGCGTAGCGGTCCCGTCGCGGGAAAGCGCCTGCCGTATACGACGGGAGCATGCTCTCGCCGTCCATGCCCCCGTGCTCCGTGCCCGCCAGCTCGAGGACGGTCGGCGCGAAGTCGATCAGGCGGCCGATCCCGCCCATGACCCGCGGCGCCAGGCCCGGGACGACCCACATCTGCATGTTCGCGTAGAGAACCTCGTACGGGTAGGGACCGTGCGTCGTGCCCTCGATCAGCTTCGCGCCCTGACGTCCTCACCGCGTAACGCTGCGTATAGCGAAAGTGATCGAACACCTCGCCGTGGTTGGAGTACACGATGTAGGTGACGTCGTCGCGATCGCGGGTCGCCTCGAAGATCTCCGCGACGATCCCATCGGCCATCGCAAGCGCCTTGCGCCGAAGAGCCGCGAACGCATCGACCTTTTCGAGGGCGGCGCGACGGGCCACTTCGGCATCGAACGGCCACCAGGTCTTGAGCTTCTGCCCGCCGGCGGTCTTCGATACCAGGCGCGCTTACGTCGATCCAAGCAGCCCGTACAGATCGCCCTCCTGCGCCCACGGGCGGTGGGTCTCGCGCACGAAGATGTGCGCGTAGAAACGCTCGGAGCTCTTGATCCGCTCGAGCCACTCCGCCCGGCTCATGCGATGGGTGACGAGAACTGGGCCATGCGGCTCCGGCTCGTTCTTGAGCCAGTAGCTGCGCCATCCCGCCCGAAACGGCGAACGTCCCCAGCCGGTTCCGGGGATCGTGGTCGATGGCCGTGAGGATGTCGTAGCCCTCCGCTCCCAGGCGCTCGAGCACCGTCTCCGGCAGCCAGAAGCTGTCGGGCGCGATAGCCGCTCGCCGTCAGCTTCGAATTGCAGCACCTGGCGGTCCAGACTCCGGTCAGCTCGGCGTTCAGCGAGTCCGCCTGGTGATGTCCCTGCGCGCGGCCCATCGGCACGAAGACCGACTCGCCGCGCAGGCGGTCGAGAAACGGCGTCTCGCGCATCTCGCTGTGGAAGTCGCGCATGTCGAGGCAGTGCAGGCAGATGGCGATGAAGTTCATGGCATCCCTTCGCGGGCGAGCCCCAGCAGGCGTCCGTGCGAACGCCGATCCGTCGGACACGCGGCCCGATCGCGCAGACGTCCCACGGACGTATCTTGGCGCAGCATTCGCCTCGTGACACTCCGTGCCGTCGCGCGTACGATGCCGCCCGACGCATCACCCCGGACCGAGAGGTAGGCCTGCAGCGATGAGCAGCGACGATGTCCCCGTTCTGATCGCCGGCGGTAGCCTGGTCGGCCTCTCGACCTCCCTGTTCCTCGCCGATCACGGGATCCGGAGCCTCGTCGTCGAGCGCCATCCCGGGACGGCCATCCACCCGCGCGCGGCGCTCGTCAATCAGCGCAGCATCGAGATCTATCGCGGGGTGGGGCTCGAGCCTGCGATCGCCGAGGCGTCCGCGCTCGAGTTCGAGCAGAACGGCGCAATCGTCTCGGTCGAGACGCTGGCCGGCAAGGAGCTCGAGTACTACTTCCGCAACATCAACGAGGGCGTCGAGAGCCTGAGCCCTTCGCCTCGCCTCTTCATCACTCAGATCGGCCTCGAGCCGATTCTCCGCGACCACGCAGAGGTACTCGGCGGGCATCTCGAGTACGGCTGCGAGCTCGTCTCGTTCGAGCAGGACGACGACGGCGTCACGGCGACGGTCAGACGCAGGGACACGGGTGACGAACGCAGCGTGCGGGCCCGGTACCTCATCGCGGCCGACGGCAGCCACAGCCCCGTCCGTGGGCGGCTCGGGATTCCGCTTCTCGGCCACGGGTCGTTCTCCAACAGCATCACGATCTACTTCCGCGCCAACGTCAAGCCCCTCGTGGGCGACCGCAATCTGAGCGTCATCTACGTCTTCGGCCCGCGACTGCAGGGGTTCTTCCGCTTCTCGAAGGCCGGGGACGCCGGCTTCCTCGTCGTCAACAAGGCGCTCGACGAGAACGGCGAGCTGACCAGCGACCTCTGGGAGGACACGAGCGAGGCGAAGTGCGTCGAGCTGGCACGCGAGGCGCTCGGAGCCCCCGACCTCGCGGTCGAGGTCGAGAACGTGCAGCGCTGGAACGCGTGCGCCGAGTGGGCCGAGCGCTTCCAGGACGGCCGCGTCTTCCTCGCCGGAGACTCCGCGCACAACATGCCGCCCACCGGCGGCTTCGGCGGGAACGTCGGCATCCAGGACGGTCACAACCTCGCCTGGAAGCTCGCCTACGTGCTGAACGGCGCCGCAGGCCCGGAGCTGCTCCACACCTACGAGGCCGAGCGCCGGCCCGTCGGAGAGTTCAGCGCCGAGCAGGCCTACACCCGCTACGTGCTACGGCTCGCCCCCGAGCTCGGCAAGGAGAACCTGCAGCCGATCGTCCCCGAGTTCGCCGTGGAGCTCGGCTACCGCTATCGCTCCGACGCGGTCGTCCCGGAGGACGGCACGGACGACGGCACCGGCTGGGAGAACCCGCACGAGCCGTCGGCCGAGCCCGGGCACCCGGCCCCGCACGTCCTCGTCGACCGCGACGGCGAGCCGGTCTCCACGCACGACCTGCTGCGCCGGGGCTTCCTGCTCCTCGCAGGCCCCGAGGCGGAGGCGTGGTGCGACGCCGCTCGCAGCGCATCGGAGAGCCTCGGCGTCGACGTGGACGCCTACCGGGTGGGCAGCGGCGGCGAGCTCGGCGATCCCGACGGGCGTTTCGCCGAGGTCTACGGCACGGGCGCCGAGGGCGCGGTGCTCGTCCGGCCGGACGGCTTCGTGGCCTGGCGGGCGCGCGCGGCACAGGCTGATGCCCGCGACGTGCTCGGGAACGTGCTCGGGCGCGTGCTCGCCCGCTCGTAGCGGCCGCGCTCAGTCTCCGTTCCGCATCGACTTCGGCCAGATCCCCTGCTTCCCGGGCGAGAGGATGCCGTTCGGGTCGAGCGCGTCCTTGATCGTCTCGGTGAAGCGCCGGTAGGCGTGGTTGTTGAAGCTGTACTGCTCGGCGGCGAGATCCATGAAGTCGAGGTGCGCGCGGTACTCTCCGAAGCCGCTCTTCGCGGCTTCGACGACGAGCTTCTTCGAGACGTCGTACGCGGCGCGGGCCTGCGGCTCGTTCTTCGTGTCGAAGATGACCATCGTGACGTTGATGAAGCTGCGCGGGTTGATCGGGATCAGGCCCGCCATGTAGTCGAGGCCGGCCTCGTTGACGTGGCGGCGCAGCAGGTCGCGGAGCTCGAGCGCATCGCGGCCGGTCGTCGGGCAGACCGGAGAGAAGCCGATGTGACCCCCTTCCTCGCCGCCGTACCAGCCGGTCATGTGGTTCCAGCCGAGGTTCGGCACGCCGCCCTGGATCAGCTCGCCGGGATGCTCGAGCTTCGGGATGTCTGCCGGAGCGTGCTTCTGACCCCACACCTCGGCGTCGGGGATACGGTCGAACGCTTCCTTGATCTTCCCGAACCTGTGGTCGACGACGGCCTCGTCGCCGTAGAGCGCGAAGCGCATCATCCAGCGCCCGATCTCGAGCTCACGGGCCATCCGGTCGATCACCGGCTCGGGAATCGCGTCGTCGCCGTCGTACCACTGGTCGCGGCGCGAGAACACGGAGCCGAGCAGGACCGTGTTCAGGATCTGCGGATTCATCCGGATCGTGTCCTGGAGGGCGAGAGTGCGGAACGTGTCGATCAGCGGCCCGAGATCGTCGTCCTTCCACACGCGGCCCCAGAGCGGCATGTAGACCTCCGGCTCGGGCATCAGCCAGATGCCCATCTTCGTCACGATCCCGAAGTTCGACTGCATGAAGAGCTGATCGGGCGTCGGGCCGAGCCCGCGCTTGTAGAGGTGCCACGAGCGGTTGCCCTCCATCGCGCCCATGCCCGTCCGCATCAGCTCGCCGTTCGCGAGCACGATCTCCATCCCGCACGGCGCGGCTGACCAGTCGACCCCGTAGGGCATGTACGTCGCGCCGTGGTCGAGCGTGTTGCCGACGACGCTGCCCCAGCCGAGATCTGCGATCGAGAGCATGAGCTTGTGGCCGCCGGCCTGGATCGCCTCGTAGAGGTCGAACCAGCGCACCCCGGGCTCGACGACCGCGTAGGCGGACTCCTCGTTGATCTCGAGCACGCGGTTCATGCGCCGCAGGCAGACGATCACGGAGCCACGGACCCTCGGCGCCGGGCCGCCGTAGCCGTTGTTGCGGCCCTGCCCGACCGTCCACAGCGGCACCTTGTGCTCGTTCGCCACCCGGACGATCTCCTGGATCTCCTCGACCGTCTCCGGCATGACCACCGCGGAGGCCGTGTACTCGTCCCAGGTCGCATAGGAGAACGGGTCGCGGAACTCCCGCAACTCGGCCTCTCCGGTGAGGACGTGCTCGGATCCCACGGCCGCGGCGAAGCCCTCGAGGGCCCGCGCCAGCTGCTGCTCCGAAACGCCTGGCGAGAGAACGGTGCTCATGCCATCACCTCCGTGACCGGGCTGCGGGGCGGGGACCCTACCGCACCTCGCCCCGCGAGGAACTCGAGCGCGTGCCGCACGAGGTCTGGAGGCCGCTCGAACGGCACGACGTGCCCACAGCCTTCCAGCTCGAGGTACCGGCAGCCGTCGATCGCGGCGGCCGTGGCGCGGGCAGCCGGCGCCGGAACGATCGCGTCGAGCTCGCCCTGCACGAGCAGCACGGGAGCACGCAGTGTCCCGAGGTGTCCCGACAGGTCGAGGTCGGCGATGACGCCGCAGAGCGCCGCGTATCCGGTCGGCTCACTGGCCGCGATGATGCTTCGGTAGACGGCGACGTCGCCCGGATGAGCGTCACGGAAGGCCTCCGGGAGCCCGCGCTCGACGTGCAGCGCCGCAATGGGCTCCATGCCGTCGCGCAGCGCCGTTGCCGCCCGCTCGGCCAGATGCGCACGCTGCTCCTCGGGCGAGACGCTGGGAGCCGCGACGCCGACGACCGCGCTGACGCGTTCCCCGTGCTCGGCTGCGAACGCCAGCACGACTGCGCCGCCGAGCGAGTGGCCGAGCAACGCGACGCGGTCCAGGCCGAGGCGATCCAGAAGAAGCCGAAGATCGTCGGTCAAGGTTCCCAGCGAGCCGGCCGGCTCGGCCGCCCGGCTGCGGCCGAGCCCGCGCAGGTCGTAGGCAATGACGCGGTGCCGCTCGGCGAGCGCGCCGGCCACCTTCTGCCAGATCGCCGTGCTGCCGCCCAGGCCGTGGACGAGAACGAGCGGCGGGCCCGACCCGCGCTCCTCGACGTAGGCCTCGAGCCCGTCCAGCTCGATGAGCACGAAGACGTCCCGCCGGAGCGGTCAGTCCGCCGCTTCGGACAGGAGCAACGCGCCGACCGACCGCGCGCGGCGCGCGGCCTCCCGGTCGCCTTCGGCGGCCGCCACGATCGCGCCCTTCATCAGGATGTGCCACTGGCGGGCGAAGCTCTCGGGGTCGGAAATGCCGGCCTCGGCCGCCAGGCGCTCGATGAACGAGCGGATCCGGGCGAGGTACGTCGCGCTCGCGCGGTGGAGCGGGCTGTCGGCATCGCTGATCTCGAGCAGGACGTTGATGAACGAGCAGCCCTCGAAATCGTCGCGCCGAAACCACTCGTCGAACACGTCGAAGATCGCGAGCAGCTGCTCGTCGGGCTCCGACGCCCGCCGCTCGACCTCGGCTTCCAGCCAGTCCTTGGTCCACAGCTGCTCGCGGCGCTCGAGGAACGCGAGCACGAGGTCGTCCTTCGACGCGAAGTACCGGTGCAACGTCATGGGCGCAACGCCGGCCCGCGCCACGACATCGTCGAGCCCGACCGCCCGGATTCCCTCCTGCGCGAACAGCTCGTAGGCCGCCGTGAGGACGCGTTCCCGCGCATCACCGCCGCCCTCGGGCGCCTCCTCGGCAGGCGCGATCTGCGGCGCGGACTCCATCGCGCCCTACGCTAGCAGCGCGACGGACAGGTCAGTCTCGGTGGCCGCTCAGCCCGTAACCGCGGCCTCCGGCCGCTCCCAGCGGGTCGCGCCGGCCGAGCCGGCCGCTCAGCCGCTCGGCGCCTCGGGCTTCGGGCTGCGCTCGGCGGCCGCCCGCTTCACCTCGGCGGCGACGCCGGGGGCGCTGTGCATCATCGTCGTGAACTCGCGCGGACCGACCACCAGCAGGTGCAGGTCGGTGACGGCGACGACGGACGCCGAGCGCGAGGGGCCCTCCAGCAGGCCGACCTCGCCGAAGAACTCCCCGGGCCCGAGTGTCGTCAGATGAACGCCGTCGCGCACGACCGCGGCGTTTCCCTCCACGATCACGGCGAACTCGCGGGCGTACTCGCCCTGCTTCATCACCGTCGTGCCGGCCGGCACGTGAACATCGTCCGCCCAGCCGGCAACGGTGCCGTGCTCGCCCTTCGGCACGCTTGCGAACAGGGGCACGTCTTTCACACTCGCCACTATCCATCGCTTCGCTCCTGTCTTCGGGCGGCCGTGGCGCCGCCTCGTTGTCTTCTCTGACCATCCAAGCGCTTCCGGGCTGCCCCGGCAATGGGGCAAGCCCCGCCGCCGGGGTACGGATAACCCGACCCCCGGCTCAGGCGGCGCCGGGCGCAGCAACCCCGAGGTTGCCCTGGAGCGTGATCCCGACCGAGAGCAGCTCCAGGTCCGTCCCCGCGGGCCCGATGAGCGAAACGCCGACCGGAAGCCCGCTCCGGGACCCGACGCCGGCAGGCAGCGCCACAGCCGGGAAGCCGGTCCAGTTCCAGTAGTGCGTCAGCAGGAGGAGCGCAACGTCGCTGCGGGCGTGGTCGTAGCCGTCGCCGCGGAGCGGCGCGACGACAGGCACCGTCGGCTCCACGAGCGCCGTCACGCGATGCTCGGCGAACCAGTCCTCCCACCCCGCGGTTATCTCTCGGCGGCGGGTCTGCGCAGCCGCATACGCCTCCCCTGATGTCGCCCGCTGCTCGCCCTCCTCGACCCACTCCCGCAGCGATGGCCGGTAGAGGTGGCGCCGGTCGTCGAAGCGGCGGTGGTAGACGAGCAGCTCGGCGTACAGGACGTCGAGGTAGTCGTCTCCGAGATTCAGTGCGAGCGCGGGCGGGGGCACCTCGACGAGCGCCGCTCCGAGCCGTCGGAGCTCCGCCAGCGCCGCATCGAAGCCGTCCGCGACGTCGGGGTCGAGCCTGACCTTCTCGACCCGGGGCGACACGGCCAGGCGGACACCGTCGAGCCGCGAGCGCACGAGAGGGCGCCCGGCAGGATGCCGCAGGAGAGCGCTCGCCGGCCGGCCGCGGTCCGGGCCCGCCATGGCGGCGAGCAGGAGCGCGCAGTCGGCGAGCGATCTCGCCATGGGGCCTGCGTGATCGAGGCTCGGGGCGAGCGGGACGATTCCGGCCATCGAGACGAGGCCGCGCGTGGGCTTGATCGTGGACGTGCCGCAGATCGCCGACGGGATGCGCAGCGAGCCGGCCGTGTCGGTGCCCGTGGCTGCGGGCACCATCCGCGCCGCGAGCGCCGCTGCGGAGCCGCCGCTCGAGCCGCCGGCGGATCGGTCGAGCGCCCACGGGTTGCCGACCTGGTCGGTCGTCCCTCCGACCGCAAACTCGTGAGTGTGGACGTGTCCGAGGAGCACCATGCCCTGGGCTGCGAGCCGAGCCCAGACGTCGCAGTCCCGTTCGGGCGTCTCGTCGAGCAGGCTGCTCGAAGCGGTCAGGGGCTTCCCCGCCACCGCGAACAGATCCTTCAGCCCGACCGGGATGCCGCACAGGAGGGGCGGCTCGCCGTGCCGGCCTACCCCGCCGGCGCTGCGTCGCTCGTCGGCCTGCGCGGCGGCGGCGAGGGCGTCTTCCTCGTAGACGCGCACCCACGCGTTGATCGAGGCAGGATCCCCCTCGTGGCTGTGTGTCCCGTCGCGATCGCGGATGCGCGCCAGGCATGCCCGAACGAGCTCCGATGCAGAGAGCGTCCCGTCGGCGAGCAGGGCCGACGCCTCGGCCACTCCCAGATCAGCCGGGTCGGTCATTCCAGGCACCATCATGTACCGTCTCTGCCCCCATGGGTGAGAAGCCCGAGGGCCAGCATGACCGCGGCCTGACGGCCGCTCCCCTGGCACGGCTCGGCCTACGGCCGCGTTGCGTGACGGCCGCGTTGCGTGCCGACGTCGGCATCGTGGGCGCAGGGCCGGCCGGACTGCTGATCGCCAACCTGCTGCAGCAGCGGGGGATCGACAGCATCGTCGTCGACAAGTTCACGCGCGAGCAGATCCACTCACGCGCGCGTGCGGGCTTCATCGAGTGGCGCAACCGGATCATGCTCGAGCGTGTCGGTCTCGCCGACCGGATGCTCGCCGAGGGCAGCGCCCACGGGGAGTGCGAGTTCCGCACCGTCGAGGGGAGCTACGTCCTCGACTACGCGGCCCTGGCGGGCGGCCGAGCGCACTGGGTCTACCCGCAGCAGGAGCTCGTCTCCGACCTGACCGACAGCTTTCTCGCCGGAGGCGGCGACATCCGCTTCGGGCTCGCCTGCGTCGACGTCCTCGATCATGAGGCGCCGGTCGCGCTGTGCGAGGACACGACCACGGGCGAGCGGACGACGCTCGAGTGTCAGGTGCTCGCCGGCTGCGACGGCTTTCACGGAGCCGTTCGCGCCTCGATCCCCGACGGAGCGCTTGCGGGCCCTGCGATCGACCACCCGTTCCAGTGGCTGACGATCCTGGCGGCGGCCCCGCCCTCCTCGGAGCACGTCATCTACGCCGTCCATCCGAAGGGCTTCGCGGCCCACATGATGCGTACGCCCACCGTTTCGCGCTACTACCTCCAGTGCGCGCTCGGGGACTCGGTCGACAACTGGCCGCCGGAGCGGGTCTGGTCGGAGCTGCGAACCTGCCTGGCGTTCGACCGGCACCCGCTCGTCGAGGGGCCGCTGCTCGAGCGGTCGATGCTCTCCCTGCGCAGCGTCGTATTCGAGCCGATGCAGTATCGAAACACCCTGCTCGCGGGCGACGCGGCGCACATCATCACGCCCTGCGGCGGGAAGGGGATGAACCTCGCCCTCCAGGACGCGGCCATCCTCGTCGAGCTCGTCGAGCGATACCTCGGAGGAGACGGCGATGCTCTCGCCGAGTACTCGCCGCGCCGGCTCCCCGACATCTGGCGCGCACAGGAGTTCTCGCACTGGTTCCTGCACATGCTCAACGTCTACGAGGACAGCGCCGAGTCGGGCTTCCTGCAGGGGCTGGCCACGGCCCGGCTGCGCAGCCTCGAGCATCATCCGGAAGCCGCAGCGCACTTTGCGACCGGGTACGTTGGGCCCGAATAGCGAGAGGAAAGGAGCGCTCGAATGGCAGACGAAAACCGCAAGCTCCTCGCGGGCAGCTTCGCGACGCCCGACGGCGGCTCGCGTGCGGCGGGCGCGGTCGCGGGCGCGTTTCCGGACCGGGTCGGGAACACAGCGGTGCTCTACGTAAAGCCGGACGGCGACGTGAAGTTCGTGGAGTCGAAGGACTGGGGCGCAGGCCGCGGCGCCCTGCTCGGCGGTGCGATCGGCATCATCGGCGGCCCGCTCGGGATACTGGCCGGCGGCGGCGTCGGAGCGCTCGCAGCAAAGCTGCGCGATTCCGGGTTCAAGAACGACCAGCTCGAGAAGCTCGGAGCCTCGCTCGCGCCGAACGGCTCGGCGGTGGTGCTCGAGATCGGAGCGGACGTCGTGGAGAAGGCTCAGGGCCTGCTGAAGGTGCTCGACGTCGGCGAGGTCGTGGTCGAGGACCTCGACGCAGGCGTGGCCACGCTCTTCGAGGACGAGGTGGCGCCCGCACCGGAGCCGGAGCCTGCCGCCGCCGTTCCCGCCGCCCCGCCGTCAGACCAGTCGGGGTAGCCGAGCGCGACCTGACGAGGAGGGAACGTGCCAGAAGCAGCAGCGCAGGAAGAACGAGACCGGTCGGCCGAGGTGCTCGGCCGGCTCTTCGACGTGCGCGGCCTCCGCGTCGTCGTGACGGGCGCAGCCGGCGGGCTCGGTTTCGCGATGGCGGAGGTGCTCGCCGAATGCGGCGCCCGGGTCACCCTCGCCGACATCGACGTCGACCTGCTCGAGGAGGTGACCGGCTCGCTCGCGGAGCGCGGCGCGCAGGCTCGCTCAGCGGCCGTCGACGTCTCGGACGCGGGGCAGGTGCAGGCCCTGATCGACGACGTCGTGGCCGCCGAGGGCGGCGTCGACGTCGTGTTTGCGAACGCCGGCATCGCGTCGACGCCCGGGTTCGCGGTCGACGGCGGGCAGCAGATCGACACGATCGAGGGCTCGGACTGGGACAAGGTGCTCGGCGTCAACCTGAACGGCGTGCTGTTCACGATGCGGAGCGCGGCCGCGGCGATGAGGAAGCAGGGGTCGGGCCGCATCGTCGTGATCTCCTCGATCGCAGGGCTGCGGCCCGAGCCCGTGGTCTGTTACGGCTACATCGCAGCAAGGCGGCGATCATCAACGTCGTGCGCCAGGCTGCGCTCGAGCTCGCGCCGCACGGCGTGCTCGTCAATGCCGTCTGCCCGGGGCCGTTCAAGGGAACGCGGATCGGCGGCGGCGCGACCATCGATCCGGATCCCGAGACCGAGAAGATGTGGTCGGACATGATCCCCGTCGGCCGCATGGCCGAGCCCGAGGAGCTCAAGGGCCTCACGCTCTTCCTCGCCTCCCCCGCCTCGAGCTTCGTCACCGGCGCCGTTCACGTGATCGACGGCGGCGCGCTCGTCGGGTAGGCCGGCCGAGAAGGGACCCGGGCGGCCAACCTCCACGCCCGCCGAGGTCGGTTACAGTGGGCGCCAGCCCGCTGCTTTGGTGGGAGTGGAACGTTTTGAGGGGGAGGACGCGTGGGACGCTTGGTGACGGGAATCCGAAAGCGCCGACTCGCCGTCGCGGTCGGAGGGGTCGCAGCGCTCGTCACGGCGAGCGTCGTGATCGCGACCGGCCTGGCGGCGAGCGGAACGGACATCGATCACGACAGCTGCCGGCACCGGCGCGGCCGGCTTCTCGGGCGACACCGGCCAGGCGACGGCAGCCCAGCGTCAACATCCCGTTTGGCGTCGCCACGGACAGCGCCGGCAACCTCTACATCGCCGACACCAGTCAACCACCGCATCCGCAAAGTCGACCCGGCCGGCGTCATCACGACGATCGCCGGCACCGGCGTGGCCGGCTTCTCCGGCGACACCGGCCAGGCGACCGCAGCCCAGATCAACACTCCCTTCGACGTTGCCGTCGACAGCGCCGGCAACGTCTACATCGCCGACACCGGCAACCAGCGCATCCGCAAGGTCGACCCGTCGGGCGTGATCACGACGTTCGCGGGCACGGCGTCGCCGGCTTCTCCGGCGACACCGGCCAGGCGACCGCGGCCCAGCTCAACGCCCCGCCGGCGTCGCCGTCGACGCCGCCGGCAACGTCTATATCGCCGACTTCGGCAACAACCGCATCCGCAAGGTCGACACCGCCGGCGTCATCACGACGTTCGCCGGCACCGGCGTGCGCCGGCTTCTCGGGCGACACCGGCCAGGCGACCGCAGCCCAGATCAACTTCGCCGTACGGCGTCGCCGTCGACAGCGCCGGCAACGTCTACATCGCCGACTCCTTCAACCACCGCGTCCGCAAGGTCGACACCGCCGGCGTCATCACGACGATCGCCGGCACCGGCGTGGCCGGCTTCTCCGGGCGACACCGGCCAGGCGACCGCAGCCCAGCTCAACCTCCCGCTCGGCGTCGCCGCCGACGGCGCCGGCAACGTCTACATCGCCGACTACGGCAACAGCGCATCCGCAAGGTCGACACCGCCGGCGTCATCACGACGATCGCAGGAACAGGCGTAGCCGGCTTCTCCGGCGACACCGGCCAGGCGGCACTCGCCCAACTCAATAACCCATTCGGCGTCGACGCGACGTCGGACGGGCACCCTCTACATCGCAGACAGCGGCAACAACCGCGTTCGCCGGATCGCCAACAACCCGCCCACCGCATCGTTCACGGCCAATCCGACGAGCGGTCCTGCGCCGCTGCTGGTCAACTTCGATGCCTCGGCGTCCTCGGACCCGGGCGGCTCGATCGTCTCCTATGCCTGGACGTTCGGTGACGGCCAGAGTCCGGCACCGGAGCGACCACGAGCCACATCTATACGACCGGAGGCTCGTTCACCGTGACGTTGACGGTCACCGACAACGGCGGCGCGACCGCCTCGACGACCCAGCTGATCACCACCACCGGCGGGCGGCGGCGGCTGCACCATCACGGGCACCCCCGGCGCAAACGTGCTGAACGGCACGCCGGGCGCGGACGTGATCTGCGGCCTGGGCGGCGCCGACGTCATCAACGGCAAGGGCGGCGCCGACGTCCTCAAGGGCGGGAACGGCCCCGACGTCATCAACGGCGGCAACGGCCCCGATGTCATGCAGGGCGGCACCGGCCCGGATTCCCTGCGCGGCGGCAAGGGCGTCGACATCGCCAACGGCGGGCCGGGCGCCGACAGCTGCCTCGCCGAGACCAGGATCAGCTGCTGAGTTTCGAGGTGAGGGGCAAGGCCTGTGCCTTGCCCCTCACCCGCTCTTCGACCTGACCGCCTACGGGAGCGGCGTTGAGGCATCGCGCCCGCCCGCGGACAGCCACGGGTAGCGATCGGTGTCGAGCCCGGCGTAGTCCGGGTCGAGGTAGACGAAGCAGCGCTGGATCAGGAAGTCGCGCACCTCGAACACGTCGCACCACCGCCCCGCGTGCGTCATGCCCGCGCGCCAGCCACCGTCACGGTGCTCGCCGTAGCTCGTCCCCTCGCAGGCGAACGTATCCGTGCCGGTCATGACCCAGTTGAACGTGGCGTAGTCGTGCGTGACGGCCTTGATCGTGCCGCCCACGTCCGTGAAGAGCCGGCCGATCTCGTCCTTGCCGGTCGCGACCCCCCACTTCGGGAAGAGCACCTGGGCGTCGTCGGCGAACAGATCGAGGATGCTGCCCCCGTCGAGGTCACTCCGGCGTTGTCGAAGGCCTTCAGGTACTCGAGCGCGACGGACTTGCGCTGCTCGTCGGTCATGGTCTGCTCGGCGATCGCCACGGCTGCACCTCCACGGCCCGAAACTGGGGGCGCATTGTCGTAACCGGCTCCCGGGTGTGTCAAGAGCCGCGGACGGCCGGGCGGTAGGATCCCGGCGCAGGCCAGACAGGAGGTCGGGACGGATGGCAGTCGCCCACGCCGAGCACACGCTCACGAACGAGCAGGTTGTCTTCGCCTTCGGGCCGGACATGACCCCGGTCATCGAGGTCGATCCCGGCGCCGTGATCAGCCTCGAGATGAAGGACGGCCTCGGCGGCCAGATCACGAGCGAGGAGCACCTCATCCGCGACATCACCACGGATCTCGATCTCAACCGCGTCAACGGCGCCACGGGGCCGGTGGCCGTTCGCGGGGCCGAGCCGGGAGACTCGCTGATCGTCGAGATCCTGGAGATCCGGCCCGCGGAGACCGGCGTGGCACTGACGATCCCCGGGATCGGCCAGCTTCAGGCGCAGGTGCCCGACCCGGTCACCCGGATCTTCCGGATCGACGGCGACACGATCCACATGAACGACAGGGTCTCGTTCCCGGCCCGGCCGATGCTCGGCGTGGTGGGAGTTGCGACGGCCTCCGGGGATCCCGTGCCGTGCGGGCTTGCCGGGCAGCACGGGGGCAACCTCGACGACCACATGACCGGCGTCGGCTCGCGGCTGTACATGCCCGTTCGCCAGCCGGGAGGCATGTTCGCCGCCGGCGACATGCACGCGGCCATGGGAGACGCGGAGATCTGCGTGACCGGAGTCGAGGTCGCGGGAGAGGTGACGCTGCGGTTCGACGTGCTCAAGGGCGCAAGCGGAACGTGGCCCGTCACAGAGCGCGACGACTGCTGGGTCGTCCACGGCACGTCGGGGCCCGACGTGCGCGAGGCGATCGAGCTCGCGTGTCGAGGAAGCCGCCCGGATCCTCGTCGACCAGTGGGGCTTCTCGGTCGCCGACGCCTTCGTGTTCCTCTCCGTCGCCTGCGACGTCGGGATCTGCCAGTCGTGCCAGCCCTCCCCGTTCTCCACCATCGCGCGGGTGAAGATTCCGAAGATCAGCGCCTGCCCGACACCGTTCCGCCCGTCGTAGCGGTCGCGGTACAGGTCGTACCGCGAAGAATCCGAGGTGGCGCTGCTCCGCTAGCGCGGAGGCGCGATCCGGACATGCATGTGGTTGTCGTGCGACGGATAGGGCGTCAGAACGCCTCGGTGTCCGTGCAACGGCACGGAGAACCCCACGAAGATGATCTGCGCCCCGGCCGCGACGAAGCGGTCGGCGAGGTTTTGGGCCAGGCGCAGGTCGATCTGCCCCACCGTTCGCGGCGGCAGTGCTTTCCCGTCCCGCCGCGGGTAGTAGACGTCGACGTCGAGCCCGTTCTCGTGGGAGACGTGCTCGTCGATCTCACCGCCGCGGCGGAGGCTGAGGTCTCCCACGACCACGCGTGGAGCATTCGGGTGAGCAGCGCGGTACTCGCCGATCACGCCCACGAGGAGCCGCACCAGCTTGTCCGTGCCGTAGAGGCGGTTCGGCCGATTCGGCACGCGGTTGAGCACGGGATCCCACGTGACCCAGTCCTGGCTCTTGACCGGGAGGCGAACGCCGTCGACGAGGCTCCCGGCGTGCGGAACGCCGAGCGCCTGCGATTTCCGCCACCGGATCGCCGGTAGCTCGGCCGCCGGGAGGCAGCGGCGTCGCCGGCCGGCTGCACGGTCGCTGCGGGCCGAGCGGTCACCACCGGCTCTCGGGCCACTTGCGTCGGCCCGTCCAGGCTGCGCGCCGGTGGTAGCACCTCCTGCACCGGCGTGAGAGGCGGCAACGCGGGCAGCGGCTCGGCCTGGCGGGCAGCCAGCAGCGCCACGACTCCTGCGCCCGCTCCACCAACCACTACGACGGTCGGGAGCAGCCTCGTCGCGAGGCGACGGCCGCGCGAGGGGCGGGGACGCCTCGGCCGGACACGAGGCAGTGGGCGTGGCGCCGCACCCGGCAGCGCGACCGTGCCGCCGTCGGCCCCGGCGAGCAGCGGCGCGGGTAAAACGGCGTCCCGAACCGTCCTCCTGAGCTCGCCGAACCACACGACCTCGTCCGGATCGAGCCAGACATCGGTGTCCCTCCAGCCCGTCCGGAAATGGCCCCTCGCCCTGGTGCCCACCCGAAGATGGTGCCACACGGGGCGAGAAAGGACGTCGATAAGATGACCGGCCGCTCGCGCCTCCGTCACGGCTGAGCCGGCACGCCGGCTCGTGCGGCCGGCCGCTTCGCGGGCCTACCCCGTCACGGCTGAGCCGGCTACGCCGGCTCGTTGCGTGACCGGCCCGCTCGCGCGCGGCTAGCGCGCCGCTTGCGCGGTGACGGCCTCGCGACTCCCGGCACGCCCGCCAGGTAGTCCAGCGCCTCGTCGAGGGAGACCACGTCGGCGTACTTCGCCTGCATGTCGAAGAGGTTCGCCTCGTGCGGGGCCTGCGCGCGGTCCCCTGCGCACTCCCGGGGAACGAGCGTGGGCCAGCCGTACTGGAGCAGGTCGACCGCAGTCGCGCGGACGCACCCGCTCGTCGTCGCCCCGCAGAGGATGACGGTGTCGACGCGCTGGGAGATGAGGATCGAGGCGAGATTCGTCCCGAAGAACCCCGACGCTCCCTTCTTCACGACCACCACCTCGTCGTCCCGGCGGGCGAGGCGGGGATCGATGTCGACCCAGTGGCTGTCCAGCTCCAGCTCGCGCAGCGCCGGCCCTTTCTCGGGCCACAGGGCGGCATCCTTCATGTGGGGCTCGTAGCCGATCGTCGTGTAGACGACCGGCAGACCCTTTGCCCGTGCGGCGTCGAGCAGCGTCCTGGCCGCCTCGACCTGCTCTGTCAGGTCGGCCCCCGCCATGGCCTCCGGCTCGGTGAAACCGCGCTGGAAGTCGACCACGAGCACGGCCGGCCTCGTCCCGAGCGTGAGGCTGCCGCCGAGCCTGGCCCGCTCGTACACCTGACGTGCCTGCTCGTCGCTCATGCCTCAGATCGACCCGAACGGCTTGCGCTTGACCAGCTCGCCTCGCCCGGGCGACGCCAGGAGCTGCCGGTCCTCGACGATGACCTCCCCGCGGGAGATCGTGAAGACGGGCCAGCCGGTCGTCTCGAAGCCCTCGTGCAGCTCCCAGTCCTGCCGCGAGTGCATGTCCGCCTGGCGGATGACCACCTTCTTCTCCGGATCGAACACGACGATGTCGGCATCCGAGCCGACCGCGATCGTGCCCTTCCTCGGATAGAGGCCGAACAGCTTCGCCGGGTTCGTGGAGGACACCTCGACGAAGCGGTTGAGGCTCAGGCGGCCGGTGCGCACCCCGTCGGAGTAGAGCATCGGCAGGAGCGTCTCGAGGTTCGCCATGCCCGGCAGGAACTCGTCCACCCTCTTGCCGTGCAGCTTCTGGGCCTTGCTCCAGGCGATGTGGTCCGTGGCCACCGTCTGGAGGACATCGCTCTCGAGCGCCTGCCAGATGATCTCCACCTGCTCGACCTCGCGCAGCGGCGGCCAGCACGTGTAGCGCTCGGGGAAGTCGTCGCCGTCATAGGCCTCGCGCGTGAGGTGGAGATAGAGCGGCCGAGTCTCCCCGAACACGGTCTGGCCGCGGCCCCGCGCATCGTCGAGGGCCTGCAGCGCCTCCTCGCAGGAAAGGTGAACGAGGTACACGGGGGCATCCGCCAGGCCGGCCATGCGCACCGCGCGCTGCGCGGCAAGCCCCTCGGCTTCGCGTGGCCGCGAGTCGGGATAGGAGCGAACGCTGCCCGCCTTGCCCTCGTCGTCGAGCTCACGGGTGATGAAATCGATGCAGCACTGATCCTCGCAGTGGATGTTCGTGAGCGCGTTCAGCCGCCCGGCTTCCTTGATCGCCTTCAGGTACCGGGAGGCGAGCTCGTCGAAGCGGCCGAGCGCCGTCGTGAAGATCTTGAAGCTCGTGAAGCCCTCCGCGACGACGTCGGCCATCTCCGCGATCACCTCGTCCGTCGGGTCGCGGATCACCGGGTGGAGGCCGTAGTCGATCACGGACTTGCCGGTGCCCTTCCGGATCCAGGCCTCGAGGGCATCCTGGAGCCCCTGTCCCTCGGCGGGGAACGCATAGTCGACGATCGTCGTGACGCCTCCGCAGGCCGCCGCGGCGGTGGACGAGTAGAAGTCGTCGACCGTCCCGTGGCCGAGCAGGTGCTCCTCGAGGTCGACGTGCGTGTGGACGTCGATGCCGCCGGGGAAGAGGTACTTCCCGGACGCGTCGATCGTCTTGGCGGCGTCGCCGAGGCCGAGGCCGATCTGCTTGATCGTGCCACCCTCGATGCCGACGTCGGCCTTGTAGGTCTCGGCGGCCGTGACGATCGTGCCGTTGCGCAGCAGGAGATCCACGCCAGCGCGCAGGGTAGCGGCGACTCGGCCGGATTGCATGACCGCCGCCACTGCCGCATCCAAAGACCGTGCCGAGCCCGGCACGGTCTCGGCGATCGCCGGTCGGCGGCCGGCCGCAGTCCGGCCGCTCAGCCGGCCGGGCTATGAAAGCCGGACGATCCCGCGCTCGCCGAGGCCCGCGATCTCGTCCGCCCCGTACCCGGCCTCACGGAGGATCTCGAGCGAGTGCTCGCCGAGGGCGGGCGGGGGCGACCGATACTCGATGCGATCGCCGTCGAACGTGAGCGGCAACCCGACGAGTCGCAGATCCGGGATGGCTGGATGCGGAACGGACTGGAGCAGGCCGAGCGCCGCCGTCTGCTCGTCGCTCACGACCTGCGCGATGTCCTGGACCGGCGCGGCCGGCACACCGGCCTCCTCGAGCTTGCTCAGCACGGTTGCCGAGTCGTCGCGGGCGACGAGCTCCCCGAGAATCGCCGCGAGCTCCTCGCGGTGCACGACGCGATCCGCATTGGTCAGGAAGCGCGCGTCCCCCGCGAGCTCCGGCGCGCCGAGGGCCTCGCAGAGCGCGGCGAACAGCCGGTCGTTCCCGGCGGCGAGCATGACCCACCCGTCGCGCGCCCGGAAGGCCTCGTAGGGGGCCAGCATGTTCATGCCGGAGCCCATCGGCCGCGGCGTCCTGCCCGTGCCCAGGTAGCCGGCGATCTGGTACGGCACCCAGTTGACCGCGGTCTCGAAGAGCGACGTGTCGATCAGCTGCGCGCGACCGGCCGCGTCGCGGCCCATCAGCGCCGCGAGGATGGCGAGCGCCGACCACATTCCCGTCCCCTGGTCGACCGCGGAGATCCCGGCGCGGACCGGAGGCCGGCCTGGCTCACCGGTCACGCTCATGATCCCGCCGGCGGCCTGCATGAGCGGGTCGTACCCCGGCTGCGTGCTGCGGGGCCCGGCGGCCCCGAACGCCCCGATCGTGCAATACACGAGGCGCGGGTTCCGTGCGGCGAGCTGCTCGAAGCCGAGCCCGAGCCGCTCGGCGAGGCCGGGCCGGAGGCTCTGCACGAACACGTCCGACCCGCTCGATCAGGCGCTGTGCGACCGCCAGCCCGTCGGGCGACTTGACGTCGAGGCCGAGCGAGCGCTTGCCGGCGTTCAGCACGAGGAACACGGCGCTCTCGCCGTTCCAGAACGGAGGCCCCCAGCCGCGGGCGTCGTCGCCGCGCTCCGGGTGCTCGATCTTGATCACGTCGGCGCCCAGGCCGGCAAGGATCAGCCCGCAGTACGGGCCTGCGACCGAGGCGGTCAGATCGACGACGCGGATTCCTGCGAGCGGCTGGAACACGGCACGTAGTTTGACCGTAGCCGCTCCTCGCCGCGCGAAATGGCCGTCCGGCCCTTCGGCCGCTCGGCGATCGCGGGTCGCGGCCGGCCGAGCGCGCTGCGCGCGCGAGCCTCCGCGGCCGCCTGCGGCGTCCGCTGCGCGGGCTTCGCCCTTGCCGGCCGCTCAGCCACCGGGCCCCTGGTTGGCGACTGGGAACGTGTCGACCACCTCCGGGGCACCGCGTTTGAACACCATGAACGTGCGCTTGTACTCGATCACGACCTCGCGGCGCTGGTTGATCCCTCGGGTCCGGATCGCCACGATGCCGACGCTCGGGTTCGACTGCGACTCGCGCTTGTCGAGCACCTCGCTCTCGGCCCAAAGCGTGTCGCCCACGAAGACCGGCTTGGGCAACTTGACGTCGGTCCACCCGAGGTTCGCGGCGGCGTTCTCGCTCGTGTCGGCGACGCTCAGGCCGCCGACCAGCCCGACCGTGATCGCGCTGTAGACGAGTGTCCGGCCGAAACGGCTTCGCTCGGCGTACGGGTCGTTGAAGTGGATCTGGTTGAAGCTCACCGTCGCGCAGGTGATCCACGTGTTGTCGGTCTCGGTGATCGTGCGCCCGATGCGGCTGCGGAAGACATCGCCGACCTCGAAGTCCTCGTAGAAACGGCCGCGCCAGAGCTTCGGCGCGGCCTCGCCGTCCGCCGCGTGCGGTGTGATCTCGCTCCCCTCCGTGTCGGGGAGCAGCCTAGATGCTCATTCGCGAGTTGGGGTGTGCGCAGGCGGCGGCACGCTCGACGAGCAGCCGGTGCTCGCGCGCATTCCGGGTGAGCGAGGCGGCCCGCTCGAACTCGAGGCGCGCCTCGTCCGTGCGGCCGAGCTTCGCAAGCAGGTCGCCGCGCACGCTCGGCAGGAGGTAGTACGCCTCGAGCGCCGGCTCGGACGTCAGCTCATCGACGAGGTCGAGGCCCGCCGCCGGCCCGAACGCCATCGAGACCGCCACGGCGCGGTTCAGCTCGACGACGGGCGAGGGATCGAGCTGCGCGAGCGCATCGTAGAGCGCCACGATCCGTTCCCAGTCCGTCTCCTCGGCGGTCCGGGCCCGGGCGTGACAGGCGCCGATCGACGCCTGCAACGCATACGGGCCGAGCGCGCCGCCGAGCTCCTCGGCACGCTCGAGCGCCGCAAGACCCCGGCGGATCAGGACGTGATCCCAGCGGCCACGGTCCTGATCGAGCAGGAGTATCGGCTCTCCGCCGGGCCCGATTCGCGCCCGTAGCCGTGAGGCCTGGATCTCCATCAACGCGACGAGGCCGTGAACCTCGGGCTCGTCCGCCATCAGTCCGGCCAGGACGCGGCCGAGACGCAGCGCCTCCTCGCACAGCTCGGGGCGAACCCAGTCCTCGCCGCCGGTTGCCGAGTAGCCCTCGTTGAAGATGAGATAGACGACCCCGAGCACCGAGGCCAGGCGGGCGGCGAGCTCTGGGCCGCGCGGCACCTCGATGGGGACGCTCGTCTCGGCCAGGGTCCTCTTGGCGCGGACGATCCGCTGAGCGACGGTCGCTTCCGGGACGAGGAATGCATGGGCGATCTCGTCGGTCGTCAGTCCGCCGAACAGGCGCAGCGTCAGCGCCACGCGGGCCTCGGTCGAGAGAACCGGATGGCAGGTCGTGAATACGAGGCTGAGGAGGTCGTCCCCGATCTCGTCGTCGAGTGCTGCATCGAGGTCGGGCTCCGCTGTCGCCTCCTGCGCCTCGACCTCACGAGCGAGCGCCTCGTGCTTGCGCGTGAGCAGGGTGCGTCGGCGCAGGCGGTCGATCGCGCGATGCTTCGCCGTGGCCATGAGCCAGGCGCCCGGGTTGTCCGGGACGCCTGCCTCCGGCCACTGCTCGAGCGCCGCGACGAACGCATCCTGCGCCAGCTCCTCGGCGAGCCCGACGTCGCCCACCATCCGCGCGAGCCCGGCGATGAGCCTCGCCGACTCGATGCGCCAGATCGCCTCGATGGTGCCGTGGACGTCACTCACGCCTGCTCAGCCTCGCCGATCGGACGCGGCGCTGCGCCGTGCCTACTGCTGCTGGGCGACCTGCTCGCGAAGCCGTCGTCCCTGCTCCTCGAGCTCGGGAGTCATCGCCTCGCCGAAGTCCTCCGCCTCGAACACTCTGGCGAATCTCGACCTCACCCTCCTCGAAAGGAGCGCGCTTGAGCCACTCGACCGCCTCGTCCATCGACCTCACCTGCCAGAGCCAGAAGCCGGCTACCAGCTCCTTCGTCTCGGCGAAGGGACCGTCGATCACGGTCGGCTTCGGCCCGTCGAACTTGACGCGGACGCCCTGCGAGCTCGCCTGGAGGCCTTCACCCGCCAGCATCACGCCCGCCTTCACGAGCTCTTCGTTGAACTTGCCCATCTCGGTGAGCATCTTCGCGTCCGGCAGAGCACCTGCCTCGGACTGCTCGTTCGCCTTCACCAGCACCATGACTCGCACGTCGTACCTCCTTGTCTTCTGAACGCCGTTCTACCTGTACGTCGAACGAGACGCCGCGAAATCGACACGTCGCTCGAAGTTCTTTCCCCGAACGGATGAGAAAGCCACGGGGAACCTGAGTGGCGCTCGAGTCGCGCGGTCGCCCGATCGCCCCGGACACCCTGCCGTCCCGGCGATGATTGCCCATCGACCTCGGGCTTGCTCTCGCGTTCACGTTGGCGTTCGCTCTGACGAACGGCTTCCACGACGCTGCGAACGCGATCGCGACGCTCGTGGCGACGCGTGGCGCACGGCCGGGCCAGGCCATCCTGCTGTCGGCGGTGTTCAACATGCTTGGGCGCTCCTGGTGGGGACGGCGGTCGCGAACACGATCGCGGGAATCGTCACTGTCGCGCCGGCAAGCGGCGTGGCTGTGATCGGCGCGGGCGTGCTCGGCGCGACCGTGTGGAACGGGCTGACCTGGTGGCGCGGGTTACCTTCGAGCTCCGGTCATGCGCTTGTCGGCGGGTTCGTCGGCTCGGCGCTTGCGGAGGGTGGCGCAGACGCCGTGCAGTGGGGCGGTCTCGAGGGCTGGAGACCGGTTGGCGTCCTCGGCGTGATCTTCGCGCTTGCCATTTCGCCGCCGCTCGGGCTCGCGTTCGGGTTTGGCTTCATCTGGGTCATCCTCCGGCTGTTGCGACGGGCGTCGCGGCTGGTCGAGCGACCGGTGCGAGGAGCGGAGTGGGCGATGGCGGCCGCGCTCTCATTCAGCCACGGGGCGAACGACGGCCAGAAGGCAATGGGCGTTGTCGCCGGGTTGCTGGTGGCGAGCGGTCACCTGCAGATGTTCACGGTGCCGCTGTGGACGAAGCTGGCGTGCGGCGCGGCGCTGACCGTCGGCACGACGCTGGGGGGCTGGCGGATCGTACGCACGATCGGCCGGCGCATCTTCCACCTGGCTCCGCTCGACAGCTTCGCGAGCCAGAGCGCCTCCACCGCGGTCATCCTCTCTTCCTCGTACGTCGGCGCTCCCGTCTCGACGACACAAGTGGTCGCGTCTTCGGTTGTCGGTGTCGGCGGCGGCCGCCGGCGCTGGCGTCACGTCCGCTGGGCAGTCGTGCGGTCGATGGTCTTGGCCTGGCTCGTCACGCTGCCGGCTGCGGCCGGACTCGGGGCGGTTATCGTCCTCGTCTGGGAGGCGATCACGTGAGACGGCCTCATCGCTGGTTCCTGCCCGAAACGCCGGACGTGCTTGGCTTGCTGCGTGAGCAGATGGAGATCACCGTCACAGGGATGCAGGCGTTGGCGGCGTGGGCGAAGGACGAGACCGGCGCTGCCGAGAGGCTTCGAGAGTGCGAGCACCGCGCCGACGAGCGCAAGCGGGCGCTGCGTGCGGCGCTGACCGACGCGTTCACGACACCGCTCGAGCCGGAAGATATCTTCGAGCTCTCGCGCGGGCTCGACCGCGTCCTCAACAACGCGAAGAACGCGGTTCGCGAGGCTGAGGTCATGAACAGCACCCCTGATTCTGCGATCGCCGAGATGGCCGCCGAGTTAGCCGATGGAACGCAGCAACTGGCGGAGGCATTCGCAGCTCTGAGCCGCCCCGACAGAAGCGGCGCAACCGATGCCGCCGACCGCGCGGCCAGGAGCGAGAGCCGTCTCGAGCACAGCTACCGGCAAGCAATGTCAGCCCTCGTCGGAATCGACGATCTGCGCGAGATCGCGGCCAAGCGCGAGCTCTACCGAAGGCTCGCGCGCACGGGCGACGACCTGCGCGAGGTCGCCGAGCGAGTCTGGTACGCAGTACTGAAGGAGAGCTGAGAGCACACTCTCCACCGGTTCGAGCGAGCGCGCGCATGCTGACGAGGCCTGGGCCCTCTGCCCGGCTAGCGAAAGCGGCGAAACATGCCGGTGCGCCGGCTGATCGGCCACAGCAGCCCGACGAGGAAACCCGAGGCCGAAGCCGACGAGCATCGCGGCGCGGGCCGGCCGCGGACCGTAAGTCGCGGCGACGCCCGGAGCCGCCGCCGCGCCAGCGTCCGGCGAGCCGGCCAAGGGCCCGCACCGTGGGTCCCGGCGCCAGCTTCAGCCCCTTCGCGAACGCGGCGCCCGACCCGTACCAGTTGCGGCGCACGACACCTTTCCGCTCGCCCCACAGAACCGGCGTCAGATGCTCGACCTCGACTGCCGGCGTCTGCAGCACGTGCCTGCCGGCGCGCAGCGCGCGCAGGGCCAGGTCGAGGTCCTCGCCCGAACGCAGCGGGCCGCCGAGCCCGAGCGACTCGTCGAAGCCGCCGAGCGCGAGCCACGCCTCGCGGCGCAGCGCCATGCAGGCGGTCGTGCCGCTGAGCTCGTGGATGTCCTCGAGACTCGTCGCGAGAGCCTCGTGCTCGATCACACAGCCGGGGACGAAGCCCTCGGCCGGATCGCAGGGCCCGGCGAGCACGCTGCCGAAGACGATCGCGACCGCGTCGTTCTCCGCAAATGCATCCTCGACCGCTGCGAGCCAGCCGACCGGCACCACGCAGTCGTCTCCCGTGATCGCGACCAGGTCGGCCTCGCTGTTCGCCGCCCCGGTGTTGAGCGCGCGGCTCAGCCGGGGCTCGGCGACGGCGAGCCTGCGAACGCGTCCATCTGCCTCGTACGGCGCGAGGTCCGCCGCCGCACGCCCGTCGCGAGCTCTGGTCGACCACGAGCACCTCGAAGCTCGGGTACGAGCAAGCGAGCACGCTCTCGACGGCGCGGACGACGTCGTCCGGACGGTGCACGGTCGCAATCACGACCGCGATCCGCGGCCGGTGATTCGTGCCGACGGGGCTCATCTCGCTCGATCAGGCAGCGCGACGATGCTGGGACTCACGAAATGGTGCGCCAGAAGCGGGCCCAGACGTGCACGCGCGCCACCATACTGCGTCCAGCGGCCGTATTCACGACCTGGGAGCGACGACGATCGAGACGGCATTCGAGCTGGCGGCTCTCGCCGCGTGCGCGGTCCCGGCCGTGCGCGTGATCGCGACACCGGCCGCACGCCGGGAGCTTCGCGCCAAGACTCCGCTCGCGTTCGCCGCCGCCGCCGTCGCCGCGGCCTACGTCGGCGTCGCCGTGGTGGGGGCACTCGAGTCTCAGTGGCTGCTCCGCGCGCTGACGGCGGTCACGGTGGCCGTCACCGCGGCACTCGCGTGGCGCGCGCAGCCGCACTACGGTGCCCGCCGTGGACTGCCGCCCGGCTCGCTCGGCCTGCGGCGCTCGCTGCTCGCCATCCCCGATCGCGGCTTGCTGAGGCGGGAATCGGAGCGCCGCGGGCCGGTGTTCAAGGTCGCGCAGTTCCACCACGGCGTCGTGTGCGTCGTCGGCCTCGAGGCCTGCCGGGACGTGCTGCGCCGCCACGGCGACGCACTGCGCCCCGCCCCGCTCCCGCTCAGCGGCGAGATCCCACGCGGCTTTCTGCGTTACATGGACGCCGCGGACTACGAGAGCTACTCGCCGCTCTTCAGGTCGGCTTTCTCGGCCGCCGTTCGCACAGTCGGCCCGGAGGCACGAGCCCGTATCTCCGCGACGCTCTCGGCGCTCGCGGCGGAAGGCGGCGCGGATCCGCACCCTGCTCTCGCCGAGCTCGCCGCGCGCCTGTCGCAGCGGCTGCTGTTCGGATCGGTGCTGGACGGGCACGAGGTACGTCTCGACGGCTGGTGCCACGATGCCGCGATCTCGACCGCGGTCGGCCGTCCGGCCCCGGAGGCGCGCGTCGCCCTGAGGGAGTTCGGCGAGACGCTGGTCGCCGCAAGCGAGAGTCGGGGCGAAGACCACGTGACCTCCGTCTGGAGCGAGCTCTGCCGCGTTCGGCCGGACCTGCGCCGCGACCCGACGGTGCTCGGGAACCTCTTCCTGCTCCAGGCAGCGTCCTGCGAGAGCGTCGCGGGCCTCATGCGCTGGACGCTCGCGTTCATGGGGGAGTCACCGGAGTGGGCCGAGCGTCTGCGCGCCGAGCCACGCGTGGAGGAAGCGCCGAGAGGGCGAGACGGCGACCCGGTGGCCTGGACGGTGCTGGAGACCCTCCGGCTCGCCCAGAGCGAGTACGTCTACCGGCGCGTCGTGCGACCGATCGACATCGCCGGCTTCCGCGTCCCTCGCCGCTGGATGGTGCGCCTCTGCGTTGCCGAGTCCCACCTCCTCGATCCGCCCTTCACCGCGCCGACGACATTCGACCCGGGCCGCTTCGAGCACCGGCGGTACAGCGCCGACGAGCTCTCGCCGTTCGGGCTCGACCAGCACGCGTGCACCGGCGCACGCATGTCCCTGCTGTTCGGACGGCTCTTCGTCGAGGAGCTCGCGTACGGATACGACGTCAGGGTCACGGCGAACGGCGCGCCCGAGAGGGGAAACCGCCACTGGGGGCACTGGGCGCCGAGCTCACGCTTTCGCGTGTCGCTGAGCCCCGTTGTAGACGCTCGGAAGACCGTGCCGAGCCATCGCGGGCTCGGCGATCGCGGGTCGCGGCCGGCCGAGCCGGCCGCTCAGCCGCCGGGCTGAGGTCGGCTACGTCCCGCCCGATGCCCGGGCGGGACGTAGGTCATGTTTTTTCTAGCTCGGCTGCGGGACGATCCGGATGTAGGGCTTCGGCTCTTCCCAGCCGTCCGGGTAGGTCTCCTTGGCCTCGTCGTTCGGACACCGACCCGGCGATGATGACCTTCTCACCCTGCTTCCAGTTCACGGGCGTAGCGACCTTGTGCTTCGCGGTGAGCTGCAGCGAGTCGATCACGCGCAGCACCTCGTCGAAGTTGCGCCCGGTGGTCATCGGATAGATGAGCACGAGCTTGACCTTCTTGTCCGGCCCGATGACGAAGACGTTGCGCACCGTCTGGTTGTCGGCCGGCGTGCGCGACTTCGGGTCGCCCTCGACGCTCGCCGGGAGCATCCCGTACATCTTCGAGACGTTGAAGTCGGCATCGCCGATGATCGGGTAGTTCGGAGCGTTCCCCTGCGTCTCCTCGATGTCCTTCGCCCAGCCCTCATGGTCGCTGGTGGTGTCCACGGACAGGCCGATGATCTTCACGTTCCGGCGGTCGAACTCGGGCTTGATGTTGGCCATGTAGCCGAGCTCGGTCGTGCAGACCGGGGTGAAGTCCTTCGGATGCGAGAACAGCACCACCCACGAGTCTCCCGCCCAGTCGTGGAAGCTGATCGGGCCCTCGGTCGACTCCGCCTGGAAATCGGGTGCCGTGTCGCCAATTGTCAAAGCCATACTTCTCCTCCTCTGAGCTGTAGTGCTCTGTCGTTCGAGCGCGGGGGGCCGCCCCATAGCGCTCCCAGGATGCTGTTTACCAGACGCGGGGAGGCCGTGTCCGCTTTCAGGCTGCGGGAACGCGGCGCCGCAAACAGCGAAATCTCTAATCAGCCTCGACAGACACGGGGACGCCGCTCGCGCCCTCGCTTTCGTGCGCGGGCACATGGGCCGGAGCCCGGAGCAGCGCGGCCGCGAGCGCGGCCGCAGCCGCTGCGAAGATCGCGCCGAGCAGGAACGCGGCGTGATACCCGCTGTTGAGCGCCACGAGCTGATCCTCGCCTGATGCGAGCAGATCGTCCGTGCGGGAGGCGGCGAGGCTCGCGAGGATGGCGAGGCCGAGAGCGCCGCCCATCATGAACGACGTGTTGACGACTCCTGAGGCGAGCCCGGACTCGCTCGGCTCGACGTCGCTCATCGCCGCGAGCAGCACCGGGTTGAAGGCCATGCCCGCCCCGAAGCCGAGCAGGATCATGCTCGGCAGCACGTCGACGACGAAGTTGCCGTCCACCGGCGCCCGCGCGAAGAGTACGAGCCCGACGGCGGCGAGCAGCAAGCCGACGACCAGCGGCGCCCGGATGCCGAAGCGCATGACCAGCTTCGCGGAGAGGCCCACCGAGAACGCTCCCATGATCAGGTTCGCCGGCAGGAAAGCGAGACCGACCTCGAGCGGGCTGTAGCCGAGTACCAGCTGGAGGTAGAGCGCGGAGAGAAAGAACCAGGCGAACATGGCGGCGGCCCACAGGACGCCGACGCCGTTGGCGGTCGCCACGTTGCGCAGGCGGAACAGGCCGAGCGGGACGAGCGGCGACTGCACCCGAGACTCCAGGACGACGAACAACCCGAGCAGCACCGCCGCGGCGACGAGCAGGCCGATCGTCTGGCCCGACGCCCAGCCGGCCTCGTTCCCCTTCACGATCGCGTAGACGGCGAGCATCAGCGAGGACGTCACGGTGACCGCGCCGGCCACGTCGAGGCGCCCGGTGACGGCCGGCCCGCGCTCGGCCGGCAGCAGCCTCATGGAGAGGGCGAAGACGGCGATCCCGATCGGGACGTTGACCAGGAAGATCCAGTGCCAGTTGAGGACGTCGGTCAAGACGCCTCCGAGCAGGACGCCGATGGTTCCTCCGCCGGCCAGGACGAAGCCGAACACGCCCATCGCCTTCGCCCGTTCGCCGGGCTCCGTGAACAGGTTCATGATCAGCGACAGCGCGACCGCCGAGACGACCGCGCCGCCGAGCCCCTGCACCGCCCGTGCCCCGACGAGGAGGCCCTGCGTGGTGGCGAGGCCGCACGCGATCGAGGCGAGCGTGAAGAGCGTGATGCCGGCCAGGAAGAGACGGCGGTGGCCGTAGTAGTCACCCAGCCTGCCGCCGAGCAGCAGGAAACCGCCGAATGTCAGGAGATAGGCGTTCACCACCCACGCGAGGGAGGTCTGGGAGAAGCCGAGATCCTCCCGGATCGACGGCAGCGCGACGTTCACGATCGTCGTGTCGAGGACGATCATGAGATCTCCGAGGCACAGGACGATCAGCGCGAGCCAGCGTCGGCGGGAATCCATGGTCATTCGGCTCTCCATTCTTCTGGATCAACGGTCACCGAGTTTCAGACGATCGGCGCGTGCCGAACTCATCGGTGGTGGCAAACGCGTGTGACGGCCGGAAGATTCCCCGGACGGATGAGTTTCCTTGCACGGAGCGGTCTAATCCTCGATGCGCGCCCCGGCGCCACGCACGGTCGCCTTTGCCGTCCGCGGCCCGATCGCGCGCACCGATCTGCCGGGGCTCTGCGCACGCGTCTGCGACTTGCTCGCGACGAGCGATGCGGGCCTCGCGTTCTGTGACGTGCGCGGTGTCGAGCCCGACGCGGTGACGGTCGACGCTCTCGCGCGGCTCCAGCTCGCCGCGCGCGGGTACGGCTGCAAGGTTCGACTCCGTCACGCAACCGACGAGCTGACCCAGCTCGTTGCGTTCATGGGCCTGGACGACGTCCTGGCGGGCTGAGGGCGGCGCTACGCCGCCGGCCGATCGGGCAGGCCGAAGCGCGGAAAGACCGTCTGCGTGTCGAGAAAGAACGTGAGCTCGACGATCCGGCCGTCAGCGATCTCGAGCACCTGGAGCGCCCACGGCTCGTAGCCGTCGCCGGTCGTGCTCGGCTTGTACTGGCCGAACGCGGGCGCGCCGTTCGCGGCCACCGTGGGAATCATCCGCGAGCCGCGACAGCCGGCGCCCGGACCGACCCACCAGTGGAAGATGTCGTCACGGCCCTTCAGCCACAGGTCGTACGGCGGCATCGACTGGGTCGCGTCCTCGTGGATCAGTGCCGTCAGGGCGTCCATGTCGTAGCGCTCGAACGCGTCGACGTAGCGGGCGAGGAGCTCGGCGTCCGCTTCGTCGACGGCGGGCGTCTCGCTCACCGAGGTCTCCGCGAGCGTCGCACGTGCACGCTGGAGCGCGCTGTTGACGGATGCCACGCTCGTGTCGAGCAGCTCCGCGACCTCGGAGGCCTGCCAGCGCAGCACCTCGCGGAGGATCAGGACCGCACGTTGCCTCGGCGGCAGGTGTTGCAAAGCCGCGACGAATGCGAGCCTCACGCTCTCACGGACGACGGCCACTTCTGCCGGATCTCCCTCGGGCACGATCCGGCTGTCGGGCATGGGCTCGATCCAGGTGACCTCCGGAAGCGTGTTCAGGTTGGCAGCCTCGGGCTCGCGCGCCGGGCCGAGGTCCATCGGCCGGGCGCGGCGCTTCCTGCCGTCGAGCATGTCGAGGCAGACGTTCGTAGCGATGCGGTAGAGCCAGGAACGCACGGCCGAGCGACCCTCGAAGCGGTCGAAGCTCCGCCAGGCCCGCAACAGCGTCTCCTGCACTGCGTCCTCGGCGTCCCCGGAGCCGAGCATGCGGTAGCAGTAGCCGGTCAACTCGACCCGGTGCTGCTCGAGCACCTCCTCGGCCGGCTGCGTCGCCTCGCCGGCCGATGGTGTCTCTTCAGCGGCGGTGCGCATCCGTCGAGCTTACCCTCCTGCCGCGTTCCCTAACGCAGGCGGACGGCCGCGCGGCGCATGCGTACCATGGCTGGATGGCCGAGCCCCACTCCGAGTGGGTGACGCGACGGCCGGCGAGCGAGCTGGCACCGTTCGTCGATCGTTACGTGGGCTACCGGCTGTCAGGGGTCGATCCGGGCGTGCACCGCGGCCTCCCCTCCCGGCACCTGACGTTCATCGTCAGCATCGGGCCCGAGATCGACGTCGTCGCCCAGACCGATCCCGCCCAGTCACCGGATCGATACCGGTGCGTCCTGGGCGGCTTGCAGGCCTCGTCGGCGCTGATCGCGTACGACGACCGGCTGGAAGGCGTCACGATCGAGCTCACCCCGGCCGGCTGCCGCGCGTTGCTCGGACTGCCCGCCCGCGAGCTGTGGAACACGTCGCTCGAGCTCGGCGACGTGACCGGGAGGGTCGGCAACGAGCTGTGGGAGCGGCTCCAGCACATCGCCGCGTGGGAGGAGCGGTTCCGAGCCTGCGACGAGGTGCTGAGACGGCTGTTGCGCGAGGACTCGCTCGAGCCCGCGCTCCGGCGCTCCTGGCAGCTCCTCGTCTCCTCGGCGGGAACGATGCCGGTCGAGGAGCTCGCCGGGTCGATCGGTTGGACCCGGCAGCATTTCGCACGCCGCTTCGCGGCCGAGTACGGACTGTCGCCGAAGCTCGCGGCCCGAGTGGTTCGCTTCGACCGGGCCCAGCGCATGCTGCGGACACCGTTCCTCTCGATCGCGCAGGTCGCCGCCGCCTGCGGCTACTTCGACCAGGCCCACCTGACGCGCGACTTCGTCGAGCTGGCGGGCTGCCCGCCGGGCCGGTTCATCGCCTCGGAGGATCTTCCATCCTTCCAAGACGACACCGCCGACGGCGAGCGACCATGACGGCATGAGCACACACACGACCCACCCAACTGTCTGGCCGTGCTTCGCCTACCGCGACGCCCGCGCCGCGATCGCGTTCCTCGTCGACGCCTTCGGGTTCGAGGAGCGCGCGGTCTACGCGAGAGACGACGACCCGAACGTGGTCGAGCACGCCGAGCTGCGCTGGCCGCTCGGCGGCGGGATCATGCTCGGGACGTCGGGCAAGGACGACTCGCCGTTCGGCAGCCGGCAGCCCGGCACCGAGTCCACCTACGTCGTCTGCCAGGACCCCGACGGCCTGTTCGAGCGGGCGACGGGCGCGGGCGCCGAGCTCGTGCGCGGCCTCGTGGACGAGGACTACGGCTCCCGCGGCTTCACCGTCCGCGATCCGGAGGGCAACCTCTGGAGCTTCGGCACGTACGCCGGCGCCTGAGCCCCTTACTCGTGCGGCGCCGTCGCGACGAGCTCCGGCGGCGCCGCCCCCCTCGTCAGCACGCGCGAGAGGACGATGCCGGCGACGATCACGACGCCGCCGATCCACTGGAGCGTGTCGATCTCCTCGGAGAGCAGGAGAACCGCGGAGAGCACGCCGAAGAACGGCTGCAGGTTGACATAGATCGAGGCCCGCGCGGCTCCCACCTCGTCGACCGCCGACAGCCACATCAGGTTCGTGGGCACGTAGGTGGTCGCGCTGAAGGCGAGGCAGAGCCAGGCAAGCCCCGTCACAGCCCCCCAGTCGGTTCTCGCGAGATCCGGCACCGAGGCGGAGAGCAGCACGGGCAGGCAGAAGAGCGACGCGATCGTATTGACCTTGAGCGTGCCGTGGCGGCGAACGAGCGGCGCCATCATGATCGAGTACAGCGCGAACGCCGCCGGCGCATAGAGCGAGAGCAGGATGCCGCCGACGCTCGCGTGCAGCCCGGTCGTCGCTCCGATGGCCACGAGAGCGATCCCGGCGAAGGAGACCATCGCGGCAGTCCAGCGCAGACCGCCGAGCCGCTCGATCCCGAGCAGCTCCGAGAACAGGCCGGCGAAGAGCGGCAACGTCCCGAACAGGAGCGCGACCGTCGCGGCGCTCGCGAACTTGAGCGAGTAGGAGAAGCCGATCTGGTTGGTCGCGAAGACGAGCCCGCCCCAGACTGCCAGCCGGATCATCTCGTCCCGGCTGAGCCGGAACACGCCGAACCGAACCAGCGCGACCGCGACGAAGATCACCGTCACGATCGTGAACCGCAGCGCGGCCCAGGAGAGTGGGAGGAACCCGTGCCCGAAGGCGTACTTCGTGATGGCGGCGTTGAGGCCCCAGAGGGCGACGCTCACGAGCAGAACGAGATCTGCGGTCCGGACGCGGCCCACGTGCCCTTCGCTCTCGAGCGCCTACTGCCGGCCGGCCGCAAGGCCGGCCCGACTCGTCACGACGTCACGCCGACCGCCGTTGGGTCATCGGCCGGCAGGGTTTCACGGGACGTTCCTCGCGGCATCCGGCCCGTCCAGCACAGCGGCCATTATCTACGGGCAGCCGAGTCTGCCCGGCGGGAACCGATCCGGCCGCCCGCGTCAGCCGAGCGATTCGCAGAGCGCCGCGATGCCCGCATGGTGCAGCGCGAAGAGCTCGACGTCGAGCGCGTCGGGGAAGGTCGAGAGCTTCACGACCACCGTCCGCGACGGCCGGTGCACGAACAGGCACTGGCCGTTCATGCCGACGGCGGCGTGCACTCCCCGGCGGGCATCCCAGATCCACCAGTTGTCGTGGTAGAAGGGCTCCGCCGTCTGGCCGCCGAGCTCGCTGGGCTCGCCGTAGGCGTCGATCAGCTCCTGGTCGCGAACGGAGAGCCGCGCGGTCCACGCGGCCGGGACGACCTGCCGGCCTTCCAGCGAGCCGTCCTGAAGCCACATGAGCCCGACCCGCCCGACGTCGCGGAGCGTCGCGCAGAAACCGCCTTCGACGATGGCGAAGCCGTTGTGGTCGACCATGATCTCGGCGTCGTGCTCGGCGCCGACAGGTTCCCAAAGGCAGTCGGAGAAGAGCTGCGGCACGGTCGCACCGCCCGCCCGCTCGAGCACCCAGCCCAGGACGTCCGTGGCGAGCGAGTTGTAGGCGAACGGGCCGCCGTGCTCCCTCTCGGAAGGCACCGCCCGTATCCAGGTGGCGGTGTCCGCCGGGATGTCCGTGCGGTCGTGGGTGCGGTAGTCGGAGACGTCGAGGATCGTGTACTCGTCCAGGTCGAAATCCCACCTCGCGCCGACGCGCATGTCGAGCAGGTGCTGGACGCGGCAGCCTTCCCAGGCGGTTCCGCGAAGCTCCTCGACATGATCGGTGACGAGGTCGTCCGGCGTCAGCGCGCCGCGTCCGACGAGCACGCCGCAGAGCGTCGAGTTCAGTGACTTCGAGACGGACATCAGCAGATGCGGCTCCGACGGGGCCATGCCGTTGAAGTAGCGCTCGAGCAGGACCACGCCGTCGTGGATGACGAGGATCCCGTCGGCGTACGTCTCGTCCAGCATGGTCGCGAAGTCGAGCGACCTGCCGCGGTGCTCGAACTCGACGCCGCCGAGCTCGCGCTCGGCACGCGGCAGGTCGACCACGGGCCCGTCTCCGCGCGGAATCGGCGCGGTGCTGAACGAGCTTGCCGACCCGGCGGAAACCCAGCCGGTTGTAGGGGGCGTCGAGCCAGTTCGCGCTGGTCACCCCCAGCGCTCGGGCCTGCTGCTCCGCCGTATCGCTCGCCACGCCGCCCTCCCGTCGCCGGACTGCCCCCGACGACGCTCAGGATAGCCCGCCTACATGCCCGGGCTCACGACGCCGACGAGGTGTCCCTCCGGATCGGTGAAGAGGCCGATGTCGAACTGGCCCATGATCTTCTCGGGCCCCATCATCCGCGACCCGCCGAGGCTCTCCGCCTTCGCCAGAGCGGCCTCGACGTCCGGCACCTCGACGTAGAAGGTGACGTGTCCGTCATATCCCTCCGGCCCGGGGCCGACGCCCCCGCCGATGCCGATGCCGTCCGCGTTCGTGTTGGACTCGCGCTGGACGACGCCGTAGTTCATCGGGTTGTTCGTGTCGAACGTCCAGCCGAACAGCTCCGAGTAGTACTTGTGGAGCGTGTCCATGTCCTTGCCGATTACCTCGAAATGGATGACCGGTTGCCCCATGCTCTCTCCTTTCGACAACGTCTGTGTACCCGTAAGACCGCCGTGCTGCACGGGACTCATCGCGGCGAGCTCCGATCATCGGATGCCCGCCCGCGCTAGCGTGCGCGTCGTCGACGACGGAGGGAGGACGCGGTGGAGCAGCACGTCTCGTGGGTTGTCGAGCTGACGGTGAAGGACGGCGCGCTCGACAGCTTCAAGGAGCTCATGGAGGAGATGGTCGCCGGGACGGGCGAGGAGCCGCAGACGTTCGCCTACGAGTGGTACATCTCGGACGACCGGCGAACCGTCCACATCTTCGAGAAGTACTCGGACTCCAACTCGATGGTGAGCCACGTGCAGGGCTTCCTCGAGAAATGGGCGGAGCGCTTCACGCAGTGCGTGGACGTCGACCGCTTCACCGTCTACGGCAATCCGAGCGACGAGGCGCGCGAGATCCTCGCGGGCTTCGGTCCTACCTACCTCGGCCCCTGGGGCGGCTTCTCGCGCCTCTCGTAGCCGGAACGAAGGCTAGGCGCCGAGCAGCCGGGTCACGCGTCCCGCCAGCGGCCACCACAGGCTTGCCGTCGTGAAACGCCTCCACGGGTCCCAGCAACTGGAACCTCATCGACGCGACGCTAACAGGTAACGGGCCCGGGGCCGTCCTTCCTATAGTGGGCGTGCGATGGCAGCCGGGCTCGATGCGATCGGCAACACGCCTCTGGTTCGGCTCCGGTCATCCGAGCCTGCTGACGGCAGCGAGATCTGGGCGAAATGGGAAGGGGCCAACCCGACCGGCAGCATGAAGGATCGCATGGCCGCAGCCATGGTCGCCCACGGTGAGGAAACCGGGGCATTGCGGCCCGGCATGAGGGTCGTCGAGTACACGGGCGGGAGCACCGGCAGCTCGCTGGCGATGGTCTGCGCCGCCCGCGGCTATCGGGCGCACCTCGTCACAGCCGACTGCTTCGCGCTCGAGAAGATCAGGACGATGCGGGCGTTCGGGGCCGAGGTCGAGGTGCTCGAGAGTGACGGCGGGCGTGTCACGCCCGAGCTGTTCGACCGGTTCAAGGCTCGGATCGCGGAGCTCGCCGAGGACCCCGACACGTGGTGGGCAGAGCAGTTCGTCAATCCTGGCAACGCAGCCGGGTACCGGAGACTCGGGCAGGAGATCCTGGAGCAGTCGAACGGGAGCATCGGCGGCTTCGTGATGGGCATGGGAACAGGTGGCTGCTTCTCCGGGGTGGCCGAGGAGCTGAAGCGTCACGACGCGTCCATCCGGTGTGTTGCGGTCGAGCCGGCGACGTCGCGCAACCTTTCGGGCGGCCCACTCGGCGGGCATCGGCTGGAGGGGATAGGCGTCGGGTTCGTTCCTCCCGGCGCCCGGCTCGATCTCGCAGACGAGATCGCCGCCGTCGGCGACGAAGAGGCGTTCACCGCGGCACGGGAGGTGGCCCTGAGCGAGGGGCTCTTCGCGGGTCAGACGTCCGGGGCCAACGTCGTCGCTGCCCGACGGCTTGCCTCGCAGCTGGGCCCCGGAAGACGAGTCGTGACGATCTTCGTCGACACAGGCCTCAAGTACCTGGCCGGCGACCTTTACGCCGGTTAGCCCGGCGGCCGCTGTCAGCCGGAGACGCGGCCGAGCCACTCCTCGGTCGACAGCACGTCCGCGAAAAACTGGCCCTGCGCGACGAGCGTGGCACGGTGCAACTCCTCGCCGGTCGCCGACCCGCCGCTGTTCGAGAGCGTCAGCGTCCCCGTTGCGTCGTTCAGGATCTCGACGGCGAGACCGCGATGCGCCGCCTCACGAGCGGTCGTGTCGACGCACATGTGCGTCATGTAGCCGGTGATGCTCACCGTGTCGATCCCGTCGGAGGCGAGAATGTCGCCGAGCGGCGTCCCGGTGAACGACCCGGGGAGCGCCTTGTCGACGAGGTGATCCCGCTCGCGCCGCTCGATCTCCGGGTGGAGCTCCCAGGTGTGCGAGCCCTGCCGGAACATGTCCGCGTCGGCCTCGGTGTCGGTATGCCGCACCACGATTACCGGGACGCCCGCCGCCGCCGCCGCTTCCATCGCCCGGCCGATGTTCTCGAGGCTCCTCTCCGGAGGAGGATCGCTGATCGGCAGCGCACCCTCGAAGTACTCGTTCTGGACGTCGATGACGATCAGAGCCCGCTTCGTCACGGTTTACCTCCACAGCTCGTTCCCGCCGGTCAAGGGACAGCATGCCGCACGCGGCATGCCCCCGGTCGCAACGTTCGCGCGGAATGAAGTCGTGCCGGGCGACGTTCGGAACCGAGATGGAGCGGACCAGGCACGGCGTTGCACCGGGCGCGGCGGAGATCGCCGCCGTCGATGCGCTCACACTGGTCGACTGGAGGCGCTCGATCTTCGAGCTGTACGGCGAGGTCAGGGCCTCGGCAGATGCCGAAGTCGCCTGGCGCTCGTGGCGCGACGAGCGGGAGCGCCTCATGCGCACTCATCCGCAGTCGCCGGTCTCGGAGCCGCGACGCGGCGAGTTCCGCGGTTGCCGCTACTTCGACTACGACCCGGCTGCGCGAGTCCTTGCGAAGGTCTCCGCGGCGGCGCCCGAGCACCGTGAGATCGTCACGAGCACCGGCGTCTCGTACTCCTTCACGCGCTTCGGCGAAGCGACGTTCGAGCTCTACGGGGTGGCGTGCTCGCTTGCGCTCTACTGGCTCGACGGCTACGGCGGCGGCGTCTTCGTCCCGTTCGGAGACGGCACGAGCGGCGAGAGCACCTACCCCGCCGGCCGCTATCTCCTCGACACCGTGAAGGGCGCCGACCTCGGCTCGTCGGGAGCCGACCTCGTCTTCGACTTCAACTTCGCCTACAACCCGTCCTGCGCCTACGACCCCCGCTGGGTCTGCCCGCTCGCCCCGACCGAGAACTGGCTCCCGGTCCACGTGGCCGCGGGAGAGCAGACACCCTGATCTCACCGGGTTACGCGGTCGGCGCGTGCGCGAGCGCCGACGGCGTCCGGCAGCCGACGATCGCCGGTGCCTCCTGGACGAGCTCGTCGTTCTCGAGCGCCGCGACCATGAACAGCGCGAAATCCACCCGGCGCGTCAGGTTGCTCTCGAGGATGGGATCGCCCACGTGCCGGCTCCACACCGGCAGGCCCTGGCTTTCGCCCTCCTCGAGATCGCTCCCGCGCACGACGGTCCACCGTGTGTCGCTCTCGAACACCCGCCGGCACGCCTCCACCTGGTCATCGAGATCCGCGACGCGGACGAGGCGCGCGAGGGGCCCGGCGACCTTCACGAGCGTCCTGAGCTTCCACGAGTACGCGTCCCGGCCGTCGCGCGTGATGTGCCACCCGCACGAGAACACCAGGCGTGCCCCCGGAGGGGCATAGTCGAGCACGGCCTGGGCCGTTCCGGTCGAGTACCCGTGGACTCCCCACGGCACCAGCACGACGAGCACGCCGTCGCACCCCTCCACCGCGCGCTTGACGACCTCACGGTCGTCCGTTGCGCCCGGGATGACCCTGATGCGCCCCTCGAACGGATCGAGCTTTGCCACGCTCTGCTCGCGGCACACGCCCACCACCTCGTAGCCCCGGTCCAGCGCGTGCTGGACCATGTACCGCCCGAGCTTCCCGGAGGCGCCGACGATGCACACCTTCACCGTGAGCCGAATCTAGCCTTCCTCGATCGTGGCCTCGGTCACGACGCCGTCCTCGACGGTGAACGTGACCCGGCCGGACACGAAGTCCGCCGTGACCGGTAGGTCCACGCCGTCCTCGGTCCCGACACGCCACTGGCGCCCCTGCTCCTCGGCGAACGCGGACGCCTCGTCGAGCGACATGCCGACGAAATCGTCGCCGGTGACCTCGTGGCCTGCCAGGACGGTTCCGCCCGCCGCACCGGTGTCGCCGACGGGCTCGGCCGCGGGAGGTGTCGCCGGAGCGCTCGCAGGCTGATCGGTGCCGCCGCAGGCCGCGAGCCCGATCGCTCCTGCAATCGCGGCTACTGCTATCGCAACGTGCTTCGTGTTCATGATCTCCTCATTCTTTCGTGATCCTCTGTTGTGCACGTTCGACCGGCCCGGGGCTCGTGCAGTTCCCACGGAGCGCCATCGCGGGTGAGACTATGGTTCCGGCCGTGCAGCTGGGGAGGATCGGAGTCTGGAGCGGCGGGTTCACGGTCGCGCCCGCCGACGATGCCCGACCGGCGGCACGCGAGATCGAGAAGCTCGGCTATGACACGCTGTGGTACCCGGAGGGGCTCGGCACGCGCGAGTCGTTCTCGAACGGCGCGGTGCTGCTGGGGGCGACCGAACGCATCCGCGTCGCGTCGGGCATCGCGAACATCTGGGGCCGCGACGCGGTCGCTTCCGCGAATGCCGCACGCGTGCTCTCGGACGCGTTCGACGACCGCTTCCTGCTCGGGCTCGGCGTCAGCCACCCGCGGCAGGTCGACCCGCGCGGGCACCGCTACGAGAAGCCGGTCGCGCGAATGTCCGCCTACCTGGACGCCATGGACGACGACCCGTATGTGAGCCCGGACGGCACGGCCGCAAAGCGGCCCCCCGTGCCGCGTGTCCTCGCCGCGCTCCGTCCGCCGATGCTACGGCTCGCCGCAGAGAAGTCGCTCGGTGCTCACACGTACCTCGTGCCCGTCGAGCACACGCGCCGAGCCCGCGAGATCGTGGGGCCCGATGCATTGCTCATCGCCGAGCAGAAGGTCGTGCTCGCTTCCGATCCGGACGAGGCGCGTGCACGAGCCCGGGCCGCGCTCGCCTGGTATCTCGACACCCCGAACTACCAGGAAAACCTCCGGTGGCTCGGGTTCTCGGACGCCGACTTCGAGGGCGGCGGCTCGGATGGGCTCGTCGACGCCCTCGTCGCCGCGGGCGACGAGGAAGCGATCCGGGCCCGGGTGCAGGAGCACCTGGACGCGGGCGCGACCCAGGTAGCGCTCCAGCCGCTCGAGAACGACGACCCCTTCGGGCTCGAGACGCTCCGGCGGCTGGCTCCGGTGCTGCTCGGCTGACCCCGGGCTCTAGCTCTTGTCCGAGCCCTTGATGGCGGACCGGGCCACTCTTGATGAAATAGCGGCCGGGGATGAGAGCAACGTCGGCCACCCAGTTGATCATGCCGCCTCCGGGCACCGCTTCCCCGAGGTTGTCCGTGAACTCGTCGATCTCCTCGATGATGTCCTCGCCCGCGTCGACGACGCCGCCCGCAACCGGGATAACCGCCGCGGAGACCAGGACGGCGGCCTGGTCCCCCACGCCTCCGGCGAGCCGCTCGAGCGATTCCCGCAGGCCCTGCTCGGCCTCGTCGCGCGCCGCCTCTCGCGCGCTGATCGTCTCCGCCTCGTCCGCTCCGAGCATCCGCAACTGCCGCCAGCCGAACACGCTGTCGCCTCGATTCAGCACGAAGACCAGCGACAGGATCCCGACCACGATCCACGCTCCCGGCAAGAACCAGAGGCGCGGCCCAGCTCGGAAGCGGTCCCGAGAGAGCGCTCACCGCCGCCCAGTTGGCGAGGGCGAACGCGGTGAGGAAGGCGACCACGATTCCGAGGGCAATGGCGACGTCCCCGGCCGCTCGCCGCAGCTCCGGCGCATGGCGAGTGGCTGCGAGCTGAGCCTCCCGCATCGCAAGGAGGCCCGCCGCCCGCCCGGCCTGCTCGATCAGCTCGGACACCGGCGGCTCGACGGCATCGCCGGCTTCGTCCCCACCTCTCCTGCGGCAGGGGTGCCGACGTCTCGGCTTCGACCTCCTCGCCCATCTCACTGACCGTCCACCCTTCCGCCAGGCGCCGGGGACACGCGTAAGCGGACCGATCCTAGCGCGTCCCTCGCCTTGCTAGCCGCCTCGGCTTCGTGACGAGGCGGGGAGCAGCGCGCGCAACTCGTCGATCGTGTCCGCTTCTCCGGCCGCCTTGTCGGGCCGGTAGCGCTTCACCCTCGCGAACCGCAGCGCCACGCCGCCGGGATAGCGCGTCGAGGACTGGACTCCGTCCAGGGCGATCTCGACGACGAGCTCTGGCCGGACGAGAACCGCAATTCCCTGTCGCTCGGTCTCGCGCTCGAGCAGCTCGTTCGTCTGCCAGCGCAGCAGCTCGTCCGTCAGGCCCTTGAAGCACTTGCCCACCATCACGAACGTGCCCGTGCCCGGGTCTCGGGCACCCAGGTGCAGGTTCGAGAGCCAGCCCACGGCGCCGGCCGTGGCCCCATTCGGCGCCGAGCACGACGAGGTCGTAGGTTCGCACCGGCTTCACCTTGCGCCACGCCTTCCCGCGCCGCCCCGCCGCGTAGATCGAGGCGGCGTCCTTGACCACCACGCCTTCGTGGCCCGCCCGCAGCGCCTCGTCCAGGACACGCTCGCCCTCCTCCGGATCGGAGGTGAGCACCCGAGGGATCGCGAGGTGACGGGCGATCGCATCGAGCCTCGCGGCACGCTGCTCGAGCGGGGTGTCGAGCAAGTCGTCACCGTCAAGGTGCAGCACGTCGAAGAGGAAGGTCACGACGCCCTCCGGCGGCGCCGCGCCGTCGATCTGCGAAACGGTTTCCTGGAACGCCGCCGGCCCGTGCTCGCCCATCCACAGCGCCTCGCCGTCGAGCACCGCCTGCCGGACCTCGAGCGCACGCACCGCATCGACGATCCCCGGCAGCGCGTGCGTGATGTCGTTGAGGTTCCGCGTGTAGACACGGACCTCGTCGCCCCGGCGATGGATCTGGATGCGGATCCCGTCGAGCTTCCACTCGACAGACGCGCGGGCGAAGCTCCCGACCGCTTCCGTCACGTTCTCGGCGGTGGATGCGAGCATCGGAAGGATCGGCCGGAAGAGCTCGAAGCCGACCGCCCGAAGCCCTTCCTCGCCTTCGGCCATCGCGAGCTCGGCTGTGCGCGTCAGGTCGCCCGAGAGCATCAGCGCGCGGCGGGCGAGATCGGCGGAGACGCCGGCAGCCTTCACGATCGCGTCGAGCATCAGCCCGGACAGGGCGCCCTGTCGTAGCTCGCCGGTCAGGAGACGCTTGACGAACTCCCCCTCCTGCTCGGTTGCGCGGCCGAGCAGCTCGACGAGGATCTCCTTCCGCTTGGCCCGCCGAGCCGGTGTCCCTTCGCCGCCTCGATGCCGGCGACAGCGCGATCCAGGTCGTCGACCGTGAGCGTCGCCTCTTGCGGCAGGCTCGTACCCGACGCCGTACACCGTCGCATAGCCGACGCCGATTCGTCCCTGGCGAGGGACCCCGGAGAGAAGGCCGACCGCGATCGGAACCTCAGCCGGCTCGAGGTTGCGAAGGAGCCCGGCGAGGATCGCGACCTTCCCGGAGCGGGCGCTTGTGGCCGCCACTTCCTGCGATGCGGCGACGAGCTCGGCGAGCAGCGTCATCTCGCCCCGAATCGTGCCCGTAACGGGCATGGGGCGTCAGGCCGGCGCGGCCTTCTAGCTTTGCGAGGATGCCGTAGCCGATGGCGATCTCGTGACGGCGACACCCGGCGAGCGCGGGGATGCCGCCCGCGACGGCGAGGCTTGATCCGCGGAGCCGGCGGCCGACGCGAAAGGCGACTCTGCCATGGAGCGCACGATCCGCCGCCTCGGCCCGGGCGACGAGTCGGTGCTCGCGGTGATCGCCCGAGAGGCGCCCGACTTCGACCTGGCGGGCCGAACGTCGTCCGAGACGGCGCTCGCGCCCCGCGACGCAGCCGAGTACCTGGCCGATGCGAGCCTGCTGCACTGGGTCGCCGAGCAGGACGGGCGGGTAGTCGGCGAGCTCCTCTGTCATCTTCTGCGCCTGCCCTCGGGCACCGGACGCGAGCTCCTCCTCTACTCGATCGGCGTTCGCGAGAGTCATCGCAGACAGGGCGTCGGGAGGGCACTCGTCCAGGTGATGCTCCGCTGGATGCGAGACGAGGGCGTTCCGGAGGTGTGGGTGCTTGCGGACAATCCCGGCGCCGAAGCCTTCTACGCCGCCTGCGGCTTCCGCCGCGGCTACGACAACGAACAAGGCGTCCTCATGCTCCAGCGGCCGGGCTCGTGACGCGTCCGAGGAAGAGCACTGCGCCGGTCTCTCGATCGCGCAGCGCGTACAGGAACGGCCGGTCGACCGTCAGGAGGATCGGCTCCGGTTCCTCGGCGGGAGCGGCGGTGGTGTCGATGCCGACGGCGGTTGCCGCGGCCGCCTCGGTGCCGGCCTCGTCCACGGTGATGTTCGCCTGGTGGATCACGAACCCGATCAGGAGCTGCTCGTCGGTCGTCATCCCGGTGAAGTCGGCCTGGTCGGTGAACGCGGTGGGCATGCCGAGCGCGGCGAGGATCGTCGAGAGCTCGACCCGCGTCTCGATGTCCCACTTCGGCAACTCCAGCACGACGTCGGTCGGGGCGAGCGCGCCGGCCGCCTGGTCGATCAGACCCCCGGCGAGCTCTGACTCGACTGTCGCGAGGGCACCCTCGTCGGGCAGCAGCACCAGCATCGCGAGCGCATCGCCCGCATACGGCAGCTCGACTGCCTGCCAGCCCTCGCCCGCGGCGTAGGCCATGGCCTCGTCTTGCGCCATGAACGGCACCTCGACCGTCGACCCGTCCAGCAGATGGAACGGCGCCGGCCGCGTGGCCTCGGGAATGAACGGCACCGCCCAGGGCGCCTTCAGGTAGATGGCGTTCACCAGGATCATGCGCGTCAGCACGTCCACCATCCCCGGGGCGATCAGATCCGGGATGCGACCGCGCGTCTCCTCCTCGACCCAGCTGTTCACCGCCACCCTCGCGGCCTCCGGGTCGGCGGCGAAGTCGGTGAGCTGAACGCCCGCCCCGTACTCGCGCGCGAGCACGTCGAGGAAGGCCTCCTGCCACGTGAGCGTCTCCTGTCCCCAGACCGCGTTCGCAATCGAGAGCTCGAGCTCGGCCGGCTCCCCGTTCACCTCCACGGTGCCGCTGCGCGCTTCCAGCGCCCGCGTGAGGCCGTTCAGCGCGTGATGGATCCCCTCCGGGTCGTCGAGGTGCAGGACGGCGTCCATCTCCGACGCGGTCGTCCCGGCGGCGCCCGCCCGCGCCATGGCGAGCGCGAGCAAGATGCTCGCCGGCGAGAAGACGAGGTTGTCCTCGTTCCCCTCGACGAGCGCCGCGTAGAGGTCGGCGCCAAGCGCATCGATCGAGCGAACCGCCGGCGCCGCGTCCCCGGGAGCAGCGGCCACCCGCTCGACGTCGGCGATCGCGATCGCCTCGTTGCCTGGCGCCGGCGGGGCGGTCGGAGGCTCGGCGGGCGCGGCCGGGGCCACCTCGTCTCCGCCGCCTCCGCATGCGGCGAGGAGCCAGGCGCCGAGGGGAGCTGCGAGAAGCGCGAGGAACGAGCGGCGGCTCAGCATGCTGGTTAGACGGGAACTAGTGGTCGCCGGTTCCCGCCAAGGAACGCTATGTGGACGCGAGCGATGATCCCGCCGGGAATGGCCAACGGACCGGCGCGTGTTCGCACGGAGTTTCGAGTGCCTCCGGCGAGTCCGTCACGACTCCGAGCAGACCCGGCTCAGCCAGGTACGCCCGTACGCTGTCCACGTCGTTGACGGTCCAGAGCAGGAGCGGCATTCCCCGACTCCGCGCCCGCCGGCGAAGCGCTGTCGCCAGCAGAAGGGCGTGCGGGGCGAGGAAGTCCGCTCCGCAGGCATCCAGCCTTCCGAACGGGAACGCGTCTGCGAGCAGCGTCGCGGGCGCGCGAAGCGTGGGGCGCCGTCCCAGGAGGAGGCCGGCCCGGACAGCGGGCGCATGCACCTTGACCGCCCGTACGACCTCATCGAGAAACGACGTCACGATCAAGCGTTCGAGCGCGACATGAGCCAGCGCCGTCGAGAGAACGTCGGCCTCATAGCCGGCCTCCTTGAGCTCGAGGTCGACCGCGATGCGCCCATCAGCTGCTCCGAGCACGTCGTCCAGCGTGCGCAGGTGTGCCCCCTGCTCGAGGAGCTCGCCGTAGGACGTGCGCTCGAGCGTCAGCCCCTCCCAGTGCTCGTCGTGGTGGACGACCAGGATTTTGTCCGCCGTCCGGCGAACGTCGAGCTCGGCCGCATCGACACCTCGCTCTACGAGGCTGACGCATGCTTTCGACCACGTCTCCGTCCGGCGAGTGAGGCTCCTCCTCGATGTGCGACCAGCAGTGGCCGGGACGGGCCGGGGTGATCTCCCACCCCGGCAGTGCTCGGTCGTCGGCTTATCGCTGGGTTCCTGTTTGGGCTGCCCGCGGAAGCGCAAGCATCCCGAAGTAGCTCAGTGATTCCGCCCGCCGGCGCGTCTCGGCCTGCTCGAGGAGCTTCGTGGCGAGGGCGTATACCTTCGTGCGCCGTTCGTTGCTCCGGCAGGCCGGCCGTGGCGGCGACGTCGAGCTTCCACTGCTCGAGCAGGTGTGTCAGGTCCAGATCACATTGACGGAGCAATCCCCAGAGCTGATCCCACTGGTAGAAGCTTCTGAGCGACGTCAGGAATGCCACCAGGGCTCCCGCGACGGCAACGGTGACGGTCTTGCCGTCATACGAGAGTGAAGCCAGTACGGGCAGCGCCGAGGCTATGGCGATGACGGCGATACCGGTGGCTCGAAAGAAGCGCGCGTGCCAGGTGGCTCGGCGTCTGTACGTGTCGCGTCGCTCCTCCACCGAGTGCCCGGCCTCCTCGATCAGCGCGTCGACGCTCCCCTGATGTGACGACAGGTGTCGAAGTACCTTCCATTCCTGCCTCCCCCTTGCCTGCGCTTCCCGGCGCCCTGTTCCTGGCGCTCCTCGCTCCACTACCCGGATCGGAAGGGCTGACGCGCGAGCCGCGGCCGCTGAAGCCGGCAGCGCAGACAGCCCAGCGGCTTCCCAGCTTGCCGAAATCCCGTCCGGATGGTATCTCTGCGCGGTGCAAGGTCGCTGTGCGGCGGCACCTCGCGCTCCAAGAACTGCGAAGGAGTTGGGCGTGACGGCTGAGCACCCGCTTCCTGCCCGCTGATGGAGGGCCGTGGGCAGACCGGTCCGCCGCCAGGGCGGCGGCTGTCCCTACGAGAGGCGCGCCAAGGGCCTCAGGCTCCGCCGAGAGCCTCTCTGAGCTTGTCGATCGCTGCGGTCTCGCCCGGCTTGACGCCACTCTTGGCGTTCGCGACCGCATCGGCCACATCCAGCACGAGCTTCCGGTAGGCGTCCGCCTCGTCGGGTGCCTTCGCCGCGAGGATCGCCGTGGCGGACCGTAGGGCCTCGAGCGTCTCGGCTTGGGCCTTCTTCGCCGACGTGGTGAAGCCGAAGCCGGTTCCGCGGACGCCGGCCAGTTCACGCACGAGCTCGCTCTCGCTGTGTTCGTGCTCCTCGAGCAGGCGGCGCGCGAGAGCATTGGCTTCCCCGAAGCTATCGGTGAAGTCGCGATCGCCTACCGAGACGAGCAGCCCGGCACCGGTAACGCCCTTGTGGAGGGTGTCCCACTCCTCCTCGCTGAAATCTGCCTTGCCGGCCATCGAGGCTCCTTCCCGCTGGGTCAGTTGGGCGATTATCGCATCGGCCGCGGCTAGGGCCAGCCGACGCCCGGCGCGGGCGCGTCGATCACGAGCACCTGTCCTGTTCTCGCCTTGATGACGTTCTCGACAGCCTCGGTGCCGCGCCAGTCCGCCGTGAGCATGAACAGCGTCAGCCGGTCGGGGCCACCGAGCATGGTCGCGAAGCAGGGGCGGTCGAGATCGATCCGCTCGAGCACTTCACCGCCCTCGCGGATGCGGGCGCAGTCATTCGCCATGTTTCCGCTCGAGGCCCAGATGCAGCCGTCGGCGTCGAGGCAGATGCCGTCCGGACCGACTCCGTCGGCCCAGATTCGACGGTTGGACAGGCTGCCGTCGTCCTCGATGTCGAAGGCGGTGAGGCGTGCGGCAAAGGATTCGGCGGCGACGAGGGTCTTGTTGTCCGGCGTGATGACCATGCCGTTCGGGAAGGCGAGCTCGTTCGCCACCTCGCGGGCCTCGCCGTCCGGCGTGACGAGCGCGATCTTGCCGGGTGCTTTGCCGCTGCTGAGCACCTCGTTGAACTCGGCGAAGTCGAAGTTGATCGTGTTGACGTAGACGTAGCCGCGCCCGTCGACGGTGATCTCGCTCCACCCGTGCGGCGAGATGTGGCTGAGCTCGGCGTGGCGGATGCGCGAACCGTCGGGCTCGACCCGGATCAGCTCCGGGCCCGTGATGAGCGCGCGCCCGTCTGGCAGCCAGTTCGTCGCCCAACCGAGCCCGTCGGGGCCTTCTCCAACCACGTCGCTGTTGCCGTCGAGGTCAACGGCGACGATCTGCCCGGTTCCCCAGTTCGAGAACCACAGCCGCCCGTCGTGCCATCGGGGCGACTCGGGCATGGCAAGGCCGTCGAGCAGTACGCGAGGCTGCATCGGCCCTCCTTCCTCCGTTTGCCGGGCGGTCTTCCCCGTCGCAGAGAGACGCCAAACGCCCAACGTTCGATATGCACGGTGCGGTGTCCGCGGATGAGAGCGGCGTATAGAGCGCCTTATGACGCGGAGCCGGCCATGCAGGCTCTTTCCCGATTGGGCAGAGGCCCTGGCTAGGAGGAGGCCGGCTCGACGGCGTCGGCTCTGTTAGGGCAAACGTTTTGGTGCTCTGCGAGAAGAGCCGGGCCACGATGCTTCTCCGTGACCGCGACCCAGCCGCAAGCCTCGCACGCGATCTCCCGCTCGGCTGCCTTCAGGACCCGCCGGGCGCGCGCTGCCTCGCCTGCCGGGCAATCATGCTCCTCGAACTCGCGAAGCGCCCAGCGCAGCGAAGGTCGCTCCCAACGTCGACCGCAAACACCGCAGGATGCAACGCCGGGGTTGTCGAGGGCCCGCTCGGCCTCCTCCCGACGTCTCGCGCTACCCCACACCACTCCTGCCGACTCTACCCCCCGCGCGAGGGGGCTTGCGGCAAGCCCCGGGTCGTGCGGCATAATCTCCGGCCGCAGGCCGGCGCCGACGGAAATGGGAGGCGCGATATGCGTGTGTTGTTGTCGACGTATCCGGTCGGAGTGTGGCTATGACCGAGCATGCGGTGGTAATCGCCGGAGGCGGCCCGACGGGGCTGATGTTGGCGGGCGAGTTGGCGTTGGCGGGCGTGGACGTTGCGATTGTCGAGCGGCGCGACAGCCAGGACCTCGCCGGCTCGCGCGCAGGCGGTCTGCTCTCACGCACGATCGAGGTCCTCGATCAGCGCGGAATCGCCGATCGGTTCCTCGTCGGAGGGACAGGTGGCCCAGGTCGGGGCGTTCGCCGGGACCCCGCTGGACATCAGCGACTTTCCCACCCGGCATCCCTACGGGCTCGGGCTCTGGCAGAACCACATCGAGCGCATCCTGGCCGGCTGGGTCGGCGAGCTGGCGGTGACGATCTACCGCGGACGTGAAGTGACCGGTTTCGCGCAGGACGACACCGGCGTCGACGTCGAGCTGTCCGACGGCGAGCCGCTGCGGGCGCAGTACCTCGTCGGCTGCGACGGAGGACGCAGTCTGATCCGCAAGGCAGCCGGCATCGAGTTCCCCGGTTGGGATCCGACGACCAGCGCCCTGATCGCCGAGGTCGAGATGGCCGAGGAGCCGGAATTGGGCATCCGCCACGACGCCCGCGGCACTCATGCCCTCGGTCGGGTGGAATATGAGATCCGAGACGGCGAGGTGGTCTTCAAGGATGAGGGGCCGGTACGGCGTCATGGTCACCGAACCGTACGTCGAAGCCGCGAACGAGCCCACCCTGCGCGATCTCAGCGAGGCGCTCATCAGCGTGTACGGGACCGACTACGGGGTCCACAGTCCCACCTGGATCTCCAGGTTCACCGATATGACCCGGCAGGCGGCGGCCTACCGCGAGGGACGGGTCCTGCTGGCCGGCGACGCTGCACACGTACATGCCCCGGACGGCGGGCAGGGCCTCAACACCGGCGTGCAGGATGCGGTGAATCTGGGCTGGAAGCTGGCCCAGGTGGTCAACCTGACATCCCCGGAAAGCCTCCTGGATACCTACCATGCCGAGCGTCATCCGGTCGCTGCCCGCGTGCTGCGCAACACGATGGCGCTGGTCGCGCTTCGCCGCCCGGACGAACGCACGAAGGCCTTGAGCGACACCATCGCCGAGGAGCTCCTCACGATGGACGAGCCTCGCAGACGAATGGCCGCGATGATGTCCGGCCTGGACATTCACTACGACCTCGGCGAGGGACACCCGCTGCTCGGGCGCCGCATGCCCGATCTCGACCTGGTCACCCCCGGTGGAACGGTGCGAGCATTCACCCTCCTCCACGACGCCCGGCCGGTCCTTCTGAACCTCGGCGAGCCCGGGGGTTTCGACATCTCCCCATGGGCGGATCGGGTGTAGGCGATCGACGCCGAATATGCTGGCGATTGGGAGCTTCCGGCGCTGGGCCAGGTCGCAGCCCCCGCTGCCGTGCTGATCAGACCCGATGGATATGTCGCGTGGGTGGGCGACGGCACAGATACCGGATTGCGCGACGCGCTGACTACCTGGTTCGGATCACCATGACGTCCCCCTCGTCTTCCAG
>CAWACA010000021.1:0-263479 GCA_963780385.1 uncultured Thermoleophilia bacterium | reverse complement strand
TCGCTCTCGCTCCAGCGTGACCCCTGGGATGCGCCGCTCTCGTCGCGCTTCGATGAGATGGACGCCGTTGTGATCTTCGACGACGTGGTCGTGCCCTGGGACCGCGTGTTTCTCGACGGCGACCCGCAGCTCCACTCGGAGGTGATCACGGACACCCACTGGCGGGCGCACATCGTCCATCAGGCGATGACGAGGGCCTGGGCGAAGCTCGAGTTCGCGTTCGGCATCGGCCACCTACTTGCGGACATGACCGGCGTCAACACGTTCGATCACGTGCAGGAGAAGCTCGGCGAGCTGTGGTCGATGCTCGAGCTGACGAGGGCCGGAGTGGTTGCGGCCGAGGCCGGCTCGTTCCAGGCTGAGGGGTCGGACGACTGGGTGCCCGATGAGCGCTCGCTGGTTGCCCTGCGCGGCCTCATGCCGAAATGGATTCCGAGGGCGCTCGAGCTCATCCAGCTCGTCGGCGGCGGAGGGTTCATGGCGACTCCGTCCAAGGCGGACCTGGAGGGGCCGCGCCGCGTCGACATCGACAAGTACTTCCAGGCCCGTGGCGCCCCGGCCGACCGCCGGATCCGCGCCTTCCGTCTCGCCTGGGACTTCGTGGGCTCGGCGCTCGCGGGCCGGGGCGAGCTCTACGAGCGCTTCTATCTGCAGGACTCGTTCCGCATGACCGCGCTCGCGTACAAGCTCGCCGAGAAGGAGCACCCGCTGGCGCTCGTCGAGCGGTTCCTGCGAGACGACCGCTAGCGGTGCTTGCCCTCGCGCAGCATCCCTAGCGCTTGTTGCGCGCGGCGGTTCCGCGTCTCCTCGCGCTTGGCCTCGCCCACCCATTCCGCGAACTCGCGGCGGTGGGTGTAGGAGAGCCGCTCGAACGCCACGCTCGCTTCCTCGTCTCCGGCGAGCGCGTCCGCAAGCTCGGGCGGCACCTCGACGACGCGCGGCTCGTCATCCACCTCGAGCTCGACCGTGATCCTCTGGCCTGCCTCGACGCCCGCGCGTTCGCGCGCCTCCCGGTTGAGGCCGAGGTAGTCGGTTCCGCCGTAGCGCATCAGAGTCGAGCGGAACGTGTGGTCGTTGACGGTCGCGGACACCGGGACACGCACCCTCCCGAAGACCTGCTTCGCGTCGAAGGGCAGGGCCACGAGGTGCCCGCCCGAATCGTTGCGCTCGAGAAGGGCGTCGAAGCGCTCCACGGCGCTATCTGGTCGAGCCGTCGAGGATCTGCAGTGTCTTGAGGTCGCTGTAGAAGTCGAGCGCGTAGTTGCCGCCCTCGCGGCCGATGCCGGAGATACCCATGCCGCCGAAGGGTGCCGTGAGATCGCGTACGAGAAAGGCGTTGACCCAGACGGTCCCGCCCCGTATCGCGCGTCCCACCCGGTCGGCTCTGCCGAGCGAGCTTGTGTAGACGATTCCCGCGAGGCCGTATTCGGTCGAGTTCGCAAGCGCGACCGCTTCCTCCTCGTCCGCGAACGTCTGGATGGTCAGCACGGGGCCGAACACCTCCCGCTGCACGATCTCGGAGTCGTTGGAGACGGGCTCGATCACGGTCGGCTCGTAGAAGAGCCCGCCGAGCTCGGCTCGCTTGCCGCCGCGGACGACCCGGTCGCCGACCGCGCGGGCCCGCTCGACGAAGCCCTCCACGCGGGCGAGGTGGTCGGGGTGGATGAGCGGCGAGATCGTCGTACGGTCGTCACGGGGGTCTCCTAGGACATGCTCATCGACGTAGTTGTCGAACTTCGTCAGGAAGGCGTCGTAGACGCCTTCCTGAATAAGGAGGCGCGTTCCGGCGAGGCATACCTGGCCCGCGTCGTCGTACTGGCCCGCGGCTTTCCGGGCGGCCGCATCGAGATCGGCGTCCTCGAAGACGAGGAACGGGTTCTTGCCGCCGAGCTCCGCCGTGAAGGGAACGAGGTTGCCGGCGGCAGAGACGCCGATCAGGCGGCCGGTCTCCGGCGAGCCGGTGAAAGACACGCGCCGCACGAGCGGATGGGCGACGAGCGCCGCCCCGGCCTCCTCGCCGATTCCCTGGACGAGGTTGAAGACGCCCGGCGGAAGTTCTGCCTCCTCGACGAGGTCGGCGAGCAGCGAGCACGAGAGGGGCGACCACTCGGCCGGCTTCAGCACCACCGTGCAGCCCGCGGCGAGCGCTGGCGCCGTCTTCCAGGTCGAGAGCATGAACGGGGCGTTCCACGGCGTGATCACGGCCGCGGGGCCCGACGGCAGTCGCTGAACACGGTTCCACGTCCCGTTCGAGTGCCAGTCGCGCTCCTCGTAGGCGACCGCGAGGTCGGCGTACGCGCGGTAGTTCCGCGCTCCTCGCGGGATCACGCGCGCGAGTAGCGAGCGAAGCAGCATCGCCATGTCCGTGCACTCCACGGTTGCCAGGCGGTCGACGTTCGCGTCGATCAGGTCGGCAAGCCGGTGGAGGTGGGGCGCTCGCCCGGCCGGCCCGAGCGCGGCCCAGGCCGGGAAGGCATCGTGGGCGGCCTGCACTGCGGCGTCGACCTCCTCGGTGCCGGCCCGGGAGATCTCGGCGATCGGCGTCATGTCGAGCGGCGCCAGGTCCGTGAAGGTCGCCCGGCTCGCAAGCCGCCGACCTCCGATGAAGTGGTGTGGCGAGACCTCGACGCCGGCGACGGTCACGCGCTCGTGAACGGCCGTGGCGCTCACAGCTCCTTCACGGTAGCGAGGTCGTCGACGGTGTACGCGAACGTGAAGCGAAAGCCCCGGCCCATCCGTACGGGCGCGAGCGCCGTGTGCTCCTCGTTCGGAGCCGGGTAGAGCTCGAGCGCCGCGTCGCCCTCCCAGATCGCCGAGATCGAGCGGTCCCGGCTGCGGGCGCGCACGAGCTCGTGCACGGCAGGCTCGTCATGCCGGCCTGCGGCAAGCCGAGGGAAGTGGCGCACGTTGACGAGCGGCGGGTCGTTGTGAGTCGGGCCGCTGTCGCTGACCCGCTCGAGCGTGACCGAGCCCTGCGCGATCCGGCGGTCGTTCGCGGCCACGGTGCCGCCGAAGACGGCGCCCGGCTTCACACCGGGGTCGGCCGCGCAGTCGAGGCCGAACGTCCGCGTGACCCAGATCGAGCCGAGCTTCTTCGGGAAGCCCTGGATCCAGCCGCGTGCGAGCGAGAAATCCCGGTCGACCCAGATGTACGGGCACGTCGTGACGTGCTCGCCGTCGAGCAGCGCGTTCACGACGAGGAAGAACTCCTTGTACTGGCTGCGCGCCGGATCGAGCAGCTCCTCGCCGGAGCCGGTGCACGACTGCCAGTCGACGAACAGCGCGGCGGCCCGCCCGGGGTCCTCGGAGAAGGGCTCGAGCCCGGGCGGGAGCACGGCCGCGACGGCGGCGGGCTCGGCCCAGTACTCGAGCACGAGGAAGTCGCCGACGTAGTGCCACGGCGGCGGCGGCACGAGGCTTGCCCGCCCCTCGGGCGATCGCGGCAGGGAGTAACCCTGTAGGGGCCGGATCTCATCCGGCCCGGGTTCGGGGGCCACCTCAGTCATACCTCCACCTTCAGTGGCGGAAGCAGGTGGCCGAGGGTCTCGAGGCTCTGCCGCTCGTACTCGATCGCCTCGGCGTCGAACCGGAAATACGAGCGAGGCGGGAGCGGGCCCCACGTATTGGAGGCAAAGCGATCGTCCGGGTAGACGCGCGGCACGTGACCCGGCTGGATCTGCTCCATGTCGCAGTAGAGCTCGACGAAGCACTCCTCCTCGACGATCCGCACGTAGCTCGCGATGTTGCCCGCGATGCCGTGTCGGGCAGGGCCCCAGCCGAGCCAGCGGCCGTGCCGCGCGAGATGGTCGAGCAGGTCTCGCATCTTGCCGATGTCGACCGTGTCGAACGCGAAGTGGTGGAAGTGCGAATAGCCCTTGTCGACGAGGGCCATGACGTGATGGTCGGAGTTGACGTGGAGCCAGACGCCGCCGTCCTCGAGCCAGTCGCTGATCCTCATGCCGAGCACGTCCGTGTAGAAGTCGGTGGCCTCCCGAATGCTCCTCGTCAGGCAGTTGACGTGACCGAGCCTGCGAGGGCCGCCGGGGTGTACGGTCGCCGAGGGGCGGGCGTGCTGAGGGCGGCGCTCGACCTCCGAGGCAGGAGGGCGATACGGCATCAGCTGGATCCCTCGCCCGTCGGGGTCGCTCAGGAAGAGGCTTCCCTCGCGCTCCTCGTACCGGGCGCTCTTGGCGTCGAGGTGGGCAGCGGCATCGGCGAGCGAGCAGCCCTCACGCAGCTCGAAGCACGTGTGATCGTGCCCGGGCTCTCCGCCCTCGACGAGCTCGAGGCAGTACGGCTCGTCGTTGCAGGCGAGCAGCGCGCGGCCGTCATCTCTCGACCGCTCGGCCAGACCGAACTGAAGCGCCCAGCGGGGAGTGGCCTCCTCGAGGTCGGCGACGCGCAGGCCAACGTGGTCGATGCGGCCGATATCGATCACGCGACTCTCCCCTCGGCCACCTGACGCTCGGCCTCCTCCTCGGGAATGGCAAGGGCCACGTGGAGCGTGTTTGCCGAGACCTCGAGCTGCTCGCCGGGGCCCGTGAGGTCCACGTCCCACTCGACGACCGTGTTCGTAAGGCGGCCCAGGCCGCTGACCTCGACCTCGACCACGTCGCCCGGCTCCATGGGACGCGAGTTGGCCGGCGTCCCGGTGAGCACGACGTCACCGGGCTCGAGTGTGATCAGCCGGCACAGATCGGCCAGCTGGTACTGCACCGGCCAGATGACGTCTTCGGCCGTTGCCTCCTGGACGACCTCGCCGTTGACGTAGGTGCGCAGTGTGTAGGAGGAGGGATCCCACTCCGATGCCGGCACCAGCTCGGGGCCGAGGGGCAGGAAGCCGTCCTGGCCCTTGACCCGCAGCATCGCGCCGCGGTCTGCGTGGCGGAAGTCGTGCAGGCCCACGTCGTTCGCGCAACAGAAGCCCGCGACGAACCCGAGCGTCTCGTCGATCGGGACATTCTTCATCGTCCGGCCGACGACGCACGCGACCTCGCCTTCGTAGTTGAGAAAGCGCGCTCCGGCGGGTCGGCGAATCAGCCCGCGGTGGCCGTTGAGGGTCGACGGCGGCTTCATGAAGTAGGAGGGCTCGGCGGGCGTGCGCGCCTTGTACTCCTCGATTCGGCTTCGGTAGGTGAGGTGCACGGCGATGATCTTCGTCGGCTCCGCCGGCGCCAGATAGACGGCGCTCGACTCGGGGATGCGTTCCCCGGAATCGAGCACGATCTCGTCGCCGTCGCGCCTGCCCCAGCCGGGCCCGGCCGGGGTCTCGATGCGGAGGCGTCCGCTCACGGACGGTGGTAGACGACCGGCATTCGCTTGATGCCGTGGAAGAAGTTCGAGCGCAGCCGCTCGGGCTCGCCTGCCAGCTCGAGGCGCGGCAGGTGCGGGAGCAGCTCCTCGAGGAAGACGCGGAGCTCGAGCCGGGCGAGGTGCGCCCCGAGGCAGAAATGCGGGCCGCCGAGCCCGAACGCGACGTGTTTGTTCGGCGTCCGCCCCACGTCGAAGCGCAACGGCTCCGGGAACTGCGCGTCGTCCCGGTTCGCCGAGATGTACCAGAGCAGCACCTTGTCGTTCTCCCGGATCACCTCGCCGTGCAGCTCGACGTCGCGCGTCGCCGTGCGCCGGAAGTGGAGGAGAGAGCAGCCCCAGCGCAGCACTTCCTCGACCGCGGTCGGTACGAGTGAGGGATCCTCGACGAGGCGCTCGGCCTGGCCGGGATTCGTCAGCAGCGCGTGCGTGCCGTGGCTGATGATGTGCCGCGTCGTCTCGTTGCCGGCGGTCACGAGCAGCAGGAAGAAGAGATCGAACTCGTGCTCGGAGAGCCGATCGCCGTCGACGTCTGCCTCGATCAGCCGGGTCGTGATGTCGTCCCGGGGCTCCTTTCGGCGCTGAGCGGCGAGCTCGTGCCCGTACTCGAACATCGCGAGGGCCGCCGGGCTCGAGAAAGGAAGGTTGGCGTAGTCCGACAGGTCGGCCTGGCCGAACGTGTACTCGCCGGCGAGGTCGGGGTCGGTGTTCCCGAGCATGGCGTCGCCGAGCCGGATCAGGTGGCGCCGGTCCTCGGCCGGCGTCCCCATGATCTCGCACAGCACCCACATGGGCGTCTCCATGGAGACCTCGGCGACGTAGTCGAACGACTCGCTGTTGGAACGCGCGGTCGAGGATCTCGCGGACGAGCTCGCGGATGCGTTCCTCGTACGCAGAGATCGCGCGCGGCGTGAACGCCTTGTTGACGATCGAGCGCAGGCGGGTGTGGTACGGAGGGTCGGCGTCGAGCATCGACATGCGTGCCTCGACCTGCTCCGGCGTGAGGTCCATGAGCGACGTGCCGCCCCGTGCGCTCGAGAACGTCTCCCAGTCCTTGGACGCCGCGACGACGTCGTCGTAGCGCGTCAGCGACCAGAACCCCCGGCCGCCCCCCGCCTCGTTCTGCCAGAAGGTCGGCGCCCGGTCGCGCAGGAGCGCGAACCATTCGTGCGGAACGCCCTGCACCCACCGGTCGAGGTCGGTGAGGTCGATGTCGGCGAGCGCCGGTTCGGCCGTGATTGCCATCCCTACTCCTGCGTGGCGCCGTCGATCTGCACCTGGAGCTCGTCGCCGACCGCGCGGATCGGATAGACGGGAACGGGATCCTCCGGTGGGCCCTTGACGACCGCTCCGGTCAGCACGTCGAACTCCCCGCTGTGGCAGTAGCACACGACGTGGGACCCCTCCAGGTCTCCGTCGGCCAGCGGGCACTCCTCGTGCGTGCACCAGAGGCCGAACGCCGAGAGCGAGCCGTCGTCGAGACGCGCGATTGCCAGGTCGACGTCCCCGGCCTTGCCGGCCCGCATCGTCCCGGGGCCGAGATCACCGGATACTCCTGCCACCGTCGTCCACGCGCTCACGACCTGGTCCGTCTCCTCGCTGCGGCTCGTATGTGTCACCGTACCGCTCGCGACGGAGTTGTTGCCGCGGGGCTCGGCGTCAGGCGTAGCTCGGGCCCGCGACGACGGGGTTCCGCATGACGCCGATGCCCTCGATCTCGGTCTCGACGACGTTGCCGGGCCCCAGATAGCGCGGCGGCTCGCGGCTGTCGCCGACGCCCGACGGCGTCCCCGTGAAGATGAGGTCGCCCGCCTCCAGGGTGCAGATCCGGGAGATCCACGCGATCAGCTCGGCCACCGGGAAGATGAGGTCGTTGGTACGGCTCGACTGCATGACCTCGCCGTCGAGCCGGGTCTCGATCTTCAGGTCGTCCCTGTTCGTGAGCTCGTCCGGTGTCACGAGCACGGGGCCCGTCGGCGCGTACGTGTCGAAGGACTTCGCCATCGTGAACTGCCGCAGGGCGCGGAACTGCTCCTCGCGGTCGGACACGTCCTGACCGGCTGTGACACCGGCGACGTGCGACCAGGCGTCCGCCTCCGAGATCCTCTTCCCGCCGCGGCCGACGCAGACGACGAGCTCGGCCTCCCAGTCGACGCGGACGCGGCCGTCCGGGATCACGATGTCGTCCGTCGAGCCGACGAGGGCGCTCGGGAGCTTCGTGAACACGACGGGCTCCTCGGGCGGCTGGAGGCCGGACTCTTCCGCGTGAGCGCGGTAGTTGAGCCCGAGCGCGAGAATCTTCGAGGGTCTCGGAACAGGCGGCCCGAGCTTCGCCCCTTCCAGCGCCGGCGCGTCGTCGGGAATCTCGAGGTCACCGACCGAGTCCAGCGTGGAGACGAGGGCCGTGGGGTCGGCGGGAAGGCGCCCGCCGCTCGCCTTCTCGACGTCGACGAGCCTGCCGTCGACGACGAGGTGTGCTCTACCGGAAACGTTTGCGATCTTCATGGCGAGACCCTAACGCAGCCTGCGCCCACGCCGTGCGGCGAGCCCTCAGGCCTGCCAGCGGAGGTGCAGCTCGGCGGGCTTGCGGAACGCGAAGCCGTGCGGATCGGGAGCGCTGACGAGCTCGAGGCCGGTCAGCCGCTCGAGCAGCGCCCGCACCGCGATCGTCCCTTGCAGGCGCGCCATGTTGACGCCCAGGCAGTAGTGGAGCCCGAAGCTGAAGGCGAGCTGATGACGGGCGTTCTCCCGGCGCACGTCGTAGCGCAGCGGGTCCGGGAAGACGTCCGGATCGCGGTTGCAGGCGAGCGTGCTCACGCCGAGAAACTCGCCGCGCTCCAGCTCGACGTCGCCGAGCGTCGTGGGCGCGGGAGTCCAGCGCTCGATGAACGCCACCGGCGGGATGAGCCGCAGCGCCTCCTCGATCGCGTTCGGTAGCAGGTCCGGCTGGGACCGTACGACGGCGAGCTCGTCCGGATGCAACAGAAGCATCAGCACCGAGTTGAGCACCATCGACTCCACGGTCTCGATGGCGCCGAAGAGAATCACGCGGAGCTGGGCGACGATCTCGTCGTCCGTGAGCTCCAACTCGGCGTTGTTGGCGACTGCCGATGTAATCGAGCCGTCCGTCGCGCGGCGCACGCGGGCCAGCTCGCCGAGGAGGATCTCGTCGAAGGCCGCCCGGGCGGCGTCGGCGCGGCGCTGGGGCTCGGGGTCGCCGTCGTAGACCATCGCTCCGGCAAACGCGTCGTAGAAACCCCTGATCCTGGGCACGTCGTCGAGCGAGAGGCCGAGGATGTCTCCGGCGACGCCGATCGCGAACGGCGCCGCGAAGTCGCCTGCGAGCTCGCATCCACCTCGTGGCACGAGGCCCGCCAGAAGCACGTCGACCCGGTTCGAGACCGGAGCCTCGAAACGCTCGCGAACCGCGCGCATGCGGAACGGCTCGTCGAAGGGAAGGCGCTGGCGGTCGTGCTCGTCGCCGTCGCTCGTCAGCATCATGACTCCGAGCGAGGCGCGTACGAGGTTCGGCTCGGCCCAGACGGTGAAGTCCTTGCGCCGTCCGAGGACGTCTCGGCCGAGCGCATGGCTCGTCACGAGCCAGCCGCCGAGCGCAGGCACCCACGAGACGGGCTCGGCGGCGCGAAGCCGATCGAGCGCGTCTGCGCGGGCGTGCTCTTCGAGGTCGGCGAACTCGATCGCCTCGCCGAGCGGGAAGCGCCGCCGCCGTTCGGCCTCCTGGGCGTCGTCGAGAACGATCTGCGGCACGAACGCGCTCACCGTACGCGCGGCGTCCGCCGTTTCCTGCCACCAGGGGCGGATGCCGAGATCCTCGGCGATCGCGCCCGCGGCGTTGTAGCCGCACGCGCCGCCGATCGAGCCGCCCGGGTGCGTGGAGGCGCCGCAGAGGTAGACGTTCTCGAACGCCGTGCGGTAGGGCGGGTACTCGTGGAAGGGCCGGAAGATGCCGAGCTGGTCCTGGGTCATCTCGCCGTGGTTCCAGTCGCCGTGCTTCATGGACGGCATGACGGTCTCGATGTCGATCGGGCTCGAGACGTAGCGGCCGACGATCCGGTCCGGCTCGAGGCCGGAGGCGAGGTACTCGCGCCAGCGGTCGAGGACGAAGTCCGCGTATTCGCGCTTTCAGCGCCTCCCAGGCCTCGTGACCGCCGTCGGCGAGCTCGTAGGGGGCGATCTGCTCGACGAAGCACGCCTCCTTGCCGGCGGGGCACAGGCTCGGCTCGAAAAGCGACGGATGGACGGAGAAGAGCCCGGGCTTGCGCGGCGGGATGCCGAGTCGGCACTCGGACGCGTTGTCGTCGAGGACATCGAGCGACTCGCACATCGAGACCGCGAAGCACTGCTGCACCTCCGGGTGAAGCTCGGCCGCCTTCCAGCGCACCGGCTCCTCGAGAGCGAGGTAGACGCAGAACATGCTCATGACGTCGTAGCGCCAGCGCTTGACGCGCGGGACGAAGTCCGTCGGCAGATCGCCCTCGCCGACGAGCTCGAGGAACGTGTGCCTCGGATCCAGGTTCGAGACCAGGAGGCCCGGCACGGGAATCCGGGTCGCGTCGTCGAGGACGACCTCGCTCGCGCGGCCGTCGCGCACGACGATCTGCCGCACCGTCGCATCCGTGCGGATCTCGCCGCCGTGGTCGCGCAGGAACGCGGCCATGGCTTCGGCGAGCTTCACCGAGCCGCCCTCGCAGATCGCCCAGCCGTACGGCTCCGTCGAGCCGGCGAGCATGATCGGGAAGTTGGCGCCGAGGCCGAAGACGTCGCCGGTGCCGGCGAGCTGCGCGACCCAGAAGCCGATCCAGGTCTGCACCTCCTCGGACTCGAAGAGGCTTCGCGCCAGGTGGTTCGGCGTGGTCAGGAAGTGCCGGGCGAGCTCGATTCCTCCCGGCATCGACTCGAGCCCGGCGAGGTCTGACGACGGAGGCCCGGGCTGTGAGAACAGCGCCGGGATCATGCCTTCCTCGAGAACGGCGCGATACGTGAGCGCAAGCTCGCGCACCGTCCTCGCATCTCGCTTCGAGAACCGCTCGACGCTCTCGATCGTCCTGTCGAGGCTGCGTGACCAGACGAGCGCGCTCCCGTTCGGAAAGACGTGCGCGAACTGGTTCTCCGGCCACACGTAGCGCGCGCCGTAGCGCTCGAGCTCGAGATCGCGGTAGACCGGGCCCATGTGGATGATCCCGTGGAAGTTCGAATGGAAGTTGTGGCGAAAGCCCGGTGCCGCCACTTCCTTCGTGGCGCAACCGCCGCCGACGACCTCGCGCGTCTCGAGCACGAGGACGCTCTTGCCCGCCTTGGCGAGGTAGCAGGCACAGGTCAGGCCGTTGTGCCCTCCGCCGACCACGACCACGTCGTACCCGCGCGCCATGCGTCGGCGATTCTAGGCCCGGCCGTCCAGCCGGCGCACTAGAGAATGTTCGCGGCACCTCGGGCTCGGTCTCTGCCGTCCCCGCCGGCGCCACAATTTCCGATCAACCATCTAGGGTTCCCGCGATGCTCTGGCGCGCCGCCCTCGTGCTCGTCGCTCTCGTTCTCGGAGCTGCCGCAGCGTGCGGAGGCGGCGAGGAGGAGTCCTCGCCGGCACCAGCCACCGCCGGCAGAGCCACCGGCTGCCGAGCCACCCGCTGCCGAGCCGCCTGCCACCGCGCGGGACTCTGCAAGGCGTTGTCTGGGAGTGGCAGGGCAGCCAGTACAGCGACGACACCGAGGCGGTGCCGGAAGACCCGTCCCGGTACACGATCGAGTTCGCCGACGACGGCACGGCCACCATTCAGGCCGACTGCAACCAGGTGAGAGCCGACTACGTGGCGAACGAGGACGACAGCACCCTGTCGATCACGCCAGGGGCGTCGACGAAGGTTGCGTGCCCCGAGGACTCGCTCGACTCCGAGTTCATGCGCGACCTCGAGGGTGCGGCGATCTACTTCTTCGACGACGCGGGTGACCTGCTGATCGACATCAAGTTCGACAGCGGCACCATGCGCTTCAGCCCTAGGGGCTGAGCGGCCCGGCAGGCGGCCGGAAGCCCGCGCAGCGGACGCCGAAGGCGGCCGCGGACGGTCTCGCGCGCGAAGCGCGCACACCAGGCCCGCGATCGCCGAGCCCGACACCGGCTCGGCACTCTCTACGCGAGAATCTGACGAAGCGCCGCGCGGCCCTCCAGCAGTCGTGGAAGCCGTTGTAGAGCGGGCGGGCGCAAAGCGGAGCACGTCCGGCTCGCGGGAGTCGCAGATGACGCCGTGCTCGTCGCGGAGGCGGGCGGCGAGGCTGCGCGCGCCGCGGACGGAGACCGACAGCTGACAGCCGCGCCTGTCGGCCTCCCGGGGGGTGAGGATCCTGGCGTCGGCTTCGCCCGGTAGCTCGTCGACGCGGCTCTCGAGGTAGGCGGTCAGCCGCAGCGAGCGCTCACGCAGCCGTGCGAAGCCGGCGCGGTCGAAGAGCCCGAGTGAGGCGCGAAGCGGCGCGAGCGCGAGGATCGAGGGAGTCGAGGCCGCAAAGCCGTGTGCTCCTGGTTGCGGCACGAAGTCGGGCTCCATGCGGAACCGCTCCGCCGGGTCTGTTCCCCACCAGCCCGCGAGGCGCGGCCGCGAGCTGTCGAGGGCGTGGCGCTCGTGGACGAAGGCGCCGCCCGGAGACCCCGGGCCGGCGTTGAGGTACTTGTACGTGCACCACACGGCGAAGTCGACGTCCCACTCGTGAAGCGCGCAGCGGCACGTTCCCGATCGCGTGCGCCAGGTCCCAGGCGGCGACCGCCCCGGCAGCGTGGGCGGCTGCCGTCAGCCTCGGGATGTCGAGCGCTTCGCCCGTGAGATAGCTCACGCCCGGCAGGAGCGCGAGGGCGATCGACGAGCCCTCGGCTTCCAGAACGGCGCCGACTTGCTCGAGCGGGACCCTGAGGACGGCCTCGCCCGGGTCGAGCCCGTGCCAGCCCGCCTGGCTCTGCACGGCGTAGGAGTCGGACGGGAACGCTTCCTGCTCGACCAGGATGCGGCTTCTCCCCGGCGTCGGGCGGTAGAACGAGGCCAGCAAGAGGTGGAGGTTGACCGTGAGCGAGCTCATCGTCACGACCTCGTGCGGCAGGGCACCGACGAGAGCGGCAGTCGGCTCGGAGAGCTCCTCCGCGGCCTCGAGCCACGCGCCGTCGCCCGTGAACCAGGCCTCGACACCTGCCTCCGCCCAACGGCCGAGCTCCTCGTCGAGCGCGAGCCGGGCGGCGACCGGCTGGAGGCCGAGAGAGTTGCCGGCCAGATAGGCGTACTCGGCATACCGGCCGCCGGGCCACGACGGGATCAGGAACTCGGACCGCAGCCCGGCTGAGCTCGTCGCCGCGGTCGAGCTCTCGCGCCTCTTCTTCGGTGCTACCGATCGTCGTCCGCGTCGTCCCAGAGGGTGCGGGCGCCGAGCCAGCCCTGCATCGGGGGCGCGTCGTCCATGGGGATGTACCGGGCGCCCTGGAACTCGTGCGCGGGCAGCGTGAACGTCCCTCGCTCGACCAGGCGACGGATGTTGTCGCGGTAGACCTCGTCGACCTCGCGCGTGGCTCTTCGGGTGCTGCTCGAGCCAGAGGTTCGCCGGGTGGATCGGCTCCTCGTACATGCGCCGGAAGATCTCGGTGCGGAGATCCTTCATCCAGTTCGAGTTGAGGTTCATCACCCGGAACTGCCGCAGCGCCTCGATATCGACGATCCCGGTGACGAACGTGTTGTAGCCCGAGGCCGTGTACGAGATGACGTTGCCGAGATAGTCGACGATGTGCGAGCTGCCCCGGGCGATGTCGATCGGGTGTCGCATCTTCGGATGCAGGTACACGGGCCCCACGTTCGGGCAGATCATGTAGACGCTGTTGAAATGGGCGTGGGCGCGGTTCTGCAGCAGCCAGGTTCCGCCGGGCTCCGACCCCCAGGTCGTCATCGGCGCCGCTTCGCTCGGCCGGTAGACGACCTCCGCTCCGTTGAACGCCAGTGCCCGGACGGCCTCCGGATACTCGCCGTCGGAGCAGCAGATCGTGCCCAGGTTTCCGATGTCGTCCGTGCGTAGCACCGGATAGAAGGCGTCGATGCCGTCGCCGAAGAGCTCGACCCAGCGGTCGTAGACGTCGTGCGGCGTGCACGAGCGCTCGCGGCACCACAGGTGGTTCTTCGCCGCCTTGTGCACGACCTCGCCTTGCGGCGAAATGACGAAGAGCGTGTTGAAGTAGCGATTCGGCATCACCTCGGGCCAGCGCGCCTTGCACTGGACGACCATGTAGGTCTCGTACTGGCGCGCGAGCGTCGCGAGCCGCTCGCTCTCCTCTCCGGGCACGTCGATGAAGAGGTCGTGCGCCGCGACGATGTGCGGAATGTCGAACGCCTCGTCGGTGAAGCCGGTGAGCGCGCCCTCGGCCAGCGCGACGAGCTTGACGGGCATGTTGATGTTGACGATCGACATCGCCGCGTGGACAGCGTCCTCGACGGTGTCGAGGTTCCAGCCGATGTGCTTGCGCTCGCCGACGCCGTGCACGACGGTGGAGAGCCCGACGGCGAGGTACGGCGCCACGGCTTTGCGCTCGCCCGGCCGGCCGTTCGCGTCCTCCGGCCGTGGGCCGGCGCTCGGCCGATTCGCCGCAGGCGTGACGCTTGCCCCTGATTGTGCGCCGTTGCCGGCTTCCGTTGCCTCGCCCCTGATCTCGTTCTGGGACACGACCGCCTCCTAGTGAAACCTGTGACCGCCGTCCACGTTGACAGTCTGCCCTGTGATGAAGGACGCTGCCGGGCTCACCAGGTAGGCGACGCACTCGGCGATGTCCTCGGGCATGCCGCGCCGCTTCACGGTTTGCTCGGCCACGAACTGGTCGATCGCGGCCAGCTCGTCGGGATCCTCCAGCACGCCGGGGGTTTCGATGAAACCCGGTGTGATCGCGTTCACCGTGATCCCGTGCGGCCCGCCCGCGAGCGCGAGCGCCCGCGTGAAGCCGATGACGCCGCCTTTCGAGGCGATGTAGTGCGTCATCTCCGGCTCGCCGACGTGGAACCCGGCGGAGGAGATGTTGACGATCCGTCCGTAGCCGCGTCGCCTTCATGGCCGGGAAGACGGCATGCGAGCAGAGAAACACGGAGTCGAGGTTCGTGGCGAGCACCCGGCGCCACTCCGCGAACGTCAGCTCCTCGAACGGCGTGTGGGGGTAGATGCCCGCGTTGTTGACGAGGACGTCGATGCGGCCGCGCGTCGAGACGATGCCGTCGACGGCCGCGCGGACGGCGTCCTCGACGGTGACGTCGACCGCGACCGGGCTGACGTCCGGGCTCTCGTTCCGTAGCTCTTCCGTCGCTCGGCTCAACGCGTCGGCGTCGCGGTCGAGGAGCACGATGCCGGCGCCGTCACGTGCGAGCCGTCGGCGATCGCGAGCCCGATGCCGCGCGCGCCGCCCGTGACGATCGCGACCTGGCCGTCGAGCATCACCTCGCGGCTGGATGCTACGTCCTCCGCTCCGGGGCTTGAGTTCCGCCCGCCCGAGGTCTCATACTTGGGGACGCCAACGAGGCGAGGGAGGGCGGAGATGGCAGCGCAGGCGTCCGGCGGTCGGGCTCGAGCGGCGGGCCGTAGGGCTTCCGACCGCGATCGGCACGACGTTCAGCCTGATCGTCGCCGGCGGAGTGCTGATCTCCGTCGGGCAGGGCTTCGCCGCGAGCTGGGTCTTCCTCGCGGCGCTCGCGATCGGCCTCATCACGATGTACTTCGCAGAGCATGAGCTTCTCCGAGCTCGCGACGATGATCCCGAAGGCGGGCTCGATGAACGAGTACGTGCGCGCCGGGCATGGGCCCGTTCTTCGCGACGGTGTGCGTCGCTCGTCGGCTACATCGCCATCCAGCTCTTCCCCGGCTCCGCCGAGGGGCTCTTCCTGGGCGATCGTGATCAACGGGTTCCTCGGCGGCGGCCTCACGGTGAAGGCCTGGGTCTGGATCTGCGTCGGCTTCCTCGTGCTCCTCAACCTCGCCGGTATCCGCCCGTTCGCGGTGCTCGAGGTCTTTCTCACCTTCCCCGTCGCGATCTCGCTGCTCGATCATCGGCATCGTCGGCCTCGCCGGAGGCGGCTCGGGCGAGCCGATCGGAGGCGTTCCCGGACATCCCGTTCTCCTGGAGCCTGCTCTCGGCGCTGCTCGGGCTCGCGATCTTCACCTTCGTCGGCGTCGAGTACACCTGCCCGCTCGCCGAGGAGCTCAGGCGACCGAACGCGCGACATTCCGTGGGGCATCTTCATCGGGCTCGACGCTGGTCTCGATCCCGCTCGTGCTCTACGGGCTCGCGGCGACTCGCTACATCCCGGCCGACTGCTCGGCGATCCGACGCAGATCACGAGCATGAACATCGGCATCGCGATCTTCGGCGAGGCGGGCAAGTGGTGGATGGGGCTCATGATGATCGGCGCGTCGCTCGGAACGCTCAACGCCGTCCTGGCCGGGCGTGCCCCGGATCCTCTACGGCATGGCGCTGACGCGGCAGCTGCCGCGGCCGTTCGGCTACCTGCTGCCCTCGACGCGTGCCCCGGCCGTCGGGATCGTGACGCCATGGCGCTCATCGTCGTCCTCATGAACCTGTTCGACGCGACGACGAGCGCCACGTTCATCCAGCTCATCCTCGCCGGCGTGCTCGGCTGGGCGACCGCGTACTTCCTGATCAACGTCTCGCTCGTCATGCCTGCGGATCCGCGAGCCGGGCGCGACGCCGGCCGTACCGCACGCCGCTCTTCCCGATCCCGCAGATCGTCGGCGACCGGCCTGCTCGCGCTGGCGGCGTACAAGATCTTCCCCGACCCGGGATCGAGCGCGAGCTCGATCTACTACCGCTACTTCGGCATCTTCCTCGGCAGTCGCCGTCGCGTTCTCGCTCGTCTACAACCTCTACGCCTTCCGCAGCCTGGGCGACGATCTTCCGGCCCGTCCCGCTCGCGAGGTCTACCGCGAGACCGAGTGATCTCCGACGGACATCGGCGCTCGAGGTCGAGCCGGGCGGGCCGCACCTGCACCGCGACGACACGCTAGCGCGGCCCGACCTGAGCTGCAGCCGTGGAGCTCGCCGACGCTCCGCGACGCCGGAGTCACCCGGCGTTCGCGTCCACTACACGCGACCTGCTCGGCACGACGCGGGCGAAGGTGATCCCGCTCGGAGCTCGCCGAGGAGGCCGCCGAGGACGGGGCTCAACTTCTGCGTCGCCGTCTTCTCGATCGACCACACGGGCGTCATGCCCGACGGGACGGGTCTGCGCGACGAGGTCAACTTCCGTGACATGCAGGTCGTTCCCGACCTCGCGACGCTGCGCGTCGTGCCCTGGGAGCGGGACACGGCGATCTGTCATGGCCGACTGCTTGCTTCGACGGCGAGCCGCTCCCGGCCGCCCCGCGCGGGATCCTGAAGCGGGCGATCGCCGGGGCAGAGGCTCGCGGACTGACCTCCAGTGCGGGCACGAGCTCGAGTTCTTCCTGCTTCCGCCGCACGCGGACGGTCGCTTCGAGCGCTACGCGTCCACGCCGGGCCTCGTCTACCGGATGGATCCTCGGGTCGACCCGGAGGGGTCCTGCGCGCGATGGAGGACGCCGTGCGCGGGCTCGGGCTCCCGTTCGTCTGCACCAACCAGGAGTACGACCCGTCGCAGTGGGAGATCAACACGCGCTATGACGGCGCGCTCGAGGCGGCCGACGACGCGCATCTCCTCAAGCTCGCGATCAAGGAGATCGCGTCGATGCACGGCCTCGTCGCCACGTTCATGGGCCGCCGCGTCGAGGGTGGCGGCACCTCCGGCTACCACCTCCACATCTCGGCCTGGGAGGACGGGAGACGAACATCTTCGAGGACGCCGCCGGCGAGGACGGCCTCTCGCGAGACGGCCCGCATCTTCGTCGGCGGCGTCCTCGAGCACGCGCGCGGAACGACCGCCGTCATGGCGCCGACGGTCAACGCCTACAAGCGCTTCGTCGCCCAGGAGCTTGCGCCGTACTGGATCGACTGGGGGCCCGACAACCGCTCGGTCTACGTCCGCATCCCGGTCGAGCGCGGGCAAGGCGACGCGGATCGAGTGCCGCGGCAGCGGACGGCACGGCGAGCGCCTACCTCGCCTCGGCGGCGGCGATCTTCGCCGGACTGGACGGCGTCGATCGCGAGCTCGACCCCGGCCCGCCGACGTGAGGCGTCTACGAACCGCCCGTGGAGCGGCCGCGCATGCCCTTCTCGCTCGGCGAGGCTCTCGACGCGCTCGAGGCCGACCCGTTCATCCGCGCGAAGCTCGGCGACCAGTTCATCCAGGCCTTCGTCGGCGATCAAGCGCAACGAGGTGCGGCGGTTCATGCTCGCGGTCACCGACTGGGAGATTCACGAGTACGCTGGAGGCGCTCTGAGCCTGAGTTCGTCCGGGCCGCTGCGGAGGGCGACATCGGCGAGGGCGAGTGCTCGCGTCGAGGTGGACGTCGGCGCTCGTCCGGTCGCACTGTGCTGCCTCGACGGCACGTTCTACGCGTTCGACGACATGTGCACCCACCGGGGCTGCCTCCTGTCCAGGGCGAGCTCGACGGCCACGTGGTGGTGTGCCCCTGTCATGCGGGTGTTTTCGACGTCAGGACCGGCGAGGTGGTCGAGGGGCCCCCGCCGGGGCCTGTCCGGACCTACGAGGTACGCGTCCGGGGCGAAGACGTCGAGATCGCTGCGTGAGCGCCGGCCGTTTCGAGGGGCCCGCGAGGCGGCGGGCGGCCCGCGTCCTCGAGCAGACAGTCGACCGCTTCCGCGCCGCCGGGTACACGGAGGCCCGGCAAGCGGGAGCCCTGGAGGCCCGCCTGGCCGGCGCCGGGCGGCTGCCGCTAGGCCTCAGGATGGCGGCTGCCGGTCGCGTGTTCGGCGGCAACTACGGGCTCGAGGTCTCGACCTCCGAGCCGGTGCTCGAGCCGTCGGCCGGGCTCACCGCCCGCGGTCGCGGCGCCGTGCGCCTCCAGGGAATCAGCTTCCGGGCGCGCCGAGGCGATCAGGTGGGGCACCGGCTCGCCGAGCGCGCTCGGCGCTGACACGCAGCTCGTCGAGCGCCTCACGCAGGTTCATTTCGAGGCCATCCGGGTCGAGCCCGACGGTCGCGCCGTGATCCGGCACATGGGCGGCTCGGTGGTCTGGATCCTGTTCCCGCCGCTCGTCATGGGAGTTCCGCTCGTGGACGAGCAGGTTCGTGCGACGGTCGCCGCGCTCGAGGCCTTCGCGCGGCTTTCGTGCGGGCGCTAGAAAAAGGGGCCGGATGAGATCCGGCCCCTACACAGTCGGCGGTCTACGGCCGCGGGTTACGTCTCGAACTCGAAGGTCTCCTCCGGCCCGAAGACCTTCTCCTTCAGCTAGCGGCGCGTCTCGGGCCCCGACTTCGGGTTGTAGAGGACCCCGACGACGATGCCCGCCATGATCAGATCGCGTTGCGGCTCTTGTGGCTCGGCTTGGCCGCCTTCTTCGCGCGCTTCCCTGCCGAGCGCAGCTCGGAGAAGACGTTGCGCAGCTCCTCCTGCAGCTCGGGGTCCTGGGCAAGCCGCGCCACCAAGAGCTTGCCCTGCGAGACCGTCGGGGCCGCGCCTCCGAGGAAGAGGTCGTCGTAAATCGTCCGCGCCGAGCCGTAGGCGCCCTTGACGTGCTTCTGGAACTGCTTGTCCTTCGCGACCCGCTCGACGACAGGCTTCGCGGTAGAGACCTTCTTCGTCACCTTCTCTGTTGCTGCCTTGGTGGCCATGGCCTTCCTTTCGCTTGTGTTCTGGCGTCGATTCTAGCTCTCGAGCTGAGATACCCTCATTCCGTGCAAAAGCAACTCAAGCTGGGGCTCGTCGGGCTCGCAGGCATTCTCTACGTCTGGTCCTCGGCCGTCCACAAGGCCGGTCGAGTCAAGGCTCGCAAGGCGGCCTGGAGGGAGGCGCGTGCCGCCCGCCGCTGAGCAGCCGGCGGGACGGCTTCCACGCCTCGAGATGGAGGTCGTCGAGGGCGACATCACGCAGCTCGATGTGGACGCGATCGCCAACGCTGCCAACAACCGTCTCTGGATGGGCGCCGGTGTCGCAGGCGCGATCAAGCGCGTCGGCGGGGAAGAGATCGAGCGGGAGGCCGTGGCGAAAGGCCCGATCGAGGTCGGCGAGGCCGTTGCCACCGGCGCCGGACGGCTGCAGGCGCGCTACGTGATCCACGGAGCCGTGATGGGTCAGGACCTGCAGACGAATGCCGACCTCGTCGGCCGCACCACGGCAAGCTGCCTCCAGGTCGCCGACGAGCTCGGGCTCGCATCGCTCGCGCTGCCTGCGTTCGGGACCGGCGTGGGCGGGTTCCCGCTCGCCGAGTGCGCGCGCATCATGGTCGGCGCCGCCGCGGCGTTCGAGCCGGCCTCGCTGCAGCGGGTCGTCTTCGCCGTCTTCGGCCATGACGCAGAGCGGGCCTTCCGGGAGGCGCTGGCGGTCACCGAGTCCGCCGCCGGATGAACCTCGGCGCGCCGCTTCCGGCATGACCTCGGTTCGCGGTCTCGTTTGCGCCGGCGGAGAGGCGTCGCGGCTGCAGGAGCTGACGCGCGTCACGAACAAGCACCTGCTTCCGGTCGGTCGCTGGCCGATGGTGTACTACCCGCTGCAGCTCCTGCAGCTCGCGGGCGTGCGCGACGTGCTGATCGTGACCGGGAAGCAGCACGCCGGCGGCTTCATCGACCTGCTCGGTGACGGCAAGGTGGAGCAGCGGGAAGGCGGGGAGCTGCTGTTCGACCTCGAGCTCACGTACAAGGTGCAGACCCGGCCCGGTGGCATCGCAGAGGTCGTCGGGCTCGCCGAGCAATTCGCCGACGGCGCGAGGCTGGTCGTCTGCCTCGGCGACAACCTCTTCGAGTACGCGGAGGTGGATGCGATTCGAAGCTTCGGCGAGGGGACGGCAGGCGCCGCCATCTTCGTCAAGGAGGTGCCCGACCCGGAGCGCTTCGGCGTCGTCGTCTACGACGACTCGGGCCGGGTGGTCGACATCGCCGAGAAACCGGGCAGTCTCGACCGGCGCTTCGCCGAGCCGCCGTCGCGCGATGCGGTCACCGGGCTCTACTGCTACGGGCCGGACGTGTTCGAGATCATCCGCGGCCTCGAGCCCTCGGAGCGCGGCGAGCTCGAGATCACGGACGTCAACCGCGCCTACGCACAGCGGGGCGATCTCGAGATCCACCGCGTAAGCGGCTGGTGGCGGGACGCCGGGCACCCACGAGGCGCTCGCCCGCATCGGCGCCCTGATCGAGGAGACCGGGGTCAACAAGCTGCCGGTGACCGCGCGCTGACGGTGCTCGCGGGCGTCCTCCTGCTTCCGCTGCGCCTGTTCGAAGACGAGCGTGGCTGGTTCTACGAGCTGCGGCGCGACAGCCTGCTGCCGCAGCGCATGGTGCAGACGAACATCTCCTTCTCGAGAAGCGGCGTGATCCGGGGGCTGCACTATCACGAGCGCGGGCAAAGCGACCTCTTCGCCTGTCTTGCAGGCATGGCGCGCGTCGTCGTCCTGGACCGTTCGACGGGCGAGACGTTCTCGGCCGACATCGGCGACGAAAACCGCGCCGCCGTCTATGTCCCGGGCCACTACGCGCACGGCTTCGAGGCGCTGACCGACTGCCTCTTCTCCTACCACGTCACCGAGGAGTACGACCCCGAGGACCCCGACGAGCACACGCTCGCCTGGGACGATCCCCGGGTCAGGCACCTGTGGAGCACGACGAGCCCGATCCTCTCCGAGCGCGATTCCCGCGCGTCCTCGATAACGGGCGCCGGCGGGCAGCTCGGCACCGCGCTCGCGGAGGCGTTTCCGTGGGCGGAGGGCTACTCGCATGCGCGGTGGGACATCACCACGGGCGCGGACGAGAGCTTCGGGCCGCTCGATCTCGTTCTCCACGCTGCAGCCTGGACCGACGTCGACGGTGCCGAGGCCAACGAGAAGGCGGCATGGGCCGTCAACGTGTCCGGCACGAAGCGGGTCGTGCAGCTGCATGCTCCCGTCGTCTACTACTCGACCGACTACGTCTTCGACGGACGCAAGCGGGAGCCGTACGTCGAGTCCGACCTGCCCGACCCGCGGTCGGTGTACGGGCGCACGAAGCTCGACGGCGAGCGGGAGATCGGCGAGGGCTGGATCGTCCGGACGTCCTGGCTGTTCGGCTGGACGGGCCACAACTTCGTCCGCACGATGCTCGAGCTCGGCAGGGAACGGGAGGAGGTGCGCGGTCGTCGACGACCAGCGCGGCTGCCCGACCTACGTCGGGCATCTCGCCGAGGCGACCCGGAGACTCGTCGAGCTGCCCTTCGGCCTCTACCACGTGGCCGCCGCCGGCGACTGTACCTGGGCGGATTTCGCGGAGGCGATCTTCGAGGAGGCGAACCTCTCGTGTCGCGTCGTGCGGATCTCGACCGAGGAGCTCGGCCGCCCGGCGCCGCGACCCGCCAACTCCGTGCTGCGCAGCGAGAAGGGCGAGACGCCGCCGCTGCCGCACTGGCGGGAAGGCCTGCGGGAGTGTCTCGCGCGATCGAGGCCGAAACGGGCGTAGCCCGTTATCGGCCGTGAAGCGGCCCGGAGGGCCGCGTTTCCGGGGAGCGCCTCCGGGGCGGGCGAGGTCCGACCCTACAATCGATCGATGCGCGTGCTCGTAACCGGCGGCTGCGGCTTCATCGGCAGCCACTTCGTCAAGCGGTTGCTGGCGGCCGGCGACCAGGTCGTCGTCCTCGACAAGCTGACCTATGCCGGCAACCCGGCCAATCTGGACGGAGTCTCGTGCGAGCTGATCCGTGGCGACATTGCCGACCCGGCCGCGGTCGAGGCGGCCGCGGAGGGATGCGACGCGATCGTCAACTTCGCCGCGGAGACACACGTCGATCGCTCGATCCACGGCGCGGCGGAGTTCATCCACACGGACGTGCTGGGGACGTACGTCCTGCTCGAGCGCGCCCGCGAGGCCGGCTTGCGGCTCGTGCACGTCTCGACCGACGAGGTCTACGGCGACGCCCCGCCCGGCACGAGCTCGCTCGAGACGGATCCTCTACGCCCTTCGAGCCCGTACGCGGCCTCGAAGGCCGGAGGTGACCTGCAGGTCCTCGCGCACGTGCGGACGCACGGCGTCGAGGCGCTCGTCACCCGCGGCTCGAACACCTACGGCCCGTATCAGTACCCCGAGAAGCTGATCCCGCTCTTCGTGACGAACGCGCTCGACGGTGAGCCGCTGCCGATCTACGGCGACGGGCGTCAGACGCGGGACTGGCTCCACGTGCGCGACCACTGCGCGGCGATCGATCTCGTCATGAGGGAGGGCGAGCCCGGAGCGGTCTACAACATCGGCGCCGGCCGTGAGCTCGACAACCTCGACGTGGCGCGGCGGATCGTCGAGCTCACAGGAGCAGACCCGGGGCTCGTGCGCCACGTGGACGATCGACCGGGCCACGACCGGCGCTACTCGCTCGACTCGTCCAGGCTCGCGGGCCTCGGCTGGCGCCCGGAGCAGGAGTTCGAGCAGGGGCTCGCCGAGACCGTCGAGTGGTACCGCTCCAACCGGTCGTGGTGGGAGCCCGTCAAGTCCGGCGAGTACCTGGAGTACTACCGGCGCCAGTACGGAGAACGGCTCGCGCGGGACTGATGCCGCGCCCCGGGCGGGCCCGGTCGTCCGGTTGATCACGAATCCTTTACGGGCTTTCGCTACCTTCTTCTGGGGCGGCACCAAGCAAAACAGTTGTGATGAGACGTCTCGTGATCCCCTTGGTGCTCGCCGTTGCGCTCGCGGTGCCCGGGGCCGCGTACGCGGCGCCGTCGTTCGTCTTCCGCGGTCACGGCTGGGGTCACGGGATCGGCATGGCGCAGTACGGCGCCTACGGCTTCGCCCAGGAAGGTTGGGACTACGAGAAGATCCTTGCCCACTACTACCGCGGAACGACGCTCGGCCCGGCGCCGACGTCGAAGATCCGGGTGCTGCTCGCTTCCGGCCGCAAGTCCCTCGAGATCGGCTCGGCGTCTCCGTTCACGGTGAAGGACGCGACCGGCTTCTCGGCGACGCTGGGCCCTGGTCCCGTCGATCTCGGCACCGGTCTCACGCTGACGCTCGACGGCGAGGCAAAGGTGCTCGAGCCTCCGCTGCGCTTCAGTCCGGGCAAGAGCCCGCTCGAGCTCGGGAAGCCGTACCGGGGCTCGATCGTCGTCACGCTCGTCGACGGCAGGCTCCAGGCTGTGAACAGCCTCAATCTCGAGAAGTACCTGTACGGCGTCGTCCCGGGCGAGATGTCTTCGAGCTGGCATCCCGAGGCCCTCAAGACCCAGGCGGTCGCCGCGCGCACCTACGCGCTCGTGTCGCGCAAGACCGACGGCTCGTTCGACGTCTTCGCGGACACCCGCAGCCAGGTCTACGGCGGCATCCAGGTCGAGAAGGCGAAGACGAACGCCGCTGTCAACGCGACCCGCGGCAAGGTCGTCCTCTACAACGGCGAGCTCGCCTGGACGTTCTACTCGGCCAGCTCCGGCGGCCGGACCGCAGCCATCCAGCATGTCTGGCCCGATTCGGAGCCGGTTCCGTATCTCGTGTCGGTGAAGGATCCCCATGACGACATCTCGCCGTACCACGACTGGGGCCCGGTGACGTTCACGGTGAAGCAGCTCGCCGCGAAGCTCGGGTCGAGGCTTCCGGTCGGGCTCAAGACGCTCGAGGTGAAGAGCAACCGCTGGGGACGGGCCCAGAGTGTGATCGCTGTCGGGAAGAACGGCTCGAAAGAGATCTCCGGCTGGGACATGCGTATCCTGCTCGGCTTGCGCTCGACCTGGTTCACGATCGAGGTGGTCGGGAACCAGCCCGCCACGGGACGAGCTGCGCTCGGTTCGGCGGCGCGAATCGCGGCGGCGACGAAGTGACGCACCGATATTCGACGGTCCGGGCTCGGCCTCGAGACGAATTCGGCCGGGCCGTGTGAGCAGGACTAGGATCCAGCGGTAGAGCAGGTCAGCATGGCAAACGGTCACGAGGGTGGTCGCCGTCGCCACAGCGTGAGACTCGCGGCATTCGCTGCGGTCGCGCTGGTGTTGTTGGCACCAGAGGCAGCTGGCGCTGCGCCCGGCAAGATCGCCGTAGGCGTTCGCGAAGGGGCATCGCTCGAGACCGTGGCCTCGCTCGCGGCCGGCGTTACGGGAGGCGCTGTCGATCAGGGGCTCGAGGCGCTCGATGCGTTCGTCGTCACCGTGCCGGACGTGGGAGCCGCCGCCGAGGATCTGGCAACCGTTCCCGGCGTCGAGTACGTCGAGCCCGTTCAGAAGACCCGAGAGCTCACGTTCCAGCCGAACGACCCGCTCGCCTTCTCCCAGTGGTATCTGAGCGCGATCCGAGCGTTCGATTTCTGGGATACCCGCCCCGACCTCGGCCTCAAGATCCGGGTCGCGGTGATCGATTCCGGGATCGACGCGGACCACCCGGAGTTCCGCGGGCGCATCCGCGCGACGCGCAGCTTCGTGAACGGCCCTGCATCGGTCGACACGATCGGTCACGGAACCACCGTCGCGGGCGAGATCGCCGCTGCGCTCGACAACGCCGAGGGCATCGCGGGCGTCGGGTTCCCGGTGGAGCTGCTGGTGGCGAAGGTGGTGAAGAACGACAGCTCGATCTCGGTGCAGGCGGAAGCCGAGGCGATCAAGTGGGCGGTGGACAACGGCGCGCAGGTCATCAATCTCAGCCTCGGCGGGCTTCGAGATCCGCAGGATCCGACGCGGGACACGTACTCCGCCCTCGAGCAATCCGCCATCGAGTACGCCTACGAAAACGGCGTCGTGATCGTGGCCGCCACCGGCAACACGGTTCCCGGGCCGTACCGCTATGCAACCTATCCGGCCGCTCTTCCTCACGTTCTCGGCGTGAGCGCGCTCGACCAGACCAACAAGACACCGGCCTTCTCGAACCGCGACGCGATCTTCAACGACGTTGCCGCGCCGGGCGTCGGCATCGTCTCGACGTTTCCCGAGGCGCTGACCGATCCGATCTGCGGCTGGCCCGGATACAACATCTGCGCACGAACGGCCAGCGGTAGCGGGAACGGCACATCGTTCGCCGCGCCGCTCGGCTCCGCCGGCGCCGCCCTTCTGCTTGCCCAACGTCCAGAGCTGACACCGAGCCAGGTCATGACCCTCCTCGAGCGAAGCGCGGTCGACATCGCCGTCAGGGGCCGCGACGCGCTCACAGGCTTCGGGCGGCTGGACGTCGCGAATGCGCTGTCTGCCGCCCTCGTGCTTCCGCCGCCGGCCGACCGTTTCGAGATCAACGACGACGCGGGTCCGGCGGCGCACACGATCTTCGGGTCCAAGCGGCATCAGGTGGAGGCGACCGTCGACGCCTTCGACGACCCGAGAGACGTGTACCGCATCTACTTCCGCAGCGGTCGCACGGCGACGATGAAGCTCGACGGGCCGGCGGGAAAGAAGCTGACGCTCGTGCTCTGGCGGCCGGGCACGGCCCACGTCACGCCGATCACCGCCATTGCGGTGCGCGGCCCCGTCGTCGCCTACCGCACCGCGACGGATCCGAAGCTCACCGTCCGCATTCCGCGCAGCGGCTGGTACTTCGTCGAGGTGCGGGCACCCAAGGGCGGCGGCGGCGCCTACAAGCTCGTGATCACGAAGTAGGAGCTTCGCGCGCCGGCGTTCGTGACCGCGGCCTGACGGCCGCTCTGCCGGTCACGGCTGCGGCCTGAGCCGGCCGCGTTGCGTGACGCCGCCTGGTTTCAGCAGTTCGTCCTCCGGCACCTCGCGGATCTGGCGGGCGGGGTTGCCGACGACGACGGCGCGTGCCGGTACGTCGCGCAGCACGACCGCGCCGGCGCCGACGAAGGCTTCCTCGCCGATCTCGACGCCGGGCAGAATCACGGCGCCCCCGCCGATGCGGGCGCCGCGCCGGATCGTCGGCCCGCGGCGGAGCGCGTGACGGCGCTCTGTTCGTCCCATGAAGTTGTCGTTCGTCGTGACGACGCAGGGCGCGACGAAGACGTCGTCCTCGATCGTGGTGTGCGCCGTGACGTAGGCGCCGGCCTGGATGCGGCAACGCTCCCCGATCGTCACGTCGTTCTCGATGAGCACGCCGGCGCCGACGACACTCCCGTCGCCGATGGTGACACGCTCCCGGATGCAGGCACGATCGCCGACGATCACGCCGTTCCCGAGCGTCGTGCCCGCGAACACGACGGCGCCGGCCAGGATGGAGCAGCTTTCACCGACGACCAGCGCCGGGAGCGGGTCACGCTGTTGCGGTCGATGCGCGACCGAGCGTCGGCTGCTTTCCGACGACGGTGTGATCCTCGATCACGACGTCCTGGCCGAGCTGTGTTCCCGGGACGACGACGGCCGTCGCTGCGACCGTCATACGAGCTGGCTGCCGACCGCGAGCGAGGTCTCGAGCTGCTCCAGGACACCGACCACGCGAGCGCCGTCGCGCGCCGCGGCGAGCGGATCTCCCTCGCCGGCCACGAGCGAGAGGAAGTGACGGCACTCGAGTCGCAGCGGCTCGTCGTTCGGGATGTGCAGCGAGTGGACGTCGCCGGTGCGGGTTCGCCACTCGCCGTAGCTCCCGAGCGACTGTTCCGCCGCGGAGTCGTAGACGGTCACCTTCCGGTCGAGCTCCATGTCGTCGAACACGGCCATCCGCTTGGCGCCGACCACGGTCATGCGCCGCATCTTGTGCGGATCGAGCCACGAGAGGTGCATGTGCGCGATCTTCCCCGACGGGAACCGCAGGTAGCAGAAGACGACGTCCTCGACGCCGCTCTTCAGGAAGGCCTCCCCGCGCGCCCAGACCTCCGAGGGCTCCTCGCCGAGCAGGTGGAGGATCACCGAGAGGTCGTGAACGCCGAGACTCCAGAGCGCGTTCTCGTCCCGGCGGATCGTGCCGAGGTTCTGGCGGTTGCCGTAGACGTAGAGGATCTCGCCGAGCTCGCCGGCGTCGACGAGCTCCTTCAGCTTCGCGACGCCCGGGTGGTAGAGCAGGAGATGGCCGGGCATGAGGACGCGCCCGTTCTCCTGCGCAAGCGCGACCAGCTCCTCTGCCTCGCCCGCCGTGAGCGCCATGGGCTTCTCGACGAACACGTGCTTCTTCTCGCCGAGCGCCTGCTTCGCGAGCGCCGCGTGGGTGGAGACCGGCGTCGCGATGACGATCGCCTCGACCTCGGGATCGGTCGAGTAGGTCGTCGAAACGGCGTCGTGAGCGTGGTGCTCGGGAAGCGAGCCGCGAGACCGTCGAGCTTCCCCTGATCGGTGTCGCAGACCCACTTGAGCCGTGCGAGCTCGTTGAAGTTGCGCGCGAGGTTCGTGCCCCAGGGGCCGAGCCCGACCTGGCCGACTACAGCTTCCACACCCTGCCGTTCCCGAGCTCGGCGTGCCGAGTTGCGTTTCGCAGGTCGACGACGAGGCGGCAGCGGCTCGCGAGATCGCCGTAGTCGATCCCGTCGTGTGCGGTCACGATCACGACGCAGTCGGCGGCTTCCGCCGTGCCGTCGAGCGAGACCGAGGTCAGCCCGTACTCGGGGAGCTCCGGCACGTGCGGGTCGGTATAGCTGACCTCGGCGCCGCCCTCGCGAAGCAGCTCGGTGAGCTTCAGCGCCGGCGACTCACGCGGTGTCACCGACGTTCTCCTTGTACGACACCCCGACGAGGTGGACTCGGCTCCCGCGCAGCGGCCGCTCGGCCGCGTTGAGCGCGCGGGCGATCTTGTCGAGGCAGAAGTACGGCATGTTCTCGTTGACCTTTCCGGCGAGCTCGATGAACTCCGTGTAGAAGTCGTACTCGCGCGCCTTCCACGACAGGTAGAACGGGTCGACGGGAAGGCAGTGCCCGCCGAGCCCCGGTCCGGGCTCGAAGCGCATGAAGCCGAAGGGCTTCGTCCCTGCTGCCTCGATGACCTCCCAGACGTCGAGACCCATGCGGTCGCACAGCTGCGCCAGCTCGTTGACGAGCGCGATGTTGACCGAGCGGAAGATGTTCTCGAGCAGCTTGACCAGCTCGGCTGCGTCCGGCGACGACACCGGGACGATCGTGTCGATCGCGCGGCTGTAGAGGGCGATGGCCTGTTGCGTGCACGCCTCTGTGACACCGCCGACCACCTTCGGAGTCGTCTTCGTCGTCCAGTCCTCGCGCCCGGGATCGACCCGCTCCGGGCTGAAGGCGAGGAAGAAGTCCTTGCCGACCTCGAGGCCGCTTCCGGCGAGGATCGGCAGGACGCTCCTCCCTCGTCGTGCCCGGGATAGGTGGTGGATTCGAGCACGATCAGGTGACCTTTGCGGAGCCGCTCGGAGAGCTTGGCCGCGACTGCGAACACGATCGAGAGATCGGGCTCGCGGTTTCGCGTCAGCGGGGTCGGCACGGCGATGAGCACTGCGTCGGTCTCCCGTACGGCGTCGTAGTCGGTCGTTGCGGTCAGTGCCCCAGACTCGACCAGCGGTGCGAGCCTGCTCGCTCGGCACGTCCTCGATATAGCTCTGCCCCTTTCGGAGCTGCTCGACGCGGCGCCGCATCGATATCGACCAGAACCGTGCCGACGCCCGCCTCTGCGAATACCTGTGCGAGGGGAACGCCCACGTAACCCGCGCCGATGATTGCGAGCTCTCTCTTCACGGGCGACCGGGTTTCATCGTACAGAGCAGCTCAGCCACTCTCTCCGCGGCGTGACCGTCCCCGTAGAGCGGCGGATGCTCCTCGCCGGGGCCGGCCTCTGCCACCGCCCGGACGATCAGCTCCGGGTCGTCTCCGGTGAGCCTGTTCCAGCCCGTCTCGACGGTCTCGACCCACTCGGTGGTCGTTCGCAGCGTCACGCACGGGACTCCGTACCAGTACGCCTCCTTCTGAACGCCTCCCGAGTCGGTGAGGACGAGCCGCGCCTGCGAGGCGAGCGCGGCGAAGTCGAGGTAGCCGGCAGGCGGAAGGATTCGCACGTGGGGCCCGAGCTCGATGCCGTGGGCCTCGAGTGCGCGCATGGCGCGCGGATGTGCCGGGAAGACGACGGCTTCCGTGAGGCTGTTGAGGGCCGTCGCGATACGCGTGAACGAGCCCCGCTCGGTGTTCGCCGGCCGGTGGAGCGTGAGGAGCAGGTAGCGGCCGGGCTCCACCTGGGCAGCCTCGAGCGCCTGCGACCGTTCCCGCGCGAGCGGCGCGAGGCGGAGGTTGGCGTCCAGCATGACGTCGCCGACGACGTGCACCCCCTCCGTCACGGCCTCGGCCGCGAGATTGCGCGCGGCGAGCTCGGTGGGGCAGAAGAGCAGCTCGGACAGCCTGTCGACGACGATCCGGTTGAGCTCCTCCGGCATCGTGCGGTCGAAGGAGCGCAGCCCCGCCTCGACGTGGGCGACGGGAACGCCGACCTTTGCGGCGGCCAGCGCTCCGGCGAGGGTCGAGTTCGTATCGCCGTAGACGAGAACCCAGTCCGGCTGCTCGGCGAGCACCGCCGTCTCGATCCCGGGCAGCATGCGCGCCGTCTGCTCGGCGTGCGTCCCCGAGCCTGCCTCCAGGCGGTACTTCGGCGGGTCGAGCCCGAGCTCGTCGAAGAAGACCTCCGAGAGCCCGGGATCGTAGTGCTGCCCGGTGTGCAGCACGACCTCCTCGGCATGTCCCGCGAGGGCCAGGGAAACCGGTCCGGACTTGATGAATTGCGGCCTGTTGCCGACGATCGCGACGATGCGCACCGCCGGAGGTTACGGGAGAGGCTGGCCGGTCTGGGAGGCCGAACCCCCCTGGCTATACTGGCCCGCCGGGGCCGTTAGCTCAGTTGGTAGAGCAGGGGACTCTTAATCCCAAGGTCGAAGGTTCGAATCCTTCACGGCCCATGGAGGTTGCTGCATGTCCGCCAAACCGCATCACTGAGCGGGACAAGCGTGCCGGAGATGCCCGCCGAAGCGCACGGCGTGCCCGCACCGGTGCTCCCACGGCGCGCAAACCCTCGGTGGTCGAGACGTGGTCGGGCGTAAAGCCGCTCGCGTAGCCGAGCGCTGACGCCTTGACGCCACGGGCGTTACGGACGCGAGGGCCGGGGCGCGACGTCCCATCGATCCAGGACAAGGTGCTCGCCGCGCTCACGGCACGGCTTTCGGACGACTAGACGCTACGACCGCGGGTGCGGGACGCACCTCCGTGACATGCGCGAGGTAGGTCGGCGCCGCGAGTTCGAGGACGAGCTGCTGGCCCGGCGTATCCCCGCGTTCGAGCTCCTCGAACGAGTGGCCGCCGACGTCGCCGCCGAGGACGACCGGGCCTTCGTCGGTCTCCACGACGACGATCTGATGTCCGGCCGTGTGTCCCGGGGCCGGCAGGAGCCTGACGCCCGGCAGGATCTCCACCTCGCCGTCGTGCTCGACGTACGTCGCGCCCGGAAAGTCGACCCACTCCCTCACCGTGTAGTCGTCCTTCGTCCGCGCGTCCGCGAGCTCGCGTCGCTGCACGTGGATCGGGGTGCCCGGGAAGAGCCGGTTGCCGCCGCAGTGATCGAAGTGGAGGTGCGTGTTGACGACGACCGCGACGCGACTCACGAGCTCCGCCTGGGAGCGGGTGCGGGAGCCACTCCTCGCCGTCCTCTTCGATCGCCGGCGTCGTGTCGATCATCCCCGTGTCGACGAGGACGAGCCCGTCGGGATGCTCGATCGTGTCGGAGAACCCGGGCAAGCTGTCACCGGAGAAGACCATTTCGCTCGTCAGGTGCCGACCGATATCGTTACGGCTGAGCACGGCATTGACCCCTTTCTCGGCGGCCTCCTCCGGCCGCACGTAGCTTTTAATCTGGGGGTTCAGCCGCTCGGCGACCCGTAACTCATCAGTTCTCTGCCCAGGCTGCGGCCCGAATCTGGTTCCTTACCATCGAACACATGACTATCCAACGGATGGAGCACGTCGGCATCGTGGTTGACGACCTCGCAGCCGCGACTGAGTTCTTCGTCGAGCTCGGACTCGTGCTGCAGGGCGAGGGGCCCGTCGAAGGCCGCTGGGTGGACCGCGTCGTGGGGCTCGAGGGCGTACGGGCGGACATTGCGATGATGCAAACTCCGGACGGCAACGGACGACTCGAGCTGGTGAAGTTCCACTCGCCGTCAAACCAGGGCGACAACCGGCACGCGCCGGCGAACACGCCGGGTATCCGCCACGTCGCATTCGCCGTCGAGGACATCGACGCCGTCGTTGCCGGCCTGCGAGCCCGCGGCGCTGAGCTCGTCGGCGAGCTGGAGCGCTACGAGGACAGCTACCGGCTCTGCTACGTCCGCGGCCCGGAGGGAATCATCATCGAGCTGGCGGAGCAGATCGGCTAACGGGTCGAGTTGGACGAAGGAGCGGACCAGACCAGTCAAGCGCACCCAAGGCGGGTCGCGCTGAGCCGGCTGGATAGGCAAACGAGTCTCGGCATGAGGCCCGCCGGGGCGCTTGACGAGCTCAACCCGGGGCGTACCCTGCGTCCGAGACCGCAAGTCGGTGGGTCGGCCCCACCGGGCCTGGAGGTAATCGCGATGCGCGCAACTCTCATGTACGGCGCTGGCGACGTCCGCGTCGAGAACGTCCCCGACGCCCACCTCATCGCGCAGGCCGACGCACTTGTCCGCGTGACCCGAGCCGGTATCTGCGGCAGCGATCTGTGGCCCTATAAGTCCATGGGCCGAGCGAGACCGGCAGGCGGATGGGACATGAGTTCGTCGGCGTGGTCGAGGCCGATCGGCGATGCGTCCGCACACTCAAGGTTGGTGACCTTGTCGTTTCGCCGTTCTCTGGTCTGACGGCAGCTGCGTCTTTTGCAAGGAGGGCCTGCACAGCGATGCCTCCACGGCGGCAGATATGGCTGGAACGCGTGGACGGCGGTCAGGGCGAGGCGGTGCGTGTGCCTCAGGCGGACGGCACGCTGGTCGTCCTTCCGGTCGACGAAACGACGCGCTCATGCCCTCGCTGCTAACGCTCTCGGATGTGATGGGCACCGGCCATCACGCCGCGGTTACGGCGAAGGTCGTCCGGGCAAGAACGTCGCAGTCGTCGGCGACGGCGCGGTCGGCCTGTGCGGTGTGATCGCCTCGAAGCGCCTTGGAGCCGAGCAGATCATCCTCCTTGGCAGCAATCCGCATCGGATCGCACTGGGAAGAGTTCGGAGCCACCGATGTCGTCCGCGAGCGAGGAGACGAGGCCATCGAGCGCGTCCGCGAGCTGACGGGCGGACTTGGTGCGCACTCCGTGCTCGAGTGCGTCGGCCCCGAACAAGCAGTCGAGACCGCGCTGAGATCGCACGTCCCGGAGGAGCGGTGGGCCGGGTCGGCGTGCCCCACCACGACAACACCCCCGACCGGCGTCGCATTCTGGAAGAACGCGAGTATTGGCGGCGGCCCCGCACCGGTACGCGCCTACATCGAGGAGTTGCTGCCCGACGTACTCGAGGGGCGGATCGAGCCCGGCCGCGTCTTCGACCGCGTCGGTTCGCTCGACGAGGTGCCGGACGGCTACCGCGCGATGAATGAGCGCGAAGTCCTCAAATTCCAGATCGAGCCCTTAGGACGACGGCCGAGCATGGCGGTCTAGGTCTCTCCCATCCGCGCGCCCTCCGCCCGCCCGCCCTCTTAGGGTTCCCCCGAGGCTGGGCTCGCGCGGAGCACCTCGCGGGCCGCGACGATGTCTTCGGCGCGGACGAGGATCTCGTGGGGGCCGCCGGCGGACCAGCCGTCAAAGGCGCCCGCGCCCTGGTTGGTCAGCCGGTGCATGCATTTGATCCCGCGCTACGGAGGAGCGAGCAGAGCAACTCGGCTTCGGACTCGGTGCCCCCAACCTCGACGGCGGCAAGGTCGTCGCCCACGGGGACAGTATCCGCGCCGTGACCGTCCTCCGCCAATCCTTCCTGGGCGGGGCGTCTTGACGCAGCCGGTTCCGTGCCGAGCCCGAGCCCGATCCGGGTCACGTCGGTCTCACCGAGCCGCAGGTTCCGCGTCGCGTTCACGGAGACGACACCACTCCTCCGGACTGCACGATCGCTCCACGGGGGTACTCGTGACGCTCAGCGTCTAGGCCACGGGGCACCGTGGCTCAGAATGCGCTCTAGGGCGTGATAGCCGGCCTCTGCTGCATCGGCCGCTGTAGGTCCGACTGCCACGAAACGCCGGGCGAGTATTGATCGGATATCACGTGCCGCGTGTGCAATCCATGGCACACCGCTCAGAGGCTTCGGCAGCCATGTGACATGAAGCAAATAGCCGAGTGAGCGTGCCTTACCGCGTACCGCCTCGATGCGTCGGATATCCGTCTCGTCAAGCTCCGGAGGCTCATCGTCCATGAGAGGAGCCTAGCGCCGTCCAGCTCGCGATCCGAGGCCGTGGCGCGCCGCGCGCGGGGCTCCTTCTATGGCGAGTCCGCTCGTGAGCGGCGAGCGGGGCCAGCCGGCCAGGTTCGAGCCGATCCGAGAGAACCGCGAGTGCTGGTTAGGCGGTCGCGAGGAATGAGTTCACAACGGGGTTGGCCATTGCGCCCTCACCGACCGCTGATGCCACTCGTTTGACCGAGCTGTATGGCGCAGGTCGCCGGCCGCGAAGACGCCCGGATGGCTCGTCTCGAGATGGAACGGGTCGCGGTCGAGGACCACTCGCTCGTGGCCGTTTGCCAGTCCGTCGCCCGCACTCAGCAAGGATAAGCGCGAGGCGATTGTCGTCGGCGGCGGGGGTTGCGGTTGCCGGCCTGTCGCCACGCCGATGACATCGCGTCGCGGCGGAGCGACGCTATCGGCTAGCGATTGCGGCGGAGAGAGCGCGATCAGCGTCGCGACCAGCTGAGCAAGAAAGGAGAAACGAGACGACGATCCCTCACCGCACGACCCGCGCGCACGGACATCCGGTCAATACCGCAGAGAACCAACAGCCTCATAGAAAGGAGCTCCCCATGAGCAAGTCCGATGCCCCCACAGTCGTCCTCGTCCACGGCGGTTTCGTGGACGGCTCCGGCTGGCAGGGCGTCTACGAGCACCTGAAGAAGGACGGCTACAACGTCAGCGTTGTCCAGAATCCGACGCTCTCGCTCGCCGACGACGTTGCCGTGACCAAGCGGGCCATCGACGCGGCCAGCGAGCCGGTCATCCTCGTCGGCCATTCCTATGGCGGGGTCGTCGTCACCGAGGCGGGCACGCATCCCAAGGTTGCGGCGCTCGTCTACATCGCAGCCTTCGCGCCGGACGAGGGCGAGTCGGTCAACACCCTCATCGCAGATCCGCCGCCCGGCGCGCCCGTGCCGCCGATTCTGCCGCCGCAGGACGGGTTTCTCTTCCTCGACCGGGAGAAGTTCCATGCGTCGTTCGCGGGCGACCTGAGCGCCGAGCAGGCCGCGTTCATGGCCGACTCGCAGGTCCCGTGGGGTGTGGATGCCCTTGGCGGCGCGGTCAGCGAGCCCGCGTGGCGGAGCAAGCCGAGCTGGTACCTCGTCGCGACCGAAGACCGGATGATCCCGCCTCCGGCCCAGCGCGCGATGTCAGCGCGGGCGGGCTCGACCGTTATCGAGGTCGCGGGCAGCCATTCGATCTACGTCTCGCAGCCTGCGGCCGTGGCCGAACTCATCCAGACGGCGGTCAACGCGACGACTCCGGTTCCCATCAGCGCCAGAGTAGTCGAGCTGGAGGACGGATGGTTCGGCGGCTCGTGCTCCGCGTCGCGCCAAGGACGCGGAGCACGAGCCGCGGCGCATCGGAGGGCCATCGAAGGTCGCTCACCCGCGGGTCCCTCCTGGCGACGTCGTTCCTGCCCGCTCACGGCCGGGGTCGGTTTGTGAAGACCCGTAGGGGCGACGCGCTGGTCGCCCCTACGAGCGTGAACCGGTTCGCAGCATGCGAACGTGTTCGATTCTGCGTAGCCTCCCGTGAGGATCAGGCCGCCCCTACGACACGGGGACGGTCTTGTCGTCGACGATGTTGCCGGACGGGTTTCCGGTTCTCTTGAAGCAGACGAGGTCGTTGTTATTCTTGTCGACTGCCTCCCCGCTGTCGCCGAAGTCGCCGGCGGGGGCGGTGCCGACGAAACCGCTCGGGCACGGCTGCCCCTTTGGCGCCGCGGCCGCCTGACCGCCGAGCGCGCCGGCGGCGACGATTGCGCCGAGGGCCACCGCCACCGTGGCACGGCGGCGCCATGTTCCAGTGCGTCGCATCCTTCCTCCTCCTGTCCCTAGGGCCGCACACCCGACCGGCCGGTCGGGTGAAGTCGGACCGTATTCGCCGATCACTCCATCGTCAAGGGAGCAGAGGCTGCCGGTTCGCCCAGGCGTGGCCGAGCACAGGGCGCCGCGAGCCAGCGCAGAACCGGTTCCTCCATCGGCCTGATTACGGGCGGGCGAGCGCCCTGTGAGGCCCGCCAGTAGGCTTGGCGCCGCCCACAACCGAAAGAGAGCCGCTCATGAGTCTGCACCTCGAAAGCTGCCGTCTCGCGATCGACGGGCCCGTGGCGACCGTAACGATCATCCCGCCCCGCAACCTCGTCGGCGGGACCGCAGATCTTCACTGGGAGCTTGGCGAGGTCTTCAGCCACCTACGCGGCGACACGTCTGTGCGCGTGATCGTGTTCACCGGGGAGGACGGCGAGTTCTACTGTCCGATGCAGCCGGAGTTCTACGACAACCCTGACCTGCGGGCCTACGTCAGCGACCCGCCCAAGTCGTTCAAGACCTTCACCGGCATCGTTCGCACGCACCAGGAGATGGCGGAGATCGAAAAGCCGATCGTGGGCAAGATCAACGGCAACGCTGTGGGGTTCGGCTCGAGCCTGCTGTTCGCGTGCGACCTGATCGTCGCGGCGGAGGACGTCCAGGTGATCGACATCCATCTCGGCATGGGCGAGGTACCCGAGGGCGGGCCGGGGTTCGGCATCGTCACGGGAGACGGCGGGAGCTCGCTCGTCCCGCTGTTCTTCACGCCCGCGAAGGCAAAGGAGTTCCTGTTCCTGGCACAGCGCTACTCGGCACGTGAGCTCGCCGACATGAACGTCATCAACTACGCCGTGCCTGCTGCTCAGCTGGACGCAAAGGTCGACGAGCTCGTCCAGGCGCTGCTCCGCCGGTCGGCGTTCGCGCTCGCATGGACGAAGCGGACGTGCAACCGGCGTGTGGTCGACCACCTCAACATGACGCTCGACGCGGCAGCGGCGTACGAGATGATCAACTTCCTGCAGCTCGAGCGCCTGGGCGGCGAAGATCCGATGTCGCTCGAGGACTGACCGGCTACTCGAGCGCGATCCCGCCGTCGACGTTCATCGTCTCGCCCGTGACGTAGCGCGAGGCGTCCGACAGCAGGAACACGACGGCCGCCGCGATCTCGTCCGGATGTGCCGCGCGGCCGAGCGGCACCGCCGCCATGATCTGGGCCCAGCGCTCGGGATCCGCCTTCAGCGGCTCGATCCGGCGTGTGTCCGTGACGCCGGGATTCACCGCGTTCGCCCGCACGCCGAACTGCGCACATTCGCGCGCGATCGACTTCGTGAGCCCGTTCACCGCCGCCTTCGCGGACGCGTACGCCGCACGGCCGAGTATCCCGCCCCCGCGCTTGCCGGCGACCGACGCGATGTTCACGATGCGCCCGTCGCGCCGCTCGACCATGCCCGGTACGAACGTGCGGCAGACGTTCCACGTGCTCTTCACGTGCGACACGAGCGCCGCGTTCCAGTCGTCGAGCGTGAGCTCGAGGAACGCCTTCGGGCTCGAGTTTCCGGCCGCGTTGACGAGGAGGTCGACCGCACCCACGAGCCGCTCCAGCTCCTGCACCGCTGCGAGCGACGACACGTCGCGCACATGCGACTCGGCGAGATCCTGGTCGGCGAGCCCGGCGCCGTCGAGGTCGACGCCGATCACGCGCGCGCCCCGCGCGGCGCCCGCCTGCGCGCACGCCGCGCCGATACCCGTCGCCGCGCCCGTCACGAGCAGCGTGCGCCCTGACAGGTCGAGGTCGGTGGGGTAGGTCAACCGCTCACTCCATCACCACGCCGCCGTCGACGACGATCGTCTCGCCGGTCACGTACGCCGCCGCGTCCGAGCAGAGGAAGACGACCGCGTCGGCGACGTCCTCGATCGTCCCGCGCCGGCCGAGTGGAATCGTCGCCTCGACCTTTGCCAGCAGCTCGTGATCGTCCCGCAGCACCTTCGTCATCTCCGTGTCCATCGCGCCGGGCGCCACGGCGTTCACCGTTACGCCCGCGTGCCCGACCTCCTTCGCCAGCGCCTTCGTGAAGCCGAGCACGCCCGCCTTCGCGCTCGAATAGACGGCAGTGCCCAGGAAGCCGCCGCCGCGCTTCCCTGCCACGGAAGAGAGGTTCACGATCCGGCCGTGCCGTCGCTCCAGCATCGCCGGGACGACCTCCCTGCAGGTGAGGAACATGCTCGTGTAGTCGACTCGGAACACCGTGTCGAACTCCTCCTCGCTCGACTGCAAGAACGGCGTGAAGGACGCAATCCCGGCGTTGTTGACGAGGGCGTCCACGGGCCCGAGCTCCGACCGCACTTGCGCGAACGCCTCGCGCACCGACGCCTCGTCGCCGACGTCGCAGCGCACGGCGATCCCGCCGACCGACGCCGCCGTCCGCTCGGCCGCCTCCAGATCGACATCGAGCACGGCCACCGTGGCGCCCAGCCCGGCGAGCTGTTCCGCGATCCGCTCGCCGAAACCGCGGCCGCCCCCCGTCACGACCGCGCAGCGCCTGTCCAGGCGACCCCCGTCCACCCTGGGGATCATAGGTTCGCGCCGACAGCGCAGAACCGAGCAGCGTCCTACGTGTAGCGGCCTGCGCGCGTCTAGACGTTCGGCCCTTGCTCAGCGGCCCTCGCCAGCGCCTCGGCCGTCCGGCGCACGAACTGCTCGAGCTTCGGCTTCGCCAAAGCGCCCGGGATCGGGAATTTTCCGCGGAACCGAGATTCCCAACTGATGAGGGCGCCGCCGTCAGGCTGTTGGCGAAGCGTCACGTCCGCCCGATAGTCGCGGATCGGCAACCCTGACAGCAGCTCGTAGCCCAAACGCTCAGGTGGCTCGAAGGCCACCACACGCTCGCGGGTGACCCGCTTGCCGGTGCGGAATCGTCGCACCGCCCCAACGCCTTCGGGCTCCGAGGCTCCCGGTTGTTCGAGAGCAGACTCGTCGAACAGGCCCCACTGGGCCCATGTCTCGGTGCGGGCCAGCAGTTCCCAGACGCGCTCGCGGCCCGCTTGCGTGCGAACCTCGATGGAGAAGGCTTGCACGCGTCAGTTCACCGTCGCCGCCGTTGGATCGTGCAACCTACTCGCGAGCCTCATCGGCGGACCGATCTGGGGTACCGCCACCTTCACTCCCTTCAGTTGACCGGGTAGAGAATATTGCGAACTCGGCCGGAGGCATAACTGAGGCTCCCTGATTCTCCCTGAACCCTGAAGGGCGGCCGTGAGTCGCCCTTCGGGCTGATCTCGCTGTAGGCGGCTCGGAGAACGCGCTACGTTGGGGCAATGGACTGGCACGTCTTCCATTTCCTGAACGGCGCGCTTCAGGGCCACCAGTCGATCGCTGACGACATCGAGGACTTCGTCACCTACTGGGTGGTGCCGTTGTTTGCGGCAGCGACCTTCTCGCTCTGGTTGCTCGATCGGCCTGGCGGCCGCTATCGCTGGAGGGTGGTCTGTCTTGCCGCGCTGACCTCGGCCGCGATCGGCCTTCTGCTGAGCCAGGCCGTCTCGCATCTGTGGGCGCGGGAACGGCCCTTTGTCGCTCATCCGCGCGACACGATCCTGCTTGTCGCCCCGTCGCACGAGCCTTCGTTCCCGAGCGACCATGCTGTTGCGGCCTTCGCGATCGCCTTCACCGTGGCGCTGATGGGAGGCCGGCTGGCAGGGGCTCTGTTCCTCGCCGGCGCGTCTCTGGTCGCCGTTCCGCGCATCTTCGTCGGCCTCCATTACCCGGGTGATATCGCCGGAGGGGTGCTCATCGGCCTGATCTCGGCGCTTGCCGTCTACTTCGTGACACGTGGTCGCTGGAGCCCGCTCGTCCGCCTGCTGAGCAGGTTGACCGATCCCGTCACTGCGCCCGCCTGGAAAGCTCTCGATGTCCACCGGGCAAGGCGGCGCATCCGTCAGTACCGGCTTTTGTAGTCGGCGCTTGGCGGCCGCAGTCGGCGGCGACGGCCCTCGCCGACCTTGAACTGTGTCGCATTCGGCTCTAGCATCCGCGAATGCTCGTGGCCAAGGGCGTGTTGGCCGTGGTTGCCGTTGCGTTCCTCTGCGCGGACGCGTCGGCAGTGGCCCTGCGTCCGCCGGCGAGCACGTCTTCGCCCAGGCGCGAGCCGCCCAGCCGGCGGGCGCGCGTGTGGCGGTGAACTGGTCCGACCGCGCCGGCTTTCGGTACTGGGAGTGGCTTGAGGTCTCGAACCTCGACGGCAGCGAGCCCGTCGTGCTCACGCCTCGCCCGAGCCCGGGGCCGGAACGCTCGGTCGTCGATTTCGAGTGGTCGCCGCAGGGCTCCAAGCTGGCATACGTGCTGGAGTTCGGAGTGCTCGACCGTCGCTCTCTGTACGTGGTCAACGCCGATGGGTCGGGACGCCGCAGGCTGACGACCAGGCTGCCGATCGAGTGGGTCTCGTGGTCACCTGACGGCAGCATGCTCGCGCCGAGCGTGCTGGGCCGTTACTACCAGCAGCGCCGCTCCGACCTTCGGCCTGTATGTCGTCAACGTGGATGGGTCGGGGCTGCGGCGCTTGCCCGCGTTGCCGCCCGGCGTGTTGCCGTCGCCCGAGAAGGGCGACGTGTACCGCTACTTCTTCCCGGTCGGGCTGGCAGCCTGGCCGCAATGCGTTCCTCTACGAGCTCGACGTCGTGCGCGACGGGGAGGACGAGCGCACGGATCTGTACCGGATGGACCTGCTTACCCTCCAGCGAACTCAGCTGCGGGCGTCGCCGGTGCCCGAGTGGTACACGGTCTCGGGCCCGCCCGATCAGCTCGCGACCGCGACCAACTGGACAGGGGGCTTTCGTGTCCAGGTGCTGAACGCGGACGCGGGTTCGCCGAGGCTCGTCTACGAGGCCCCCGGCGAGGACGACAGCGTCGAGCTGTTCGGCTGGCTAGGCGACTCGGCGCTGCTGCTCGTCGACGAGGGCTGCTGCGGCGACGCGGAGACCCTTCGCCTGATCGATCTGGAAACCGGGATTGCCCGTGAGATCGCCGACGCGCCGCCACTGGATGACGGTGACAACTACTTCATCGCCGTCGGCGGCTCCGGTGACGGCGAGCTCTTTTCCTACGGCACGCGCGGGTCCAGGAGCATCGAGGTGCGAACGCGCGGCGGCTCTGCCGTCGCGAGCTTCCCGATCTACCCGAGCGCTCTTCGGGATGCGGAACTGGAATGGGCCGAGGTCTTCCTCGGGTGAGATCAACCGTCTCGGTACGTCAGGGAGAACGGGCAGCCACGAGTCGCGCCAGTTCCTCGGTGTAGGGAACTGCGATCCCGTGGCGGCTGCCGCCGCGCAGGATGGGACCGGCGATCGCATCCAGCTCCGGTGCCCGTCCGGCGGCGACGTCCTTCTGCATGGAGCTGCGCATCTCGGCGGGAGCGCTCTGCTGTAGGGCACGGAGCGCCGCCTCGTCGATCTGCGCGCCGACCGCACGTCCGACGGCCAGGGCCTCGCTCTGGCAGCCGTGGTAGCGCTCGTCGTCTCGCACCGCGCCGAGCGGTCCGTCCAGCGCGGTGGTCGCCAACGCGGTCGGAGCGAGAAACGCGAGCTTGTTCCAGAGCAGCGAGACCTCGTCCGGCTGGAGGCGGGCATCGACGCCGGCCTCCTGCAGCTCCCCGACTACGGTCTCCGCGCCGGCGAGGTCGACGCGCAGAAACGCCCGGTGCCGGACGTGGCCGGACGCGACACGCTCGGACTCGGCTCGGATCGCGCCGGGCACGACGTTCGCGTAGCGATCGCGGAGAACGGCGACGTGATCGACGCCGTTCAGGAGCGGGATCACCACGGCGCCGTCCACCTGCGCCGGGGGTGCGAGCTCGAGCGCCGAGTCGAGCATGGTGGCTTTCGTGGTCACCCAGAGCACGTCGACGTCGCGGTCGAGTCGCGGTGACGCGGGGACCTCCACCGCGAAGTTGCCCAGAACGGCGCTCTCGACTACGAGCTCACCCGAGTAGCCCTCGAGCGTCTCGGGTCGCATCAGCAGAACGACATCGGCGCCTGCGCGCGCCAACGCCGCGCCGATCAGGCCGCCGATCGCACCTGCGCCCAGGATCGCGTGGCGCATCACGAACGCTCAGTCGCCTGCGCTCGCGCCGGGCTCCGCGCGCGCCAGTTCGTCCAGGAAGCCGTCGAACGGCCAGTCGCCGTTGATGACCCTCGCCGTGACCGCGGCAATCCCGGCCCACGCGCTCCTGACCACATGCTCCGGGTAGTGCATCGTGCGAGCGTTGTCCATGAAGGCCTGCTCGTCGAGGAGCTCGACGGTCTGGTCCTCCACGACCACGTCGAGGTCCAGGTCGATCCAGCGAAGCACGCCGGTGTTCAGCCCGACCGGCTCCCAGGCTGCGTGCAGCTCGTGTCGCTCGAGCGTGTTCTCCGGTGTCAGGTAGCTGCACAACACGACCGGAGCGTCGGGCAACGACAGCCAGAGCTCGTCCTGCTCGACCAGCTCGCTGTCACCCTGTGCCGGCCGCTCTCGCCGCGTGCCTGCGCTGACCCGCCAGGCCAGGGGCGAGGCGTCGCAGTCGAGCAACCACGCCTTCTCGCGCGACGAAATGCTGCCGTCCCACTTGCGCTTCTCGACGGAGATCAGGTCGGCCACCATGACCTCCTCAGCAAGCCACGGCGCTCGAGCAACCAGAGCCCGCTGACCGCCGTCAGCCCCCAGAACAGCGCCTGGCTGCTGATCGCGGCCGCGCGGAAGCGCAGGAGCAGGTCGCCGCCGACAGCCGTGGCGGTGTGCTCCCCCGGGAGCAGGGTCACGGCGAGGGCGGCCGGGAGCACGAGCGCGAACAGGGCGCCGGCCGGACGCCGCCGGCCGGCCAGGCGGAGCCAGGCCCCCCGCGCGAGGACGGTGCCGAGCAGGCCTGCGCCGACGAGGGTGAGGTAGGAGAGTTGACGCGTCTCGATCGCGAGGGTCGACTCGACCCCCGGCGGGAGCGCCGGGTACTTGATCGCCGGCAGCACGAGGAACGCCCAGGCGCCGCTCGCGACGAGCCAGAGCCAGGCCCGTCGCGTCCGCCCCACGAAGGCGGGGCCGGCCACGAGCGCCGCGCCGGCGAGCAGGAAGCCGAGCCCCGCGCCCAGCACGAGCTCACCCAGGACCATGCCGCCCTGTTGCTCGCCCCGCGTGAACGGCTCGGCCACCGTGGCCACATGCCCTGCGCCGGCCTCCTCGAGCCGTATCGCTTCCCCGAGCACCCGTTCCCCGAGCACGCCGTTGACGGCGGCGGCGCCGAGCCCACCGACGAGCCCGGCGAGCACGCCGATACGCAGCCAGCCGAGGCCCGGCCAGGCTGCGCCGGTCTCAGTGACAGGGGACGCCGCCGAGGTGCCGGCCATCGTGGAAGAGCTCGTGGAGGTGGTTGGAGGTTGCAAAACCGCTTGCCAGGAGCACGTCGGCGATCTGACCCTGGTCCAGCATGACGACGTAGAACAGCATCGCGCCGACGACGAGCGCTATGCCCCCGACGAGGCGCTCGTTCGCCGCCGTCGCGACCGTGCCCAGCCAGACCGCCCGTGCGTGAGCCATCAGCGGGCTCCGTCACTCGCCGAAGACATGGGCGGCGAAGTATGTCACTTCGCCCTCGATTACATTGCCTGCATGGCGTCGCATGGTCACGACCACGGCGACGGCTCGGAGCTCTCGGAGCTGCAGCTCCGTGTCCGGGCGCTCGAGACGGTCCTGGTCGAGAAGGGTTACGTCGATTCCGAGGCGCTCGATCGGATCGTCGAGTCGTACGAGACGAAGATCGGCCCGCACATCGGCCGCCGGGTTGTTGCCCGGGCCTGGAGCGATCCCGGCTTCAAGACGGCTCTGCTCGACGATGCGACGGCCGCAGTCGGGACGCTCGGCCTCGAGAGCGTCAGCCACCACCTCGTGGCTGTCGAGAACACGCCGGAGCTCCACAACATCGTCGTCTGCACGCTCTGCTCCTGCTATCCGTGGGACCTGCTCGGTCTCCCACCGGTCTGGTACAAGTCCGCGCCGTATCGCTCGCGGGCCGTGAAGGACCCGCGGAGCGTGCTGGCCGACTTCGGCGTCGAGTTGCCCCCGGAGACAGAGATCCGCGTCTGGGACTCGACCGCCGAGACGCGCTTCCTCGTGGTGCCGATGCGTCCTGCCGGCACCGAGGCCTGGGAGGAGGAACAGCTCGCGTCTCTCGTCACCCGAGACTCCATGATCGGCACCGGTCTTCCCGGCGAAGCCGCCGAGGCGGCGTGATGGACGGTGTCCACGACATGGGCGGCATGGACGGGTTCGGGAAGGTCGTGCCGGAGCAGAACGAGCCCGTCTTTCACGAGGCCTGGGAGAGCCGGGTGATGGCGATGAACCGCGCCATGGGCGCAGCGGGCGCCTGGAACATCGACATGGCGCGCTTCTCGCGCGAGGCTTTGCCCCCCGACGTCTACCTTTCCAGCTCGTATTACGAGCGGTGGCAGCTGGGGATGGAGCAGCTACTCCTCGATCGTGGCCTGGTCGGCGCTGATGAGCTCGCCGCCGGTCACGCCTCGAGTCCGGGCAAGCCGCTGGGACGCGGCAAGTTCACCTCGGCCGACATCGGGCGCGTTCTGTCGCGCTCCTCGTTCGAGCGGCCGGCCCCCGCGGCCGCACGATTTGCCCCGGGAGACGCCGTGCGCGCGCGGAACATCCACCCGAGGACGCACACGCGGCTTCCACGCTACGTTCGCGGTCACGAGGGGATCGTGGAGCGCATCCAGGGCTGCCACCTGTTTCCGGACGCATCCGCGCTCGGGCACGAGGAGGCGCAGTGGTTGTACACGGTCTGCTTCGATGGTCGCGAGCTGTGGGGCGACGAAGCCGATCCGACGGTCAGGGTCTCGGTCGAGGCGTTCGAGCCGTATCTGGAGCCCTGCTGACGTGTCGACCAGCCCGGCAGCCGCGGAAGCAGTCGGTGCCCTTGCAGGCATTCCTCGCGACGAGGTCGGCGCGGTGTTCCGGGAGCCGTGGGAGGCCCAGGCCTTCGCCATGGCCGTGGCGCTGCACGAGCGCGGGCTCTTCACGTGGAGCGAGTGGTCGGCGACTCTCGCCGAGGAGATCGTCCGGGCGCAGGCCGCGGGTGATCCCGACACCGGGGAGACGTATTACCGCCACTGGCTCGCCGCGCTCGAGCGGCTCGTGGCGCACAAGGGTGTAACGAGCCCCGAGGCCCTCGCTCGCTGTCGCGATGCCTGGCACCACGCAGCCGCACGTACCCCGCACGGCGAGCCGATCGAGCTCAGGCCCGAGGACCTCCCGGTCTGAGCCGCCCGTCGTAGGAGTGGCATGCCCGGGTTGACGCTGTGGCTGTCAGCGGACGGGGGCGACCTCGACCTGACGGATCGTTTCCGGCGGGCGCAGGCCACCATGTGCCACGCCTCCGACTACGCCGCGACTCTCGGGCTCGACGCGGCGGGAAGCCGCGTCGGGCACGTGGCTTACCGCGAGTACCCGGTCTCGTACATCCGAAGGCCGTCCTACGTCGTCGCCGTCGAGGGCCGCGTGTTCGACAGACCTCCATCGGCTCTCGAAGCGGAGCTCACGCAGTCTGGCGGAGGTCGTCCTCGGAGATCCCGAGGCAGGCGTGGCGGCGATGCGCCGCTGGATTCTCGGCAACGACGGCGATTACGTCATCGCGATCGCCGACGCCGGTGGACAGAAGCTCGTCGTTCTGACCGATCCGCTCGGACGGCTCCCGTTGTACTTCCACACTCACGAGGCCGGCGTCGCCGTGGCGCGGGAGTGCAAGTTCATCGCGACCCTACGCGGCACGGCCGAATTCGACAGGCTCGGATGGGCCCAGTACCTCTGGATCGGGTATCCGCTCGGTCGCCACACGACCTTCGCCGGGATCTCGCGCGCGCCCGGCGGCTTCTGTCTGCGGGCCGAGGTGGTCGGCGGCAGAGTCGAGACGGCGACCGAGGCGCTCTTCACCTGCAATTTCGACGAGAAGGACGAGTCGGTGCCGCACAGGCAATGGCCGTCGAAGCTCGCGGACTCGTTCGTTGCCGCCACGGCGGCCTCGGTCCCGGCCGCCGAGGAGAGACAGGGCCCCGTCGTCCTCTCCCTGAGCGGGGGCCACGACTCCAGGTGCGTCGCCGCTGCGCTCCGTCGCTGCGGCATTCCGTTCTCGGGCGCGACGTTCCGCGCGGAGGATCGTCCCGAGCACGGCTCGTGGTCGGACGGACGGGTCGCCGCACGGATCGCCGAGCACTTCGACGTCCCCTGGGAGCTGATCAGGCTTCGCGAGCCGGACGTCGAGGTGGTGCGGCGCCTCGTCTGGATGAAGGACGGCCTCAACTACATGGGCCTCATCCTCGCCTTCTTCGATCATCTCGTCTCCCGCTTCGGCCGCGGCGCGATCTTCGTCACCGGCGGCGGAGGCGACAAGGCGATGCCCGATCGGCGACCCACGGGCGTCGTTCGAGACTCGCGCGAGCTGCTCGAATCGGTCATGGCGGAGCACGCCGTTCTGGGCTCCGATGTCGCAGAGGACATCATGGGCCTCGAGCGAGGGACGCTCCCGCGTGCCCTCGAGGAACATCTGGCGTCCTACCCGGAGCATGATCCGGTTCAGAAGGGCGTTCACTTCAAGATCTACGAGCGTGGCCGAAAGTCGCTCTTCGAGGCCGAGGACCGCAACCGCCTGTTCCTCTGGCACGTGAGCCCCTTCTGGACGTTCTCGTTCTTCCGTACGGCGATGAGCGTTCCGGATGACCTGAAGACCGGGTATGCGCTGTACCGCGACTTCAAGAAGCAGCTCGACCCTTCGCTCACGCGGATCGAGAACGCCGGGGTCGGTCTCTCGATCCGGATGCCATGGCTCGGGCGCGATCTCGATCTCGCTCCGGTCGGGCGTCGTCTGCCGAAACCGGTGAGGGAGACCGCGAAGCGGGCCCTCGGGCGAGGCGGCGGACCGGCGGCCTGGCAGCGTCAGACCGAGCAGAAGGCGCGACAGACCGCCGAGTCGCAGGCACGCGAGCTCGCGATACCCGAAGGAGAGCCCTCGCGCGCTTCGATCATGGACGCGGCGGCGGTGCAGCGAATGCTCGAGACGGCGTCGCACAAGCAGTACTGGGACTGGCGTACGCTGGCGCTACTCGAAGAGCTCTGGGCTGGAACCAACATATAACCGTTTGGTAATATATCAGGGTGACCGCGTACGCGGCTCTGGCCGACCCCTCCCGACGCGAGATTCTCGACCACTTGCGTAGCGGCGAGCGCACGGTCGGCGACCTCGTGACGCGGCTGCAGCTGAGCCAGCCCGGCGTGTCGAAGCACCTGAAGGTGCTCCGTGCAGCCGGGTTGGTGGACGTCCGGCCCGAGGGCCGGCGGCGATGGTACGCGCTGCGGGCGGAGCCCCTGGCCGAGGTCGATCGGTGGCTCCAGCCCTACCGCACGTACTGGTCCGCCCGCCTCGACGCACTCGAGCGACACCTGGAGGAAAGCCCATGATGGACGGCGATCTGATCAGTATCGACAACCGCCCGGCCCTTCGCTTCGAGCGCCGCCTGGATCACTCCGTGGAGCGCGTCTGGCGCGCGGTCACGGAGCCCGCAGAGCTCGACCGCTGGTTCGTCGCCATCAGCTCCCTGGAAGCCCGAGGCCGGTGAGGTGTTCGAGGCCATGGGCGAGCAAGGCGAGATCACGGAGCTGGAGCCGCCGCGGGTCATCGCCTGGACCTGGGGCGGCGAGCTGTTCCGCTTCGAGCTCTCGCCGGACGGCGAGGGCTGCGTGCTCGTGTTCGTGCACGTCTTCGACGACCGTGCCCTCGGCGCCCAGCATTCGGCCGGCTGGGAGGTCTACCTCAACCGGCTCGACGCCCATCTCGTCGGCGGGTTCCTGTCCGAGGAGACGGCACACGAGGCGGCGCCCGAGCTGCACGAGCGCTACGCGGAGCGCTTCGGGCTCGACCCGGAGGTCGGGCGGCGCATGTTCGCCGCCCGGCAGGATCAGAGCGGCACGGAGCCCGGCTAGCGCGTCCTACAGGCCGACGCCACGCCAGGCCTCGTGTTCGTCGGCGCGGAAGTTGTCCGGGTTCGTGCCGAGCTCCTCTGCCAGCTCGAGGGCGATGCGCTGCACTGCCACCGTGAGCGGAAAGACCGAGAGGTGCTCGCCGAGGCCGCGCTCCGAGACGCGGTAGACTCGCGACTCCAGCCTGCTCGGCCGCCTTCCCGACCGCCTCCACCCGGTCGGCGCCCGGCCCTCCGCCGTCGAGACAGACGAGCGCATCCCGTTTGTCCAGCGCAACGGCCGGTCCGTGCAGCAGCTGCTCGACCGAGAGTCCCTGGGTCGCGACCCAGCACGTCTCGCGAACCTTGAGGGCGCCCTCCGCCGCGGTCCACTGGTTCGGGCCGGCCCCGGTCAGCTCGAGCAGCCGCTCGGGCGGGCGCACCTGTGGGCCGGGAGCCGCGAGCGCCTCCTCGACCGCCTTTGGTACCGCGTCGAGATCGCCCAGGTCGGCACCGAGCAGCGTCGGCGAGCTGCGCCATTCGCATCAGCGCGCCGAGATGGCTCGCGGTGAATGCCGCCGAGCGCTCCTGCTCGGTGGTCTCGATATCGACGTCGGGCGAGCCGCGTCCGCCGATCACGATGAGCTCGGTGCCGGCCGTCCTCGCGGCTCCGCCCGCCTCCGTCGTGAAGCGCTTCGTGTTGCGATGGGAAAGGACGATGACGGCATCCCCGTCCTGGGCGCCGGTGCCGTAGAGCGCGGCGTCCATGCCCTGCACCGGGCGGGCGTCGACACCGGCCGCGCGCAGGAACCAGGCGGAGTGGTTGGCGGCGTGCCAGCTCGTCCCCGTTCCAACGAGCACCAGGCGCTTGCCCTCGACCCTGCGCGCTGCGGCCTCGACCGGCGCACGATCCGCGAGCAGGGCCGTGAGGTCGGCCGGCTGTTGCCACATCGTCTCCCGCATCGCGCTCGTCATTCGCCTGTCTCCTTCCGTCGTCGCCATTCCTTGTATTCATTCCGCCGCGCGTCGCCGATCGGATACGTGTCCTGAAGGGGATCGCCGGCTTGCACCCGTTCGAGCGCCCAGGTCTCGACCAGCTCTTGCTCCCAGCCGTCGTGGGCGATCTCCTCGGCGAGCGCCGCCGGGATCACCACGACACCCTCCGCATCGCCGACGAGCACGTCGCCGGGCACCACGAGCACGCCTCCGCAGCCGATCGTGAGGTTCATGTCCACGGGGTGGTGCGCGATGGAGCGCACGCTCGCGTGCGGCGCGCGGAAGTACACGGGAAGGTCGAGCTCGGCGAAGCCCGGGCTGTCCCGGAGGCAGCCGTCCGTGACGATGCCCGCCGCTCCCCGGCTCGCAGCCCGCGTCGCGAGGATGTCGCCGAGCGTCGCAGCGCCGAGCTCGCTGCGCCCGTCGATGACGAGCACGTCCCCGGGCCCGACGCTCTCGATCGCCAGGCGCTGGACGTCCGTGTCGTTGTCGAAGGTGGCGTTGAACGCCACGTCCTCCCGGGCCGGCACGTAACGCAGCGTGAATGCGTACCCGACGAGCGGCAGATCGGGGCGCGTGGGCCGGAGCCCCTGGATGAACGTGCTGCGAAAGCCCCTGCGCAGGAGCTGGGTGGTGATCGTCGCCGTCGAGACGTGCCTGAGCTTGTCGAGGGCTTCCGGAGTCAGCTCGGTCGGCCGGGCGGGCACGGGCCACACCCTAACGGGAGCGGAGTATCTCCTCGACCGCTGCCTGGGCTGCGCGTCGGCCCGATGCGAGCGCTCCCTGAATCGACGCTGTATCGCGATGATCGCCGCAGACGAAGAGCCCGGGCGCGACTCGTACGGCTCGATCGGCAAGCTCGAGCGCGGGAGGCGCCGTCGACGGCAGCGCCTCCGGGATCCGGTAGGTGCGCAGGTGTCGCCAGCTCGCGACCTCGCTTCCGAACCAGGTCGAAAGCTGCGCACGGACGTCCTGCTCGAGCTGCGCGTCGTCGTGCTCGGGGACTCCCAGAACGCAGGCCGACACGAGAGCGGCGCCGGAAGGAGCGTACGAGGGCGCCACCTCGCTCACGACACAGAGGTTGTTGACGGGGCCGCTGCGCTCGCCGTCGAGGACGAGCAGGGGGCCCTTCACCGGTGCCGTCGGCGCGGCGAAGTAGAGGCAGGTCATCCCGCGCGGCTTCGGGCTCTCGCACCCTCCCGGCGAGCAGGCGGGCGGCTTCCCGGCCGTCGGTGGCGACGACCACCGCCCGCGCCTCGATTCGCTCGTCCGCAAGGGTGAGCGCGGTACCCTCGACCGTCTCGACGCGCGCGTGAAGGCGCAGCGCCGAGGCCGGCAGTGACTCCGCCAGCTGGGCCGGAATCGACTCCATGCCGCCTGCCGGCAGGGCTGCGAAGCCCGTCGCGAACATTCGCAGCACGAAGTCGAGCATCCGGCTCGACGTCTCCAGTTGCGGGTCGAGGAACACGCCGGCCAGGAAGGGTCGGAAGAAGCGCTCCGTGATCCGCTCGGAGAGGCCGCATTCGCGGAGCGTCTCGAGCGCCGTGGTCTCGCGTCGTGCGAGCAGCTGCTCGTTCGACGTCACCTTGGTCCGGGCCCGGAGGCGCGCCAGAGCTCTGTAGTCCCGCCAGCCGGCGATCGGGGAGCGAGCGGCCGCGATCGCGTCGAGCGGCCGCCGGAACGGGTCGGCGACTCGGTGGAGCCGCCCTTCGGCCCACACGAGAGCGCCGGGATAGAGCTCGTGGAGATCGAGGGCTTCGAGATCGAGCAGCCGTTGCGCATCCGGGTAGGACGCGAGCAGCACCTGGAAGCCCCGGTCGAGCAGAAAGCCCTCGACACGATCCGTGCGCAACCGTCCTCCGAGTCGATCCGAGGCCTCGAGCAGGAGGAACGAGGTGCCGCTTCGGTGGAGATGCGTCGCGCACGCGAGGCCCGCGATGCCGCCGCCGATGATCACGACGTCGGCCTGCGGCGTCGTCACCGGCGGTTCCGCGAGCCCTAGAAGACCTTCTTCGGGGGCTTGGCGCCCCAGCTCGAGCCGACGCGATGCCAGTTCACGAGCGGCGAGCGCCACTTGGTGCCGAACGGCGAGTACACACGCTCGACGTTCTCGGCGCCGCAGGCCGGGCACGGCGGGGCCGGATCGGTCGAGGCGCGCAGGTACTCCTCGAACGGCGTGTCGCAGGCCTCGCAGCGGTACTCGTAGATCGGCATCGCCCTTCGAAGTCTACTGAGATAATGGCCCAGCCCATGGGCTACACGCCGCCCACGATCGAGGATCTCCGGCGTCAGGCGGCGCTCCTCGGCGTGTCCCCTACGGACGAGGATCTGGCCCGGGTGCAGGGGTTTCTCACCGTTCTGCTGCCGCAGTTCGACGAGCTCGAGCGCCTCGTCGAGGCGGACACCGTGCCGGCGGCGGTCTTCCGGCCCGAGATCGAGGAGCGCGGATGAGCGCCGCTGGGCTCGCCCGCCGTCTCCGGGCCGGGGAGCTGACACCACGGGAGGCCGTCGAGCACTACCTCGACCGGATCGCGCAGCTCGACCCGGCGGTCAACGCATGCATCGCCGTGCGAGCAGACGAGGCGCTGGCCGAGGCCGACGCGCTTTTGCGCACGGGCGGCCCGAAGGGGCCGCTCTGGGGCGTGCCGGTCGGTGTCAAGGATGTCATCGACGTCGAGGGTGTCCCGACGACTGCGAACTCGCACGTGCTCGACGACGCGCAGCCCTGCGGCCCGCGATGCCACGACCGTTGCCCGATTGAAGCAGGCGGGCGCGATCCTCCTGGCCAAGCTCAACACCCACGAGTTCGCCTACGGCGCGCTGACGACGAGCCGGCGCTTCGGCGCCGCGCACAACCCGTGGTCGCTCGACCGCGTTTGCGGCGGCTCGAGCGGCGGCTCGGGCGCAGCCGCCGCAGCCGATCTCGTCGCCGGGACCCTCGGCACCGACACGGCAGGCTCGATCCGGATTCCCGCGTGCTTCAACGGCGTCACGGGGCTGCGCCCCACATGGGGCCGGGTCTCGAACCGCGGCGTTGTTCCCGTCGCGTGGGGCTACGACACCGTCGGCCCGATCGCACGCTCGGCCGAGGACTGCGCTCTCCTTCTGGAGGCGATCGCAGGCTTCGACCCGGCCGACCCGACGACTGTCGACGTACCCGTGCCGGCGTACAGCAGCGAGCTGGAGGGCGGCGTCGAGGGCCTGCGGATCGGCATCGTTCGGACCCTCTTCGAGAGCGAGCTGCTCGACCCGCGGATCAAGACTGCCGTCGAGGGCGCGCTCGGCGTTCTGCAGGGAGCCGGAGCCGAGCTCGTCGACGTCCGAATCGAGCATTTCGAGCACTTCGGCGCCATCCAGCAGTGCATGCAGTTTCCGGAGGCGGCCGAGGTGCACCGGGAGTGGCTGCGCACCCGGCTGCCGTCGTACGGCGACGACGTTCGCGCACGGCTGCTCGTCGGCCTGTTCCTGCCGCCGACCGCCTACGTGCTGGGCCAGCGCGGGCGCAGGCTGGCCTTTGCCGCGTTCCAGCGCGCGATGGCCGGCGTCGATCTCCTCGCCGCCCCGACGATGCCGGTGCTGCCGCCGCGGATCGGCGAGGAGACGGTCCAGTTGGCCGGCGGCGAGGAGATCCTCTACCGACTGACGGTCATCCCCTACAACTCGCCCTGGAGCCTCGTCGGCGCTCCGACCGCAAGCATCCCGGCCGGCTTCGTGGACGGGCTGCCGGCCGGCCTCGCGCTCGTCGGGGCGCGATTCGGCGAAGGGACCATCCTGCGGGCGGCCCACACGTTCCAGAGCCTGACGGACTGGCACGAACGTCGTCCCGAGATCCAATCCGCGGAGGTGCGCGCATGAAGGCAGTGGTCGTCACCGAGCTCGGCAAGCCGCCTGTGCTGCAGGACGTGCCCGAGCCGGAGCGCGCTGACGGAGAGGCGCTGCTCGAGATCCTCGCCGCGCCGATCAACCCCGTGGACCTCGGTGTCGCGTCGGGACGCTTTTTCGGGGGGTCGCCTCCCCTGCCGTACGTGGCCGGCGCGGAGGCGGTCGGACGCGTGCTCGAGTCGGAGGCGCATCCTGAGGGCACGCTCGTCTGGACCGGAATGCACGGGCTCGGCATCACCCGCACCGGCGTCATGGCCGAGCGCGGAGTGGCCCGGGACGACGGGATCGTGCCGGTTCCCGACGGCGTCGATCCCGCGCTCGCCGCCTCGCTCGGTATTGCCGGGCTCGCCGGCTGGCTGCCGCTCGAGTGGCGCGCGCCCGTGCGCGACGGTGAGACCGTGCTCGTGCTCGGCGCGACAGGGACGCTGGGGCTCGTCGCGGTCCAGGCGGCGAAGATCCTGGGCGCCGGCCGGGTCGTCGCCGCGGGCCGGCGACCCGAGGGCCTCGAGCGCGCCCTGCGCGCCGGCGCCGATGCGACGGTGCAGCTCGACGGTGCCGAGAACCTCGCCGAGGCGCTGAAGGAGGCGTGCGGTGGGGATGGCCCGAACGTGATCCTCGACCCGCTCTGGGGCGATCCGGTGGTTGCCGCTCTGCAGGCGGCCGCCCCGGGAGCGCGGGTCGTCCAGGTGGGTCAGGCGGCGGGCGCCGATGCCGCGATCCCGTCGGGATCCGTGCGCGGCAAGATGCTCGACATCCTGGGCTACACGAACCTTCGCCTGGATTTCGACGTGCTCGCGCCCGGCTACCGCACGCTGGTCTCGCACGCCGCAGCCGGCCGAATCCAGATCGACCTCGAGCGGGTGCCGCTCGACCAGGCGATCGAGGCCTGGCAGCGCCAGGCGGCCGGCCCGGACACGAAGCTCGTCGTCATCCCCGGTCTGTAGCCACCTCGCGCAGCTTGGCCACGGCCCGCAAAGGCGCTCTCACTCGAGCGATCGTCGGCGCCTGCGCGCTCGGCGTTGCCATGGGCTGGCAGCTGACCAACGTGGGTGCCGTCGCCGACGAGATCACCGACGACTACGGCGTCTCGCTCGCCACGGTCGGTCTCTTCACGACGGCCCTCTTCGTGCTCCACGCCGGCCTGCAGGTGCCCGCAGGCAGCGCGATCGACGCCCTCGGAGCCAGGCGTGTGGCTCTGGTGGCCGTCGCGATCACCCTTGCGGCGAACGGTCTCGCTCTGCTGGCGCCGGAGCCGGGCCTCGCGATCGGCGCGCGGGCGTTCGCCGGCGTCGGGACGGCGCTCGGCTTCCTCGCGGGCATCGACTACGTGCGCTCCCAGGGCGGGTCGCCGTTCGCGCAGGGTCTCTACGGCGGCGTTGGACTGTCCGGTGGAGGGATCGCCCTGGCCGTCGTGCCCCTCGTCGAGAACTGGATCGGCTGGCGGGCTCCATTCGCGTCGACGCTCGTGGTCGCGGCCGTCGCCGGTGTGGCACTCCTCGCCGGCCCGCCCGACTCCGCCGGCGCTCGGCCTGCGCGGCACGAGACGACGAGCGTCTCGTCCGTCGTACGCGATCGGCGCCTCTACGGCATCTGCCTCGTCTACGCGGCGTCGTTCGGGCTCGCGGTGGTACTCGGGGCCTGGGTAGTCTCGCTCCTGACCAGAGCAGGCGGCTACAGCGATGCCGCGGCGGGCGCGATCGGATCACTGATCCTGCTCGGCGGCATCGTGAGCCGCCCGTTCGGCGGATGGCTGGCACGGAGGCATCCGACACTCGTGACGCGGGTTGTCGTCGCCAGCTATGTCGCGAGCGCGGCCGGCACCGCGATGCTGGCTGTTGCGGGCTCCCTCGCCCTCTCGCTCCTCGGGGCATCCGTGCTCGGGTTGGCGTCCGGCATACCGTTCGCCCCTGCGTTCGCGGCAGCAGCGCGTATTCGACCGGATGCGCCGGCGGTCGCCAGCGGGATGGTGAATGCGGCGGCGAACGGCCTGATCATCGTCGCCACGCCGCTGCTCGGGCTCGCCTTCTCGCTTCCGGGGAACGGCCGGATCGGCTTCGCGGTCGTCACGGCGCTCTGGCTGGTCGCCGCCCTGGCGACGCCGACGATCCGGGAGCTGGGCGGGCGTGTGGCGTGACCGGCCCACGGGCGCCGCCGACCCCGGACGGTTGCTCGTTGCCGAGCGCCCGCAGGGCCGAGTACGCTTGAGCCGGCCGTCCCACTGACGGCCGGCGAAACCGTGCGCAAGAGCCTGATCATCCAGCTGCTTGCCATTGCCGTCGTCATCGGCGCCTTGGCGTTCGTGGTCGGTTTCTGGATCGATTGGCTGCCGCCGCTCGCGTCCGAGCAAGGGGGCCGGATCGACGACCTCTACGTCGTCGTATCGGCGATCTGCCTCGTCATCTTCGCGATCGTGGCGTCGGTGTCGCTGTACGTGGTCGTGAAGTTCCGGGCGCGTCCGGACGACGACGAGGACGGAAAGCCGATCCACGGCAACACCGTCCTCGAGCTCTTCTGGACGGCCATCCCGACGGTGCTCGTCACCGCCATCGCCGTCTACTCGAGCGTCGTGCTGGTGAAGAACGAGGACATTCCGAACCCGCATCGCACGATCGACGTGACGGCGGAGCAGTTCGCGTGGAGCTTCGGCTACCCGGAGGCGAATCTCGACCTCGTTCCGGAGCTCTACGTGCCGCTCGGCGAGACGATCGAGCTCGAGCTGACCGCAAAGGACGTGATCCACTCGTTCTGGGTGCCCGAGTGGCGCGTCAAGCAGGACGCCGTGCCGGGAACCTCCCAGCACATCATCGTGACGCCGACGAAGACCGGTCGTTTCCCGATCATCTGCACCGAGCTCTGCGGCATCGGGCACTCGACGATGCGCAACTGGGTCAACGTTCTGCCGCCCGACGAGTTCGAGCAGTGGCTGAGGACCAGCAGGCACAAGGCGGCGCCGGCGGCGGCGGAGCGGCGGCGAGGCCGACGGCAAGGCCCTCTTCACCGAGCAAGGCTGTGTGCGGCTGTCACACGCTCGCCGACGCCGGTTCCACCGCTGAGGTGGGCCCGAACCTCGATATGGTTCTGCCGGGCAAGAGCGAAGACTTCGTGCGGGAGTCGATTGTCGATCCGGACGCGCAGATAGCGGAGGGGTACCAGCCGGGCGTCATGCCATCGAACTTCGGCGACACGCTCTCGGACGAGCAGCTCGATGCGCTCGTCAAGTACCTCCTCGAGGTCGCGGGGAAGCAGGGCTAGATGGCGACGACGCACGAGCACGTCGAGCACGTCGAGCACGCGCCGCCGCCGAAACCGCCGGCACGTGGCCTGCGGCGCCTCATGCAACCCGGCTGGCTGCGCGCGCTGTGGGTGACCGCGGCCATGTTCGGGCTCGTGACGGGGATCATCTGCCTGATTCGCTGGGCGGGCGAGGACGGCGTGGCCTCCTCGCCGGTCTGGAGCCTGCCGGTGCTGCTCAGCTTCTGGACGATCTTCGTCCCGATCGGCTTCCTCGTCGGCCTCGGAGCCTTCGACTACTGGTTCTACTGGATCTCGGGCCGGCCGACGCGGCCGGAGGACCACTCGGGCCACGGCGCCGACTCCTGGAAGGACTACTTCCGGGTCAACACCGACCACAAGGTGATCGGTGTCCAGTACCTGGTCACGACGTTCAGCTTCTTCCTGATCGCCGGCGTCATGGCGATGTTCATGCGCGCGGAGCTCGCCGAGCCCGGCGCGCAGTTCGTCGACACGCAGACGTTCAACGGCCTGTTCAGCGCCCACGCCGGGATCATGATCTTCCTGTTCATCGTCCCGGTCTTCGCGGGCTTCGGGAACTACGTCATCCCGCTGATGATCGGCGCTCCGGACATGGCGTTCCCGCGCCTGAACGCCATCTCCTTCTGGCTCCTACCCATCGCGGGCCTGATCATGCTCTCCGGCTTCCTGCTTCCGGGCGGCGAGTACGCGGCCGGCTGGACGAACTACGCGCCGCTCTCAGACCTGAACCCGGTCGGAAACCTGATGTTCCAGATGGGGGTGCAGTGGGCCGGCGCCTCGTCGATCCTCACCGCCCTCAACTTCCTCGTCACGATCATCACGATGAGGGCGCCCGGGATGACCTTCTGGCGCCTGCCGCTGCTTGTCTGGGCGAACTTCACGACCTCGTTGCTCGTCGTCCTCGCGACGCCGTTCATCGCCGGCTCGCAGTTCCAGCTCATGATCGACCGCGTGCATCCACGGCTGCTTCTTCGACCCGACGTGCGGCGGGTACGTCATCGGGTACCAGCACATCTTCTGGTTCTACTCACACCCCGCGGTCTACATCATGATCCTGCCCGGCTTCGGGATCGTCTCGGAGGTCATAGCCACCTTTGCCCGGAAGCCGGTCTTCGGCTACCGACTGATGGCGATGTCGCTTGTCGCGATCCTGATACTCGGGTTCTCGGTGTGGGCGCACCACATGTTCGTCGCGGGGATGGCGCCCTGGTTACGCATCCCGATGATGATCACGACGCTGCTGATCGCCGTGCCGACAGGCATAAAGGTCTTCAGCTGGCTCGCCACCATGTGGGAGGGGCGGATCCAGTTCAAGACACCGATGCTCTGGGCCGTCGGCTTCATATCCATGTTCGTCATCGGCGGCCTTTCGGGCATCTACCTGGGCTCGGTGCCGATCGACATCCACGCGAGTGACACGTACTTCGTGGTCGCGCACATCCACTACGTGCTCTTCGGCGGCTCGGTGTTCACGATCTTCGCGGCTGCCTACTACTGGTTCCCGAAGATGACCGGCCGGATGTACAACGAGCAGCTCGGGAAGCTGCACTTCTTCCTCACGTTCGTCGCCTTCAACGTCACGTTCTTCCCGCAGCACTACATCGGTCTGCAGGGAATGCCGCGGCGGGTGGCCGACTACGACCCCGCGTTCGCCGACTGGAACATGGTCAGCTCGATCGGGAGCTTCGTGCTCGGCCTGGCGACGCTGATCTTCGTCTACAACATCGTCGTCAGCTGGCGCAGCGGCGAGCCCGCGCCTTCCAACCCGTGGCGCGCGCTGACGATCGAGTGGCAGGTGTCCTCGCCGCCTCCGAAGTTCAACTTCGACGAGATACCCCAGGTTGTCGGCGGGCCCTACGAGTACGGCGTGCCCGGCGCACGTCACGCCGTGTTCAACGGCGATCGCGTGCCGTCGCCCGAGCCCGCGAGGGTCGAGGTAGGGCATTGAGCGCCGTCGCCGACGCACACGGGCACGACGCTCACGGGCACGACGCGCATCCGCCGACCGCGCACTCGAGCTCTCGGGTCCACCCGGTCCTGCTCGGGATCTACCTCTTCCTGGCGTCGGAAGCGATGCTCTTCGGGTCGTTCTTCGCGGCGTACTACTTCGCGCGTGTCGACGGCGACCACGGAGACACGTGGCCGCCGGAGCCGGCTATCACCTGCCCGTCTACCTCGCGCTTCTGAACACGATCATCCTCGTCACGTCGAGCTTCACCGTCCACTGGGCGATGCAGTCGATCAAGCGAGAGCACCGCGCCGGGTTGATCGCCGGGCTCGGTCTGACCATCCTGCTTGGTCTCACGTTCCTCTTGATCCAGGCGCGCGAGTACACGCGCCTCGGGTTCGCCGTCAAGGACAACGCCTTCGCGACGACGTTCTTCGGTCTCACCGGTCTCCACGGCCTGCACGTGTTCGTCGGCTTGAACCTGCTGACCTATGCGTTCATCCGCGCCAAGCGCGGCCACTTCTCGGCGGCACACCATCACGGCGTCGAGGTGCCCGGGATCTACTGGCACTTCGTCGACGTGATGTGGATCATCGTCTACGTCACCGTCTATGTGATCTGAGCCCTCCTGCTACCCTCCGAACCGGCGAGGGGAAGGAGTCCCGCATGCGGAACCCGTTTCGCTCCGAAGCCGACGCGTTTCGCTTCACGCTCTTGGCCGTCGGGCTTGGTCTCGCGGTCGCGGTCGCCGGAATTCTCGGAGGCGGCTGGGTGGCGCTCGGCGTCTTTCTCGCTCTCGGCCTGGGCATTGCCGTCGGGGTCTACATGAAGACGGAGGGGGCCGAGCCCGAGCCCGCGATCTGGGAGCGCGGCGGACGCCCGCGCGAGAAGCGGCACATCCTCGTGATCGCGAACGAGACGGTGGCCGGACGCGCCCTCGAGGAGGAGATCCTCTATCGAGCGCGCGGCTACGACGCAGAGGTGCTCGTGGTGGCGCCCGCGCTCAACACGCCGCTGCGCACGTTGACCTCCGATGTCGACGGTGCCATGCGCGACGCCAGGGAGCGGCTCAACCAGTCGCTGGGCGTGCTGCTGGCCGCCGGCATCGATGCCCGCGGTGAGATCGGCGACGGCAATCCGCTCCAGGCGATCGAGGACGCTCTCCGGACGTTCGGCGCCGACGAGATCATCATGTCGACGCATCCGCCGGGCCGCTCGAATTGGCTCGAGCGGGACGTCGTGGCGAAGGCGCGCGAGCGCTTCCCGATCGAGATCACCCACGTCATCGTCGATCTCGAGCGCGAGGCTTCGCCGCTGGCGGCTGCCGACGAGAGGAGCTAGCCGCCCGCGTTCTGGACCACGTAGTCGACGACGGCCTTGATCTGCTCGTCCGTGAGCTGCTCGCCGAAGGCGGGCATGCCGTTGCCGCCGTTCGTGACGCGCTCGGTCGCCAGCTCCGCGGTGGGCTTCGCCTCGTCGAGGTTCGGCCCGATCGTGCCCGTGGCGCCTGCGGCGGCCAGCGTGTGGCAGTTGACGCAGCCCGCTTGCGAGAAGATCTCCGACCCCTCGGTGGCCGTGATCTCGCCTCCGCCCGGCGGGGCGCACTGAGCGTCGGTCGGATTCCCTGCGCACTGAGCCACGAAGTAGGAGACGTCGTCGGCGTCCTGACCCGTAACGAGGTCGGGCGGCATGGCGGAATCGAGTGCCGGGAACGCGATCTGCGTACGCACGACTTGCTGGAACGTGCTCTCCGCGAACCCCTGCTCGCGGGAGGCGGCGAAGGCGGTGTCGAGATTCGGGCCCGTCGTCCCGACCGCCTGCGGGCCGGCCGCCTCCATCGTGTGGCAGCTCCCGCAACCCGCCTGGATGAACATATCGCGCCCGTGACCGAGGTCGCCGCCCTCGCTCACGCCCGGGTTGTCGCCGCCGCCGCAGGCGGTGAGAGCCAGCACGGCTCCCGCGAGGAGTCCGGCGAGAACGGCGACGGCGCGCACCGGGTAACCCTAGATGATCGAGTTGCGGGGTAGCGCCTAACCGGTGACGACGTCGGTGCTGCCCTGCTTGAGGTTCTCGAGCTCGCGCTTGGCCGGCTCGGCGTACGCGCCTTCCGGATCGAGCTCGAGGTAGCGCTCGAAGGCATCGATCGCAGTTTCGTTCTCGCCCGCGTTCGCCGCCGCCTGGCCGAGCTGGATCAGCGCCGTGGTGTTGCTCGGGTCGGCCTTGACGAGCCGGTCGTAGGCCGTGACCGCCTTCTTCAGACCACCGTGTCGACTGGTCGCCGGCCGCAGTGGCACCCGCCGTGAGGCGACTCGTGACGGCCTCGTCGATGGGATTCTCACCGACGGCTCCCAGGAAGCCGCTCGTCTCCGGAAAGCTCCAGGCGGTCGTGGCGATCGACTGACCGAGGCCCTGATTCATGAGCGCGGCTGGCCCGCTGGTCGGATTGCGTCGCCAGCCGCTGGTAGAGCGTGGCGAGCTGCCGGAGAGCGTCCGTGTCCTTGGGCTGGAGCTTCACGTAGTTCTCGAGCGTGCTGGCCGCATCCCTCGTCTGGCCGGCGCGCTGGTAGGCGCCGGCGAGGGCGAGGACCGCTGCCGCGTCGTTCGGGTTGTCCTCGACCTTCCCGAGTGCGTCCGCGACGGACTGCGTCTCCGTGCCGCCTCCCCCGAAGAGATCGCGCAGGAAATCGCCGACGCTGCCTCCGCTGACACCGGTACCGACGCCGAAGAAGATGAAGCTGATAGCGAACACCGCCGCCAGGGAGGCGAACACCCACTTCGCCCGGCGCCGCAGCCGGGTGAAGAACAGCTGGTCCTCGTAGCTCGGGCTCTTCTTCGGAGGCTCTTGCTGGACCGCTACCGACTGCTGCCGGCTGCGCTGGCGAGCATTCGACTGCGGGCGACCGCCGCGCTTTGCCGAAGCTCGTGCCATTCCGACTCTCCTCTCAGATACCTCGTCTTGCCGCCCACGATGGTACGGCACACGCGTTCCGGCGCGCCGCCGAGAACCACGGCCGCGGCCGGATCCTCCCACGGTAGCAAGGGGGAGCCCGTGAGCGAAACGATTGCCAGGTCGGCCTGCTTCCCCGGCGTCAGCGATCCCACCTCGGGCTCCATCCGCAGGGCCTCCGCCGACCCGAGCGTTGCCAGTCGCAGCGCCTCGGTCGCGGTCATGGCGCCCGCGTCCTCGGACACCGTGCGGGCAAGCATGACGGCGGCCCGCAGCTCGTCGAACATGTCGAAGGACGGAGTCGAGGCGGGGCTGTCGGTGCCGAGACCGACCCGGACGCCCTCGGCGAGGAGAGCGGCCACCGGCGCCACACCGCACCCCAGCATCGCGTTCGAGCGCGGGCAATGGGCAACACCCACCCCGTGTCGTGCCAGCAGCCCGATCTCGTCGGCCTCTACCTGGACGCAGTGCACCGCGAGGACCGCCGGGCCGAGCACGCCCTCCTCGTCGAGCAGACGCGGCCCGGTCGTCCCCGGCGGCTCGACGAGGAAGTCGAGGCCCTGCCACGGGCCGCTTCCGTTCCGCAGGTAGCGCACCTCGGCGCTGCTTTCCGAGACGTGCGTCGCGAGCGGGAGCCCGAGCGCCGAGCACGCGCGATAGGCGTCTCGCGAGACGCTGTACGGCGCGTGCGGCGAGACGCCGAGCCGGACGAGATCGCTCTCGTACGGCTCCGCCGTCGCTCGCAGGTCCGCGAACCGCCGAAGGACATCCTCAGGCTCGGTCCCGAAGACCTCGAGGTAGACGATCGCGCGCAGCCCGAGCGCCCCCGCTGCCTCGGCCGCGGCGCCGCTGAAGCTGCAGTCGGCCACGGTCGTCACACCCGACGCGAGGCAATCGGCAGCGCCGGCACGTGCGATGGCCGCGAAGTCTTCACGGTCGAGGCTGCGCTTGCGCGAGACGTGCGTGGCGAGCCACTCGCCGAACGGCAGGGCGTCACCGAAGCCCGCGTAGGCCGCGTACTCGAGGTGGGTGTGCGCGTTGACGAAGCCCGGGATGATCGCGCAGTCGTCATGGTGGTGGCGCTCGTCGCCTCGAGCTCCGCCGCGGGGCCGACGGCCACGATACGGTCGCCCGCGACCGCCACTCCACCCTGCGGGATCGGCTCAGCGTCGACCGGCAGCACCCAATCGGCCGAGTAGACCGCCGTCACTGCGGACGACTCCTACTGCGTGCCGGCTGCGCCCGAGGACTCGAGTGCCGCCGCTTCCTCGGCCGCGGCCTGTGCCGCCCAGCGCTTCTCGAAGTAGCCGGCGAGCCGAATCGAGGCTTCGAAGAGGAAGATGAGCGGGATTGCCTGGAACGTCGTCGTCACCGGGTCGACGCCCGGGAGCGCGGCGGCGAGAGCGACGCAGATCACGATCCCGACGCGGCGGCTGCGCCGAAGCCTGTCTGCGCTCAGCACGCCGATTCGCACGAGCCCGAGCAGGAGCACGGGCACTTCGAAGACGACTCCGGTGAGGATCGAGGTCATCCCGACGAAGGAGTAGTAATCGCGGGCGCGCAGCTGGATGATGTACTGATCCGAGTCGAATCCGACGAGGAACGGAGTCGCTGAGGGAAGCACGATGAAGTACGAGAAGAGGACGCCGCCGACGAACAGGAACGTGGCCGCGAGAACGCAGCGCGAGACGACTTTCTGGTCCTTCTCCTCGAAGGCGGGCGCCAGGAACGACCACAGCTGGTAGACGATGATCGGCAGCGCCACGCACACGGCCGCGTAGAGGCTGACCATGAAGGACGTCATGAACGGCTCCGCGACGCTGAACGTCGTCACGTCCGGGACCTGCGTGTCCCGGAGGGGACGCTTGAGCGCGTCCATGATCTCGCCGCGGAAGGCGTATGAGACGCCGAACGCCGCGGCGATCGCGGCCAGCGAGATGATGAGGCGCGCGCGAAGCTCGTCGAGATGTTCGACCAGCGTGGCGTGATCGCCGGGATCGAGGCGACGCGGAAGCCGCAAGGAAACCTCCCGCGACTAGCTGGTGCTGGTGGGCTGCTCGGCCTTCGGGGCGGGCGCGGGGGCGGGCGCGGGCGGGGACTCGACGGTGGTCGTCGTCGTCACGATCGCGGCCTGCTCCGGCTCCTGCTCCTCGTCCTCGTCGTTGCCCTTGCCGGTGAGCGAGTCCTTGAACTCGCGCATGCCCCGGCCCATGGAGCGGCCCATTTCCGGAAGCCGCTTAGGCCCGAACACGAGCAGCAGGACGAGGAGAAGGAGGAGGATCTCCCAGACTCCGAAATTTTGGAAAATTGCGACTGGCATGCGGCGAGAATAGCAGCGCCCCGAAAGGCCGGGCGCAGCCTGCGATTAGGCAGACGTTAAGTGCAGTGTTAAGACTGTGTGTAGGGGCCGGGGGCACGCAACGCGGGCCCGTAGGGCCCGCAGCCGTGCCGGGGAAGGCCCGGCGAAGCCGGGCCGGTTTCACGAACGACGCCGATCGATCCTGCGGGGGTGGGACCGCGGTCTTCAGCCGCTCCCGAACCGTGCCGAGCCCTGAGGGCTCGGCGATCGCGGGTCGCGGCCGGCCGAGCCGGCCGCTCAGCCGCCGGGCTGCGCCCCTACCGGCCCGCGTTGCGTGCCCCGAGGTGCGCCGTGCACACTCCCGGCCGTACGAACGGCTCGAGCTCGCTCGCCTCGACATGGGCGCCGAGCTCGTCGAGCGCACCCTGCATGAGCCCGAGATGCACCGAGCAGACGATCTTTCGGTAGTGGTCGGCGACCTCGCCGAACGGACAGTGCTGCATCAGGACGGTGTGTCCGCTCTCGTCGGCCTGCAACCGGGGGTCGAAGCCGAACTCCTCGAGCAGCCCCACGACTGCGCGTACGTCGTCGTCCGCCGAGCCGCTCGAGTAGGGCGGCCGCCGGTCGACGAGGTAGCGCCCCCAGGCCTGGCCCGCAGCGACCGCCTGCTCCGCGGAGTCCTTCGACGAGCCGGCGAGGTAGCTCGCCAGGATCTCGGCCAGCAACCGGTACCCGGCCCGCTCCTCGTGGGACACGCCCTCAGGCGTCGCCGCGTAGACGAGCTTGGGGCGTCCAGGGCGGGTCGGCGCTTCCGGGCGAGCCGAGATGAGCTGGGCGTCGGCCAGGATCCGCAAATGGGAGCGCACCGTGTTCGCGTGAAGCCCGACCTTCCCCGCGAGCTCGGCCGCATCGAGGGGGCTGTCGGAGCGGCGCAGCAGCTCGAGGATCCGAACACGGCTGGGGTCGCCGAGTGCCCGGTGAACACGGGTTTCGTCGACGATCGGCTCGGTCTGCACGACGCTGCGAGAAGCTATGATGGTATTTCCAACGAGGGTGGTAAAAACTCTACCAGTGGTAACGAGAACTCAGGCACGAAAGGGGTTGAACGCGCTTTGGCGCTTCTCGAGCTGAAGAATCTCCACATCGCGATCGAGGACGGGACGGAGATCGTCCGCGGTGTCGACCTCGCCCTGAACACGGGCGAGGTGCATGCAGTCATGGGGCCGAACGGCTCCGGAAAGTCGACGCTCGCCTACGCTCTGATGGGCCATCCCGCCTATGAGATCACGGAAGGCGAGATCCTCCTCGACGGCGAGAACATGGTGGAGATGGAGGCCGACGAGCGGGCCCAGAAAGGTGTGTTCCTGGCCTTCCAGTACCCGCACGCGGTGCCCGGCGTCACGGTGACGAACTTCCTGCGCTCCGCCGTCAACGCGATCCGGAAGGCCAAGGCGGGCGGCGAGGACGACCCGATCCCGATTCCGGAGTTCCGGAAGGAGCTCACCGCGGCCATGGACTCGCTGCGTGTACCGCGCGAGATGATGAGCCGCTACCTGAACGAAGGCTTCTCGGGCGGGGAGAAGAAGCGCGTCGAGATCCTCCAGATGGCGATGCTGAAGCCGCGCATCGCCGTGCTCGACGAGACCGATTCGGGTCTCGACATCGATGCCCTCAAGATCGTCGCGGACGGCGTGCAGCAGCTCGTCGGGCCAGACATGGGGGCACTCGTGATCACCCACTACCAGCGCATCCTGAACTACATCGACCCGGACTTCGTCCATGTCTTCGTCGACGGGCGGATCGTCGAGAGCGGAGGTGCCGAGCTCGCGCACAAGCTCGACGCCGAAGGCTACGACGCGTTCACGCCCGAGAGCGTCGCAGGAGGTGAGGCTATGAGCACCCAAGAGAGCGAGGTCGTCGCCGATATCGGCAGCGATTACGAGCGCAAGTACGGCTTCCATGATCCCGAGAACTACTTCTTCAAGTCGCAGCGCGGGCTCACGCCCGAGGTGGTCGAGGCGATCTCCGCGCACAAGAGCGAGCCGGACTGGATGCGCAAGTTCCGCCTCAAGTCGCTCGAGTATTTCCGGGCCCGGCCGATGCCCTCGTGGGGCGCCGATCTCTCGGGGATCGACTTCGAGAACATCTACTACTACATCCGGCCCACCGAGAAGCAGGCGACCTCGTGGGAAGATCTGCCGTCCGACATCAAGCAGACCTGGGACCGCCTGGGTATTCCCGAGGCCGAGAAGAAGTACCTCGCCGGCGTCGGCGCCCAGTACGAGTCGGAGGTCGTCTACCACAAGCTCCAGGAGGAGCTCTCGAACAAGGGCGTCCTCTTTCTCGACATGGACTCAGGGCTGCGGGAGCACGAGGAGCTCGTCAGGCAGTACTTCGGCACCATCATCCCGCAGAACGACAACAAGTTTGCGGCGCTCAACTCGGCGGTGTGGTCGGGCGGTTCCTTCATCTACGTGCCGCCCGGCGTGCGGATCGAGATGCCGCTGCAGGCCTATTTCCGCATCAACGCGGAGAACATGGGCCAGTTCGAGCGGACGCTGATCATCGTCGACGAGGGCGCCTACGTGCACTACGTCGAGGGCTGCACTGCGCCCATCTACTCGACCGACTCGCTCCATTCCGCAGTCGTCGAGATCATCGTCAAGAAGGGCGCGCGCTGCCGCTACACGACGATCCAGAACTGGTCGACGAACGTCTACAACCTCGTTACGAAGCGGGCGGTCGCGTACGAGGACGCCACGATGGAATGGGTCGACGGCAACCTCGGCTCGAAGGTGACGATGAAGTACCCGGCCATCTGGCTGATGGGCGAGCGCGCCCACGGCGAGGTGCTCTCGATCGCGTTTGCCGGCAAAGGCCAGCACCAGGACGCGGGCGGGAAGTGCGTGCACGTCGCGCCGAACACCACGTCGGTGATCAACTCGAAGTCGATCTCCAAGAACGGCGGCCGCGGAGGCTACCGAGGGCTGCTCGAGGTGGCCAAGGGTGCGACCGGCTCCAAGTCGAAGGTCGTGTGCGACGCGCTCATCCTCGACGAGGAGTCGCGCTCGGACACCTACCCCTACATCCGGGTCGACGAGAACAAGGGCGTCTTCACCGAGCACGAGGCGACCGTCTCGAAGATCGGCGAGGAGCAGCTCTTCTACCTGATGAGCCGCGGCCTGTCCGAGGCCGAGGCAAGCGCGATGATCGTCTCCGGCTTCGTCGAGCCGATCACGAAGGAGCTGCCGCTCGAGTACGCGGTCGAGCTCAACCGTCTCATCCAGCTGCAGATGGAGGGCTCGGTTGGGTAGTGCGCTCGCGGTCGAGCGCGTCGACTTCGTTTCGATCCCGACTCGGGACATCGACAGAGCCGTTGCCTTCTACCGCGATGTGATCGGCCTGCCGCAGAACCCGCATGCCGAGACGGAGTTCGAGGCCGGCAACGTGACGCTTGCGATCTGGAAGCCCGAGAACCTCGGCTTGGAGTTCGCGGACAACGGCCAGGGTGACATCGCGCTGCGGGTTCCGGACGTCGCTGCCGCTCGCTCCGAGCTCGAGTCGAGAGGAATCGAGTTCGTCCGCGAGACCCTCGACACGGGCGTCTGCCACATGGCGTTCTTCGCCGACCCGGACGGCAACTCGCTCATGCTGCATCGCCGCTACGCGCCCTACGAGCAAGGTCATGGCTAGAACAGTGGCCGCGGCCTCCGGCCGCGTTCCATCCGAAACCAGCCCTGGGCTGTTTCGGGCTAGATCGGCCCTGCTCGAGCAATACCGGTCGCTGCCGCTGCCGTCCACGCAGGACGAGCACTGGCGCTTCACCGACCTCGAGGGCTTCGATCCCGACGCGTTCGCCGTCGACGCCGGGGGCATCGGCGCGGGGCGCTCCTCCATGCTCGAGCTCGAAACGGCCGGTACCGCGTTCGCAAGCGAGGCCGGCATCGAGATCGCGAACGCCCCCGACGGCGTCACGTTCGCACCGCTCGACGACCACGAGCTGCTCGGCACGCTCGTCGGCGTGGAGGACAAGTTCACCGCCCAGAACGCGGCGCTCTGGCAGCGCGGCCTGCTCGTGCACGTGCCCAAGGGCGTCGAGGTCGACAAGCCTCTCTACGTGCGGGTGTCGAGCTCGGCGGACGGCGGCGCGCTGTTCTGGCGCCTGCTCGTCGTCGCCGAGGAAGGCAGCCGGCTCTCCCTGATCGAGGAGTACGCCTCGGAGTCGTCCTCGCTCTCCGCCTATGCGAACGCGGCTGTCGAGCTCTTCGTCGGCCAGGCGGCGAGGCTCGAGTACGTGTCGATCCAGAACCTCTCCCGGGAGACGTGGCATTTCGCGACCCAGCGGGCCCGTGTCGACCGCGACGGTGAGCTGGACTGGGTCAACGGCGGCTTCGGCTCGAAACGCGGCAAGACGCGGATCGAGAACGTGCTCGCGGGACAAGGGGCGACCGCCCGGGTGACAGGCACCTACTTCGCCGACGGGACGCAGCACTTCGACTACGACACGTTCCAGGAGCACGCTGCGCCCAACACCACCTCGGACTTCGCGTTCCGCGGCGTGTTGCGCGACGACGCGAGCGCGGTGTGGCGCGGGATGATCCGCGTCGAGCGTGACGCGCAGCGCACGAACGCCTACCAGGAGAATCGCAACCTCATTCTCTCGCAGTCGGCCCACGCCGACTCGATCCCGGGCCTCGAGATCCTCGCCAACGACGTGCGCTGCACTCATGGGGCGACAAACAGCCCGGTTGACCGCGACGAGCTCTTCTACTGCATGGCGCGCGGCCTTTCCCGAGGCGAGGCCGAGCGGCTCATCGTGCGCGGCTTCTTCCAGGACATGCTCGACCGCATCGAGCTCGAGCCCGTGCGCGAAGCCGTCGCGCAGGCGCTCGAAGCACGGATTCCCAGGGGCTGAGCAAGGCGCGCCGTCGGCGCGCCGCGCAGCGGCCGCGCCCGCAGGCCGCCACTGACGATCTCGTCTGCAGCGGCTGTGTCTAGCTCAGCCTAGAGCTGGCCGTCCGGGACGGCGCCGGCCCGGATCCGCTCGATCTGCGCGGCCGTGAACGGCGGTCCGTGGAGCAGAGCGTCCTGCTGCTCGCAGCGGAACAGCGCTGCGATGAAGCGCATGCGTTCGTCGAGGTCGGCCCAGTCGCGGGCACCGGTTCCCTCGAGCGAGCCCGGTGTCGGCTCGAGCGGCGCGAGCAGCGCGACGAGGTCTTCGTTCCTCAGTGTCTCGAGCGGCGCCGGGATGGGGAGATCGAGATCGCGCGCGAGCGACAGGATCCGGTCGGGCGGAAGCATGATCGACATCAGATGCTGCGTCGCGACGTCCTCTGCGACGTCCGCCAGCTCGGCAGCGATCTCGGCGGCCAGAGCCTTGTAGCGGCGGCGTATCCACGGCAGGGCGAACCGCATCAGGCGCCCGAACAGCGGCAGCTGCTCGACGATGGCGTCGTGAACGAGATCCTGCAGCTCGGCCGGCGGAACCACGGCGGCATCCAGCGCCTCGGCGATCTCGGGCTGGAGGCGGTTCTGCTCGTGGAATCCGATCTTCAGGTTGGCCAGCAGGGCGAGCTGTGCGCAGGCGTCCGGATCGGGGTCGAAGCGCGCCCGGTAGTACGCGTGAAACGCGTCACGGAGAAGTCCCTGCCCGTCCGGCGGCGCGCCGGGCCGAAGCTCGTTGCAGAACTCGTCGATCGCCGCCCGGCTCTCCTCTCGGCCTTCGGCTACGAGCGGCAGAAAGCGGGCGAACTCGCGTCCGATCTCCTCGTAGACCTTCTTGTTCCCGCGCGCAACGGCGTCAGAGGAGCGGCGGAAAGGCCCGAAGTCGGCGATCAGCTTCGCCAGGACCTGCACGTGATGCTCGACGGTCCCTCCTACGAGCTCGATCAGCTCTCAGGATCGGCCCTCGCAGCACGCCGGATCGAACGAGCCGCGCCCTGACGGCGCGCTCGAGGTCCTCGTCGCGGATCGTGACCCCGGCCTGCTTGGATGCCCAGACTGCGAATGTGCACCAGTTCGCATTGGCGGGCAGGACCGCACCCATCGCGCCGGAGAGGTCGGCGTAACAGAGCGTGATCTGGAGGTTCCTGAGCACCGGCTCCGCTCCGCCCGCAATTCGCTCGACGTCGGCGAGGGTCGGAGTGGGAGCGCCGGTCATCTGGCTCTATCCGGGCTCGAAGTCGAGTTGTTGTTGCGCAAGGCCGACGACGAGGCCGACCCAGAGATCGTCATCGGCCGCGTCCTCTGCGAGCGGCTCGGCCAGCAGGCCGGTGATCGCGGCCGTGGCCAGCGGGAACTCCTCGCTGCCGGCGTCGGCGAGCCGGCCGAGGGCACGCCGCATGGATCGACGGCGGCCGTCGCTTGCCAGCCGGCGGGCGAGCCACGCTTCCGACTCTCCGCCGAGAAAGCGCGAGACTGCCTGCTCGACCTCCTCGCGGTCGAGCTCCAGCACGGGAATCGCGGCCGCGGCAATCGAGAGCGCACGCGAGCGATGCTCGTCCGCGGGGGCGCGGCTCAGCTCGTCCTCGAGCAGCGCGACGTGGTCGTAGCCTCGCCGCGCGCGTGCCCAGAGCTCGACCGCGGCCCGCGCCACGAGGGCGAGCGCGACCGCGTTGCTCCCGGGAGGCCTGCCCAGCTCGGCTTCCGCCGCATCGACGGCCTGGAGGCGCTCGGTGTAGCGCTTGCGCAGCTCGGCGAGCCCCGCCCGCACCTCGGCGGCCCGCTCGGGGGTCCAGACCGCCGCCGCGGCCTCCGCTGCCGCCTCGGTGATCTCGGCCCGCGGCGCCCCGGCCGCCAGCCTGTCGGCGACGAGCGCGAGCGAGGCACCGCCGGCCGTCGGGTCGACCGACACGTCGAGGTCGTCGAGAATCTCGTCGAGCGAGACCTGTTCCGGCTTCACGAGCCGATTCTAGGGCGTCACGCAACGCGGCCCGTGCTAGTTTGGCGCTCGTGACCGAGACGCGGGTCCCACCGCCGGCGAGTCGGTCGCTCCAAGGCCTTTCCGAGGCCGAAGCGGCCCGGCTGATCGAGGAACGAGGCCCAGTCGAGCCGGCCACGACGAGCCGGTCGATGGCGAGCATCGTCCGGGCGAACGTCTTCACGGTCTTCAACCTCATCCTCGTCTCGTTCGGCGTCCTCACGTTCGCGTTCGGCCACTGGGAGGACGCGCTCTTCATCGGGATCCTGGTTGCGAACGCCGGAATCGGGATCTTTCAGGAGTGGCGCGCGAAGCAGGCGCTCGACCGGCTCGCAGCCCTCGTCGCGCCCCACGCGACGGTCGTGCGGGAAGGCAACCCCCGCTCGGTCGAGGTGGAAGAGGTCGTGCCCGGCGACTTGATCCGAATCGAGGCCGGCGACCAGCTCGTCGCGGACGGCGTTCTCGACCAGGCGGACGGGCTCTCGCTGGACGAGTCGATCCTGACCGGGGAGTCGCAGGCCGTGCCCCGGTTTGCCGGGGACGAGGTGCGTTCCGGCTCGTTCGCGGCCGAGGGCTCGGGGCTCTACACGGTGACGGCGGTCGGCAAGGCCAGCTACGCCGAGAAGGTCGCAGACGTGGCCCGGACCTTCCGGCATCCTCGCTCGCCGCTCGAGCGGGCTCTGAACCTCCTCCTGATCGTGATGGTCGCCGTGATGCTGCCGCTCGGCGCCATCTTCGGGTACGCGCTGTGGGAGTCCGACAAGCCCCTCAACGAGGCAGTCACGACCGCGGTCGCCGGCGTCGTGACGCTCGTTCCCGAGGGGCTGATCCTCCTGACGAGCGTGACCTTCGCCGTGGCGGCGCTCCGCATGGCGAGGCGCGGGGCGCTCGCCCAGCAGCTGAACGCGATCGAGTCGCTCGCGTCCGCCGAGGTCGTCTGCCTGGACAAGACCGGCACGCTCACGGAGGCCGCGCTGGAGGTGAGCCGAGCGGCGCCGGCGGTCGGGGTCGACGAGGCGTTCCTCACGGAGTCGCTGGGACGCTACGCGGCGAGCTCGCCGAGCCGCAACGCGACCCTCGAGGCCATCGCGGATGCGTTCCCCGCCCGGTCCGAGCCGGCGCTCGGGCACATTCCCTTCTCGTCCCGCCGCCGGTGGAGCGCAGTGCGCGTCGGCTCGGTCGGCTACGTGCTCGGAGCACCGGAGCTCTTCGAGCTCGGGCCGCTTGCCGAGCAGGCCGCCGCCGAGCAGCGGGAGGGTCGGCGCGTCGTCGCCATCGGCACGACCGGCACCTCCTTCGAGCGCTTCGACGTCGCGACGTATCCCGATCTGCCGCCGCCGGGCGATCTCGTGCCCCTGGGCATCGTCGTGCTCGGCGAGCGGCTGCGCCCCGAGGCGCGCGAGACGGTTGAGTTCTTCCTCAGGGAAGGGGTGTCGCTCAAGGTGATCTCGGGCGACGCGCCGGAGACCGTCGCCGCTATCGCGGAGGACGCCGGAATCCCGTCCGACGGCCCGCCCCTCGACGGCCGCGAGCTTCCCGAGGACCCGCGTGAGCTGCGACGGCTGCTGCTGACCGCGAGCGTCATCGGCCGGATTTCCCCGAAGGGAAGCAGCGCGTCATCGAGGCGCTCCGCGACGGCGGGCAGTACGTGGCGATGGTCGGGGACGGCGTCAACGACGTCCCGGCGCTGAAGGCGGCGCGGCTCGCGATCGCCCAAGGGACCGGCTCACAGATGGCGAAGAGCGTCGCCGATGTCGTGCTGGTCCGCGGCGAGTTCGGCGTCGTCCCCGAGATGGTGTCCGAGGGACGCAAGGTGCTGCGCAACCTGCAGCGCGTCTCGAAGCTCTTTGTGACGAAGTCGGCCTTCGCCGTCGTCCTGATCCTGACCGCCGGCCTGCTGCCGACCAGCTATCCGGTGCTGCCGCGGCATCTGACGCTCGCCGCGGCGCTCACGATCGGCATTCCCGCGCTGTTCCTGGCGCTCACGCCGAGCTCCGGCGCCTGGCAGACGTCGAACTTCCTGCGTGAGGTGGCCCGGTTCGCGATCCCTGCCGGGACGGCCACCGGCCTCGGCGTGGTCTCCTCGTACCTCTTCGCCCACAACGTGATCAACCTCTCGACTGTCGAGGCGCAAACGGTCTCGGTGACGGTGCTCGTGATCGTCGGCCTCTACCTGGTGCTCGCCCTCGAGGCCGCCGGGCGCGTCCGGGCGGCGCTCGTCAGCGCGTTGTGCGCGGTGCTCTTCGTCCTGTACATGCTGGTCCTCGTCTTCGAGGGCACCCGCGACTTCTTCATGCTGTCGCAGCCGACGGCCGCCATCATGCTGTGCTCGATCGGCGGCTCCGCGCTCGCCATCACAGGGCTCTGGCTGACCGACGACCGGTTCGTTCCGGGCATTCGTCTGCCGAAGAGGCCACCCCCGCGGCGGGTACCATGAAAGTGTGACCGAGACCGCCGCCCCGCCTGGCCTCGATGCCCGCCGGCTGCGGGCGGACTTCCCTGCGTTCGAGCTCGAGATCCACGGGAAGCCGCTCGCGTATCTCGACTCGGCCAACTCCTCGCAGAAGCCCCGGCAGGTGCTGGACGCGATGCGGGAGTTCTACGCGACGTCGTACGCGAACGTCCATCGGGCCGTGTACACGCTCGGGGAGCGCTCGACGGCCGGCTACGAGGGGGCGCGAGAGAAGCTGCGCGCTTACATCAACGCGCCGCTCGACGCAGGGAGGTCGTCTTCACGCGAAACGGGACGGAGGCGCTCAACCTCGTCGCGTACGCGTGGGGCCTCGACAACCTCGGGCCCGGCGACGTCGTGGTCGCGACCGAGCTCGAGCACCACTCCAACTTCGTCCCCTGGCAGTACCTGGCCCAGCGCGCCGGCGCGGAGTTCGCCGTGATCCCGATCGACGATCAGGGTGAGCTCGTGCTCGACGCGTTGAGCGAGATCGAGAAGCGCGGCCGCGTGAAGGTCGTCGCCTGCGCGCTCGTCTCGAACACGCTCGGGACGATCAACCCGATCGCCGAGCTCGCGGCCTGGGCGCGCGACCGCGAAGCGATCTCGGTGGTCGACGCGTGTCAGGCTGCTCCGCACCGTCAGATCGACGTGCAGGCGCTGGGCTGCGACTTCCTCGCTCTCACGGGTCACAAGATGCTCGCGCCGAGCGGGATCGGCGCACTGTGGGGGCGGCAGGAGCTGCTCCAGGACATGGCGCCGTTCGAGCTCGGCGGCTCGATGATCCGGCGCGTCACCGTCGAGAAGACGACCTGGGCCGAGCTGCCCTACAAGTTCGAGGCCGGCACTCCACCGATCGCCGAGGCGTTCGGGCTCGGGGAGGCCGTCGACTACCTGAACGAGGTCGGCCTCCCGGCGATCGAGCATCACGAGCAGCAGCTGACCGGGTACGCGCTGGCCCGCCTGGCCGAGCTGCCGTACGTGACGGTCTTCGGCCCGCCGGCGGAGCGGCGTTGCGGGATCGTCTCGTTCGACCTCGCGGGCGTCCATCCGCACGACGTCGCCCAGATCCTCGACGGTGAGGGCATCGCCGTCCGCGCCGGTCACCATTGCGCACAGCCGGTGATGGATCACTTCGGCGTCGCAGCGACGACGCGCGCGAGCTTCTATCTCTACACGCTCCGCGAGGAGATCGACCGGCTGGTCGACGGCCTCGCGAAAGTTCACGCGACGTTCGCGTGACCGGAAGGCCGGCATGAGCGACGACCTCTACCGCGAGCTCATCCTCGACCACTACAAGAGCCCCCGCAACCACGGGCTGCTCGATCCCGCCGACGCTCGCGCGGAGGGCCAGAACCCGCTTTGCGGCGACGAGATCACGATCGCGCTCCGGTTCGACGGCGGCGACACGATCGATGCGATCGGCTTCGAAGGCCGCGGGTGCGCGATCAGCCAGGCGGCCACGTCGATGCTCACGGAGCTCGTACAGGGCAGGACGGTCGCCGAGGTCGCGGCGATGCCGACAGAGGAGCTGCTCGAAGAGATCGGCGTGCCGCTCCAGCAGAACCCGGCCCGGCTCAAGTGCGCCCTGCTCGGCCTCGGCGTGCTGAAAGTGGCCCTGCATCGCGCCAAGGGGACGCCGCTGCCCGAGGAGTGGGCCGGAATGGACGAGCTCGAGATCACCTGAGGTGCCGGTCGTCGACGTCTGCCCGGTCGACGAGCTGCCGCCCGGGACGGTGAAGATCGTGCGCGAGGGCGATCTCGCCGTCGGCGTCTTCAACGTCCAGGGCGAGCTTTGCGCCATCGAGGATCGCTGCTCCCACGACGACGGCCCCCTCGCGGAGGGCGACTTCGACGAGGAGCGCGGCGTGGTCGTGTGCCCGCGGCACGGCTCCGAGTTCGAGGTCTGCTCGGGTCGCCCGCGCACGCTGCCCGCGTACATCCCGGTGCAGACCTATCCGGTCCAGGTGAAGGACGGGCGGGTTCTCCTGGAGCTTCCCTAGGGCCGGTCCCGGGACGCGGTTGCCGTGGTGCGCAGGGCCTTCGCCGGCGGTCTCGCGGCGCTCGGAGCAAGGCGCCGTGACGCCTCCGGTCGTCACTCCGACGAGCCGCAGCCCGCGTTGACGAACATCCGCCGTTGCGGCGTATGATGCGGCTACCACGGAAAGGAGGTGATCCGGACTTGAGCGAATGCGAAAGTACGGGCAGTGGAGGTGCTCGCTCGTAGGGGCGTGTCCCCGAGACCTACGGGGAATCGCCTAGCCAGCGTAGGGGGCTGAAGCGCTCCTGCGAAATTTCAGGCGAGTTTTCCGACGGAAGGGTCGGCGCGAGTCGGCCCTTCCGCATATGTAGGGCCCGGCGGCACGCAACGCGGGCCCGGCCCGCAGCGGCCGGCGGCGGCACGGCGGCCGGCGCGGCCGCCGAGCCCGCGGTCTCGCACGGGCCCGCGCGCGGCCGTCGTAGACCGACCGCCGCAGCTGCTCGTCGAGCGGCGTCAGCTCGATGCCGAACAGCTTGGCCGCCGGCCAGGGGTCGCACACGTTGTCACCGGCTTCGAGCATCGTCAGCTGGTCGCGCGTGACGGGCGCCTTGGGGAGTCGCTCGAGCACGGTCGCCGGCACGCGTACGAGGCTGACCGGGAGGTGCACTCTGGCGCGCCTCTTGCCCAGAGCCGCGGCGAGGCGCTCCCAGAGCTCGTTCCACGTGATGCGCTCCGGGCCGCCGATCTCGAAGGTCTGGTTCGCGGCCTCGGGGAGGCTGACCGCTCTGGCGAAGAACTTCGCGACGTCCTCGACGAAGATCGGCTGCAGTTGCCGCTCTCCCTGCGCCGACGACCGGCGTGAGCGGGAGGTAACGAACGAGGCGCGCGAACTGCGAGATCGCGCCGCCTCCGGGCCCGAAGATGAAGCTCGGACGGAAGACGACGCGTTCGAGGCCCGACTCGGCAACCGCCCGCTCCATCGCCCACTTGGCCCGGTAGTAGGGGACGAGGTCCATCGTCTGCTCGCTCGTGCCGAGCGCGCTCATGAGGACGAACCGGCGTACCTCCTCCCGCTGGGCGGCGTCGATCACGTTCCAGGTGCCGTCGACCATGACCCGGTCGAAGTCCTCCGGACGGCCGGTGAGGATCGCGACGAGATGGACGACGGCGTCGGAGCCCTCCATGGCCGCTTGCACGCTCGTCGCGTCGGTGACGTCGCCCTCGACGATCTCGCAGCCGAGGCGCTGGAGATTCTGGGCACGACCGGTGTCACGGACGAGACACCGCACGGGAAGCTCGTCCGAGCGCAGGGCGGCGGCTACGTGCCGGCCGACGAAACCCGTGGCGCCGGTGAGCAGAATCATGGTTTCTCCGCCGCCGCCTCGGCCTCTGGCCTCGCCCTCGAAGTTCTGCCAGTACCGCGACGGAGTCGGGCCGGTCTGGCCCTTGTACTTGGAGCCGAGCCCGCTGGAACCGTACGGTGCCTCGGTCGGCTCGGTCATCTGGACGAACGAGAGCTGCCCGATCTTCATGCCGACGTAGATCGTGATCGGAAGGTTGGCGACGTTCGACAGCTCGAGCGTCACATGGCCGTCCCAGCCCGGGTCGATGAAGCCGGCCGTCGAGTGGATGAGGAGCCCGAGCCTCCCGAGGCTGCTCTTCCCTTCGAGTCGAGCGACGAGATCGTCGGGAAGCGTGACCCGCTCGAGCGTCGACCCGAGCACGAACTCGCCCGGGTGGAGGATGAACGGGTCGGCGTCGTCGATCTCGACGAGCTCCGTGAGATCCTCCATCGGCTGCTTGACGTCGATGTAGGGGTAGCGCGCGTTGCGGAAGACGCGGAAGTAGCGGTCGACGCGCACGTCGACGCTCGACGGCTGCACGAGACCGTCGTCGAACGGGTCGATTCCGATCCGCCCGTCGGCGACCAGGCGGCGGATCGTCCGGTCGGACAGGACCATCGCGGGCAATCTATAAGCTCAACGCAAAGATGGTTCGGACCCGCACGATCAGCCTCCGGACAGCGCTTCCGGGCCCCCGCTCGCTCGAGATCCTCGAGCGCAAGGAGCGGGTCGTGGCCGCGCCGCTCTCGATCACCATGCCGATCGTGGCCGCGGAGGCGCACGGGGTCACGATCACCGATGTCGACGGCAACGTGTTCGTCGATTTCACCGGCGGTGTCGGCTGCCTGAACGTCGGCCATACGCCGGCGCGCGTCGTCGCGGCGGCGACCGAGCAGCTCGAGCGCTTCACGCACACGGATTTCACCGTCGTGCCGTACGAGAGCTACGTCGCACTGGCGGAGCGCCTCGTCGGGCTGGTTCCGATCTCCGGGCCGGTCCGGGCGGCCTTCTTCAACTCGGGCGCGGAGGCGATCGAGAACGCCGTCAAGATCGCCCGCTCGTACACGCGGCGACCGGCGGTGATCGCCTTCGACGGCGGGTTCCACGGCCGGACGCTGATGGCGATGAGCCTGACCTCGAAGACGCATCCCTACAAGGCTGGGCTCGGGCCGTTCGCGCCCGAGGTCTACCGCGTGCCGTTTCCGAACGCCTACCGCGGCCCGGATGCGCTGGCGGCTCTCGCCGAGCTCGAACGGGCGCTGTCGCTGCGAGTCGCGGCCGAGGAGGTTGCGGCGATCGTGTTCGAGCCCGTGCAGGGCGAGGGCGGCTTCGTGGTGGCTCCGGAGGAGTTCGTTCGCGGCCTGCGCCGGATCTGCGACGAGCACGGCATCGTTCTCGTGGCCGACGAGGTGCAGACGGGTTTCGGCCGGACGGGCCGCCTGTTCGCGATGGAGCGCTACGGCGTCGAGCCGGACCTGATGACCGTCGCCAAGTCGATTGCCGGCGGCCTGCCGCTCTCCGGCGTGCTGGGTCGTGCGGAGCTGATGAACGCGCCTCCCGACAGCGCGATCGGCGGCACCTTCCCCGGGAATCCCGTGGCCTGCGCCGCCGGGCTCGCGGTGCTCGATCTGATCGAGGAGGAGGGCCTTGTCGATCGGGCAGAGACCCTGGGCGCCGAGATCCGCTCCCGCATGGAGCGCTGGCGCGATCGCTTCTCGGCGATCGGCGATGTCCGCGGCCTGGGCGCGATGCTGGCCCTCGAGCTCGTCGCCGATCGGGAGACGAGAGAGCCGGCACCCGGGCTTGCGACCGCGGTCGTCGACGCTGCGCTCGAGCGGGGCCTGCTCCTGCTCAAGGCCGGCACCCACGGAAACTGCATTCGCGTCCTCGTGCCGCTCGTGATCACGGACGACGAGCTCGCCGAGGCGCTCGGCGTCTGGGAAGAGGCGCTCGAAGCGGTCTTGCTCGCCTAGGGCGCAGCCCGTTATCGGCCGTGACGCAGAGCGTTCTCGGGCCGGATGAGATGCGGCCCGTACAGGTACGAACCGGAGCCGTCAAGGACGGACCTGTCTGGATCCGGCCCCTACGACCGGCCCGTGCCGCGCGGACCTGCAGGCCTGCTTCCGGCCGACGAACGCTGCGCCAGAGTTCGGCCTAGGTCAATATCGCAGCCGCGCGCGGCGCTCGTGGCGCTCGAGGGCAAGCTCGACCAGCCGCCGCAGGAGCTCCGGGTATGAGATCCCGGAGGCCTCGAAGAGCTTCGCGTAGACGCTCGTGGCCGTGAAGCCCGGGATGGTGTTGAGCTCGTTGACGAGCACCTCGCCGTCGTCGCGGGCGAACATGTCGACCCGTGCCATGCCCTCGCAATCCGAGGCGACGAAGGCCCGCACGGCGAGCTCCTGCGCACGGGCGATCTGCTCGGCCGGGATTCGCGCCGGGACGACGAGCTCCATCCCGCCGTCGTCGTACTTCGAGGCGAAGTCGTACCAGTCGGCCTTCAGCGGCACGATCTCGCCGACGATCGACGCAAAAGGCTCCTCGTTCCCGAGCACGCTGCACTCGACCTCCGTGCCCGAGACGTACTCCTCGAGGAGCACCTTCTCGTCGTGCGCGAACGCGAGATCGAGCGCCGGCTCGAGCTCCCGGGGTGTGCGCACGAGCGTGATTCCGACGCTCGACCCGAGCCGAGCCGGCTTGACCACCACCGGGAAGTCGAAGGGATTTCGAGCCCTGGACCGTGCTCGCGGCGAGGACGGTGACGCTCCGCGTGACCGGGACGTCGTTGGCCCGCATCACCGCCTTGAACAGGTCCTTGTCCATCGCGACCGCCGAGGCCGCGACGCCGGGGCCCACGTAGGCGACATCCGCCAGCTCGAGCAGGCCCTGGACGGTGCCGTCCTCGCCGAACGGGCCGTGCAGCACGGGGAAGACGACATCGACGGCGCCGAGCAGGGCAGGCCCGGACAGGGCCGCCGGGATGGGAAGCGAGGCGGCCGGCGGCCCCTCGTTCTCGACGGCTGCCTCGATCGCTGCGTGCGGCGCTCGAGGCAAGGACCAGCGGCCCTCGCGCGTGATCTCGATCGGGACGGCGTCGAATCCGGCCTCGCGCAGCCCGTCCACGACGGAGGCTGCCGAGGCGACGGAGATCTCGTGCTCGCTCGAGCGGCCGCCGGAGAGAACGGCGACGCGTAGCCGGCTCACCCCGGAAGCGCCGGTCGCCGATCAGCCACTCTGGTCGCCGCCCTGATCGCCGCCACCGTCCTGAGAAGGCGGCGGGGGAGGCGGCTCCGCGGCGGCGGCTCCGCGGGCGGCGGCTCCGGCTCCGTGAAGCGCCCGACGTAGATCGTGATCGTGCTGCCCGGGTCGACGCTGCTTCCCTCGGACGGGTCCTGGTCGAGCACGACGCCGTCCTCGTCCGCGCTGTTCGCGACGAGATCCTGGACGCTGACGCCGAAGCCGGCTGCCTGCAGCGCCGCGGTGGCGTCGGCCTCGGACGAGCCGATCACGCCTGGGACCGTCGCCAGCTCGGGCCCCTGAGAGACCTGGATCTCGACGGTCGATCCCTTCACGGCCTGACCCCCGAGCGGGTTCTGAGCCACCACGATCCCGGCTTCCTGATCCGAGAAGGCTGGGACACTCGAGACCTTGAAGCCGGCGCTCGTGAGCGTGTCGGTGGCGGTCCCCTCGTCGAGGCCGACGACGTTCGGGACGTCGATCAGGTTCTGCCCCTTGGAGACGCGCAGCTCGACCGTCGTGCCTTCTGCGACCTGCTCGCCCGCCGTGGGAGTCTGCCTGAGCACGACACCCGGTTCCCGCTCGGAGAAGACCTCGCGGACCTGCCATTTGAGCTTCGCGTCACTCAGCCTCGCGGTCGCCTCCTGGAGCTGCAGGCCGATGACCCGCGGCACCTCGACCTGGGGCAGGCCCGATGAGACGGTGATCACGACCGTGCTGCCCTTCTCGACCCGCGCTCCCGGCTCCGGATCCTGGTCGATGACGACGTTCCTCTGGACATCGCTGCTCGGTTGCCGCTCGACGTTGACCTCGAAGCCCTCGGCCTCCAGCCGCTCCACCGCACGTGACAGGACGACGCCCTCGACGTTGGGGACCGCGACGGGCGCCGATTCCTGGAGCCGCTCGTCGATCTGCCGGTACACGTAGTACCCGGCGGCCGCGAACGCAGCCAGCAGCAGGCCCACGACGAGCCACGGCAGAAACGAGCGTTTCCGCCGCTTCCGATCCGAGTAGGGATCGTACGGCGGCGGCCGTCTGCCTCCCGGCGGCACCGGGCGGGGCTGAAGGACCTGCGTCGCAGCCGTGGCGGCGGCCGTGCCGGCGAGCACGGCCGTTGCGGCGTCCGCCGTCTCGCGGGCGATCGGGAGCCCGGCCTCGATCCGCGCCAGGTCGGAGTCCATCTCCTCCGCCGTCTGATAGCGGTCGGCCGGGTTCTTCGCGAGCGCGCGCACGACGATCCGGTCGAGATCGGCGGGAATGCCGGGCGCGCGCGCGGACGGCGGTCGCGGCGGATCGTTCACGTGCTTCATTGCGATCTCGACCGGCGAGTCGCCGGAGAACGGCACCTCGCCCGTGAGCATCTCGTAGAGCACGACGCCGACCGAGTACAGGTCCGAAGGCGCTCCGACGTCGCCGCCGCGGGCCTGCTCGGGGGACAGGTACTGGGCTGTCCCCATGATCGAGCCGGCCTCCGTCATCTGCGATGCACCGGCGCGTGCGATGCCGAAGTCCGTCACCTTCAGCCGTTCTTCGGGGCCGATCAGGATGTTGTGCGGCTTGATGTCGCGGTGGACGATCCCGTTGCGGTGCGCGAACCGCAGCGCTGCGAGAATCTGCCGGGCGTAGGCGATCGACTGAGCCGGTCTAAGGCGACCGCTCATCCGGATCTGCTCCTTGAGGCTGCGCCCCTCGATCACCTCCATCGCGATGTAGTAGGTGCCCTCGGCCTCGCCCCGGTCGTAGATCGACACGATGTTCGGATGGGACAGGCCCGCAGCGGATTTCGCCTCGCGGCGGAAGCGCTCGACGAACAGGTCGTCGTTCGCGTAACGCTCGTTGAGGATCTTGATGGCGACCCGGCGCCCGAGCTCGGCGTCCTCCGCCAGATAGACGTTTGCCATTCCGCCCGCACCGAGCCGGCGCACGATCCGGTAGCGCCCGTCGAAGACGGTGTCGATCAGAGAATCCTGGATCTGTGCCATCAGTTTCTAGCGGGCAACGACTCTTCCTAGGCTACGTGCTTTGTGCGAGAACAGCCTGCATGATCGACCGGGCGATGGGCGCCGCAGTTCCCCCTCCCGTGCCTGCCTGATTCGACAGCGCCACGGCGACCGCCACCCGCGGAGCATCGGCGGGAGCGAACGCGATGAACCAGGTGTCGTTCTCGCCGGGCCGGCCGGTCTCCGCCGTACCGGTCTTTCCCGCGACGCGGACGCCCGGGATCTGGGCAGCCGTCCCGGTCCCCGCCTGCACGGCGAGCTCCATCATCGCCGTGATCTCGGCGGCGGTTTGCGGGCTGACCGCCTCCGAGTACTCGTCGGGGCTCGTCTTCGTGAGGATGTCTCCGTCCGGCTTCAGGATGCGGTCGACGACGTAGGGACGCATCACGACGCCGCCGTTCGCGATCCCGGCCGCCACCATCGCCATCTGCAGAGGGGTGGCAAGGAGGCGCTCCTGGCCGAAAGCGAGCCTCCCCGGATCGACTGCATTCGGATCGTCCGGGAAGATGAGCCGCCCCCGCTGGTAGAGGCCGCTCGCCCGCCGCTCGCTCTCGGGAGTCTCGAGCGGCGGCAGCTCGTAGAAGCCGAAGCGCTCGGCCTGCTCGAGGATCGCCTGCGGTCCGAGCTCCTTGCCGATGTTGCAGAAGACGGAGTTGATCGAGTTCTGGAGCGCTTCCCTGAACGTGACGTTCCCGAAGGCTTCCGGCCCGCTTTGATCGGCGAAGTTCGAGACCCGCTTGCCGTACTCGATGCAGTAGCCGGGGTCGTCGAAGCGGCTCTCAGGCGTGAAGCGGCCGGACTCGAGGGCCGCCGAGGCGGTGATCACCTTGAACGTCGATCCCGGGATGAACAGGCCCTGGGTGGCCCGGTTGAGCAAGGGTGCGGCCGGTGTGCACGGGCCCCTCGCGGCGAGGATCTCCTCGAATCGGTTCTCGACGAGATTCGGGTTGTACGGCGGCGACGACGCCATCGCGAGCACGGCGCCGGTTCGCGGGTCGAGGGCCACAGCCGCGCCGCAGTTGCCCTCGAGCTGGTCGAGCGCAACCTGTTGCACCTGCGGGTCGATCGTCAGCACGAGGTCGTTGCCCACCTGCGTGAGGCCGCGGAGCTTGTCGATCGTGCGGTTGACCACGGTCGACAGGTTCGCGTTCGATCCGGTGAGGAAGTCGTTCATCGACTTCTCGAGGCCGGCCCGCGAGCGGCCGACGGTCGAGTAGCCGACGACGTGGGCGGTGAGATCGTCCTGCGGGTAGGTGCGTAGGTACCACGTCCGGTCCTGCACCTTGCGCGGCCGGTTGCGGGCGAGCACCGTTCTCCCGTCTGACGCGAAGATCAGGCCGCGCTTGATCGTCAGCTGCCGCACGACGAGCGTCGGGTTGCCCTGACGCGCCTCGAGGTCGGGGGAGCGCCAGAGCCAGTACGTGGTCGTAGCGATGACGGCCACGAAGAGCAGGCAGAGAACGAGGAAGAGCTTGCGGATCTGCGCGTTCATACGCCGGCCGCCCGCGCGTTGACGCGGTTCGACACCGCCATCAGGAGCCAGAGGGCGAGGAAGTTGGCGACGAGGCTCGAGCCGCCGTAGGAGACGAACGGAAGCGTGATTCCCGTCAGGGGAATGAGGCCCGTGACTCCCCCGACGATGATGAAGGCCTGCACGGCGAGTGTCACGGTCAGTCCTGCGGCCAGCAGCTTGGAGAAGCCGTCGTCGGCGAGCATGGCGATCCGGAAGCCCCGGTAAACCAGGACGATGTAGAGGAGCAGCACGGCCGCCGCGCCTGCCAGCCCGAGCTCCTGCGCGATGGCCGAGTAGATGAAATCGGTCTGGAGGTAGGGGATGTAGGTGCCGCCCTCCGGGGTCACCAGCACCCCTCGCCCGAGGCCGGCTCCGAACAGGCCGCCGCCCGAGATCGCGTAGATCGACTGGACGAGCTGATACCCGGCGTCTGCCGGATCGCTCCACGGGTGAAGCCAGATCGTCACACGCTCCTCGACGTGCGGAACGACGTGGTACAGGCCGTAGGCGCCGAGCGCGAAGAGAGCGCTGCCGACCGCCACGAACGCCCAACGGCCCGTTGCCATGTAGAGCATTGCGAGGAAGACCGCGAAGTAGAGGAGCCCTCCGCCGAGGTCGTTCGTCTGGAAGAGGATGAGCATGGCGCCGCCCCAGATGAGCAGCAGCGGCCCGGCGTGCTTGAGCGGCGGCAGGCCGAATCTGCCGAGCCCGCTCGCGAGCACCTCGCGCCTGTCGCGCAGGTACCCGGCGAGGAACACCACCAGCAGGACCTTGGCCACCTCACCCGGCTGGAACGCGATCGGCCCGATGCGCACCCAGAGCGACGCACCGTTGATCGTGGCGCCGAGCTTCGGGACCGCCGGCAGGATGAGCAGGATGATCGCGCACAGCGCGAGGATGTACTTGACGCCGTCGAGGACCCGGTAGTCCCGGATGAAGATCGCGCAGGCTGCGAAGACGGCGAGCCCGATGACGAGCCAGAGCCCCTGCCGGAGCGCGAGGTCGGGGTCGACCCGGTAGATCATGGTGAGGCCGATGCCTGTCAGGAGCGCCGCCAGCGGCATGAGGTAGGGGTCTGCGTACGGCAGCACGGCGCGGGCGACGAGGTGGGCGGCCACGAACAGCGCCGAGGAAGAACGCGAGGTACGACAGCGACGCCGTCGAGATGACGGCCTGACGGGCGATGTAGACGCTGGCGAAGCCGAGGCCGATCAGGATCCCGACCCCGAGCAGGTTCAGCAGCTCACGGTTCCTGAGGCTCACCCGAGGTCCTGATCTCTCGTTCCGACTTCAAACGGTACGCGGCTCACGACGGCCCGCATCTAGGGCGCAGCTTCCTCCTCGTAGGGCGCGATCCGGGCGCGTGCCTCGTCCTCGCTCATCAGGTCGTGGTCGAAGAGCTCGCGTCGCTCGTCCACGGAGAGCTGCGCAGCCAGCAACCGGCTCACGTAGGTCTCGCGGTAGAGCTTCCCGCCGGAGAACAGGTCCCAGGGAACGCCCTGGTACACGGCGAGCCTGCCCTCCTCGGTGGCGCCGACGAAGTGCGCCCGGGAGAGGCCCCACAGCGCGAGCGCCGCGATTCCGGCGAAGAGAGCGAGAACGCCGGCGACAATCAGCGCCAGTCGGCCCGCACGTCGTTTCGGCGGCGGAAACGCCGCCTCGCTCCGAATCGGCACCGGTCGAACGATCGTGTTGCCCTCGCCGTCGACGCCTGATGGCTCCGGCGGGGGCGGCGGCTGCTCGATGCGGTAGCCCTCGAGACCGGAGAGCGTGTCCTCGTCCTCGCCCGCCTCGGCGAGCGTGAAGAGCACGACGGTGATGTTGTCCTCCCCGCCGCTCTCGTTCGCCGCTCCCACCAGCGCGCGCGCGACCTGCTCGAGGTCGGTGCTCTCGCTCACCGTGCGCTGCACGGTCGCCTCGTCGAGCATGGTCGTGAGCCCGTCCGAGCAGAGGAGGTACACGTCGCCGTCGCGGGCCTCGATCGAGAAGCTGTCGACGGCGACCGCGGGATCGGTGCCGAGCGCCCGGGTGATCACGGACCGCTGCGGATGGATCTCCGCTTCCTCCGGGGTGAGGCGACCGGACCGGACGAGGTCGGCGACGAGCGAGTGGTCCTGGGTGAGCTGCTCGAGCGTGCCGTCCCTGAGCAGGTACGCACGGGAGTCCCCGACGTGGCCGACTGCGACTCTGGAGCCCGAGGCCAGCGCGGCCGTGATCGTCGTTCCCATGCCGGAGGCGTGGGGGTCGCTCGAGGCACGGGCGTAGATGCGACGGTTCGCCTCCTGGATGATCGACCGGAGCCGGGCCTCCGGGTCCAGGGTGTCCGCCTCGTGGAAATCGTGGAATGCCGCCGCTGCGAGGCGGGAGGCGACCTCGCCCGCCTGGGCGCCGCCCATGCCGTCGGCGACGGCGAAGAGCGGCGGTGCGCAGACGAACGCGTCCTCGTTGCGGCGCCGGACTCGCCCGGGGTCGGTCAGGCCGGCGACCTGGACGAGCTTCACGACGCCACTCGCAGCTCGGTGTCGCCGATGCGCAGGACGTCACCCTGCGCCAGCCGCTCCCGTCCGTCGACAGGCGCGCCGTTCAAGAAAGTCCCGTTGCGGGAGCCGAGGTCGACGACCCAGAGCCCGTCGCGCAGCGGCTCGACCCGAGCGTGGCGGGCAGAGACGAACTCGTCGGTCGGCAAGGCGATGACGTTACCTTCGGAGCGGCCGATCGTGAGGGGGGCGCTACCGACCTCGAATGTCTGCCCGGGCTGGAGCGACGGGCTCGACTCGATCACGAGTCGCTGCGAGGGCGCGGCCGGCTGCACCGGGAACCCCTGGGCAGCCGCCTGGGCCGGTGTGAGAACGAAGCTCTCCTGCGGCAGCCGCAGGTCCCGGCTGGCGCTCCTGACGACCCTCCAGATGAACAGGTAGAGGAGCACCAGGAAGAGCGCCTGGAAGAGAAGCAGGATCTGATCGATCATGGGTGCGCGACCGCCCGGACGCCTTTTCAGGAATTAGAGCCGCTCGAAGCGCAGCTCTGTCTGGCCCAGGGTGATCCGGTCGCCGTTCTGCAGCGGGACACGGTCGATCTTGCGACCGTTGACCTGCGTGCCGTTGGTCGAACCGAGGTCGACGAGCGTGAAGCCGTCGCTGTCCCGATGGAGCTCGGCGTGACGGCGCGAGACGCTGGGATCGTCGATGGGGATGTCACAGTCCCGCGAGCGGCCGAGCGTGAGCAGCGGCCGGTCGAGCTCGTGCGAGACGCCGGCCGAGACGAGCACGCCGCGGGCCGGGGCAGCGCCGGCCGGGCCTCGTCGTCCGACGTGTCCTCGTCTCCGAGCTCGGCCGCGACCGCGGCTGCCGCCGCAGCGCCGGCGACGGGCACCTCCGGCTCCGGGATCGGCGCCGGTGCCGCCGGCTCCGCAGGTGCCGCGGGCTCCGCCGCGTCGTCCTGAGCGGGCGCCTCGGGGGGAGGGGGCGCCGGCGGGGGCGGAGGCAGCTTGTAGGCCCTGGTACCGCCGGGCTCGGCCTCGACGGGCTGCGGCTCGGGCGGCGGCTGCGACGGCGGCTGCACGAGGCGTGCCGCGATCCCGAACTCGCCGACGGAGAGATCGTCGTCCTCGCGCAGCTCGATCCGCGGCCGCGAGACGAGCGCATAGCCCTCGCGCCGGGCGTGTTCGGCGAGATAGTCGGAGAGCTCCGAAAGCAGCCCCTCCTCGTAGCCCTGGAACTGCTCGCGATCCTTCGGCGAGAGATACAGGTGGTATTCGTTCGGGACGTAGACGCGGGAGAGCGACACCGTTCGGTGCTCGTCCATCTCCTTGGCGAGCTTTCGGGCCAGCTCTACCGGCTGGACGTGCGAGCGAAAGGCGCGACCGAAGACGCCTTCGAAGAGCGACTCGATGCGGTGCTCGATGCTTCGCAGCAACGTTACCTCCTCGAGGACTGCTCCTCGATTGAATCGAGTCTAGAGGCTCGGTACGGGGGTAGGGCGCGTCAGGTTTGCGGGCCCATGACGACGGTGGGCTCCGTCGGCGCGTCGATCTCCTGCGCGTTGAAGGAGGGGCGACGGAGAAGCGGCGCGGCGAGCACGGCGCAGAGACCCCAGACTGCGAGCACGAACGGCAGCTGGGACGGGGTGGTGGCTCCGAAGCCGATCGGCACGAGCAGGCCGAGCGCGATCAGGATCGCGCCGAAGGCGGCGATGGCCCAGAGCCCGCGTGCCTTCACCGCCGGCAGAGCAAGGGTCGCGGCTCCCAGGATCACCGCCTCGACGAGGAGCAGCGGGTGATCGAGCATGGCCTGAAGCAGCGCCGACGCGACCGCGCTGGGGCTTTCGCTGCCGGCGATCCCGAGCCCGAGAGGCGGCTCGCCGTCGCCGAACGGAAGGGCGGCTCCGCGCAGCCCTGCGACGAGCCCGGCCGCGAGCACGCCCGCAGCGGGGATCAGAGCACGTCGCAGCAGCCCTGAGGCGCGGGCCCCGACGAGCGGAAGCAGCGGGAGTGCCGAAGCCGGCGCCAGAAGCGGCCCGGCGAGGAAGTAGAAGCCGTGCCGGGCATCGCGCCAGAAGAGCGCAAGCCACGCAACGGCGACCGGAAGGTAGACGAACGCCAACCCGAGCGAGACGTTTCCCGCCGGCAGCACCGGGACGGCGAGCGCGAGCGCGAGGCCGATACGAGGCTCGGCCAGGCCGGCGAGCGCGGCCGCGGCCGCCAGGCCAATTGCGACGCCGTGCGGATAGAAGGGCAGCAGCGCCGTCGTCAGGAGCACGAACGCGGCGGCAAGAGCGGCGTGGGCGGCCCGCTCGCGAATCCTGCTGAGCGAGACAGCGGGTCGCTGCTCGCGCCGTCGCTCGGCCTCGTCGAGGCTGCGCCGCAGCTGAGCCGCGAGACGCTTCGGGTCCGGGCGCTCGGCCGGGTCGATCGCGAGCGCGCGATCCACGGCCTTCGTCAGCGCTCGCGGGAGATCCGGCCGCGCCGCTGCCAGCGGCGGCGCTCCGCTGCCGATGAGCTTTGCCGTCTCGAGCGGCGACGGCGCAAAGAACGGCTGTTGGCCGGCAAGCGTCTCCCAGAGGATGACGCCGACGGCCCAGACGTCGGCTGCACCCGTCGCTTCGTGGCCCGCCAACCGCTCGGGGGCGATGTAGGCGAGCGTCCCGGGGACATCGCCGGTCGCCGTCAGAGAGTCAGCGTCGTCGAGCAGCGCCAGCCCGAAGTCGAGCAGCCGTACCGACACCTCACTGCTCTCGACGAGCAGCAGGTTCGCCGGCTTGACGTCCCGGTGCACGATTCGTCGCGCGTGCGCGTGGGCAAGCGCGTCGAGCACCTGCGCGGCGGCCTCGACGGAACGTCGGTCGTCGAGCATCCCGTTCCGGATCGCCTCGCGCAGCGTGCAGCCCGGGACGTACTCGTACGCGACGTACACGTGTCGCTCGTCGCGGTCGACAGCGAATACGCGGGCGCAATTCCGGTGGCGGAGCCGGGACACGGCAACCGCCTCCCGCTCGGCGCGGGCGCCCGCCTTGCCCTCCTTCGCGACGACCTTGAGCGCGACGTCCCGACCCTCTCGTTCGTCCCGGGCGAGCCACACCGAGCCGGAGCCACCGCTCCCGAGCGGGCGCAGCGCCCGATAGCGGCCGAGGATGAGCTCGTGTGCGGGGCTCGCTGCGGCCTGGCTCATAGGCTACGGGCGGACTTGGCCGCAACGTTGCGAAGTCCTGCACGTCGCAGTGCGACGCGCAACCGTGAAGCCCCCGCCGGGTTTGCTGCTATGCTCGACCGATTCTGGGACGGCCCTAAACCGAGCCTTCGCGGCGCGGCCGGAGCGGGGCGAGGGAAGCCGTAACAGCGTCGCCTGGCCGTGGACGAGCGAGACCGAACCGACGACGACGACGATCTCGAGTTCGACTTCTTCGACGAGCCGCGGACGACGGAGGCTCCCACACAGGCGGAGCCGGCTCCGAAGCGGCCCGGAGGGCCTCCGCCCGTGCGTCCCCGCTCGCCCGGCGGGAACGCGCCGATCCTGCGCCTCGGCCTGCTCCTGCTCGCCGCGATCGGCATCGCGGTGGGGCTCGTGTTCGGCATCAACAGCTGCCGTGACGAGGGCGCCCAGGGGGATTACAACGAGTACTTCGATTCGGTGGGCGCGGTTGCGTCCCAGTCCACGAACGTCGGAAGACAGCTCGCCACGCTGCTCAGCACGCCCGGCGTCACCCTGGACGACCTGGAGAGCCAGCTCGGCGGCCTCGCGGAGCAGCAGGCGCAGGTCGTGGCTCGCGCGAACGAGCTGACTCCTCCCAGCTCTCTGCTCGACGAGCAGGAGAGCCTCGTCGAGTCGATGCAGCTGCGTGAGAGCGGCCTCCGGGGCCTTCAGCAGGCGGCGAGCCAGATCCAGGCCGCCTCGGATCCCGAGCAGGCCGGCGCGAGCCTCGGCCAGCAGGCCGCGAGGCTCATCGCGGGCACAGTGGTCTACGACGACCTGTTCAAGGCCCGGTCCGAGGAGGTGCTGAAGCAAGAGGGCGTCTCGGGAGTGGCCGTTCCCGACTCACCGTTCCTGGCCGACACCGGCCTGATCAGCGCGGCGTCGCTGAGCGAGCTCGTCCGCCGCATCACGCAGGGCGGGGAAGAGGCGGGCGGTCTCCACGGCAACCAGATTGCCGGCGTCCGCGTGCAGCCGGGCGGCGAGGAGCTCTCGCCCGACGAGGAGAACACGATCGTGGCGACCGAGGACATGTCCATCCAGGTGCTCGTCCGCAACTCGGGCGACTTCCAGGAGGCAGAGGTCGAGGTCAAGCTGACGCTCCAGCAGGATCCCGCGATCAAGAAGTCGCAAAGCATCGATCTGATCAACAGCAAGCAGACGAAGGTCGTGACGTTCAGCAACTTCACGAACCTGACCTTCGCCGCCCTGACGACGCTGAGGGTGAGCGTCGAGCCGGTGCCGGGCGAGGAGAACACGAGCAACAACACGGCCGAGTACTCGGTGATCTTCAGCCTGTAGAAACCCATTGTCGAGCACGGTTGCCGGCTGGATAGCGATCGGCGCTGCGGCGCTCGGAGCAATCGCGCTCGTCATCGCGATCCTCTGCCTGGTGTGGCTGCGCAACGTGCGCCGGGCGCAGTCGGTCGTGATCGGATCGGGCCAGGACGACCTCGTCGACTTCGCGGTCACGCTCCAGGCGAGGATCGACGACCTCCACCGGGCGGTGGACGAGATCGCGGGCGGGCTGGCGCGGGTGGACAGACGGACGGACACGACGCTCTCGCGGGTCGCGGTCGTCCGCTACGACGCCTTCGACGATCTGGGGGGCCAGCAGTCGGCGTCGTTTGCGGTGCTCGACGCCAGTCGCTCGGGCATCGTGATGACCGCCATCCAGGGGCGCGACCACGCCCGCGTCTACGTGAAGCAGCTCGACCGCGGCCGGGCGCTCGTCGCGCTGTCGCCCGAGGAGCAGCAGGCGGTCGACCGCGCGATGTCGACCGCAAGCGGCGCGTAAGCGCCGCGCGCAGCGGCCGCGGGCCGGAGGCCCGCCAGGCCGCGAAGCTTCACCGAGCCCGAAGGGCTCGGTACTCCCAAGCGCCGCGCCAGCGGCCGCGCGTCACGCAACGAGCCGGCGAGGCCGGCTCAGCCGTGACCGGGGAGGCCCGCGGAGCGGGCCGGTCACGCGCTGCTCGCCCAGGAGTACAATCCCGGCGCCGCGATGTACCGCAAGGCAGCGATTCGTCCGTTCGAAGCCGAGGACGAGCCGGTCCTGTTCGGTCTGGCTTGCAGCACGTACGGCTCGACGCCGGGCTGGCAGGAACGGCACACCCTCCAGGTGCTCGAGAACGACGTCGTCTTCGTCGCCGAGATCGAGGGGGAAGCGGCCGGCTACGAGGCGCTCACGCGCGGCGCCGCGGCGGTCAGGATCGACCAGCTGCTCGTCAGCCCGCACCACGACGACGAGGGGATCGAGAGGCAGTTGCTCGCGTATGCGGAGGGCTACGCCATCTCGATCGGCGCGCGCATGCTCGAGGCCGTGGTCGAGCCGGACAACGCTGCGGCGGTGACGTTCTACCGCGAGCAGGGGTTTGCCGAGGCTGCCCCCGGCATCGTCCAGCTTGTTCTTCCCCAGCAGTAGCCACCCAGGCGAACGGCGATCGCGGTGGGCCGCCGCAGGCCTGGACCGTACAATTCTGCTCGTGCTCCAGGTTCTCGTCCTGAACTCGAGCTTCGAGCCGCTGAACGTCTGCTCCGTACGGCGCGCGCACGTGCTCGTGTTCAAGGGCAAGGCCGAGGTCGTCGAGGCGATCGAGCGCCCGCTGCGCTCGGCGAGCGGGCGTTTCCCGTGGCCGCACGTGATCCGGCTGCTCGCCTACGTTCGTGTTCCGCGCGCCGTCCAGCGCCGGATCTCCCGCCGCGCACTCTTCGCGCGGGACGGCTGGCGCTGCCAGTACTGCGGCTCGACCGGCCGCCTTACGCTCGACCACGTCGTACCGCGAAGCCGGGGCGGGGATTCTGTCTGGGAGAACGTCGTGGCCTCCTGCGCGCCGTGCAACCTGCGCAAAGGTGACCGCCTGCCCGATGAGGTCTCGATGCATCCTCAGGTGAAGCCGAGGCCGCCGGCGCCGGCGCTCTTCATCACGCTCGCCGCCTCCCACATCCCGGACCGCTGGCATCCGTACCTCGGTCCCTTCTCGCCCGCGGCGGCTCACGCAGCCGCGTAGCAGCTCGCACGCGCATGGTTGGCGCCGACGAGGTGCGCGGCATCACCGTCACCGGCCACGGAACGGTCCGGGCGGCTCCCGATCGCGCCGACTGCTCGTTCGGCGTGGAGACGCAGGGCGGGACGGCGGGTGAGGCTCTGGCGGCGAACGGGGGCGCGGCGGCGAAGGTCATCGAGGCCGTGAAGAAGGCCGGCGTCGCGGCGGAGGACGTCCAGACCCAGCAGGTCTCGGTCCACCCGCGCTACTCGAACGACGGCCAGGAGATCGTCGGCTTCAGCGCCGGGAACTCCGTGACCGCACAGATCCGCGAGATCGCGAACGTCGGCACGGTCATCGAGGCCGCCGTCGACGCCGGCGCCAACAGGGTTCACGGTCCCACCTTCGTCGTCTCCGAGCGGGTCGGCCGCTATGAGGCCCTGCTCGAGGCTGCCTTCGCGGACGCTCGGGCGAAGGCGGAGGCGCTTGCAGCGGCGACGGGTGTCACGCTCGGCGCGGTCGTGAACGTCGTCGAGGGCGGTGCGGCGGCTCCGGGCCCGGTGCGCGCGAAGCTGGCCGCCGAGCTCGCCGCCGCTCCCATCGAGGGCGGTCTCGAGGAGCTGACGGCCTCGCTGACGGTCACGTTCTCACGCAATGCGGCCCGATAGGGCCGCAGCCGGACGGAGAGGCTCGCGAAGCGGGCCGGTCAAGGCCCCTACGGCCGTCGTACCGGAGTCTTCCTACGCGTCGTAGTAGAGGGCGAACTCGGCCGGGTGCGGCCGGAGGCGCACCACGTCGGCCTCGTTCTCGCGCTTGAAGCCGATCCAGGCTGTGAGCAGCTCCTCGGAGAAGACGCCGCCGCGCAGCAGGTACTCGTTGTCGCGCTCGAGAGCGTCCAGGGCGGCCTCGAGCGAGCTCGGCACCTGGGCGACGTCGTGCTTGCCCTCGTACAGGTCGAAGTCGGCGGGCTCGCCCGCGTCCAGGCCCTTCTCGATCCCGTCGAGACCCGCCATCAGCATGGCCGCGAAGGCCAAGTACGGGTTGGCGGTCGCGTCGGGGCAGCGGAACTCGATGCGTCGCGCTGCGGGAGCGTCCGAGTACATGGGAACGCGGATCGCGGCCGAGCGGTTGCGCGCCGAGTACACGAGGTTCACCGGCGCCTCGTAGCCGGGAACGAGCCGGCGATAGGAGTTCGTCGTCGGCGCGCAGAACGCGAGCAGCGAGGGGGCGTGCGACGAGCAGCCCTCCGATGTAGGCGCGTGCGAGGCTCGACAGCCCCGCGTAGCCGTCTCCGGCCATCAGCGTCTCGTCGCTGCGCCAGAGCGACTGATGGGTGTGCATCCCCGAGCCGTTGTCGCCGAAGATCGGCTTCGGCATGAAGGTGGCGGTCTTGCCCGCGGCGCGCGCGACGTTGCGGACGACGTACTTGTAGAGCATGACCTGATCGGCCATCCGCGTCAGCGGAGCAAAGCGCATGTCGATCTCGCACTGGCCGGCCGTGGCGACCTCGTGATGGTGGAACTCGCAGAGCACGCCGAGCTGCTCGAGCTGCAGGACCATCTCGGTGCGCAGATCGGCGAGCGTGTCGTGCGGGGCGACCGGGAAGTACCCGCCCTTCTCCCGGAGCTGGTACCCGAGCCCCGGCAGGTGCGTGTTCCAGTGCGCCTCCGCGGAGTCCACCTCGTACGCGGCGCGGTTCACGTCGAGCGAGTACGAGACCGAGTCGAAGACGAAGAACTCACACTCCGGCCCGAAGCACGCGGTGTCCGCGATGCCCGACCGGGACAGGTGCTCCTCCGCCAGTCGCGCGACCCGCCTCGGGTCGCGTGCGTACGGCTCGAGGGTCAGCGGGTCGGCGATCTCGCAGACGAACGAGACGGTCGGCTCGGCCGCGAAGGGGTCGACGATCGCGGTCGCCGGATCGGGCATGAGCAGCATGTCCGACTCCTCGATTCCCTGCCAGCCGCGGATCGACGAGCCGTCGAACCCGAGACCCTCCGCGAACGAGTCGATCTCCAGCGCGCGGATGGGCATCGTGACGTGCTGCCACGTGCCGAGCAGGTCGCAGAACTTGAGGTCGACCATCTTCGCTTTCGTCTCGAGCGCCCAGCTGAGGGCGTCCTCGGGCTCCGGCCGCGTGCCGGAGCCGGCGAGGTAGCTGCCGTAGGCGAGCTCCGTCATGCGCCTCTCCTTCCCGTCGTGGACCACCAAAAAAGCCCCAGGACGACTCACGTCCTGAGGCCTCGTTGCCTCGGCGAGGCCACCGTCGACCTCGCACGCGGAGCATAGCGGATATACTCGACGGCGCTACGGAGGCGACGAGGCCTCAGGCGCACGACGGCGCCTGGGGCCTTTTTCATTGGGAGGTGGTCATGGCGCAGGAGGTGGTCATGGAGGGCAGGGCAACGAGCGATCCCGCCGATCGCTCGCTCGTTCGCGACCGCGTACGCAACGAGGAGGTCGACTTCGTCCTCCTCTGGTTCACCGACATCTTCGGGCAGCTGAAGAGCTTCGCCATCACGATCGCGGAGCTCGAGGGCGCTCTCGACGACGGGATGGGATTCGACGGCTCTTCGATCACCGGCTTCAACCCGATCGAGGAGTCGGACATGGTGGCGATTCCCGATCCGAAGACCTTCCAGGTGCTGCCCTGGAAGACGGGGGAGCACAAGGTCGCGCGCATGATCTGCGACGTCGTCACGCCCGACGGCGCCCCGTACGAGGGCGATCCCCGGTACGTCTTGCGGCGCGCGCTCGACCGCATGCGCTCGATGGGCTTCGACGCCTTCAACGTGGGCCCCGAGCTCGAGTACTTCTATTTCAAGAACGACGAAGGCACGGAGACCCTCGACCACGGCGGCTACTTCGACCTCGCCACGCTCGACGTCGCGTCCGAGTGGCGCAAGGAGACCATCAAGGCCCTCGAGTCGATGGGGATCCCGGTCGAGTACGCCCACCACGAGGTCGCGCCCTCCCAGCACGAGATCGACATGCGGTACTCCGACGCCCAGGCGATGGCCGACCACACGGTGACCTACCGGCTGATCGTCAAGGAGATCGCGACCAAGTACGGGATCTACGCGACCTTCATGCCGAAGCCCCTGTTCGGGCAGAACGGCTCCGGGATGCACACGCACCAGTCGCTCTTTGCGGACGGCAAGAACGCCTTCTACGACTCCGGCGGCGAGCACCATCTCTCCGCGACCGGCAAGCAGTTCATCGCCGGGCAGCTCAAGCACGCGCGGGAGATCTGCGCGATCTTCGCCCAGTGGGTGAACTCCTACAAGCGGCTCGTGCCGGGCTACGAGGCCCCGGTCTACGTCGCGTGGTCGCAGCGCAACCGCTCGGCTCTGATCCGCATCCCGCTCTACCACCCGGGCAAGGAGCAGGCGACGAGGGCCGAGATCCGCTGTCCCGACCCGGCCTGCAACCCGTACCTGACGTTCGCCGCGCTTCTGCACGCGGGGCTCGAGGGCATCGAGCACGGACTACGAGCTGCCGCCGCCGATGGAGGAGAACCTCTTCGAGCTGACCCACGAGGAACGGCGCGAGCGCGGCATCATCAGCCTGCCCGAGTCGCTCGGTGAGGCCATCGAGGAGCTCGCCCAGTCGGAGCTGTGCCAGCGCATCCTCGGGCCCCACATGTTCGAGCGCTACATCGCCCTCAAGGAGAAGGAATGGGACGAGTATCGCCTTCAGGTCACGCCGTGGGAGCTCGACCGCTACCTGTCGGTGCTGTGATCAGGGTTGCCGGAGCTGCTCCCGCTCGACGCGGAGAGCGATGACCTCGTTCCCCGGGTCCACGGCGTCGATCTCGGAGATCGTGACGATCCGAGGACGCCGCCAGGGCAGGCGACCGCGAACCGTCAGCCGCGGGGCCGCGTCGGCGGGGACGCTGACCTCGTCGACGCGGCCGACGATCCGGCCGCGGGCGTCCGCCACGATGTATCCCCGGGTGGCGGCGAGCACGTTGGGGTCGTTGGCGCGAACTGCCACGCGGAGAGCCTAGCCAACGCCTAGGCCGACGGGAAGGTGCCTATCATCGAACACGTGAACCGGACGGAGCGCCACCTCAGGCTCGTCACCGAGACGATCGCGGCGGTCAACTCGACGCTCGACCTCGGCGAGCTGTTCGAGCTGGTCGCGGCGAAGGTCGCGGACGCGCTCGAGGGAGACGCCTGCTTCGTCTACCTCTACGACGAGCGCGCCGACGAGCTCGTGCTGCGGGCCTGCGTCGGCTCGCGCGTGGAGGAGCTGACGCGCACGCCGAAGATGCGACCGGGCGAGGGCATCACGGGAACGGCGGCGGCCGATCGGGCGCCGGTCATGATCGCGCGCGCCGCGCATCTCGACCCGCGTTTCAAGCACTTCCCGAACCTCCACGAGGAGCAGTACGAGTCCATCCTGGCCGTGCCCATCGTCGCCCGGGAGCGCCTGGAGGGGGCTCTGAACGTCCGCACCATCGAGGAGCGGGAGTTCGACGAGGCCGAGATCGAGCTGCTCATGGCGATTGCCGGCCAGGTGGGCCAGGCGATCGAGAACGCCAAGCTGTACGACCACGCGCAGCGGCGGGTGGCGGAGCTCGAGGCGCTGGCGCACATCTCCGAGGCCGTCTCCGAGTCGCTCTACCTCGAGGAGTCGCTCGAGCACATCGTCAAGACGACGATGCAGGCGGTGCGCGCGACCGGCGCGTCGATCGAGCTGGCGGACGGGCGCTCCGCCTGGCCCGAGGGCGGCCCGGGGACCTACTCGGAGCGCACGCCGCTGCGCTGGAAGGGCCGAGAGATCGGAGAGCTCGTCTGCCATCGCGATTACCCGTTCACCGACGAGGAGCGCACCCTGCTCACCTCGATCGCGCACCATGCGGCCGTCGCCCTCGAGCACGGGCGTGCAGTGATGCGCGGCGTGCTCGCCCAGGAGATCCACCACCGCGTCAAGAACAACCTGCAGACGGTGGCGTCGATGCTCCGCCTGCAGGCGCGCTCGACCGACGTCGATCCGAGGCGGGCGCTCGAGGACTCGGTGAACCGGATCCTCGCGATCGCGGCGGTGCACGAGGTCCTGACCGAGCGGCGCGAGGACGACGTCGAGCTGGGCGACCTGATCGAGCGGCTGCGGCGGATGATCGTCCAGGGCCTCGGGGCCGGGAAGCACGTCGAGTCCCGCCTCGAGCCCGTCTCGCTCGACGGCTCCCAGGCGACGGCGCTCGCGCTCGTGTTCTCCGAGCTGCTGCAGAACGCGCTCGAGCACGGGGGCGACGATGTCGTGATCGAGCTCTCACGGCGCAACGGCGAGGTCGTGCTCGCGGTCGCGGACAACGGCGCCGGCGTCGCCGGGACGAAGCAGGGCACCGGTCTGTCGATCGTGCAGGCGCTCGTTCGCGACGAGCTGAAGGGGACGCTGGTCCTGCACGACGAGCGCGGACTGCGGGCGGAGGTGACGTTCCCGCTATGAAGATCCTCGTAGCCGAGGACGAGGCGATCATCAGGCTCGACCTGCGGGATCTGCTCGAGCGCGCGGGTTTCACCGTCTGCGCCGAGGCCCAGGACGGCGAGGAGGCCGTCGAGCTGGCGCGGCGAGAGCAACCGGACCTGGCGATTCTCGACGTCAAGATGCCGCGGCTGGACGGGATCGAGGCCGCGAAGCGGATCATCGACGAGCGGCCCATCCCGATCGTCATGCTCACCGCCTACAGCCAGGAGGAGCTCGTCTCGCGCGCGGTCGAGGCGGGAGTGTTCGGCTACCTCGTCAAGCCGTTTCGCGAAGCCGACCTGCTGCCGGCGATCCACACGGCGCGGGCGCGGCACGAGGAGCTCGCGACGCTGCGCGAGGAAGCCGATTCGCTCGTCGAGGCGCTCGCCACGCGAAAGCTGGTCGAGCGCGCCAAGGGCCTGCTCATGGAGCGGGAAGGGCTCACCGAAGGGGAGGCCTTCGGGCGTCTGCGGCGCGCGAGCCAGGTGTCCGGCCGGCCGATGCGGGTTGTCGCGGAGGCTCTGATCGCGACGTTCGACGCGACCTAGCCCGAAACAGCCGAAGGCTGGTTTCGGGCGGAAAGCGGCCGAAGGCCGCGGTCAAGGCGCTGGGTCGCGAAGCCCGCGAGGGCCGCGCGTTCTAGCCCGAAACAGCCGGAGGCTGGTTTCGGGCGGAAAGCGGCCGAAGGCCGCGGTCACCTCGACAGGAGGGCCTAGCTCGTCGAGAAGCCAGGACGGCCAGCGCGGGCGGGTTACCCCGGGTGCCCGCCGTCCCTTCAGCTTCCAGCCGAGATCGTCCCGGAGGAAGCGCGCGGTGAGCTTCTGGACGTGGTTCAGCTTCGGCAGCGCCGCGTGGAAACCTACGCGGTCGATGAGCAGCCGATCTCCGAACTCGAGGAACTCGCGGTCGTCCTCGGTCACGCAAACGAGGCGGCTCTTCTCGAGGAAGTCGGGACGCGCTCCGAGGAACGGCACCGTGTTGTCCCCCGTTCTCTCGCCGCTCGGCCAGTTGTTCGCGGCCGCGGGGAAGTCGAAGCTCGGCTTTCCGTTCCCGCCGTCCACGACCCTCGCTCTGACGTACGTCTTGGCGTCGGTCCCGACGATCGGGAGCCAGCCGGCGGCCTCCTCGGGAAGCGAGCGAGCCGGGTCGAGGGCATTCACGGCGCCGATGAAAGCGCGGGCCCGGTCCAGATGCTGCCGGAGGAGCTCGCGTGCCGTGATCCGGGCGTCCTGGAGACGGATGAACTCTGAGAGCGTCGCGAGGATCGACGGTTGCCAGGTGCGCACGTCGAAGAGGTCGTCGGTCCCGATCTTCGCCTTGATCCCGGCGTCGACGGACACACCACCGGTGAAGCTCGGCAACATCTGATAGATGCTCGGGATCGTCCGTGCGGCCTCCCGCTCGCGCGACGTCGAGTCGGGGCCCGTGAGCAGGCCGAGACCCGTCGAGAGCTTCTGGAGCGCGTCGACGGCACCCCGGAACGGAGTCGCGATCGTGATCACCCGCCTGGTCCGGCTCGGAAGCCCCTGCGCCTGCCGATCCGAGAGGTAGCCGGCGATCACGAGGCCGCCCATCGAATGCCCCACGAGATCGACGGTCTCGGGCGGCCGCGCCTTGTAGTGGCGCAGCAGCGCGGTTCTCGCCAGCACCTCGTCGACGAACGCGCCGAGCTGGGCTGCCGTTCGGGCGCAGTCCTGGCGCCAGTCGTAGCCGAAGCCGAACACCGGTGTGGGCTCGTCGGCCCGGGCCGTGAGCTCGTGCCTGCAGGGACTCGATGAGGTCGCCGTAGACGATGCCGAACGGGTTCAGCGCCGTGACCCGCGCGGGCTCGCGGGCCTCGTAGCGCACGTCGTCCGGGTGAAGGGCGATGCGTGCGTACTCCTTGTTGAGGACGGCGCTCCACACTTCGTCCGGATCGATCGGGTAGAGATCGTGGAGCGCCGTGGCAAGAATGCCGGGGAGCACGATCACGGGCGGCTGCGGCGCTGCGGCGGCTGACATGCGTTCCCTCGCGAGCTTCGCGACGGCTACGCCCCCGGGCGCGTTCCGGCAAGGTCACATTTCAGACCGCGGCCACGCCGGCGCGCGCGGCCGGTCCCTCCCGCGCAGCACGAGGCCGACGATCACTCCGAGCAGAAAGCCGCCGATGTGGGCGAAGAACGCGACGCCGCCGGTACCCCCGCCCGTCGGGGCCAGCAGGTCGAAGCCGCCCTGCCAGAGCTGGAACAGGAACCAGATGCCGAGGAACACCACGGCGGGCACCTCGATCGGCACGAGCACGAAGACGAGGATCACGAACGACAGAACCCGCGCGTGCGGGTAGAGGAGGAAGTACGCGCCGAGCACGCCGGCGATCGCGCCGCTGGCGCCGACGTTCGGGATGAACGAGTCTTCGCGGCGTTCCGAACCGGAGCGTGGTGAACGTCTGCAGCGCCGTCGCCGCGAACCCGGCGGCGAAGTAGAAGACGACGAACCATGCCCGGCCGAGCCGGTCCTCGATGTTGTTCCCGAAGATCCAGAGGAAGAGCATGTTGCCGATGATGTGGATCCAGCTGCCGTGCATGAACATCGACGCCACGGCATCGACCGGCCAGCTCGGTCCCGGCGGGTTACAGGTCCCGTTGACCTCGCACGGGATCCAGCCCGACTCGACGACGGCCTTGTCGAGGTCGGGCAGCTCGTACAGGATCCACACGGCCGCGTTGATCGCGATCAGCGTCACCGTGACGACCGGGAAGCGCCTGGTGGGGATGTTGTCCCGGATGGGGATCATCCGCTCGAAACCCTAGACCCATGCATGTCTGCACCATCGGGCACGGAACGAGGCCGATCGAGGAGCTGATCGAGTGCCTCGAGCAGGGCGGTGTCCGGACGCTCGTCGACGTGCGGCGCTTCCCCGGCTCACGGCGCAACCCGCAGTTCAACCGGACGGCGCTCGAGGCGTCCCTGGAGCGCAGCGGAATCGCCTACCGGCATGCCGTAGACCTCGGCGGCCGGCGGAGCGGAGTCCCGGGCGAGGATCGGTTCGACTGTCTGCCCGCGTTCGCGGCGTACGCCGCCTGGATGACGACGGCGCAGTTCGGGCAGGCGCTGGATCAGGCGCTCGCCGAGCCTTCGCCGTGTCTCATGTGCGCCGAGACGGTACCGTGGCGATGCCACCGGCTACTCGTCGCCGACCTGCTCACCGCCCGCGGTCACGATGTCCTCCACCTCCTGCGACCTCACGAGGCCCGCCCGCATCGCCTCTCGGAAGTCGCCGAGGCACGCGACGGCCGCCTCTACCTGTGCGGGTCAGTCGTTGCCTGAGCGGGAAGGACTGCACCAGATCGTTACGGCCCGTACACACCTCCGATCCCCACTGATTCCGGCGCGCGCGGAGATCATGGCCCAGGGCCAGTGAGCTACGACTACGACGTCCTCGTGATCGGCTCCGGGCCGGCGGGTCAGAAGGCGGCGATCCAGGCGGCCAAGCTGCGCCGCAGGGTCGCGCTCGTCGAGCGGGCGCGCACGCTCGGCGGGGTCTCCGTGAACTCGGGCACGATCCCGTCGAAGACGATTCGCGAGGCGATCGTCTACCTGACCGGCCTCAACCAACGCGAGATCTACGGCCGGGGCTACCGCCTGCGCGATCAGATCTCGGTCGACGACCTTCGCACCCGTACGCGTCAGGTCGTCGAGCGCGAGCGCAGCGTCGTCCGCGACCAGCTCGTGCGCAACCGCGTCTCGCTCGTGGACGGCAGCGCGTTCTTCGTCGACGAGCACGTGATGGAGGTGGACGACGGCTCCGGCGCAGAGCGCCGGCTCACCGCAGAGAAGATCGTTCTCGCGCCCGGCTCGACACCCGCCCGCATTCCGGACGTGGACATCAACGACGTGACCGTCTTCGACTCGGACGGGATCCTCAGGATCCGTCACATCCCCGACTCGGTCGTCGTGGTCGGCGCCGGGGTCATCGGCATCGAGTACGCGTCGATGTTCGCGGCGCTCGGAAGCAAGGTGACGGTGGTCGACGGCCGGGCGGCGATGCTCGACTTCTGCGATCCCGAGATCACCGAGGCGCTGAGCTACCACCTGCGCGATCTCGGCGTCATCTTCCGCTTCGGCGAGATCGTCACCGCGGTCGGCAACCGACCTGACGGGACGATCACCCAGCTCGCAAGCGGCAAGCAGATCGCTGCCGACGCCGTCTTCTACTCGGCCGGCAGGGTCGGCGCAACGGCCGACCTGCGGCTCGAGCAGGTCGGACTGGAGGTGGACGGGCGCGGCCGCATCGCCGTCGACTCCCGCTATCGCACAGCCGTCGAGCACATCTACGCGGTCGGGGACGTGATCGGGTTCCCGAGCCTGGCTTCGGCCTCCGCCGAACAGGGTCGGATCGCGTCCTGCGACGCGTGCGGAGTCGAGACGCATTCGATGACCGACCTGATTCCGTTCGGCGTCTACTCGATTCCCGAGATCAGCTATGTCGGCAAGACGGAGCCCGAGCTGACCGCGGACGCGATTCCGTACGAGGTCGGGATCTCGCACTACCGCGAGCTTGCGCGCGGGCAGATCCTGGGAGAGACCCACGGGCTGGTCAAGCTGCTCGTCTCCTCGGTGGACCACACGCTGCTCGGCGTCCACGCCATCGGCGCGCAGGCGACCGAGGTAGTTCACGTCGGGCAGGCGGTGATGGGGCTCGGAGGCACCGTGGACTACCTCGTCGACACCGTGTTCAACTACCCGACGCTCGCCGAGGCCTACAAGGTGGCGGCGCTCGACGCGAGCAACAAGCTGCGCGCGGTGTCCGTCCTCGCGTCGGGCTCCGGTGCGCCGTAAGTTGAAGCGCAGGCTCGCGGGTATGGTTACCCCGAGGGCATGAGCGCCGACCTCCGGCAGCTGTCGATCGACACGATCCGCGTGCTCGCCATGGACGCGGTCCAGAAGGCGAACGCGGGGCATCCGGGCACGGCGATGGCGCTGGCGCCGCTTGCCTACACGATCTACCGCAGCCATTTGCGGGCGAACCCGGCCAACCCTGCCTGGCCGGACCGGGATCGATTCGTGCTCTCGGCCGGGCACGCCTGCATCCTCCAGTACGCGGCGCTGCATCTCACCGGGTACGACCTGCCGCTCGAGGAGCTGCAGCGGTTCCGGCAATGGGGCTCGCGGACGCCCGGCCACCCGGAGCACTTCCTCACCCCGGGGTCGAGACGACGACCGGGCCGCTCGGGCAGGGCTTCGCCAACGCGGTCGGCCTGGCTGCTGCCGAGCGGTTTCTCGCGCAGCGCTACAACCGGCCCGGACACGAGATCGTCGACCACCGGATCTACGTCATCGCCTCCGACGGCGATCTGATGGAGGGCGTCTGCCAGGAAGCCGCTTCGCTCGCCGGGGCGTTCGGTCTCGGCAAGCTGCTCGTCTTCTACGACGACAACCGCATCACGATCGACGGCACAACGGCGCTGTCGTTCGACTCCGAGGACAAGTGCGCCCGTTTTGCGGCCTACGGCTGGCACGTGCAGCGGGTGGAGGACGTGAACGACGTCGAGGCCCTCGATGCCGCCGTCGCCGCGGCCAGGGAGGACACCGCGCGCCCGTCGTTCGTCGCCGTGCGCAGTCACATCGCCTATCCCGCTCCGCACGCCATGGACACCGCCAAGGCCCACGGCGCGCCGCTCGGCGAGGACGAGGTCCGGGCGGCGAAGGAGGTGCTCGGCTTCGACCCGGACCAGAGCTTCGTCGTCCCCGACGGGGTGTACGAGCACATGTCCCGGCGCGAGGACGGGGCGCAGCTCGAGGCCGACTGGCAGGCGCGCTTCGACCGCTGGCGCGAGTCGTTCGCCGAGCTAGCCGAGGACTGGGACCGCGCTCAGGCCGGGGAGCTGGTCGACGGCTGGGAGGCAGCGCTGCCGACGTTCGACCCGGAGCAGAAGGCGAAGCTGGCGACCCGCGCGGCGGGCGCAAGTGTGATGGAGGCGTTCAAGCCCTTTGCGCCGACCATGGTGGGCGGCGCCGCCGACCTCGTCGAGTCGACGAAGACCGCGTTCGACGGCGCCGGCATGTTCTCGGCGCGCTTCGCCGGCCGCAACATCCCGTTCGGAGTGCGCGAGCACGCCATGGGCGGGATCGTCAACGGCCTCGCACTCCACGGCGGCGTCGTGAAGCCGTTCGGCTCGACGTTCCTCATCTTCTCGGACTACATGCGTCCCTCCGTGCGCCTCTCGGCGCTGATGGGGCTCCCCGTCGTCTGGGCGTGGACGCACGATTCGGTGGGGCTCGGCGAGGACGGCCCTACGCACCAGCCGATCGAGCATCTCGCCGCGCTTCGGGCCATCCCCAACCTCTGGGTGGTCCGTCCCGCCGACGCGAACGAGACGTCGTATGCGTGGAAGGTCGCCCTCGAGCGCCGGGAGGGCCCGGTTGCGCTGGTGCTGACGCGCCAGGACGTCCCCGTGTTCCGCCGCGGCGAGGGTGAATGTGCCGGCGCCGCCGGCACCGAGCGAGGCGCCTACGTGCTCTGGGAGGCGAACGGCGACGGCGATCCCGATCTCGTCCTGCTCGCCACCGGCTCCGAGGTCTCGGTCACGCTCGAGGCAGCGCGGACGCTCGCCGCCGACGGCGTCGCGGCCCGCGTCGTCTCGATGCCCTGCTGGGAGCTCTTCGCCGAGCAGCCGGCGTCGTATCGCGACGAGGTGCTCCCGCCGGACTGCGAGGCGCGGCTCGCCGTCGAGGCTGCGACGTCCTTCGGCTGGGAGCGCTGGACCGGCACGCGTGGGGACATCGTCTCGATCGAGCGGTTTGGCGCGTCCGCTCCGGGGGCAACCGTCCTCGAGCAGCTCGGCTTCACCCCGGAGAACGTCGCAGCCCGCGCACGCGTGCTGCTCGAGCGTACCCAGCACGTTTGACCAGCCTCTAGAAAGGAAGGCCAATGGCCAAGTCGAGGCTCCACCAGCTTTCAGAGCTCGGCCAGAGCGTCTGGATCGACTACCTGTCACGCGATCTTCTGAAGGACGGCGAGCTCGCCCGGATGATGCGCGAGGACGCGGTCGTCGGAGTCACGTCCAACCCGACGATCTTCCAGAAGGCGTTGTCCGGCGGGAGTGCGTACGACGAGCAGCTCGCCGCGCTGCTGGAGGAGACCGACGATCCCAAGGAGATCTTCATTCGGCTGGCCGGCACCGATGTCGGCGACGCCTGCGACCTGCTGCGACCGGTGTGGGAGGCAACCTCGGGAGTCGACGGCTTCGTGTCGATCGAGGTCGATCCGACGCTCGCCTACGACACCGAGGCGACGACCGCACAGGCCGCCCGGCTGCACGCGGAGATCGACCGACCGAATCTGTTCGTGAAGATCCCCGCCACCAAGCCGGGGCTGCCGGCGATCGAGGACATGATCGCCAAGGGGAAGTCGATCAACGTCACGCTGATCTTCTCGCTCGACCGGTACGTCGAGGTCGCCGAGGCCTACATTCGCGGCCTCCAGCGGCTTGCCGCGGCGGGCGGCGACGTCTCCAGGGCTGCCTCCGTCGCCAGCTTCTTCGTCTCACGAGTCGACACCGAGGCCGACCGGCGGCTCGAGGAGATCGGCGGGCCAGACGAGCTCAAGGGCACGCTGGCCATCGCGAACGCGAAGCTTGCGTACGAGCGGTTCAAGGAGCTGTTCTCCGGCGAGCGGTGGGAGGAGCTCGCCGCCAAGGGCGCCCGTCCGCAGCGGTGTCTCTGGGCCTCGACGTCGACGAAGAATCCGGCGTACCGCGACGTCCTCTACGTCGAGGAGCTGATCGGGCCGCAGACGATCGACACCATGCCGGAGGAGACGATCCGCGCATTCCAGGATCACGGTCGGGCCGAGCTGACGCTCGAGCGTGACATCGACGAGGCGCACGCGGTGCTCGAGCGCTTTGCGGCCGCCGGCGTCGACTACGACGACGTGACGCTGACGCTCGAGCGCGAAGGCGTCGAGAAGTTCGCCGATTCCTTCGCCGAGCTGCTCGACGGCATCCGCGCCGCCGGCGCGCAGCTCGCCGCCGCCTGAGCGGTCTCCCGTGGCCCGAACCGGCACCGTCGAGCTCGCAGCGAGGATCTGGGCCCGCGACGCGTCGCTCTGGACGTCGTCCGGCGAGGACCGGTGGCTCGGATGGCTCGACGAGCCCGTGCGTGCGCGAGAGCACGTCGGCCGACTGAAGGAGTTCGCCGACGCCGTTGCAGCGGACGGCCTGTCCGAGGTCGTCCTGCTCGGCATGGGAGGCTCGAGCCTCGCGCCGGAGGTGCTGCGGCGGACGGTGAAGTCCACGCAGTTCCATGTCCTCGACACGACCCACCCGGCCGCGATCAGCACGCTGGCGGAGTCGCTCGATCTCGAACGGACGCTGTTCCTGGTCTCGTCGAAGTCGGGCACGACGCTCGAGACCCGCTGCCTGCTCGACTACTTCTGGGCGCGCGTCGGGGAGCAGGGCGACCGCTTCGCGGCCATCACCGACCCGGGGACCGGGCTCGAGCAGCTCGCCCGGGAGCGGGGCTTCCGCGAGGTGTTCGCCGGCGAGCCCGAGATCGGAGGCCGCTTCTCGGCGCTTTCCCTGTTCGGGCTCGTGCCCGCGGCGCTCCTACGGGTCGATCTCGACGCGCTGCTCGACCGGGCGGTCGAGACGGCCGAGAGCTGCAAGGGGGACGAGGACAATCCCGGTCTCGAGCTCGGCCTCGAGCTGGGAGGCGGCTGGCGCGAGGGCAAGGACAAGGTGGTCATCAACCCGAACCCGGGCGGGTTCGGCCTCTGGGCCGAGCAGCTGCTCGCCGAGTCGACGGGGAAGGAAGGCCGCGGGCTCGTGCCGGCTCCGGGCGAGCCGGGCGAGGGGCCCGACCGGCAGCTCGTCCGTCCGCGCATCGACGAGCCCGCGGACCTCGGCGCCGAGTTCTTCCGCTTCGAGTTCGCGACCGCCGTCGCGGGCTCGCTGCTCGAGATCAACCCGTTCGACCAGCCGAACGTCCAGGAGGCGAAGGACCGGACGGAGGCGATTCTCTCGAGCGGGGAGCAGCCGTCGGTCGAGCCCGTCGGCTCCCTGGACGAGCTCATGTCCCAGGCCCGGCCCCGCGACTACTTCTGCGTGCAGGCGTTCGTCGCGCCCACTGCCGAGACCGACGGCAGGATCGCCGTTCTCCGGGAGCATGTGCGAGCCGCGACGGGGATCGTTACGACCGCCGGCTACGGGCCGCGCTACCTCCACTCGACCGGTCAGCTTCACAAGGGCGGGCCGGAGAACGGCCTGTTCCTCCAGGTCGTGGACGATCCCGACCATCTCGACATCCCCGGCCGGCCTCACGGGTTCCGGCGGCTCGTGCGGGCTCAGGCGGCGGGTGACTTCGATGCGCTGCGGGAGCGGGGGCGTCGTGTGGCGCGCGTCCGGCTCGAGGACCTATGACGGATGCGGTGAACGAAGCCGCCGAGAATCCGCTGCTGGCCGGTCTTGCGGTCCGCAGGATCCCGGAGCCGTGTGCGATCACGATCTTCGGCGCCTCGGGTGATCTCACCGAGCGCAAGCTCATCCCCGCCCTCTACGCGCTCGCCGCCAACCGCTATCTCCCCGAGCAGGTCGCCATCGTCGGAGTCGCGCGCACGCCGAGCAGCGACGCGGAGTTTCGCAAGACCATGCGCGCCGCCGTCGAGGAGCACGGTCGCGAGCCGTTCCGGACGGACGTCTGGGAGTCGCTCGAGGCCGGCATGCGCTACGTGTCCACGGACTTCCCGGCGGAGGGCGGCGAGCAGCCGGTCGTCGAGGTGCTGAACGAGCTCGACGAGAAGAGGGGCACGCTCGGCAACCGCGTCTACTACCTCGCCATTCCGCCCGGCGATCATCGAGCCCACGGTCGTGCAGATCGGCAAGAACCGCGCGACCAGCGGCTGGACTCGCCTGATCGTCGAAAAGCCGTTCGGACGCGACGCTGCCAGCGCTCGGGAGCTGAACCAGCTCCTCACGCAGCACTTCGACGAAAGCGAGATCTACCGGATCGACCATTACCTGGGCAAGGAGACCGTCCAGAACATGCTCGTCCTGCGCTTCGGCAACGGCATCTTCGAGCCGATCTGGAACCGCCTCATGGTCGATCACGTCCAGATCACCGTGGGCGAGTCGCTCGGCATCGAGGGTCGTGCGGGCTTCTACGAGCAGGCGGGAGCGATCCGCGACATCTTCCAGAACCACCTGCTCCAGCTGGTCGCCCTCGACGGCCATGGAGCCGCCGAGCGACTTCACCAGCGAGTCGGTGCGCAACGAGAAGGTCAAGGTGCTCCGGTCGATCCACACGCCTGCGCCGAAGGACGTCGTGCGCGGGCAGTACGGCCCCGGCTTCGTCGAGGGCGAGGAGGTGCCGGGCTACCGCCAGGAGAAACGAGTGTCTCCCGGACTCGCTCACCGAGACCTACGTGGCCGCGAAGCTGCACGTCGACAACTGGCGCTGGGCCGATACGCCGATCTACATACGCACCGGCAAGCGGCTGCCGCGGCGAGAGACGACGATCGCCGTCCAGTTCAAGCGGGCCCCGCATCCACCGTTCGAGATCGACCAGGCGGGCGCGCTGCGGCCGAACGTCCTGCTCCTCCACATCCAGCCCGACGAGGGCATCTCGCTCGGGATGAACGCCAAGGCACCCGGGCACGGCATGACGATCCGGCCGGTGCACATGGACTTCTGGTACGGCGGCGCGTTCCGGAGCGGCCTACCGGAGGCGTACGAGCGCTTGATCCTCGACTGCATGCTCGGCGACGCGACACTGTTCACAAGGGCGGACGAGGTCGAGGAGCAGTGGGGCCTCGTCGATGCGATCGTTGCAGCCTGGAACCGCGAGCGACCGGCCTTCCCGAACTACGCAGCGGGTACCTGGGGGCCGGCGGCCGGGGACGAGCTGCTGCACCGCGACGGCCGCTCCTGGCGCCGGCATTGATCGAGAACGCCACGCTACGGGCGATCGAGTCCGAGCTGGCCCGCCTCGACGCGGAGGGATTCGAGCCCGGGCACTATGCGCAGCGGACGCGCGTCCTCACCCATGTGGCCTGGGTCCCGCAGGAGTGGGAGCAGGCGGCGTTGGCCGTCCTCGGGGGCCTCGGCGACCGCCACCCATCCCGCACGATCGTCCTGTTCCCCGACCCCGAGGCGAAGCGGGACGCGCTGGACGCGGAGGTTTCCGTGGAGCGGTTCGGCTACGGCGGCGGTCAGCGTGCCATCGCCTCCGAGGTGATCTGCATCTGGCTGCGAGGACCACGGGCCAAGGCTCCGGCGAGCGTCGTGCAGCCGCTGCTCGTATCCGACCTGCCGGCCTTCCTGCGCTGGCGCGGCGAGCTCGAGGTGGGCTCGCCCGAGCTCGAGCAGCTCATCGGCGTCGTCGATCGCCTCGTCGTCGACGGGATGGAGTGGGGCGACCCCGCCGCCACATACGGCGCGCTGCCTGAGCTGTTCGAGCGCCTGGCGATCTCCGACATCGCGTGGAGCCGGCTGCGGCCGTGGCGACAGGCCGTCGCCGCGCTGTGGCCGGGCATCGCCGAGGCGGACGCGCTGGCGGTTTCCGGGCCCCGGGCAGAGGCGCTGCTGCTCTGCGGCTGGCTGCGCGGGCGGCTCGGCCGTCAGGTCGCGCTCGACCACGAGGAACGCGACGAGATCGAGCGGGTCGAGGTCGACGGCGTCGCGGCGGTCCCGATCCGGCTCGAGCAGCCGTCGGCAGTCGACCTGCTCTCGGCCGAGCTCGAGGTCTTCGGCCGGGATCCGGTCTACGAGGAGGCGGTCCGGAGCCTCGCCTGAGCGGGTCCCGTGCGAGCTCGCGCTAGCCGAGGATGATCGGGTCGATCGCCATGGCCACGAAGAGCAGCGCCAGATAGCTCAGCGAATAGGAAAAGAGGCTCCGCGCGCGCCTCGGGCTCGGGTCGCGCCGGAGCGCCAGTGCCAACGCCAGGAAGACCGCGCCGAGCGCGACGGCGGCCGCGAGGTAGAGGTAGCCGAGCTCGTCGAAGATCACCGGCAGCAACGTGACGGCGACGAGCAGGACGGAGTAGCGAAGGATCGCCAGCGTGGTCGTCCGCTCGCCGCGCACGACCGGGAGCATCGGCACGCGCGGCTGCCTCGTACTCGCGGCGGATCAGCATGGCGAGGGCCCAGAAGTGCGGCGGCGTCCAGACGAAGACGATCAGGAACAGGAACAGCGCCGGCAGCGCGAGATCGCCCGTGACGGCCGCCCAGCCCACGACCGCCGGTACGGCGCCTGCGGCTCCGCCGATGACGATGTTCTGCGGCGTCGAGCGCTTGAGCCAGCCCGTGTACACGAGGACGTAGAAGAGGTTTCCGAAGACGGCGAGCAGAGCGGCGAGCACGTTCGTGAAGCTCGCGAGCACGACGAACGAGAACGCCGACAGGGCGAGCCCGAACTCGAGAGCGCGATCGGGCGCCACCCGGCCGGTTGCCACGGGCCGCCGGTCGGTGCGCTTCATGTGCTTGTCGATGTCGCGGTCGAGCACGTGGTTGAGGGCGGAGGCGCCGCCGCAGGCGAGGGCGAGGCCGCCGAGCATCGCGAGGAGGGTTCCGGCCGGCGGGACGCCCTGCGCTCCGACGAACGCACCGCCCGCCGCCGTCAGGAGCAGCAGCACCATGATCCTCGGCTTGGTCAGCGTGATGTAGTCGCGCCAGGCACTCCGCAGTGATCGCGGTGACCACTCGACGCTGCCGCGGAACGTCGAGGGCGGCGGTCACGGCGCAGGCCGCGAGCGAGAGCGCCCCGAAGGCGACGTGCAGCCCGCTCGTCCAGCCGCCGGAGCCGATCTGGGAGACGAGCCCGCCGAGCGCGATCTGGAGCAGGAAGAGACCCAGCGACGTCGCGGCGGCGACGACGAGCGCCGGCCGGTCACGGTGGCCGAAGAAGCTCGCCGCGGCCACGCTGAGGATGAGCGCGAGCGCTCCGAGCACGGCGGCCTCGTGCGACCGCGACCACTCGCCCGTGACGACGACGACGCCCGTGGCGACGGTCGCGGCGAGCGCCGTGAGCCGGAGCCAGGGACCGGGGGTCGAGTGCCGCTCAGGCACGCCGGCCTCGCGCAAGCCGCTCGCGCAGGTCGTGGAGCGGCCGCTCGCTCTCGATCGGCGGAAGCCGGTCGAAGTTACCGGGCGGAGGCGGCGATTCCGTGTACCACTCGAGCGTGTCCGCGCGCCATGGGTCGTTACCGACCCTCGTGCCCCGCCGCCAGCTCGTTACCGCGCCCACGAGAAAGGCTGCGCCGCCGAGGAAGACCAGGACGTAGCCGGTGAGCGCCAGTGCGGAGCCCGTCTTCGCTGCGCTCGAGAACGACGCGAGATCTCCTTCGCCGGCGATGTGCTGGCCGAGCATCGTCAGGATCATCCCGATGGCCAGCAGCGCGACGGCTCCGCGCGCGGATCGCTCGTCGTAGAGCCGGCCGCACAGCTTCGGGAAGAAGAAGATGATGCCCACGGCGAGCCCGAGTATCGCCGTTCCGCCGAGCGTGCCCTCGAACTCGGCCGCCAGGTGGTAGCTGCCGCTGTCCGCGTCGTAGTCGCCGGGGAAGCCGAGGGCGAACCCGAGCACCGTGCCGATCGCGAGCAGCGCGATCATCGTCACCGTGAGCAGCCAGACCGGCTCCGGTGGTCGTGTGAACGGGCCGAGCTGGAGAACCCAGGCGGCTGCGGCCGGGGCCAACGCTCCCACGAGAATGAAGCCGGCGTAGGGGATCCCGTTGGCAAGGGTGTTGCCGAGCGGATCCGCGAGCAGGTGATACAGCGAGAGCAGCAGCCCCAGGGCTGCGACGGCCACGATGCTGGCGAGCACGAGCGCGCGGGCGCCGGGCGCCCAGCGTCCCCGTACCGGCACGGCTTCCGAGACCAGGCCGACAATCGGCAGGAAGAGGGCGTAGGTCAGCGGGTGGCCGAGGAACCAGGCATACGTCTGGTAGAAGGCGGCCGTCTCGCTCGCGTCGTAGGTGAAGAAGCTCCGGGCGGAGCCGTCGTCGATCAGGAAAACGGCCGCGGCGACGCCGACGATCGTCATTCCGGCGACGAGCACGATCGCGTAGGCGCCGGCGGCGAGGGTGAAGACCGGAAGCCTGGCCGCGGTCATTCCGAGCGCGCGTCGCGTCAGGATCGTCGCGAGCAGGGAGACGGAGGTGCAGACGGCGCCGGCGGACGCCGAGACGAGGCCGAGCAGCCAGACCTGGCGGCCGGTCGGCGAGAGGGGCGCCGCGACGCTGTCCGAGCTCGCGTCGCCCGATGCGAAGGAGACGAGCAGGAGCGCAGCGCCGCAGAGGTACAGCCAGTACCCGGTCGCGTTGAGCCGTGGGTGGACCATCCCGCGCGCGCCGATCTGGAGCGGTACGAGATATGCGGCGAGCCCGAGGGTCGCGGGCAGCCCGACGAGGAAAACGGCGCTCGTTCCCTGCAGCGACAGGAGCTGGTACGTCGCGAAGTCGTCGAGCAGGCCTCCGGGTGCATGTGCGAGATCGATGAAGTCGAGCAGCCGCGCAATGCCGAGGCCGAGCAGGAAGAAGGCCGCCGTCAACAGGTAGAGGACGCCGACCGACTTGTGGTCGACCGACACGATCCGCCGCGCGAAGGTTCCGTCGGTCCAGGTCGGGAGTGCCTGCTCGTGCTCGCGCGCCACGAGACCGATTCTAGATCCGGGCCTCGCTAGGATGCGCCGCGTGAACGACGACGCCTGGCGCGTCCCGTTGCCGGACAGTGTCGGCGACCGATTCGACGTCTACGTCAACGGGGTCCTTCAGCAGCGGGGAGTCGACTACGGCATCGAGGCGACGAGAGCTCCGTTTTCTGAAGCCGCTGGCCAAGGAGGGCAGGCTCGGCTTCTGGCGCTGGACGAGCATCGTGCTCGGCGTTGCGGGCACCTACCGCAAGAACGACTCGGTCGACGTCGTCTACGAGTACGGGGGCCGCCGCGTCGTCGCCACCGGTCTTCCGATCATCCCTCCCGGCTCTGATACGCCGATCTAGCCCGAAACGGGCGCAGCCCGTTATCGGGCGGGGAGCGGCCCGGAGGGCCGCGTTTCGGGCCGGCCTGTCGGAGATCGGACGACCGCGGTTTAGGCGGCCCGGGACTCAGCCTCCCGCGGTCGGAGCACGACCAGGGGTATCTCGCGCTCGGTCTTGCGCTGGTAGGAGTCGTAGCCGCCGTACAGGGCGACGACCTGCGGCCAGTAGGCTGCCCGCTCCTCCGGCGTCGCCGTGTGCGCCGTCATCGGCCGGCGGGTCTTGCCGATCTGGACCTCGACGCTCGGGTTTGCGACCAGGTTGTGGTACCAGGACGGATGCTGTGGGGCGCCGCCGTAGGAGGCGACGATGACGAGGCGGTCCCCGTCGGCCAGGTAGAGCAGCGGATTCGTTCGAACCTTGCCGCTCCGGCGGCCCTTGTGGGTGAGCAACAGCACCGGTGCCTTGCCGATATGGCAGCCGACCCTCCCGCCGCTGAGCCGGAAGACGCGCACGTGGACGGCGACGCCTGCCTTGAAGAGGCGCTCCCTCAGGGCCACGCGCCTATCCTGCCAGGAGCAGGCTGACGCTGCCGTCGGCGGACACGGCCAGAGCGGTCGGGACGACCGCGATGCCGTACTTGCGCGCGAGCTCCGGGCGTTGCGAGCACGTCGACGGTCACCACGCTGCCGGCCCTCGCGCGCGCAGCCGCCGCTCAGAGCGCGGCAGTCCGAGCAGAGCGGATGCGTGAACTGGACGACCAGCGTCGTCGCCGGCCCGCGCGCCGAGCTCGCTCGAGATCGATCCGGTCGAGCTGGCCGCGGGCGGATGCCGCGAAGGCGGGCGCCGAGCCGGTACGTCTCGCAGCCGGCGCAGAGCCCCGTGACGCGGCCAGAAGCGCGAGCGCCGCGACGAGCAGGCCGAGCGCCCAGCCGAGCGTCGCGGCAGCCCGCCACGAGCGCGATCGCCGCGGCGCCGAGGAACGACGACGCCGACCATGTTCGCGAAGCGGGGCGGCCGCGAGTCCTCGATCGGCCCCTCGCCGAAGCGCGGCTGGACGAGCTCGAAGTAGGCGAGGCAGGGCAGGCACCAGCGCCGCCCGAGCGTCAGCCCGAGCGCGAGCTGGGCGGCGAGCATCGCGTACAGCGGCCACCAGTCGGCGAGGAACGCGGCCAGCGCGCAGCGACGCCGATCACGGCCTGGTTGAAGCGCGGCGCCCGCGCGTCGATGACGTCGAGGTCACGGTACGGATCGGCCGAGCGCCGCTTCATTTCGGAAGTTATACCAAGATGGAGCCTGTGCCGACCGTCTACCTCTCCCGCCGCGTCCTGCCCGAGCGTTGCTCGCCGAGCTCGAGCGTTCCTTCGAGCTCGCGCTCCACGACTCCGACTGGCCGCCCGACCCGGGACGAGTTCCTCGCCGCGGCCGCCGGGCAAGGACGGCCTCGCTCGTCATGCCGACCGACCGCGTCGACGGCGAGCTGCTCGACGCCGCCGGGCCGCAGCTCCGCGTCGTCGCCAACTACGCCGTCGGGTACGACAACGTCGACTCGACGCGGCGACCGACCGCGGCGTCCTCGTCTCGAACACGCCCGGCGTGCTCACGTGCGCGACGGCCGAGCTCACGATCACGCTGCTGCTCGACCTCGTCCGGCGCGTGTCAGCGAGGGCGACCGGCTGGTCCGCGCCGGTACGCCGTGGATCCTGGTCGCCCGGCTTCATGCTCGGCCGAGCCTCGAGGGGCAGACGCTCGGGATCGTCGGGCTCGGGCGGATCGGCCGCGAGGTCGCCCGGCTCGCCGAGGCGTTCGGCATGCGCGTCGTCTACGCGAGCCGGCGCGCGGTAGCCGGACGCGCCGTAGCCGCACCTCGCCGCTCGAGCGAGCTGCTCGCGACGGCCGATGTCGTCACGCTCCACTGCCCGCTGACCGCACGAGACGCGGCACCTGATCGGCGCGGCCGAGCTCTCGGCGCATGCGCGCGGACGCGCTCCTCGTCAACACGACGCGCGGCCCGGTCGTCGACGAGGCGGCGCTCGTCGAGGCTCTGCGCGAGGGCGAGATCGCCGGCGCCGCGCTCGACGTCTACGAGCGGGAGCCGGAGGTGCACCCGGGCTGCTCGCGCTCGAGAACGTCGTTCTCGCGCCGCATCTCGGCAGCGCGACGCGCGAGGCACGCGAGGCGATGGGGATGCTCTGCGTCGAGGCCCTGCGCGCGGTCCTGCTCGAGGGCCGGATGCCGGCGAACGCGGTCAACCCCGAGGCGCTGGGGGCGAACTGCATGAGCCTGCCCGCCGGAGCTCGCGACGTCGATCGCCGCCGCGCTCGGGCGCGGACGGCGTCATCGGCGAGCCCGAGCAGCTGCGGACGTACGAGTGCGACGGCCTGACGGGCTATCGCGTCGCTCCCGGCGCTCGTCGCCCTCCCGCGGACGACCGCCGAGGTTCAGGCCGTCGTTCGGCTCTGCCACGAGCACGGCGTCCCGTTCGTGGCGCGCGGAGCCGGGACGGGGCTCTCGGGCGGGGCCGTTCCCGTCGCCGACGGCGTCGTGATCTCGCTCGCGCGCATGGACCGCGATCCTCGAGGTCGACCTCGACAGCGGCCGCGTCACCGTCGAGCCGGGCGTGACGAATCTCGCGATCACGCCAGGCGGTCGCCGCCGCACGGCTTCTACTACGCCCCCGACCCTTCGAGCCAGCAGGTCTGCACGATCGGCGGCAACGTGGCCGAGAACTCGGGCGGCGCGCACTGCCTCAAGCACGGGTTCACGGTCACCCACGTGCACGGCGCTCGAGGTCGTGCTCCCCGACGGCGAGCTCGTCTACCTCGGCGGCAAGGGGCTCGACCCGCCCGGGCCCGACCTGCTGGGGCTCTTCATCGGCTCCGAGGGCACGCTCGGGATCGCGACGAGGATCACGCTTCGCGATCCTGCGCCGCCCGGAGGCCGTGCGGACGCTGCTGGCCGGCTTCGACTCGACGAGCGAGCGGGCGCGGCCGTCTCGGGCGTGATCGCGGCCGGGATCCTCGCCGGCGCGATGGAGATCATGGACCGCCTCACGCTCGAGGCAGCCGAGGCGGCCGTGCATCCCGGCTATCCCGACGCGGGGGCGATCCTGCTCGTCGAGCTCGACGGCAACGCGGTCCAGGTCGAGGACGATGCCGGCGCGCGTCGAGGAGATCTGCCGCGAGTGCGGCGCCGTGCGAGATCCGCGATCGCAGACGACGGACGCGGAGCGGGCGCTCTTCTGGAAGGGCCGCAAGGCCGCGTTTGCCGCCATGGGCCGCGTCAGCCATGACTACTACGTGCAGGACGGCGTCGTTCCGCGCACGCGCCTGCCGGAGGTGCTCGACCGGATCGCCGCGCTCGAGGAGCAGTACGGCCTGCGCGTCGGCAACGTCTTCCATGCGGGCGACGGCAACCTGCATCCGCTCGTGCTCTACGACCGGCGCAACCCGGGTGAGCCCGAGCGCGCGAAGGAGCTCGCCGAGGCGATACTCGAGATCTGCATGGACGTCGGCGGCTCGCTCACCGGCGAGCACGGCATCGGGACGGACAAGGCCTGCCGCATGCCGCTGATGTTCTCGGAGACCGACCTCGACACGATGAAGCGCGTGCGGCGGGCGTTCGACCCGGAAGGGCTCTGCAATCCGGGGAAGATCTTCCCGACGCCGCGGCTGTGCGGCGAGGTGCCCGGTCCCTACCGCGTGCACCCGCTGGAGCTGGCCGGACTTGCCGAGCGCTTCTGACGACTTCGTCGGGCCGGACCTGTCCGGCCGCGCGCCCGAGGCGCCGGGCATCGTCGAGCCGGCGACGGTCGAGGAGGCGGCGCGCGCTCGCGACGCGGCGGCCGCCGGTACCGTCTCCATCGACCGGCCGGGCGGCGACGTCGTCCTCTCCACCGTCCGGCTCGATCGCGTTCTCGAGCACGAGGCGGGCGATCTCACGGCCAGCGTCGAAGCGGGGATCCGGCTCTCGCGTGCTGAATCGACGGCTGGCCGAGCAGGGGCAGATGCTCGCTCTCGACCCGCCCGGCGACCCGACGATAGGCGCCTGCCTCGCCGGGAGCCTCTCCGGCCCGAGGCGCCATCGCTACGGCGCGCCCGCGCGATCTCCTGCTCGGCGTCACGGTCGTGCTCGCGGACGGGACGGTGGCGAGCGCCGGGGGCAAGGTCGTCAAGAACGTCGCGGGCTACGACCTCGGCAAGCTGTTCTGCGGCTCCGAGGGACGGTTCGGCCTGATCGCCCGGGCGAGCCTGCGGCTCCATCCGCTTCCGGACGGCGAGCGGACGCTCGTCGTCCCGGTCGCGGGCGCGACCGAGGCGTTCACCGTGGCGCAGCAGCTTCACCACTCGACGCTCGTTCCGAGCGCGGTCGATCTGCTCTGGCGTCGCGCCGGCGGATCGCGGCTGGCGGTGCTCTTCGAGGGCTCGGAACGCGCCGTCGCCGCTCAGCTCGAGACGGCGCGCGAGCTGCTCGGCGGCGAGGAGGGTCGAGGGGGCGAATGGGACGAAGCCCGGGCCTGGCAAGCACGGGCGCAGGGCCGCATCTCGTTTCCGCCCGGCGGTCTCGTCCAGACGCTGCACACGCTCGACGAGGCGCTCGTACGTCCAGGCCTCGGCATCGCGTACACCTCTGAGCCGCTGCGGGAGGAAGGAGACGCCGGCGCCCGGCTGCTCGCGGAGCGGGTGCGCGCCGCGCTCGATCCCGGCGGCGTGCTCGTCTAGCGATGGACAAGGCGCTGCTCCGAGATTGCGTCCACTGCGGCTTCTGCCTGCCGACGTGCCCGACCTGGGTGCTGTGGGGCGAGGAGATGGATTCTCCCCGCGGGCGCATCTACCTCATGGAAGCGCTCGTCGACGGCCAGGTGCAGCTGACCACGTCCGTCTCGCAGCACTTCGACCGCTGCCTCGGCTGCATGGCCTGCGTGACCTCCTGCCCGTCCGGCGTCCAGTACGACCGGCTGATCGAGCTGACCCGGGCCGAGGTGGAGCAGAAGGTCGATCGCTCCCGAAGCGAGCGCCTGCTGCGCTCGGTGGTCTTCCGCGTTCTTCCCTACCCTCGCCGCATGCGCGCTGCGCTCGCGCTCCAGCCGCTCGGGCGCCGGCTTCCCGTCCCGGGCTCCCTCAAGCCGCTCCTCGACGTGGCGCCGCCGTGGCGCTCGTCCGAGCGGCCGCCGGCCGTGACGGCGGCACGGGGAGCGTCGAGGGCCCGCGTCGGCCTCCTCGAGGGCTGCGTCCAGCGCGCCGTCTTCGGCAACGTGAACGCCGCAACCGCCCGCGTCCTCGCCGCCGACGGCTACGAGGTGGTCGCGCCGCGACGGCAGGCCTGCTGCGGCGCGCTCTCCGTGCACGCCGGCCGGCTGGAGGAAGGGCTCGGAGCGCGCCCGGCGGCTGATCGACGTCTTCGAGCAGGCCGGCGTCGACCTGATCGCGACCAATGCCGCCGGCTGCGGGTCGAACCTGAAGGACTACGGCACGCTTCTGGCCGAGCGATCCGCGCTATGCCGAGCGCGCGGCAGCCTTCTCGGCCAAGGTCCGGGACGTCTCGCGAGATCCTCGCGGAATCGGAACCGCTGCGCCGAGCGACACCCGCTACCGCTTCGGCTTGCGTTCCAGGATTCGTGCCATCTCCTCCACGCGCAGGGAGTGCGCGATGCCCCGCGCACGGTGCTCGGCGCCGTGCCGGGTCTCGAGGTGCTCGAGCCTGCCGAGCAGGAGCTTTGCTGTGGCAGTGCCGGGATCTACAACCTCGTGCAGCCGCAGGCGGCCGGCGAGCTCGGCGCCCGCAAGGCGGCCAATGTTCTCGCCACCGAGGCAGGCGCCTATGCCAGCGCGAATCCCGGCTGTCTCGTCCAGGTGAGCGCCCACCTGCGCCGCAAGGGCCGGCCGCTGCCTGCGTTCCATCCGGTCGAGCTCCTCGATGCCTCGATCCGCGGCGTGCCGGTCGGAGCAGCTGCTCGCCTCGGCCCGGCGCTGAATGCCGCCGACCTAGGAGATGTCCGCCCAGGCGGCGAAGCCTTCGACCGGCACGAGCACGCGGTAGCCGTCAGCGTCGGACAGACCGGCAGGCGAAGCTCCGCGCTCTGGCCGGGCGACAGCAGCGGCGCGATCTCGGTGCGGATGTCGGCCGTGTCGACGCGCTTCCATGCGCCGTCGACGACTGCGAAGGCCTGTGCTCCGTAGAGCCCGTCGGCGAACGTGTACTCGCCCGGCGCGTCCTGCGGCACGGTGATCGTGAGAGCGAGGTCGGAGCCGTCGCGGCTGTCCGTCGATCTGCACGATGGACTGGTTCGGCTCGAGGTCGAGCTCCGCGAGCGTCGCCGTCCATGCGCTCTCGTCCGCCGCGGGCGGAGGCTCTGCGGCGGGGGGCTCGGCGGCGGGCGCGGGCGGCGCGCCGGACAGGTCGCTGCCGCCGCAGCCCGCGGCGAGCGCGAAGAGGCCGACAGGAGCAGCAGCGCGGCGAGACGTCGTGCCGTCATGTGTCTTTGACCGGTCAGGCGGCCGCGCGGTTCCCGCCTCGTCGCGCGAGCGATGCATACCGCTCGCGCAGCCCGGCGCAGACGACCTCGCAGAGGGAGGCGAGCGTCGGATCGACGATCCGGTAGTGGACGTTCGATCCCGTGCGGCGCTTGGCGACGACACCCTCGCTGCCGAGCAGGGCCAGGTGCTTGCAGGCGTTGGCCGAGCTCGTTCCGGTGCGCGCGGCAAGCTCGGCGAGCGTCAGCTCGCCGGCCTCGTGGAGCTCGTCGACGATCCTGAGGCGAGTCGGGTCGCCGAGCAGCCGAAACCGGCGCGCCGTGTCCTCGACCAGCTGGGCGGGAATTGCAGCCACGTCGATAGCCTAGCGAGACTTAACTACTTACGCAAATGGTTGATATGCTGGCCGCATACACTGACTGACAAATTCGGAGGACACGATGATCCTCACGCAGTACTACCTCGGCTGCCTGGCACACGCGTCCTACCTCGTCGCCGACGAGGAGAGCAAGATCGCGGCGATCGTCGACCCTCAGCGCGACGTCGACCAGTACATCGCGGACACCGAGGCCAAGGGCATCACCATCCGCTACGTGTTCCTCACCCATTTTCACGCCGACTTCGTGGCCGGGCACCTCGAGCTACGAGACCGTGTGGGCGCCGAGATCGTCATGGGGGCGAAGGCGGAGGCGGAGTTCGACCTCCGGACGCTTGCCACCGGCGACTCGCTCGACCTCGGCCCCCAGGTCCGCCTCGAGGTGCTCGAGACGCCGGGCCACTCCCCGGAGTCGATCACGATCCTCGTCTACGACGCCGAGCACGGCGAGCAGCCCTACGCGGCGCTCACGGGCGACACGCTGTTCATCGGCGACGTCGGCCGGCCCGACCTGCGGGCCGCGCTCGGCTGGACGGCCGAGGAGCTCGGAGCCCTGCTCTACGAGTCGATCCAGGAGCGCATTCTCCGGCTGCCGGACGAGACGCTCGTCTACCCGGCTCACGGCGCCGGCTCGCTCTGCGGCAAGAACCTGAGCACCGACACGGTCTCGACGATCGGCGTGCAGCGGCAGTACAACTACGCGCTGCAGCCGATGACGAAGGACGAGTTCGTCCGCATCGTCACGACCGACCAGCCGGACTCACCCGCCTACTTCACGTACGACGCGGTGCTCAACACGAAAGAGCGGCCGACGCTGGAGGCCACGCTCGAGCGTGAGCTGAAGCCCCTCGGGTTGGACGACGTCATCACGCTGAGCAATCGGGGCGGCCAGGTGCTCGACACGCGCGATCCCGCCGAATACGCGGGCGCGCACCTCCGCGGGTCGGTCAACGTCGGCCTCGGTGGGAGCTACGCGACATGGAGCGGGACGCTGCTCGATCCCGCTCGGCCCATCGTGATCGTCGCCGATCCCGGTCGCGAGGAGGAATCCGCCACGCGGCTCGGGCGAATCGGCTTCGACAACGTGGCCGGGTACCTGAGCGGAGGCATGGAAGCGCTCGAGCGTCGACCCGACCTCGTCAGCCGAACCGAGCGGATCACGGCGCAGAACCTGGCCGAGCAGCTGGCCTCGGCGAGCCCGCCGCTCGTGCTCGATGTTCGCGCGACACGAGCGAGGTCGAGGGCGGTCACATCGAAGGCAGCCTCAACGTGCCGCTCAACCACCTGCGAGGAGCGTCTCGACGAGATTCCCCGCGACCGGCCGCTCGTCGTCACTGCGCGAGCGGCTACCGCTCCTCGATCGCGGTCAGCCTTCTCGAGCGGCACAGCCTGACCGGCGTCGACGGACCTCGTCGGCGGCATGGGCGCCTGGGAGGCCTCGCGACTCGCGATCACCGGCGCCCGCTGATGGAGCCCGCAGCCGGTTGCCGAGCTCGACCGCGGCCGCCGCGGCACGGCTGCTTGCCGAAGGCGGAGCTGTGGCCCTCGACGTGCGCGAGAACGACGAGTGGGCGGCGGGCAGGATCGCAGGCTCGCTCCATCTGCCGCTCGCCGAGCTCGTTGTGCGGCAGGACGAGATCCCGGAGGGCGTGCCGCTCGTCGTCGTGTGCCGGAGCGGCAGTCGGAGCGCCTGGGCTGCGCAGATGCTCGCCCGCGCCGGCTACGAGGCCTGGAACCTCGCCGGCGGCCTGCAGGCCTGGGACACCGCCGGCCTCCCGCTCGAGCCCGACGGTGCCTACGTCGCCTGAGAGGACGCTGCCGTGACGGCCGCGGGCGACCTCGACCTGCGCCATCATGCGGCCGGCGACGGCGAGGCACGGCCCCTGCGCTGGGGCAAGGTCATCGACCAGACCCGCTGCATCGGCTGCCACGCCTGCACGACGGCCTGCAAGTCCGAGAACGAGGTTCCGCTCTCGGTCACGCGCACGTACGTGAAGTACGTCGACGTCGGCAGTCTTCCCGCAGGCGCGGCGCGCCTTCCAGGTGACCCGCTGCAACCAGTGCGACGACGCGCCCTGCGTCACCGCCTGCCCGACCTCGGCGATGTTCCGTCGCGACGGACGGGATCGTCGACTTCGACAAGGCGGTCTGCATCGGCTGCAAGGCCTGCATCGCCGCCTGCCCCTACGACGCGATCTTCATCAACCCGGAGGACCACTCGGCCGAGAAGTGCAACTTCTGCGCGCACCGCCTCGACGTCGGCCTCGAGCCGGCGTGCGTCGTGGTCTGCCCGACCGCAGGCGATCCTGGTCGGCGACCTGAACGATCCGCGCTCGCGCGTCGCGCAGATCGTGAGGCGCGACGTCGGTCGCGGTGCGCCGGCCCGAGAAGGAGACCCGGCCGAAGCTCTTCTACAAGGGCGCGCACCAGGCGACGCTCGATCCGCTCGCCGCCCGCCGTCCGGAAGGCGGGCTGTTCATGTGGAGCGAGCAGGGCGCGCAGGTCGGCGGCGGAACGTCGGCGGGCAGTCCCGGCCGCCAACGTCCTCGGCAGCGGCGCTGCTCTCCTACGACGTGTCCCATCGCGCGCCGTGGGACTGGCGGGTCAGCCTCTACACGTGGACCAAGGGCATCGCGGCGGGCGCCTACCTGGCGGCGCTCGCTGCTCGCGCTCTCGGGCCTGCTCGACTGGGGAAGCTCGCTGTGGCTGTGGGCCGCTCCGGTCGTGGGCTGGTGCTTCCTCGCCGCCACCGGCGGGATCCTGATCTGGGACCTCGAGCATCCCGCGCGCTTCCTCTACATCTTCCTGCGCCCGCAGTGGCGCAGCTGGCTCGTCCGCGGCGCGGTGGTCGATCACGGCCTACGGCGCCGTGCTCGCGGCTCAGCTGCTGCTGTCGGCGGTCGGACTCGAGCGCCGCAGAAGTGGCTCGCGATCGCCGGGATCCCCGCGGCCGTCGCGGCCGCCGTCTACACGGCGTACCTCTTCGCGCAGGCGAAGGCGCGCGACCTGTGGCAGAGCCCGCTGCTCGCCCCGCACCTGCTCGTGCAGGCGCTGCTGCTCGGCGTCGGCGGTGCTCCTGCCACTTGCCCACTGGCTCGCGGACGAGGCCGTCGGGCCGCTCGAGTGGCTGCTTGCAGGCTCGGCGCTCGCGCATCTGCTCATGGCTGCCGGGGAGGCCACCGTCACGCACGGCACGGCTCACGCTCGCCTCGCGGCGACGAGCTGACGCGCGGGCGCTACGCGCTCGTGGTTCTGGGCAGGCGTCGCTGCTCGTCGCCGCGGCCCTCTTCGCACCGCTGATCGGCGTCGTGGCCGTGCCCCTCGCGCTGCTCGGCCTGCTCGCGCACGAGCACGCCTACGTCCAGGCCGGCCAATCGGTGCCGCTCGCCTGATGACGTGTCTATCCCGGTCCTTCCGGCACTCACCTGGGGGCGTTCCCGCCGAAGGAGCGCTGGGACGACTGGGCCGAGCTCGACCCGAAGGCCTGGCCGCGTCGGGTCGAGCGCCGCTACGATGCTCGTGCCCACGACCTGCTTCAACTGCGAGTCGGCCTGCGGCCTGCTCGCCTACGTCGACAAGGAGACGCTCGAGGTCCGGAAGTTCGAAGGCAACCCGGAGCATCCGGGCTCGCGCGGCCGCAACTGCGCCAAGGGGCCGGCGACGCTCAACCAGGTCAACGACCCGGACCGGATCCTCTATCCGCTCGAAGCGCGCCGGCAGCCGCGGCGAGGGCCGCTGGGAGCGCGTCTCCTGGGACGAGGCGCTCGACGACATCGCCGGCCGCATCCGGCGCGCGATCGTCGAAGGTCGGCGGCAACGAGGTCATGTATCACGTCGGCCGGCCCGGCGAGGACGGCTTCACGGAGCGGATCCTGCGCGGCCTGGGGCGTCGACGGCCACAACTCGCACACGAACATCTGCTCGTGCGGGGCGCGCGCCGGCTACCACTACTGGATGGGGCTCGACCGCCCGAGCCCCGACCACGCGAACGCCAAAGTCATCCTCCTGATCAGCGCCCACCTCGAGTCGGGCCACTACTTCAACCCGCACGCGCAGCGGGTGATCGACGGCAAGGCGAACGGCGCGAAGCTGATCGTCTTCGACACGCGGCTCTCCAACACCGCGACGCATGCCGACTACTGGATCGCGCCCGTGGCCGGGCTCGGAAGCGGCGATCCTGCTCGCGATCGCCAACCACCTGATCCGAGAACGGCTCTACGACCGCGATTTCGTGCGGCGCTGGTGGAACTGGCAGGAGTATCTCGAGCACGAGCGGCCCGAGCTGGCGCCGGTACTTCGAGCGCTTCGAGACGGCGCTCGCGGAGCTCTACGCCGAGCTACACGTTCGAGTTCGCCGCGCGCGAGTCCGGGGTGCCCGCAGCGACGCTCGCCGAGATCGCCGACGGCGGTCGCCTCCGCCGGGACCCGCCTCTCGACCCATAACTGGCGCAGCTGCGGCGGCGGGCAACCTCGGCGGCTGGCAGGTGTCGCGCTGCCTCTTCTTGCTGAACGCCCTGCTCGGCGCCGTGGCCACGGAAGGCGGTACCTTCCCGAACGCCTGGAACAAGTTCGTGCCGCAAGCCGATCCACACGCCGCCGCACCCGAAGACGCTGGAACGAGCTCACCTGGCCGCGCGAGTACCCGCTGTCGATGAACGAGATGTCGTTCCTGCTGCCGCACTTTCTGAAGGAGCGGCCGCGGCAAGCTCGACGTCTACTTCACGCGCGTCTACAACCCGGTCTGGACGAACCCGGACGGGTTCTCCTGGATCGAGGCGCTCACGGACGAAGAGCTGATCGGCCTGCACGTCGCGCTCACGCCGACGTGGAGCGAGACGGCCTTCTTCGCCGACTACGTGCTGCCGATGGGAGCTCGGCTCCGAGCGCCACGACCTCCACTCCTACGAGACACACGACGGCCAGTGGATCGGCTTCCGCCAGCCCGTGCTGCGCGCCGCCCGCGAGCGCCTGGGCAGGCCCGTCGCCGACACGCGCGAGGTGAACCCGGGCGAGGTCTGGGAGGAGAACGAGTTCTGGATCGAGCTCTCCTGGCGCATCGATCCCGACGGCAGCCTCGGCATCCGCCAGCTGGTTCGAGTCGAAGGAGCGGCCGGGCGAGAAGCTCGACGTCGACGAGTACTACGGCTGGATCTTCGAGAACTCGGTGCCCGGGCTGCGCGAAAGCCGCGGCAACGGAGGGACTGACGCCGCTCGACTACATGCGCCGCTACGGCGCGTTCGAGATCTCGAGGAAGGTCGGCCGGGTGTACGAGGAACCCGTTCCCGCGGAGGAGCTCGAGGACGTTCGAGTCGACGGGCTCGGACGTGTCTTCACCGGGGCGCCGAAGCCCGGCTCGCCCGAACATCGTACCGCTGCCGACCCCCGAGACGGACGGCGACGGCCGCCGCCTCGTCGGGGTCGAGGTCGACGGGCAGACGCTGCGGGGCTTCCCGACGCCGAGCGGCCGCCTCGAGTTCTACTCCCGCACGCTGGCCGAGTGGGGTTGGCGCGAAGCGGCGATCCCGACCTACCTTCCGAGCCACGTCCACCCGACGGAGCTCGAGCCCGGGCAGTTCGTTCTCATCTCCACCTTCCGTCTGCCGGTCCAGATCCACACGCGGTCGGCCAACGCGAAGTGGCTGGACGAGATCGCTCACACGAACCCGCTGTGGGTTCACCCCGGCGATGCCGCGCGGATCGGCGTGCGCACCGGCGAGCTCGTCCGCGTCGAGACGGAGATCGGCCACTACGTCGTGAAGGCATGGGTCACCGAGGGGATCCGGCCCGGGGTCGTCGCCTGCAGCCATCACATGGGGCGCTGGCGGCCGCGAAGGGGAGGTCGGCCAGCGCCAGGCGATGCCGACGGTGAGCCTTCGACCGCGACGGCACCCGCTGGACGCTTCGACGGCTCGAGGGCGTCCGGCCGTTCGATTCGAGCGACCCGGACACCGCGCGGATCTGGTGGAGCGACGCCGGCGTCCACCAGAACCTGACCTTCCCCGTCCATCCCGATCCCGTCTCCGGGATGCACTGCTGGCATCAGGCGGTGCGGGTGCGGCGGGCCGAGCCCGGCGACCGGCACGGTGACGTTTCGGTCGACACCGAGAAGGCGCGGGCGGTCTACAGGCGCTGGCTCGAGCGCGCCCGTCCTGCCACGGAAAGCTCGCCGAACGGCGAGCGCCGCCCCTACTGGCTCTTGCGGCCGCTCAAGCCGGCGCGGGAGGCCTACCGCCTGCCTTCCGCCCAGCCCCCCGCTGCGTCGTGAGCGACCCGGGGGCCCAGGCCCGGGACCGAGATCGTGACGCTGCGACGGGCGCGCAAGACCGGGCCGCGCCCGCAGGCCGCTGGAAGCGGCTTCGACCCGGCGATCTGGTCGCAGGGATCTCGGTTGCGCTCGTCGTCATCCCCCAGGGCGTCGCGTACGCCCAGCTCGCAGGGATGCCGGCCGTCCGTGGGCTGTACGCGTCCGCGATACCGCCGCTTGCCGCCGCGCCCTTCTCTTCGTCGCCGTACCTGCAGCCGGGCCCGACAGCCGTATCGGCTCTGCTCACGTTCGGTGCCCTCGCGCCGCTCGCCGCCGTGGGAAGCCCCGAGTACGTCGCCCTGGGGCTCGGCCTCGCGCTCATCGTCGGCCTGGTTCGGGTGCTCGTGGGCCTGCTCCGGGCCGGTGTGATCGCGTACATGCTCTCCCAGCCGCTCTTGCTCGGCTTCGTGCCGGCGGCCGCGATCCTGATCATCGCCTCCCAGCTCCCGATCGCGCTCGGCGTGACGCCGGGTGACGAGGGCATCCTGGAAGACGCGGCGACGGCGCTTGCGCACCCGGGCGAATGGAGCGGAACGGTCGTCGCCCTGTCGCTCGTGACGGGCGCTCTGTTGCTCATAGGCGCGCGCCTTCACCCACTGCGTCCCGACCATCCTGCTCGTCGTCGTCGGAGGGATCGTGTGGAGCGAATTGACCGACTTCGACGGGGCAACCGTGGGATCCATCTCGGCGGGCTTCCCTCCCTTCTCGCTCGACCTGCCGTGGACCGACCTTCCGTCGCTCCTCGTTCCCGGTGCCGTGATCGCCCTGCTCGGCTTCGCGGAGGCGGCCGCGATCGCGCGCACGTACGCCGCGCTCGAGCGCAGCCCCTGGGACGCGGACCGCGAGTTCATCGGACAAGGCATGGCCAACGTGGCGGCTGCGGTCTCCGGAGGCTTTCCGGTCGGCAGCTCCTTCTCCCGAAGCGCGATCAACCGCCTCGCGGGCGCGCGGACATCGTTCAGCGCGATCGTGACGGGCCTTGTGGTGCTCGCCTTCTTGCCCGCAGCCTCGGTGCTCGAACCGCTCCCGCAGGCGATTCTCGCGGCCGTGGTGATCTTCGCTGCCGCGAGTCTCGTCAGGATCGCTCCCCTGTACCGGCTCTGGCAGCTCTCGAGGCCCCAGGCGCTCGTAGCGCTGTCGACGTTCGGCCTGACGCTCGCGCTCGCGCCCCACATCGAGCGGGCCGTGATCGTGGGCATCGTGTTCTCGGTCGCCGTTCACCTCTGGCGCGAGCTCCGCCTCGAGGTGCCGAGCTGGCGCGAGAACGGAACGCTCCATATGCGCCCTCGCGGCGTCCTCTATTTCGGTACCGAGGGCCGGATACAGGACGCCTTCCTGCGTCTGCTGGCCGAGCACCCCGATGCCACGCGGCTGGCCGTCCACCTCGACGGGCTCGGTCGGATCGACCTCACCGGTGCGCTCGCCCTACGGGCGCTCTTGCAGGACGCGCGAGTGGCGGGCATCGAGGTCGAGGTGCTCGATGTCCGCCCACGCTGGCGCGGACTCGTCGACCGTGTGATCGCCAGCGAGGGGGACGACCCCCTCGGCCGCTGGCACGCTTGACCGAACCGATCGGGCGGAGAGCGCCGAACTCGCTAAGGTGTACCGGAGGCCAAGCACCGTGACCTCGGAACGCGTCGACGACGTCAACCTCGGCTACGTCCGAGACCTCCTCGACCAGTATCTCGCCTCGCCCGAGTCGGTCGACCCGGAATGGCGCGAGCTCTTCGAGCACGCCGAGAACGGCCTCGTCGACGGTCACCCGGCCGTCCACCGGCTGAAGGAGCTCGCCGGAGCAGTCGCGGTCGAGCGCCCCGCCCCGGCCGAGCCGGCTGCAGCGGCTCCCGCCGAGCGGGCGGAGGCAGAGCCTCCTGCGGCTCCCGAGCCGTCGGACGTTCTGCTCGGGGCCGTCGCGGCCGCGATGGCGCTCGTCAAGGCACACCGGATGCACGGGCATCTCGCGGCGCATCTCGATCCGCTCGGCTCCGAGCCGCCGGGCGATCCCGCGCTCGATCCGGAGAACCTGATCCCGCGCCTGACACCGGAGCTGCAGTCGCAGGTGCCGGCGCGGGTGCTTCGGGTTGCCGTCCCGGGAGCGACCCTGGCCGACGTGCTGCCCCGGCTGCGGGAGACCTACTGCGGGACGCTCGCCTACGAGATCGAGCACATCTCGAGCCACGAGCGGCGCGTCTGGCTTCGCCAGGTGATCGAGTCAGGCACGTATCGCGAGCCGCTGCCCGCCGAGGCGAAGCGACACTTGCTCGAGCGGCTGTGCGAGGTCGAAGGCTTCGAGCGCTACCTGCACCGGGCGTTCATCGGACAGAAGCAGTTCTCGATCGAAGGGCTCGACGTGCTCGTCCCGATGCTCGACGAGACGCTCGAGCTCGCCGCCGCCTCGGGCGCTCGACGGGTCGTTCTCGGCATGGCCCATCGCGGCCGCCTGAACGTCCTCGCGCACGTGCTCGGGCGGCCCTACGAGCAGCTGTTGCGCGAGTTCGAGGGCGAGCGCGAGATCGGCGCCGTGACGCACAAGCCGGAGGAAAGCACCGGCGACGTGAAATACCATCTCGGCGCTTCGGCAGACCGGCAGACGTCGTCGGGCGAGGTGCACGTCGTTCTCGCCTCCAATCCGAGCCATCTCGAGGCGGTCGATCCCGTCGTCGAGGGGCTGACGCGCGCCGACCAGACCGATCACACCGGCCCTGCCGGTGCTCACGACCCGACGCGCGCCCTCGCGGTGCTGATCCACGGCGATGCGGCCTTCCCGGCGCAGGGCGTCGTCGCGGAGACGCTGAACCTGCAGGGCGTCGACGGCTACGCGACGGGCGGCACGCTCCACGTGATCGCCAACAACCAGGTCGGCTTCACGACCGACCCCGAGGAGGGTCGCTCGACCCGCTACTCGAGCGATCTGGCGAAGGGCTTCGACTCGCCGATCATCCACGTCAACGCCGACGACCCCGAGGGGGCGGTCGCGGCGATCCGGCTGGCGCTCGCCTACCGCGAGCGCTTCCGGCACGACGTGGTCGTCGATCTGATCGGCTACCGGCGCTTCGGCCACAACGAGCAGGACGAGCCCGCGTATACGCAGCCCCTCATGGCGAAGGCGATCGAGAGCCATCCGCCGGTCCGCCAGATCTACGCCCGCGCGCTCGCCGAGCAGGGAATCGTGCAGGCAGGCGAGGAGCAGGCGCTGGTCGAGGCCGTCGAGGCGCGGCTCAAGCAGTCTCACGAGGCGCTCAAGGCCGAGCTACAGGCGCCGGCGCCCGACCCGCCGAAGCGGGACCGCGTTCACCGCGGAGTACCGCCCACCGCCGTCGGCGCGGACGTGCTCCAGGACCTGAACGAGCGGCTGTTGACCGTCCCCGACGGCTTCACGATCCACCCGAAGCTCGCACGCCAGCTCGAGCGCCGCCGGGAGACCCTCGGCCCCGACGGCGGCATCGACTGGGGTCAAGCAGAGGCGCTCGCGTTCGCGAGCCTCGATCGTCGAGGGGGTCCCCGTCCGGCTGGCGGGACAGGACTCCGAGCGCGGGACGTTCGCCCATCGCCACCTCGTCCTCCACGATTTCGATACCGGGGAGGCCTACACGCCGATGCAGCATCTGTCCGGCGCCGAGGCCCCGTTCGAGATCTACAACTCGCCGCTCTCGGAGTTCGCCGTGCTCGGCTTCGAGTACGGCTACTCGGTGGCGGTGCCGGACGGTCTCGTGCTCTGGGAAGCCCAGTTCGGCGACTTCGTCAACAACGCGCAGGTCATCGTCGACCAGTTCATGGTCTCGGGCTTTGCGAAGTGGGAGCAGACGTCGAGGCTCACCTTGCTCTTGCCGCACGGGTACGAGGGCAACGGACCGGAGCATTCGAGCGCGCGGGTGGAGCGCTTCCTGCAGCTCGCCGCGCAGGGCAACGTCCGGATCGCCAACTGCTCGACTCCGGCGCAGTACTTCCACCTGCTCCGCCTCCAGGCTCACGGCTCGACGCCGCGTCCGCTCGTGATCTTCACGCCGAAGAGCCTGTTGCGGCTGAAGCAGGCGGCATCGCGGCTCGACGAGCTCACGTCCGGCTCGTTTCGCCCGGTTTTCGACGACCCGAACATCAGCGAGGAGGAGCGGGCGGAAGTGCGCCGGCTGCTGCTCTGCTCCGGAAAGGTCTACTACGACATCGTCGGTCATCCGGCCTACGCCGACACGCGCGAGATCGCGGTCGCACGGCTCGATCAGCTCTATCCCTTCCCGGTCCCCGCCTACGCCGAGCTGCTGCGGGGCTATCCGGCTCTCGAAGAGGTCGTCTGGGTCCAGGAGGAGCCTCAGAACATGGGGCCTTTCCGCTCGATCCGGCACCGCCTCGAGGAGTCGCCTTCCCGACGGCGTCAAGCTCGGCTATGCCGGCCGGCCGTGGCGCGCCTCTCCGAGCGAGGCCTACCCGACGGCCCACGTCGTCGAGCAAAATCGGCTCGTGAGCGCAGCGCTCGGCGTCGCGCCCCTGAAGTTATCCACAAGATTTTCCACAGGTTGAGCCCGATCGGCCCGAATCCCTGTGGACAACCGGGCCCTCGCGGCTCCAACCCGTGGAAAACCGTCCGGCCCCCTTGCCCTGCACGGGAGCCTGCGTCACAGTCCCGAGCCTGGTGGGCGCGTCGGGCGGTGGAGAGTCGGGCGTGATCTCTGCGGTAGTGACGGGGGCGGCCAAGGGGCTCGGCCGGGAGATCGCAGCGCGCCTCGTCGAAGACGGCGTCCACGTTGTCGCCACCGACATCGACTCCGCCGCGCTCGACCGGACGTCGGCCGAGCTCGGCGCTCTCGTCGAGCCGCTCGTCGCCGACTCCGGGGATTGGGAAGCGCACGTCCGCGCCGCCGACGCGGCCGAGCGGTCGGCGCCGCTGCGCTACTGGGTCAACAACGCCGGCATCGACGTCCAGGGCGGCGCCCACGAGGTCACGGCCGAGGAGATCGAGCGGGGCCTACGGGTGCTCCAGCTCGGGCCCATGTACGGCTGCGCGGTCGCAGTCCGCCGGATGCTGCCCGCCCGGGCCGGATCGATCGTCAACATCACCTCGATCCAGGGCACGCATGCCTTTCCCCGCTACTTCGTCTACCAGGCGGCGAAGGCCGCGGTGAACATGATCACGAAGGGCGTGGCCGTCGACTACGGCCCGTTCGGGATCCGCTGCAACGCCGTCCTGCCCGGAACGATGGAGACGCCGATGCTCGACGAGACGATGCGCGACGGATATCCCGCGCGAGGAAGCGCTGCGCCGCGAGGGCGAGCTGGCCCCGCTGGGACGGATCGCGCAGCCGGAGGAGGTCGCCGAGGTCGTCGCGTTCCTGCTCTCCGATCGCGCCTCGTACGTCTCCGGAGCGGAGATCGTCGTCGACGGCGCCACGACGGCGCGGGCCTTCGCCTATCCGCCGCTCGACCTCGAACCACGGTGAGACCGCGGCCTTCGGCCGCTTCCTGTACGGCTGCGGCCCTGTCGGGCCGCGTTGCGTGACGCCGCCGACGCTTCGCCGAGCCCGAAGGGCTCGGCACGGGCCGCCCGACTCGCGGTCGAACCCCGGAAACCAGGCGGCTGAGCGGCCGGCTCGGCCGGCCGCGACCCGCCTAAGAGCGGCCGAAGGCCGCGGTTAAGGTCTTACGTCCCTTCGTCCCAGGAGGCCAGGTAGCGCTCCTGCTCGGGGGTGAGAGCGTCGATCCTGATCCCCATCGTCTCCAGCTTGAGCCGTGCGATCTCGCGGTCGATGTCGTCCGGCACCACGTACACCTTCGGCTCGAGGGAGTCGGCGTTCTTGACCGCGTACTCGGCGGCCAGCGCCTGGTTCGCGAAGCTCATGTCCATCACGGAGGCCGGGTGGCCCTCCGCGGCGGAGAGATTGACGAGACGCCCGTCGGCGAGCAGGTACACCGTTCGCCCGTTGGCGAGGGTGAACGACTCGACCAAGGGGCGGGCCTCGCCGCTCTCGACCGCGAGCTCCCGCAGCGCCGGAATCTCGATCTCGACGTTGAAGTGGCCGGTGTTCGCGAGCACGGCGCCGTCCTTCATGACCTCGAAGTGCTCGCGGCGGAGCACGTGCTTGTCACCCGTCGCCGTGATGAAGATGTCGCCGACCGCAGCGGCATCCTCCATCGGCAGGACCTCGAAGCCGTCCATCACGGCCTCGAGGGCCCGCAGCGGCTCGACCTCCGTGACGATCACGTGCGCCCCGTGCCCCTTCGCCCTCGATGCGACGCCGCGTCCGCACCAGCCGTAGCCTGACACGACCACCTTGCTACCCGCGAGCAAGACGTTGGTCGCCCGGATCACGCCGTCGATCGTCGACTGACCGGTTCCGTACCGGTTGTCGAACAGATGCTTCGTCTGGGCCTCGTTCACCGCGATGACCGGGAACGCGAGCTTGCCCTCGGCCTCGAGAGCCTTGAGCCGGATCACGCCGGTCGTCGTCTCCTCGGTGCCCGCGATCACCTCGCCGAGCTGGTCCCGGCGCTTCCCGTGGAGCACGCCGATGACGTCGGCGCCGTCGTCCATCGTCACCTGGGGGTGGTGATCGCAGGCTGCCTCGATGTGCGAGTAATAGGTGGTGTCGTCCTCGCCCTTGATCGCGAAGGTGCGGATCCCGTACTCGGAGACGAGCGCGGCGGCGACGTCGTCCTGCGTCGAGAGCGGATTCGACGCGCACAGCACGACGTCCGCACCCCCTGTCTTCAGCGCGCGCATCAGGTTCGCCGTCTCCGTCGTCACGTGCAGGCACGCGGCTACCCGGACCCCGTCGAGGGGCCGCTCCTTCGCGAAGCGCTCCGAGATCGAGCGGAGCACCGGCATCTGCCGGTCTGCCCACTCGATTCGCTTGACGCCCAGCGGGGCGAGTGCCGGGTCCTTGACGTCGTGGGAAGGTGCTGCCGTCGCCATGGGTGCTCTCAGTCTCCTCCTCTAGGTCTTCCGGCCGTCAGGCCGGAACCGCCGCCCGCCGGAAGGGGACGGCCTCGAAGTGGGTGATTCGCTTGAACTCCTCGAATCGCTCCGCGATCTCCTCGTGCGTGAGCTGCGCGACTCGCTCGGTGCCGAACGCCTCGACGTTGAACGACCCCATCACGGAGCCGTACACCATCGCGCGCCGCATGAGGGCGTCGGTCGGCGGCTCGCCGGCGTGGGCGTCGAGGAAGCCGAGAAACCCGCCGGCGAAGGAGTCGCCGGCACCCGTCGGGTCGACGACCCGCTCGAGCGGGTAGCCGGGAACCGCGAAGAACCCCTCGGACGTGAACAGCGCCGCCCCGTACTCGCCGAGCTTCACCACGACGTGCTCTGGCCCCCAGGACCGGATCGTCCGCGCCGCCGCCGGGAGGCTGGGGTCGCCCGCCAGCATGCGGACCTCGGCGTCGTTCAGGAGGACGCAGTGAACGTCGGCAATCGCGGTGCGCAGCGCGTCGCGCGCCGTGTCGATCCAGTAGTTCATCGAGTCGAGCGCGACAAGGCCTGCCTCGGCGCATTGCGACCGCACCGTCTGCTGGAGGCCGGGCTGGATGTTGCCGAGGAAGAGCGTGGAGGCCTGCTTTGCGGCGTCGCCGAGCTTCGGCTCGAAGTCGGCGAACACGTTGAGCTGCGTGTCGAGCGTTTGCGCCGTGTTGAGGTCGTAGTCGTACCGTCCACTCCAGAAGAACGTGCGGCCGCCCGAGACCCGCTCGATGTCGGTGACGTCGATGCCGTGGTCCGCGAAGACGCGAAGCTCCTCGTCGCCGAAGTCGTCGCCGACGACCCCGACCACCCTGACGTTGGTGAAGAAGCTCGCAGCGAGCGAGAAGTGCGTCGCCGAGCCGCCGAGCATGCGCTCGCGCGTGCCGAAGGGCGTCTCGACGGCGTCGAACGCGACGGAGCCGACGCAGGTGAGGCTCATCCGCTCGTGGCGACGCCGGTCGCGAGCCCGGCGGCCGCTCGCAGCGTCTCGGCCTTGTCCGTGCGCTCCCAGGTGAAGTCGTGGTCGTCGCGGCCGAAGTGGCCGTACGCCGCCGTCTTCGCGTAGATCGGGCCGGCGCAGGTCGAGGTCGCGGAGGATGGCGGCCGGGCGGAGGTCGAAGTGCTCGCCGATGAGGCCCTCGATGACGTCCACGGGGACGTGCTCCGTCCCGAAGCACTCGACCTGGGTCGAGAAGGGGTGCGCCACGCCGATCGCGTAAGCGACCTGCAGCTCGCAGCGATCCGCCAGTCCCGCCGCCACGACGTTCTTGGCCACGTAGCGGGCGGCGTAGGCCGCGGAGCGGTCGACCTTGGTGGGATCCTTGCCGGAGAAGGCGCCGCCCGCCGTGACGTGCTGCGCCACCGTAGGTGTCGACGATGATCTTGCGCCCGGTGAGCCCCGTATCTCCCATGGGGCCGCCGACGACGAACCTCCCCGTCGGGTTCACGTAGACGAAGTCCTTGTGCTCGAGCCGCTTCTCGTCGTACATGTCTCGAGGGAGGATCGGGAGCAGCACGCGCTCGACCAGATCGGGCTTGATCAGCGACTCGACGTCGATGCCGTCGGCGTGCTGCGTCGAGATGAGCACGCGCTCGATCTCGACGGGCTGCTGGCGGCCGTGCTCGTCGACCTCGTAGCGGACGGTCACCTGCGACTTCCCGTCCGGCCGCAGGTAGTGGAGCTCGTCGGCCTTCCGTACTTCCGAGAGCCGCTTGCAGATCTTGTGCGCGAGCGTGATGGGCAGCGGCATCAGCTCGTCCGTCTCACGGCACGCGTATCCGAACATCATCCCCTGGTCGCCCGCACCGATTCGGTCGAGTGGGTCGTCGTCGCCGGGCTCGTGCTGGGCCTCGAACGACTCGTCGACGCCCTGTGCGATGTCCGGCGACTGGGGATCGACGGCGACGATAACACTGCAGGTCTGCGCGTCGAAGCCGTACTCGGCGCGCGTGTAGCCGATGGAGGCGATCTTCGCCCGCACGACGCGCGGGATGTCGACCGACACGGAGCTCGTGATCTCGCCTCCGACGAGCGCGAGCCCGGTGGTCAGGAACGTCTCGCAGGCCACACGCGCCTGCGGGTCCTCGGAGAGGATCGCGTCCAGGATCGAATCGGAGACCTGGTCGGCGATCTTGTCGGGATGCCCTTCCGTCACCGATTCGGACGTGAAGGGGAACGTGCGCGTACCGGCCATGTGCAACTCCAGGTGGTCAGGAAATTGGTAAGTCCGAATACCCAGTGCTTCGTACCATACTCGTTCTCATGCCGTCAAGCGTCGCCGACCGCGGCCCAGGCGGCTGAGCGGGCGGCTCGGCCGCCCGCGACCCGCCAAGGAGCGGCGCGAAGCGCCGCGGTCACGGGCGAAGCCTCCGCGACGCGCCCCTAGTGCATTCCCAGGCTGTCGGGCGCTGCGCGGCGCGGCAGGTCCGTCTGCATCGCGGGATCGGCGGCGCGTACCCGGGACTCCTCGAAACCGAGCTCCCGCCTGACGATGTTCGCGCCCTGGGCGATCGAGGTGGCCTTGTAGAAGGCGACGAGCCGGTTGGGCCCGCCGCGGCCGAAGCCGCAGTCCGATGTGAGCACGAGCTTCGACGGGTCGATGTAGTTCAGCGCGTAGCGCACGCCTTCCGCGACCTCCTCGGGCGTCTCGACCTGAAGCGAGCGATGGCTGACGACGCCGAGCGCGATCTTCTTCTTGAGCCGGTCCCGGTACGGACGGAAGAGCTCGAGGTCGGCGTAGTCCCGGTCCTTCATCTCGATGGTCCAGACGTCCCCGGCCACACGATCGAGAAAGATCTCGATCGCCTCGGCGTAGGACGTCGTCCGCTGGACGCGCTGCATGTTCGCGTTCCCCCAGCAGGTGTGGATCCAGACCTCGACGTCCTCGAGCCCGGCGATCTCGTGGTTGAAGCAGTCGACGAGGAAGTCGAGATAGCGCTCGTCGCGGGAGCCGCCCGCCACGAAATGCATCAGCGGCTCCTCGATCTGGATCACCTTGCAGCCGGCGTCGGCCAGCCGGCGGAGCTCCCGGTTCATCGCCGTCGCCATGTCCCACATGAGATCGCGCTTGTTCGCTGCGTACTCGTCGGTGCGCAGCTCCAGCATGCTGGCGAGCAGCTGGGTCGAGACGGTGCCGAACTTGACCGGGCGGTCGCTGCGCGCCTGCGCGATCCGCCAGAGCTTGTCGAACTCGAGCGGCGTTCCGAGCTCGACCCGGCCGACGACGGGCGGCAGCCGCCAGGCGCCGAAGACCTCTGCGAGCAGCGAGCCCGGCGGGTAGACCCACTCGTCGCTCGCCGGCAGCGCCTCCTCGGAGGAGATGCCCGCGAAGCGCTCGACGGGATATGCGATCCACGATCGCCCGCCGAGATCGGCGTCGAGGTGATAGTCGCCGTTCGTGAGGATGTCGAGCCCCGCCCGCTCCTGATCCGAGATGACGGTCGACACCGCATCCGTGAACTCCTCCCGGAAGCGCGTGTCGGCGAGCGCCTCCGACGGGGAGCGCCGCCAGAGGCTGCCGGTGAACCAGAGCGGCCTCGGCCACGAGCCGGTCACCGTCGTGGGCAGCGCAATGCCGTCGGTGGCGGTGAACATCGCTAGGCGAAGAAGCGAGGCGGCGGCCCCTCGAAGGCCTCGTCCTCGAAGAGCGTCGCCATGAGCCCGCGCAGGTGTCGTTCCATCGCGAAAGCGGCGAGCTCGGAATCTCCGACCGCCAGCGCCTCGTAGATGGCCCGGTGCTCGGTCGCGGTCCGGCGCGTGTCGTCCGCCGACCAGGCCCGTCTGGTCAGGGTGGTGAAGAGAGCCTGGCCCATCGTCTCCCACATCGGCTCGAGCAGCCGAACGAGGTAGTCGTTTCCCGTGAGGCGGGCCACCGCTCCGTGGAAGTCGCGGTCGAGCTCGTCGGGCGGGAGCTCCGGATCGGCGATTCGCTCGAGTGCCTCGACGCTCACCCGCACCTGCTCCATGCCCTCACGGTCGAGCCGCGCCCGCCGGCCCGCCAACCGCGCCACGGCGACCTCCAGCACGAGCCGGGTCTCCATGAGATCGACGGGACTGTCGTCGGGCGGCCCCTCCGCCGCCTCGTCGGGCGCCTCCCGGCCGGCGACGAACGTGCCGCTCCCCTTGCGGGTCACGACGAGCCCGCGCGCTTCGAGTACCCCGAGCGCCTCGCGCACGGTCGGCCTGCTGACGCCGAAGCGCGCCGCGAGCTGCCGTTCGGACGGCAGCCGATCGCCGACCGCGAGATGGCCGCCGAGAATCAGCACGAGCAGCTCGTGGGCAACCGACTCGTACGCGCGCGGAGTGGAGCGGAGTGCCGCGGCGCCCGCACCCGTCCAGGCCTCGACGGTCGGTTGCTCGCTCATTCCCGCCGACCATAGCAAGGGCGAAGCCCGCGCAGCGGCCGCGCCCGCAGGGCGCCAGGCCGCGAAGTTGAAGCGGCGCGATAGCGCCGCGGTCAAGGGCGAAGCGGCCGGCTCGGCCGGCCGCGACCCGCGATTGCCGAGCCGAAGGCCGGCACCGCCGACCGCGGTCCGGACCGGACAGGGCAAACCGCTACAAGACCGTGACCGCGGCCTTCGCGCCGCTCCTTGGGCGGGTCGCGGCCGGCCGAGCCGGCCGCTCAGCCGCCGCCGGAGTCGCCGAGACGCGGCATGACCTCCGTTGCCATCAGCTCCATCGAGCGGCGGGCGAGATCCGGGTCGACCCAGTCGATGCCGCAGTAGAGGAGCGTCCCGAAGTCGCCGATCTGCTCCCGGAAGGCGATGAGCTCGTCCGCGACCTGGTCGGGCGTGCCGGCGACGACGAGCTCGTCCACGAGCAGGTCCGTCGTGACGACGGAGTCGGGCAGCGAGGGATCGGGCTTGAAGAGGTTGGCGCGGCCGGCGCGGACGAGCTTGAAGCCGAGCTGCTCGTAGTAGAAGCGATAGGGACTGTCCGGCCCGCGGCCGTACTCACGCGCCGTCTTCTCGTCGTCGGCGACGAAGATCGTCTTGGCGACCCGCCAGCGGGCCCTGTCCGCCTCACGCCCGGCCGACTCGCACCCCTCGACGACCTTGTCCCAGTGCGTTCTCACCCACTGCGGGAGGAGGAAGTTCGCGGAGATGATGTCCCAGCCCCGGGCCGCCGCGTTGGCGGCGCTCGCCGAGGAGGGCTCGACGACGGTGACCACGATCGGCGGATGCGGCTTCTGGTAGGGCTTGACGATGAGCCCCTGGCCGATCTCGGGGATCTGGGTCCGCTCCGTCGAGATCGTCCAGTACTTCCCCTCGAGGTTGTACGGCGCCTCGCCCGCCCAGATGCCGAGGATGTGGTCGATGCACTCGGCGAACTTCTCCCGCCGGTCGACGTCCAGGTTGCCGAACATCTCCCAGTCCGACGGCAGCCCGCCCGGGCTGATGCCGAAGACGAAGCGGCCCTCGAGGATGTTGTCGAGCATCGCCACCTTCGCGGCGATCGCCGCCGGATGACCGTTGGGGAGGTTGATGGTGCCGGTGCAGAGCTTGATGTTCTTCGTCAGGTGGGCGAGGCTGGCCAGGAAGACGGTGCAGTCGGTGATCGTCTCGGCGACGTCCGTGACGTGCTCGCCGACGTACGCCTCGGTGAAGCCGAGCTCGTCGGCGAGAATGATCGCCTCCCGGTCCTCCTTGAGCGTCTGGACGTAATCCCGCCCCGGCGGGTGGATCGGCATCGTGAAGTAGCCGAGCTTCATCGGGCTCCCCTCGCCGTCGTCGCGTCGGGATCCGAGCAGGGGCTGCAGGTCAAGCGGCCGAGCTCCGAGAAGCGGCTAGCCGGCGGTCGGCGAGAAAGCCCCGGAGCCGCCCCCAGAGCTCGGGGCCCTGGTAGACGATCAGTGCGAGGAGGGTGAGAGCCCCGATCGCGATCTGGCCGTACTCGGTCGGCTGCTGGAGCAGAGGCAGGACGTTGAGGATCAGCGAGAGAAAGAGGGCGGCGAGAACGGCGCCGACGAACGATCCCCTGCCCCCGGCAAGGCTTGCTCCGCCGAGCACGGCGGCCACGATGCTCTGGAGCGCGTAACCGCCGATGATGGGGGACCCCGTCTGGATCAGGGAGGCGGAGAAGAACCCGGCGACCGCGGCCATCAGCGAGCAGACGACGAAGGCCGTGAAGACGACCCGCCCGGCATTCCCGCCGAGGCGGCGAGCCGAGGTCTCGTCCAGGCCGACGGCTCGAACGGCAAGCCCGCCGCGGCTTCGGTACAGCCAGAGATCCCAGAGCACGGCGAGCACGACGACGCCGATGAAGGCAATCGGCATGAAGCCCACGCTCGTCAGCATGGCGTTGGCGAACTCCGTGCTGATCGTGCCCTCCGGATGGTCGCGCAGGAGGAGGGAAACCCCCTGCAGGATGCTGAGCGTCCCGAGAGTGGCGATGATCGACGGCAGGCCGATCACGCGGACGAGCGTCGCGTTGAGCAGCCCGGTCGCGAGCCCGACGCCGAGGACGGCGAGCGCTCCGGGGAGCAGGATGTACCACGCGGAGCCCGCCGTCATCGTGAAGGAGGCCGTCACCACGCAAAGGGTTACGAGCGCGCCGACCGAGATGTCGAAGCCGCCCACCAGGAGCGCGTTCGTCTGGCCGAGCGCGACGAGCGCGAGCGGCATGGTCGTGATCAGCAGGTTCCTGAGGTTGTATTCCGTCAGGAAGGCGTCGTGCGTGACCGCCGCGTACGTGCCCAGACCGAAGATCAGCAGGCCCAGGAACGCAATCGGCATCCAGCCCCGGAACCTGGGCACCGACGAGGCGGGCGCTCGGGAGCTCACGCCGACGGTTCCTGGCTTGGTATCGCTACCTCGGGCTTCAGGGCACGCGACCCCACGATGGCCTCGACGATCCGGCGTTCGTTCAGCTCCTCTGCCGGAATGTCGTCGACGATGCGGCCGCGCGACATGACGACGACGCGGTCGCAGAGGCCGGCGAGCTCGAGCGGATCGCTCGACTTGACGACGATCGCCACCCCTTCCCTCGCCTTCACTCGTAGCGCCTCGTAGATGTCGAAGCGGGAGCCCACGTCGACGCCCTGCGTGGGCTCGTCGGCGAGGATCGCGTGCACCGAGCCCTGCAGGAAGGGGCGCGTGAGGGAGACCTTCTGCTGGTTGCCGCCCGAGAGCGATTGGACGGGCTGCTCGATCGAAGCCATCCGGATCCGGAGCCGGCGCTGGAGATCGAGAATGGTCGCCCGCTCGCGGTCGCGGCGAAGCACCCCGAAGCGGCTGTAGCGCCTGAGCGCCCGAATCGTGGTGTTCGCCCGCACGCTGAGAACCGGGAAGAGGGACTCGCGCGCCCGATCGCCGCTCAGCAGGATGACTCCTGCCCGGAGAGGGCCGATCGGTGATCTGGTATCCAGCGCCTTGCCGTTGCACCGGACTGCGCCGGTCGAGCTGTCGACCCCGGCGACCGACCGGAGGAACTGCACCTGGCCGTTGCCTTCGGCTCCGGCGATGCCCAGGATCTCGCCCCTGTGCACCTGGAGGTCGATCGGTCCGAACCGATCGCCCTCGAGTTCGGCGATCTCCAGGCAGACCTCGCTCGGGCGAACCGAATCGCGATCGGGGTACGCCTGTCCGAGCGGTCGGCCGATCATCAGCGCGATCAGCGTCTCCTCCGACATCCCGGCCGCCTCGAACGTGCCCTGGCTGACGCCGTCTCGCAGCACGGTGATCCGGTCGGCGATCCCGAGCACCTCCGGCAGCCGGTGGCTCACGTACATGACGCCGACTCCGGTCCGGCTCCGCTCGAACACGAGTGCATGGAGTTGCTCGATCCCTTCGGGCCCGAGCGCGGTGGTGGGCTCGTCCAGGAGCAGCACCTTCGGCTGCGCGAGCAAAGCCTTCACGACCTCGAACAGCTGCCTCTGGGCGAGCGAGAGGCTCCCGGAGGGCACGTTCGCCGGAATCGACAGCCCGAACTCCTCGAGCTTGCGCGCCGCCCAGGTCTCCATGTCGCCGTAGGCAGGTCGCTCGCTCGTGAGGCGCCGCCAGGTAGAGGTTCTCGGCCACGGACATCGGGAGAACCTGCGAGTACGTCTGGTACGCCATGCCCAGGCCCAGGTGGATCGCCTCGGCCACGGACGCCTTCTGGAGCGGGCGCCCGCCGATCTCGATCGAGCCCTCGTCGGGCGCGAGGAACCCGCTCGCCATCCCGAGCAACGTCGACTTCCCGGACCCGTTCTCCCCGACGAGCGCGTGAATCTCACCGGCTCGGCAGTCCACGCTCACCTCGCGCACGGCCCGCACGGCGCCGAAGGCCTTGGAGACGGCGCGAAGCGAGAGCACGACGGGGATCGCGGGTCCAGGAGTCGTCGACATCAGCTCGAGATCAGCTGTCGAAGTACCGGTCTGTGGTCAGCGTCCTCCTTCTATCCCTCCGGATACATCCGCGCGACGAGCTCGTCGGGGATGAGCGAGGTGATCGACGCCTCGGCGGGTCGGTCGGGAACGCACAGGCTGTCCACCGAGTTGTCCTTGAACGCGATCGGGAACACGATCGTCGGCGGCGGCGTGAACCCCTTGAGCTGCATCATGCCCGCCGTCAGCGAGGTGCGGATCTGCCAGTTGCCCGCCGCGTTCGCGTAGAAGATATGGAGGTTCGGCTCGTTCAGCTCGTCGGCCACGCAGCCGAGAATGGGCTCGTCGGTCCGCATCGTCCAGACCTGGTCGATCGGGATGCCCGCCGCCTCGATGGCCGGCTGCGCGCCGAGAGCCATTCCGCCCGAGTACTCGTAGCTGATGCCCTTCAGATCCGGGTGAGCCGCGAGGAGGCTCGACATCGCCTCCTGCACTCCCGCCGCCTGCCAGTTGGTGTCGTACGTGCCGACGATCTGGATGTCCGGGTTCAGTGCCTCCTTCTCGCACTTCTGCCAGGACGCGGACAGCGGGTTGCCAGGCGTGCCGCCCATGAGGGCGATCTTGCCCGACCCGACGTTGTCGTTGATCTGCTGGGCGAAGGCCTGGCCGAGCGCGCACGTGTCCTCGCCGACGACGGTCGAGTAGTTCTCGCCGGGGCCGGTCACGTAGCCCCACGCGTACGTGGCGACCGGGATTCCCGCGTCCTTCGCCTCCTTGTACACCGGCAGGTACTGATCGCCGATGTCCGGGAAGTTGACGATGACGTCGGCGCCCTGTGAGATGACCGACCGGAAGTCCGCCAGCGGGTCTCCCGGACTGCTCGAGAACACGTTGGCGCTCTTGTAGATGATGTGGCCGATCTCCGGGTACGTCAGCGCCTGGAGGATGAACTCCATCTTCGACATCTCGCGGTAGACGTTCTCGCCGAACGGCTCCACGTAGGCGACGGTCAGATCGCCGCCGGAGCCCGTGTCGCAGCCGTTGTTCTGCCAGCACTCGAGCGCCAGGTCCTGGTCCACCGGGTTGTCGGCCCGGTCGAACGCGGCGAGCGCGACCTGCTGGGCCGCCGGATCGCTCGGCAGCAGCGTCGGATCGAAGAGCGCCTTCCCGATCACGGCCGGGTCGGCGTTGTAGGTCTCGCCGAACTCGTCCGGCTCCGTGGATCCAGCCGCGCGGGGTCTCGCCGGTCTCTCCCGTCTCGGCGGGCGGCTCCGCGGGCTCCGCCGGCGGCTCGGCGGGCTCTGCCGGCGGCTCGGCGGGCTCCGCGGGCGGCGGCGCCGCCGCTTCCTCGTCCCCGCCGCAGGCGGCCGCGCCGAACGCGAGCGCGGCCACTATCAGCACCATCACTAGCCAGAAACGTCTCATAACGGGCTCCTTTCGTAGATCCACCTCCGACTCCCTTCCCCTCGCCTTCGAAGCAATTCGCGGCGGTGTCGCGCACGCGTTCACCCCCCTGCTGTCGTCTCGGCCGGATCCCTCCTCTCGTCGAGCTGGAGCGATCTGTCGGCGCCGAAGAGCGCCCTCGCTCTCGGGTGCTGGAGCACCTTGCCGAGTACGGCGGCGATGCGGTCGCCGGAGACGATCATTCCGGCGAGGATCGCCACGCCGAAAACGACGAACTGCATCGCCTGCGACAGGCCGAGCACGAGCAGCACCTGGTTCAGGAGCGTGAGCGCGAGCGCTGCCACCCAGGTCGAGGTGACGCTTGCCAGGCCGCCGGCGAGGGACGCTCCGGCGATCACCACGGCCGCGATCGGCGCCAGAAGGTACTCGGCGCCGAACGCGGAGTCGATCGAGCCGCGCACTCCGGCGAGCATGATCGCGGCGACCCCGTAGAGGACACCTGCCGCCGTGTACGCAAAGACGACGTGCGTTCGCACGTGGATGCCGGCCATCCACGCAGCTCGCGGGTTCGCGCCGACCGCCTGAAACCGCCGTCCCGGGGCCGTGTAGCGAAGGCAGAGCGCGACGAAGATCGTGAGGATGACGCCCAGCCAGAAGATCCAGCTGATGCCCGAGCGGCTTGGTCAGCGCCCAGGACTTCAGCCCGGGCGGCACCGCCGTCTCGAACGAGACCTGGCGGGCATAGCGCGCTCCGAAGGCCAGGACGATCCCTCCCACGGCGAGCGTGACGATGAGCGGGTTCAGCCGGAGGATCCCGACCAGGATGCCGTTCGAGAGCCCGACGATCAGACCCAGGCCGAGGCAGGCGAGAATCGCGAGCCAGAGCCTCTCGTCGGAGTGCTCCGAGACGCCCAGGATGAGGTTGCCGCCGAGGAATATCACGGCCGGGACAGAGAGGTCGATGCCGGCCTGCATGATCACGAGCATCGCGCCGAGCGCCGCGACCGCGAGAACCGCCATCACCGGAAAGACGAACGCCCAGGACGTGCTCTTCAGCGCCGCGGGAGCGATGATCGCCGCGACGATCACGAGGGCGATCGTGGCGAGCCAGACCGGGAGGAAGCGGGACGAAAGGAGCAGGGCGCTCAGTGCCGAGCGCAGCTTGAGCCGCTCCGCAGCACGCGCGAGCCCGTTCCCAGCCGGCTGGGAACCGGTCGGTGTCGTCGCCTCAGCCACGCCTTCGCACGCTGTACAGCAATGCTGAACTACTCCCCTGTCGCCCCCTGGGTGACGAGTACCGTCCCTCGCGGGACCGCCACCCTAAGACTGGTCGGACCACGTGTCAAGTGGTTAGACCAGGTGTTAAGTAAGACGCCGAAAAGCCCCGGTTGTTAGCGCTCAAGCCACCGGTTCTCGGGCGCCAGAACGCGCTCTCCAGCTCGGCGATGTCGGCGCCGCGGACGTAGGTTCTGCCGGTGACCAGGAGCTCCTCCGCCGGGAACCTGGTCAGGACCTCGCAGCCGTCCGCGGTCACGAGGACCTCCTCCTCGATCCGCGCCGCCGAGCGGCCGTCGGTCGCGGGGCAGTACGTCTCGAGGGCGAAGACCATCCCCTCCTCGATCTCGACGGGATCCTGGAAGGAGTGCAGGCGAGAGATCATCGGCGCTTCGTACAGGCCGACGCCGAGGCCGTGCCCGAACTGCAGCCCGAAGCACGACTCCTCCGAAGGGAAGCCGAGCTCTTCCGCCGTGGGCCAGACCTCGGCGATCCGGTCGGTCGTGACGCCCGGCCGCACGAGATCGATCGCGTCGTCGAGCCACTGGCGGCAGCGCTTGTAAGCGTCGACCTGGGAGGGCGACGCGCTGCCGACGCAGAACGTGCGGTAGTAGCAGGTCCGGTAGCCCATGAACGAGTGGATGATGTCGAAGAAGGCCTGGTCGCCCGGTCTGATCAGCCGGTCGGAGAACACGTGGGGGTGCGGGTTGCAGCGGTCGCCCGAGACGGCGTTGATCGCCTCGACCTGCTCCGAGCCCTGCTCGAACAGGTAGCGCATCGCGTCGGCGACGATCTCGCTCTCGCGCACGCCCGGCCGGAGCTGCTCGTAGATCCGCTCGTAGACCCCGTCGACGATCGCCGCCGCGTGCTCGAGCAGCGCCTTCTCGTCCTCGGTCTTCAGCTTGCGGGCGCTGAGCATCACGCGCTGCGCGTCGGTCGTGTGGATGCCGCCCCGGTGCAGCGCCTGCAGCGTGACCATGTCGGTCATGTCGATTCCGAGGGGCTCGTTCAGGAGCCCGCGCTCGCGGAGCTCGTCGACGATCTTGCCGGCCATCAGATCGGGGACGCCCGTCTCGTCCGGCATGGCGCCGCGCATGCTCGTCACTCCGGCCCGCCAGCTCGTCTCGGGGAGCCACGGCGCGTACAGCTGGTGGTGGCGCGCGGCGGAGCCGAAATCCCAGAGGATGGGATCGGCGTCGCGGGAGAGCAGGACGAAGCGGGCGTTCTTGTCACGCGCCCACTCGCCGATGTGGGTGCTCGTGACGTAGCGGATGTTGTTGGGATCGAAGAGGAGGAGTGCGCCGAGGTCGGACTCGGCCAGCGCGGCCCGGACGCGTTCGAGGCGCTCCCGCCGCAGCCGCGGGAAGTCGACCCGCTGCTCCCAGTCGACCGCCATGCTGGCACCGCGCGAGGCGATGGTCATGATTGAGCTCCTTTCGAACGCAGGCGGTGCCGTTTAGGAAGTGTCAACTTTAGGTAAACAGGTGCTTGTGGGGGCGTCAAGTTGACGGCGGCGCCCTCACACTTTTTTCGGGCGGGCCTGCTAGCCGATCTCGTCCCGGACGATCTGGGCCCCTTCGACCAGCGCCCTGAGCTTCATCTTGGCGACCATCCGGGCGAGCGGCTTCATCCCGCAGTCGGTCGTGAGATAGACGCGCTCGGGCGGCACGATCTCGATCACCTTGCGGATCCGGTCGGCGATCTGCTGCGGCGACTCGACCATGCTCGTGCGGATGTCGAGCACGCCGACGGCGACCTCCTTGTCCTCCGGGAGCCCCTTCAGCGAGTCGATGTCCACCATGTCGCGGTTCGCGAAGTCGACGACGAACTGGTCGATCGGCACGTCGTAGAAATGCGGCAGGACGGCCTCGTAGCCGGCGGGGAAGAGGTCTGCAAGCCGGTTGCCCCAGGCGTTGCCGTAGCAGAAGTGCCACGCGATCTTGGCATCGACGCCGTCCACGCACTGCGTCATCACGTCGGCGATCCACTTGAAGTCTTCGTCGTCGCCGGTGAACAGCGGCAGCCAGGCGCCGAGATCCTCGAGCTGGAGGAACGTCGCGCCTGCCTCGACGAGGTCCTTCATCTCGGCGTTGAAGATCGGCGCCAGCGCGTAGCTCAGCTCCTTCGGGTCCTTGTAGTGCTCGTAGTAGACGTGCCAGGCGAGGTTGACCGGGCCCGCGCCGACGGAGACCTTGATCGGCTTCGTGGCGTAGCGGCTTGCGATCTTGTACAGGTCGACGAGGCGGATCGGGCCGCGCTCGACGGGCCCGCTGTTGATGACGCCGCCCCAGTCGGACAGGAGCTTGAGCCCGGTGGTCACGAGCTCCTGCCCCACGGCGGCCGGATGCTCCTCCTTCGCGTGCTCGAAGCCCGGAATCCGCTCGTACATGTACCAGCAGAACGAGCCGATGACGCCGACGTAGTCGTCGTAGCTCATCTGGCCGTCGGTGACGATGTCGAGCCCCGCCTCCTCCTGGTCATGGATCACGGCCTGGGTGGCGTCGTCGTAGGCCTCGGCGTGATCGACGTGCTTGAACGCCACTCTGACGTCCCGGCCGAGGAGCTGGTAGTCGAACCAGTGGGGCCGCGGGTACGACCCGACCATCGTGGTCGGGAGGATGGTGTCGACGATCTTCCGTGGCATTCGTGCCTCCTGGCCTGGTCGCTGTTCAGTCGCGACGGCGCTGGCATCGCAGGCACGCCGCCGCGCGGCGCGAGCATACAGTAGGGGCGAACAGCGCGTACGCGGGGCCGGCGGTCCGCCTCGCGATCGAGTGAAGGAGTAGCCGATGCACCATCTGGGAAGGCTCGCGGAGACGGCCGCGGTCACGGACCCGTACGGCACGCACAGCCGGGGCCTCAGCCGCCGGGCGATCGTCGACCGCGCGGCGGGCTCCGTTCACCAGGAGATCCACGTCGTCGAGCTCGGCGCGGGCGGCGGCATCGATCGTCATCTGCATGCCTACGAGAAGGCCGTGTACGTCCTCGAGGGCGCTCTGACGCTGAGCGTCGCCGGTGTCGACGAGCAGCTCGGGGCCGACGACTACGCATTCCTCGACGCCGCAACGCCTCATGTCCTTCGGAACGCCTCGGATGGCGTCGTCCGCTGGATCGAGCTCGCCGGGCCGCAACCCGCCATCGGTCTCGACGATCCCGTCTTCGTCGAGGAGGGTGCAGGCGACGGGGCTGAAGCGACCTACCATCGAGGTCATTTCGACCTGGGACAGCTGCCCGCGCCCAGCGGCGCGATCGGCCTCGAGGGCTTCGGCGAGGCGAATGTCGGCGGGGCGGCGCTGAAGATGCTCGTGGAGCGGGACAACGGGGCGACGCAGTTCAACCTCTTCGTCGTCCAGTACCAGCCGGGCGGTTTCATCAAGGAGCACGACCACCCGTTCGAGGAGGCGTTCTTCTTCGTCTCCGGCGAGATCGAGGCAGTGCTCGACGGCGAGACGTACACCTTGCAGGCCGGTGACTACTGCTGGAGCAGCGCGGGCAGCATGCATGCGTTCACGAACCGCTCCGACGCGCCCGTGCGCTGGCTCGAGACGCAGGTCCCGCAGCCGCCGAGCCGTTACCAGGCACGCTTCCGGAACGAGTGGGAGCGCACCGCCGGCGGCGCCTGACGGGCCGCGTCGTCCGCTCGACCCGGCTCATCCCTGGTGTGCAGCAGCGCTGAACGAAGAGTGCCCATAGAATTGCCCGCATGACGGCCGGATCGAGGCCCGAGGCTCGCAAGGCACGCGAGCGCAAGCGCGCCGTCGAGAACGACATCGGGCCCCGACTGCGGCGGCACCGGGAAGCGCGGCAGCTGAGCCTGCGCGAGCTCGCCCGGAGGCTCGAGATCTCGCCCAGCGCGATCTCGCAGTTCGAGACCGGGAAGTCGCGGCTCTCGGTGAGCACGCTCTACGCGATCGTCAGTGAGCTCGGGATCTCGCTGGACGAGCTGTTCAGCGGGATCGACGGCGAGGTCGAGCCGGCCCAGCCGCGCGCGACTCCTGCGGTTCCGCGAGCGAGGGCGTCCGGTGCGCAGGAGCCGGCTCCACCCGGTCGCCACGTCCAGCGTGCCGGCAGCCGCCAGACGATCGACCTGGAGACCGGAGTGCGGTGGGAGCGGCTCACTCCCCAGGCAGACCCGGAAGCCGACTTCCTCTACGTCGTCTACGACGTGGGCGGCGCCTCGTGCCAGGGAGACCGCTTCATCCGCCACTCGGGCCGCGAGTACGGGTTGGTGCTCAGCGGGACGCTCGAAGTCACGGTCGGGTTCGACACCTACGAGCTCGGCCCGGGGGACTCGATCTGCTTCGACTCCACCGTTCCGCATTGCCTGCGAACGGTCGGTACCAAGCCGGTCCAGGGCGTGTGGTTCGTGGTCGGTCGCCAGAACGACCGGCGGGCCGTGGCGCTGGAAGCGGACGCCGAGGACATGACGCCGCACCAGGTCGCTTGACCCGGAACGGGCATCTCGTCACGACTGTCGTCGGGAGCTATCCCCAACCGGACTGGCTGATCGACCGCGAGCGTCTCTCCAAACGCCTGCCGCCGCGCACGCTCGCCGGCGAGCTCTGGCGGGTCCCTCCGGAGCATCTCGAAGAGGCTCAGGACGACGCGACCATCCTGGCCGTGCACGACATGGAACGGGCCGGGATCGATCTGATCACCGACGGCGAGATCCGCCGCGAGAGCTACTCGAACCGCTTCGCGAACGCGCTCTCCGGGATCGACCTCGAGCACCCGGGCACCACTCCCGGCAGGAGCGGCCTGCCGACGACGGTGCCCAGGATCGTCGGGCCGATTCGCCGCGAGGGGCCGGTCGAGGTACGCGACGTCGAGCTTCTGCGGGAGAGCACCGATCGTCCGATCAAGATCACGGTGCCCGGGCCGTTCACGATGACCCAGCAGGCCGTGGACGACTACTACCGGGACGAGAGGGCGCTGGCGCTCGATCTCGCCGCCGCGGTGAACGACGAGGTGAAGGCCTTGCATGCCGCCGGTGCCGATGTGGTCCAGCTCGACGAGCCGTATCTCGAGGCTCGCCCCGAGCAGGCGCGCGCCTACGGTGCCGAGGCCGTCAATCGGGCGCTGGTCGGTGTCGCGGGCACGACCGCGATGCACGTGTGCTTCGGCTACGGGCATTTCATCAAGGACAAGCCCGCCGAATACGCGTCGATCGAGGTGCTCGGTGCCTGCGAGGTCGATCAGCTGTCGATCGAGGCCGCACAGCCGGGGCTCGATCCGTCCGGCCTCGGGGCTCTCGACGGCAAGACGGTCGTGTACGGCGTCGTCTCGACGGGAGATCTCGAGGTGGAGACCGCCGAGCTCGTGGCTGACCGGATCCGAGCGGCTCTGGAGTTCGTTCCGCCGGAGCGGCTCATGCCGGCGCCTGATTGCGGGATGAAGTACCTGCCCCGCCCGACGGCGTTCGCGAAGCTGCGGGCGCTCGCCGCCGGGACGGCGCGCGTGCGCGAGGAGCTCGAGGCCTGACGCTCTGCGAGCAGGCCGATTCGGAGGAGGAATATAGAGTGCGACGCCGGGAGGACTCCTAGATGCTCAAGGCAACCGAAGGACTGCTGCTGCCGACGACGATCATCGGCTCGCTGCCGAGGCCGTCCTGGTACACGGAGAACATCGGGACGCGCGCGTTTCTCGACGCGATGGTGGACATCGGCTTCCGGGAGCAGTACGTCGATGCGCTCTCCGTGTACCTGCGCGACCAGGAGCTCGCCGGGCTCGACGTCGTCACGGACGGCGACTGCCGCTTCGACCACGATGTCGGCGGCCAGAGCTGGACGCGCTACCCGACCCAGCACATGTCGGGCTTCGAGCACTCCCGCCCGGAGCTCGCGAAGGCAGGCGCCGGAGGCCTCGCCTTTCCGCGCGGCCACATCCTCCACGACTACCTCGAGGCTCGCGTCATGCCGAAGATCGTCGGGCCCGTCGGGCGCGGGGAGCTCCAGTACGCCGAGATGTGGAAGGCGGCGCAGCGGCTGACGAGGCGACCGGTCAAGTTCGGCACGGTCACGCCCGAGCTCGTCGCGTTCGCCGTGCAGGACTCGCACTACAAGGACATGCCGTCGCGGATCATGGCCATCAGCGACGCGCTGAACGAGGAGCTGCACGACCTCGCCGACGCCGGTTGCCCCGTCATCCAGATGGAGGAGCCGCAGATCCACCTGCTCGCCGCCCGCGGGATCGTGGACGACGTCATCAACCCCGCGTTCATGGTCGATGTCTTCAACAACACGGTCAAGGGCCTGCGCGACAAGACCGAGGTCTGGTGCCACACCTGCTGGGGCAACCCGTCACAGCAGCGCATGTTCGCCGCCGTCCAGTCCTACGAGCCGGCGCTCGAGTACCTGAACCAGGTCGACGCCGACGTGATCACCTTCGAGACCAGGAGCTCGGGGGCGACGGATCTCAGCGCGATCGGCAAGACGATCACGGACAAGCGCATCGGGATCGGCGTGATCGACCATCACACGCTCCAGGTCGAATCGCCCGAGGAGGTTGCCGACCTGATCCGGCTCGCGCTCGAGCACATCCCGACCGAGCAGCTCGTCATCTGCTCCGACTGCGGCATGGGCCGCGAGGGGATGAGCCGGCGCCACGCGGCGTACAAGACCGTGTCGCTCGTGCTCGGGACGAACATCGTTCGCAAGGAGCTGGGCATCCCGGAGGCCGAGTGCATGGCGGCCGATCCGCGCTACTCGTTGATCCCGACGGGCTGATCGCAGCAGCGGCGGCGGGCGAAGGACGGCGGAGATGATCCAGGCAGCGATTGTCGGGCTCGGATGGTGGGGCAAGACGCTCGTCGAGTCGGTGTCGGGACAGAGCGACAAGCTGCGCTTCGTCGCCGGGGCCACGCGAACGATCTCGCCGGAGGCGGAGGCCTTCGCCGCGGAGCACGATCTCCGCCTGGTCGACGGGTACGAGACGCTCCTCGCCGACCCCGAGGTCGATGCGGTCGTTCTCGCGACGCCCCACTCGACCCACACGAGCCAGGTGATCGCGGCCGCGGAGGCGGACAAGCACGTCTTCTGCGAGAAGCCGTTTGCCCTCACGAAGCAGGAGGCCGAGGCGTCGGTCGAGGCCACCCGAAAGGCCGGGGTCACGATCGCCGTCGGCTACAACCGGCGGTTCCATCCGGAGATGACGAAGCTGAGGGAGCGGATCCGGTCGGGCGGGCTCGGCGTCGTCATGCACGTCGAGGCGACGATGACGTTCCCGAACGCGCTCTTCCTCAAGCCGAGCCAGTGGAGAGCCAACCGCGAGGAGACGCCGTGCGGTGGGCTCACCCCGATGGGAGTCCACGCGATCGACGGCATGATCGACCTCTGCGGCCCGATCGACCAGGTGCTACTGCCAGAGCTTTCGCCGCGTCGTCGAGATCGACTGCGACGACACGACCTCGATGCTCTTCCGGATGAAGGAGGGCATGTCCGGCTACCTCGGCACCGTCACGGCAACGGGCCCCGGATTCAGCTTCGAGGTGTTCGGGTCCGAGGGCCGGCTACGGCTGGACGGGATGACGCACGTCGCGGGAGCGTCCTCGGAGGAGCGGCGGACACGTCTCTTCGGGGCCTGCCGGTTCCAGCCGCTGAAGGGGCCCGCGGAGGTCTGGGAGGCCGAGCCCTTCGATTCCGGCCGCGCGGCGCTCGAGGCGTTCGCGATCGCCGCCGAAGGCGGACCGGCCTTCCCGATCACGACCGACGAGATGATCCACGGCGCGGCGGTCACCGAGGCAGTGGTCGGCTCTGCCTCCTCGGGCAAAGCCGAGCAGGTCGGCTAGGGGCGCTCGATGGATCTCGGCAACGGCCTCGGTCACCTGACCTACTCGACGCTCGTTCACCCGGGCGATACCTGGGACGACATGTGGACGAGCCTGACCACGTACGTGCCGCAGGTGAAGGCGCGCGTCGCGCCGAACGAGCCCTTCGGGGTCTCGCTGCGGCTGTCTGCGGACTCCGCCCGCACCCTCGTCGGCAGCCCCGAGGAGCGCGAGAAGCTGCGGGGCTTCCTCGCCGACAACGACCTCTACCTCTACACGGTCAACGCCTTCCCGTACGGGCCGTTCAAGGGCCGCATCGTCAAGGAGCAGGTCTACGAGCCCGATTGGCGCTCCGAGGAGCGCACGGAGTACACGATCGCCGTCGCCGACATCCTGGCGGACGTCGTCGAGGCCGGCACGGCGCCGTCGATCCAGAGCCCGCCGCTCGGCTTCAAGCCCAACGTCACCGGGCCGGACGTCGTCGCGAGCTACACCGAGCACGTGCTCCGGGTCACCTCGCACCTCGTCGGGCTCGAGCAGCGAACCGGGCGCACCGTCACGCTCGCGCTCGAGCCGGAGCCCTACTGCTTCCTCGAGACGACGGACGAGACCGTCTCGTACTTCGAGCAGCACCTGTACTCCGGTGAGGCCGCGTCGCAGTTGGCCAGGCTTGCCGGGATCCCGATCTCGGAGGCGACCTCGGCGCTGCGCCGGCACATCGGCCTCGTGTTCGACATCTGCCATCAGGCTGTCGAGTACGAGAGCATCCGCGAGTCGCTGCAGGCGCTCGTGGACGCCGGCATCCCGATCTTCAAGCTGCAGGAAGCCGCGGCGCTGCACGTGCCCACGGTGAACGAGGAAGCCGTGGAGGTTCTGACGCGCTACGCGCAGACGATCTACCTCACCCAGACCTACGAGCGCAACGAGGACGGCAGCCTCACCCGCTTCCTCAACCTCGACGACGCGCTCGCGGACTGGGCCAAGAGCCCGAGGCCGTGCGAGTGGCGCGTCCACATCCACGTCCCCGTGTTCCTCGACGACCTGGGCGTCTTCCGGACGACCCGCTCCGCGATCGAGGATGCGCTCGCCTTTCATCGCGAGAGCCCGTTGTCGCGCCAGCTCGAGATCGAGACCTACACGTGGGACATGCTGCCCGACGACCTCAAGACCGGCGACATCGTCGAGTACGTCTGCCGCGAGCTCGAGTGGGTGAAGAGCGAGGTCACGCAAGGCGCGCGGTGAGCGCGCCGCGCAGCGGCCGCGCCGAAGGCGCCAGGCCGCGAAGGCTCGTCGAGCCGAAGGCTCGACACCGGCGGGTGACAGGGGACCGGCCGCCAGGCCGCGCTCACGACTTCGATGTGTGATACTCGCGCGCTATGACCATCGTCGTCGGCGGTGCGTCCGGCCACATCGGCCGGAAGGTGGCGGAGCTTCTCCTCGAGCGAGTGCCGCCGTCCGAGCTCGTCCTCAGCACGCGAACACCCGACGCGCTCGAGGACCTCGCCGCCCGAGGCGCCGTCGTGCGCCACGGCGACTACGACCACCCGGAGACCCTTGCGGACGCGTTCGCGGGCGGGAAGACGCTGCTGCTGATCAGTGCCACCGACCTCGGTCGGCGGGTGGCGCAGCACCGCGCGGCGATCGACGCCGCCGCGGCGGCGGGGATCGAGCGGATCGTGTACACCTCGGGCCTCCGTCCCGAGCCGGCCAACCCGGCGGTCGTGGCGGCGAGCCACCATGCAACCGAGCAAGCCGTGATCGAGAGCGGCCTGGCCTGGACGTTTCTCCGCAACAGCCTGTACGCGGACTACCAGGTAGCCGATGCCGTTCGCTGTCTTGCCGGCGGAACGTTCATCCACAACAGAGGAGACGGTCGCGTGGCCTACGTGTCACGCGACGACTGCGCCGCCGCAGCGGCCGCCGTGCTCAGCACGCCCGGCCACGAGGAGGTCGCATACGACATCACCGGGCCTGACGCCTTCAGCCCCGCCGAGCTCGCGTCGTTGTACACCGAGCTCGGCAACCGGCCGATCGAGGTCGTCGACCTCGACGACGAGACCTTCAAGGCCGGCATCATCGGCGACGCGACCGGAGACGACCATCTCGTCTACGGTGCCGAGCTCGTGACGTCCTTCGGACGGTCGATCCGCGAGGGCTACCAGTCGTCCTGCACGAACGCCGTGGCCGACCTCACGGGCCGTGCGCCGCGGGCGCTTCGCGAGGTGCTCGCCGCTCGTCAGGAGCGAGCTGCTCGGCGGCCGCCTCGTCCGTCGCCTAGCTCAGCTGCCCCAGCCGGCGGGAGGCTCGAGCTTGCCCTCCCCGAAATGCCAGTATTCGCGCAGCTCCTCGCAGAGCCCGTTCTCGTCGAAGCGGAGCATGAACTCGCCGGCCAGCGTGATCTCGGCGCCGTCGCTCAGTAGGGTGACCCACCACTCGACGGCCGCGCGATTCCCGTCTACGACCGGGGTCCCGTACTCGAGCTCGACCGCGTCCTGTGTCGCCGTCACCCCGGCCCAGTAGGCACGAACTCCTTCGGGGCCGACGTGGGCCTCCTCGTAGGGCTGCACGCGATAGGCCGCGTCCTCCGTGAAGAGCGCCGCGGCCGCGTCGGGGTCGCGTTCCATCCACGCCCGGCGGTACCCGGCGAGCCAGTCGGCGACGCTGAGCGGCATCGCCGCGAGCCTACGCGGCGGTGCCCGCGCGCGTCAAATGACTCCCCACGCCCTCAGAGCTCGGCGGCGTTCTCCGCGTGTATACGGAGGATCTCGGGCAGCAGCTCCGGCTCGATCCGTCCGTACCCGCAGACGCTGCCGATCCCGAACGTCGGCGAGGTGCCGGCGCGCGAGGTCCCGGCGCCGGCGGAAGTCCTCGATGCCGTCGGTGTGGTGGACGATGCCGAGGTAGACCTTCGTGTCGCCGACCTCGAGGCCGTCGAGCGGCGCAAAGAACGCCTCGTCGGGTTGTCGGACGACGGGCATGTGCACGTAGTCGAGCCGGCGGCCGACGCGCTGCTTCGCCTCGTTCGACATGCGAACGCAGAGCTCGAGATCGGTCATCGCCGCCATCGGCCACCCGCCCCACGTCCCGTAGCACCAGTGGAAGCCGAGCAGCGTCTCGTCAGGGATGCCTTGCCAGAGGCCGCCCAGCTGCTCCGCATGACGCTGGAACTTCTCCTCGGGCGTGAGCTTCGGCCAGAACCTGAAGAAGTTCTTCTCGCCCATGGCCAGATCGACGAACTCCCAGGCCACGTCCCACTGGATGACGAGGTCGTCTGCCGGGATGACGTCGAGCATCCGCTCGATCTCGCGCCGGATGCCCTCGAGGTAGGCCTGGTAGACCTCCGGCCACTGGCCCGCGTCCTCGAAGAAGCCGTCGATCGCGCTGTGCGGGGCGGGCAGGCAGACCTGGAAACGGACGCCCTGCTCGATCACGCCCTCGTCGCGCAGCCGCCGAAACACCGGGTACGACTCGACCGCGAACCGGCCGTACTGGAGATCGTCGAACCGCAGCGTCGCGCCGGGCTTGACCCGGAAGTTCCAGATGCCTTCGAGATCCTCGACCGGCGGGCGCTCCGCGTCACGGTCGGGCTGCTCGAGCGCCTCGGTCGGCGGGCTCAGCGTCTCCTGGAGGTCCGGATGCTTGCTGAAGACGAGCACCGGCAGCATTCCGACCCAGTTGATTCGGTCTGCCGTCTCGCCGTCCGGCAGGTACGCGACGTGGCCCCGCAGAGCCGGTCCGGCCGCGCGGAACACCTGCTCGGCGTCGGCGAACGGCAGGCTGCCCACGAGCAGGACGTCGTCCCGCGTGCCGACGTGTGTCTCTGCGCTCACGATTCCTCCCTCCGTCGCAACCGACTTCACACGCGCGCCGACGCGAGGCGCGCGCCCTCGGCGAGCGTTGCGAGCTTCGCCCAGCCGAGCTCGGGATGGATGCGCGAGCCCATCCCGCAGTCCGTGCTCGCGATCACGTTCTCCGGGCCCACGCGCTCGGCGAAGCGCATGATCCGCTCGGCCACGAGCTCCGGGTGCTCGATCAGGTTGGTCGAGTGCGTGACGACGCCGGGCGCGAGCTTCTTGCCGTCGGGAAGCTTCACCGTCTCCCAGAGGCGGTACTCGTGCTCGTGGCGCACGTTGGCGGCCTCGATCGAGTAGATCCCCGCCCGCACGGTCAGCATGAGGTCGACGATGTCCGCGAGCGGGATGTCGGTCGCATGCGGTCCGTGCCAGCTCCCCCAGCACAGGTGGTAGCGGATCCGGTCCTCGGGCAGTCCCGCGAGCGCGTGGTTCAACGCCTCGATGCGCGAGGCGCAGAAGCTGCGATACGTCTCCAGGTCGAGGTCCGGGCGCTGGTTCCAGAGCGCGGGGATCCAGGCGTCGTCGACCTGGAGCTGGAAGCCCGCGTCGACGATCAGCCGGTACTCCTCGCGCAATGCCTCGGCGAGCGCCCAGAGGAGCTCGTCCTGCGTCTCGTAGTGCTCGTTGCCCATGTCGACCTCGGCGCTCGCGGGCGCAACGGCAGGCATGAACACGTCCGTGACGTCGACCCCTTCGAGCGCGGCCTTCAGGTTGGCGATGTCCCGCTGGAGGGGACCGGGCTCGTAGGTGATCGGGCCCACGCAGACAGGGCGAGTCGCGATCGACGCCCAGAAGGCGCGATCGGTGCCGTGGAAGAGCACGTCCGGTGTCTTCTGCGCGTACTCGTAGAACTCTGCGAAGCGTTCGTGGTCGCGGCCGCGTAGCGGAGGCGCCTCGTAGTCCTTGCGCGTCAGGCCGCCCAGTCGCTCGGTGACGTACCACTGCCAGATCGACTTGCCGAATTCCCCGTCGTCGACGATGTCGATCCCGACGGCCGCCTGCCGGCGAACGACATCGGCGACCGCGGCCGTCAGCTCCTCCTCGGGAGCCTCGCCGAGCAGCGCCGCCTCCGCCTCCGGCGGGCGCTGCAACGCGCCGACGTGTGTCGTGAGGATCCGGGCCATGTCTCTCCCTACCCCTACAAGAGGAACGAGTTGGGCTCGAGGCCGAACAGCGTCCGGCCGAGAAGCTCGATGTTCGCCGAGGGCAAGAGAAGCGAGTGGAGCGAGATGGCTTGCACGTCCCGAGCCAGCCGCTGCATGGGCGCGTCCTGCTGCAGCGACGTCGCGCCGCTCGCGTCGAAGAGGATCTGAACGGCCTCCTTTGCCAGCCGCACGGCGTACGCCGTCCCGGCTCTGACCTCGATGCGCTCACGCGTCGTCCACGGCTCGCGCCGCTCGGCCTTCTCCATGACGAGCCCCGAGACCTTGTCGCGGAGCAGCGCCGCGGCCTCGACCTTCAGCGTGGCCTCGCCGAGCTGCTGGTGCGTTATCGGCGCGTCGGCCTGACGCTCGTACGTCGTGTAGGTGATGCCGCGCCGCGAGGCTCGCTCGACGAAGACGTCGATCGCTTCGCGGGCCAGTCCGATCGCCGTGCTCGCGCTCCCGGCGACGAGGAACGGCACGAGCGCGTACCGGAACAGCGCCGAGTCGGCGTTGCGCTCCGACAGGTAGTCCTCCCGGGACGCTCGCTCCACGGGCAACAGATGGTGGTCGGGCACGAAGACTTCCTCGGCGACGACCGTGTTGCTCCCGGTACCGGCGAGCCCCGTCACGTGCCAGTCGTCGAGGATCTCGAGCTCGGAGTACGGGATCAGCGCGATCGCGAGCTGCGGATCGTCGGCCGAGCCGAGCGGCACGCCCAGCGCCGCCCAGTCCGCGTCGAGGCAGCCGGAGTTGAACGGCCATCGCCCGCTGATGAGGTAGCCGCCGTCTCCTCGTGTGGCCGTCGCCGCTGCGGCCACGACGCCTGCGACGCGAACCTCCGGCGCGTCGAAGACCTCGTCCTGTGTCTCGTCGGGAAAGAGACCCACCATCCAGGTGCAGGCGGTGCCGACCGTGCAGACCCATGCCGTCGAGCCGCAGCCGCGCGCGAGGTTCTCCAGCACGAGGTTCTGCGTCGCGAGATCGGCCTCGTACCCTCCGAAGTGCCGTGGCACGGTGAGCTTGAAGATGCCTGCCTCGGCAAGCGCTTCGATGTTCCCCGGGGCCAGACGGCGCGCCTTCTCGGTGGCGCCCGCGTTCTCCCGCAGCAGAGGGACGAGAGCTGCGGACCGATCGACGACGTCGGTCAGCGCGTTTCCGGACAGTTGCGCCATCGACTAGGCCCCTTCCGCCGAGATGGGGGCCGCCTGCACCTGCTCTCCCAGGTAGCTGGAGACGACCAGCGCCCGGTCGGCGCGAAGCTCGGAGGCAGAGCGGTGCAGGACGAGGTCACCGTGGGAGAGGACGTAGCCGCGGTCGGCGACCTCGAGCGCGAGATGGACGTGCTGCTCGACGAGCAGGACGGCGCAGCCCGAATCCTCGGCGTACGAGCGCACGACAGGCAGCAGGCGCTCGACGATCACCGGGGCAAGACCGAGCGAGAGCTCGTCGAGCAAGAGCAGCTTCGGGCGCCGGGCGAGCGCACGTCCCAGCGCGAGCATCTGCTGCTCGCCGCCCGAGAGCAGGCCGGTGCGTCGGCTCTCGAGCTTGGCGAGGGAAGGAAAGTACTCGTACGCGACCTGGGCGTCGAGCGTCTCGCCGCGGTGCGCCAGGCGGAAGTGCTCGGCGACGGTGAGGCCGAAGAACAGGCCCCTGCCCTCGGGAACGTGGGCGATGCCGAGCCTGGCCCGGGCGCTCGGGGAGTAGCGCTTGAGATCCTCGCCGCCGAAGAGGATCCTGCCCTCGAGCGGGTGGACGATCCCCGAGATCGCCCTCAGTGTCGTCGTCTTGCCGGCGCCGTTGGCCCCGAGCAGGGCGACCACCTCGCCGGCGGCGACGGTCAGGTCGAGACCGCGCAGGACCGCGGCGCCGTCGTAGCCGGCGGCGAGGTTCTCGAGCGCGAGCACGGGGGCCGGGGACTGGGCGCTCACGAGGTGGCCTCGGGGGCGAGCTCGGCCGCGGCGGAGCCGAGGTAGGCAGCAACCACTCCGGGGTTCTTGCGCACCTCGTCGGGCTTGCCGCGAGCGATCACCTTGCCGAACTCGAGCACCACGACCTCGTCGGAGATCGAGAGGACGAGGCCCATGTCGTGGTCGACGAGCAGAATCGGCGTGCCGGCGTCGACGACCTCGCGCAGGCGCCGGCCGAGCTCGGCCGACTCGTTGACGTCGAGGCCGGCGGCGGGCTCGTCCATGCAGATCAGCCTCGGCTGCGCGACGAGGGCGCGCGCGACCCCGACGAGCTTGCGCTGCCCCTGGGTCAGCTCCTCCGGCATCAGCTCGGCGACCTGCTCCAGGCCGAGCAGCCTGAGCGCGTCGTCGACAGCTTCGGTTTGCACCACAGGCCGCGAGAACATCTCGCGCACCGTCTCCCACAGCGCCGGGCGGTGGGAGGCGACCATCAGGTTCTCGCGGATGGAGAGGTCGTCGAACAGCTCGATCGACTGCCACGTCCGTGCCAGTCCGAGCCGGGCCCGCGCGTGCGCCGGCAGGTCGCTGAGGTCGCGACCGTCCAGCTCGACGTGGCCGGAGCAGGGCACGAACCCCGTGATGGAGTCGATGAAGGTCGTCTTGCCCGCGCCGTTGGGGCCGATCAGCCCGACCAGCTGCCCTTCCTCCACCCGGAGGTCGACGTCCACGAGCGCGTGCACGCCGCCGAAGCTGACGGACATCCCCGAGGCGTCGAGAACGCTCAGGGCTCGCCCGCCGTCGTCGTTGCCTCCGGCTGCTTGCGCACGAGGCGCCCTGTCAACCGTTCCTCCAGCGTCGGTATCCCGGCCTTCTTCTTCAGCTGCCTCTTCCTGTAGGCCGTGCCGGCGACGCCCTCGGGGTTGAGGATCAGGGTGATGATCAAGACGAGACCGCCGAAGAGCAGCGTCCAGTTCCCCGAGATCCCGAGCTGGTCGTCGAGGAGGTGCGGGACCAGACCCTCCGTGACGACGAGCCCGGCGATGACCGCCCCGGACACCATCGTGATCCCGCCGATGTAGGCGAAGGCGACGAACGCGAGCGCGATCAGGATCCCGAACCGCGCCGCGTTCACCGAGCCGAAGTTGTACGCGTACATCCACCCGGCGGTGCCGGCGATGAACGACGAGAGCGCGAAGGCGGCGAACTTGACGTTGCGCACGCTGATCCCGGCCGCGGCAGCCGCGCGCTCGTTCGAGCGCACGGCCAGCATCCGCTGCCCGAGATTGCTCCGGCGGAGATTCGCGACGAACAGGCAGAGCGCGACGACGACGAAGACGAAGACGAAGCCGAGCACCGGGCTCGGGAGCTTGCCGTCCAGGCCGCGGAAACCGGCGTCCGAGCCCAGCTTCAAGCCTGCCAGCGTCGGCTGCTCCACCGGGGAGCCGTAGCTCCCTGCGCCCCAGGTCGTGTTGGCGAACCCGAACTGCTCGATCGCCACGGCGCCCGCGAGCGTCACCACCGCGAGGCTCACCCCGCGCACGCGCAGAGCCGACGCGCCGATGATCAGACCGAGCACCGCCGCCGCGACCGAGCCCGCGAGCGGCCCCCACGGGAAGCCGACCCCGGCCTTCACGATCAGGTGCGACACCACGAACCCCGACACGCCTGCCAGCGCCACCTGGGCGAGCGATACCTGGCCCACGAACCCGGTGATCACGACGAGCGACAGGCACACCACCATTCCGATGAGGGACAGCATCAGCGCCTGGCGGTAGTCGAACGGCAGCACGATCAGGAGCAGCACGGCGAGCGCGGTGAAGAGGACGCTCGGGCGAAGGAACCGCTCCGGCCTCGGCGCCGCCGGCAGCCGCTTCTCGACCAGCTCGCCCCTCGTCGGCAGGCTGGAGCCGCGCAGGAAGAGCGCGAGCACGATGATGGCGAACGTCAGGAGCGCCTGCATGCCGGGTAGCGGCTGGCCCTTGTCGGTCGGAAACCACGACAGCGTCGAGGCGTAGTAGAGAAGCGACTGCGCGACTCCGATCGAGAGCCCGGCGATGCAGGCGATCCCGACCGACGTGAAGCGGGCGAACAGCGCCGCGGCGAGGGCCGGCACGATCACGAGCGGCAACGTGGTCGAGTCGAGCTGAACGAGAGGCGCCGCGAGGATTCCCATCGTCCCGGCCACGACCGACCGCCAGCACGGTGTTCGCCATCGAGAGCTGGTTCGGCGAGAGGCCCGCCAGCATTCCCGCGATCTCGTTCTCGGATGCTGCCCGCGTCGCCAGCCCGAACTGCGTCCACCGATAGAGCGCCACCAGCAACAGCGTGATGCACGATGACGATCCCGGTCAGCCAGAAACGGTTCGCAGGGATCACCACGTCGAAGACGGTCACCCTGCCGCCCGGAAGGATGTTCGGGATCTGCTTCGCCGCCGTTCCGAACCCGAGCAGCATCGCCGCCTGCAGCGTCAGCAGGATCCCGAGCGACGCGATCGAGCTTCGCGAGCGGCGACGTCGTCCGCAGCGGCCGGAACACCAGGAGCTCCATCAGCACGCCGACCAGGACGCACACGAGCACGTGACGACGAACGCCGGCGCCCTTCCCAGCGTGAAGCCGTAGAAGTCGGACTGCAGCGACCAGAACGAGTACCCCGCCACCATGGCGACGGCGCCGGTCGCGAGGTTGATGATGCCCGAGCCGCGGTAGGTGAGGACGACGCCGAGCGCGATCCCGGCTATGAGCGCGCCGCCCCCGAGGCCGAGCAGCACGAAGAGAAGGACCTGCTCCATGCGGTGCTCGGCTCGGGGGCCTGCGCTCCTGTGACGAAGGGTTGTCGCCTTAGCCTAGAACGGCGCCACCCAGCCTTCCGGCGGCGGCACCCAGTCGCCGGCCTTCTGCATGGGCGCCGGTGTCGCGTCTGCCCCGAAGTACTGGTAGAACTGGGTGAGGTCGTTGCAGACTCCCGGTGCGTCGGGATACTGGCCGCACTGGATCTCCGGCGAGCCGAGCGCGAGCGGCCCCGTGAACGCCAGCATCTGCTCGACGATCCCGTCGGTCGTGATGTTGTCGGGGCCGAGGGCGTTGAGCCACTTCGCGAGGGTGAGGATCTCCCCGAAGCCGACGTTCGTCCACGGGTCGCCGATGAACTTCGCTGCCTCCGGGCCCTGACTCTCAGGATCTCCTGGTACTCCGGCACGCCCGGATCGGTCACGTCGAAGGTGAGCTTCGACGCGATCGCGTAGATCCACTTGGGGAAGTCGCCGAGACCCTCGATCGTCTGCGGCGTCAGGCAGATCGGGCTCGCGAGCACCTTGGTCTCGTCGATGCCGAGGTCGAGGATCGCCTGCTGGAACTTGACGCAGTCGCCGGGGTTGATCACCGGCATCACGAGGTCGGCGTCCTGCGCGTTCGCGGCCGTGAGCGGGATGGTCAGGTCGGTCGTATTGGCGGGATAGGACACGACCTCGATCGGGATTCCGGCCGCCTCGAACGCGGTGGTCTGCCCTGCCGCCGCGCTGTCGAGGCCGGCGCCCTCCGGGTAGATGAGCGAGGCGGACTTGCACCCCGAGCGTGTCGCGTGCGAACGTCGCGTACGGCGCCAGGATGTACTGCGAGTCGCCGAAGAGGATCGCGGTGTTCTCGGCGGTGGTGTCGAACGCGTTCACCGACACGCCCACGACGACCGGCTTCGAGCCCGCGAGCGCCGCGTGCAGCGACTCGCTGCCGATGGCCACGGCTCCCGTGACGATGGCGACGATCTCGGGGTCGTTCGCGAACTGCTGGCCGCACTGCTGGCCCTCCTCCTCGTTCTGCGCGATGAAGCAGTTCACGATCTCGACCGGATGGCCACCGATGCCTCCGGCCTGTTCGTTGATGAACTTGGCCCCGATCGCGACCCCGTCGTCCGCGGTCTTGCCGATCTCGATCGGGCCGCCCTCCTGGTTGATGTAGCCGATCTTGATGGGCGTCAGGCTCGCGTCGGCCGCTCCGCTACCGCCGACGTACGCGGCGTAGTCGGTCACCGACGGCTGGGCCTCCGGCGGCGCCACTCCGGTCTCGGCCGGCGGCTCTCCGGTCTCGGCCGGCGGCGCTGCGGTCTCGGCCGGCGGCTCGGCCGGCGGCTCTGCGGGCTCTGCCGGAGCGGCCGGTGGAGGTGCGGCCTCCTCGTCGCCGCCGCCGCAGCCCGCGGCGCCCAGTGCCGCGATCGCGGCGAGCGCGGCAAGCATGAGTCGCCAACGGCGGGTTCTCAACCCTGTTTGGCCCATCGTCCCATCTCCTCTCGATCGACGATCTCCACGCCGCTTGCTGTTCCCCGGCATCGCGCCCGAGTGAGTGTGAAGTATCAGCCAACACGCATCGATATACAACCGCCCTAGGCCGAAACGTCGGCGAAGCCGACGTTTCGGCCGAGAAGCGGCCGAAGGCCGCGTTCAGATGCGTCTGGCTGTGTCCGCGTGCGTTCGCCGGCGGCGAACGGCCGGGTTCGTCCGGGTAGCGGACTAGGTTTCAGCTGCGGTCGATGCGGATCACCGACGTCAGGGTCGTTCTGCACGAGCGGAAGACGCGGGCCCGGCTCCCGTTCGGGATCGGCGCGGACGGCACGGTCCCGTTCGGAGTGCTCTCGATTCACACGGACGAGGGCGTCGAGGGCAACAACTTCCTGAGCTTCCCGGGGCCCGGCCCGGCCGCGATCGGCGATCAGATCGTCACGTTTCTGAAGCCGCTGCTCGTCGGCCGCGACCCGCTCGAGCTCGGGGCGCTCTCGACCGCCGTCTCGCGGATGTACCGCTTCGTCGATCCGATCGCCATCGGCACGGTCGACGTCGCGCTCTGGGACCTCCTCGGCAAGGCGGCCGGGATGCCGGTGCACCGGCTGCTCGGCACGCACCGCGACAGGATCCCGGCGTACTTCTCCTCCGGGCACCACGAGGGCGCCGAGGACTACGCGGCGGAAGCCGTCCACTGGCGCGACCAGGGCTGGCAGGGCTACAAGCTGCATCCGCCCGCGGCGTCCCTGTGGGTCGGCCCGGACGTCCCCGTCAGCCGCGACATCGAGGCATGCGCCGCGGTCCGGGAAGCGGTCGGCGACTCGATGACGCTGATGCTCGATTCGGCCTGGTCGTACAGCTACCCGGAGGCGCTCCAGGTCGGGCGTGCGATCGAGGAGCTCGCCTACCACTGGTACGAGGACCCGCTCGGGGCGCACGACATCGACGGGTACGTGCGGCTCAAGCAACACCTTCGGATCCCGATCCTCGCCACCGAGATCACGCCCGGCGGCCTCCGCGCGCTGCCTCCGTGGCTCCGCGCGAACGCGACCGACTTCCTCCGCGGCGACGTCGTGATCAAGGGCGGGATCACGGGGATGATGAAGATCGCGCACCTCGCCGAGGCGCACGGCATGAACTGCGAGGTGCACGACGCCTACAACGCGATGAACAACGTGGCCTCGCTGCACGTGATCATGGCGATCTCGAACTGCGACTGGTTCGAGGTCCTGACCTTCAATCCGGCCGGCGTCCACGACCTCGAGCACCTGAGCTACGGGCTCGCGACCCCGATCGAGATCGACGGGGACGGTTACGTCCACGCGCCGATGCGCCCCGGTCTCGGCGTCGACGTCGACTGGGAGCTGATCAACTCGGCGAGGACCGGGCGAGCTCTAGGCAGCGGCAAACCCCGTGACCGCGGCCCTCCGGGCCGCTCCTTGGCGGGTCGCGGCCGGCCGAGCCGGCCGCTCAGCCGCCCTGTCGCGTGGCGACCGCTTTGTGACCGCGGCCCTTCGGGCCGCTCCTTGGCGGGTCGCGGCCGGCCGAGCCGGCCGCTCAGCCGCTAGACGCTCGCCGCGAGATGAGCGTGGGGTCGCAACGTCTGGCGCAACGACGTCACCAGATCCCGCTGAATCACGTCGAGGAAGACCCGCGAGCCGGCGTCCTCTCCATGGAACAGGCGCTCGAACTGTTCGCGAGGCAGGACGAGCAGGAGCGCCCGCTCGCGCGAGATCGCGGTGAAGGGGGATCCGTCACCGTCTATGAGGTTCTCGTAGCCGAACGCCTTTCCCGGCCCCGCCAGCGCGACCCGGATGCGCCGGTCTCCGCGGACCAGCACCTTCTCGACCGCCCCGTTGATCGTCAGGTAGCAGGCCGCCGACGGCGCTCCCTCGGCGATCAGCGTGCGCCCCGCCGGGCACCGCGCGTACCTCCCCGCGGTGAGGAAGCCCCAGAGCGCCAGCGGGTCGAACTCGTGAAAGGTCGCCATACGACGCACGTACTTGCTGTCGGGCGCACCGCAGTACTCGAGGTCGGCGACCGGTCGTTCCGCATCCTCCGCCGGCCTGCCGGCGGGCTCGCCGCCCAGCGAGTCGGAGAGGCGCAGGAGTCGATCGCGGAGGCGCGCGGTCGTGAGGGCCACGAGGCGGCGCTTCAACATGAACGCCGAGGGATGCTGGCGGGCCACCAGCGCCGCGAAGTCCACCCGGCCGAGCGCGAGCAGCCTGGCCGTCTCGGTGACGCGCGCGCTCATGGTGTTCTCACCGCCGTCGAGAAGTGCGATCTCGCCCAGCGTGTCCCCTGGACCCGCCTCCGCCATCTCCACCGTACGATCGCCGGGCAGGTGCTGCGAAACCGAGACGCCGCCCTCGACAACGAAGACCATCTCCCTCGCTGTGTCTCCCTGGCGCCAGAGGAGCTCACCCTCTTGCACTGTCCGCTCGCGCATCGCCCGTGCCAGCTCTGCCAGATAGCCTCCCTCCAATCCCGCGAGGAGCGGCGCCGCGGCGAGGAACGCGACAGTCTCCTCGTCAGACATCGAGGTCGAGCGTCTCGAACTCGAGCCCATCAGGCGTGAGCTCGGCGGTCAACATGGAGTACTCCGGCACCTCGAACCATGCCGAGGTGTCGGTCGTGAGCGGCTCCGAGGCGATGATCGCCGAGTGGGGTGGATCGGAGGCTGTCATCTGCCAGTCGCCGTCGGACTCCACGAACGCACCGCCGATCGTGTACCAGAGGCTCACGAACGGGAGATCGGTCTCGAGCATCTCGTCCTCGGGCGGGTACCAGCCGTAATCGAAGGAAAATCGGGTGGCGACGATCGACCGGCCCGTGCCGACGCACAGATTCACGGGCGAGGAGGTGTCGATGCCGTGCGCGGCGCGGACCTTGCGCAGGATCCGGAGGGCCTTGGCGGTGGCGTCCGCGAGCTCGGGCTTCTCCGGGAGCCCGTACGGGTCGTCGAGCAGCGACAGGATCAGCGCGTAGATCCATTCGGAGTCGGTGGTTCCCTCGATGTGCCGCACGAGCTCCGGACGCAGGTGCTCGACGAGCGAGTAGCGCATGCTCGGGAACTGGCGCAGGTGCCCGTTGTGCGCGAGTACGACACGGGCGCCGCCGAACCGGAACGGGTGGAGATTCGTGTCCGCGACGATCGCCTCGTCGGAGTACGTGACCCCGCGGACGTGGGCGATCAGACAGGTCGGCGCGAGCTTCGACGAAAGGGAGCGCAGGTTGCGGTCGAACGACGGCAGAGTCGTCACGCGGTAGGTGAACGGATCCTCGGGCCGCAACGACTCAGGGTCCCAGGCCTGCATGCCGAAGCCGGCGAGGTTGAGGAACGTGTTCATCATCCGCGGGCTGTACGACTGCCGGACGAGGCTGTTGTCGGGGTCGAACAAGAGGCTCCGCACGGGCAGCGGCCGCCCGAGGTAGGCCAGGACCCGGCACATCTGCGGATCGTAGTGCCCGCCCGCCCCTGCCGGTTTGGGTAGTCGGGGGGAGCGCGCGTCCGGGCTGGCTAGCATTGGCAGCCCCATGGTGAGGAGGATCAATTGAAGGAGTTCCGTTGCTCCGACGTGGTGCCAGGCTGCCCGTACGTGACGCGCGACGAGGACGAGGAGGAGCTGTTCGAGCAGATCTCCGCGCACGCGCGCGAGGCGCACGGGATGGACGAGGTCCCGCCGGAGGTCGCGGACACGATCCGCAGTGTGATCGTCGAGGTCTAGCGGTCCGACCCCACCGCCGGGAACGAGCCGCATTCGAAGAACGTCTCGAGCTCCTGCCGCGTACGGTGCGAGGTCGAGGCCCTGATCGGCGACCCATGCGTCGCTGTAGTACGTGCCGGAGTAGCGGTCTCCCCCGTCGCAGATCAGGGTCACCACGCTTCCGCGCTCTCCGCGTGAGAGCAGCTCGGAAACGAGCACCAGGGCTCCCCAGACGTTCGTTCCGGTGGAGCCGCCGACGCTGCGTCCCGTGAGCTCGCGCACGAGGCGCATCGTCGCGATCGACGCGGCGTCGGGAACCCGGATCATCCAGTCGACGACCTCCGGCACGAACGACGGCTCGACCCGCTGGCGCCCGATGCCCTCGATGAGCGACGGCCGTCCGGTGAACGCCGACGGGTCACCGGTCCAGCTCGAGTAGAAGATCGAGTGCTCCGGGTCGACGACGCACAGCCGCGTCGCGTACCGCCCGACGCGCGCGTACCGCCCGATCGTTGCGCTCGTTCCGCCGGTGCCGGCTCCCACCACGATCCAGGCCGGGACGGGGTGACGCTCCATCGCCATCTGCTCGAAGATCGACTCCGCGATGTTGTTGTTGCCGCGCCAGTCCATCGAGCGCTCGGCGTAGGTGAACTGGTCGAGGAAGTGGCCGCCGCGCTCGGCGGCGACCCGCTGCGCCTCCCCGTACACGGCGGTCGGGTCCTCGACCAGGTGACACGACCCTCCCTGCGCCTCGATCAGCGCGATCTTCTCGGGGCTGGTGGAGGCCGGCATGACCGCGACGAAGGGCAGACCCAGGAACCGCGCGAAGTACGCCTCGGACACGGCGGTCGAACCGCTGGAGGCCTCGACGATCGTCGTCCCCTCGACGATCCAGCCGTTGCACAAGCCGTACAGAAACAGCGAGCGGGCGAGCCGGTGCTTCAGCGACCCCGTGGGATGAACCGACTCGTCCTTCAGGTAGAGATCGATGCCCCACTCCGCCGGCAGCGGAAATACGTGCAGATGGGTGTCGGCCGAGCGGTTGGCGTCGGCTTCGATGCGACGGACCGCCTCATCCGCCCACTCCCTCGAAGCGAGCCGCCCAGGGCGGTTCGCCAGCGTCGTCATTCACACAGTGTCTCCGATTCCGAACGCCGGAGCCAGTCGAGCACCGTGACGTCCGAACGCGGCCGGTAGCACGGCCGCAAACCCGTGTGGTCGAGCGGGAAAACCCGAGTGACCGCGGCCCTCCGGGCCGCTCCTTGGCGGGTCGCGGCCGGCCGAGCCGGCCGCTCAGCCGCCCTGTCGCGTGGCGACCGCTTTGTGACCGCGGCCCTCCGGGCCGCTTCTCGGCGGGTCGCGGCCGGCCAGCCGGCCGCTCAGCCGCCGCGCGGGCTTCGCCCTTGCCGCCTAGAACATCGTGTTCTCGTTGGCCGCCTCTTCCGGGATCGGCTGGATGACGTCCCAGTGCTCGACGGCCTTCCCGTTCTCGTAGCGGAGGATGTCGACGACGGCCATGCCCCGATCGTCGGGCGTGTTCTTCAAATGCCCGTGCACGGCGACGAGATCGCCCTCGCCGATGACTCGCTTGACCTCGTACGTGAACTCGGGAAACTCGGACTTGAGGTACTTCACGAATCCGATGAACGGCTCTGCTCCGTCTGCGGCCATCGGGTTGTGCTGGATGTACATGGGGCCCTGGTAGCGCTCGACCGCTTCCTCGGGCTTCCCTTCGTTGAACGCGAGGTTGATGTACTCGACCGCGGCGCGCTTGTTCTGCTCGGTATCGGACATCAGGGCCTCCTTCGTCGAATGGCAAGCGCGGAAACCCGCTGACCTTAGCAGCGGCTCGAAGGAGCCAGCCAGGCGGGGGCGATACGCTAGCGATCCGCGGCTGGTCATGTGCACGGCGGGCGACGTCGGAGGTAGCGCCGATGAAGGTGAGCCTGTTCCAGCAAGCTCCGTATCGCTTCATGCCTGAGGGGTTCGAGGACGCGCGGCGAGCCGTCGGTCGTGTCGGTCCCCTACGAGGAGCTCGTCGACCGGCCACGTCTCTTCGACTCGTACCGCTGGTACGTGGACGAGCTGTTGGCAGGGCTTCGCGCAGGCTTCGACGGCGTCGCGGTCACCGAGCACGGCCAGACGTCGTACGACATGACGCCGAACCCGAACCTGCCGGCGGCGATCCTGGCGAACGCGATCCGCGAGGAGAGCCGCGAGACCGCGCTGATCGTCCTCGGCCGCTCGCTCGGGAAGACGCGCGAGCCGCTGCGGATCGCGGAGGAGTACGCGATGCTCGACTGCCTCTCGGGCGGGCGGCTCGTCGCCGGCCTGCCGGTCGGGCTCAGCTACGACGCGAACCTGAACAACGGCATCCCGACCGTCGAGACGAGGGACCGCTACCGGGAGGGCCACGACCTGCTGATCCGGTCCTGGACCTCGCCGGAGCCGTTCGCCTGGAACGGGCGCTACTCGCAGTACGCGCTCGTGAACTCCTGGCCGCGGCCCCTCCAGCAGCCGCGCCCGCCGATCTGGGTCCCGGGCGCCGGCACGCCGGGGACGATGGCCTGGACGCTCGAGCAGAGCTACGGGTTCGTCTACCTCAGCTGGTTCGGCGCGACGCTGACCGCGAAGCGGATCTTCGACCGCTTCTGGGAGCTGGCCGACCGGCACGGGAAGCCGCGAAACCCCTATCGAACCGGCTTCGTCCAGAGCGTCGTGATCGCGGAGACCGACGAGCGTGTGGAGCGGGAGTACGGCCGCTACGTCGAGAACCACTTCCGCCAGGGCCCGGGCAGCGTGCCGCTCCACTACATGGCCCTGCCCGGCTACATCGACATCGCGGGGCGTCGAGGCGATGCTTCGCGATCCCGGCGACTTCGGGCTCGCGGCCGAGCTGAAGCACATCGAGTTCGCGCGGCTCGCCGAGACCCGCGCCGTGATCGCCGGCACCCCCGCGACCGTACGCGACGAGATCGCGTCGTTCGCCCGGGAGTTCGGGATCGGAAACCTGCTCGTCATGCTGCAGATGGGCGGGATGCCGCACGAGCTGGCGCTCAAGAACATCCACCTCTTCGCAGAGGAGGTGCTGCCCCACCTCCAGCACGTCTGGACGGACGAGGGCTGGGAGAACGAGTGGTGGCCGACGGGACACGCCCAGCCGGTGGAGGCCTAAGGTGGCGGCGCTCGGTCCGGCGGTCCGCGAGCAGGCAGTGGGCGTCTGGGACGGCCGGCTCGAGCTGAACGTCCAGATCGCCGGCCAGGGGCCGCCCCTTCTCTACCTGCATCCGGCGGCCGGTCTCGCCTGGGATCCGTTTCTCGAGCGGCTCGCGGCTCATCGCACGATCTATGCGCCCCAGGTGCCGGGCACGACGCCGGGCCAGCCCGAGGCGGTCGGCGAGGTGGAGGACCTCTGGGATCTGGTCCTCGTCTACGAGGAGGCGATCCGGGAGCTCGGGCTCGAGCGGCCGGCGGTGATGGGCCAGTCGTTCGGCGGCATGCTCGGCTGCGAGCTCGCCGCGACATTTCCGGCGCTCTTCAGCCGGATCGTGCTCCTCGACCCGATCGGGCTCTGGCTCGACGAGCACCCGGTTGCGAACTGGGTCGCCGCGGCGCCCGAGGAGCTGCCGGCTCTCCTCTTCCACGATCCGCAGGGCGAGGCGGCCCGCGCCGCCATGACCCCGCCCGCCGACCCCGAGGCCGCGGTGGCCGCGATCGCCGGCCTCGCGTGGGCGATCGGCTGCACGGCGAAGTTCGTCTGGCCGATCCCGGAGAAGGGTCTCTCGAAGCGGCTGCACCGGATCGACGCACCGACGCTGATCGTCTGGGGGAAGCAGGACCGCCTCGTCTCGTCCGCGTACGCAGCGGAGTTCGGGCGGAGGATCGCGGGAAGCCGCGTCGAGATCATCGACGAGTGTGGCCACATCCCCCAGCTGGAGCAGCCCGAGCAGACGTACGCCCTCGTCGGCGAGTTCCTCGGCATCGCAGCCGAGTAGGCGAGAAGCAGGCCGCTCTAGCGCAGGAGCGGCAGCAGGAGTCGCGCGACTCGCTCCTGCTGGTCCTCGTTCGCGAACGTCACGAGGTGGTAGTCGATCCCCGCCCGCTCGAGCTCGCCGATGCGCGCCACGCACTCGGCCGGCGTCCCGATCACCTCTCGCGCGAGGAACTCGTCGAAGCTCGCCGGCGCCTGCAGCGTCGCGGTATTGCGCACCTTCTCGTAGGCCTGCTCCGCTTCCGGCAGCACGGCCTCCCGGCTCTCGGCGACGAGCATCCAGGTGATCCGGACGATCGTCATCGGCCGGCTCGGCCAGTCCGGCGCGGAGCGGAGCTCCTCGACGATCGCCGGCTCGCCGCGCGACAGCGGCACCCAGCCGTCTCCGAGCTCCTTCGCGAGCGCCACCGTCGCCTCCGAGTCCCCGCCGATCCAGATCGGCGGGTGCGGCTTCTGGAAGGGAGCGGGATTGAACGCGAGGTCACGCGCGCGCACGTATTTCCCCTCGAACGTGACCCGCTCGGGCGCGGGGCGCGTCCACAGCTCCTTCAGCAGCAGCACCACCTCGCGCTCGTGCGCGATCCGCTCGTCGTGGTCGTCGATGAACGGGACGTCGTAGGCGACGTACTCCGGCTTCAGCCAGCCGGCGCCGATCGAGCAGATGACGCGGCCGTGCGTGAGCTGGTCGAGCGTCGACAGCATCTTCGCGAGGTGCGCCGGATTCCGGAAGCTCGGGTTCAGCATCCCCCACGCGAGGCGGATTCGTTTCGTGAGGGCGCCGATCGCAGTGCCCACCGTGAACGAGTCCACCGGGCCCTCGGCGATGAACGGCTCCCCTCGATAGTCGATGAGGTGGTCGCCGAGCCAGACGGAGTCGAAGCCCTGCCGGTCGGCGTCGACCGCCTGCTTCACGATCGCGTCGGCCGTGGTCTCCGCCGGAGGATTGATGTAGAGCCCCACTCGTGCCATGTGCTTCACCCTCGTCGAGTTCCCGCAAGTTTCGCGCACTCGACCGACGACTGCACGCGCCCTAGGTGCCCCAGACTTCCTCCGCCACGGACACCGCGAGCTCGAGCTTCCGCCTCTGGTCGTCCCAGGTGACGAGGTTCCCGGGCGCCGTCGACGCGAACCCGCACTGGGGGCTCAGGGCAAGCCGTTCGATCGGGACGTACTTCGAGGCTTCCTCGATCCGGCGCATCAGCGTCTCCCGCGACTCGAGCTCGGGAACCTTCGAGCTGATCAGGCCGAGCACGACCGTCGTTCCGCCGCGGACGAAGCGGAGCGGCTCGAAGCCCGCCCGCCCGGTCGGTGTCGTACTCGAGCAGCAGTCGATCGACGTCGAGCGAGCTGAACGCCCGCTCGGCCATGTCCTCGTAGGGGATCCCCACCGCGTGCCACGAGCTTCGGTTGTTGCCGCGGCACATGTGCAGGCCGGCGGTCATGCCGGCGTTGCGCGCCTCCTCGAGGCAGGCGTTGTCCGCCTCGATCATCAGGTCGAGGAAGTCACCGCCGAAATCGGGCGGCAACGCGTCCGCCGCCGGCCGGGGTAGGTCGAGCACGTAGAGGAGCGAGTCGAGCTGGAAGTACGAGACGCCGTCATCCGAGAGCGCCCGGATCTCGCTGCGCATGATCTCGAGCAGGTCTCCGACCATGTCCACGATGGTCGGATAGCCGTGCGGGCCACCCGGCCGAAACCACGACCGTGCGTGCTGGACCGTCCCGGTGAGGGCGACCTTGTACGGACCGGGCGCGTGGTCTCGCAGGAACGCGGACTCGTGGCCTGCGAGCCGGCGCACCTGGCGGATGGGCGCGCCCGCGATCGTGAGCCCGAGCCCGACCTGGACCGTCTCGGCGACAGCCAGCTCGCTTCCTTCTCCCTCCCAGACGAAGTCGACGCGCTCCGGATTCGGGACGAGCCCCGAGACGGCGTCGGGCAGATTGCACGCGAACCAGCTCCGGCGGTACTCGCCGTCGCTGAAGACCTCGAGCCCCACCTCGCGCTGGAGGTCGAGCGCACGCAGGATCGCCGCGTCCTCGGCCGCCTCGAGCTCGGATGCTGTCTGCGAGCCCCGCTTCGTGGGCGGCCCGCGCTTCGAGCAGCTCGCCGGGACGGAGGAGGCTCCCGACGTGCTCCGCCCGCAGGGTCATTCAGTCGAGGCCGCCGGCCCGGGCCTGCACCCGCGCCACCACCGCCCAGTCCTTGTCACCGTCGCCGTGCGCGACGGCCCCGAGCAGCCGGTCGCGCCAGGCGTTCGCGCTGGGCAGAGGCAGGCTGACCAGGTTCGCTGCGGCCAGGATGAGGTTCGCATCCTTGAGACCGAGGTCGGTGGAGAAGCCGACCTGATCGTAGGCCTCGTCCACGATGATCTTCCCGTAGACCTTGTAGGCCGGAGCTGAGAACAGGCCCTCCGTCATCAGCTCGTACAGCACCTGCGGGTCGACGTCGTACTTGCGCGCGAGCGAGAACGCCTCTCCCATCACCTCGATGGCGCAGCCGAGCAGGAAGTTGTTCGCCAGCTTGACGGCGGTCGCCGACGCGGGCTCAGGGCCCGCCTCGAACGTGCGGCGGCCGATGACCTCGAAGAGCGGGGCGAGGCGGCCGACCGCTTCCGGGGGGCCGCCGACGATGATTCCGATCTGGCCGGCCGCGGCGACATCGGGCCGGCCGACGGCGTGCGCGGCGAGCATGACCTGACCCGCCTCCGAGTGGGCGGCGGTGAGCCCTTGCACGGTCCCCACGCCGTGCGTGCCCATCGTCATGTGGATCGCGCCCTCGGCCAGCGAGTCCCGTATCCCACCCTCGCCGAGCGCCACCTCCTGGAGCGCGGCGTCGTCCGCGACCATCGTGACCACGACCTCACGGCCCTCGCACGCCTCGGCGACGCTCGCCGCAACCCGTGCTCCTTCCTGCGCCAGCTCGTCGGTTCTCCCGGGTGTGCGGTTGTAGACGACGAGGTCGTGCTCCCCCGTGAGGATGCGACCTGCGATCCCGCGACCCATGCGTCCGATTCCGATGAAACCGACCTTCATTCACTCCTCCAGTGGTCGCGGGTCTCCGCCTGGGCCGCCCGCAGGCGTCATGGTCACCACCGCCCGACCGACGATCCCGCCCTGGTCGAGCAGCTCATACGCTTCGGGAGCCTCTTCGAGCCCGAATCGCCGGCTGACGCTGTTTCCCGGCTCGAGGATGCCCTGCTCGATCAGCTCGAGCAGCACGGGCATGTCTGTCCGGGGCCTGCCCCCGTAGGAGCCGACGATCCGGATCCCGCGCCGGACGAGCCGCGTGATGTCGATGGGCGCCCTCACGTCCACGGGCGCGATGCCGATCGCGACCATGCGTCCGCCGTCGCGGACCATCCCGAGCGCCTGCAGGAAGGTCTGCTCCCGTCCGAGCGCCTCGAACGCCACGTCGACCCCGACTCCCCCCGTCAGCTCGAGCACGCGGGCCACCGGATCCTCGCCGGCGGCGTCGACCGCGTCCGTCGCGCCGAGCGCGCGCGCAGCCTCGAGCTTCTCGTCGCTGATGTCGACCGCGATCACCTGCGCCGCTCCGAACGCGCGCGCGAACTGCACGACGAGCGAGCCCACGCCGCCGGTCGCGACGACGGCGACCCGCTCGCCGGCACGCAGGTCGGCGCCGTGGCGGATCGCGCCGAAGGCCGTGAGCGATGCGCACCCGAGGACCGCCGCCTCGTCGGGCGGGAGCGACCCGGGTGCCGGAAACACGGCGGTCACCGGCAGGACGGCGTACTCGGCGAGGCCGCCCATCGAGTACATCGCGAGCGGAGTCCCGTCGGAGCGGGCGAGCCGCGTCTCGCCGTCGTACAGCGCGCCGCGCAGCCGGTTCAGCTCGAAGAACCGGTCGCAGAGGTCGTCCCGCGCCCGCAGGCAGGCGTCGCAGGCGCCGCAGGGCATGATGAACGTCCCGACGATCTCGCTCCCGACGCTCGGTCCCTCGACACCGTCGCCGAGCGCGGCGATCGTCCCCGAGATCTCGTGGCCGAGGACGGCGGGCGTGGGGAAGGCGACCTCGCCCTTGATGACATGGAGGTCCGTGTGGCACACGCCGCAGGCGGCCACGCGCACGAGCACCTCCCCGGCTCGGGGCGCGGGAATCGGGATCTGTTCCAGCTGCAGCGGCTGTCCAGGCTCGGGAAGGACGGCCGCGAGCATCGTCCCGGTCATCGTGGCGCCATGCTATGTCGAACGACGCCGCGGGCGGAGTCGAGTCAGAAGCTCGGCTTCGCCGCCATGACGATCACGATCGAGGTGAGCAACGCGGTGTCGAAGCGGAAGATGGCGAAGAGCCGCCGCACGCGACGCCCTACCTCCTCCGACTCGGGACCGAACTCCTGCGCCGCCTTGTCGATCCGTCCCAGCTCGGGGCCGATGAAGCTCACGCCGACGGTGAACGCGATCGTCCAGCCGACGAGCCCGTAGATGATCCAGAACTGACCCCAGTCGAGATTCCCCTCCAACACGGCCGCGATGCCGAAGGCGACCGCGGCGATGGACGCCGGCGTGTATACGCGCGTGCCGACCCAGGTGCCGACCTTGCCGAGCATCGCCAGCGTCGGCCCGTCCGCAAGCCGCTCGTAACGGATGCCGAGCGTCGTCAAGGTGAGGTCGCCGCCCGCCCAGATCACCGCAGCGATGACGTGCAGCGCGACGAGCACCTGGTATCCGGCCGGGGCGAACGAGAGGAACACGATGATCGCTGCGAGCAGCGCGAGCCCCGCCAGGAGCGTGGAACGGCTCCAGGGCGCCTTGGGGGCAGCGACGGCGCCGGGTGTCTCGGCCGCTGGTTCCATGCGCGGATTTAACCGGATCCGGCTGACGTGATCAACGGCGCCATGGCATCGGGGGCTTCGGGACGGCGCAGCTGGTCGCCGTCGGCGTAGCATTGGCGCGCGATGGCCGAGGCAGTCGACGTTCCGCCCGTGCTCGCCTATCAGCGCGACGACGACGCCCAGCCGCCCCACCTGTACCCGCCGTACCGGGCGACGATCCTGCGGGCGCCTTCTCGGCCGCTCACCTTCCTGCCGCACACGCTCTCGGAGCTCACGGGCCCGGCGTTCGGTCACGAGAGCGTCGGCGAGCTCGACAGCGACCTGACGCGGCAGCACGCCGGGGAGCCGCTGGGAGAGCGGATCATCGTCAGCGGCCGGGTCCTCGACGGCGACGGCCGTCCTGTGCGGGACACGCTCGTGGAGGTCTGGCAGGCGAACGCGGCCGGCCGCTACGTGCACCAGGTCGACCGCCATCCCGCACCGCTCGATCCGAACTTCACCGGCGCGGGCAGGTGCCTGACGGATCGGGAGGGCCGCTACCGGTTCGTCACCGTCAAGCCCGGCGCCTACCCGTGGCTCAACCACCCCAACGCCTGGCGTCCCGCCCACATTCACTTCTCGGTGTTCGGGCCGGCGTTCGCAACCCGGCTCGTCACGCAGATGTACTTCCCCGGGGACCCGCTGTTCGATCACGACCCGATCTTCCAGTCGGTCCGGGACCCGCAGGCGCGGCAGCGGCTGGTGAGCTCGTTCGACCTCGAGACGACCGAGCCGGAATGGGCGCTCGGCTACAGGTTCGACATCGTCTTGCGGGGCCGCGACGCGACGCCGATGGAGGCCTGACGTGGAGTCGCTGGGAACCACTCCGTCCCAAACGGTCGGGCCGTTCTTCTCCTTCTCGCTGCTCGCGACGCCGCAGTCGCACGCTCGTGCCGGCGGACACGCCGGATGCCGTCAGGATCGAGGGGCGAGTCCTCGACGGAGAGGGCGCGCCGGTCTCGGACGCGATGATCGAGATCTGGCAGGCAGGCCGCTCGGGCCGCTACCCGCACCCGGCCGATGCCCGCGCGGACCTGGCGCTCGACCCGGGCTTCACCGGCTTCGGGCGCTGCGGGACGGACGATGAAGGCAGGTACTCGTTCGTGACGGTGAAGCCGGGCCCCGTTCCGGGCCCCGCGGGTCGAATGCAGGCGCCGCATCTCGAGGTCTCGGTGTTCGCGCGCGGGCTGCTGCACCGGCTCGTGACGCGGATGTACTTCCCGGACGAGGCGGAGGCGAACTCGGCAGATCCCGTTCTCAGCTCGATCGACGACCCCGACGCGCGGGCAACCCTGGTCGCCGAGCCCGTCGACGGGGCCCTGCGCTTCGACATCCGTCTCCAGGGCCCCGGCGAGACGGCGTTCTTCTCGATCTGATCGCCTGGTTTGACACCGTCCGCCACGCGAAAGTACGTTGGCTTCGCGGAGCGTACGCCTGTGCGCTGGGCGAACGGTGCCGGGCGGCGTTAGCATGCACGAGGAGAGGATGAACGGCAGCCTGCAGCGGAAGGTCGTCTGTTTTCCGGGCCGCGGCGCGTCTGGAACCCGCGCTCCACAGGGCTCCCGCTCGCTTCCGGCTACGACCGAGGAGGTCAGATCGCGTTGAGCGCTCCCGAGGACATCAAGTTCTACTTCTTCCACCACCATCACTACAGCGAGATCCCGCCCGACGAGGACAAGTACGAGTCGACGATGGTCGACTATCCGAACGCCCTCTACGACCCCGTCAAGGGGCACGAGCTCTACAAGCGGCACCTACGCACTGTCACCCTGGCCGACGACCTCGGCTTCGACGGCATCGCCATCAACGAGCACCACAACATGCCCTACAGCATGACCCCGACCGTCAGCGTCATGGCCGGCGCAATCGTCAACGCGACGAAGCAGGCCAGGATCCAGGTCGCGGGGGTTCCCATCAACCTCGAGTACCCGAACCGGGTGGCCGAGGAGTACGCGATGCTCGACGTGATGTCGGGCGGGCGGATGGAGTACGCCTTCCCGCTCGGCACCGGCATGGAGTACTGGGCCAACGCCGGCACGATCAACCCGACGACCGCCCGCGCGCGGTTCCGGGAGTCGCTCGAGGTCATCGTGAAGGCCTGGACGGAGGACGGGCCGAACCGCCACGACGGCGACTTCTACACGTACCGCTTCCTCAACCCGTTCCTGCGCCCCTACCAGAAGCCTCGTCCGAAATGCTTCATCGTCGGCACGGGGAGCAAGGAGACCGTGCAGCTCGCGGTCGACTACGACATGGGCTACTCGATCGTGTTCGTTCCGATTCCCAACCAGCTGCGCGCCTTCAATCAGATGCGCGAGCTCGCCGCCGAGAAGGGTCGCGAGGTCGACCCTGACGATCTCGTCGTCGTCGTGATGGCGTACGTCGCCGACACGGACGAGGAGGCCGTCCGGGAGGCGCGACCGCACATCGAGAAGTTCTTCAGCTGGTTCCACAGGGTCCCGCCGAAGTACCTGGTGCCGCCCGGCTACGTCACGACCGACGAGTTCCTCCGCCGGGTTTCCGACGTGGCCATGGCCGAGGGCAAGAAGGCGACCTGGGACGACATGGTCGCCATCGGCCGCATCGCCTGCGGCTCGGCCGACACGGTCGCCGACACGATCCGTCAGTGGTGCGACGAGGCGGGCTGCGGGCGCGTCAACGTCGTCTGCGAGCTCGGCGACATGCCCGAGTGGAAGACGGTGAAGAACATGACGAAGTTCGCAACAGAAGTGATCCCGAAGCTCCGTGCCAACGGAGCTGCCGTGGTCACCGGCGACGGCCGCGCGGCCGCCGCGGCGGGGGTGCGCTGAGATGGCCGAGTACCGCGAGGAGCACTTCGACGTCAACGGAATCGACACGGCGGTCCTCACCGCCGGCGAGGGCGAGCCGCTCGTGTACTTCCACGGCGCGGGCACCGTGACCGGCTTCGACGCCATGCTGCCGCTGGCAGAGCGGTTTCGTCTGATCGTCCCCATCCATCCGGGCTTCGGCGCGAGCGCCGACGATCCGAGCATCGACAGCATCCAGGACTACGTCCTGCACTATCTCGACCTCTTCGACGTCCTCGGGCTGGACGAGGTCTCGCTCGTGAGCCTCTCGGGCGGCGGCTACATGGCCGCCTGGTTCTCGATCTACGAGACGCAGCGCGTGCGGCGGCTCGTGCTCGGCGCGCCGCTGGGGCTCCGTAACGCCGAGCACCCCACGGTCGACCTGTTCAGCGTGCCGGACGCGGAGCTTCTCTCGTACCTCACGGCCGACATGTCGCTCTTCGAGGGCAAGGTCCCGATGCCGCCGACGCCCGAGTTCCTCGCCGAGCGCTATCGCGAGTCGACCTCCTGGGCCCGAGTGGCCTGGAACCGTCCCTACGACATCAAGCTCCCCAGGTGGCTGCATCGCATCACGATGCCGACGCTCATCCTCTGGGGCGATGCCGACAGGCTCATCCCGGTCGGGCAGGCGGAAACCTGGGCCGAGCTGATCCCCGGCGCGGAGGTCAAGATCCTGCCCGGGATCGGCCACCTGATGTTCGACGAATCGTCGGAGGCGCTCGACGCCGTCGCGGAGTTCGTCGGCGAAGGGGCCGGCGTCCTGACGAAGGAGGGCTGACATGGCGCAGGCCACCGAAGAGCAGGAGGAGGCCGGCGGAGGGCGAGTCACCAGGCCCATGAACGGCCAGGAGTACCTGGAGAGCCTTCGGGACGGCCGCGAGATCTGGATCTACGGCGAGAAGGTCGACGACGTCACGACCCATCCCGGCTTCCGCAACAGCGCGCGCAGCGTCGCCCGGCTCTACGACGGCCTCCACGACCCGGCGCACAAGGACGTGCTGACCGTGGAGACCGACACCGGCTCCGGCGGCTACACGCATCCGTTCTTCCGCGCGCCGATGTCGGCCGAGGACCTCGTGCGAGGTCGCGACGCGATCGCCGAGTGGCAGCGCATGACCTACGGCTGGATGGGCCGGAGCCCCGACTACAAGGCCGCCTTCCTCGCGACCTACGGGCCGAACGCCGACTACTACGCGCCGTTCGCGGACAACGCGAGGCGCTGGTACTCGGAGTCGCAGGAGAAGGTCTTCTTCATGAACCACACGCTCGTCAACCCACCCGTGGACCGCAACAAGGAGATCCACGAGGTGAGCGACGTGTTCGTGCACCGCGTCAAGGAGACCGACGAGGGCGTCGTCGTGCGCGGGGCGAAGATGGTCGCCACCGGCTCCGCCTTCTCGAACTACAACTTCGTCTCCTATCACGGCAACGTGCCGATCAAGAAGGAGGAGTACGCGCTCTCCTTCTTCGCGCCCATGAACGCGCCCGGGGTGAAGCTGATCTGCCGGCCGTCCTACGAGTTCGCGGCGGCCGCCGTCGGCAGCCCGTTCGACTACCCGCTCTCGAGCCGCTTCGACGAGAACGACGCGGTGCTGATGTTCGACGACGCGTTGATCCCCTGGGAGAACTTCCTGATCAACGGCAACCTCGAGATCGCGAGCACGTACCACCTGACGGGATTCATCTGGCGGGCGATGCTCCAGGGCTGCACGCGGCTCGCGGTCAAGCTCGACTTCATCGCCGGCCTGTTCATCAAGGCGCTGGAGGCGACGGGCACGATCGAGTTTCGCGGCATCCAGGCGTCGATCGGAGAGATCATCGCGTGGCGAAACACGTTCTGGGCGCTGACGGACGCGATGTGCAACGTGCCCGTGCCCTCGGCGGGCGGCAGCGTGCTGCCGAACATCGAGGCGGCGTCCGCGTACCGCATCCTCTCGAACATCGCGATCCCGAAGATCAAGGAGATCATCGAGAACCAGGTGGCGGGCGCGATGATCGTCCAGCCCTCACACGCGGTGGACTGGAAGACGGACGAGCTACGGCCGCTCCTGGATCAGTTCTACCGCGGCTCGAACGGCTACGAGGCGGTCGACAAGATCAAGGTGATCAAGCTTCTCTGGGATGCGATCGGCAGCGAGTTCGGCGGCCGACACGAGCTGTACGAGCGCACGTACTCCGGCAGCCACGAGCTGACCAGGCTCGAGTGCTTCTGGATGGCGAAGGGCGACGGCACCGTCGACAAGATGAAGGGCTTCGCCGAGCAGTGCATGGCGGAGTACGACCTCGACGGCTGGACCGTGCCGGACCTCGTCAACCCCGACGACATCAGCCTGATCACGAAGAGCCGGTAGCCGCCGCCCGTGCTTCCGCGCGGCGCCGATAGCGCTGTCTCTACCCGTCCTCGACCGTGAAGGTCGGAGAGGCGATGCCGCCGAGAGACGCGACGTCCCACCCCACCGCGGCACGCGCCAGCTCGCGCTCGCGGTCGTCGAGCGCCCCGAACGCGCTGCGGAAGTAGACGAGCGGGCGCTTGCCCGGGATGAACCCGCACTCGCGGACGAGCCCGGTGAAGATCGAGTGATCGCCGCCGGGGAACCGACCGTAGACGTCGCAGACGAAGTGCGCGATCGCGTCGCCGAGCACCGGCAGCTCGAACTCGTCGCGAAGCTCGATGCCCGCGAACTTGTCCGGGAGCCGCGTGGCGAAATGCCGCGCGAGCCGGTCCTGGCCCTCGCCGAGGACGTTCACGACGAACTTGCCGCTGGTCTCGATCGCCGTGTGCGTGTGCAGCTGGTTGCTGACGCAGACGAGGAGGAGCACCGGGTCGAGCGACAGAGAGGCCACCGCGCTCGCCGTCATGCCCGCCGGCGCTCCGTCCTGCTTCGTCGTGATGATCGTCACGCCGGTCGCGAAGTGGCCGATCGCCTCGCGAAAGAGCGCATCGTCGACCGAGGTGCCCGCTCCCGGAGCGGAGACCGGCTGCACCTCGCGGCGGATCTCTTCCTCGGCCATCGTTCTCCTCAGACATTAGCCGGGCGGCCTCTCGCCGGGCGACCTCGCTTCCGCGTCTACCCCACGTCGAGCGAAAGGAGCAGGCCATGACGCAAGCGAACGCAGCTGCCAAGCGAACCGAGCCCGCCGACATCACCGCTGCCGTCGTGGCCAGCTTCGAGGGCTCCCCCGATGCGCGGGTGCGCGAGCTCGTCCAGACCCTCGTCAAGCACCTCCACGCCTTCGCGACCGAGGTTCGCCTCACCGAGGAGGAATGGGCGTCGGGGATCCGGATCCTCACGGAGACGGGCGACATCACCGACGAGCGCCGGCAGGAGTTCATCCTCTGGTCCGACTCGCTCGGCCTGTCGATGCTCGTGGACGCCCTCTCGAACGCAAGGCCTGACGGCGCGACCGAGTCCACGGTGCTCGGGCCCTTCTACGTGCCCGGCTCGCCCGAGCGGGCCTACGGCGACAGCATCATGGAGCAGGAGGGCGGCGTGCCCGCCTGGATCCACGGGCGGGTGCTGGACGTCGATGGATCGCCGATCGCCGGCGCGGAGCTCGACGTGTGGGAGGGCGGCGACAACGAGCTCTACGCGGTGCAGGATCCGAACGCGCCGGAGTTCCATCTGCGCGGGCGCTTCTCTACACGCGAGGACGGCAGCTACGCGTTCCTGACCACGCGGCCCACCCCGTATCCGATCCCGCACGACGGCCCCGTGGGCCACATGCTCGAGTCGACCGGGCGGCACCCGTGGCGGCCGGCCCACGTCCACATGATCGTCAGCGCGCCCGGCTACGAGACCGTCACGACGCACATCTTCGACTCGACGAGCGCCTACCTGGACTCCGACGCCGTGTTCGCCGTCAAGCCGTCGCTCATCCGGACATTCGCCGGCCGTTCCGCCGATGATCCCGAGCGGCCTGACGGTGTCAGCGGCGACTGGTGCTCGGCCGAGAACGACATCGTCCTCGCACCGGCGAGAGGCGGCGCGTGACGAGCGAGGCATTCCTCGTCGGCGGCGTCCGCACGCCGTTCGGGCGGTATCGAGGCGCGCTCGCGGAAGCCCGTCCCGACGATCTCGCGGCCGAGGCGCTGAAGGGCGCGCTCGAGCGAGCCGCCGTCCCGGGCGACCAGGTCGACGACGTCATCTTCGGCGCGGCGAATCAGGCCGGCGAGGACAACCGCAACGTGGCGCGCATGGCCGTCCTGCTCGCGGGCCTGCCGGACGACGTGCCCGGCTACACGGTCAACCGCCTCTGCGCGAGCGGCCTGCAGGCGATCGTCTCCGCGGCGCAGCAGGTACGCACCGGCGAGGCGGACGTGGTGGTCGCGGGCGGTGTGGAGTCGATGACGCGAGCGCCGATGGTCTTGCCGAAGCCGGGCCGCGCCTGGGGCAGCTCCGCGGAGGTCGCCGACACGACGCTCGGCTGGCGGCTCGTGAACCCTCGGATGCGCGAGCTCGACGGGGGCAAGGCGACGATCAGCCTCGGCGAGACGGCAGAGGAAGTCGCCGTGCTCGACGGGATCACGCGGGAAGAGTCCGACGCCTTCGGCCTGCGCTCGCAGCAGCTCGCGGCGGCGACGGCGGAAACCCGGAAGGCGGACCTGATCGGGGTGGCCGTCGACGGCGGGGTCGTCGCGCAGGACGAGGTGCCGCGCCCGGACACGACGGCGGAGGCGCTCGCCGGGCTCAAGCCCGCCTTCCGAGCCGGACGGGATCGTCACGGCGGGCAGCGCGTCGCCGCTCTCCGACGGGGCCGGGGCGATCGTCGTGGCGAGCGAACGGGCCGTCGAGCGGCTCGGGCTCGAGCCCGAGCGCGGCTGGTCGCCGCTGCTGCCGCGGGCGTGCCTCCTCACATCATGGGTCTCGGGCCCGTGCCGTCGACCGAGAAGGTGCTCGAGCGAACCGGCTGGCGGGTCGACGATCTCGACGCGGTCGAGATCAACGAGGCGTTCGCGCCGCAGGTGATCGCCTCCGTGCGGCGGCTCGGCCTCGACCCGGAGCTCGTCAACGCCGAAGGCGGGGCCATTGCGCTCGGACACCCGCTGGGCGCGACCGGGATCCGCCTCACCCTCACGCTGCTCGGGCGCCTCGAGCGCTCGGGCGGGCACCGTGGCCTCGCGACGCTCTGCATCGGCGTCGGACAGGGGCTCGCCGTCCTCTTCGAGCGGCCCTAGTTCCGCCGCGATCGGCCGATTTCCCGCGCGAGGTGTCAAGCGACAGTGAACGGGCCGCAAGACGATTGTGGGTCGGGCTTCGGAGCGCCGGACGGGAAGGCACGAGGACGTCTTGCGTTCGACTAACTGCCGCGCTCGACGTCTAACGAAACAGGAGGCCCGTCACGTATGCGGCAGGCGTCGATCGTATACCGTCCTCGATATGAAGCAGGATGCGCCGGCTCTTCGCGAAGGCGACGGCAGGCACTCTGGCCGCCGATGAACGACCGGCATCCCTGCCGTTCGCCCGCGCTTGACAGCATGCGCCGGGACCCGAGTACGGTGCGCTAACCGTACGTCTGTACGCAAAGCGAACACGCGAGGGTGATGCAAGGTCGAGGCCCACCGTACGGCGGGACAGAGACGGCACGGGCTTGATCCTGACTGCCGGGAAGGGAGTGCGACGGGGCGTTCGCGGAGTCACGTGCGAAGCGCGCCGCGTTCGGTGGAACTGGAGAGAGGAGGAGGGATCGGAATGCGATTGACAACCATCTGGAGCCCAGCTCGGGGGCGACTCGCGGTCGTCGCGCTCCTCGCGGCCGGGATTGTCGCCCTGGCGGCCTGCGGCGGTGACGAGGAAGCGGCTGCACCACCTCCCGCGCCGCCGGCCGAGCCGGCCCCGCCGCCCGCGGAGACGGGCGCGGAGACGGGCGCTCCACCGGCGGAGACCGGGGCGGAGACCGGAGAGGTGTCGCCGACTCCGGGCGGCGGGACCATGATCCAGGCCCCGGGCCAATGCGGTCTCGGAACCGGTGAAGCGGCGACGGGTGAGCCGATCAAGATCGGCGCCATCGTCACGAACGTCCCGGGCATCGACTTCACGTGGATCGGCGGCATGGCGGGCGCCTACTTCCAGTGCGTGAACGACAACGGCGGGATCAACGGCCGCCCGATCGAGTTCATCATGGAAGAGGAGCAGATCGACCCGCAGCAGATCGCCTCGCTCGCGACGAAGCTGATCGAGCAGGACGGCGTCGTCGGCCTCGTCGGCAGCACGAGCATCATCGACTGCAGCGTCAACGGGCAGTACTACGCCGACCAGGGCTTCTACCCGATCATCGCCGGCGTCGACCAGGCCTGCTTCTCGCCGCCGAACTTCTCGGCCGTGAACATGGGCCCGTACTACTCGAGCCTCGGCGGTGCCCAGGCGGCCGTCCGGGCCGGGGCGACGGGCAAGATCGTCGTCGTCTCCCCGAACCAGCCGGGCTTCGACGTCATCAACAGCGGTGTCGTCGCGTTCGCCGAGTCGCAGGGCCTGGAGGGCGAGAGCATCCTCGAGGACGTTCCCGATCGCCGACCCGGCCGGTCTCGCGCAGCGGCTCGTCGGCGAGGCGGGTGAAGGCGGCGGCGTCGTGCTCGACTTCACCGGCCCGACGGTGCTGCCGCTCCTCCAGGCGATCGAGCAGCAGGGCCTGGTCGACTCGGTGATCTGGGCCAGCTCGACGCCTCCGAACGATCCGTCGGTGGCGGCGGAGCTGAGCGAGGCCTGGAACGGCAAGTTCCTGATCAACGCCGAGTTCAACGTGCTCGACTCGGGCTTGCCCGATCAGAACCACATGGACCAGATCACGGGAGCAGTACGCGCCGGACATCCCCGAGCTCGAGCTTCTCCCAGATGGGCTACCTCGCCGGCAGGTTCGCGACCGAGGCGCTGCTCTCGATCGACGGTGAGATCGACAAGGACACGGTCAATGCGGCGTTCAAGGGGCTCGTGAACCTGCCGAGCGACCTGCTCTGCAAGCCGTGGTACTTCGACACGACCGTCGGCTCGAACGTCTCCAACAACACGGACATCACGGTCGCGCCGCAGGACGGCAACATGGTGCAGGTCGAGGACTGCTTCGAGATCGCCGCGCTCGACGGGGACTCGCCGAACAACCCGCTCGACCGAGATTCGCTGCGAAGGAGGCCGAGCTGAACTGCTCGACGGCTACCGAAACGCAGCGGGCCGCTGTGGCACCGCCGGGCGGTGCCACAGCGTTCGTCTATCCTCTAGCGTCCCGACGATGAGCAGGGTGCCCGTGGTGTTCGATGCCTGATCTGGAGCTGGCCCTCGTGCTCGGCCTGATCTTCAAGCCGTACCTCGTGCTCGGCCTGGCGCTCGGCGGCGTGTTCGCCATGTCCGGCGTCGGCCTCGTCGTCCTCTACCGCGCGACGGGCGTGCTGAACCTCGCCTACGGCGCGATCGGGGCAATCGGGGCTCTGATCACCTGGTCGCTGCTCGACCGTACCGGGATTCCGGAGGCGCCCGCGTACCTCGTCGTGCGTTCTCTTCGGCGGCGTCGCAACCCTCGTCGTACGGCACGCTCTTCGGGCCGCCGTTCGCCAGCCCGCGACCCGCTGGTCAAGGCGGTGGCCACGCTCGGCTTCCTCCTGATCCTGCTCGGGCTCATGCAGTGGGTCTGGGGCCGGGATGCGCACTCGATCACGCTGCCGACGTCGCGGTGGAACTACGCGATCGGCGACGTGCGCGTCAGCTGGACGCAGATCCTCGGGCTCGCGTTCCCGATCCTCGTGACCGCCGGCACGGCGGTCTTCCTCCGCGCGACGAAGCTCGGCACCGCGATGCGGTCACTCGCGAACGATCGCGAGATCACCGCGCATGCTCGGCGTTCCGGTGCGCCGTGTCGAGGCGGCCGCGTGGTTCGGCTCGGGCCTCGTGTGCGGCGCTGCGGGCCTGCTGCTCTCCAACCTCGTCGGCCTCGACATCGCGGCGCTGACGTTCCTCGTCATCCCGGCGCTGGCGGCAGCGCTGATCGGCCAGCTGCGCTCGCTGTGGGTGACGCTCGCCGCCGGCATCGTGATCGGCGTCGTGTACTCGTTCCTGAACGCGTTCTCAGTCGCTCGCCGACTACCGCACCATGACGCCGTTCGTGCTCGCGATCATCGCGTTGCTCTGGTTCGCGCGGGCGACGCGAACCAACTCGTGGGACGGGCGCTGATGGGTGCCGTCCGAACGGCCGGCGGCGGCGAGGCGGCCTCCGTCGCTCGAGCCCGCGTTCGCGAGACGCTCGCGAGCCCGCTCCGGCTGCTCGTCATCGGCGGGCTGCTCGCGTTCGTCCTGCTCGCGCTGCCCGGCTGCTCGACACCTTCTGGCTGCAGATCATGACCTCGGTCGCTGATCTACAGCATCGTGACGCTCGGGCTCGGGCTTCTGATCGGACGGGTCGGCATGGTCTCGCTCTGCCAGTTCGCGTTGCTCGCGGTGGGCGCGTGGGTGGCGCTGCGGCTCGACTACGCGACGTCGATTCCCTTCCCGTTGCTGCTCCTGATCGCCGGTCTCGTCACGGGCGTGATCGGCACGCTCATCGGGTTGCCGGCGCTCCGGCTCACCGGCCTGTACCTGGCGCTGATCACGCTGATGGCGGCAGGCGCGATCACGTGATTCTCGCGGGTTGCCCAGTTCCCGAACGGCGGCGGCGGCTTCTTCGGGAACACGCAGGCCGGTGGATCGTCGTCGCTCCTCCCGCGACCCGACGATCGCGACCGGCGACACCGCCTACTACCGGTACTGCGTCATCGTCGCCGTGCTCATGTTCCTGGTCGCCCTCTGGCACGTCAGGGGCAAGCCGGGCCGGGCCTGGGCCGCGATCCGCCAGAGCCAGCCCACCGCGCTCGCCGCCGGCGTGAACACGACGCTGCTACAAGCTGTGGGCGTTCGCGCTCGCCGTCGTTCATGGCCGGGGTCGCGGGCGGCCTCCTCGCCGCGCCACCGGCGGCGTCAACGTCAACCAGTTCCCGACCCAGAACTCGATCCTCCTGCTCGCCGTCGTGCTGATGGGCGGCATCTACAGCATCTGGGGCGCGATCGTCGCCGCGCTCCTGCTGCGATTGCTGCCGGCGCTGCTCGACGACTGGGGCGTCTCGACCGGAGCTGCTGACGATCCTGTTCGGGGTCGGCGTGCTCCAGGTCCTGCTCACCGCTCCGGGCGGGCTCATCGACCAGGTGCCCAAGGATGTCGCGAAGCTGCGGCGCGCGATCGGCCGTCTGTTCGCGGGCTCGTCGAACGGTCGCAACGGGTCACCGGCGTGATCGAGGTCGAGGATCTGACCGTCCGCTTCGGCGGCGTGCTTCCGATCGACGGCATGACCGTCAGCTTCCCCGGCGGCACGTGTGGGCTGATCGGGCCGAACGGCGCCGGCAAGACCACGTTCTTCAACGTCCTCAGCGGCTTCGTCAGGCCCGTCGCGGGCACCGTTCGCGCCTTCGGCGAGGACATTCTGGCGATGGCCGACTTCCGGCGCGCGCGCTGGGGGCTTCGACGCACGTTCCAGACCGAGCAGGCCGTCGAAGGGCTCTCGGTCTTCGACAACGTGCTCATGGTGCACGAGAACACCGCCAGCGACCGCTCGTCCCGCCGGGCGAACGTCGTCGAGGCGCTCACGTTCGTCGGGCTCGACGGGGTGGCGAACCACAAGGTCGGAGTGCTGGGCGCACGCGAGCGGCGGCTGGTCGAAGTGGCGCGCGCGGTCACCGGCAACCCGAGGGTTGTCCTGCTGGACGAGCCTGCCGCCGGCCTTCCCGACGACGAGACCGAGGACCTGGGCCGTCTCATCTCGAGCAATTCCGGAGCGTTTCGGCGCTCTCGTGATCCTCGTCGACCACGACATGAGCCTCGTCTCGGCCTGTTGCCAGACCACTGCCGTGCTCGACTTCGGCAAGCTGATCGCGTCGGGCCCGACGGCCGAGGTGCTGCGAGACGAGCATGTGATACGCGCCTATCTCGGAACCGAGGAGGAAGTGTGAGCGCGCACGGCGGCGACGTCCGTTGCGTTGCACGTCGACGGGCTCTCCGTCCCCCGGGGATCGCGGATCGTCGTGCGCGAGGTCTCGCTCGACATCCCGCCGGGAGAGGTCACGGCCCTGCTCGGGCCGAACGGCGCCGGCAAGTCGACGCTCGTCCTGGCGGTGGCCGGCGTCTTGCGCCCGACGGCAGGACGCGTGCTGCTCGGCGACGACGATCTCACGCGCCGGAGGCCGGAGCGGATTCGGAGCGCCGGCGTGGCCGTCGTGCCCGAGGGCCGGCGACTGCTGCACGACCTCACGATCGCGGACAACCTCCGGGTCGCCACGTACTCGCTCAGCCAGGAGGAGGCCGAGGCGGCACCGAGTACGCGCTCGAGCTCTTCCCCGAGCTGAAGAAGCGGTGGGACGTCCCGGGCCGCTCCCTGTCCGGCGGCGAGCAGCAGATGGTCGTGCTCGCGCAGGCGCTCGTGTCGCGTCCCAAGGTTCTGCTCGTCGACGAGCTCTCGCTCGGGCTCGCGCCGGTCATCGTCAAGCGCCTCGTGCCCACGCTCGCGCTCGGTTGCCGCCTCGGGCGTCGCCGTCCTCCTCATCGAGCAGTTCGCGCACGTGGCGCTCGGGCTCGCGAACACGGCGTACGTGCTCGAGGGCGGCCGGATCCGCTACCACGGCACCGCCGCGGAGCTCCGCGAGAACCCGGACCTCCTGCACTCCGCGTACCTGCTCCGAGACGCGCCGTCGACCCCGGCGCCCCGGGCGGCGGAGCGGCCCCGGCGGCTCAGCGGCCTGGCGGCTGAGCGGCCGGCTGGCCGGCCGCGACCCGCCTAAGAGCGGCCGCAGGCCGCGGTTAAGCTCGCGGAAAGAAAACCAGGCGGCTGAGCGGCCGGCTCGGCCGGCCGCGACCCGCCTAAGAGCGGCCGAAGGCCGCGGTCACCGTACGCCCCTTGCCTCGAGCCGGGGCAGCACTTCGTCGCGGAAGTAGTCGAGCTCGCCGACATAGTCGACGAAGGAGAACGCGAGGCCGGCGAAGCCGGCGTCCGCAATACGCTCGAGCTCGGCGGCGACCTGGTCGGGATCGCCGATGATCGGATACATGCCGTGCCCGCCGGCGAAACGCTGCCGGAACTGCTGGTAGTGCTCGGGCGGGAAGAACTGTGCGTGCACGCCGGCGAGGTCCATCAGGTGATCGGCAGCCTCCCAGTCGGCGTGCTCGACGGCGTAATGGCGGTGGAACTCCTCGGCCTCGGCGGCAGTCGGCCTGCAGACGACGTACGCCGTCCCGACGAGATCGATGTCGCGGCCGTGCTCGCGCCGCGCGGTCTCCTTGACCTCGTCGACGTCGCGGCGACCGCTCTCGACGTCGATCAGCGAGGTGAGCAGGAACTCGCAGTTGCGCATCGCGAACGCCCTGCCCGCCGGCGAGTAGCCGGCGTTCATGAGCACCGGCTCCGAGTCGCCGGAGGGCTTCGGCCGGCCGATCAGCCGGTTGAGCTGGAAGAAGCGACCCTCGAAGCCGACGGGCTCGTCCTCCCGCCAGATCGTCCGCACGACGTCGAGCCACTCCTGCCCGTACTCGTAGCGTGCGTCGTGTTCGAGCTGTTCCTTGCCGAACATGTCGAACTCGTCCTGGTTCCAGCCGCAGACGAGGTTGAGCGCGAAGCGCCCCTCGGAGAGCAGGTCGACCGTCGCCATCTGCTTCGCCGCGACGATGGGGTGGAAGAGGGGCGCGTGGATCGTGCCGAACACTGTGAGCCTGCTCGTGTTGGCGAGCAGGCCGGCGGCCCACGTGATCGTCTCGAGCGAGATGCCCTGGAAATCCGACTTGCCGCCGTAGCCGCGCCACCGGCCGATCGGCAGGACGAACTCGAGGCCGGCCTCCTCGGCCTTTCTCGCGACCTCGATGTTGTTCTCCCAGGTCGGCGACCAGTTCTCGGGCGCGGTCGTGATCGCCATGCCCCCCTCGCAGTTGAACCCGAAGAGCCCGAGCTTGAGCCTGTTGCCCCCGTACATGGAGCTGGCCCGCCCGCTCATGCCCTCACCCTGCCGTGATGCCCGAGTCGACCGGGACCGCGGCTCCGGTCATGAAGCTCGCCTCGTCGCTCGCGAGGAAGACCGCGACCGAGACCACCTCGTCCGGCGTGCCGAGCCGTTTGACCGCGTGCGACTGGGCGAACTCCTCGAGCAGCGTCGCTCCGAGCTCCGGAGGCACGGAACCGGCCAGGCGTCGAGGCATCGGAGTGTCGATGACGCCCGGGCAGAGGACGTTGACTCGGATGTCCGGGCCGAGCTCCAGCGCGGCCGCTTTCGTGAGCAGCACGAGGCCGCCCTTCGACGCGCAGTAGGCGCTCATTCCCGCCGCGCCGACGAGCCCGAGCCCCGAGGCGACGTTGACGATCGACGCACGCCGTCCGCCCATGAGCGGTACGAGCGCCCGCATCATCAGGAACGCGCCCGAAGGTTCACGGCGAGGAGGCCGTCCCACTCCTCATCGGTCGTCTCGACCAGCGGCCTGCCGAGGATCGCCCCCGCGTTGTTGACGAGGATGTCCAGCGCTTCGAAACGCTCCTCCACGTCCCGGGCCAGCGCAGCCACTTCGGCGGACGAGGTGATGTCACAGGGCCGGAACGCGAACTCGAGCCCGTCGGCGCGCAGCTCGGCCTCGAGTTGCTCGCCGAGCGGCGCGACGAGGTCGAGGCCGAGCACGGAAGCGCCCTCCTCGCAGAACCTTCTGGCGGCGACGGCACCGATACCGCCGCAGGCTCCGGTCAGCACGGCCGTCTTGCCCTCGAGCCTGCCTCCCGACACGGGATCTCCTAGGCCCCGGGCGTCGCGAGCCGCTCGCCGATCCACGGCACGAGCCCGCCGGCATCGAGAAGCTCGGCCACGAACGCCGGCAGCGGGCGGGCCGTGAACGCCCGGCCGTCGATCTCGATCGTGCCCGACTCGGTCGTGATTCGAACCGACGAGCCGCGCCGTGGCGGCGGCTCGCAGCTTCCGGGCTCGCCATTGCCGGAAGGCCCAGGTTGATGCAGTTGCGGTGGAAGATGCGCGCGAAGCTCTTGGCGACGACGCAGCGAATGCCGGCGGCCCTCATCGCGACGGGCACGTTCTCACGCGAGGAGCCGCTGCCGAAGTTCTCGCCCGCGAACAGGATCGTGTCGCCGGTGAGCTCGTCGCGCAGCGAAGGGTCGAGACCTTCGAAGAGGTACTTCGTCATCTCCGTCACGTCGAGGACGTTCAGGTACTGGCCCGGGTACAGCACGTCGGTGTCGACATCGTCCTTCGCGATCACCACCGCCCGGCCCTCGATGATCACGGTCGCGCCCCGATCACGTCGGCAGGGTCGACGATCTCGCCGGCGACGGCCGCCGCAGCGGCGACCCAGGCGTTGGCGAGGTAGACGCCGGCGTCGGGCGAGCCCATCCGCCCGCGAAAGTTCCGGTTGGTCGTCGTGATCGCGGTCTCGCCGGCGGCCAGGACTCCGCTGTGTCCGCCGAAACAGGCGCCGCACGTGGGCGTCGACACGACGCAGCCGGCCTCGACGAAGAGATCGAGAAGGCCCTCCGCGAGTGCCTGCCGGTAGATGCGCTGCGAGGCGGGAACGATGATCGCGCGGCAGCGCTCGTGGACCGAGCGCCCACCGAGCGCCTCGGACGCCTGTCGCAGGTCGGTCATCGTCCCGTTGGCGCAGTTGCCGATGTAGACCTGGTCGATCCGCTTGCCCACGACCTCGGAGACGGGCGAGATGTTGCCGGGCGAGTGGGGGGCGGCGACGAGCGGCGGCAGGCTCGCCACGTCGATCCGAACGCGGCGGGCGATCTCGGCGTCCGCGTCCGTGCGCTCGGCTGTCCACGGACGCGTGGTCCGACCCTCGAGGTAGGCGGCGGTCACGTCGTCCGCGGGGAAGAGCCCCGTGTCCGCTCCTGCCTCGACCGCCATGTTCGAGACCGCGAGGCGATCGTCGATCGAGAGCAGCGCGGCGCCGTCCCCCACGAACTCGAGCGCCATGTTCGTGGCGCCCCCGACTCCGAGCTCGCCGATGACGGCGAGAATCAGGTCCTTGCCGGCGACGAACCCCCGTCGCTCGCCGGCGAGCTCCACGGAGATCGTGCCGGGCACGATCTGCCAGAAGCTCCCGATCGCCATGCAACCGGCGATGTCGGTCGCCCCCATCCCGGTGCCGAAGGCCCCGAGCGCGCCGTAGGTGCAGGTGTGCGAGTCGCTGCCGACGACGACGGAGCCCGGCACGATCCAGCCTTCCTCGACGAGCACGGTGTGCTCGATCCCACCGCGACCCTGGTCGTAGAACGTCACGCCCTGTGCCCGAGCCCACTCCTTCAGCGTCTTCTGCAGCTCCGCCGAGCGCGTGTCCTTGGCGGGCATGAAGTGGTCGGCGACGAGGACGATCTTCTCTGGATCGAAGACGCGATCGCCCATCTTGGCGAGCTCGCGGGCCGCGAGCGGCCCGCCGAGATCGTTGGCCATGACGACGTCGCAGCGCACCATCGCGAAGTCGCCGGGCGAGAGGTCGTCGGCGTCCGCGTGCGCGAGCAGGATCTTCTCGGCGAGCGTGTGTCCCATCAGCCGGCCCGCACCGGTTGTGTCTCGAGGAACGCGACGACGGCATCGCCGAACTCAGCGGTCGTCGCGCTCCCGCCGCGATCGGGCGTCGGCGCCTCCCGGAGAGCGGCCTCGACGGCTTCGTCGAGCAATTGCGCCTCCGAGGGCCGGCCGAGGCCGTGATCCAGCATCAGAGCCGCCGAGCGCAGCATGGCGGCGGGGTTCGCGATGCCGAGGCCCGCGATGTCGGGGGCCGAGCCGTGGATCGGCTCGAAGATCCCAGGGCCCGACTCGCTGAGGCCCGCCGAGGGAGCGAGGCCGACTCCGCCTGTCGCCACGGCCGCGACGTCCGAGAGGATGTCGCCGAAGGTGTTCTCGGTCAGCAGGACGTCGAAGCGACCAGGATCGCGAACGAGCTGCATCGCGGCATTGTCGACCAGCATGTAGTCGAGGGCGACCTCGGGGTAGCCGGATGACACGGAGTCGACCACCTCCCGCCAGAGGCTCGACGTCTCGAGCACGCCGTACTTGTCGGCGACGGTCACGGCCTGGCGGCGCTGCCCGGCGAGCTCGAACGCGCGGCGGGCGATCCGTTCGATCTGGCCGGGGTGGTACTCGCACGTGTCGAACGCCGTCCCGTCCGGCCGCCTGCCCTTCTGTCCGTAGTACAAGCCGCCGGACAGCTCGCGGACGATGAGGACGTCCACGCCTGTCCGCTCGAACGGGCCTGAGGTTGGCGAAGATCCCGAGCTCCTGACGAAGTCGGAGCAGGCCCTGCTCCGGCCGTACCGTCGGCCCGCTCGAACTCGGGCGAGCCGACGGCCGCGAGCAGAACCGCGTCCGCGGCGCGGCAAGCCTCGAGCGTGGCCGGCGGGAGCGGGTCGCCGTGCTCGCGAATCCCCGATCCGCCGAAGGGTCGCTCCTCGAGCTCGATTTCGCAGCGGCAGCGCTCGCAGCGCCCGGATCGCCTCCGCCATCACCTCCGGCCCGATGCCGTCCCCTGCCAGGCAGACGACGCGCACGGCTCAGCCCGCGAGTGCCGCGGCGATCTCGTCCGGCAGGTCGACTGACAGCGCGCCGCCGTGCGGGTTGTCGATCACGCACTTCCACGTGCCGTCGGCCTGGAGGCGGGCGACGTCTGTGGCCGTCCCTGTCATGTCCGCATCCGGGATCGTCCAGTCGACAACGAGCAGCGCCGTGTCTCCGGCCTCGAGCACGTGGCGCACGGTCACCTCGATCGGTGCGCCGAGGGCTGCGAGTCGGGTGATCGCCGGCTCGACCTCGCTGCCGGTGAGCACGACACCGGGCACCGGCGAGTAGGTCGCGTTCGGCGCGTAGTAATACGTCATCAGTCCGGGCACGTCGCCGGCGTTCAGGCAGTCACGGAAGACGAGCGGCAGCTCCCCCGGCCGGCGTGCCGCACCGATCACAGCCGCGCCTCCCGAACATCCGGCAACTTCACGATTCGTGTCGGCACATCACGGCGTCTGTCTGCACTCGCAAAGCGCACGGCTCTCCTTGCCAGCCATCGAAATGTTTCCCGGTCAGCGCCTTGATTGGTTGTCCGCTTTGCCGATGGACGCAACAGTCCCTGCCGTTAAGCCGCAACTGCACGGTATCGATGTCGGGCAGAGACGTGAGGGAGTAGACGATGGCGGCGCTCCCGTAAAGGCCCGGTTCCTCTCCGTCCAGCTCAACCGTTGCGGTCGAGCCGATGACCGAGACGGAACGAATGCCGGTCTCCGCGTCGATGGTCTCGACGAAGCCCTTGCCCCACTCGCCCGGCGCCGGGCCCTGGCGAATGAGCTGGACGATCTGGTATGGCCGCGCATTGGAGCTGCGAAGCGTCCGCTCGACGGGCATGAGAACGGGAGCGATCTGACCGGGTGGCCCGTCGGGACCAAGTCGCTGACTGAGGTAGACAGTTACGGTCTTCTCACCGCCGCCACATGCGGCCAGGATCAGGATTGCGGCGAGGACAACGACGCGGCGTGGCCCCATATTTCGCTATCTCGTAACATCGCCCAGAGTTCACGCGGGGTCACATCCGCAGCACGGGCTTGATTGTCGTGCCTGCCTCCGCGTCCCGCACTGCGTCGTTGATCTCGTCGAAGTCGTAGTACGTCATCATCCGGTCGACGGGGAACCGGCCGAGCTGCCAGAGCTCGAGCAGCCGCGGCAGGAACAGCTCGGGCACGCTGTCGCCCTCGACGATGCCGCGCACGACTCGCCCGAAGGAGAGGATGCTGTGGACGTCCAGGGCGACCTCGGCGCCAAAGGGCGGCGCGCCGATCACCCCGCACTCGCCGGTCGGCGCGAGGGAGTCGACGGCGGTTCTGAGCACGGCGGTCTCGCCGCTCGTCTCGAGCGAGAAATCGGCGCCGCCGCCGGTGATCCGCCGGACCTCCTCTCCGACGTCGGCCTCGGTCGCGTCCACGACGTGCGTCGCACCGAGCTCGCGGGCGAGCTCGAGCCGGGCGGGCTTGATGTCGACTCCGACGATTGTCGTGCACCCGGCGAGCACGCCTGCCATGACCGCCGAGAGCCCGACGGCTCCCGTGCCGAACACCGCGAGAGAGCTCCCCGCCTGGGGCCGCATCACGTTCAGCACCGCGCCGGCGCCGGTCTGGATCCCGCAGCCAAACGGGGCGGCGAGCTCGAAGCCCGCGAACTCGGGCAGCTTGACGACGTTGCGCTCGGTGGCGACCGAGTGGGTCGCGAAGCTGGACTGCCCGAAGAAGTGTCCGTGCACGACCTCGCCGTCGCGCGAAAGCACGCTCGTGCCGTCGGGTCGGGAAGCCGCGAAGTTGCGCCCGAAGAAGTCGTGGCAGTAGGTGCTGCGGCCTCGCAGGCACGTCGGGCAGGCGCCGCACGAGTTGAACGTGATCCCGACCCGATCGCCGGGCGACACTCGCGTCACGGCCGAGCCCACCGCCGTGACGGTGCCGGCGCCCTCGTGTCCGAGCACGGCCGGAAGCGGCACCGGCAGCCACTGGTCGCGGATGATCAGGTCGGTGTGACAGATACCGGAGGCCGCGATCTCGACCAGCACCTCGTCCGGCTGCAGCTCACCGAGCTCGAGCTCCTGGAGCTCGAACGGCGCCCCTTCGCTCTCGGTGACGGCGGCTGTGATCTTCACGGCGCTGGCCGCGCAATCGTACGCTACGACTACGACCGTTCAACAAACCTGATCCGAAGGGACTCGTCATGACGCTGGGAACCTGGGAGACCGTTTCGGTGACGCTCGACGACGGTATCGCCTGGGTCGAGCTCAACCGGCCCGAGAAGCGCAACGCGATGAGCCCGAAGCTCAACGCGGAGATGGGCGACGTCCTGCGAACACTCGACGCCGAGGACGGCTGCGGGGTGGTGGTGCTCACCGGCGCGGGCGAGGCGTTCTCGGCCGGGATGGATCTCAAGGAGTACTTCCGAGAGGTCGACGGCCAGCCCGAGCACGTTCAGCGGGCCGTTCGCAGGGAGGCCGCTCTCTGGCAATGGCGGCTGCTGCGCACCTACGCCAAGCCCACGATCGCGATGGTGAACGGCTGGTGCTTCGGCGGCGCGTTCATCCCTCTCGTTGCCTGCGACCTCGCGATCGCCGCCGACGAGGCGACGTTCGGCCTCTCCGAGATCAACTGGGGCATCCCGCCCGGGAGCGTCGTCAACAAGGCGCTTGCGGAGACGGTGGGATCGCGCGCCGGTCTGCTCTACGTCATGACGGGCCGCACCTTCGACGGCAAGCGGGCCGCGGAGATGGGCCTCGTCAACGCGAGCGTGCCCCTCGCGGAATTGCGCTCTGAGGTGGAGTCGCTCGCACGCGAGCTGCTCGAGAAGAATCCCGTCGTGCTGCGCGCGGCAAAGCTCGGCTTCAAGCACTGCAGCGCGATGAGCTGGGATCAGGCAGAGGACTATCTCTACGCGAAGCTCGAGCAGTCGCAGTTCCTCGATACGGAGCGAGGGAGAGAGCAGGGGCTCGCGCAGTTTCTCGACGAGAAGAAGATCAAGCCGGGGCTCGAGACCTATCATCGGCCCGCGTGAGCACGGCCAACCTCGCCACGCTGCTGGTCGACGCCGCCGAGCGGCATCCTGACCGGCCGGCGCTCCTGCACGAGGGCGAGTGGATCGTCTACGCGGAGCTGGAGGCGCTCTCGGCGCGGATGGCCGGGCTCATGCGGGCCGGCGGCGTCGGCTCCGGCGACCGCGTCGGCATCGTCCTGCCGAACACGCCGGCGTTCGTGGCCGCCTACTACGGCGCGCTCCGACTCGGCGCGATCGCCGTTCCTCTCAATCCGCTGCTGAGGGCGCCCGAGCTCCGGCTGCGCCTCGAGCACGCCGGCGCGCGGGCGGTCGTGGCGGCAGAGCCGGGCGCGACTTCCGATGCCGTCCCGCTCGATCCGGACGCCGCGGCTGCGGCGGACCCGGTCAAGGACGTGGTCGAACGGGACGAGGCCGAGACGGCGGTCATCCTCTACACGTCCGGGACGACCGGTGAGGCGAAGGGAGCGGAGCTGACCCATGAGGGGCTGCGCTCGAAGGCCGCGTTCCTGGCCGGGCCTCTGCTGCGATTGGATGCCGGGGACGTCGTCCTCGGCGCCGCGCCGCTCTCGCACGTTCTCGGCCAGTCGGGCGTGATGAACCCGGCGATTCTCGCCGGCGCCGGCGTGGCGCTGATGCCGCGCTTCGATGCAGACGCCGCCCTGGATCTGATGCGCGAGAGCGGGACGACGATCCTCCTGGGCGTGCCGACCATGTGCATCGCACTGCTCCAGGCCGCGGGCTCGTCCGACGAGGTTCCCGCGCTGAGGATCGTTCACGCGGGCGGGGCCTCGCTGTCGCCAGAGCTCGTCCAGGCTGTTACGGCCCGCTTCGGCTGTGAGGTGCTCGAGGGCTACGGGATGACCGAGGCGGCCGGGGTGGTGTCGACTCATCGCACGGGCCAGCGCTGCAAGCTCGGGTCGGTCGGGACTCCGGCGGACGGAGTCGAGCTCCGTCTCGTCGACGACAGCGGCGACACCGTGACCCGCGGGGAGATCGGAGAGGTGCTCGTTCGGGGAGCAGGCCTGATGCGCGCGTACTGGCGCAACCCTGCCGCGACGGAGGCGGCGCTCGACGACGAAGGGTGGTTCGCGACCGGAGACATGGGCCGCGAGGACGAGGAGGGCTACCTGTTCCTCGTCGACCGCAAGAAGGACGTCATTCTTCGCGGCGGCTACACCGTGTACCCCCGGGAGATCGAGGATGTTCTCGCCTCACACCCCGGCGTCCTCGAGAGTGTCGTGCTCGGAGTCGCCGACGAGACGCTCGGCGAAGAGGTCGTGGCCGTCGTCGTTCTGCGGCCGGGGACGGGCTCCGATCCCGAGGGGATCCGCGAGTTCGTTCGCGAGCGGGTGGCCGCCTACAAGTACCCGCGGGCCGTCGTGATCGCCCGCGATCTGCCGCATAGCCCGACGGGCAAGATTCTCAGGCGCGAGATCGACCGGGAGCCGTTGCGCCACGCGCTGGACGAGCGAGCTGCTGCGGGGTCGCAATCCGTTCCCCGCGCGCGACAGGGAACGGCGTGACGGGGAAGCGGACGACGCCGCCGTTTCGCGCCGACCACGTCGGCAGCCTGCTGCGGCCGCCCGAGCTGCTGCAGGCCCGCCGCGACCTCGCCGACGGTCGCATCGAGGCCGACGAGCTTCGGGCGATGGAGGATGCCGCGGTTCGCGAGGCGGTGCGCATGCAGGAGGACGTCGGCCTGCAAGCGGCGACCGACGGCGAGCTCCGGCGCGGCTCGTGGCACATGGACTTCATCTACGCGCTCGACGGCGTCCAGAAGGCGCCCGGCGACCTCACCATCCAGTTCCGAAACGCCGAGGGAACCATCGAGTTCACGCCCGCGGCGATGCAGGTGGTCGGCAGGTTCGGCGTGTCGGAGACGATCTTCGGCGACGACTTCGCCATGCTCCGCGAGACCGTGACAACGGCGACCCCGAAGCTCACGATTCCCTCCCCGAGCATGGTTCACTTCCGCGGGGGACGCGCCGCGATCGACCCGACGGTCTATCCGGAGCTGGACGCGTTCTGGAGCGATCTCACCGCTGCGTACGCGGAGGAGGTGCGGCGGCTCGGCGACCTCGGCTGCACGTACCTGCAGTTCGACGACACGAGCCTCGCCTATCTGAACGATCCGAGCCAGCGGGAGTACGTCGCCGGCATCGGCGGCGACCCCGAGCGGCAGCACCTCGACTACATCCGCCATATCAACGAGGCCCTCGCTGCGCGTCCCGACGGGATGGCGGTGACGACTCACATGTGTCGTGGGAACTTCCGCTCCTCCTGGGCGGCCGAGGGCGGCTACGACTTCGTCGCCGAAGCGCTCTTCAACGAGCTCCAGGTGGACGGCTTCTTCCTCGAGTACGACGACGAGCGCTCGGGAAGCTTCGAGCCGCTGCGCTTCGTCCCGAAGGGCAAGCAGGTCGTGCTCGGGCTCGTGACCACGAAACGGGGGGTGCTCGAGGAGAAGGACGCGCTGAAGCGGCGGATCGAGGAGGCTGCGCGCTACGTCCCGCTCGATCAGCTCTGCCTGTCGCCCCAGTGCGGGTTCGCCTCGACGCTCGAGGGCAACGCGCTCTCGCGCGAGGACCAGATCGCCAAGCTTCGCCTTGTGGTGGAGACTGCAGAGGAGGTGTGGAGCACGTGACGATGACAATGGCCGAGCGCCGCTTGCCCGAGGAAGCCGAGCGCGAGTTCAAGAATCTCATCGACGGCGAATGGGTCGCGGCCGAGTCGGGCGAGACGTTCTCCTGCGTCGACCCGTTCACCGAGGAGGCCTGGGGGCGCGTGCCGATCGCAGGCGAGGCGGACGTCGACCGTGCGGTCCGCGCAGCCCGGCGGGCGTTCGATTCGGACGGCTGGCCGCAGACGTCTCCGGCCGAGCGAGCGGCGCTGATGCGACGGCTTGCACGGCTGATCGAGGACAACGTCGAGCCGCTCACGTACCGGCAGATCCACGAGAACGGCAAGCTCGTCTCCGAGATGCTGCCCGGCGCGAGCAGCCTCGCGGCGGACTGCTACTTCTTCGCGGGGCTGGGCGAGACGCTGCACGGCATGAGCGTCCCGGTCAGCGCGCCGAACTTCGTCGGCTACACGGTGCGTGAGCCGATCGGGGTCGTCGCGGCGATCACGCCCTGGAACACCCCGCTCGGGCTGCTCGGCTGGAAGCTCTTCCCCGCGCTCGCGGCAGGCAACACCGTCGTGGCGAAGCCCTCGGAGGTGACGCCCACGTCGACGCTCATGCTCGCGGAGCTGATCGTCGAAGCCGGATTCCCGCCGGGCGTCGTGAACGTGGTCACCGGCTACGGCGATCCGACCGGCAAGGCGCTGGTCGGCCATCCCGGCATCGACAAGATCGCGTTCACCGGCTCGACCGCAACCGGCAGGGCGATCGCCCACGCCGCCGCGGAGCGCAACGTCCGCGTCTCGCTCGAGCTCGGGGGCAAGTCTCCGAACATCGTCTTCGCGGACGCGGATCTCGACAACGCGGTCAACGGCGTGATGGCGGGTGTCTTCGCCGCCACCGGGCAGACGTGCATCGCCGGCTCACGCGTGCTGATCGAAAGCAGCGTCTACGACGAGGTCGCCGGTTTGCTCGCCGAGCGCGCGCAGAAGATCCGTCCCGGGGATCCGATGGAGCCCGACACGCAGCTCGGCCCGCTCGCCTCGCGCCCGCAGCTCGACAAGGTGGTCTCCTACCTCGAGCTCGGCAAGGAAGAGGGGCTGACGCTGCTGGCGGGCGGCGGGCGCCCGGACCGGTCGGGGTTCTTCGTGGAGCCGACCGTCTTCGGAGACGTCGACAACTCGTGCCGCCTTGCCCGCGAGGAGGTCTTCGGCCCCGTCGTCTGCCTGCTGCGGTTCGAGGACGAGGACGAGGCCGTCCGGATCGCCAACGACACGCCCTACGGCCTGGCCGCCGGCGTCTGGACGGAGAACCTCGGCCGGGCGCACCGGATGGTCGGACGGCTGCGGGCCGGCACCGTCTGGGTCAACAACTACCGCGTGCTCGGCCACGGGCTTCCCTTCGGCGGCTACAAGCAGAGCGGGCTCGGTCGGGAAATGGGCGTCGAGGCTCTCCACGGGTACACCGAGGTCAAGAGCGTCTGGATCGACACCGGTAACCGCGTGAACTTCCCGGTCGGCTGAGCTCGGGGAATGAGGGACACCGAGAGCTTTACGCCCAAGTGATGGCGAAGCAGCCGCCCAACTTCCCTCCACCCGGGTCGCCCAGCCAGTCGGAGAAGCCGCCGTCGAAGGCGACGCAATACGACCTGCTCGTTATCGGCATGGGGGCGGCCGGTCTCTCGGCTGCGGTGAGCTTCGCCGACGCGGCCGCAGCTGTAGGTCGCCACGCGCGGATCGCAGTGCTCGAACGAGCCCCCGAGGTGGAGCGCGGCGGGGCGACGAGGTACACGAGCTCGTGGTTTCGCATCACCGAGGATCGGCGGCTCGACCCCAACTTCGTCGACCTGATGGAGTCCCTATCGGGCGGGCTCGCCGACCTCGAGTACTGCCGGGCGCTCGAGCGTGAGGTTCCGACCAGCCTCGACTTTCTCGACGAGCACGCCGTCGAGGTGACCTACTTCAAGCAACCCTTCCCGAACCGGAACACCGGCGGCGGGCTCGGGATGCCGGTCGGCGGCGGCATCGCGATCGTCGACGGGCTGGCCGGGATTCTGGAGCGCGCGGCCGGCGTCGAGCTGCTCTACGAGACCGAGGCCGTCGGCCTGAGCGTCTCCGACGAGGGGCGCGTCGACGGTGTGGTCGTTCGGGAGCAACGACGGGCGCGAGCGCATGCTCGGTGCCCGGGCGGTCGTGATCGCGAGCGGTGGTTTCGAGGGCAGCAAGGAGATGCTTGCGGAGCACCTCGGCGAGCGGGGCCGCGACCTCCCCGTGATCGCTCCCGGGCCCGCCAACAACCGCGGCGAGGGGATTCGCATGGCGGTGGACGTCGGCGCCGACACGGCGGGCCAGTTCGACATGTTCCACGCCGAGCCCGTCGATCCGCGCGCGAGCAAGCCCGACCCCGTCTTCTACCCCTACGTCTACGGGATCGTCGTCAACCGGCACGCGAAGCGCTTCTTCGACGAGGGGCAGAACAGCTTCGACTCGACGTTCGAGGCGCTCGGCTACGAGATCTGGCGCCACCAGGAGCAGACGGCCTTCTTCGTCGGCGACCAGACCACGCTCGGGATCGAGCCCTTCGAGGCCGTCGTCTTCACGGACGTGCCTCCGGTCACCGCCGACACGCCGGGTGATCTCGCCGGGCAGCTAGGCCTCGATCCCGGCGCGCTCGAGCAAACCGTGGCCGAGTACAACGCCGCGATCGGGCCGGAGGAGTTCGACCCGTACGTCTTCGACGGCAAGAGCACGCGCGGGCTCACCCCGCCGAAGTCGAACTGGGCCTTCCCGCTCGACTCGCCCCCGTTCGTCGCGTACCCGCTCACGTGCGCGATCACGTTCACGTTCGGCGGCATCCGCACGGACAGCTCGGCGCGCGTGGTCGGCCCAGTCCGGTACGCCGATCCCGGGCCTCTACGCGGCCGGCGAGGTCACGGGCGTCTACTACAACGAGTACCCGGCGGGAACCTCGGTGCTGCGCAGCGTCACCTTCGGACGCCTCGCCGGAGCGCATGCGGCCGGCGAGGTCGGATGACCGCGGCGGACTACGACCTGGTCGTGATCGGCATGGGGGCTGCGGGCCTCTCGGCGGCCCTCAGCTTCGCCGACGCCGCTGCCGCGCCGGGACGGCGTCCACGCGTGGCGGTCGTCGAGCGGGCCCCGGTGGACGAGCGAGGGGGCGCCACCAGGTATACGAGCTCGTGGTTGCGCATCACGGAGGATCGGCGGCTCGATCCGGGCTTCGTCGGCCTGATGGAATCTCTGTCGGGCGGGTTGGCCGACCTCGACTACTGCCGAACCCTGGAGCGGGAGGTGCCCGCGACGCTCGACTTCCTGGACGAGCGCGGCGTGGAGGTGACGTGGGCGACGAGCCCCTTTCCGAACCGCCACGCCGGCGGTGGCGGAAGCCCCGTCGGCGGGGGTGCGGCGATCGTCGAGGGTCTCGCAAGGAACCTCGAGGGCACGGACGGGGTGGAGCTGTTCTACGAGACGGAGGCCGTACGGCTCGCCGTGACGGATGACGGGCGCGTCGACGGTGTGGTCGTTCGGGGCAACGACGGGCGCGAGCGCACGCTCGGCGCCCGGGCGGTCGTGATCGCGAGCGGCGGCTTCGAGGGCAGCCGGGAGATGCTGGAGGAGTATCTCGGTGAGCGTGCCTCCGAGCTCCCACTGATCGCTCCCGGGCTGGCCAACAACCGCGGCGAGGGGATCCGAATGGCCCTGGAGGTCGGTGCGGACACAGCAGGACAGTTCGACATGTTCCACGGCGAGCCCGTCGATCCACGCGCGACCAAGCCTGACCCCGTCTTCTTTCCGTTCGTCTACGGGATCGTCGTCAACGGCCGGGCGGAGCGGTTCTTCGACGAGGGCCGGGACAGCTTCGAGGCGACGTTCGAGGTACTCGGCTACGAGATCTGGCGCAACCAGCAGCAGACGGCGTTCTTCATCGGCGACCAGACGACGCTCGGGCTCGAGCGCATCGACGAGGTCATCGTCACGGACGTGCCGGCGGTCACCGCGGAGACGATCGACGAGCTCGCCGTGCGACTCGGCCTCGACCCGGGTGCGCTCGAGCAAACCGTGGCCGAGTACAACGCCGCGGTCGGGCCGGAGGAGTTCGACCCGTACGTCTTCGACGGCAAGAGCACGCGCGGGCTCTCGCCGCCGAAGTCGAACTGGGCTTTCCCGCTCGACTCGCCGCCGTTCGTCGCCTACCCGCTCACGTGCGCGATCACGTTCACGTTCGGCGGCATCCGCACGGACAGCTCGGCGCGGGTGGTCGGCCCGTCCGGTGCGCCGATCCCGGGCCTCTACGCGGCCGGCGAGGTCACGGGGGTCTACTACAACGAGTACCCGTCGGGGACCTCGGTGCTGCGCAGCCTCACCTTCGGGCGCCTGGCGGGCGTGAACGCTGCGCGCGAGACCGACGGCAGCCGTTAGGTGCTGCTCTTCCCCGAGCAGCTGAAGAGCCGGCCGTACAGTTTCGCCGCGTAGCGCGGCGCGCAAACGACGACCAGGAGGATTGCCGATGGCGAGTGTCGAGACCGTGCGGGGCCCCGTCGACGTGGCGCTCCTCGGCCCGACGCTGATGCACGAGCACATCTTCGTGCTCGATCCCGAGGCGCTCCAGAACTACGGGAACGCGTTCGGTGCCCGCTACTGGGACGAGGACGAGCGAATCGCCGACGCGATCACCAAGCTCCAGGCCGTCCAGGCGGCCGGGCTCCGAACGCTGGTCGACCCGACCGTCGTCGGGCTCGGCCGTTGCATCCCGCGGATCCAGCGGATCAACGCCGAGGTCGACCTCAACATTGTCGTGGCCACCGGGCTTTATGCGTTCATGGAGCTGCCGCAGTTCTTCCGGTACCGCTCATCCGATCAGCTTGCCGAGCTGTTCGTGCGCGACATTCGCGAGGGGATCGACGACACGGGCGTCAAAGCCGCGTTCCTGAAATGCGCGATCGAGGAGTACGGGCTCGTCGGCGACGTGCCGACGATCGTGGCCGCAATTGCCGCGGCCGCCCTCGAGACGGGCGTCCCGGTCATGGTGCACACGAACGCCGCGGCGAAGACCGGCCTCCTGGCGCTCGAGGCTTTCGCAAAGGAGGGCGTCGAGCCGTCACGACTGATCGTCGCGCACGTCGGCGACTCGAACGACCTCGACTACATCAGGGAGATCGCCGCCAGCGGGGCGATCCTCGGGTGCGACCGCTTCGGCATCGAGCACTTCAACCCGCTCGAGGATCGGATCCGCACGCTGACCGCAATGCTCGCGGAGGGCTACGCGGGCCAGATCGTGCTCTCGCACGACGCAGCATGCTTCTTCGACTTCTTCACGGGCGACGAGAAGTTTGCAGGCGAGACACCCGACTACCTGCTGGTCTCGCGCGAGGTCGTGCCGGCCCTGATCGACGCCGGCGTGACGCAGCAGCAGATCGACACGATGCTGATCGAGAACCCGCGGCGCATCTTCGGAGGCTAGACATGGAAGGGCTCACCGGAAAGTCCATCGTCGTGACCGGGGCCGCGCGCGGGCAGGGCGCCGCCGAAGCGGCCGCCTTGGCCCGCGCGGGAGCCGACGTCGTGGCGGCCGACGTTCTCGAGCAGGAGGGCGGGGAGCTTGCGCGCAGCCTCGAGGAGGCGCCGGGGTCTGTCACCTTCCGGCGGCTCGATGTCTCCGAGCCCGCCGACTGGCAGGCGCTCGGGGAATGGCTTGCCGCCCGCGAGACGCCGTTGCACGGGCTCGTGAACAACGCAGGGATCGCGCATCGTGCCCGAATCGACGCGGTGACCCTGGACGGCTGGAATCGGACGCTGGCCGTCAACCTCACGGGCGCGCTGCTCGGGATCCAGACGTGCGTGCCTTTCATGACCGCGGGCGGGTCGATCGTCAACGTCGGCTCCGTTGCGGCGCTCATCGGCTACCACTCGGTCGCCTACACGGCGAGCAAGTGGGCGCTGCGAGGGCTGTCTCGCGTGGCCGCGCTCGAGTACGGCCCCCGTGGCATCCGGGTGAACCTCGTCAATCCCGGATACATCGAGACGCCGATACTGGCCGATGCGCCGCCCGCGTTTCTGCAGGCCTCGCTCGACCTGACTCCGGCCGGGCGGCCCGGAACGCCGGACGAGGTCGCGTCGCTCGTCAGCTTTCTTCTTTCCGATGCATCTGCGTACGTCAACGGCGCCGAGATCTCGATCGACGGCGGCTACGCGTCGCACGGCGGTGCGAAGCTGATCGTGGACGCGCTCGACCGCGCCGCGAAGGAGCAGCCCTAGGCGATCCTATACCGTTCCCGATATGAAGACCGATCGGGCGAACAAACGCCGCGGCGGGCCCGGCGTCCGAAGGGCCGAACAGCGAGCCCGCGATCACGAAGCAGGAACGGGCGTACAGGACGATCCGGGAGCGGATTCTGAGCGGCGCGTACGGCCCCGGCTACCGCGTGGTGATCGACACGCTGGCGGCCGAGCTCGAGGTCAGCGCCGTCCCGGTGCGGGAGGCGATTCGCCGGCTCGAGGCGGAAGGCCTCATCGTCTACCGCCCCAATGCCGGCGCTCAGGTGGCACCGGCCGAGCCCGGGCTGTACGACGAGGAGCTCACGGTACTCGCCGTCCTCGAGGGCTACGCGACCGCGCTTGCCGCAGACGAGATGCGGCGCGAGGACATTGCGCGCCTCAAGGAGATCAACAAGCGCATGGCGACCGCGATGGAGCACATCGACGCGCTTTCCTTCGGCCGGCTCAACCAGGAGTTCCACGCCGTCATCTACGACCGCTGCCCGAACCCATCGCTCGTCGAGCTGCTGCGCGACGTCGGGCGCAGGCTGGACGCGATCCGCCGAACCGTCTTCGTCCAGATCCCGTACCGCGGGTCGGCGTCGATCGACGAGCATCGCGAGCTGATCGCGATGATGGAGCGCGGCGCCCCGTTTGCCGAGACCGAAGCTGCGGCACGTCGGCACAAGCTCAACACGGTCGAGAGCTTCCGCGAGTGGCGGCGCGAGCACGAGCCGGCCGCGGCGGGCGTCGCTGCGCAGCGGTGACGCAGCCCGCCCGAGCGATCCGAGCCGACAACCTCGGGAGCCTCCTCCGGCCTCCCTACCTGCTCGAGGCGCGCGCCCGTCGGGGTGGCCGGTGAGGACATGAAAGCGATCGAGGATCGGGCGATCCGGGAGGCGATCGCGCTGCAGGAGGAGGTCGGCCTGCCGATCCTGACCGACGGGGAGTTCCGACGCCGCCTGTTCTTCTCGACCGTGGAGAGCCTCTTCGACGGCCTCGATCCCGAGGGCTTCGTCCGCACGCACCGGGACGAGGCGGGCAACGTCGAGGAGCTGCGGACGCCGGCGCCGGTTGCGCGGCTCGAGCGCCGCAAGCTCCTCGCCGACGACGAGCTCGACTTCTTGCTGGCCCACACCGACCGGCCGGTGAAGGTGACGATGCCGAGCCCGTCGCTGCTCGACGTCTACTGGACGGAGGAGGTCTCCGGCCGGGCGTATCCGACCCGAGAGGCCTATCTCGAGCATCTCGTCGAGCTGATGCACGAGGACGCGGTCGAGCTGGCGGCCCGAGGAGTCGGCTCACATCCAGCTCGACGCGCCGCACTACGCCTATATCCAGGCGGTCCTGCCGGACGTCGAGGACAGGGACGCGACGCTGCGGCGGCTCGTCGAGTGCGACAACCGCGTTCTGCGCGGCGTCGAGGGCGTGACGACGTGTCTGCACATCTGCCGCGGCAACTACAAGAGCCGCTTCACCGGCACCGAGCCCTATGACGGCTTCGCCGCCTCGATCTTTCCGCACGCGGAGTTCGACCGGCTCCTGCTCGAGTACGACGACGAGCGCTCGGGCGGCTTCGCCCCTCTCCGTCACGCACGTGATGACGCCACGGTCGTGCTTGGCCTCCTGACGACGAAGCGCTCCGACCTCGAGACCGCCGACGAGCTGAAGGCCCGGATCGACGACGCGAGCCGCTACGTGCCGCTCGAGCGCCTCGCGCTCTCGACGCAATGCGGCTTCGGCTCGACAGCAGAAGGGAATCTCATCACCCCGGAGGCGCAGCGGGCGAAGCTCGAGCTCGTAGTCGAGGTGGCGCAGGAAGTCTGGGGGTATGTGTAGGGCCGGCCGGCCCAGTCCGTTAGCCGGCCGTAAGGTAGTTGTGAATCTCGGTGTACGTCTCGGCAGGTTCCTGTGTCATCCCGACCTGCTGTGCCCACGGGAGAATCTGCTCTTCCTTGAACCGGTCGAACTGCTCGCGGGTCTCCCACACATCGACGACCCGGAAGCCGTCGGCAGTCCCCGCTGTCCAATGGAACAGGCACCCGGGGGCGTGCGCGCCACCCGGCTTGAAGCCCATCATCTCGATCGATTGGTCGTACTGATCGAGCGTCATGCCCTTGAAGTCGAACTCGACGGCGATCGGCATCGGAACACCCCTTCCGTGGGAGGTGGCGAGAATGTGCGATCCTACACTAGCCTCGAGCGGGACGCCGATCAGCGCAGCGGCATCTCGTCGCTGTGCCGGGAGATCACCTCGGCCACCGTGAGCGGCTCGCGCCCGGTGAGGCTGCGAAAGTCGTCGGAGACGACGTCGAACTCGCCGGCGAGCTGCGCGTCGAACGAGGTCAGGCCGGCCTCGATCGCCCAGTCCTCCTTGTTCCGCGCCTGCCAGCGCGCTTCCCACTCCTCGCGAGGGCTCGGGTCGTACCGGTACTCACGTCCCGTGATCTCCGACGCGGCCTGCGCCAGCTCGGCAACGGTCACCGGCCGGCCGACGATGTCGTACGACGTCCGCTCGTGTCCCGGCTCGGCGAGCACGACCGCGATCGCTTCGGCGAGCTCGGGGCGGTAGGAGAAGCTGATCCTGCCGTCGCCGACGGGCTCGCGAGCGACGCCTTCCGCGTCGAACCAGCTCGGAATCTCGTCTGCGTACATACCGTTGCGGATCGCCGAGTGCGGAAGCCCGGATTGCTCCAGCATCTGCTCGGTCGCGCCGTGCGAGCGGGCGTGCAGAAACGTGGCCTCCGGTCCCGGGTTGACGAACGACAGGTAGACGACCCGGGCGACGCCCTGGCGGGCCGCCGTCTCGACGAACGATCGGTGCAGCGGGATTCGCCGTTCCGGCCCCTCGTGCACGGAGACCATGAACACGCGATCACCCTCGTGCAGCGCTTCGGCAAGCGTTTCCGGGTCGCCGTAGTCGGCGGTCACCACCTCTGCCCCCGGGAGCTGCGGCGCTCGAGCAGGGTCCCGAACGATCAGGCGCAACGGGTGGCCCCGGCGCCGCAGCTCCTCGGCCGTGAGCCGGCCCACGACTCCCGTGGCGCCGGTGACGACGATCATCAGCCGCTGCTCGGGACGAACGCGGCGATGTACGAGGCGGTCGCCTCCGGGCTCGAAAGGTGCTGCCACTGGAGGTCCGGCCGGTTGAAGCTCTCCGTGAAGTCGTCGCAGAGCGCCTGGTTCTGCGACATCGCCCCGACCAGCTCGAACAGGTGCGGTTGCGGCGCCAGCATGAAGTTGGTCCAGTCGAAGACGCCCATGACGAACGGCAGCCGGCCCTCGTCGACCCTGCGGCAGAAGCCCTCGTCGAACGGGCCTCCCTCGAGGATCGCCTCGCCGAGCACGAACGCGGCGTAGGAGGCGGCGTTCGCGCCCTGGCCGACGACCGGGTCGACGACGACGTGGGCGTCGCCGAGGGCAACAGCCGTAGGTTCCGCCGGCGAGCGGCGCATACGACTCCCTGGCGACCGGCGTCACGGAGCCCTGCAGAAGGCTGCTGGGCCTCGTCAGCGAGAACGCCGACGGGTCGGCGCGCGCGAAGATCGGCGGGAAGTGAGCCTGGAGCTTCTCCAGCACGAGAGTCTCGAACGCGCTGGGGTCGTCCGCGTAGCTCGCGTGCGAGAGCACCTCGAGGTCGCCGCCGGGGATCGCCTCGAAGAGCAACGTCGTCATGTTTCCCTCGAACGTCTGGATCGGGATCTCGATGATCTCGCCGTGGCCCGGCGAGATCGCGAAGGTGACGCCGAGCGGATCGGTGTAGGCCACACCGGCGTACAGGCCCGCGCACAGCGCCCGCTGCGGTCCGTCGAACGGCGAGCGGCCGGGGATCGGGGCAAACCGGTCGGCGAGCCCTCCCCGGCCCGTCGAGACGACGACCAGATCGTGACGTTCTCCCAGCCGGTCGAGGTCGGCGGCGCCGACCACGCCGATCTGCACGTCCCCACCGCGCTCCTCGAAGTCCTCGAGCAGCTTCGGCAGATAGAGGCGATAGTCGACGGCCAGGCTCGGCGCTGTGAAGTCGCCCGGGAACTCGAGCGGCTGTTCGCCTCCGACGTAGTGCCAGTGGCGGCCGTACGACGGGCCGTCGCCGTCCCAGTGGTTGACGCGGAGCTCGCGCTCTCGCGTGCGCGTGTGGTGGTGATGGGCGACGGTGTTCGGCAACCGCCCGTCGCGAACTTCGTCCGCCGACCGTTCGGCATAGAGAGTCGGCTGCAGGCCGTGCTGCTGGAGCAGGAGCGCCAGGTGCAGCCCGGCTGTGCCGGCGCCGACGATGCCGATCTCAGGCATGAAGAGCCTCCTCCCGCTTGGGCCCGAGCTTCCCGCTCACGAGCTCCGCAGCCCGCTCGCCGATCATCACCGTGGGCGCGTGCGTGTTGCCGGACGTGACGAGCGGCATCACGGACGCGTCCGCCACCCGCAGGCCGTCCACGCCGTAGACCCGGAGCTCGGGATCCACGACCGCCAGCTCGTCGACGCCCATCTTGCACGTGCCGACCTGGTGGTGGTAGGTGATCGCGGTCCGCCGGACGTACTCCCGAAGCTCCTCGCGTGCGCCCACGGCAGTGCCCGGATAGAGCTCCTCCGGCGACCACTCCGCGAGCGACGGCTGCCGGCCGATCTCGCGGCAGAGCTCGAGGGCCGAGACCAGCGCGTCGAGATCGGCGTCGCGGCTCAGGTAGGCCGGATCGATGAGCGGATGCGCCTCGGGGTCGGAAGACGCAAGCCGGAGCGAGCCGCGGCTCGCGGGGCGGATGACGGCGCCCAGGAGCGTGAAGCCGTCGGGCGGGCCCGACATGCCCGCCTCCTCGAGGTAGGCAGGGATGTGGAAGAAGAGCGGCTGGAGGTCGGGGCCGGGAAGGCCGGGCCGGCTGCGCGCGAAGAGGTGCGCCGTGCAGGAGCTGCAGGCCGGGAACGGGCGGCGGCACGGCTTTCGCAGCCGCGAACACGACCGGCGAGAGGAGATGGTCGTGCAGGTTCTTCCCCACGCCGGGGAGGTGGACGCGGACGTCGAGCCCGAGACCTGCAAGCTCGTGGCCGTCGCCGATCCCCGAGAGCATGAGCAGCTTGGGCGACTCGATCGTCCCGCAGCTGACGACGACTTCGTGCTTTGCCGTGATCGTCTCCACGACGCCGTCGCGGACGACCTCGACGCCGACGCAACGAGAGCCCTCGAAGAGCAGGCGCTGCGCCCGGGCACCCATCAGCACCGTGAGACTCTCCGAGCCGACGACCGGTCGCAGGAACGCGGTCGCGGTGCTCTCGCGCACGCCGTCCCGGATCGTCAGCTGGGTGAACCCGACGCCGTCGAGCTCGGCGCCGTTGTGATCGTCGTTGAAGGGGACGCCGGCCTCCTGGGCCGCGGCGACCGCGGCCGCGATGACCGGGTGAGGCTCGTAGTCGGCCATCACGTGCATCGGGCCGCCGGTTCCGTGGTACTCGGAAGCGCCACGGTCGAAGTCCTCCGAGCGCTTGAAGAGCGGCAGCACGTCGTCGTAGCCCCAGCCGGCATTGCCGAGGTAGGCCCACGTGTCGTAGTCGGAACGGTGACCGCGGATGTAGATCATCCCGTTCAGAGCGCTCGAGCCGCCGAGCACCTTGCCCCGAGGTAGGTGGAACCGCCGGCCTGCGCACGCGGCCTGCGGCACGGTCCGGTAGCCCCAGTCCTCCGGGCTGTCCCAGAGATCCCAGACCCGAGCGGGGTCGTGGATGGCGGGGTTCTCGTCCGGCCCGCCCGCCTCGAGGAGGACGACGCTCGCGCCTGCGTCCGTCAGCCGCCGCGCGATCACGGCGCCGGCGGAGCCCGAGCCGACGACGACGACGTCGGCGGAAGTCGGCGTTCCCATCGTCTAGCCCTCCGAGCGCCTCGGCGACCTTGACCGAGTCGACGAACTGCTCGAACGCGGCGATCTTGCCGTCCCGCAGCTTGAACACGTGAACGACGCGCGCCCGCATCGACTTGCCCGTCGCCTTGTACGTCGCCGCATAGGTGCCGACGCCGACGACGGTGTCGCCTGCGTCGAGCACTTCGTCCCGCTCGAACACGAACGGATCCCACTCCGCTCCGAGCCTGCGAAACACCTGCTCCTGCACCGCGGCCGGCCCCACCTTCGTGCCCGCGTAGGGGAAGCCCTCGGCTTCGGTCCAGGTGACGTCATCCGCCAGCTTGGCCATTGCGGCGTCCAGATCCCCACGCGCAACGGCGTCGTAGAACCCGCGAACAACCTCCACGTTGCTCATCGATCCTCCCGCTTCTCAGGACGCCGTCGTCACGTCGGCCGGCTCGTCCGTGATCCGGCGCGCCGGCTCGTCACGGTGGAGCAGCTCCCGCACGCGCTCCTTGTAGGGCTCCCGATCGTAACCGGTGACCAGTGCCCCGGCCATGCGCACGGGATCGCCGAAGAAGAAGTACTCGTACAGGGTCTGGCGGCCCGCGAACGCCGACAGGCAGGTGTCCCAGGCGAGGCGGAAGAGGCGCACCCGGTCGATGCCGTCGATCGCCGCGCCCTGCAGGAAGCGCTCGACGTCCTCCCGCGCCGGCCCGAACGCGTCGGCTTCGGTCGGCAGGGCCATGAGGCCGCTCGACCCGAGCTGGCGGAGGATCTCGGGGAAGCGCTGCGAGAAGCGCGGGTACCAGTTGCGGCAGGCGTTCAGCGGCGCCCAGGCCGGCGTGAAGACGCCGAAGCGGTTGGCCTCCGCGTCGACCTCGGAAGCGAGCAGCAGAGACCTGACGATCTCGACGGCGATGATCACCTCGGCGATCTTCTCCTGCACGTGCTGGAAGCCCTCGATCGCGATCGCCTCGGCGAGCAGCGAGACGAGCCCGAGCATGTACTCCGTCTTGGCGGTCGTCCTCGTGACGACCTGGTGGGTCATGTGCGCGGCCGCCGACGTCTCGGTGTAGATCCCGTTGCAGAGCTCGGGATTCCGCAGGAGAAAGCAGCGCTCGTACGGAACGCGCACGTCGTCGAAGACGACGACCGCGTCGATCTCCTCGAAGCGCGAGCCGAGCGGGTGGTCGAAGTGGCTGCGCCCGAGGTCGAAGCTCTCGCGGCAGAGGAAGCGGAGCCCGGGCGCATCGCAGGGGACGGCGACCGCGTACGCGTACGGCGCGTCGTCCGGCCCGCCCCGGATCACCGTCGAGGGCATGACGAGCAGCTCGTCGGCGATCGGGCCGATCGTGGCGAGCATGCGCGCGCCCCGTAGCACGATCCCGTCGTCGGTCTCGTCGACGATTCGGGCGGCAAGGAAGGGATCCTTCTGCTCTGAGACGGTCTTCGACCGGTTCGCCTGGGGCATGATCAGCGTGTGCGTCAGCAGGAGGTCGTTCTCGCGGACGTACTCGTAGTACGAGCGGATGTTGTCGCCGAGTCTCGGGTCGTCCTGCGCGAACCAGTCTGCGGCGCCGGCCATCGCCATGAGCGCGACGTTCAGGTAGTCGCCGGTGCGGCCGAGCATCCCGCTCGACCACTCGGCCCAGACCCTCATCATCTGCCGCCGCCGGGTAAGGTCGGCTGCGCTCGCCGGCTCGAGGAACGACATCCCGACGCGGTCGCCTGACGTCGGCGACTCGTAGGTCATGACGTCCTGGAGCTCGGAGTCGTGCTGCAGGTCGTAGAGGGCCGCGAAGGAGCGGATCACGTTCCGGAGCTCCGGGATCTCCGTGATCCCGCCGGTTGTCCGCCGGCCGTGGATCTCGACCGTGATCGCCTTGGAGCCGATCGCTTCGATGTAGTCGGCGCCCGTGCGGGCCGGCATCGCCACCTCCTCGGGGGCACGGCGGGGAGACGAAGATAGCAACGGTTATTGTGCTATGTGTACGGATAACGGACGTTGAGAATGAGCCGCTCCAACCGTTCCCAGACGCTCGACCGTGGCCTGCTGGTGCTCAGGGTGCTTGCCGAGCATCCAGGCGGCTTGACGGTGACCGAGCTCGCCGACGAGCTCGTCACGCACCGGGCGGGGATCTACCGGCTGCTCGGCCCTCTTGCCGACCAACGCCTTGTCGTTCGCGGGGCCGGTGGTCGCTACACGCTCGGCCTGGGATTGATCGAGCTTGCGAGCGCGGTGCGCTCGCGCCTGCAGGAGGTTGCCGTGCGGGAGCTTCGGATGCTTGCGGACGAGGTTCGGGCGACAACCGCGCTCACGCTTCGCGACGGTGACGAGGCGCTTGTGGCGGCGGTGGTCGAGCCGCGGTCGACCGACATGCACGTCGCCTACAGGCCCGGGCTTCGGCACCCGATCAACCGGGCCGCCCCTGGGCTTGCGATCCTCGCCGCGGGGCCGCCGTTGCCGGGCGAGCGCGCGGAGATCGGAAGGGCCAGGCGGCGAGGGTGGGCCCAGTCGAGCGGCGAGCTCCTTCCGGGCGCGACCGGGGTGGCGGCGCCGATCGTGCTTCCGGGCCGAGATTGCGAGGCGAGCATCAGTGCCGTCTGGATCGAGCCGCGCGACGCGGCGAGCATGGCCGAGCCCGTCATGAGGTCGGCAGGGGCGATCGCCGCAGCCCTGTGACGCTACGCTCCCGCCGATGCGCACGCAGGTAGCGATCGTCGGCGCCGGGCCGGCGGGTCTGACGCTTGCGCACCTGCTGCACCTGGAGGGCATCGACTCCGTCGTCCTCGAGGCGCGCAGCCGCGAGTACGTCGAGCAGCGCATCCGGGCGGGCGTGCTCGAGCAGGGAACCGTCGACCTGCTGACCGAGATCGGCGTGGCGGAGCGCCTGCACCGCGAGGGCATCGTCCATCACGGGATCGAGCTGCGCTACGACGGGCGCGGGTACCGGATCCCGCTCACCGACCTCACGGGCAGGAGCATCACGATCTACGGCCAGCAGGAGGTCGTGAAGGACCTCATCGCGGCTCGGCTCGCGACGGAGCGGCCGCTCCTCTTCGAGGCGGAGGACGTCTCGGTGCACGACCTGGATTCCGAGCGGCCGAGCGTCCGCTTCCTGCACGAGGGCGCGGCACAGGAGCTCGAGTGCGACGTGATCGCCGGCTGCGACGGGTTCCACGGTGTCTGTCGCGACAGCATCCCGGCCGGCGTCCTCACGACCTACTCGCGCGAGTACCCGTTCGGCTGGCTCGGAATCCTCGCCGCGGTCGCGCCCTCCAGCGACGAGCTGATCTACGCGAGCCACGAGCGCGGCTTCGCGCTGCACAGCCTCCGCTCGCTGGAGGTCAGCCGCCTCTATCTCCAGTGCGCGCCCGACGAGGATCTGGCCGGGTGGCCCGACACACGCATCTGGGAGGAGCTGCACGCGCGGTTCGAGCTGGACGGGTGGACGCTGCAGGAGGGCCCGGTGCTCGAGAAGGGCGTCACCGGCATGCGGAGCTTCGTGGTCGAGCCGATGCAGCACGGGCGGCTCTACCTTGCCGGCGACGCCGCCCACATCGTGCCGCCGACGGGCGCCAAGGGCATGAACCTCGCGGTCGCCGACGTCCGCGCTCTCGCGCGGGGCCTCGTGCAGTGGTACGGGACGGGAGACGCCGCTCTGCTCGAGAGCTACTCGGCAACGTGCCTGAGGCGGGCCTGGCGCGCCGAGCACTTCTCGTACTTCATGACGCACATGCTGCACCGGCTCGACGGCGATCCGTTCGACGCGAAGCTGCAGCGTGCGCAGCTCGAGTACGTGTGCTCCTCGGAGGCCGCGGCGACCTCGCTCGCCGAGAACTACGTCGGGCCTCCGTATGTCAGCTGAGCTCGCCCGCGAGGCCTGACGAACCGCGCTGACGCTACTCGGCTGCGACGAGCCGCTCGTCGAGCACGGGCTCTACGAGCTCGACGGCGGTTCCGTCGGGCCCCCGGACGAGCGAGCCTTCCTCGTACCAGCTGTCGGGGACGTGGTGGCCCCAGAACGTCCGGCGTCGCGCGTCCGACGCGCTCCAGCGAATCGGCTGGTGATCCGGGTCGCCGGTGTAGTAGTCGCCCGTGAAGAGCTCGATCCGGTGGCCGTCCGGGTCTCGGAGGTAGACGAAGAACGCGTTCGAGACGCCGTGCCGTCCGGGCCCGCGCTCGATCGCGGCCTCGCCGTGCGCTCCGGCCAGGATGTCGCAGAGGCCGGTGATCGACGCTGTCTCCGCGGTTGTGAATGCAAGGTGGTGCAGGCGTGGGCCCTTGCCGGTCGTCAGAGCGACGTCGTGCACGGTCGGCTTGCGGTAGAGCCAGGCCGCCACCAAACGGTCGTCGCGGTCGGCCGCGATGTACTCGGAGCACCGGAACCCGAGCCGGCGGTAGTAGTCGTAGGCGCTCGTCGCGTCCGGGACGTAGAGGTTTACGTGGTCGATCCGGGTGATGCGGGCGCCGCGGTAGAGGTCGTAGCGCTGGAGCAGGCACTCGGCGTGCTCCATCTCGTGGAAGAACTCGAGCGGGAAGCCCTGCGGATCGTGGACGCGGAGCGCCGGCCCCTGCCCGAGCTCGCACGTCGTCCGCACGAGTCACGGGACAGCCGAGCGACTCGTACCAGCGGGCGATCTCGTCGAGGTCCGCGGCGTGCCTGACCCGGAACGCGATGTGGTCGACGAGAGGCTCCGCTCCCGTGCGCAGCACGAGGCTGTGGTGCAGCCGCTCCTCGACGCCGCGCAGGTAGAGCGCGTCGCCGGTGTCCGCCGTCGGGAAGAGGCCGAGCACGTCGACGTAGAACCTCCTCGCGGCTGCGAGGTCTCGAACGACGAGCTCGACGTGAGCCGCCCGCACGATGTCGAACGGCGGCGAGACCCAGTCGAGATTCAGCGCCTCTGCCATCTGCTCCGCTCTCCGCGTCCCAAGCCGATCTTCTTACAGCGTGTTACCACGACTCCAAAATACGCGGTCGGCACTCCGCCCGCCCGCAGTCGGGTGCTCGCCACTCGGGCGCTCTCCACTCGGCCCCGCTTACACCGTGTTACCACGGCGCAAGCTCGCCGCCGCGGCGTAGTCCGGGCAGGGACGACGACGTCATTCGGTCGTCGCCGAGGCCGAGCCGCGGGATCCGGTGTGCGCCGAGGCCGACGTGGACGGTTTGCAGCTCGCAGTAGAACTCGAAGCTGTAGTGGCCGCCCTCCCGGCCGATGCCGCTCGCCTTCATACCGCCGAACGGCGTGCGCAGGTCGCGCACGTTCTGGGAGTTGATCCAGACGAGGCCGCTGTCGATCGCCTGTGCCACCCGGTGCGCGCGCGAGACGTCCTGCGTCCAGACGTAGGCTGCGAGCCCGTACTCGGTCGCGTTTGCCAGCCGAATCGCCTCGTCCTCGTCGGCAAACGGAGTCGCGACGAGCACGGGGCCGAAGATCTCCTCCCTGAAGACGCGCATCGAGGGCGTCACGTCCGCGAAGACCGTCGCCTCGAGGAAGTTGCCCTCCGCGAGCCCGTCGGGGCGCTTGCCGCCGGCGAGCAGGCGTGCGCCCTCCTGCACGGCGGAGTCGAGATAGCCGAGCACGCGCTCGTGGTGCTCGGGGCGGATGAGCGGGCCGAGCTCCGTCGTCTCCTCGAACGGGTCCCCGACCCGGATGTCGCGCGCGCGGGCTGCGACGGCCTGGACGAGGTCCTCGTACATCGGCTCCTCGACCAGCAGGCGCGAGCCGGCGGTGCAGCGCTGGCCGTTGAGGGTGAAGATCTGTGCGAGAACGGCGTCCACGGCGCGCTCGAAATCCGAGTCGGCAAAGACGACGACCGGGGACTTGCCGCCGAGCTCGAAGGAAACGCGCTTGAGCGTCGCGGCCGCGTTCGCCATGATCGCCGAGCCCGTCGCCGACTCGCCGGTGAACGAGATCAGGTTGACACCCTCGTGGGCGACGAGCGCCGCTCCCGCGCTCTCGCCGAAGCCGTGGACGACGTTGAAGACGCCCTGAGGCAGCCCGACCTCGTCCAGCAGCTCGGCGAGCCGCGTTGCGGTGAGGGGTGACCACTCGGCCGGCTTGAGCACGATGGTGTTGCCGGCGGCGAGGCACGGGGCGATGCGCCAGGTCGACAGCATCAGCGGCGCGTTCCACGGCATGATCAGCCCGGCGACGCCGACCGGCTTGTGGATCGTGTAGTTGAGGAAGTCGCCGCCGACCTGGTAGGCGTCCCCGGTGAGCTCGGTGATCACCCCCGCGAAGTAGTCGAAGTTCTCGGCGGCGCGGGCGGCGAGCCCGCGCATCTGGGCGATCGGCATTCCGATGTCGAGGATCTCGAGGCCGATGAGCTCGTCGGCGTTGTCGCGAATGGCAGTCGCGATGCGTCGCAGGACGGCGGCGCGCTCGGAAGGCTTCAGCCTCGGCCACGGCCCGTCGTCGAACGCCGTCCGTGCGGCACCGACCGCGAGGTCGATGTCGGCCGCGCAGGCCCTCCGCCACGTCCGTGATCGGCTCGTTCGTCGAAGGGTTGAGCGTCTCGAATGTGCGCCCGTCGATCCCCGGACGGAACTCGCCTGCGATGTAGTGCAGCTGCGGCCCGACGCGGACGGCGTCTGCGGAGAGCGGCGTGCGGTCGGTTGCCTGCGCCACCCGGCTATCCCGCAGGGGAGTGCTCGAGGAGGCCGACCTCGGCGAGGATCGCCTCGATCCGGTCGCGGCTCGCCGGCTGCGGTGAGGCGAGCGGCGGCCTGACGCCGCCGGAGGCGAGGATGCCGAGCCGCTCCATCGTCCACTTGATCGGGCCGGGGTTCGTCTCGACGAAGGCCAGCTCCACGAGTGGATGGAGGTCGTAGTGCAGCTGCATGGCGGCCTCGCGATCTCCCGCGACGAAGACGTCGTAGAGGGCGGCGCACGGCTTCGGGGCCACGTTCGCCACGCAGCTCAGGTGCCCGACGCCGCCGATCGCCAGCATCGGGTAGCAGAGCAGCTCGATCCCGCAGTAGACGAGGAAGTCGCGACCGCACTCGTTCAGCACGTAGGACGCGTGCTCGAAGTCTCGCGTCGTCTCCTTGATCCCGACGATGTTCTCGTGGGCCCGCCGTAGCCGGCCGACTGTCTCCGGCTGGATGTCGACGGCCGTTCGGATCGGCACGTTGTAGACGACGATCGGAAGGCTCGGGAACTCGCGGGCGACCGTCGAGTACCAGTCGAAGAGCCCCTGCTGCGTCGGGCGGCTGTAGTAGGGCGTGATGACGAGCGCTGCGTCCGCGCCGAGGGCCTCGGCCGCGGCGGTCACCTGCAAGGTCTCTCCCAGATGGGCGGATCCTGTGCCCGGGAAGAACGGCACCCGGTCCGCGACCGTCCGTGCCGCCGTTTCGAGCACTTGCAACCGCTCGTCGACCGACTGGGAGCTGGGCTCGCCGGTCGATCCGAGAACGGAGATCCCGTGCGATCCGTTCTCGATCTGCCAGTCGATCAGGCGGGGCAGCGCATCGAGATCGAGGCCGCCGTCGGCGTCAAAGGGCGTGACGACGGGGGCGATCGAGCCTCGGATCTGGGACGGATCGGAACGGAACTTCATTCAGCGATCACGACTCGCGGATCATATAGGAAATCACGATACCTCCCTGGGCTCGGCGCTCCGCCGCTTCCGCTCCTCGAGCCAGGCTTCGTACTCGGCCCGGCGCTCGTCGGCAAGCGGGAAGACCCCCACGGTGCTCTCGCCCGCGTCCACGCGCTCGTAGGCGAACTGCTCCCGCCGCTCCTGCTCAGCGGCCGCCTCGGCAATCTCCTCGGCGAGCTGCGCGGGGATCACGACGACGCCCTCGGCGTCGCCCACCAGGACGTCGCCCGGCAGAACGAGCACGCCGGCGCAGGCCACCGGGACGTTCGTATCGAGGGGAAAGTGATGCGTGCCGAGCACGCTCGCATGCGGCACCCGGTAGTAGGTCGGCAGCTCGAGACCTGCGACGGCCGGGCTGTCGCGCAGGCCGCCGTCGGTGACGATGCCGGCGGCACCCCGGCGCAGCGCCCGCAGCGCGAGGATGTCGCCGATGGTGCCGGCACCTTCCTCGCCGCGTGCTTCGATCACGAGCACCTCGCCGGGCGAGATGCTCTCCACGGCCTGCTTCTGCGCGTTCAGCTCCCGAGTGTCTGCCTGGACGACGTCCTCGCGCACGGGGACGTAGCGCAGCGTGTGAGCGATGCCGACCATGCGCAGGTCGGGACGGGTCGGCCGCAGCCCCCGGAGGAAGGGGCTGCGGATGCCTCGCTTCTGCAGTTGCGTCGTGAGCGTCGCCGTCGACACTTCACGCAACGCGGCCAGCGCGTGCTCGGAGACGACGGCCGGGCGCGGTGCGGTCACGCCGTAGGCGGCGGCCCGCGTCTCGGCGCTCACCTTCGGCATCGCGCCGAGCGGCTCGAGCGGCTGCTCGTCCTCGACGACCGTGTTCCGGACGCTTCCGACCCCGTCGATCGCGACCTCGACCACGTCACCCGGATCGAGCGGGCGGGAGCCTGCGGGCGTGCCCGTGAGGATGATGTCGCCCGCCTCGAGGGTCATGAAGCGCGAGAGATCGGCGACCAAACGGGCGAACGGGAACAGGAGCTCGCTCGTATGTCCCTCCTGGACGAGCGAGCCGTTCACGAGCGTGCGCAAGCTCAGGTCGTGGAGCTGGACCTCGGAGGCGGGAGCGAGCGGCCCCAGAGGCGTGAAGCCGTCGTGTCCTTTCGCCAGGACGTTGGAGCCCCGATCGGCGAAGCGCAGGTCGTACACGCCGAGATCATTGGCGGGCGCGACCCAGCCGATGCAGCGTTCGGCCTCGTCGATCGCCACCCGTCGCGCAGCGCTGCCGATCACGATCGCGATCTCACCCTCGAAGCAGAGCAGCTCGCAGTCCCGAGGCCGGACGATCGGTTCCCCGTCCGCCGCGAGCGAGGACGGCGGCTTGAAGAAGTACGAGGGAAACTCGGGCACGCGGCCGCGTTCCTCGGCGCGGCTCCGGTAGTTCAGGTGCACGGCGACGATCTTCGAAGGCGGGGGCGGTGCGGCCGGTCTTCCCATGGCTTCCTGTCCGCCCTCCACGGGCGCGGTGGGGCAGCGCTTCTCGACAAAATGCTATACGATCGCCGCCGTTCAGATTCGGCCGTGACCTGCGGAAGGGCTGTTGCGGCCGTCCGTGCCAGCGTGAGGCAACCGCTTATCCGAACGGGCTTCGTCGGCCTCGGGAACATGGGCCGGCCGATGGCGCGCAATCTCGCAGCCGCCGGCTACGAGCTCGTCGTGCGCGACGCCGATCCGGCGCTGCAGGAGAGCGTGTGCCGCCGAGATCGGGGCCGTGCCCGCCGCTGACCCCGCGGCGTTCCGTGACGTCCAGGCCGTCGTGACGATGCTCCCGACCGGGCAGGTCGTGCGCGAGGTGCTGCTCGAGTGGGACGGAGGGCTCGCGGCCGCGCTCTCTGCCCGGAACGATCGTGATCGACATGAGCTCGTCGGATCCGCCGGGCACGCGCGAGCTCGGCGCGGCGCTCGCGAAGCTCGGCGTGGCCCTCGTCGATGCTCCGGTGTCGGGCGGCGTGCCGAAGGCGGAGAGCGGCACCCTCGCGATCATGGTCGGCGGCGACGACGCGGACGCGATCGCCCGCGCGACGCCGCTGCTCGAGGTCCTCGGCGAGCGCCTCTTCCGCACCGGCCCGCTCGGCTCCGGCCACGCGATGAAGGCGCTCAACAACTACGTCGCGGCGGCGGGGTTCACGGCTGCCTCCGAGGCGCTGCTGATCGGCCACAGGTTCGGGCTCGACCCGGCCGTGATGGTCGAGGTACTGAACGCGTCGACGGGGCGGAACTTCAGCACCGAGTTCACGATGGTGCACCACGTGCTCCCGCGGACCTTCGCCACCGGTTTCGCGCTCGGACTGCTCGCGAAGGACGTCGCGATCGCGGCGGAGCTCGGAGAAGCCGTGGACGCCGAGGCTCCGCTCGCCCGGCTCCTGAAGCAGCTCTGGGCCGACGCTGCGGCGGCAGAGGGTGGTGACGTCGACCATTCGGCCGCGCTGCGGCACTGGGAGCGGGTAAACCGGATGCAGCTGCCGTCGCGGCCGGCGCCCGGATAGATCGGGCCGGACAGGTCCGGCCCCTACATTCGCGCCGGCCCGGTGATGTAGGGGCGGGACCGCCCTCGCCGCCGCCGTTCAGCCGGCCTGTCCGGCCCCCAGTCGCCTCCCAGCGCGGCTCAAGCGCCGCCCTCGATGCTCAGCTTCCAACCGATGCAGAGGAGGCTGGACCGATGAGCACGCCCCATCCGAATGCCCTGCCCGCGCTGGCGATGCCGGCACGGAAGACGAAAGCGAAGCGCAATCGCAACTCCGTGAAGGCGCTGCTCGCATCGGCGCGGGATCTGTGGGACGGCAGCTCCTTCGAGCCCGGTGACGACTGGCTTACGCGCGTCGAAACCGGCGGGCGGCGAGAGCCGAGAGACTGGTGACCTTGACCGAGCCGTCAGGCCGTCTCCTAGAGTCGCGTTCGCTCCACACTTCGTCAGCCGACTGCGGAGCGCCCACCGCGAGGCCCGATGACCAACCGCGACCCGCAGCGGCTTTCCGAGCCCGTTCGAGGTACCGATCCCTGCGGGCTGCGAGGGCTGGGAGGACATGTACCCCGTACCACGCCGTCTTCAGCGAGGATCGGCGCGCGTTCGGACGAGAGCCGCTTCTGGTTCCACGACGGCATGCACTGGCCGGAGCCCTACTTCCCGTTCGATGCCCTGATGCTGGACAACGCCGTCGTCGCGTTCAATCAGGCGAGCAGCCGCCTCTTCGTCGTTCCGCCCTCGCTCGGCGTCGAGTGCCGGCTGCTGAACGGCTACGTCTATCTGAGCGCCAATTCGGTCACCGACGAGGCGACGCTCGCCCGGACGGGAAGAGCTGTTCGCGAGGCGGGGCGGGTACTACTACGAGCACTGGGACGAGCTCTACGACAGCTGGCGCACCAAGGTCGAGAAGGCGATTCGGCGAGCTCGAGGCCCTCGAGGTGCCCGACCTGCCCGAGGTCGAAGACGAGGCGGTCGTCACCGAGGGTCGCGGCTGGGGATCGAGCCACGCCCTCCTGGTCGCATACGACGCGCCTGCTCGAGAGCTTCGACCTGATCTGGCAGTACCACTTCGAGCTCCTCAACCTCGGCTACGGGGCGTACCTCGATCTCTACGAGCTCTGCCGGCAGGCTCGTCCCGGGATCGACGACCAGACCATCGCCAAGATGGTCTCCGGGATCGACGTCCTGCTCTGGCGGCCGGACGACGAGCTCAGGCGCCTCGCCCGACTCGCGGTCGAGCTCGGACGTTGCCGAGGCCGTGAGGAGCGCGCGCAACGAGGAGGAGCTCCGAGCGCAGTCTGACGGCCACCGACTCCGGCGCGCCGGTGGCTGGCCGACTTCGAGGCGACGAAGAACCCGTGGTTCTACTTCTCGTGCGGGAACGGCCTCTACCACCACCATCGATCGTGGATCGACGACACGGCCCTGCCGATCGCGATGATCGGCTCGTACATCGAGCGCCTCGGAGCGGGCGACGACATCTCCCGACCCCGCGACGCGGTGATTGCAGAGCGCGACCGGGTCACCGACGAGCACCGCTCCCTGCTCTCACGCAGGAGGCACGGCAAGCCTTCGACGAGAGCCTCGAGCTTGCTCGCACCGTCTTCCCCTTCGTCGAGAGCCACAACTTCTACATCGAGCACTGGTTCTGCACGATCTTCTGGAACAAGGTGCGGGAGTTCGGCGCGCTCCTGGCCCGGCAGGGATTCCTCGCGGATTCGGAGGATGTCTTCTATCCTGCGCCACGACGAGGTGCGCGCGGCGCTCGAGGAGCTCGGTGGTTCTGGAGCACGGGCGGCGCCGGGGCGGCGCGGGGCCCGGGCTACTGGCCGCCGATCGTGGCCACGCGGAAGTCGATCTACGACGCGATGTGCCGAGTGGGCTCCCCCGGCGGTCCTCGGCCGGTACCCGAGACGATCACGGATCCGGTGACGATCATGCTCTGGGGCATCACCAACGAGCGCATCGAGGAGTGGCTGACGCGCACTCCGGCGACCGCACGGCCGTCCTCGCCGGGCTTGCGGCTTCCCCGGGCGTGGTCGAGGGCCGTGCACGGGTGATCCTCCGAGCCGACCAGCTCGGCGAGCTGGAAGAGGGCGAGATCCTCGTCGCGCCGTCGACGTCTCCGAGCTGGACGCCGGTCTTCGGCAAGATCGTCGGCGGCGGTCTCCGATATCGGCGGCGTCATGTGCCATGCGGCCATCGTCGCGCGGGAATTCGGCCTTCCGGCTGTCGTCGGAGCGGCGGGCGCAACGAAGCGAATCAAGACCGGCGACCGGCTGCGGGTCGACGGCGACCGCGGGCACCGTGACGATCCTCGACTGAGCCTCGCCGCACCCGGGCATCGGCCCGCAGCGGGTCACAATTGCGAGCTCATGGCTGCGACGGCGGTCGTCGGGCGGGACGACGAGCTTGGCTCGATCCAGGCGTTTCTCGCTGAGGTAGAGCAGGGCCCCGCCGCGCTCGTGCTCTCGGGCGAGGCGGGAATCGGCAAGACGATCCTCTGGGAGGCCGGAGTCGAGGAAGCGCGGGAGCGCTTCGGCCGCGTCCTCTCACACCGAAGCGTCGAGGCCGAGGCGTCGCTTGCCTTTGCCGGGCTCTCCGATCTGCTCGAGCCGGTGCTCGAGGAGGTAGCGGCCGATTTGCCGCCGCCGCGGCGGCAAGCACTCGAGGTCGCGCTGCTGCTCGTGGCGCCAGGCGATGAGCCTCCGGATCCGCGCGCGATCGGGCTCGCGTTTCTCGATGTTCTGAGACTGCTCGCGGAGCGCGGCCCGGTCCTCGTCGCGCTCGACGACCTGCAGTGGCTCGACTCCTCGTCCGCCTGGTCGTCCCGCTCGCGCTTCGGCGGCTACGCGATGAGCGCGTCGGCCTTCTGGCCACGCTCCGGACGGGGCCCGAGCTCGGTGCCCCGTTCGAGCTCGAGCGCTCGTTCGCCGACGAGCGACTGAAACGCCTCTCGCTCTCCCCGTTGAGTCTGGGCGCGTTGCACAACCTTCTACGAGAGCGACTCGAGCTGGAGCTGACCCGCCCGGAGCTCGCCCGCTGTGCTCGAGACATCGGGCGGCAACCCGTTCTTTGCAGTCGAGCTCGGCCGCGAGCTGGTCCGCACGGGCACCAGGCCGAAGCCGGGCAGGCGCTGCGCGTCCCCGAGAGCTTGCACGAGCTACTCGGCGGCCGACTCGCCCGGCTGCCCGCAGAGTCCGGCGATCTCCTCGTCTACGCTGCGGCGCTCGCCCGTCCGACGGTCCAGCTGGTTGCCGCTGCCCACGGTGACGGGGACGATGTGGTCGAGGCACTCGACCCAGCCGTGCAGGAAAACGTCATCGAGCTCGATGACTCGCGGGTTCGCTTCGCGCACCCGCTGCTCGCCTCGATCTGCTACGAGCAGGCTCCGCTGCGGAAGCGTCGGGCGGTGCACCGGGCTCTGGCCGGAGCGGTTACAGACCCCGAGGAGCGGGCCCGCCACCTTGCCCTCGCGGCCGAGGGCCCCGACGCCGATGCTGCGTCGGAGCTCGATTCGGCTGCCGAGCTGGCAGCTGCTCGCGGCGCGACTGCCGCCGCGGCAGAGCTCTCCGAGCTCGCTGCCGCGCTGTCGCCGGGCGACCTGAGCCGGCTCGGCTCCGGCACCTGCGAGCGGCAGACTTTCACCGGCTTGCGGGCGCCCAGGAGCGGGCAGCGGCGATCCTCGAGCAACTGCTCGCTGAGGTGCCGTCCGGCGTCGAGCGGGCCGATGTCCTCTTCGAGCTCGCCGTCGACCCGCCGAGACCCGACGCTCCGACGCATGGTCAGGCTCTGCGACGAGGCGCTGGCCGAGGCGGCGGGCGACGACGCTGCGGTCCGCTCGGATCCTGGCCTTCCGCAGCTTCGCTCACATGTTCGAGGGGGACGTCGCGACAGCGCTCGCCGACGGTAGAGCGGCGCTCGAGCAGGCCGAGCGTGTGGACGACCCCACGTGCTCGCCGTGGCCATCGCGCGTGTGGGGCAGGCGGAGACGTACGCCGCCGAGATCACTCCGGGCCTGCTCGAGCGCGGAGTGGAGATCGAGGAACGCCTGGGCTCGTCGCTCGAGTACTACGAAAGCCCGCGCGTGGCGCTTACGCGGTTCCTCATGGGCGTGGGTGAGCTCGACCAGGCCCGGGCCATTCTCGAGGAGCTGGAGGCGAATGCGGCCGCTCGCGGCGACGACGGCACCCGGCGGCAGGTCCTCTGGAGGCTGAGCCAGCTCGAGTGGCTCGCGGGTCGCTGGGAGCGGGCTCTCGGCCATGCCACCGCTCGCCCACGAGCTGGAAGGGCAGGCCCAGGATCGGCACAGGCGCGCATGGTCGGCCGCGCCATGGCGTTGATCGAGGCAGACCTCGGTCTCGTCGAGGAGGCGCGCCTCTCCGCGGAGGCAGGCCTCGCGGGCGCGCGGGCGATGTCGGACGAATTCTTCGCGATCTCGAGCCTGGGTGTGCTCGGCCGGCTCGAGCTCGCGCTCGGCAACCTCGAGGCCGCCGGGAGCCTTCTGCGCGACCTGCCGGACAGCTCCTCGCGAGCGGGTTGAACGAGCCGACCGCCCCGGTCTGGGCGGACACGATCGAGACGCTCATCGGCCTCGGGGATCTCGAGCAGGCCCGCGAGTACCTGGACGCGTACACGCGGCACTCGGAACGCATCGCGAGCTCCTGGGCGGTGGCGGCGGCAGCGCGCTGCCACGGGCTGCTTGCGCGGCCGACGGTGACGCGACGGCGCGTTCGAGGCGTTCGAGAGCGCTCTCGCCGAGCTGGACGGCGCCCCGTACCCGCTGGAGCGCGGCCGCACGCTGCTCTGCCTCGGCATGGTGCGCCGGCAGGCGGGGCAGAAGAAGGCCTGCACGGGACGCGCTCGAGCAGGCGCTCGCGATCTTCGAGGAGCTGGGAGCGCGGCTGTGGGCGGAGAAAGCCCGGCTGAGCTCAGACGGATCAGCGGGCGGCGGCCGGCGTCGGAGGAGCTGACCGAGACCGAGCTGCGTGTCGCCGCCCTGGCGGCGCAGGGCCGCACCAACAAGGAGATCGCCGCCGAGCTGTTCATGGGCGTCAGCACAGTCGAGATGCACCTCTCGCGCGTCTACCGCAAGCTCGGAGTACGGCGCGCCGAGCTGGCAGCACGCCTCGCCACGCCGCTGGACGAAACCGCTGAGGTGTGATTCCGATGCCCGGTGAGGTCATCGGGCGCGACGAGGAGCTTGGCTCGGTCGAGGCGTTCCTGGCCGAGGTCGAGCAGGGCCCGGCGGCGCTCGTCCTGTCCGGCGAGGCCGGAATCGGCAAGACGATCCTGTGGGAGGCCGGTGTCGAGGAGGCGGCAGAGCGTTTCGGCTGCGTCCTCTCTCGCCGCAGCGTCGAGGCCGAGGCCACGCTTGCGTTCGCCGGTCTTCCGAGCTGCTCGCCGATGTGCTTGAGGAGCTGCCGCCGTCGCTCGCTGCCGCCCCGGCGGCGCGCGCTCGAGGTGGCGCTCTTGCTGACCGAGCCCGGCGAACGGCCGCCCGAGCGCGCGCGATCGGCCTCGCCCTCCTCGACCTGCTGCAGGCCGTGGCGGAGCGGGGCCCTGTGCTCGTCGCGCTCGACGATGTGCAGTGGCTCGACTCGTCCTCGGCCGCGGTCCTCCAGATCGCGCTGCGGCGGCTGCGCGACGAGCCGGTCGGCCTCTTGGCGACCTTCGCGTGGCTCCCGACGCGGCGTCCCGTTCGAGCTTGAGCGCTCCTTTCCGGAGGATCGCTGCGGCAGCTTTCGCTCGGCCCGCTGAGCCTGAGAGTCGCTGCACCATCTGCTCGAGGAGCGGCTGGGCCTCGAGTTGACGCGGCCCGAGCTCGCCCGCGTGCTGGAGACGTCGGCGGGTAACCCGTTCTTCGCGCTCGAGCTCGGTCGCGAGCTTGTCCGGACGGGCACGCGGCCGGCGGCCGGGCCGGCCGTTGCGCGTGCCCGAGAGCCTGCGCGAGCTGCTCGGCGGCCGCCTGGCCCGTCTGCCGGCCGAGACGGTCGATGTCCTCCTCCAGGTTGCGGCGCTGGCGCGGCCGACCGTCGACGTTGGTCGCGGCGGCGCACGGCGATCGGGAGCGCGTGCTCGAGGCGCTCGATGCGGCCGTCCGCGAAGGCGTCGTCGAGCTCGACGACTCTCGCGTCCGTTTCGCCCATCCCCTGCTCGCCTCGATCTGCTACGAGCAGGCGCCGCCGTGGAAGCGCCGCGCTGTCCACGCGCGCTGGCCGGCGCGGTCGCCGATCTCGAGGAGCGGGCCCGCCACCTGGCGCTCGCCGCCGAAGGCCCCGACGCCGCCGTTGCCTCCGAGCTCGAGGCTGCTGCCGAGCAGGCCGCGGCCCGTGGGGCGACCGCCGCAGCGGCCGAGCTCTGCGAGTTGGCCGCCGAGCTGACGCCGGACGATCCGGGCCTGGCTCGGCAGCGGCGACTACGAGCTGCGAACTTCCACCGCCTCGCCGGCGACCCCGAGCGCGCCGCGGCGATCCTCGAGCAACTCCTCCGGAGGTTCCTTCCGGCCTCGAGCGTGCCGACTCCTCTCGCGCTGGTCTCGACGCTCGGACCGGGCAGCCCGACGATGATCGAGCGCTGCGACGCGGCACTGGCCGAGGCAGGGACGACGACGCGCGCGCTGGCGGATCCTTGCCTTTCGTAGCTGGGGCCGCCTGTTCGATCCCGACGTCGGCGCGGCGCTGGCCGATGCGAGAGCGGCGCTCGAGAGCGCCGAGCGTGCGGTGACCCAACCCTGCTCGCCGTGGCGATCCGTCGGCTGGGCCAGGCGGAATTTGGGCTGGGAGGTGACGCCGGGCCTCCTCGAGCGTGGCGCGGATATCGAGGAGCGCCTCGGGCTCTCGCTCGAGTTCATCGAGAGCCCCGCGCGGGTGGCTGAGGCGGCTCCTGATGCGTCAGGCGAGCTCGACCGCGTCGCGTCGATGCTCGACGAGCTCCAGGCGAAGCGGTGGCGCGGGGTGATGAAGCCACTCGGCTGTTCTCTGGTGGCTCGGCATGCTCGAGTGGATGGCCGGCCGCTGGCAGCTAGCGCTCGACCGCGCCGCCGCGACGACGAGCTCGCGGACCAGACCCAGGTTCACAGACGCGGGCCTGGGTGGGCCGTTTGACGGCGCTGGTCGAGGCGGACCTCGGCCTCGTCGAGCAGGCGCGCGACACGGCCGAGAAGGGGCTCGCCTGGGCGCAGGCGAGCTCTGCCCAGGTCTGGGCGGCGTACTCGCTCGGCGTGCTCGGACGTCTCGAGCTCGCGCTCGGCAACGTGGAGGCCGCCGCCGGCCACCTGCGCGAGCTACCGGAGCGCTTCTCGCAGCGGTTGGCATGACCCCACGGCCCCTGCCTGGCCGGACGCGCTCGAGACGCTGGTCGCCCTGGGTGAGCTCGCGGAGGCTCGCGGCGACCTCGAGTCCTACGAGCTTCTGCTCAGCGCTTCGGCAGTCCGTGGGCATCGCCGGCGTCGCGCGCTGCCGGGGCCTGCTCTGCGCCGCGGAAGGCGACCTCGACGCGTTCTTGGCCTTCGCTCGTGCCCTCGCAGAGCTCGATGCGCATCCCTATCCGCTGGAGCGCGGCCGCACGTTGCTGTGCCAAGGCGTGGTGCGCAGGCAGGCAGGAGAGAAGAAGGCGGCGCGCGAGACGCTGGCCGAGGCGCTGGCGATCTTCGAAGGAATCGGCGCGGGTCTATGGGTCGAGAAGGCCCGCGGTGAGCTGCGGCGGATCAGCGGGCGGCGAGCCGCCTCCGAGGAGCTCACCGAGACCGAATGCACGTGTTGCCGAGCTGGCGGCGCAGGGTCACTCGAACAAGGAGATCGCCGCGGAGCTGTTCATGGGCGTGAGCACCGTCGAGATGCACCTTTCCCGGGTCTACGGCAAGCTCGGCGTACGCCGCGCCGGGCTTGCGGCGCGCCTGGCCACTGTGGACGAGACCGCAGAGGTGTGATCGCGATGCCCGTGGAGGTCATCGGTCGCGACGAGGAGCTTGGCGCGATCGAGGCGTTCCTGGCCGATGTGGAGCGGGGCCCGGCGGCCTCGTGCTCTCCGGCGAGGCTGGGATCGGCAAGACGATCCTCTGGGAGGCGGGCGTCGAGCGGGCGGGAGCGCGGTTCGGCTGTGTTCTGACCCATCGAAGCGTCGAGGCCGAGGCGTTGCTCGCCTTCGGCGGGCTCTCCGATTTGCTCTCCCCGGTGCTCGAGGAGCTGCTGCCCTCGCTGGCGCCGCCGCGGCGGCGCGCGCTGGAGGTGGCGCTCTGGCTCGCCGAGCCGGGCGAGCAGCCCCCGGATGCAGCTCGCGATCGGCCTCGCCTTCCTCGACGTGCTGCGGCTGCTCGCGGAGCGTAGTCCGTCCTCGTTGCGCTCGACGATCTGCAATGGCTCGACTCCTCCTCGGCACTGGTCGTTCCGCTTGCGCTTCGGCGGCTGCGCGACGAGCCGATTGGCTTCCTTGCGACATTGCGAGAGGCTCCCGACGTCGCGGCCCCGTTCGACCTGGAGCGCTCCTTCCCGGGCGGCCGCCTGCGCGGCTGCCGGTTGGTGCGCTGAGCCTCGGCGGCGCTCCACAATCTCCTCGAGGACGGCTCGGGCTCGAGTTGACGCGGCCGGAGCTCGCTCGGGTACTCGAGGCATCGGCGCGGCAATCCGTTCCTCGCGCTCGAGCTCGGGCGCGAGCTCCTTCGTACGGACACGAGGCCCACAGCCGGCGAGGCGTTGCGCGTGCCTGAGAGCCTGCGGGAGCTGCTCGGTGGGCGTCTGGCGCGGTTGCCAGGCGAGACGGCCGACGTTCTCCTGCAGGTCGCCGCGCTCGCCCGACCGACCGTCGACGTGGTCGCGGCGGCGCATGGTGATCGCGACCGCGTGCTCGAGGCGCTCGATGCGGCGGCGCGAGAAGGGGTCGTCGAGCTCGACGAGTCGCGGGTGCGTTTCGTACACCCGTTGCTTGCTTCGATCTGCTACGAGCAGGCGCCGGTCTGGAAGCGCCGCGCCGTTCACAGCGCGCTCGCCGGCGCCGTCGCCGACCCCGAGGAACGGGCACGCCACCGTGCGCTCGCCGCCGAGGGCCCGACGCGGCGTCGCGTCCGAGCTCGATGCCGCCGCCGAGCACGCGGCTACCCGCGGGGCGACCGCCGCTGCCGCTGAGCTCTCCGAGCTCGCGGCCGAACTGACACCAATGATCCCATCCGGGCGCGGCGGCGGTGGTTGCGGACGGCCGACTTCCACCGCCTCGCGGGCGACCGCGAGCGAGCTGTCGCGCTGCTCGAGCAACTCCTCACCGAGGTGCCGTCCGGTATCGAGCGGGCCGACATTCTCCTGGTGCTCGTCTCGATGCTCCACCGACCGACAGAGCGATGATCGAGCGCTGCGACGCGGCGCTCGCCGAGGCGCGGGCGACGACGCGCGCGTCGCGCGTATCCTGGCCTTCCGCAGCGGCGTCCACCTGTTCAACGGCGACGTCGGTGCGGCGCTCGCCGACGGACGGGCGGCGCTCGAAGCGGCCGAGCGCGTGGGCGACCCGGCCCTGCTCGCCGTCGCGATCGGGCGAGTCGGGCGCGCGGAGATGTAGGCCGGCGGAGTGACGCCGGGTCTCCTCGAGCGGGGCGCCGAGATGGAAGAGCGCCTCGGGCTCTCGCTCGAGTTCCTCGAGAGTCCGCGCGTCGTGCTGGCGCGGCTCCTGATGCGCCAGGGCGAGCTCGACCGCCCCGCGCCATCCTCGAGGAGCTCGAGACAAAGGCGGCTGCGCGGGGGGACGAATTCACGCAGCGTGTATGATCCTCTGGATGCTCAGCATGGTGGAATGGCTCGCCGGCCGCCTGCAGCGGGCGCTCGAGCATGCCGTCGCCGCCGACGAGCTCGCCGACCAAACCCAGTATCCGCACAGACGCGGATGGGCGGGCCGCGTGAAGGCGCTGATCGAGGCGGACCTCGGCCTCGTCGAGCAGGCCGCGCCACGGCCGAGAAAGGGCTCGCGTGGTCACAGGCGAGCTCGAGACGAGATCTTCACTATCGTCTCTCTTCGGCGTGCTCGGTCGTCTCGAGCTCGCACTTGGCAACCTCGAGGCTGCCGGCGGCTACCTGCGCGAGCTGCCGGGGCGGTTGCTCGCGGCGGGCTTGATCGACCCGACGGTCCCTGTCTGGCGGACTCGATCGAGACGCTCGTCGCCCTCGGCGAGCTCGAGCTGGCCGGCGCGTATCTCGAGCAGTTCGAGCTGCACGCGCGACGGCTGGGCAGTCCGTGGGCCATCGCCGCCGCTGCGCGCTGCCGGGCCTGCTCTGCGCCGCGGAGGGCGACCTCGACGGCGCGTTCGCCGCCTTCGAGCGGCGCTCTCACCGAGCTTGACGACGCATCGCTACCCGCTCGAGCGTGGCCGCACGCTGCTCTGTCTCGGCATGGTACGCAGGCAAGCGGAGCAAAGAAGGCGGCGCGCGAGGCGCTCGAGCAGGCGCTCGCGATCTTCGAGGAGCTTGGTGCGCGGCTCTGGGCGGAGAAGGCCCGGGCGAGCTCAGGCGGATCAGCGGGCGGCGAGCCGGCTTCCGACGAGCTCACCGAGACCGAGCGTGCGCGTCGCCGAGCTCGCAGCGCAGGGCCGCTCGAACAAGGAGATCGCCGCCGAGCTGTTCATGGGCGTGAGCACGGTCGAGATGCACCTTTCCCACGTCTACCGCAAGCTTGGCGTCCGGCGCGCCGGGCTTGCCGGCCGCCTTGCCACTCGTGGACGAGGCCGCAGAGGTGTGATTGCGATGCCCGTGGAGGTCATCGGCCGCGACGATGAGCTTGACTCGCTCCGGGCGTTCCTGGCCGAGATCGAGCAGGGTCCGACGGCGCTCGTGCTCTCCGGCGAGGCTGGCATCGGTAAGACGATCCTCTGGGAGGCCGCTGTCGAGGAGGCGGCAGAGCGGTTCGGCCGTGTTCTGACCTATCGCGAGCGTCGAGGCCGAGGCGTGCTCGCGTTCGCCGGGCTCTCCGATCTGCTCGCCCCGGTGCTGGAGGAGGTCGCTGCCCGCGCTCGCTGCCGCCGCGGCGGCGGGCGCTGGAGGTTGGCTCTGGCTCGCCGACCCGGGCGACAGCCGCCGGATGCGCCGCGATCGGTCTTGCCTTGCTCGACGTCCTGGCTGCTCGCCGAAAGCGGCCCGTCCTGGTCGCGCTCGATGATCTGCAGTGGCTCGATTCCTCCTCGGCGCTGTCGTTCCGCTGGCGCTTGCGGCGGCTGCGCGATGAGCCGGTCGGCCTCCTGGCCACGCTGCGTGTGGCGCCCGAGGCCACCGTGCCGTTCGAGCTCGAGCGCTCCTTCCAGAGGAGCGGCTGCACGGCTCTCGCTCGGCCCGCTCAGCCTGGGTGCGCTTCACCATCTGCTCCAGGATCGGCTCGGTCTCGAGCTGTCGCCGGTCCGAGCTCGCGCGTGTGCGCGAGCGTCGGCGGGCAATCCCTTCTTCGCGCTCGAGCTGGCCGCGAGCTCGTGCGCAGGGAGCGAGGCCGAAGCCAGGCAAGCCGCTGCCTGTTCCGGAGCAGCCTTCGCGAGCTGCTCGGCGGGCGTCTGGCTCGTCTGCCCGGGAGACCCGTCGACGTTCTGCTGCCGGCCGCGGCGCTCGGCCGGCCGACGTCGAGTCGTCGCTGCCGCGCACGGAGACCGGGACGCGTCATGGAGCGCTCGAGGAGGCCGTGCGCGAGGGCGTCATCGAGCTCGACGGTTCTCGCGTTCGCTTCACTCATCCGCTGCTTGCCTCGATCTGCTACGAGCAGGCGCCCGTCCGGGAGCGCCGCGCCGTTCACCGCGCCCTTGCCGGCGCGGTCGCCGACGTCGAGGAGCGGGCCGCCACCTTGCCTCGCCGCCGAGGGTCCGGACGCCGCGTCGCCGCCGAGCTGGAGGCCGCCGCCGAGCAGGCCGCCGCTCGCGGCGCGACCGCCGCCGCGGCCGAGCTCTGCGAGCTCGCCGCCGAGCTGACGCCGGCCGACCCCGCCGCGGCTCGGCGGCGGCGGTTCGGGCGGCCGAGCTTCACTGGCTCGCCGGCGACCGAGAGCGGGCAGCCGCGCTGCTCGAGCAGCTCCTCGACGAGGTTCCGGCCGGCGTCGAGCGGGCCGACATCCTGTTCGCGCTCGCCATGGACGCTCCGAGGCGACGACTTCCGAGGATGATCCAGCTCTGGACGAGGCCCTGGCCGAGGCGGAGGGCGACGACGCGCGCTCGGCGCGGATCCTGGCCTTCCGGAGCCGGCATCTATCTTCTTGTGGGGACTGACGTGCGCGCGGCGCTCTCGGATGCGCGAGCGGCGCTCGAGAAGGCCGAGCGCGCGGCGACCCCGCGCTGCTCGCCACTGCGATCGCGTGGGTGGGACCGCCGAGGCCCAAGCCGCCGAGCTCACCCCGGGCCTGCTCGAGCGTGGTGTGGAGATCGAGGAGCGCCTCGGGCTCGAGCTCGATTACGCCTGGAGCCCACGCTACGTGCTCGCACGTCAGCTGTTGCGATCGGGTGAGATCGAGGGCCCTCGCGCGATCCTCGAGGAGCTGGAGGCGGAGGCGGCGGCGCGGGGCGACGAAGGCACCCGCGTGACGGTCGTCTGGGACGCTGGGCCTGCTCGAGTGGCTCGCCGGCCGCTGGCAGCGGGCGCTCGACCACGCCGCGGCGGCGCGACGAGCTCGCCGAGCAGACCCAGTACCAGCACGCCCGCGGCTGGGAGGGACGCGTCAAGGCCCTGGTCGAGGCCGACCTCGGGCTCGTCGACGAGGCGCGCGCCTCGGCCGAGCGATGCCTTGCCTTCTCCCGATCGATCTCGATCGAGTCGTTCACGTCATGAGCCTGGCGCGCTCGGGCGCCTCGAGCTCGCGCTCGACAACCTGGAGGCGGCCGGCGGCTACCTGCGCGACCTTCCCGGGCGGCTCCTCGCGGCAGGAAACAACGACCCGACGCTGCCCGTGTGGGCCGACACAATCGAGACGCTGATCGCCCTCGGCGAGCTCGAGCAGGCGCGCGAGTACCTCGAGCCCTACGAGCTGCACGCGGCGCGCACTCGGGTGCCCTTGGGCGATCGCCGCGCGCGGCGCGCTGCCGCGGTCTGCTCTGCGGCCGCGGAAGGCGATTTCGACACCGCCTTCGAAGCATTCGAGCGCGCCCTGGCCGACGTTGGCCGAGCTCCGCTACCCGCTCGAGCGCGGCCGCACCCTGCTCTGCCTGGGCACGGTGCGCAGGCAGGCGGAGCAGAAACGGCGGCCCGCGAAGCGCTCGAGCAGGCGCTCGCGATCTTCGAGGAGCTCGGCGCGCGCCTGTGGGCGGACAAGGCACGCGGCGAGCTCAGGCGGATCAGCGGGCGCCAGCCGGCATCGGAGGAGCTGACCGAGACCGAGCTGCGCGTCGCGGCCCTTGCGGCCGATGGCCGCTCGAACAAGGAGATCGCCGCCGCGCTGTTCATGGGCGTGAGCACGGTCGAGATGCATCTTTCGCGGGTGTACAGGAAGCTCGGCGTGCGGCGTGCCGGGCTAGCGGCGCGCCTGGCCACGGCTGACGAGACGGCTGAGGTGTGATCCGAGTGGCTGCCGAGATCATCGGGCGCGACGAGGAGCTTGGCGCCGATCGAGGCGTTCCTGGCCGAGGTAGAGCAGGGCCCGGCGGCGCTTGTTCTCTCGGGCGAGCCCGGGATCGGCAAGACGATCCTCTGGGAAACCGCTGTCGAGGAGGCCGCGGAAGAGGTTCGGCCAGGTCCTCTCATGCCGCGGGGTGGAAGCCGAGGCCTTGCTCTCCTTTGCCGGGCTCTCGGAGCTGCTCATTCCCGTCTTCCCCGGCGCAGCCGATGCGCTCGTGCCTCCGAGGCGGCGGGCGCTCGAGGTGGCGCTTCTGCTCGCCGAACCGGGCGACGTTGCTCCCGACGCGCATGCGATCGGGCTTGGCGTGCTCGACGTGCTGGGCGCGCTGACCGCGCGGGGCCCTCTGCTGGTCGCGCTCGACGACGCGCAGTGGCTCGACCCGAGCTCGGTTGGGGCGCTCCAGGTCGCGCTGCGGCGTGTACGCGAGCAGCCGATCGGACTGCTGGCAACCTTGCGGATCACTCAGGACGAGGCAACCGCCCTTCCAGCTCGACGCACTCGTTCCGCAGCGAGCAGCTGAGGCGGCTCTCGGTCGGCCCGCTCAGCGCGGGCGCGCTGCATCGTCTGCTCGAGCAGCGACTGGGCCTCGAGCTGACACGGCCGGAGCTCGCTCGCGTGCAGGAGGCGACGGCGGGCAACCCCTTCTTCGCTCTCGAGCTCGGTCGCGAGCTCGTTCGCACGGGCACGCGACCAGCGCCGGGCCAGGCGCTGCGTGTTCCCGACAGCCTGCGGGAGCTGCTCGGAGGCCGCCTCGCCCGTCTGCCCGGCGAGACGCTCGATGTCCTGCTCCAGGTTGCGGCGCTGGCGCGGCCGACCGTCGAGGTGGTCGCGGCAGCGCACGGAAACCGGGAGCGCGTCCTCGGGGCGCTCGAGGCGGCCGTCCGGGAAGGCGTCGTCGAGCTCGACGGCTCACGCGTCCGCTTCGCGCATCCGCTGCTCGCCTCCATCTGCTACGAAGAGGCGCCCGTCTGGAAGCGCCGCGCCGTGCACCGCGCGCTCGCCGAGCGCCGTCGCCGATATCGAGGAGCGGGCCCGCCACCTCGCGCTCGCCGCCGACGGCCCCGACGCCGCCGTCGCCTCCGCTCTCGAGGCCGCCGCCGAGCATGCCGCCGCCCGCGGGGCGACCGCCGCCGCCGCCGAGCTCTACGAGCTTGCCGCCGAGCTGACGCTCGACGATCCCGCCGCTGGCTCGTCAGAGGCGCCTGCAGGCGGCGAACTTCCACCGCCTCGCCGGCGAGGGCGACCGGGCGGCCGCGATGCTCGACCAGCTCCTGACCGAGGTTCCCTCCGGCGTCGAGCGGGCGGACGTCCTCTTCGCGCTCGCCTCGACGTTCAGGACGAAGTCCGCCGAGACGAACGAGCTCTTCGAGGAGGCGCTGGCCGCAGGCGGCGGGTGATGACGCGCGCTCCGCGCGGATCCTGGCCCTCCGGAGCATCTTCCACCTGCTTGCCGCCGATGTGCCGCGCGGCGCTCGCGGACGCTCACGCGGCGCTCGAGAGGGCCGAGCGGGTCGGCGATCCCGCCCTCGCTCGCCGCGGCGATCGCGCGGGTGGGCCACGCGGAGACGTGGGGCGCGGAGATCACCCCCGGCCTGCTCGAGCGGGGCGCGGAGCTCGAGCAGCGTCTCGGGCTCGAGCTCGAGTTCAACGAGAGCCCCGGCGTTTGGCTCGGCAGACAGCTGATGCGCCTCGGCGAGATCGATCGGCCTCACGCGATCTTCGAGGCGCTCGAGGCGAAGGCGGCGGCGAGAGGCGATGAGGTCACGCGGACGTTGCTCCTCTGGTACCGGTCGCTGGTGGACTGGTACGCCGGCCGCTGGCAGCGGGCGCTCGAGTTCGCCGCCGCGGCGAACGAGCTCGGCGAGCAGTCGCAGTTCGCCCACAACCTGGCCTGGGCTGGGCGCGTTCGAGGGCTGCTCGAGGCCGACCTCGGCCTCGTCGAGGAGGCGCGCGCATCTGCGAACGACGCTCTCGACGCCTCCCGAGGGGACGAGATCTTCACCATCGCGAGTCTCGGCGTGCTCGGTCGCCTCGAGCTCGAGCTCGGCAACGTCGACGTCGGCTGCGGACTATCTGCGCGAATTACCCGGACGGCTGCTCGCCGGAGGCGTGAACGATCCGGCGCACCCCGTCTGGGCGGACACGATCGAGACACTCGTCGCGCTGGGCGAGCTCGAGCAGGCCGGTGCCTACCTGGAGCAGTACGAGCTGCATGCGCGGCAGCTCGGAAGCCCGTGGGCGATCGCTGCGGCGGCGCGCTGCCGCGGCCTGCTGCTGCGCCGCGCAGGGCGACCTCGACGGCAGCTTTCGAAGCGTTCGAGCGCGCCCTGGCCGAGCTGGAGGCGCACCCCTACCCGCTCGAGCGTGGCCGCACGCTGCTCTGCCTCGGCACGGTGCGCAGGCAGGCGCAGCAGAAGAAGGCGGCGCGGGAGGCGCTCGAGCAGGCGCTGGCGATCTTCGAGGAGCTGGGCGCGCGGCTGTGGGCGGAGAAGGCGCGCGCCGAGCTCCGGCGGGTCAGCGGCCGGCGCGGCGCCTCGGAGGAGCTGACCGAGACCGAGCTGCGCGTGGCCGCGCTCGCGGCCCAGGGCCAGACCAACAAGGAGATCGCGGCCGAGCTGTTCATGGGCGTGAGCACGGTCGAGATGCACCTCTCCCGCGTCTACCGAAAGCTCGGCGTGCGGCGGGCGGAACTCGGGGCCGCGCTGGCGATGGCTCAGGGCGAGGCTGCCACGAATATGGACGAGGCCGCCCAAACCTAGGGTTTTCCAGGTTTCAGGGGCCCACCCCTAAGCCCTAATTTCGACGGCATGGTCTACGTCGTCGAGAGATACCTCCCGGGCCTCGTCCAAAGCGAGCTTCTGCAGTCTCTGCAGCAGCTGCAAGCGGCGAACGAGGGCAAGGGCGAGGGAGCGCGGGTGCGCTACCTCGGCTCGACGATCGTCCCCGGCGACGAGGCCTGCTTCTGCGAGTTCGACGGACCGTCCGAAGCGTCCGTCGCAGAGGTGAACCGGCGGGCGGGCCTGCCGTTCGACCGGATCGTCCCAGCCGTCATCGTCAGTCCTACCGAAGGAGAGGTCCGATGAACGCGACTACGTCCGTCCCCACCACCATCCAGCTGAGGCCGACTCGTCTGGCCGGCCTGATGGTCGCCGCCGCGGCAGTGGCAGCGGTCGTCACCTGGGCGCTGCTGGTCTTCGCGGTGAACCAGGGCACCGAGAACGCACAGCGCGACATCGCGTCGAACGATGCGGTGCTGTCCTCGCTCACGACGCAGCAGCGCCAGTACGTCGAGGGCGTCATGGCGCTCAGCCCCGCGGAGCTGGCCGCCACGTACGGGACCGGGCGCGGCGACGTCGTCTCGACGCTCAGCCCACAGGTGCGCCGGTTCGTCGAAGGGATCTCGTCGATGAGCCCCGAGCAGATCGCTGCCGGTTACGGCAACGTGCTCTCCACGCTCGACCCGCAGGTGCGCAATTTCGTCGAGGGGATCTCCTCGATGAGCCCCGAGCAGATCGCCGCCGGTTACGGCAACGTGTTCTCCACGCTGAGCCCGGAGCAGATCGCCGCCGCCTACGGCAACGTGTTCCCGACGGCTCGGGACGCACAGGCCCAGGAGTACATCCAGGGGATCATGGCCGCGACGCCCGAGGAGCTCGCCGCCGCCTACGGTCGGTGAGCAAGACTCGCGAGACCGACAGTCAGTACCGAGGGAGGAGCAGACCGGGGGGTTCCCTCCGGTCTGTTCTGCTGCCCGGGGCTATTCGCTGACCCGGATCCCGCCTGCGATGTCTCCGAGGGCGTCGACGACACGGTTCGAGATCTGGTCGCCGTAGCCGAGGCTCGAGGCGAGGCTGAAGCAGCCGAGCGTCCCGGAGCCCGTCAGGCTCGTGAGCTGCAGCTCCCGCAGCAGCTCCAGGTAGAGCAGGATGTCCTTCGCCATCAGATCGACGGTGAGCCCGCCCTCGAGGTAGTCGCCCCGGACGATCTTCGGGAAGCGCTCCAGGGACGCGAAGTTGACCCCGCTCGAGGCGTTGATGACGTCGAGCAGCTGCGGAAGATCGAGGCCGGCCCTGCGCGCCGCCACCATCACCTCGGCGGTCGCCGCGAGGTTGACGCCGTTCAGATAGTTGTTGAGGAGCTTCGCCGTATGCCCGGCGCCGCTCTCTCCCATGTGGTGCACGTGCGCGGCGAAATGCGAGAGCGCCGGCCGCACCAGGTCGAGCGCAGCCGCCGAGCCCCCGACCATGACCGTGAGCGTCCCCGCCTCCGCGGCCTTGGCTCCGCCGGAGATGCCTGCGTCGAGGTACTCGACACCGCGCTCTGCGAGCCGCTCGTGGATCCGCCTCGTCGAGGCCGGCGAGGACGTGCTCAGGTCGACGACGACCTGGCCCTTCCGGCAGTGGGTCGCAATGCCGTCCGCGCCGAGGACGACCGGCTCGACGACGGTGCTGTCGGGCAGCGAGAGGAAGACGACGTCCACCTCTGCGACGAGAGCCTCGACGGACTGCGCGGGCGTCGCGGTCGACCGCGCCACGGCGTCGGCATCGAGGTCGAACCCGCGCACGCCTCGCCCGCATCGGTCAGCCGCCGAGCGATCCGGCCGCCCATGTTCCCGAGCCCCACGATGCCGAGCTTCATGCGGAGGCCGCCCCGCTCTCCTCGAGCAGGATCGGGATCCCGAGCGCGCACGCCTGTGCGCCGAGCGTGCTGACGAGCTCGAAGACCTCCATGATCTCCTCCCGCGTGGCGCCGTAGCCGAGCGCGTTGCGGATGTGCTGGCGCAGCCCGGGCGCGAACATGTGCGTCGCGGCGACGTCGAACGCCGTGTAGATCAGCTCTTTCACCTTCGGCTCGAGCGGCCCGCTCTTCCACGGCACCGACGAGAACTGCGTGTAGGCCTCGAAGAAGTCCGCGTCGAGAACGAGCACGTCGTCCCAGAAGCTGTTCCAGTAGCCGCGGTTGCGCTCGAACTCCGCCTTGATCGCGAGCTGGCGCTCGGAGAGCTCGCGCGCCGGCAGCTGCCCTGCCGCCTCCAGCTCCTCCATCAGGATCGGGACGCCGGTGTTGCACGCGTGGATCCCGAGCGTGCTCGTCAGCTCGAGCACCTCCATGATCTCCGCGGCGGTGGCGCCGAGCGCGATCGCGTTGCGCGTGTGCTCGCGCACGCCGGGCTCGTACATGTGCGTCGCCGCGGCGTCCATGGCGAGCAGGATCAGCTCCTTCACCTTCGGCTCGAGCGGTCCCTGCCGCCAGGGGACTGCGGCGAGCTCGGCGTACGCCGCGAAGAAGTCGGGATCGAGCTCGAGCAGCCCGTCGAGGAACTCGTTCCAGTACCCGCGCGAGTCGAGGAACTCCTCGCGCAGCCGCCGTTGTCGTTCGTCGAGCGCCATCGTCAGCGGAGGCAGACGGCGTGGTCGGAGAGCTCTCCGTCGACCCGGGGGAAGCGCTCGAGCACGAGCGGATCGTGGCCGGCGACGATCCGCGTCGCGCCGTTCGCGCCGAGCTCGCGAAGCAGCTCGTAGCCGGCGTAGGTCTCGGGGACGTCCACGACGATCGAGCAGGGCCAGTCGCGCTCCATCTCCTCGTAGTAGTGGATCGCGTCGGAGGCGAGCACGACCGGGCCCGACGCAGTCTCGACGAGGAGGATCAGCTGCCCGGGCGAGTGTCCGCCGACGAGACGCGCCTGCACTCCCGGCGCGAGCTCGGCGTCGCCGCGCAGCCGCCGCACGCGTCCCTCCGCGGTCGGCCTCGAGCACGTAGTCGATGTCGTCGGCCTCGGCGTGCACGGCGAACTGGAGGCGCTTGCCCATCGGGCTGCCCCAGAACTCGAGCTCCCGCTCCTGGACGAGGATCTCGGCATCCGGGAAAGCGCTCACGTTGCCGGCGTGGTCCCAGTGCAGGTGCGTCAGCACCAGGCGGGAGACCGTGTCCGGCAGGATCCCGAGCAGCTCCATGGCGCGAAGCGGCTCGAGGTGGGCCGTCCGCCCGCGCTTCGCGGCCGCGGCCGGGTTCCAGCCCGTGTCCACGAGGATCGTCTCGTCCGGCCCCCGTAACGCCCAGAAGAAGTAGTCCATCGGCAGCGGCCCGTCCGGCTCGTCGTAGGTCTGGAAACGCATGTAGTAGTCACTGCGCGTGGTGATGCGAGAGCCGAACCGGACTGCCAGTACCTCCCAGGTCGCCATGACTCCGAAGCCTAGTAGTGTCTCGCCTCGCAGCGCACAGCCGTGCGCCCATCGAACGGGTCACAGGAGGCTGCCCGGTGAAGGCCGCGATCCTCGAGGAGTTCGGCAAGCCGCTCGTGGTCGAGGACGTCGAGCTCCTGCCGCCGGCCTCGAACGGCGCCGTCGTCCGCACCACCGCGAGCGCCTTCTGCGTCACGGACTGCATCAATCAGCGCGGCGAGCTCGGCAAGCGGCTGCCGACGATCCTCGGCCACTCCGGCGTCGGAGTCGTCGAGGAGCTCGGCCCCGAGGTGGGCGACGTCCAGGTCGGCCAACGGGTGATCGTGCCGGGAACGCCGGAGTGCGGCGTCTGCTACTGCTGCGCGCGGGGGCGACCCGACCAGTGCGCCGATCTCTTCGTGCCCCAGCCGCACGTCGCCAACAGGGCCAACGGGGAGGAGGTCACGTCGTCCGGCGGGGGCGGCACCTACGCGGAGAAGATGCGGGTGCCGCGGAGCTGGCTCTTCCCGGTCGACACGGACCTGCCCGACGACCAGCTCTCGTTGATGGGGTGCGGGATCACGACCGGGCTCGGTGCGGTCTTCAACGCCGCCGCGGTCGAGGCGGGCTCGTCCGTGGCCGTCGTCGGGTGCGGGCACCTCGGGCTGTGGATGATCCAGGGCGCCCGTGTGGCCGGGGCGCGGCAGATCATCGCCGTCGAGCCGCGGCCGAACCGGCGGGCGGTCGCGGAGCAGCTCGGCGCCACCGACCTGGTCGATCCGGACGCCGGTGATCCCGTGGAGCAGGTGCAGGCGCTGACCGAGGGCCGGGGCTCCGACTACACGCTCGAGGCGGCGGGCCCTCCCGGCGCGCAGGCGCAGGCGATCGCGATGACGCGCCGCGCAGGCACCGTCGTGCTCACCGGCCTCGAGACGATGGGCTCCATGGTCACGCTGTCACAGGTCGACTTCGCCCTCCGCGGCAAGACCGTCCGCAGCTGCCAGAACGGCATGTCGAGGATGCGGCGCGACATTCCCCGGTACGTGCGCATGCTGGAGGAGGGCGTCGTCACGGCGGCGCCGATCATCACCAACCGGTACGGGCTCGAGGAGATCAACGACGCGCTCGCGGCCTCGGACCGGCGCGACGACCTCAGCGGCGTGATCGTGCTGGGTGACAGCCGTGCATAGCTTTCCCCGGCCCGACACGCCTCATCTCTCGGTCGAGCGCCGCCCGGCGGAGGGGGCCTGCCCGGAGTGCGGCGCACGTGAGCTTGCCGACTACCCCGTGTTCAGCGACGGGGGATGGTGGAACGTGCGCAAGTGCCAGCGTTGTCTCGCCTCGGTCAATCGCGAGCCGGGACCGCCGTTCGGCTCCTACGTCCCGCTCGGCCTCGAGATCTCGAGGCCGCAGGGGTAGGGAGGCGCCGTGCTGGGCGTCGACGTCGGAGGGACGTTCACGGACGTCGTGGCGATCCGCGACGGCCGCATCGACGTGACGAAGGTGCCGAGCGATCCGGGCGAGCCGGCGAGCGCGGTGGTCGAGGGCGCGCGGCGGCTGGGCGTGGAGGGCAGCACGGTGTTCAACCACGCCTCGACGATGGGCCTCAACGCCGTCCTCACGCGGAGCCTGCCGAAGATCGGGTTTCTGACCACCGAGGGGCACCGCGACATGCTCGACCGCGGCCGGGTATGGCGTCCGACGAGCGCACTGACCGATCCGAGCTGGCGGCGCTCGTTCGGCGACGCGTCTCGCCCGCTCGTGCCCCGCTATCTGCGCCGGGGAGTGAGCGAGCGAATCCTGGCCGACGGCAGCGTTCTGCTCCCGCTCGACGAGGAGCACGCCCGCCGGCAGCTCGCGGTGCTCGCGCGCTGCAACGTCGAGGGAGTCGCGATCTGCCTGCTGAGCTCCTACGTCAATCACGCGCACGAGGAACGGCTGCGGGAGCTGACCCGGGAGGTGCTCGGCGACATCCCCGTCTCGATCTCCTCCGAGACCTCTCCTCTGGCGAAGGAGTACGCGCGTGCGTCGACGACCGTCGTCGACGTCTTCATGAAGCTGATCTTCACGTCCTATGCGAGCCGGCTCGACCACGACCTCCGAGACCTCGGCTTCGACGGCGAGCTCCACTTCGCGGACTGCGCCGCGATGCTGCTCCCCTGGGAGGAGGCGCTCGAGCAGCCGTTTCGCATCGTCTTCGCCGGCCCCGCCGCCGGGACGATCTCGAGCACGAGGCTCGGCGAGGCGATGGACGACGGAAACCTCCTCTGCGTGGACGTCGGCGGCACCTCGACCGACGTGTCGCTCGTGCTCGACGGGCGGCCGTTCGTCTCGAACACCTTCGAGCTGGAGCACGACCTCCTCATCAACGCGCTCTCGACCGAGGTGTCGAGCGTCGGCGCGGGCGGCGGCAGCATCGTGTCGATCTCGCCCTCCGGCGACATCCTCGTCGGACCGGCCAGCGCCGGCTCGCAGCCGGGCCCTGCCTGCTACGGGCGCGGCGGCGGAGCTCCGACGCTCACCGACGCCTGCCTGCTCATGGGCCTCCTCGACCCCGAGGGGTTTGCGGGCGGCGAGCTTCGGCTCGACGCCGATGCCGCGCGGCGCGCGTTCGAGTCCCTCGACACGTTGCTGGCCTTCGAGCAGCGCGTCGCGTTCGCGTACCGCATCGCCGTGGCGAACATCGCCGAAGAGGTTCTCAACGTGGCGATCCGCCACGGTGTCGATCCCCGCGACTTCAGCATCGTCGCCTACGGCGCCGCCGGGCCGATGCTGCTGCCGGCTGCGCTCGAGCTGCTGCACGCACGGCGGGTCGTCGTCCCTCCGCACCCGGGCCTCTTCTCCGCGATCGGGCTTCTCAGCACGGACCTCGTCTACTACGAGAGCCGCAGCGCGTACGTCGTCCTGGCGCCCGAGGCGGCGGCCCAGCTCGACTCGGTGTTCACGGAGATGGAGGAGCGGCTGCGCGCGAAGGTCGGCGACGGCGCCGACGGGATGACGGTCCGGCGCACCATCGACGGCCGGCTGCTCGGCCAGAGCTGGGAGACGCCGTTCGTCGAGCTTCCCGGCGGACCGATCACGGAGGCGACGATCCCCGAGCTCGTCGAGCGCTTCCACGCCGAGTACGAGCGCCGCTACGGCAACCGGTTCCCCTACATGCCCGTCCAGGGCGTCACGTACCGCGTGCAGGTCGTCGTGCCGGCCGACAAGGTCGACTACGTCGCCCGCAACGGGGAGGCAGGCACGGCCGAGCCGGGCCGCGCGATCCCGTTGCGCCACCTGGGCCCCGAGGTCGTGCAGGCAGGGGAGTACGACCGCGAGACGCTCCCTCCGGGAGCGCGTGTCGCCGGGCCTGCGGTGATTCGCGAGCCGCTGTCGACGACGCTCGTCTGCCCGGGCCAGGTAGCCGAGGTCGGCCGCTTCGGAGAGATCGTCATCGAGGAGGCGGCGGCCTGATGTCGACTGACGTAACCGCAGCCGCGTCCCTCATCCGCGAGCTCGACGACGAGCAGTTCGCGGCCCGCTACGGCTGCGATCGCTTCACGGCGACGGTGCTGACCAACCGCTTTCGCTACGTCGTCGAGCACGTGTGCGGCAAGCTCCTCACCACGGCGTTCTCGCCGATCCTGCGCGACTTCTACGACTTCGCCGGCACGATCGTGGGCCCACCCGAACGCGGGTATCCCACCCCTGCGATGAGCAGCACGATCGTGCTCTTCACCGGCACGATGACCGACTCCGTGCGCAACACGATCGAGGAGTACGGCGTCGAGCGCCTCGAGCCGGGCGACGTGATCGTCGCGAACGACCCCTACCGCACGGGCACCCACGTCAACGACCTCCTGTTCTGCCGCCCCGTCTTCCACGACGGAGCGATCGTGGCCTTCGTCAACCTGCAGGCGCACCAGCTCGACATGGGCGGTGTCGTGCCCGGCGGCTTCAGCCTGACGAAGCGCAACGTCTACGAGAACGGTCTCGTGCTCTCGCCGAGGGCGCTCGTGAAATCCGGCGAGCCGGTCGCCGAGACCTGGAACCTGATCTTCGACAACGTCCGGTTCGGCGCGATCCTCTTCCCCGACATGCAGACGATCTGCGCCGGGCTCGAGCTCGGCGAGCGTCTGCTCGCGGAGTCGGTCGGGCGCTACGGCGTCGACGCGGTGATCGGCGCCATGGACTACGTCTGCGACTCGTCCGCCGAGCGCATGTCGCTGGCGCTCGCGGCGATTCCCGGACGGGGAGTGGGAGGGTGAGGACGCGATCGACTGCGACGGCGTCGACGACTCGGAGGAGTACCGCGTTCACGTCAGGGTCGTCAAGCGCGGCGGGCGGGCGGAGATCGACTTCAGCGGCACGTCGCGACAGGCGCGCACCTGCATCAACGCGACCGTCTTCGACGTCAAGTCGTCGGTCGGCATCGGGCTCAAGTTCCTGCTCGATCCCGACGGGCCGTTCACGTCGGGCACGACCAGATGCGTCGATCTCGTCGTCCCCGAGGGCACGGTCGTGAGCGCGCTACCGCCGGACGGCGCGATCTTCGCCTACTGGGAGCAGAGCCAGGTCGTGCTGTCTGCGCTGCTGCGCGCGCTGGCACAGGCGGTCGGGGACGCGGCCATGGCGGGCGACCGCGGCAGCCCCGACATCCACAACGCGAACGGCATCCTGCCGAACGGAGCCCCGTGGATCTCGGTCGCCCAGTGCGGCGGAGAGATCGGTCCCTACGGGGCGAACCGCCACGGCGACGCCGACAGCCAGATGCTCTCCTACCAGGCCAACGGCATCACGGGCGCGATCGAGGCGATCGAGTCCGACGTCCCGGTTGCCGTGCTCCGCCACGAGATCCTCGCCGACACGGCGGGCGCGGGTTACAACCGGGGCGGCGCCGCCGTCGTCCGCGACTCGCTCTGGCTGAACGAGGCCGAGCACCACCTCATGTCGCTGCGCTACAAGCGCCCGCCGGCCTTCGGCGTGAACGGCGGCAGGGACGGCAGGAACGGAGGGATCTGGATCTGGGAGCCCTCGGCCGAGGGGGTTCACGGCCTCACGCCGACCGATGCGGACGCGTACGCCGACGCGATTCCCGTGGCCGGAGTGCTCGATCCCGACACGAACGTCCCGAGCCCCGACGGCGAGTTCCAGTACTTCCTCCGCGTGCCCGCGTGGCAGACGCGCCCGTTGTCGCTGCTCCGCTACGTCACGAGCGGAGGCGGGGGCTACGGCGATCCCCTGGAGCGAGAGCCCGAGCGGGTGGCCCGTGACGTGCGCGACGGCTACGTGACGATCGAGGGCGCCGCCCGCGACTACGGTGTCGTCGTCTCCGGCGACCCGGACGAGGATCCCGAGAATCTCGTCGTCGACCTGGAGGCGACCGAGCAGCTGCGGCGCTCACTGCGGGGCTCATGACGAGCACCGACCGGACGATCTCGCCGCCCGAGCCCGGCCTCACCGCAGAGGAGATCATCGCGCGCGCGCGAAGCCCTTCGGCCGAAGCTCGTCGAGCGGCAGGCCGAGACCGAGGAGCGCACCTACTACTCGGAGGAGATGCACCAGGAATTCCTGCGAGGCGGGCTTCTATCGCATGCTCGTGCCGCGGCGCTACGGCGGCTACGAGTTCGAGCTCGCCGTCTTCCTGCGGATCGATGATCGCGATCGCACGGGGCTGCCCGTCGACGGCCTGGTGTCTGTGCCTGGCCTCGGCTCACGCGCTTCAGGTCGCGTCGCTGTTCGAGGAGCGGGCGCAGGCCGAGATCTTCGGCGACGGCGACTTTCGCTGCGCCGCTGTCGCCGCTCCGGCCGGGGTGGCAAAGCCGGTCGACGGCGGCTGGGAGCTCGACAGCACGCACCCGTACTCCTCGGGCGCGCCGTACTCGACGCACTACATGGGCCAGACGTTCACGCCGGGCCCGGATCCCGACGGGCCGCCCGGCCCGATCCTGCTCTTCGTCGCGCCGCGCAGCGCGTGGACGATGCTCGACGACTGGGGCGACACGCTCGGTCTCAAGGGCAGCGGCTCGCACAGCCTCCGCTTCGAGCAGGCGCACATCCCGGCGCACTGGGCCCTCGAGAACACCTGGATGGTCGACACCGACGTGAGCGGAGGCACGCCCGGCTACCGGCTGCACGGGAACCCGATGTATGCGGGCCGAACGCTCTCCTTCTTCCAGGCAGAGCTCGCCGCGATCATGGTCGGCATGGCAAAGGGCGCGCTCGACGAGTACGAGGAGATCATGCGGGCCCGCAAGACGCAGCGCCCGCCGATCGTCCCCCGCTACCTCGATCCGGACTACCAGCGCTGGTTCGGCCTTGCCATGGGCCGCATCGCGGCAGGCGAGGCCGCGTACATCCAGTGCGCCGAGCAGTACATGGAGCTCTGCCGCCGCAGCGTCGAGGACGGCATCCCGTTCTCCCGGGAGGACGATCTGCGGCTCAACATCGTCGCGAGAGAGGCAGGGACGCTGGCCTGGGATGCGATGCAGGGCCAGATCTTCCGCACCGCGGGCACGAGCGCCGCCAAGGCCGGCCAGCGGATCGAGCGGATCTTCCGCGACCTCGCGATGTGCTGGGGCCACTTCGGGACCATCGTCGGCGACTGGGCGGCGCGCGAGCTGGCGAAGGAGCATCTCGGCCTGGTCGCCGAAGGGCCGCCTCGGCCGACCAGGAGCACATCAGTGCCGGCGGGAGGACGCATGAGCTTCGACGGCAAGGTCGCGATCGTCACCGGAGCGGCGAGCGGCGTCGGCCGCGCGGTCACCCGGCTGCTGGCCGAGCGCGGCGCGGCCGTCGTCGCGGTGGACATCGCTCCGTCCGTCCAGGATCTCCAGTCCGATGCCGTCACGCCGATCGAAGGAGACGTCGCCGAGCCGGCCACGGCCGAGCGCGCCGTCGACGCCGCGGTCGCCGGTCACGACCGCGTGGACGTGCTCGTCAACAACGCCGCCCAGATCGTCTGGAAATCGGTCGTCGACACGAACGAGGACGAGTGGGACCGCGTCATGGCGGTGAACGTGAGGAGCATCTTCCTCCAGTGCCGCGCGGCCATCCCCGTGATGCAACGCAACGGCGGCGGCGCGATCGTGAACACGGCGTCGATCTCGGGCCTCGTCGGGCTCCCCGGGCAGGCGGCGTATTGCGCGAGCAAGGGCGCGGTGGTCCAGCTGACGAGACAGCTCGCGGTCGAGTACGCGGCCGTAGGAATCCGTGTCAACGCGGTCGCCCCCGGCGCAATCGCGACCCCGTTCCTCCAGGACTTCGTCGACGCTCAGGAGGACCCTGCGGGGCTCACGGCGGCGATCGAGGCGGAGCACCCACTCCAGCGCATGGCAAGTGCCGAGGAGGTGGCGGAGTCGATCGTCTTCCTCGCCTCGGACGCGGCGGCCTTCATCACCGGTACGGTGCTCAGCGTCGACGGCGGCTTCACGGCGAAGTGAGGGGACATGTCCGGGGCGGATCAGACGAACGCCGAGCTCGTACGCACCTTCTTCGAGACGCTCAGCACGGGCGATCTGGAACGCGTTCGCCCGCTGTTTCACGAGGACGCGACCTGGAGAGTCATGGCCGGCGGCATTCCTGGCGCCGGGACGCACGTCGGGCGCGACGTCATCGTCGACGAGTTCCTGGCGCCGGTGCGCGGGATGTTCGTTCCCGGCGACCCGAAGGTCGTCATCGACAACCTGATCGCCGAGGGCCCGCTCGTCGCCGTGGAGGCCCGCGGTCAGGGCCGCTTCGCGGACGGCCGTGAGTACAACAACCAGCTACGCCTTCGTGCTCGAGCTCGACGGCGGCTTGATCCGCTCGTTGCGCGAATACCTCGACAGCTTCTACATCAGCACGCTCGTGTAGCTCGATGCGGGCCGCTCTGACCACACGGGCGAGTGTCATGGAGGTCGTCGACCGGCCCGAGCCGGCGAGCCCTGGCCCCGGCGAGGTCGTCGTCCGGCCCCAAACCGTCGGGATCTGCGGGTCCGACTTCCACATCTTCCTCGGCGAGCTCGGGCCGCGGTATTTCCCGAGGGTTCAGGGCCACGAGCTCTGCGCCGTCGTCGACGAGGTGGGGCCCGGCTGCGAGGGCGTCGAGGCCGGCGACCGCGTCGCGATCTGGCCGATCGTCCCGTGCGGACAGTGCTACGCGTGCTCGATCGGGCGCGAGGCGGTCTGTGCGCAGATCCGCATTGTCGGCGTGCACTTCGACGGCGGCCTGCAGGAGCGGTTGCTGCTGCCGGTCACGCAGGTCGTCCCGGTCGGGGACATGGAACCTGCTGTCGCGGCGATGATCGAACCGGTCTCGATCGCGGTGCGAACGGTCGCGCGTGCCAGGATCGGCTCCGGTGAGCACGTGGCGGTGCTCGGAGCCGGCCCGATCGGCCAGACGGTCGCTCTCGTGGCCCGCGAGCGCGGCGCCTCGGTGCTGCTCGTCGATCGGATCCAGAGCCGCCTCGACCGCGGCGCCGCGATCGGCGCCGATGGGGTGCACAGCAGTGAGGAGGCTGACGTCGCCGCGCTCGCGCGAGAGTGGGCAGGGGCCGAGGGCCCCCCGGTCGTGATCGACGCGACGGGCGACCCGGGGGCGATTCGCAGCGCCGTGGAGATGGTCGCCGGAGCCGGAAGAGTCGTCATCGCGGGGATCTCCCACAAGGAGGTCTCGCTCCCGATCGGCGCCTTCACGGCGAAGGAGCTCGACGTGCTCGGCACGAGCTGCTGCAGTGCGGACGAGTTCCGCGAAGCGGCGCGTATCGTCGCAGCCCGAAGCGCCGACGTGCAGGGCCTGATCACGCACGAGTTCGGCCTGGAGAGCGCTCCGGAGGCGATCGCGTTCGCGATCGAGAACCCCGAGCAGGTGATGAAGGTCGTGGTCCGCGTCGAGCAGGACTGAGCGCCGCGCGCGCTTGACAGCGAGGCCGACAGGACCCGCGAGGCGTCGCTCAGGGCCGCTTGCCGCCGGGCGGAGCGCCGCGGATCAGGCTCTTGCTGATGTCCTCGGCCGTCTCGATCAGCGCCGGCAGAAAGCGCTGCCGCAGCTCCTCGATCGAGACGCGGGGGGCGGCTGCCGAGAGGTTCAGGGCGGCGATCGTCCGGCCGTCGGCGCTCTCGATGGGGGCCGCGATCGACCGCAGGCCGATCTCGAGCTCCTGGTCGTTCAGCGCCCATCCCTGCTGACGGGCCTGAACGACGATCGCGCGAAGCTTCTCGGGGTCGGTGACCGTCCGGTCGGTGAACCGCTCCAGCGTGGCTTCCGTGAGGAACTGATCGAGCTCGTCGTCCGGGAGCCCGGCGAGGAGCACCCGGCCCATCGACGTCGCATGGGCGGGCAGCCGCGTGCCCACGCCGAGCGCGATCGTCATGATCCGCCGGGTCGGCACGCGGGCCACGTACACGATGTCGGGCAGGTCGAGCGTGGCGGCCGAGGACGACTCCTTCGTCTTCTGGACGAGGTCCTCCATGAGAGGCTGTGCGATCTCCCAGAGGTTCAGGGACGACAGGTAGGCCCAGCCGAGGCTCAGCACGCGTGGAGTGAGGGAGAAGAGCCGCCCGTCGGAGCGCACGTGCCCGAGCTTCTCGAGGGTCAGCAAGATCCGGCGCGCCGTGGCGCGGGTCGTTCCCGTGAGGCGTGCCACCTCGCTCAGGGTCAAGGCCGGATGCTCGCGCGAGAAGACCTGGATGACTGCCATCCCGCGCTCGAGGGACTGGAGGTACTGCTTCTGCTCCGCGGCCGCCTCCGCCACTGCGAATCCACTCTATAACGCATTCCGCACGAGTGTCCGCTAGGCGAACATCGCGCTCGGGCCGGATTTCCGCTACCGCGGCGGCTCTGGCATAAAGCCTCGCCGTCGCTACCCTGAGAACGAGGCCCCGTGTCCGGCACGACTCAGCATCACCGGCAGTTCGGCCCCTTCGAAGCGGCGGGGCACGGGACGGGCACGCCGTCGATCTCCTACTGCGGGCGAGACCGAGTTCCGCGACGCAATCGGGCACTTCGCGAGCGGAGTCACGATCATCACTGCCCGGTTCGGCGACGAAGACTTCGGCGTCACGGCAAATGCCGTGTCGTCGCTCTCGCTCGACCCGCCCACGATGCTCGTCTGCCTGAATCGCGCCTCGCGCACGCAGACCGCCGTCAGCCGCAGCAAGGCCTTCTCGGTGAACATCCTCAACGAGAGCCAGGGCGACCTCGCGGTGCGCTTCGCGACGAGCGAGACGGACAAGTTCCGCGGCGTCGGCGTCAGCTACGGAGAGCTCGGTATCCCGCTGCTCGACGGAGCGCTCGCCCACCTCGAGTGCCGCGTCATCGAGGAGGTCGCCGGCGGAACCCACGCCGTCTTCCTCGCCGGCGTCGAGCGTGCCGAGCGCTTCGACGGCGCACCGCTCGCCTACTTCCGCGGCAGGTTCGGACGCCTCGAGCTCGACCAGAGCGTCCCCGACGACGCCGACATCCTCGATCCGGCGCTGGGCCGCTACTTCTACGACGCCGTGACGTCGTTCTTCAGCTAAGCCTCAGCGCGCGGCTTTGGCCGAGGCCACGACCTCGTCGAGCGCGCGAATGGCCGCGTCGTAGTCCGGCTCGTGACTGATGTCCGACACGACCTCGGCGTAGGTGACCGTCCCTTCGGCGTCCAGGACGAAGACTCCTCGCGCGAGCAGCTGGTTCTCCTCGACGAGCATTCCCCAGCCGGTGCCGAACGAGCGGGTCTTGTAGTCGGACAGCGTCACCGTGTTGTGCGTTCCCTCGTCGTCGCAGAAGCGGCGCTGCGCGAACGGGAGGTCGACGCTGATCGTGTAGGCGGCGATCGAGTCGCCGTACGCGTCCAGGCGCGCGTCGAACGAGCGCGTCTGCTCCGAGCAGACGGGCGTGTCGAGCGAGGGCACGACGCTGAGCAGGCGCGGCTTCGGCGGCAGATCGGCCAGCGTCACGTCGACCAGGCCTTCGTCAGGGGAGAAGCGGCACATCGTGAAATCGCGAGCCGCCTCCCCGGCCTCGGGCGGCGTGCCGGTCAGATGGAGAGGATCTCCGCGAAACGAAATCTGAGCCACGGCGTCTCCTTCGTGCGCTTCGCGAACCAACGTCCGCAGCGCGAACGATAGATGCAGTAGGTCACGCGGGGCGCAGGCCGGCGGCGACCCAGGCGTCGACCTTCTCGTCGCGACCCCGCAGCTCGAGCGCGCGTCGCTCGAGAGGCGTGGTGTCGAGCCCTGCGGCCGCGGCGGCCGCCGAGCTCACGAGCAGCTCGCCGGCCCCGGCGGCCGACGCGAGGCGCGCGGCGATGTTGACGGGATCGCCGAGCGCGGTGAAGTCCCGCGCGTCGCCCTCGCCGACCGTTCCGACGTAGGCGACGCCCGTGTGCACTCCCGCTCCGAGGGAGATCCAGGGCTCGTCCCCATCGTTGCCCGTCGCCCGGAGCAGCTCCCGCGCGGCTGCGACGGCGCGGGCGGCGTGCTCCCGGCCGCTGAAGCCGGGGATGAACAGCGCCATCACCTCGTCGCCGACGAACTTGTCGACGATGCCCTCGGAGCCGTCGACGACCTGTGCGGCTGCGCCGTAGAACCTCGCCATCAGCGCGGAGAACTCCTGCGGTGAGATGCGCTCGGCGAGCGCCGTCGAGCCGCGGACGTCGGCGAAGAGCACCGAGACGTCGACCTCGGCGCCGCCCGGCTTCTTGTGGATCGACCGGATGCAGCCTCTGCAGAGACGACGGTTGAGCGGAGAGGCGCCGAAGCCGACGAGTCGCAGGAACGTCTTACCCGGCCGGCCGAACGGCGCGGCGCAGAGCTTGCAGCGAGGCTCGGAAGGGATGCGCAGCATGACGCTGCGCATCCGCTGCAGCCCGCGGACCTCGCCGGTGAGCATTTCCCGCCACAGCTCTTCCGGCGACTTCTTTGTGCCCACTCGAACCTCAGCGCTCCACGACGACCTTGAGCCAAAGGTAGCTGTCGCGTTCCCCCCGCTCGAACGCCGTGGCAAAGCCGCTCTGCCGGGTGATTCGCTCCAGGTAGTCGGCGGTCTCGGCCGCGCGCGGATCGTCCGCCCGAAGGGGCTCGGTGCTGCCGTCGGCGAGGATCTGCGCGGGGATGAAGCCCGCGCTCACGGCGCCGTCGGTCTCGAGGTCGAGCGTGGCGATTCCGGTCCTCTGCGCGTCGGCGCGGAACGGGAAGAGCGGCAGCTCCTCGCCCTCCACCCAGGACGAGCGCTCGCCGTGGCGCGCGCTGCGCGCGGCCCGGTCGCGCGGCGCTCAAATGGAAGCTCGTGAAGTGATGGACGAGCGCCCCCAGGCCGTAGTAGATCGGCTTGCCGTCGTGGAGCTCGATGCCGCGCAGGCTGTGGTGGTGGTGGCAGACGACGACGTCGGCGCCGTGGGCGACGGCGTCGCGTGCGAGCTCGAGCTCGTAGTCCTGCAGCACCTCGACCCAGCTCGAGTAGCCCCAGTGGCAGGCGACCACGACGAAGTCAGCGCGCCCGCGCGCTGCGCCGATCGCCGCGCGGAACCGCGCGAGGTCGTCCTCCACGGCGGCCGTCGCGATCAGCGGCTCGATCCCCGGCTCCCAGAAGTTCGGGTCGGGATCGCTGTAGTGCGTCCGCACCCGCAGCGCGAGCGAGGCCCGGCCGCTTCGGTCGCGCCTCGTAGCCGTGCGGGAAGACGCTGCAGAAGCCGAGGAAGGCGACGGACACGCCGTCCCGCTCGACGATCGCGGGCTCGGTCGCCTCGTCGAGGCTCACTCCCGCTCCGGTCACCGCGATCCCCTGGCCGCGGAGGAGCTCGAGCGTGTCGGCGAGTCCCTCGTAACCGCCGTCGATCATGTGGTTGTTGGCACACGTCATGACGTGGAACGGGACCTCGCCGAGCATGGAGCCCCGCTCGCGGGCGGTGACGCCGAAGTGCTTGTGCGTCGGTGAGGGGCTCGGGCGATCCGAGTAGACGCCCTCGCAGTTGCCGAACACGATGTCGGCGGTGCGGAGGAGCGGCGTCAGGGGCGCGAACGCCGGACGTCCGTCGGGGAGGTCGGGGAAGACGTCACCGACGGCGAACACCGTGACGCGGCCGCTGGCCATGGCACCCGGACGCTAGTGGATCGCGGTCGCAAGCCGCGATAATCGCGTCGCGGTGGCCCTCGTTCTCCTGACCCCGATCGGCCTGGACGCGGGCTGCTGGGCCTGGACCGATCTCGACGGGGAGGGGACGATCAAGCATGTGTTCCCCGGCTTCGGCGGCCGGCCGCGGGCCCCGGAGCCGCCCACCATGGCCACGCTCGCCGACGAGGTGGCGGCGTCCTACCCGGGCGAGCTCGACGTCGTGGGCATGTCCCTCGGCGGCATGGTCGGGCAACACCTGGCCGTTCGGCACCCGCATCGGGTGCGCTCGCTCGTCGTCGGCTGCACCGGTGCCGCCGCCGACCCGGTGGTGATGGAGGAACGGGCCGTCGCGGCGGAGACCGGCGGCATGGCTGCGGTGCTCGACAGCACCCTCGAGCGGTGGTTCACGCCGCCCGCGCTGGCGCAGCCCGGGCACCCGGGCGTCGCGTACGCTCGCCGCACCCTGCTCGCGCTCGACCCCGGCAGCTTCGCCGACGGCTGGCGCGCGATCGGCGGCCACGACATCCGCGAGCGCCTGCCCGAGATCGACGTGCCGGTCACCTGCATCGCGGGGACGGCGGACACCGCCTCGCCGGTCTCGCGCACGCAGGATGTCGCCGACCGGGTTAAGAATTCGTCTCTCGTGATCCTCGACGGCCCGCACATGATGCACCTCGAGCGCCCGGCCGAGTTCTCGGCCGCAGTACGGGAGCACCTGCGCCGGGTCGAGGCAGGCTGATCGCGTGGCGCGCGTACCGTACGTCTCCCAGCCGGCGGACCCGATCACCGAAGAGGTCTTCGAGATCTTCGATCAGGAGGGCCGGGCACCGATCGCCCTCTACCAGGCGCTTGCGAACTCGCCGAAGCTGCTGCGGGCCTACAGCACGCTGGCGAAGGGACTCCGGTACGAGGCGGACACACCCCGGGTGCTGCGAGAGATCGTGATCCTGCGTATCGGCCAGCTCACCGGCTCCGAGTACGAGTGGGCGCACCATCGCAAGATGGCCGCCGACGCAGGTGTCCCGGAGGAGAAGGTCACGGAGCTCGAGCGCTGGCGCGAAAGTGAGCTGTTCGATCCCCGCGAGCGAGCGGCGCTGCGTTGCGCGGACGAGATGCACGAGCTCGCCCTCTCGGACGAGGGCTTCCGCGAGCTCAGCGAGGTCTTCACGAACGCCGAGGTCGTCGAGATCGTCTTGCTCGTGGCGTTCTACGAGACCGTGGCCCGTGTGATCCAGGCGCTCGGCCTCGAGGTGGAGCCGGAGTACCGGCAATACCTGGACGGCGGCCCGGTCAGGGATGGATGATCACGTGGGTGCCGAGCGGTAGCACCCGCATCATGTAGAGCAGATCAGCCGTCCGCGCGTGGGGGCAGCCGGTCGAGACCGCGCTGCCGATCCCGCCTCCTCCGTGAATCGCGAGGCGGTCGCCGCCGGTCCACGTGGACGGAAGGTTCGGCTGGTGGCCCGACAGCGCGAGGACGCAGCAGCCGTAGGCCGAGGGCATGAAGTCCCGGAGCTTGTCCGTGATCGAGAACCGGCCGACAGGCGTCGGCGTCGCCGCCGCCCCGATGGCAACCCGGAACTGCCGAACTTTCTGCGCCCAGCGCCAGACCGACGCAACCCTGCGCGACAGGTCGATCTCCAGCGTGTACGGGTGGCGTGCAAGCCCGACCCACGAGCGCCGTACGAAGCCGTGAACGCCGTTCGGGAGCTCCGTCGAGATCACCGTGAGCCACTTCCCGCGCGACCCGACGACCGCGAGCCGGGTCGGGCTCCCGAAGCTCGTTTGAGCCCCGAGTTGGGAGACCACCCGCGCCCCAGGCGCCGAACGGATCGCCAGCGAGGAACGCTTGAGATGCGCTACCTGACTGCCTTTTGAATACAACGTGGCCGTCGCCGTCGCCGCATCGACGGCAGGAGCTGCCAGCACCGTGGCCGCTACGGCACAGGCAGCCAACAAGCGGCTGCTGCGACGCATCGTGCGGCGTTTGTATGCGGGAGGGCGGCAACCGTAGCAAAGTGCAGGGGTTTATGCGTCGGACGGGTCAACCCCGGCCGGGATTCGAACAGCGCACGCGGTGCAGGAAACGCGTGGTATCCGGCGGCGCTTCAGGCGCGCGCGTGGCCTCGTTACCTCTTGAGCGGTCAGGGAACGCCGCTTCATGACGCGGCCTGCGATTCCGCGAGTGCCGGAGCGCCGTGTTCTACCTCAGCCTTCGCGCGGCCTTCGGCCTGCCCTGCGATGTGCTCCGCCACGCGCTCGGCGTCCCTACCGGCTCCCAGGACGAGCATCGAGCTGAAGGAATGCAGGAAGAGCATCCCGAGGAAGTAGAGGCCCGGGAGTGATGGGACGGCACCGCGATACTGGCGGGGGTAGCCGTCCTCGTACTCGAGGGGGAGATCGATCCAGGAGTAGTCCAGCCGGAAGCCCGTGCACCAGATCACGTTCGCGACCTCGACGACCCGCCCGTCCTCGAGCACGGGCAGCCCGTGCTGCGCACCGACAACACGGCCGAGGATGCGCTCGACGCCGGCAGCCGCGAGCTCGGCCGACCTGATCCGAAGCAGGGGCGCTCCGTGGGACCGGATCTCCGGGCGCATCTTGCGGCCGATCGGGGTGTCCATGGTCAGTACCCGCGTCGCGAGGAGCTTCAGCAGCGGGACTGGCCAGGCGCGCGCCGTCGAGCCTCGATGGAGAAGGGAAGCTGGCCCGTGTCCCTTCCGCTCAGCAGGGTCTGGTGCTCGGCGGCAACCTCGAAGGCGATGTCTGCGCCGGAGTGGGAGGCGCCGACCACGAGGACAGCGCCCTCCTGCAGCTGCGCGGGGCTTCGGTAGTCGCGCGAGTGGAGCTGGGTGATCTGCGGGTCGAACGCGGACGCGAAGTCGGGGACGACCGGCATCTGCATGACGCCGGTGGCGACGACGACGTTGTCCGCCTTGAAGCGCTGATCGCCGGCAGTGACGATGTACCCTTCCCCGTCCTTCGACAAGCCGTCGACACGGACCCCGGTTCGGATGGGAAGCTCGAACCGCGTCGCGTAGGCTTCGAGGTAGTCGGCCATCTCGCCGCTGCTGGGGAACGAGTTTCGGCGCGCCGGGAACCGCATCCCGGGTAGCTCGTCGTATTTCGCGGGTGTGTACAGCCGAAGCGAGGGCCAACGCTGCCGCCACGGGTCGCCGGTGCGTTCGTTCGCGTCGAGGACCACGTGGGAGCGGCCTCGCTTCTTCAGGTGGTACGCCGCCGCAAGCCCTACCTGACCGCCGCCGATGATGACCGTCTCGAACTGCTCCGCTTGTGTCGCCATTGCTCCTCCTCGGTTGTCTTCACCGACGGTAGGAGCTGCGCGGCTGCGAAACATCGCGCGGATCCACCAAATCGCCCGTTTGCTTGCGTGGTCATTCCTGGCCACCCGTCGGATCAGGCGCAGCGACGCTTTGCGTCGTGCGCCGCAGCGGCTGCCTACAGGAGTGGACAGCGGCGAGGATGACGGCGCGACGCTGGAAAGCGGCTGTTTTAGCGGAGGCGCCGAGTGCCCCGGCCGGAATCGAACCAGCGCGCCAGGGTCGTTCACCCGGGTGAACCATCAGGTCGCGCTGATGGACCTGGAGTCGTCCGACCGGAGCGACTGAGGCCGCCGAAGCGTCATGCGACCCCACTTACGCGCCTCGGCGTTCGCTGCCGGTGGAAGTCGCGAGCACGTGTCCAGCTATGACCGCAACGTCCCGTCACTCAGCTTGGGCGGGAAGCCGGCGGCGACTGCCTCGGCGGCCTGCCGCCAGAGGCGCAAGATCTCAACGCGCAGGATCTCAGCGGCCTCCTTATAGCCGCTCCCGTTGCGCGCTACTCCCTCGAAGCTCATCGGCTGGCCCCAGACAACGCAGCAGGCCCGCCGGTTCTTGCGCGACCAGCCGAAGGTCTCGACTGCGCGCCGGGATCACGGGCACGCCCTCTTTCATCGCGATCATGGGCGCGCCGGAGTGCACCGGCCCCGGATAGCCGAAGCGCTGACGCGTGCCCTCGGCGAAGATACCGACCACGTGTCCCGCGCGCACGAGTTCGCGCGCCTTGCGCAGCCCGTTCTCGATCGGGCTCGCCGCGACGGACAGGAAAGCCGCCCGTCCATGTGAGCGCCTCTCCCACGATGGGGATTTCGAGGATCTCGTGCTTCGCCATGTAGAAGATCGTCCGGTTGGAGAAGGAGCCGATGAGTGGCGGATCGATCGCGGAGAGATGATTGATGGCCAAAACCGCGCCCCCGGTCTTCGGTAGGCGCTCGAGCCCGTAGGAGTACGAGCCGGGTGCCAGCCACCTCGTCGTGATCGGGACGACGTTGAAGCGCATGAAGACCCAGCCCTTCTCGACGTCCGCCCCCCAGAGCCACGGGACGCCGAGCGGGTCAGGAGCACAGAGACGTACCCCCGGCCAAGCTCGGTGGCACGCTACAGGGCGGATACGCGCCGGCTGCAGTCTCAGCGAGAGCGGCCAAACGGACGGCGTTCTCGCCGGGCGGGGCCGCGGCGCTCACGTCGCGCCGGCCAGGTCAGTCCACGCGGCCGAACAGCACGCAGCCGTTGTGGCCGCCGAGGCCCATCGCGTTCGAGAGGGCGACGTCGATCTCGGCTTCACGCGCCTCGTTCGGAACGTAGTCGAGGTCGCAGGCCGGGTCCGGCTTCCTGTAGTTGATCGTCGGCGGAATGACACCGCGGTGGATCGCGAGCGCGGTCATGATCGCCTCGACTGCGCCGGCGGCTCCGAGCAGATGACCCATCGTCGACTTCGTCGAGGACACTGCGAGCTCGTAGGCGTGGTCGGCGAAGACATCCTTGATCGCCTTCGTTTCGGCGGCGTCGCCGAGAGGCGTCGACGTGCCGTGTGCGTTGATGTAGTCGACCCTCTTGGGGTCGACCCGGCATCGTTCGAGCGCGGCCCGCATCATCTCGGCAACGCCGATGGACTCCGGGTCGGGAGCCGCCATGTGGTGCGCGTCGTTGGAGGCGCCGTAGCCGAGCACCTCGGCGTAGATGGTGGCCCCGCGCGACCTCGCGCGCTCGAGCTCCTCGAGCATCACGACGCCCGCCCCCTCGCCCATGACGAACCCGGCCCGTGTCGCGTCGAAAGGCCGGGACGCCCGCGACGGATCCTCGTCCTCGGCCACGAGACCGCGCATCGCGCAGAAGCCGGCAAAGAGCAGCGGATGGATGCACGCCTCCGTGCCGCCGGCCAGCACCGCGTCGGCGTCGCCGCGCCGCACGAGCTCAGCTCCCTCGCCGATGGCGTGAGATCCGGTAGCGCAGGCCGAGACGACCGCGTAGTTCGGCCCCCGGATGCCAGCGCGATGGCGATCTGGCCGCTGGCCGAATCGACCAGGACGTTGGGAAGAAACCTGGGCGAGACACGGCCTGGCCCGCGCTCCTTGAGGATGTCGTACTGGCGCATCAGCTCGTGAAAGCCGCCGATGCCAGAGCCGAGCACAACGCCGACACGGTCCGGCCGGTAGCCGTCGATACCTGCGTCACCGAGCGCCTCCTTCGCCGCCGACAGCGCAAAGAGGATGCATCGGTCGAGCCGTTTCATCTCCTTGTGCGAGGCCAGCTCTTCCGCTGTCGAAGCCCTTCACCTCGGCAGCGATATGGACCGGATAGTCGCTGGTGTCGAAGGTCGTGATGAAGTCGACGCCACTCCGCCCCTCGACCGCGCCCTCCCAAGTCGACGGCACGTCATTCCCGAGCGGAGTCACTGCTCCCATACCGGTGACGACAACCCTACGCAACGTCCTCGGTACTTTCGAGACAAGGCCCGTTGGGGTAGGCCGTGTCCAGCAACTCGGTCTCACTCACACCCTCCGCCGGCCCGCGCGACGCGCCCTTACGTAGCCCTGGCGCCTGCTAGCTCTCGATCTTGGTTCCGTAGAACACGCGGATGCTGGACTTCTCGGCGATCTCGAAGAAGGAGGCGACTGCGGCCTGCATCTCCGGGTACTCGTTCACCTTCTGCCAGGCTTCCCAGCTCTCGGCCTCGATCACCTCGACGACCTGTCCCGGCGCCTCACCGGTGCCCGTACCGTCGATCCATACGATCTCGTAGCTGAGAACGCCGGGCTGTCGTGACGCCATCGGCTGGTCGATCTCGCGCGACCACTCCCAGTACTGCTCCTTCGTCACGCCGGGCGCGAGATCGTAGGTGATGAAGACAGTCACCGACATGTGCCGCTCCGCAGCAGCATCCTAAGCGACCGGCGGCCGAAGCTGCACTGCGGCCAACTGCGAAGATACCGGCGTGGCTTCGAAGATCGCCGTTGTCTACTACAGCGCGACGGGGAACGTCCATCGTCTCGCGCAGGCCGTCGCTGAGGGCGCAGAGTCGGCGGGTGCCGAGGTACGACTTCGGCACGTCGAGGAGCTTGGGACCGAGCTTCAGATCTCGCAGAACCAGTACTGGGGTCGTCATCGCTCTGCGGTGCGGGACGAGCCGACCGCGACCCTCGAGGATCTCGAGTGGGCGGACGGCGTTGCGTTCGGCACGCCGACGAGGTTCGGGAACGTTGCGGCTCAGCTGAAGCAGTTCATGGATCTCGCCGGGCGGCTCTGGCAGGAGGGCAAGCTGGCCGACAAGGTGGCAACGAGCTTCACGTCGTCCCAGACGCCGCACGGCGGCCAGGAGACGACGATCCTTGCCCTGAACAACACCCTCTATCACTGGGGGATGATCATCGTCCCGCTGGGATACACGGTGCGCGAGGTGTTCGCGGCAGGCGGGAATCCGTACGGCACCTCGTACACGAGCGGGCATGACGTGACAGGGCCGGACGACGCTGCGCTGACCGTCGCGCGTTACCAGGGCGAACGGCTCGCGCGCTACGCCGATCTCGTCGCCGAAGCGCGAGCGTCGGGGCGACTGGCAAGCAAGCGGCCCTCGCCGGCGAGCTTCGCCAGCCTCAGCCGCCACGGCTGATCGGTTGGGCGCGCTCGGGTGGCTGGACTAGCCGTCTTGGGGCTTGGCCGCGAGAGACGCCGATGCCCCCGGCCGGAATCGAACCAGCGCACGCGGTTTAGGAAACCGCTGCTCTATCCACTGAGCTACGGGGGCGAAATGCCGATTTGCAGGGATTTAGTCGTTTTCACCCCTGTGTTCGGCGACCGTGGATGTTCTATCCACTCGACCCCGTGACAGTCTAGATCGCGACTTTCGATGCCACTTATGGCGACCCGGTGAACAACCAAATAGCGGTGAGGCCAAGAAGAAGCGGAGCAGCTGACGGCTCGCTGCCAGGGCCGGGCGTGATCGAACAGGGGCTGTTCGCTCCCTCGGTCGTGTCGGTCATCCTGATCGGCCGCGGTAGGGCGGTCGAGCGACTCGACCTGCGTGGGCGCGGGTAGTCAGGCGCTCGGCGGTCTCTCACCGCGGTCTCATCCGAGGCGCCTAGGGTGCGGGGCCTACGATCGAGGAGGCAACATCCATGCGCGAAAGGAGAAGGCTTGCGATCCTCGTCACGGGCATCGTGACCCTTGCGGCCACGGGGATCGCGGTCGCCGCCGGCCCGCTGTCGGGCTCGACCACCGCCGCCGGGACCTGCCCTCGGCCGGCCCCGTGGTGGAGCTCGAAGACGCACGGATCAAGTTCGAGATCAACGCGACGGACGGCGACGGCGGCATCCAGGTCTTCATCGACGCCGAGCAGTGGAAGCGGATGTCGATCTTCGACCCACGCGGCAAGCGGGTCTTCACCACGACGACCGAGGGCCGCATGGCGAAGCAGGGCGGCACGGAGCTCTTCCTCGAGAGCGCCGAGCCGTCCTTCGACGAGCTGTCGCTCGCGAAGCTGCTCAAGCGCTGGCCGGAAGGTCGGCTGCACCAGTTCCGTGGGATTGGGCTCGAGGGCGAGCGCTACCGCGGCGGAGCCGTGCTGACGCACGACCTGCCCGACGGCCCCGTGCTCGTCTCGCCCGTCGAGGGCGACGTCCCGCAGAATCCGGACGCGACCGTCGTCAGGTGGCAACAGGTCGAGCCGCCGAACGGAAGCCCGATCATTGGCTACGAGGTCATCGTCGAGCACTCAGACACCGGCCTGAAGACGCTGCCGGTCGTGACGCTCGATGTGGTGATGCCGGCGACCGCGACGAGTCTCGCCGTGCCGGCCGGCTTCCTCCAACCCGGGCGTGCCCGTGGAAACTCCTCGCGATCGAGCGCGGCGGCAACCAGACGCTCTCCTCGAGCACGTTCACGACAGCCGGCCGCTCACCAAGCAGAGGTCGCCAAGGCGAAGGTTCGCGGTGATCATCCGACCTAGCCGGACAAAGGGAAGCGTGCTCTCTGAGGCCGCCGAGCTTAAGAGTCGGTCGAGGGGACGGGTTCGCTAGCGAGCTGGTAGACGGCTCGCCGGAGCCGGTGGAACCGGCGGTCGCCTCCACGGGTTCAGGCGGAGAGCGCGTCCTTGACGGATGGCCACCGGAGTGGCGCACCGTGCAGATGGCAGGCTGCGAGGTGAATCTCGCGGGCACGCATTGGCCGATCTGCGCTCGCGGAACGAGCGCTGCGCTCACGGCCTCGGTACCCCCCGCCAGCTCGCCGTGCCGCTCGTGGACGCGGGCATCACCCGGCTGGCTTCGGTTGTGCTCGTGTGATCCTCCTAGGTGAACTCGATCTCGCTGAGGTCGATCGAGACGATGAGGGGCTCGGCGAGCGACTGGCCTCGGGGGCGCGCGGGAAGATCCTGTGCTTGGTGGGAGCCTGATGCCCGCGACATCGTCGTAGTCGGAGACGTAGTGCGCCGCGCTCGTGCCGCCGCCGATCTCGACGTCGTAGTCGTGGCGGGCCAGGAGCCGTCGTCGTCGAAGTACAGCGTCTGCTCGGTGCTGTGGGTGGCGAGGTAGCTCGGCCAGGAAACGCGCAGCCGCCGCCAGCGCTGCCCGTCTTCGTCCCACGGCTCCAGCTCACTGGTCTGGAATCCGGGCATCGTGAACGTGAACGGCTGCGTCAGGTAGGTCCACATCGCCGTGCCCACGAAGTACGCGAGCTGAAGAGTGCTCCACGGCGTCTCGAGCGTGTGGCCGGCAAACGAGTCGCGCGGCTGGTCGAGGGCCTCGAGGACGGTTCCGTCGTCGCTCTCGATCGCGACGTGTTCGGGGGTGAACGAACTGTGTCGGTCGGCGGCGCCGAATGGACGGTGCGACACGCGCTCCTGGTGCAGGCTCGCTGTGACGACGACGTCGTCGAGGACTCCGGCCTGACCCTTGAGCGCCCAGAGCGCGCCGCCCTGGATCAGGCGCGCCGAGACGCTGTCGAGCTGGTTCCAGCGTTCCAGGCCGCCGTGGGCCTCGATCACGGTCTCGAGCAGATCATTCATCAAGACGACGATGCTCCTGAGAGCCACGGCGGCGTGTACGCGCCGACCTGATACAGGAGCGCGGCCAGGTCGTCGCCGGCCCACTCCTCGACGATCATCCCGTCCGCAAGGTGGTAGATGTCGACAGCGTCCCAGCGCACCCGGCGACCGGTCGGCTCGAGCCCGAGAAGGTTCCCCTCGTGCGTCGGCCTCGACGACGTAGCGAACGGCGACGGTGTCGCCCGCCGCGAACTGCGTCCTGCTCCCTCGCGTGCAGGTCGGGCAGCGCGCCGATGAAGCCGCGCAGCATCTCCGTGACGTTTGCGACGCCCTCGACTGTCCCGAGCAGCCCGCCGTGCCACTTCATCTCGGGCGCGAGGTACGCGGATGCCAGGTCGGGCTGGCCATGAAGGACTTCTTCGTCGATGACTTGCCGTCTCAGAACCCGACCGACTGTCGGATGAGGACGACGTGGATCCGCCCGGGGACCTCCTGGTGGATCTCGAGGATCTTTCCGACCCGGCTGTTCTGCCCGTAGGCGGCATACGCGCGGGCGTCCTCGAGCTTCAGGCTGTGCTCGTGATCCGCTCGCGGGCCGCTTCCAGGGTGGGGACGAGCTTCTGCGCGCCGACGACGAAGATGACGTTGGCGGCGCCCCAGGCGTAGGAGGCGAGCTGGCTGCCGGAAGCCGAGGCGATGACGAGCGTTCCTCGCGGGTGACCGCGTGGACGCTGCCGAGGGCGAAGTCGGGCTGGCCGGCGATCGCCTTCATCTCCTGCAGCTGGGTCGCGAAGTCGAGCGCCATCATCTTGTTGCGCGCCGAGTCGTACGGCCCGCCGTCGTTGATCGCGTCCGCGATGCCGGTCTCCTGCAGCGTCACCGAGGTGTTGGTCATCACGGAGGAGCCTTCGGGGATGCGGGCGAGGACGGCTTCGCGCGCGGCGTCGAGGTCGTCGACGACTTCGACGCTGAATCCGTGCTCTTCGAGCGCGACGACGGTCGCGGCGAGCGTCTCGTCGTCGGGCAGCGTCGTGAAGCGGTCGGTGCTTGGGTGCGCTCATTCTGGTCCTCCTTGGTCGGGAGATCGCTGATTGCGACCTCCCGTAGTTGGTGGAGAAAGGGAGGTCGCGGAGCCGTCGAGGTCGCAGCGACGCTTCGCTCTTCGTACTCCAGGTGCGCGAGCAGGTGGCGTTCGAGCGCCTCGAGCGCGTCGGCTACGGCGCGGCGAGCTTCGGGGCTGTCCCCGTCGGTCAGAGCTCGCGCCGCTGCTTCGACCGCGTCCAGATAGCCGGAGACCGCGTGGTGCTCGGCCCGTAGCCGCTCGACGACCGGCCCGATCGCGGGGTTCGTC
>CAWACA010000020.1:0-103235 GCA_963780385.1 uncultured Thermoleophilia bacterium | reverse complement strand
GGTTCCCTCGCCGGGCCCGAGCTGGCCCGACGTCCGCGTCGAGAGGGGCCTCGTCGAGCAATGGCCGGACCGGACGCGAGTGGACGCCGATTCCGCGGAGGTACGGCTCCTCGACGGCGCCGTGCTTCGGCTCGACCGGATCGAGCGCACGGCGACCGTCCTCACGAGAGCGCCACTGCCCGACGCGGAGCTCGTTCACCCCTACCTGGCTCCGGTCGGCTCGTTCTTCGCCGGGTGGCTCGGACGGCACGCCCTTCACGCGGGCGGCGCATGCATCGACGGTACGGCACTCGCGGTCATCGGGCCCAAGGAGTCCGGCAAGACGACAACGCTCGCGTGGCTCGCCGGCCAGGGCTGCGACATCCTGGCCGATGACGTGCTCGTCGTCGACGACGGGCGGGCGCTCGCGGGCCCACGCACACTCGACCTCCGCCACGACGCCGCGCGTGAGCTCGGCGTCCTCGACCGGACGCGAGAGCACCGCGGCGGCGAGCGGGTGCGCCTCGCGCTGGGGCCGGTCGACCACGAGGTGCCGCTCGGCGGCCTCGTCTTCCTCGCCTGGGGGCACCGAGTCGAGCTGAGGCCACTGCGGCCGTCGGAGCGGCTGCCGCGGATCGCGGGCGCAACGAGCTCGAAGCGACCGAGGGCGGAACGGACTCCGCTCGACCTGGCCGACTACCGCGCCTGGGAGCTGACGCGGCCCAGGAGCGTCGCGGCCCTACCCGAGGTGCTCGACCGGTTGCGTTCGGTCGCGGGCCGCTGACGCGAGCCAGGCGGCCTGGAGGGCGAGGGCAGAAGAGTAGTTCGGGACGGGTGAGAGCCACTCGGCCCGCAGCCGTTCCGTGTCCACGAGCTCCGGGTCGAGACCGGCGCCGTCGAAGGCTCTCGCGAATGCCCGCGTCGGCCGTCGCGTGTAGGCGAGATGGAAGACCGCCTTGCGCTCACGCGTGAGCAACGTCTCCGGCAGCAGATCCGCCCCCCCGAAGACCGTCTGCATTGCGGCCGTCCTGCTTCCGAAGCCGAGCCGGCCGCCCGCCTGGGCGAGCGCGGCGAGGAAGCCCGGATCGAGCAGCGGATGAGCGACCGCCGCATCATTCTCCCCGGCGAGCAGCTCGAGAGTCCGCACCATGCCGCGCAGGGTACGCGGCCGTAGCACGCCTGCCAGGTGAGCCGGGAACGAGGTGCCGGTGCCGGCGACGCCTTCGGCCCAGGCCGCCGCGAACGCGCGTTGGGCCGCCGGTCGCAGCCACGGCAGCCGAGTCGCGTGACGCCGCAGCACCGCACGGCGAAGGGGCGCCGGCGACGCGCCGAATGCGAGCCTCCGCAGGTCTTCCAGCCGCGGCCGGCGACCTCCGACCTGCGCTCGGTGCAGGAACACGAGGGGAGTCGAGAACACCGTGTCGCCGCCGATTCCGGACAGCAGCGTGCCGCCCGAGGCCTGACCGAGCAGGACCGACCAGAGGCATGAATGGGCCGGATACAGGACGCCGTGGCGCAGTAGCAACGCGGTTGCGACCGGGCCGACGACGTCGAGCTCGTCCTCCACCTCGAGCACCACCCAGTCGGTCAGGCCGAGGTCACGGACAACCAGGTCTTGCCACTCCGGCTCCCCGGCGCCGGGGGTGTCCCGGAAGCGGACGGTGACGGGAACCGGCTCGGCGAGGCCCTCCCGGCGGGCTAGGTCCACGGCGACTGCCAGCACCGCCGACGAGTCCCGACCGCCCGAGAAGGTCACGAAGCACGTTCCCGAGGCGACGGCGGGCAAGATCGCCGCGCGCAGGGCGTCGAGCGGCGTCATTCCTCCGTGGTCGGGGAGCTCCGGAGGTTCCTCCGCGCCGAGCAGCCGGCCCGTTGCGATCTCGAGCGGCGTCGGCAGGTACGAGCGGCCGTTCACCGGCTCGGAAGCCGGAGGAGCTCCTCGAACGCGTCCTCGAGCGGGATCTCGTCGCCGTCCAGCCAGGCGTGCGCGCCGAACTCCGGGCTGCGCCGCACGCCGATGACGATGTCGCGCTGTTCGCCGGCCGCGGCCAGCCAGGCCTGCCTGACGAGCGAGCGAACGAGGCAGTTCCTCGTCGTCACGCGCGCGGCCACCCTCGCCGACCGCCACGAGCGCAGCGATGGAGCGGGTGGAGCGGGAACGGTCACCTCGTCGACGCGGCCACCGCCCTCGAGCTGTCGCCGCACCTGCGCCGTCGCGCGCAGCACCCAGCGGGAGGTTGCGAGACTCGCCTTCGCCTGCATCCGAAGGCTCACGACGCGAGAAGCCCCTTCTCGTCGAGCGTACGCACGAACGCGTCGACGTCGCGGGCCGCCGCTTCCGTGTCGACGCCGTAGCGCGAGGTCAGCACCGCCACGAGCTCGTCGCGGGAGGCGCCGGCGGTGAGGTGCGGCCACAACGCCGTGCCGGTCTTGTTGACGGACAGATACGTCGGATTCGCGCAGGTCGAGCGCGACGATCTCGCCCTCGACTTCGCGCCACTCGAGCTCGTCGTCTCGGAGCTGGAATGTCCGTTCCGTCATCCGGCTGTCCTTCTCGCGCGGCGCAGCGCGATCGCCGACGACGGGAGATGCCGCGCGAGCCAGAGCGGATGAGTCGCGTACGCAAGGGCGAGCGAGCGATGTCCTCGGCGGGCACGAGGGCGCCACGCCCGCATGGCGCCGGGGCTCGGAAAGGCCGTGCGCACGACGAGCCCGCTCTTCGCCCGGATACCCGGCGTGCGCGAGAGCCACTCGAGACCCAGCGCGAGCGGCGGCGCGCCCGAGGCGCGCAGCCTGACATCGACCGGCGTCGCCGTGGGCAGGTCCAGCCGTGCCGCCATATCGCTGCCTCGAGGATCGACCGAAAGCCCGGCCACGAACGCCGCAGTGGCGTCGATCCGGGCCGCAAGCCGGGCGGCCTCTTGCCACGTCTGCTCCGGAAGCCGGTCGAGGGCCCGCCGCAGGTCAGCTCTGCAGCGCTCGAAGCCGACGCCGTGGTGCGCGGCGTGCAGCGCCACGAGCAACGCGACGCCTGCTACGTCGGGGATCGTCGCCTCGACGCCGCCGACGGTGAGGGCAACCGCGTGAGAGCGAAGCGTCTCCCAGACGACCTCGGGCGCCGCGCCTGCACCGCTGATGGTGATATGCACGTCGACCGACACGCCGTCGGATCTGACCCACTCCGTTGCGTGAAGCGGCCGATGGCCCCGCAGCTCGGCCTCCTCGACGAGCGGCGTGAAGCCGAGCTTTCGGAGAGCCGCCTGCACCCGATCCTGATCGCCCGGGCACACGAGCACGTCCACGTCGCCGTAGGGGCGCACCTCGCCCGCCGCGTACAGCGTCCGCTCGATCGCGGGGCCTCTCAGCAAGAGGCTCGGCACGCCTCGGGACGGCGAGCTCGCCGAGAACCTCCGCCGCGACGGCATCCGCCGCGAGCCCTCGTGCCGCGGCCCGTACGGTCGCCTCAGCCAGCGCCATAGACTGATACTAGGCGGAAATGTCGCGGCGTCTCATCTCATCCGGCTCGCCCTACGAGCGCACGGTCGGGTACTCGCGCGCCGTCGTGATCGGTGACCGGATCTTCGTCGCGGGAACCGCGCCGGTCGTGCCGGAGGGCGTCGAGACCCCGCCGGACGCCTACGGCCAGGCCAAGCGCTGCCTCGAGATCATCGAAGTGGCCCTTCACGAGGCCGGCGCCGAGCTCGCGGATGTGGTGCGCACGCGCCTCTACCTCGTCAGGGCGGAGGACTTCGAGGCGGTCGGGCGAGCCCATGGCGAGGCGTTCTCGGAGATCCGCCCGGCCAGCACGGCGGTGATCATCAAGGAGCTCGTCGACCCGCGCTGGCTCGTCGAGATCGAGGCCGAGGCCGTTCTCACCGCGCGAGGCGTAGACACGTCGAACCGACCGGGCCGCGCGGAACCGGCCCCTACAATGCCCGGATGGACGGCCTGGGCCCCGAGTCGAGCGTCGACCACCACAGCTTCGGCTCGGGCGCGCCCTACACGCTCGGGGTGGAGGAGGAGTACATGCTCCTCGATCCGGCCACGTTCGACCTCGTGCAGCGGGCCGACCGCGTGCTCGCCGCCCAGGAGAGCTTCGAGCTGGCCGACCACCTCTCACCGGAGCTCTTCCAGTCGCTGCTCGAGGTCCACACTCCGGTCTGCGCCAACGCGGCCGAGGCCGAGCGGCAGCTCCGGCGACTGCGGTCGCACGTCCACGAGCTCGGCCGGAAGCTCGACCTGCGGGTCGGCTCGGCCGGGACGCACCCGTTCAGCCTCTTCGAGCGGCAGCGGATCACCCCGCGGGACCGCTACCACGGGCTCGTCGAGCAGCTGCAGTACATCGCGCGCCGGGAGCTGATCTTCGGCCTGCACGTCCACACGGCCGTCGACGACCCCGACAAGGCGATCCATGTCATGGGCGCCCTTCTTCCCCACCTGGCCGAGCTCGTTGCGCTCTCGTCGAGCTCGCCGTTCTGGCGCGGCTCCGCGACCGGCCTCCACTCGAGCAGGCAGTCGATCTTCGCCGCCTTCCCCCGCTCCGGGCCGCCGCCACGCTTCCGTGACTACCCCGACTTCGCCGAGGTAGTCGCATATCTCGAGCGCACCGGCTGCATCGCCGACTACACGCACATCTGGTGGGACGTGCGCCCCCACCCGCGCTTCGGCACGGTCGAGGTGCGGGTCATGGACGGCGTCAGCCGCGTCGAGGACGCAGCCGCCCTTGCCGCCTACGTCCAGGCCCTGGTGAAGCTCTACTCGGAGGCCTACGACGCGGGGCAACCGCTCCCCGCGCACCACCGCATCCTTACGAGCGAGAACAAGTGGCTCGCCGTCCGGCACGGGCTCGAGGCTCCACTGATCGACCTCGCCACGGGCAGCAGGATCCGCGTCTCCGCCGCTCGGCTCGTCCGGCGCACGCTGCGCGACATCGAGCCGCACGCGCGGGAGCTCGGTTCCGATCGCGAGCTCGAGGGGATCAACCGGATCCTCCTCGACGGCTCGGGCGCCGAGGAGCAGCTGCGAGTCTTCAAGGAGACCCGGGACATCGGCGAGGTCGCCCGCCGGATCGCCGATCTGACCGAGGCCGCGGTGGGCGTAGCGGCATGATCGAGCCCGGCGAGCCACTTCCGAGCGTCCGCGTCTGGCAGGAGCCCTCGACCGACGGCCTCCTGCTCGACGAGCTCAGCGCGGACGGCCCCTTCCTGCTGCTCTTCTACTACTACGACTGGTCGAGCACCTGAACGAACGAGTTCAGCATCCTGCGTGACAGGAAAGACGAGTTCGATGCGGTGGGGGTGCGCGTCTACGGCATCTCCCGTGACAGCCCCTGGTCGCACGTCGCCTGGCGCGAGGTGCTCGACCTCAACTTCCCGCTGCTCTCGGACTGGAACGGCGAGGCGACACGGGCGTTCGGCGTGGCGGAGGAGTATCGCGGGATGCGTGACGTGTCGGGTCGAAGCGCCTTCCTGGTCGGCGCAGACGGCATCATCCGCAGAGCATGGCGGTACGAGGCGTCCGCAGTACCGGACTTCGACGAGCTGCTGACGGCGGCGCGCTCGCTCTGACGTCCGCCCGGAGGCGGGCTCTCGTCCTGGTCGGCCTCTACGGCGTGGCGGCCGTGGTCGCCACGGCCGACGCTCTCGGGAGCTTTCGCTCCGCCTTCATCGCGGGCGGCGCAGAGGGCTACGGCGAGCCGGCCGCCGGCGATCACCTGCAGGCGGCGTACCGCTTCTGGCTGCTCGGCCACCAGCTGGGGCACGGCGCCGCGCCGTGGCGCGACCCGTACAGCTTCCAGCCGCTGACGGAGCAGCAGCTGAACCTCAACGGCTGGCCGTTCGGGATCCCCTTCTGGCCGCTCGACGCCGCGTTCGGTCCCGTCGTCGCCTGGAACGTGCTGCTGCTCGCCGGGATCGTCGCGGCGGGCCTCGTGACGTACGGCTGGCTGCGCCAGCTGCGGCTGCCCCGCGCGGCAGCCTTCCTCGGCGGCCTCGCGTTCGCAATCGCCCCGTACCGCCTCGCGCAGAGCGCCGGCCATTTGCTCGGCTGGATCGCAGTGCTCATCCCGCTGGCCCTCTACGCGTTCGAGCGCTCGCGCGCGGCGACGAGCCGCCGCCGGGCCCACGCCTGGGGCTTCCTGTCCTTCGCAGCCCTGGCCTCGATCGCGCTCTCGGGGCAGCTCCACCTCGCAGTCGGTGCGCTCCCGTTCTGCCTCGCCTACGGCGTGCTGCGGCGGCGGAGGATCCCGCTCGCCTGGCTCGGAGCCGGCGTCGCCGTGGCCGCCGGGGTGGGCATCGCACTGCGGACGACGATCATCGGCGGCTCAACCGCGGCGCAGGGACGCTCGATCGACCAGGTCAAGATGTTCCAGGCGGGCTGGATCGACATCGTCAGCCGTTTCCGCGACGGCGGTCTCGAGCAGTTCGTCTACGTCGGCTGGCTCACGCCTCTCCTCGCTCTCGTGGGCCTCGTGCTGCTGGCCCGGCGCCGTCGCTGGCTGGCGGCGCTGTTCGCTGCCGCGATCGTCGTCCCGCTCCTCTTCGCGCTCGGCACGAACACGCCGATCTACGAGCCGATCTGGCGGTACTTCCCGCCGCTGCACGTCACCCGCGTGCCGGAGCGCCTCATGCCGGTCGCCACGCTGGCAGTGGCTGCGCTGCTCGCCGTGGCGACGGCGTACCTCATGAGCAGGGTGTCCCAGCGACGGCGGCTGCTGGTCGCCGGGGTCGCCACGATCCTCGTCGCCGCCGACCTGATCGTGATGCCGTTCGGGCCGACGGCCGCCGACCCGGGAAACGCGGCCTACGCCGCGCTCGCAGGGCGGGAAGCAGGACCGGATCCTCGAGCTGCCGGTGTACGAGCCGGGCATTCACTACGGCTCGATCTACCACTACTACGCGATGGAGGAGCCGCGCGAGCGGCCCGAAGGCTACTCGACGCTCGCGCCGGCGCCCGCCTATGCGTTCTTCTGGACGTACAACCGCATGAACTGCGGGATCTTCGAGCCGGGCGACGTGGCGAGGATGCGCGCGCTCGGGATCGAGCAGCTGTTGTTCCACCGCGGCGCCTACGCGCAATCGGGCCGGCCCGGTGCCTGGTTCCTCTGGGAAGCGCTGCAGTCGGCCGGCTATCGCTCGACCGTGCGGGGCGGCGACGTCTGGCTGTTCCCGCTCCAGCGCCGGCCGGGCACGCCGACGCAGGCGCCTCCGGTCCCCGAGCCCGACCGGGCAACGCCCGTTCTCTGCGAAGGCTGGCGCCTGTGGACGATGAAGGAGCGCGACGCCCCGATGTGGGTCTACGGCGACGCGGATCTCGAGCTCGAGCTCACCGCGCCGGGGCGGACGACCGCGACCGTGCTGGTGGACGGCACGCGGACGCTCGGCGTAGCCGTCGACCACGAGTTGACCGTCAGGGTGCCGCTCGAGGGCGAACGGTGGCACTCGATCGTCTTCGAGGTGCCGGCCCTCTTCACCAACGTGAAGCCCCCGCAGGGCCTCGAGATCGAACGGCTCAGCTTCGTCCCGGCGTGAAGACGCACGGCCCGTCCGTCAGTGGGTGACCAGCAGCTTGAAGCCGACGAGCACTACACCGAGGCTCAGGTTCGCGCTGACGATCGCGAGTGTCCCTAGCCGGCCCAGGCGCTCGACACGGGCGAAGATGATTCCCTGCACGACAAGCACGGCCAGGCCGAGGCCGAACGCTGCCCACGTCGCGGCTCTCGTCGAGATCACCCCGAATGCCCCGAGCAACAGGGCGGCGACGGGTGGAAGCGCCGCCTCGACGATCGACACCTCACGCCGGGCGATGCGCCGCAGTACCGCCGGTGAGAGATGTTCGTCCTTGGCGACACTGTGCGCGAGGCCCTGCGCATACACGTGTGTGAGCCAGAAGACGACCGAGGTGCCTGCAACGAGCGCCGCAATGTGTCCGGCCTCGTGCGGGTACGCCCTTGCCCCCGCCACGACGACTGCAAGAGCGACGATCGTTCCGTAGATGAAGCCGCCGAGCCGTTCGCCTCTCGCCGAGCGGCTGTACGAGCCGGCGATGGAACCACGCAGTTTCTCGACCATGCGGTGGATCATCTTCGGCGCATGCCCGTCGAGTCTACGCCCGTGCTCGCCGGGCGGCAGCGGTCGGAACGGAACCGGCACGCGCCCGCTCGGCCAGGAACCGGCTGTCGCGGCGTTCGCAGCGCCCCGGCCGACCGAGTGATGTCGTGGCAGCGGTAGACGACTACTTCCGCAGCCTCGACACGACCGCGCGCGCTGCGTTCGAGCGCATCCGCGATCTGGTGCTCGAGGTGGCGCCCGAAGCCGAGCAGGGCACCGGCTACGGCCTGGCGGCGCTCACGTACAAGAGCAGCCCTCTGCTCGGCTTTCGCGTCGCGAAAAACCATCTCAGCATCTTCCCGTTCAGCCCGGCGGCCGTCGACGCGGTCCGCGACCGTCTGAAGGACTTCGATCTCTCCAAGGGGACCGTCCGCTTCAGCGCGGAAAGACCGCCCCCGGCGGAAGTGATCCGCGACCTCGCCCGATTCCGGAAGGCGGAGATCGACCAGCTAGCGCGCTAAGGCCTAGGTGAGGATCGCCGCCGCGAGAGCGGCCCAGCTCTCTCGGGGGATGCCCGGCTCGCCGAGCGCCTGGACGGCAACGTGGTCGGCGCCGGCGTCGAAGTGTGCTTGCACGGCGGCCGCGACACTCGCCGTCGTGCCGTGCGGGATGACCGCGTCGATCAGCCTGTCGGAGCCGCTCCCGGCGACATCGGCCTCATCGAAGCCGTGCCTGAGGAGGTTGTCGGCGTAGTTGCTCAGGCCGAGGTAGAGCTGTGCATACTTGCGCGCGGTCGTCCGGGCGCGGTCTTCGTCCTCGTCGAGCACGAACGCGACCTCCGGGGCCAGCAGCGGGCCGCTTCCGAGCAGGTCGCGGGCCGCGGCCGTGTGCGCGGCCGGGACGAAGTACGGAATCGCCCCGAGTGACCGCTCGGCGCTGAGTGCGAGCATCCTGGGCGCCAACGCCGCCAGACAGCGTCGACCGGCGGGCAACGGTGGCTCTGCCTGGTCGAGGCCGTCCAGGAACCCGCGCATCGTCGACAACGGCCGCGCGTATTCAGTCGTTGCCTCCGGGTGCCCGATTCCGATTCCGATCAGCAGCCGGTTCGGGGAACTCGGCCTCGAGCGCCGCGTACTCGGCGGCGAGCTCACGCGGGCTCGTAGGCCCAGACGTTGACGATGCCGGTCGCGATGACGAGACGCTCGCCGGCCTCCAGCAGCGGGCGCAGCATCGGGAGCCTCGGCGATCCGCCGAGCCAGAACACGTCGTACCCGGCCTGCTCCGCCACCCTGGCCGCCTCGCCGACGTTCTCCTCGCCGAGAGCGCGGTACGACGTCCAGACTCCAAGCCTGCCGAGCTCCACGCTGACCCCTACATGCCCATCGAGTGGTAGCCGCCGTCGACGTAGAGCGTCGTCGCCGTGACGTTCGACGGCGTCGTCCGAGAGCAGGTACGCGGCTGCGCCGCCGATGTCCTCGGCGCCGATGTTGCGGTGCAGCGGCGCGCGCTCCTCGACGATCGACTCCATCGTCGGGAAGCCCGGGATCGAGCGCGCCGCCAGCGTCCGGACGGGGCCGGCCGAGACGGCGTTGACGCGGATCCCCTTCGCACCGAGGTCCCAGGCGAGGTAGCGCACCGAGGCGTCCAGCGCCGCCTTGGCGACGCCCATGACGTTGTAGTGCGGCACGGCGCGCTCGCCGCCGAGGTAGGTCATGGTCAGGATCGAACCGCCGCCGGCGGCTTCCATCAGCGGCTCGGCGGCCCGCGCGCAGACGACGAGCGAGTACGCGCTGACGTCGAGCGCGAGCCAGAAGCGGTCGCGCGGCGTGTCGGTGAAGCGGCCTTCGAGGTCGGCCGCATCGGCGAACGCGACCGAATGCACGAGCAGGTCGAGCTCGCCGCCGAAGGCCTCCCCGACCTCGCGCGAACACGCGCTCACGTCCTCGTCGGAGCGCACGTCGCAGGCCGTGACGAGCGGGCTGCGACCGTGTCGGCGAGCTCGCGGACGCCGGCCTCGATCCGTTCGCCCTGGTAGGTGAACGCGAGGGAGGCGCCCTCCTCGGCGAGCCGCTGGGCGATGCTCCACGCGATCGACCGCTTGTTCGCCACGCCGAGGACGAGCCCACGCTTTCCGTCGAGCCGTCCCGCCACGACCGCGCATCGTATCCGCGGAGGAGGGCCGGATGAGACCCGGCCCCTACAGTTTGGCCGATGCGCGCCTTCGCCCACGACGTCTTCACGTACCCGCTGCCCGCGGGGCACCGCTTCCCGCTCGGGAAGTACCGCCTCGTCCGGGAGGGCGCCGAGCGCATCGACGGGCTCGAGATCGAGACCGCGCGTCCTGCGACGCCGGACGAGCTCGCCCGCGGCCACGACGCCCTCCTACCTCGCTCAGGTCGAGAGCGGCGAGCTGAGCCGCCGTGAGCTGCTGTCGCTCGGGCTTCCCTGGTCGCCCGAGCTCGTCGAGCGCGCCCGCCGCTCGGTCGGCGCCACCCTCCTGGCGGCCGAGGCCGCGCTCGAGGACGGCCGGGCTGCGAACCTGGGCGGCGGCACCCACCACGCCTTCTACGACGCCGGCCAGGGCTTCTGCGTGTTCAACGACGTCGTCGTGCGCGGCGCGAGCCCTGCGCGCCCGCGGGCTCGTGCGCCGCGTGCTGGTCGTCGATCTGGACGTGCACCAGGGCGACGGCACCCACGCGGCGTTCCGCGACGACCCCGACGCGTTCACGCTCTCCGTCAACGGCTTCGCGAACTACCCGTTCCAGCGGGTTCCCGGCGACATCGACGTCGATCTCCCGGACGGGACCGGCGACGAGCCGTATCTGGAGGCCGTTGCCACGGGTCGTGCCGGAGGCAATCGCGCGGGCCAGGCCGGAGCTCTGCTTCTACCTCGCCGGCGCCGACCCCTACGAAGGCGACCGCCTCGGGCGCCTTGCGGTGTCGCGGGCGGGCCTGGAGGAGCGCGACCGGCTCGTCCGAGAGGCGCTCGACAACGCGGGTGTGCCCGATCTGTCTCGCGCTCGCAGGCGGGTACGCAGACCCGATCGAGGACACGGTGGCGATCAACCTCGCCACGCTGCGCGTACTCTGCGGCGCAGCGTGAAGGTCGCCGTCATCACCGGGGGGTCGAGCGGCATCGGTGCGGCGCTTGCGCGCCGCCTCGGCGAGCACGGCTACCGCTGCGTGCTCGTGGCCCGCGGGCGCGAGCGCCTCGAGCGTGTCGCCGCGGAGCTCGGCGCCGAGGCCGAGATTTGCGACGTGGGAGACCGCGCGGCCGTCGAGGACCTGGCAGCGCGCGTCGGCGAGCGGCATCCGTCCCTGCGGCTCCTCGTCAACAACGCCGGCGTGCCCGGCGCGCGTCGGGTTCCTCGACGCCACGCCGGAGCTGATCGAGAACGTCACGCGCACCAACTACCTCGGCGGAGTCTGGTGCCTGAAGGCGTTCCTGCCGCTGCTCGAAGCCGGGGCTCCGAGCACCCTCGTCAACGTCGTGTCGGTCGCCGGGACCGTCTCCGGAGGCCCGAGCGCGCCCTACACGGCATCCAAGCACGCCCAGATCGCGTTCTCGCGATCCATCGCCGCGGAGCTCGAGAGCCGCCGGATCGGCGTCCTGACCGTCAACCCCGGGCTGACGCACACGGAAGGCTTTCCGCAGGAACGCTTCCTGCGCCGCCGCTACGCCCGCCACGCGGTCGTGACGCCGGAGAAGGTTGCCGACGCCGTCGTCGACGCGTTGCGCCACGGCCGCCGGGAGGTCTTCGTGCCCGGCTACTACCGCCTGGCCGCAACGGTTTCGGGGCTCGCTCCCGTGACGGTCTCGCGGCTCGCCGGCCGCCGCGCGCCCGGCGCTTGAAGGACGAAAGCTCTACACTGGCCGCCGGAGAGGTATGCCTGGTCGTAGGCCACGCCTCGAGGACTACCAGCGGGCGGCTGAGTTGCGGGCCGCGCTGCGCGGTTTCCTGCGCACTAGCGAGCAGACCGCCCGCCGCAACCGCCTGACGCCGCAGCGCTACAGCCTCCTGCTGATGATCAAGGGCGCGCCCGACGGCAGCGAGCGATCGACGGTGACCGAGCTCTCGCGCCGTCTTCAGCTCGCGCAGAGCACCGTGACGGAGCTGGTGCGCCGGGCGGAGACCGCGGGCCTCGTGAAGCGAGAGGCTTCCGCCAAGGACGGGCGGGTTGCCTACCTCAGCCTCACGTCGGAAGGCGAGCGCCGGCTCGCGGGCGCGGTGAACGACCTGGGGCCCGAGAGCCGCCGTCTCGCCCAGGTCGTGTCCGGAAAGGACGCCGGGGCCGGAGCCGCCCGGCGATGACGCGGGTCGGTGTCGGCCTCTCGACCGCGGAGGCGACGGAGGAAGCAGTCGTCGAGGCGACGGCACGGGCCCGGTCGGGCCTGGGCCGGGAGCCCGCGGACCTCGTCCTCGTCTTCCTGAGCCCTCAGCACGTCGGGGACGCGGCCGACGTCGTCGCCCACATCAACGAGTCGCTCGCGCCCGCCTGCCTCGCCGGCTGCGTCGCCGAAGGCGTGATCGGGCTCGAGCGCGAGCTCGAGGACGGGCCGGGCCTCGCGGTCTGGACCGCCTCGCTCCCCGGGGCGCGCATCGAGCCGTTTCACATCGACGTCGTCGAGGAGCAGGATGCGATCGTGCTCGACGGGCTTCCGGAGCTCGACGATCCGCAGCTCGTGCTGCTGCTCGCGGATCCGTTCGGTCTCCCCGTCATGGCCGTGGTCGACCATCTGAACGACGAGTACCCCGGCATCCCGGTCGTGGGCGGCATCGCCACCGGCGCCGGCCGGCCGGGCGCACAGGCGCTCATCCTCGACGGCGAGATCTACCACCGTGGCGCCGTCGGCATCGGGCTCGCGGACGTGGCCGTCGAAGCCGTCGTCTCGCAGGGTTGCGCACCGCTCGGCACCGACGCGGTGATCACTCGTGCGGAGGGCAACGTCGTGCTCGAGCTCGCCGGACGGCCCGCGCTCGAGCGCCTGCGCGAGGTGGTCGGAGCGCTCTCGGCCGAGGAGCGCCTGCTCGCCGCGCACGGCCTGCTCGCCGGGCTCGTCATCGACGAGAACAAGCCGGAGTACGGCCGCGGCGACTTCCTGATGCGCGGCATCCTCGGCGCCGACGAGGACAGCGGCGGAATCGCGATCGGCGAGGACGTCCGGGTCGGTCAGACGCTGCGATTCCACGCCCGCGACGCGGCAACGGCAAGCGAGGATCTCCGGATTGCGCTCGACGAGACCGTCGCCGAGCGCCGACCGTCACCGGCGGGCGCGCTGCTCTTCTCCTGCAACGGGCGCGGCCGGGCGATGTTCGACGAGGCCGACCACGACTCCCGCGCGCTCGCGGAGGCGCTGGGCGCGCCGGCGCTCGCGGGCTTCTTCTGCGGCGGCGAGATCGGGCCGGTCGGAAGCCGCAGCTTCCTGCACGGCTTCACCGCCACGATGGCGATCTTCCACGACAGGGGCCAAACCGGGGCGGGCGCAGATTCGTAAGACCTCCTGAACGGGGAGTCGACCGAGAGGGAGGTTCGATGAGAGTTGGAAAGCTCGTCATTCTGCTGGCGGTCATCGTGGCCGTGACCGCAACGATCGCGACGGCCGGCGGGCCACGGAAGCCACCCACCCGCATCGCCGCCATCCAGCTCACGCCGGCGAGCAGCGGCGGGCCGCAGGGTGTCGCGTACTTCAAGCAGAAGGGCAACAAGGTGACCGGCTGGTTCGTGGTCTGGGGGCTGCCGCCCAACACGACGCATGCGTGGCACATCCACGGGCCGAACGGCGCCTGCACGCCCGCGTCGAGGAACAAGAACCCGATCGCATCCGGCACGGACGCCGTTGCCGACGCGAACGGCGTCGCCTTCAAGGAGGTCTCGATCACGATCGCGACCCAGATCATCAAGAGGGGCTTCTACCTCAACGTCCACGAGCTCTCGAGCGAGGACGGTGTCGGCGCAGGGATCACCTGCGGCAACATCGTCGCCTCGGTCTACCGGTAGGGACCGAATATCAGCGCTGAGCGGGGCGGGGGCCCCGCTCAGCGCTCCAGCTCGCGGGCTCCCCGCAGCGCCAGGCGGCCAAGGGCCCAGCCCGAGACGGCGTCGACCACGTAGTGATTCGCCGTCAGCAGGACGACGGCGGACACGAGCGGCGGGTACAGCGGCGCCGCGACACGCACGGCGCGCAGCTCGCTCGTCTCGCCAATTCCCTCGGCGGTGACGACGGCGATCGTCACGTGGATGCTCGGTAGCGCCGCCAGCGGGTGGTACAGCCGCGAGACGAGGCCCGAGTCGAGGTCGACGCCGCTGAACTCCGCGATCGTGTCGACGAGGTGGTCGAGCTTACGCGGCGGCGCTACGGGGAACAAGAGGAAGACCGGCTGGGCCCCGAGCCCGGCGAGCAGCACCGCACGGCGAAACCGGTGGTATTCGGGATGCCTCCGGCGAAACAGATGCACGAGCCAGCCAACGGTCAAGCCGACGTTGAGAGTCGCGTAGGCGAGGTTCAGCCCCTCGACCAGCCGCCGGCGCCGCAGCACGCTCCGCTGCAGCGCGGGCTCGACGTGAAGCCCGAGCCGCCGCTCGAGCTCGACCACCCGCTCGGCGTTGCGCGCGGCCCGCTGCTCGCCGTCCCCGGCGAGAGCGATGTCCCGCACGAGCAGGTACACGGCATAGAAGCCGAGACCGATCGCGACCTCGCGCTTCCATGAGAACGAGCGGCGCGGAGATTGGGCTCCAGGCACGCGCGGAGTCTCGCTCATGTGGCATCCAGCGTGCGGGCGGGAGATACTGAGCGACGCAGGATGACGAACGTTCGACAGAACCTCGTACGGCTGCTGATCGGTTCAGCCGCCACGATCTTCTTCTTCTGGCTGTTCTTGCAGATCGCGAATCTCGGTGACGCCTGGAAGGAGATCAGGTCACTGCCGGGTTGGGCGATCGGCGGTGCGCTCGGATTCGTGCTCGCGAACGTCGGCTTCATCTCGCTGCGCTGGCGCTACCTGTTCGCCGCCGCCCGGTACCAGACCCAGGCCCGCCGCCTGCTGCCGATCTTCTGCGTCGGCGCCGGTGCGAACAACGTGCTGCCGGCGCGCGGGGGCGACCTGCTGCGCATCGAGTCCGTGCGCCAGTACTACCGGATCCCGCCGTTCGTAACGGCCGGAACGCTGTTTGCCGAGCGGTTGCTCGACGGCATCGTGCTTTCCGTCTGGATACTCATGGGCGCCCTCTGGATCGGGAAGAGCGGCACGTTGCTGCTGGTCGGCATCGCCCTCTCGGCGGGGTGCGCGCTCGGCATCGTGCTCGTCGCCCTCGCGGCGCGCAGACCGGAGAGCGTCGAAGAGCTCATCTGGAAGGCGACGAAGCGGTTACCTGCGCGCTGGCACACGCGGGTCGGGCGCTGGACCGCGAACTTCGTCGAGGGCCTCGGCGCCTTCCGGTCTCGCCGGTGGCTCGTCCGCGCGTTGTGGACGTCGGTGGCGATCTGGCTCTGCGACTTCGGCATGTACGTGATCATCGGCGAGGCCTATGGGATCAACCTGTCCGCCGGCGGGTACTTCCTGCTCGAGGGCGTCGGCAACCTCGCTCTCGGCGTGCCGGCGACCGCGGCGGGGCTCGGCAGCTTCGACTACCTCACCCTGATCAGCGCGCAGCAGCTCGACGTTCCCGACAACCTCGGGCCCGCGTACGTCCTCACGGTGCACGCTTTCGTCGTCATCCCCGTGACGATCCTCGGGGTCATCTTCCTGCGCACGGCGTTCCCGCGCGTCTTCGGAACGAAGGACGACAAGGTGCGACAGCGGGAGGCCGCGGAGGAGCAGCTGCATCACGACGCCTACAAGGAGGCGCAGGACCTGTCCTAGGATGCGGGCGCTTCGCGGGCGCTGGCGTACTCACGAGCGGCACGACGCAGCCGGTCGTCTGCGAGCACGCGTGCGGTGTCGATGACGAGTGCCCGACGCCCGTCGGCGTGGGCCAGGCCGGCGCGCACGAGAAACCGCATCGCGTCGGTGAGGCGCGCCCGGCGCCCGGCAGCTTCCCGCCAGGCCGGCTCGTAGGCACGGCCCTGCCCCGTAGCGTCATCGCACGCGCCTGCAAAGGCCGCATCGAGGGCGTCCGTCGTCAGGCGATTCTCGCCCCTCGGCGGCAGCGGCGACGACCTCCGAGGCCACCACCTGGCCGGCCGTGAGCGGCAGCGTGCGGCGGAGCGCGGTGAGCACCGTCTCCTCGACGTCGTCGTTCGCGGGCAGGAACGGCTCGCCGAGCGCGAGATAGGCGTAGGTGCGCCCGCACGTGACAGGGTCGTACGCGATCGCCAGCGCGCGTAGGGCATCCGGCTTCCCCCTCCGCACGAGCATCGCCATGCCGGCGCGAAGCGGCCCGAGGCTGCCGTCGGTGACGGCCGCCCCTCCGGGAAGAAGAGCGTCGGCGCACCGGAGCGCACGAGCTCGACGGCATTGCGAACCTGCTCGGTGGCTCCGATCGCGCGCCGTGTCCAGATCTCCTCGAGCAGCGGGGAATCGAGCCGGTCACGCGGCAGCATCGTCCACAGCAGGTCGGCGAACTCGCCCCGCAAGGCGTCGCGTGCAACGCGTGGCGGCGCGAGCCCCGCCTCGTGGGCACGCTCGCCGATCCGCTCCAGCAGGTCGTCGGGAAGCACGGCGGCCAGCTCCGTGTCGGCCGGGAGCTCCTCGAGCGCCTTTCCCACCCGCAGGACGTTCGCGCTCGGGGTAGGGCAGCGGGTTGACGCGGACACGCGGCAGGTAGGGGCCCGACGGCGATCGGGATAGAGCAGCCGCCGAGCCCGCAGGGACAGATCGGGCGGGAAGCCGGCGAAGAAGCCGCGGTCGAACATGTCCTCCCTGGCGGTGAAATGCAGGCGCAGCTTCCGGTCTCGCCACATCCCGCCCCTGAAGAACACCTGCCCGCCGATCAGCGGCACGTCCGTCTCCGCACGGTGGGTCGCCGCGTAGACGGTCGCGCGCGTCAGGCGGACGCCGTGAGCGACCGGATCCGAAACGCTGCCGCCGTGTGGGTCCACATGCCGGTCCCGACCGCGTCGTAGAGCGGCTCCCAGGGCGGGATGAGACGGGTTGGTAGTCCTTGCACTGGATGCGAGATCGATAGCCGATCGGGAGCCGTGGCAGCCCGTCCGGGCGGTGATCGAATCATCTAGCATCTCGGCCGTGCCCCGCCTGAAGCTCGGCGATTCCGCCCCGCCGTTCGAGCTGCCCGGGATCGACGGCCGGACCACTCGCTCGCCGACTACGACGGCATGCCGGTGGCAGTCGTCTTCTCGTGCGTCCACTGCCCCTACGTCGTCGCCTGGGAGGATCGGCATCAACGAGGTCGCCCGCGACTACGACGGGCGGGCGGGCCTCGTCGCGATCAACTCCAACGACCACGCCGGCGACGGGATCGAGAGCATGGCGGCGCGCGCGCAGGAGAAGAGCTTCGTGTTCCCGTTCCTCCGCGACGAGTCGCAGGCGGTCGCCGACGCGTACCAGCCGGCCCGTACGCCGGAGGTGTTCCTCTTCGACTCGGACCGCCGGCTCGTGTATCACGGCGCGCCCGACTCGACCACACACGATCCCGCCGGTGCGACGCCGTTTCTCCGGCAGGCGCTCGACGCCGTGCTCGCAGGCGAGGCCCCGGCCGTCCAGGAGACGCCGGCCGTCGGCTGCACGATCAAGTGGCGGTCGTAGGCAGCGGGCGGCGCCACCTTCTGACCAGGTACCAGCCCACCGAGAGCGTCATCGCATAGCCGCCGCCCGAGCGGCGCAGCGCGACGCCGGCGCTTCGGCCGCTCGCGATCAGGCGCTCGACCTCGGCGATCACCTCCGCGCGTGCCGGACCGCTGCAGGCGGCGCGGTCCAGGAACTCGTCGAGCTCGGTTTCCTCGCTCTCGACCTCGAATCGCTCCAGCACGAGCCAGTTGGCCTCGAACAGGCCCCGGAAGTCCTGATCGGACAGCACCCGGACATGGCTGGGATCCCGGAGATGCTCGATGCGATTGTGGGCGAAGGCCTCGAGCGGGTCCACGGAGGTCATCTGGTCGATGACGAGGAGCCGGCCGCCGAGCTTCGTCACCCGGGTCATCTCGGCGAGCGCCAGCTCGGGCCGGGTCAGATGGTGGAACGTCCGGGAGGTGACGGCGAGGTCGAACTCGGCGTCGGAGAACGGGAGCGCGAGCCGCGTCACCCTGGAGGAAGACGATGTTCGGGTACTCGATCGACGCGCGCCGTGCGTGGTCGAGCATCTCGGGGACGAGATCGATGCCGACGACCTCGCCGACGAGGGGCGCCAGCGCGAAGGCCAGCATCCCCGTCCCCGTCCCGACGTCGATCGTCCGCTCGTCGCCACGGGGAGCGAGGAAACGGCGCAGCCGCTCGCGCGTCGGCTCCACCCTCGCCTCGCCGTGCGAGGCCAGCAACGCCGCCGTCTCGGCAAAGCGGGCGCGCGTCGTCTCCTCGTGGCTCATTCCCGCTCCCTTCGTACGAGCTCGAGCGCCTCCTCGCGCGTGGAGATCGTACCTGCGGCCCGTTCCTCGGCTATCCGCTCCAGCAGCCGGCCGATCTCGGGCCCCGGCTCCACACCGAGCTCGTCGCCGTGCAGGAGCGGCTCGGCCGGCTCCGCCGCACGCGCGCGCTCGACGGCGGGCGCCAGCCCGCGCGCGTCCATGAACGCCAGTGCGTCGAGCGCCCATGGCTCCGTCGCCCTCCGGAAGCGGTGGATCGCGCGGGGAGAATCGTCCGCCGGCGGCGCCGGCCGCGAGCAGCTTGCGCGCGAAGCGCCGAAGCTCGTTGGACAGCGGCAGCGCGAAGACGGCATCTCCCGAGCGCCGCCACGAGACGCAACTCGGCGGAGGCGCCCGGCTCCACGACGCCGAGCCTCGCGATCGACCCGCCGAGCCCGGCGAGCAGGCCGAGCTCGTCGAGGCGGCGCCAGCCTGCGTCCGACAGGCGCAGGAGCTCGGCGAGGACACGCTCGCCCGCAGGCTCGGCCACCAGATGCGCGTCACGGCGGATGAGCTCCTCGGTCGCCGGGTCGATGCGCAGCTCGAGCTCGTCCTCCAGGCGAGCGGCCCGGAGCAGCCGGAGCGGATCGTCCGTGAACGCCCGGTCGTAGACGGCGCGCAGCCGGTGGGATTCGAGATCACTGCGGCCGTCGAAGGGTCGATCGGCTCCCCGGCGGGAGCGGGACGGCGATCGCGTTGACGGTGAAGTCGCGTCCACCGAGGTCCGCCTCGATATCGCCCTTGAGCAGCGTGAAATCGACCGTGCGGCCGTCGCGGAACGCGACCCGCCAGGCACCGTGACGCTCCGAGAGCAGGAAGGCGGCGCTCTTCGTGAGCCCGCCGAGGCGCCGCGCCGCCGCCTCGGGCTCGCGGCAGGCGACGTCGGTGTCGAGCACGGGCCGGCCGAGGAGCTCGTCGCGGATCGCGCCGCCGACGCAAGTACGCCTCGTCTCCCTCGACCGCCGCCAGGATGCGCTCATCCATCCGCGACGCTCCGGTCGGCTCGGCCGGGCACCACCGATATCGCGCACGTGACCTCGTAGTTGATCGTGCCCATGTGGCGAGCGTGCTCCTCCGCGAGCACCCCGTCGCCGATGATCGATACCGGGGCGCCGGCCTGCTCGTCCTCGAGCTCGACCGCGAAGGCGTCCATCGACACGGCGCCGACGACCCGTCGCCGGGCGCCGTCGACGAGCACGTCGGTCCCCGTGAGCGCCCGGCGGAACCGTCGGCATACCCGACCGGCACGAGCCCGATCCTGGTGGCGCGCTCGGCGCGAAAGCGCCTGCCGTAGCCGGTGCTCTCGCCCGCCGCCAGCGTCTTCGTCTGCGCGACGTAGCTCCGCCAGGAGAGCACCGGCTCGAGGCCGTGCAGCAGCCCGGGGTCGTCACCGAACGGCGAGAGGCCGTAAAGCGCGACTCCGCAGCGCACCGCGTCGAAGCGCGCCTCCGGGAAGCGGAGCGTGCCGGCGCTGTTGGCGAGGTGGCGCACCGTGCCGGGAAAGCGCTCGGCGAGGGCGGCGAAGCGCTCGATCTGCTCCCGCGCGAAGCCCGGGTCGGCCTCGTCCGCAGTGGCGAGATGGCTCATGAGGCCGACCACGCGGTCGGTGGGCACCCGCCGAGCTCCTCGGGCGGCATGCCCCAGCGGCCCATGCCTGTGTCGACCTTGAGGTGGAGCGGAAGCCCTTCCGGGAGCTCGGAGCCCGACACCGTCACCTCGAGGCGCGCCTCGCGGGCAAGGCGTCCTCTCCCGGTGCCAGCGGGCCCATGACCACGATCCGCGCGCTCGGGTGGCATCGCGGAGCTCCTCGCCCTCCTGCACGGTCGCCACGCAGAGCGCGGAGGCGCCGGCCTCGAGCGCCGCCCGGGCGCATCGAGGGCACCGTGGCCGTACGCGTCGGCCTTGACCACGGCCCACAGCTCCGCGGAGGCCGCCGCCTCGGACAGGCGGACGACGTTCCGGCGCAGCGCGCCGAGATCGATCGTGATCTCGGATCGCCGCACGACGTCGCGCGCACGATAGCCTACTCCGAGAGCACGGACGAGAGCGCGCCGATCACGTCGCTGGCGATCATGCCCGCGTAGCCGCCGGTCGCGGCGGCACGGCCGGCCGCCATGCCCTGGGCCGCCGTCGCGGCGGCGGCGGCGGCGCGAGGCTCCATGCCCTTGGCCAGAAATGCCGCCAGGATCCCGGTCAGGACGTCGCCGCTGCCGGCCGTGGCCAGCCCCGGATTGCCGAGATCGGAGACGAGGACGCCGCGCCCGGGCGCCGCGATGAGCGTGTCCGCGCCCTTCAGCAGCACGACGGCTCCGGCGTCGTCGGCGCCGGAGCGCACCGCGTCGAGCCGCCGCGCTCCCACCCGCTCGGACGAGAGGCCGAGCAGCCGCCCCAGCTCGCCCGCGTGCGGCGTGAGCACGGTGGCGGGCTCACGCGTGAACACCCAGTCCAGGTGGCCCTTCAGCGCCCAGAGGCCGTCGGCGTCGAGGACGACCGGCAGCTCGAGCCGCTCGAGCAGCAGCCGGACGAGCTCGCGCGTGTCGTCCGACCTCCCGAGCCCCGGGCCCAGGGCGACCGCGTCGGCCCGCCGCGCCGCGTCGAGGATGCCGTCCAGAGCCTCCGGCCCGAGCCTGCCGGTGCCGCCGTCGTCGCACGGCCGCGTGACGACCTCGAGCAGCCGCTGCTCGAAGACGAGGCTCAGCGAGGCGGGCACGCATGCGTAGACGTAGCCGGCGCCCGCGCGCATGGCCGCCTCTGCCGTGAGGCACGCCGCACCCGTCATCCCCGTCGAGCCGCCGACGACCAGCACGCAGCCGGCGCTGTACTTGTTGTCCCGGGCGGTTCGCCGCGGAACGAGCTCGAGGACGGCGGGGCTCACGCGGCCGTTGAGCGTCTCGCGGCTCTCGAGGCCGATGTCGGCCACCTCGACCTCGCCGGCGTGAAAGCGCCCTGGGCCGACCGCGTGACCCACCTTCGGCGCGTGGAACGTCACCGTCGCAGACGCGCGGACGGCCGACGCGTGCCACCTCCCCGGTAGAGGCGTCGACGCCGACGGCACGTCGACAGCGACGGCCTGATCGCCGAGGGCGTTGATCGAGCTCGATCGCGTCGCGCCGCCTCCCGTCTCGGCGACCCCGCGAAACCGGTGCCGAACAGGGCGTCGACGACGACGTCCGTCGGGCCCGCTTCGGCGACGAACGAGAGACCCAGCTCCCTGGCACGCCGTAGGTTCTCGGCGGCGTCGCCGCGGACCCGCGACTCGTCGGCGAGCAGCCGGATCTCCACGGTCCTGCCGGCCTCGTGGAGCAGCCGCGCGACGACGAGGCCGTCACCCCCGTTCGCTCCCGGCCCGCACCAGACGGAGATGCGAGACGCATCGGGGAAGCGCCGCAGCACGCTGTCGGCGACGGCCTGCCCGGCCCGCTCCATGAGCTCCAGCGTCGGGCCCTCGTACGCCGCTTCCGCCTCGCGCATCTCCGTCGCCGTGTAGAGGGGCTCGATCCAGGTCAATCGCCTTCCGCCACCCCCTCCCCCGGGCGCGCAGCGCCGGGATCGTCGAGCTCCTCGACCGCGCAGATCGCGCAGGCCAGGCCTTTGGAGTGTGTCATCGACAGGTCGATCCGTCCCGCTCGGACGCGTCCCGCGAAGGCCTTCGTGCTTCCCGAAAGGCGCACCTCGGGCTTCGGCCGGCCCGCGATCTCGATCTCGCGCCAGGTGAAGCGAACACCGCAGCCGAGCGCCTTGCCCACGGCCTCCTTGCCCGCAAAGCGCGCCGCGTAGTGCTGGGCGGGGTTGCCCCGCGACTCGCAGTACTCCTGCTCGGCCTCGGTGAAGACGCGCTGCCGCAGCCGCGGGTAGCGGTCGAGCGCCTCCTGCATGCGCTCGATCTCGATCAGGTCGACACCCACGCGCACCACGGGACTCTTACCGTAGGGCGCAGGCCGGACAGGTCCGGGCTGGGGGTCGCGCCCCAGCGCGCGTCACTCGACCGTGACGGTCTTCGCGAGGTTCCTGGGCTGGTCGACGTTGAAGCCCCGCAGCCGCGCGATCCGGTACGCGAGCAGCTGCAGGGGGACGACGGCCAGGATCGCCTCGAGGAACGGATGCGTCCGCGGCACGTAGATGACCTCGGTCGCGTGGTGCTGGATGTCCTCGTTGCCGTCGGTGGCGATCGCGATCACGTCGGCGCCGCGGGCGCGGGTCTCCTGGATGTTCGACACGATCTTGTCGTACACGTGCGAGTCGGTCGCCACGCAGACGACCGGCGTGTCCTCGTCGAGCAGCGCGATCGGGCCGTGCTTCATCTCCCCGGCGGAATAGGCCTCCGTCGGGACGTAGGAGATCTCCTTCAGCTTGAGCGCGCCCTCGAGGCATACCGGGAGCCCGATGTGGCGCCCGAGGTACAGGAAGAACGGCTTCTCGTAGTGGCGCTGCGCGATCTCCTCGATCGGATGGTCGCCGGCGAGGAAGTACGCGATCTTGTTCGGAAGGTCTTCGAGCTGGGCGAGCAACGACTCGATCTCGTCGCGTCGGCAGCGTTTCGCGCACCTGCGCGAGCTTGAGCGCAAACAGGTAGAAGAGCGCAACCTGCGCGGTGAACGTCTTCGTCGCGGCAACACCGATCTCGAGGCCGGCGCGCGTGTAGAGCACGGAATCGACCTCGCGGGTGATCTGAGCGCCCATCATGTTCGTGATGGCGAGCGTGCGCGCGCCGCGCTCGCGGGCGAGCCGGACCGCCGCGAGCGTGTCAGCTGTCTCACCGGACTGCGAGACCCCGATCACGAGCGTGTCGGGATCGACGACGGGGTTGCGGTAGCGCCACTCGCTGGCAATGTCGTGCTCGACCGGGATGCGCGCCCACTCCTCGATCGCGTAGCGGGCCACGACTCCAGCGTGGTAGGCGGTCCCGCACGCGAGGATCACGATGCGGCGCACCTGGCGCAACTCGTCGTCGCCCAGCTCGAGCCCTTCGAGCACAACTCGGCCGTGCCGCACCCGATCGCCGATCGTCTCGGCAACGGCCTCGGGCTGCTCGTAGATCTCCTTCAGCATGAACGTCTCGTAGCCCTGCTTCTCGGCGGCCTCGTCGTCCCAGTCCACCTCGGACTCGGGCCGCTCGATCTCTCCGTTCGTGCCGTTGAAGAAGCGTGCGCCGGCCGGCGTGATCTCGACGACCTCGCCGTTCTCGATCAGCTGCATGCGACGCGTCTCGCGCAGGAATGCGGAGACCGACGAGGCGAGGAAGGTCTCGCCCTCGCCTAGGCCGACGAGGAGCGGGCACTCGAGACGGGCCCCGACGAGGACGCCGGGATGGTCGGCGTGGATGACGACGATCGCAAAATGGCCCTCGATGTCCCGGTACGCCGCGCGAACGGCCTCGGTCAGGTCGCCGACATAGTGGCGCTCGACGAGATGTGCGACCACCTCTGCGTCGGTCTCGGACGAGAACGTGTGGCCGTCGGCCTCGAGGCTCTCGCGCAGCTCGCGGAAGTTCTCGACGATGCCGTTCAGGACGACGGCGACCTTCTCGTCGCAGCCGGTGAGAGGATGCGCGTTCTCGACGCTGACGCGCCCGTGCGTGGCCCAGCGCGTATGGCCGATTCCCGTGGTCGCCGCCGACCCGTTCGTGCCGACCGCCTCCTTGAGCTGCGAGAGGTTACCGGTCGCGCGCGTGTAGTCCGGCCCGGCCTGTTCCAGGAGGCAGATGCCGGCCGAGTCGTAGCCGCGGTACTCGAGGCGCTCGAGGCCCTGGATCAGGAGATCCTTGGCAGGCCGCCCGCCGACGTATCCGATGATCCCGCACACCGAAGCCTCCCTTCGCGTTCCTTGCTCATTATCGGAATCCTCGCCCGGTTACACACAGTTTTTCCACAAAGGCCGCGTCTCAAGCGTGCTGGGGGCCAGAACTGCCTGGACTGGCCCGAAAGCCGGCTAGCCGAGCTCGCGTTCGATCAGGGAGGCGATGCTAGCACAAAGATTGCGAGCCTCTTCCTCGGATTTCGCCTCCGCCAGCACCCGCACGACGGGCTCGGTGCCGGAGGGCCGAACGAGCACGCGAGCGGTGCCGTCGAGGCCCGCGTTCAGCTCGTCGACCTGCTCGAAGACAGTCGGCGGCACATACTTCGTGCGAACCGGCACATTTGCCTTCACCTGGGGCAATCGCGGCATGACCGCGGCCGCCTCGGCAAGGCTCTGGCCCGTCTCCGCCAGCGCACCGCACAGGAGCAGCGCAGACGCCAGGCCGTCGCCGCTCGTGTGGCCGTCGAGAACGAGCACGTGACCCGACTGCTCGCCGCCGAGGGTCGCTCCTTCGCGCACGAGCGCCTCCAGCACGTACCGGTCTCCCACGTCGGTCGTCAGGACACGAATCCCTCGCTCGTCCATCAACTGGTGGAACCCGAGGTTCGTCATGGTCGTGACCGCGACGAGATCGACGCCCAGGTGGAGCGCCAGGATTGCGAGGATCTGGTCCCCGTCCACCTCGCAGCCCTCCGCATCGACCGCGAGCATGCGATCGCCGTCCCCGTCGAACGCGATGCCGAGGTCGATCGGCTCCGTGCGGGCGAACCGGGACAACAGGGAGAGATCGGTGGCGCCGCAGCCCGCGTTGATGTTGTTCCCGTCGGGCTCGGTGGCAAGGGCGGTCACGTTCGCTCCGAGCCGCCTGAACGCCTCGGGAGCGACCTCGTGCATCGCGCCGTTCGCGCAGTCGAGCGCGACGCGGAGGCCGGTGAGCGCACGGCCGAACTGCTTGCACACCCGCGCGACGTACTGCTCGGCGAGCCCGTCCGCCGTCGTCACCGTGCCGCCGTTCGACGCCGGCGCGTCGAGCAGCGCCTCGACCTGCTCCTCGTCGGCGTCGCTGAGCTTCCAACCCTCGGCGAAGAACTTGACGCCGTTGTACTCCGGTGGGTTGTGCGACGCCGATACGACGGCGCCTCCCTCCGCCGCGAGCAACGCGACCGCCGGCGTCGGCAGAACGCCGCCGAGCACCACGTCGGAGCCGCCCGCGGCGAGGCCGGCCGCGAGAGCGTCCTCCAGCATCGGGCCGGAAGCCCGGGTGTCCCGGCCGACCAGGACAGGCGATCCGCCTCGCCAGAGCGCGAAGGCCTTGCCGAGCCGCTCGACGAGCTCGGGCGTGAGGTCCTCGCCCACGATCCCGCGGACGCCGTCCGTTCCGAAGTAACGTCTCACGGCGCCGAAAGGTACTCGGCCGGGTCGGATTCGGCTCTCCTGCATGATGAAATGGGCCGTCCAAGCCGGCTGTTGCCGGCTCCTGAGAGCACGGAGCGGACCATGCGCAGGCACATACCCCGCTCGGGCATTCTCGAACCGCATACGCAGTGCGCTAGCGCTTCGAGAACTGAGGCCGCTTCCGGGCCTTCTTGAGGCCGGCCTTCTTGCGCTCGACCTCGCGCGCGTCCCGCGTCAGGTAGCCCTCGCGCTTGAGCGGCACCGCTTAGATTGGGGTCGGCCTCGACGAGCGCCCGGGCGAGACCGTGGCGAAGCGCGCCCGCCTGGCCGGCGATACCGCCGCCGTCGAGCCTGGCCCAGAGGTCGAACCTGCCCTCCATGCCGGCCACGCGGAGCGGAGCGGTGGCGATCACGCGCAGAGACTCGCGGGGGAAGTACTCCTCGAGCCGCCGGCCGTTGATCCACGTGGAGCCGTCTCCCGGTCGCAGGATCACGCGGGCGACCGACGTCTTGCGCTTACCGGTTCCCCGGTACTGGGCGATCTCGCTCACTCGTTCCTCGCCTTCCTGCTCGGCCCGGAAGCGGCTCGGGCTGCTGCGCCTCGTGCGGGTGCTCCGGGCCTGCGTAGACCTTGAGCTTGCCGATCTGGGCGCGGCCAGCTTGTTCCGCGGGAGCATTCCTTTGACCGCCTGCCCGAATGACCTCGGTGGGCCGGCGATCGAGCTGCTCGGAGAGCGTGCGGGTCTTGAGGCCGCCGGGGTACCCGGAGTGGCGGTAGTACAGCTTCTGCTGCAGCTTCTTGCCCGTCACGGCGATCTTCTCGGCATTGACGACGATGACGAAGTCGCCGGTATCGACGTGGGGCGTGTAGCCCGGCTTGCGCTTCCCCCGGAGCGTGTCGGCGACACGCGTAGCCAGACGTCCGAGGGTTTCGCCCTCGGCGTCGACGACGTACCACCGTCGCTCGACCTCATGCGGTTTCGCGTTCCAGGTCTTCATGGCCTCAACAGAGCTCCCCCGTCACGACTGCGCCCCTTCCGGGGCGCGTTGCACGACGGCGGCGAACACGGTGTCCGCCACCCGGCGAGTCTAGCAAGCGGCGCGGAGCGCCGCGCGCAGCGGCCGCGCCCGTAAAAGGGCGCCAGGCCGCGAAGCTCGACCGAGCCCGTCAGGGCTCGGTACGACGGTTGTGCAAGCGGCAAGAGGGCCTCAGACGCGCACCAGGCCCCTTACGGCGCCCAGGCCCTCGCGGAACGCGGCCGCGCCCCCGTGCGACGGGTGCCGCACCCACGGGAGGCCGAGCGCCTCCCCTGCCACGCGGCCGACCGGGACCACGGTACGGCCCTCGGCGAGCGCTTCGACGAACGGTCGTCCGGCCTCGATCTCGCCGCGCGTCGGGGGACGGTTGGACGCGGGCCGGCCCGGCCGGTGCGGGTGTGCCGGCACGACGTTCCAGAGCAGCGCGTCGTCCTCGAGCCCGAGCTCGGCCAGAACGCGGTGGACGATCGTCGCCGTCGCCTCCGCCGGACCGGTTCCCGAGAGCTGCCGCTCCGATGTGAACGGGATCCCCGAGACACGCGCGCCGCGGTAGCCGGCGGCCTCCCCGACGAGCAGCACGCGGCGCGCCGGCACGCCGCTCGAGGTATGCACCCAGCCGCGCTCGCCGAAGGGCTGCGCCGCGACCGCAGCGGTAGAAGTTGAACGCGGCGCCGAAGCGGGCGCGAGAGAGGACGTCGACGAATCGCCTCCGGCCACACGGAGCTTTAGCGTATGCCGGTCGGCTCACTGATGGAGGGGACCCGTGGCGCGTTACGAGCTTCAGGAAGGCGAGCAGGAGATGATGTCCGTCAAGCCGTCGATGGCGAAGCTCTTCCTGCTGCTTCTCGTCACGCTCGGCCTCTACCTGCCCTGGTTCATCGTACGAATCGTCCAGAACCGGTACACGAAGTGGGTGCTCACGAACCGGCGGCTGATCAGCATGAGGGGCGTCTTCAACCAGATGACGATCGCGACGGGGCTCGAGCGGATCCAGGACGTGCACTACATCCGGACGTTCTGGGACCGGATCATCGGCACCGGGTCGCTCGACGTGGACACCGCCTCGGAGCACGGCCCCGTGCACATCGGCTTTCTGCGCAAGGACAGCGAGTTCCGTGACGGGCTCACCCACGCAATCGAGGAACGCCAGCAGGAGCTGCGAGAGCGGGCCGTCCCGGGTGGGCTGTAGGGGCCGGGCCTGAAGCGCGTTCAGCGGCGACCGCGGCGACCGCCGACACTCCCGCTCTACGCGGGCGGATTTCTCGGGCCGTTCGGCGGCGCGATGCTCATCGCCCTGATCCCCGACATCGCCGACGGGCTCGACACGACGGTCGCGTCTCGTCGCGGCCTCGATCACCGCGTACATGGTGCCGTTCGCCGTCCTGCAGCTCTTCTCCGGGACGATCGGAGAGCGCGTGGGCGGCGCCCGGGTCGTACGGGTCGCCTACGCCGCCTACGCGGCGGCCTCCCTGCTGGCGGCGTTCGCTCCCGAGATCTGGACGTTCATCGGAGCGCGTGCGCTGATGGGCGCGGCGAACGCCTTCGTGACTCCGATCCTGCTGGCCGCGCTCTCGGAGGCGGTGCCGGCCGGAGTGCTCGGCCGCAGCGTCGGCACGTTCGCGGCGGTACAGGTCGCCGGGTTGACGCTGGCCCCCTTGCTCGGCGGAGCCCTGGGCGAGATCTCCTGGCGGCTCGGCTTCGTGCTCGTGGCCGCCGCAGCGCTGGTTCTCGCGCTGCGCGGGGTGAGCATGCGACGCGAGGCCTCCGGGGAGCGTCCGCGGGCGACGCTCGCGAGCCTCCTCAACCGCTCGATCGCGCTCGTCGCGGCGAAGGCCGTCACCGGGTACCTCGGCTTCACGGCGATCGGATTCCTCGTGGCGCTGCTGTGCTCGCAGGAGTTCGGGCTGGGCACGGCCGCGACGGGGCTCGTCGTCGCCGTGTACGGCGTCGGCGGCATGCTGTTCGGGCGCTACGCCGGCACGATCACCGACCGTGCCGGAAGGCCCCGGACGGCCGCCTTCGGCGCGCTTGCCTGCGCCGCCGGCGTCCTTGCCCTCGCGTTCGTCCCGAACGCCTGGAGCCTGGCGCTCGTCTACTTCGTCGTCGGCTGCGCGTCCGCATTCGCCTGGGCGGCGCTGAACACGATCGTCCTCGAGGCGTTCCCGCAGAACCGCGCGGGCGCGGTGTCGGCCTACAGCGCTTTCAAGTTCATGGGCGTGGCGATCGCGCCGCTTCTCTACGTGCCGCTCTTCGAGGACGACCCGAGCCTGCCGTTCCTGCTCGCCGCGGCGTTCTCCGTCCTCTGCGCCGTGCTCGTGACGCCGTGGTTCAGGCGGTACCGACTCGGGCTGCCAGCTCCGGCAGCGCCCGCCTGATCCCCCGCACCGCCTGACGGATGCGCGCCTCGTTCTCGACCAGCGCGAAGCGCACGAAGCCCTCGCCGCCCGGGCCGAAGCCGACGCCCGGCGCGACGGCGACCTTCGCCTCGTTCGTCAGAGTGACCGCGAAGTCGAGCGAGCCGAGCGCCCGGTAGGGCTCGGGGATCGGCGCCCACACGAACATCGTGGCCCGCGGCTTCTCGACCTCCCAGCCGATCCGGTCTAGGCCCTCGCAGAGCGCGTCCCGGCGCGAGCGATAGATCTCGTTGACGTGCTGCGGGTACTCGGGCGCCTCGTTCATGGCCACGATCGACGCGATCTGGATCGGCTGGAACGTGCCGTAGTCGAGGTAGGACTTGAGACGCGCCAGGGCCTGTACGACATCGGCCCGCCCGACCAGGAACCCGAGCCTCCAGCCGGCCATCGAGAACGACTTCGTCAGCGTGTAGAGCTCGACCGCGACCTCGCGGGCACCCTCCGCCTGGAGGATGGACGGCGGCTCGTAGCCGTCGAAGCCGAGGTCGGCGTACGCGAAGTCGTGGACGATCAGCGCCTCGTGCTCGCGCGCGAAGTCGACGGCCCGCTGCATGAAGTCGAGCTCGACCGCGGCCGTCGTCGGGTTGTGCGGGAAGGAGAGGATGATGACCCGCGGCCGCGGCCAGGAGCGCTCGAAGGCCTCGACGAGGTTGCCGAACAGGTCCTCGCCGGGCCCCATGGCGATGCGGTTCACGTCCGCTCCCGCGAGCACGGGAGCGTAGATGTGGATCGGGTAGCTGGGGCTCGGCACGACCGCCGAGTCGCCGGGCTGAAGCAGCACCCACATCAGGTGCGAGAGCCCTTCCTTCGCCCCGATGGTCGTGATCGCCTCGGTCTCGGGATCGAGCTCGACGCCCCACTTGCGCCGGTACAGCTCGCAGATCGGCCAGCCGCAGCTTCGGGATCCCACGGCTCGCCGAATAGCGGTGGTTGCGCTCCTTGTGCGCCGCCTCGCAGAGCTTGTCGACGGCGACGTCCGGCGAGGGGATGTCGGGGTTGCCGAAGCCGAGGTCGATGACGTCCTCGCCCGCCCGCCGCAGGTCGAGCTTCAGCTTGTCTGTGACCGCGAAGACGTACGGCGGCAGCTCGGGGATGCGCCGGAACTCCACGGCGTCAACCCTAGCGCGAGGGGGCGGCGGAGCCGCCCGGGAGGCCTATCCGGCCGTCATGTAGTTGTGCACCTCGTAGAAGGTGATATCGGGTTGGCTGTTGAGGCCGGCCTCTGCCATCTTCGGGCCGATGTGCTCCTCGGCGAAACGCTCGAACGTCTCCCGGTCCTGCCAGACGTCCGTGACGCGGGTGCCATCGTCAGTCTTCGTCACCCAGTGGAAGAGGGCACCGGAGGGTGTCCGCCCACCGGGCTCGAACCCCATCAACTCGACAACCTTGTCGTAGTCGTCCAGTGTCAAACCCCTGAAGTCGAGCTGGACTGCGATAGCCACGATGTACCTCCTGAGAGACGACGCGGACGCGGCACCCTACGCCTTGCAGCGCCATGGGCAAGGCGAGCCGACGCCCGCGGCCCAACTCCTCCGAGTGCGCTCTCGACCCGGAAGACACGGGCCGGATGAGATCCGGCCCCTACAGTGATGCCCGGCTTCGCCGGGCGTCACTCCCACTCGATCGTGGCCGGCGGCTTCGAGGAGATGTCGAGGGCGACGCGGTTCACGTGGGGCACCTCGTTGATGATGCGGGCGGAGATCGTCTGGAGCAGGTCGTGCGGGAGGCGGGCCCAGTCCGCGGTCATGGCGTCCTCGGAGGTCACGGCCCGCAGGATGATCGGATAGGCGTACGTGCGCGAGTCGCCCTGCACCCCGACCGAGCGAATCGCCGGCAGCACCGCGAAGCACTGCCAGAGCTCGCGGTAGAGGCCGGCCCTGCGCACCTCCTCGAGGAGGATCGCGTCGGCCTCGCGCAGGATCTCGAGCCGCTCGCGGGTGACCTCGCCGATGATGCGAATCGCGAGACCCGGGCCGGGGAACGGGTGCCGCCAGACCATCGCTTCGGGGAGGCCGAGCTCCTCGCCCACACGGCGCACCTCGTCCTTGAAGAGCATCCGCAGCGGCTCGACGAGCTCGAAGTCGATGTCGTCCGGGAGCCCGCCCACGTTGTGGTGGGACTTGATCTTCGCCGCGACGCCCGCCTGGCCGCCGGACTCGATCACATCGGAGTAGAGCGTGCCCTGGACGAGGTAGCGGAAGCCGCCGAGCTTCTCCGCCTCTGCCTCGAAGACCCGGATGAACTCCTCGCCGATGCGGCGGCGCTTCTCCTCCGGGTCGTCGATCCCGGCGAGCCGCGCCAGGAAGCGGTCGGCTGCGTCCACGTGGACGAGCGGGACGTGGAAGTGCTTCCGGAAGGTCTCGACCACCTGCTCTGCCTCGTCCTTGCGCAGCAGGCCGTGGTCGACGAAGACGCACGTGAGCTGGTCGCCGACGGCCTTGTGCACGAGCAGCGCGGCGACCGCGGAGTCCACACCGCCGGAGAGCGCGCAGAGGACCCGCTCGCGGCCGACCTGCTCGCGGATCCGCGCCGTCTCCTCCTCGATGACGGCCGCCGGCGTCCACAGCGGCGGCGCGTCGGCGACCTCGTAGAGGAAGTTCTTCAGCATCTGCATGCCCTGCGGCGTGTGGACGACCTCCGGATGGAACTGCACGCGCATAGAGCCCGCGCTCGGCGTCCTCGAACGCCGCGATCGGAGTCGTGGGCGAGGACGCGACCACGCGTGCGCCCTCGGGAGGCGCCTTGACCGAGTCGCGATGGCTCATCCAGACGATCTGGTCGCGCGGCTGGTCGTGGAGGAGGCGACTGGCCTCGTCCGTCACCTCGAGCTCTGCGCGGCCGTACTCGGCTACGTCCGTGTGGTCGACGCGCCCGCCGAGCTCCTGCGCCATCAGCTGCATGCCGTAGCAGATGCCGAGCACCGGCACGCCTGCGTCGAACAGGCCTGCGTCGACCGAGGGGGCGCCCGGCGCGTAGACGGAGGCGGGGCCTCCGGAGAGGATCACTGCGCGAGCCCTGCGGCGGGCAACCTCCGCGGCCGTGATCGATGCCGGCACGAGCTCCGAGTACACGCGGCAGTCGCGCACGCGCCGGGCGATGAGCTGCGCATACTGGCCCCCGAGGTCGACCACGAGCACGGGCCGCTCCTCGGGAGGCGGCTCGGCGAGCGGCAACGGTGACTGTACCTCAGCCAATGCGGTAGTTCGGAGACTCCTTGGTCATCGCGACGTCGTGCGGGTGGCTCTCGCGCAGTCCGGCGGCGGTCATCCGGACGAAGCGGGCGCCGGTGCGGAGCTCGTCGATCGTCGCAGCACCGCAGTAGCCCATCGCCTGCCGAAGCCCGCCCTGGAGCTGATAGATGATGTTCGTGAGCGGGCCCTTGTACGGAACCCGGCCCTCGATGCCCTCGGGCACGAGCTTCGCCACGTCGTGGCGCTCTCCCTGGAAGTAGCGGTCCTTGGAGTACGAGCGCGCTCTCATCGCACCGACGGAGCCCATGCCGCGGTACTCCTTGTAGTACTCGCCCTGGGCCACGACGACCTCGCCGGGGCTCTCGTCGGTGCCGGCGAGCAGGCTGCCGAGCATGACCGAGTTGGCGCCCGCCGCGATCGCCTTCGCGATGTCGCCGGAGAACTGGATCCCGCCGTCGGCGATGACCGGCACGCCGTATCTCGCCGCGGCCTGTACGCAGTCGTGCACGGCCGTGATCTGGGGCACGCCGACGCCTGCGACCACGCGTGTCGTGCAGATCGACGCGGGCCCCACGCCGACCTTCACGGCGTCCGCGCCCGCGTCGCAAAGGGCCTCTGTGGCCTCCTGCGTGACGATGTTGCCGGCGACGACCTGCACGTCGAATCGCTGCTTGATCTCGCCGCACCGTGTCGACGACCGCCTGCGAATGGCCGTGGGAGGTGTCGACGACGACCGCGTCGACCTCCTCGTCGACGAGCGCCGCCGCGCGCTCGAGCGCGTCCGGGCCGACGCCGACCGCAGCCGCGACGCGCAGACGACCCTGCTCGTCCTTGGTCGCGAGCGGGTACTGGATCTTCTTCTGGATGTCCTTGACCGTGATCAGGCCCTTCAGGTACCCGCCCTCGTCCACGACGGGAAGCTTCTCGATGCGGTGGCGGGCGAGGACTGCTTTCGCCTCGTCGAGCGTCGTGCCGACCGGCACCGTGACGAGGTTCTCGGTCGTCATCAGGTTCGCGACCGGCTGCTGCGTATTGGTTTCGAAGCGAAGATCGCGGTTCGTCAGGATGCCGACGAGACGTCCTGTCTCGTCGGTGATCGGGATGCCCGAGATGTGGTAGGTCTCCATGAGCTCGAGCGCGTCGGACACGCGGTCCTGCGACCGCAGCGTGACGGGCTCGACGATCATTCCCGACTCCGACCGCTTGACCTTGTCGACCTCGGCGACCTGATGCTCGATCGACAGGTTGCGGTGGATGACTCCGATGCCGCCCTCGCGCGCCAGCGCCACCGCCATGCGCGCCTCGGTGACGGTGTCCATCGCCGCCGACGAGATCGGGATCGCCAGCTCGATGCCGCGGGTGAACCGCGAGCTCGTCGAAACCTCGTCGGGTAGCACCTGCGACTCGGCGGGGACGAGCAGCACGTCGTCGAACGTGAGCCCCTCTTTCGCAAAGCGCTCGCCGAGCGCGAGCAGCCGCTCGACCTCCTCCGGCCGGAGCTCGACGCTCATGCGACGGCCCCCTTAGACGCAAAAGCCCAAGCGCCACACGGCGACCTGGGCTCGATGACTGCGCCTGGCCCGACGACCCTCAACTTGGAGTGATCCTACCACCCCGCGCCGACGACGCCCAACGGGCGCCAGAGGGCTAGTCGCCGGCCACCGGCTCGAGGCGCTTCACGTCGACGAGCGCGGTGAGCCGGTTGGCCTCGCGAACGTCGAAGCGGCCCGCGCCCGCCTCGAGCACGGACGCGGCGCCGGTGGCGACCCCGGCCCGGACCGCGTCCTCGATCCCCTTCCCGGAGTTGCGGGCGGCGAGGAAGCCGGCGAGCAACGCGTCGCCGGAGCCGACCTTCGCGATCGGCTCGAGCCGCGGTGCGCTGGCATCGAGTCGCAGCTCGCTGCGGTCCTCCCGGAACAGCGCCTCGCACCCGTCCTCGCGTGTGATCATCACGTTGCGCGCGCCGAGCCCTGCGATCTCGTCGAGAGCGGCGACGAGGTCGTCGTCGCCGCCGAACTCGTGGCCGACGAGCTGCTCGGCCTCGCGGACGTTCGGCGTGACGAGGTACGGCTCGCCTTCGAGCCCGCGGCGCAGCGGCTCGCCCTCCGAGTCGAGGACGGTCGGCACGCCGCGGCGGTTCGTCTCCCGGATCGCCTCCTCGTAGAAACCGTCGTCGACGCCGCGCGGAAGCGAGCCCGAGAAGACGACGAACTCCGCGCTGCGGCAGAGGTACGCGAGCTTGTCGCGCAGGATGGCGAGCTCGTGCTCCTCGACCTCGGGCCCCCACTCGTTGATCTCCGTGTAGCCGTTCGAGGTCGGGTCGATCACCGCCGTCGAGGTGCGCGACTCGCCGCGGATCCGCACGAAGTCGTTGAGCAGGCCCTCGGTCGTGAGGCGCTCGACGATCTGGACACCGGTGCGCCCGCCGGCGAGACCGGTGCAGACGACGGGGATGCCGAGCCGTTTCAGCGCACGGGCCACGTTGATGCCCTTGCCGCCGGCGCTCGAGAGGCTCGTGGAGGCCCGGTGGCGGTGCCCCGGCTGGAAGTTCGGCACGAGGAGCGTCCTGTCGATCGCAGCGTTCAGCGTGACAGTGACGATCATGTGAAGAGTCCTACGAAGCCGCTGAAGAGATTGCCGGCGTGGTCGAGCGCACGGCCAGCGTACCAGCCGAGTCGCCGGCCCAAGCCGGCCTCCTCGACGCTCTCTGCGGCGAGCAGCGGCTCGGTCGCGATGATTTTCCCGCGGTCGAGCACCTGCACCTCGCCGAGCTTCTGGCCCTGCCTCACCGGCAGGTCCACCATGGCCGGAGCGACGACCCGCTCGACCAGGTCACGGTCGACGCGGACGAGCGCATACGCAGGCTCCGCGGCCACGAGCTTCAGCCGACGGTCGGCGAACGGGACGAGCGCCTCGGCATAGACCGCGCCGCCCCTGATCGCCGTCACGGACCGGTACTGGTCGAAGCCCCAGTCGAGCAGCCGCGCGAGATCGGCGTTCCGCTGCCCCCGCGAGGAGCTGCCGAGGATGATCGCGTAGATCGTCACGCCCTTGCGGCGGGCCGCCGCCACCTCGCTCCACCCTGCGCTGCTCGTGTGCCCCGTCTTCACGCCGATCATGCCCGGATAGGTGAACAGCAGGTCGTTCCAGTTGCGTAGCGAGCGTCCGCCCGGGATCGTGGTCGTCTGGATCCGGACGAGCCGGCGGAAGAGCGGCTTGTGCATCGCGACACGGGCGAGCTTGAAGAGATCGCGCGCCGAGGAGTAGTGACCGGCCGCGTCCAGGCCGTCCGGGCGGGCGAAGTGGGTGTCGCGCAGGTCGAGCTCCTCGGCCTTGCGGTTCATCATCCTGATGAACCGCTCGACGCTGCCGTCACCGACGTGGTAGGCGAGGGCATATGCGGCATCGTTGGCGCTCTGAACGAGCAGGGCGGTGAGCAGGTCGCGCACCGAGAGGCGCTCGCCGGCGCGCAGACCGACCGTCGAGCCGCCGATCGTCGGTGCCGGCCCGCCGACCGTGACGATCTCGTCCGGCCTGGCGTTCTCGAGCACGACCAGCGCCGTCATGATCTTCGTGATCGACGCCATCGGCACCTTCTGGGCTTGCCGCACCCGATGCAGCAGCTCACCCGTCGCACCGTTGCCGACGAGCACGGCCCGCCCGTCGACGGACGGGGCCGGAGACGCCGTCGCGGCCGCGGCGACGAAGGCCGTCGCACCGACCGCGGCCAGGACTGCAAGCCGGCGCAGCGCGGTCTGAACCAGCACTGGGATCACCCGTCCCAAGCCTATACTCCGGTCATGCCGCCTCCGGAGCGGGACCTGCGGCCCGAGAAGATCGTCGGATCGGAACGGGCCTTCGAGATCAAGATGGGCGGGCTCGGCGGCTTCGAGCTCCGTCCGACCCGGCTCTTCGTCTGGAAGGGCGCCGAGCGGGGCGCGACCGAGAAGCTCGTCTCCCTGGCCGACCAGCCTGTCGGGCTCGAGTACCCCCGTCGCGAGAGCACGGTCCGGATGGGCGGCGTCGAGGTGCGCTCGCGCGGGAACCCGCTCATGACGCTCGCCCTGGCGGGCGCCATCGCGTTCCGCCGGCTCGCGGACCGAGAGCCAGACGCGCAGCCCTGAGCCTGCAAACGCGTTCGTCCGTCGCCCCGTAGACTTCCGGCGGCCGCCCCGGCTTCGGAGGAACGACGAGCACGACAGCCGCACCCGAGCAGACGCCCGAGCAGCCGGCGAGGTCCCGCGCATGGTTGCTCGTTCCCCTGCTCGTCGGGGCATGGGTGACCCTCATCGTCGCCACGGCGGCGCACGTGAACCGGCTGACCGAGGGCGAAGCGCAGCCCGGCTACTTCGACCTGTTCTTCTCCGACACGATCCACCTCAAGATCTGGGTCGCCTCGGCGGTCATGTTGCTCGCGCTCTTCCAGGCCTTCACGGCCGCGTGGATCTTCCGCAAGCTGCCGTGGAGCCGGCCTGCCTGGCTCGGCACGGCACACCGTTGGTCGGGGCGCACGGCATTCGTGCTGAGCCTGCCCGTCGCCTATCACTGCGTCTTCGTGCTGGGGTTCCAGAACGCGTCGGCGCGGACGCTCGCGCACTCGCTGCTCGGGTGCTTCTTCTACGGCGCGTTCGCAGCGAAGGTGATCGTCGTTCGGTCACACCGGCTGCCGGGCTGGACGTTGCCCCTCGCCGGCGGCCTTCTTTTCGCAGGGTTGATCGCGCTGTGGCTGACGAGCGCGCTCTGGTTCTTCCGGACCGTGGACGTCGGCCTCTGAGCGTGGGGAACCCGTGGTCCCCCGAACCCTCAGCGCCGATCGACGCCGAAGATCGATCACGAAACGCGTATTCGGTCCCCGGGTCGAGAGCGAGCGGGTCGAGGTCCGGGTTCAGCGCGAGCAGGGAGTCGACGGTGGTGTCGAAGTCTGCGGCGATTCCCTCGAGCGTGTCACCGGGCTGGATCCGGTAGAAGCGGCGCGAGGCCGGCGTCTCCTGACCGCCGGTGTCGGTCGTGACCGGCGAGCTCTCCGCCGGCTCGGTGGCCTGGGTGACCGCCGAGGTGTCCCGGTCGTCGAGCGCCCGCTGCACGACGACGACCAGGATCGTGACCGCGGCGAGAAAGGCCAGCGGGGCGATCACACGGGAGAGCCAAAGACGAAATTGATCCATGGCTACCAGCCGGACGAGGCCCAGACCTCCTGGCGCAGATGTGCGGCGGACTGCGCGGCGGCGCCGCGCCAGTCGTCGCGTCTCCGTGCGGAAGGCGTACATGACGGCCCTGGCCACCGGAACCAGCGCGCTCGCCGGGCCGCTCGTGAACGCCCGGGCGACATCGGCCGGCGAGGCGCCCTGCGCTCCGATCCCCGGGAGGAGCAGGATCGCCCGCGGCAGCAGCCGGCGCGCCTCGGCCACCGCGCGCGGATAGGTCGCGCCGACGACTGCGCCGACGCTCGAGAGCCCGCGCTCGCCGACGAGCTCCTCACCCCAGTGGTCGACGAGCTCGGCCACGTGGTGCCAGAGAGGCCTGCCGTCGGAAAGCGCCAGGTCCTGGATGTCGGCGCTCCCGGCATTCGACGTCTTGACGAGGCAGAAGACCCCCGACCCGTGGCGGCGGCAGGCCGCGAGAAACGGCTCGACCGAATCCCTCCCGAGGTACGGGTTCACCGTCAGCGCATCGGCGTAGGGCGGTCGCCCTATTCCCTCCGAGAGATATGCGCCGGCGTAGGCGCGGGCCGTCGAGCCGATGTCTCCACGCTTCCCGTCCGCGATGACGAGCAGCCCGGCCGCGCGCGCGTAGCCGCAGACCTGCTCGAAGGCGAGAATGCCGTCAGCCCCGAGCGCTTCGAAGAACGCGAGCTGGGGCTTGACCCCGACCGCGTACGGCGCCACCGCGTCGATGATCCCGCCGCAGAACCGTTCGCAGGCATCCGCGGCAGCCGCCCGGCTCCCGTGCGCCGCGGCCCGCAGCTCCACCGGAAACAGCTCGGGCCTCGGATCGAGCCCTACGACGAGCTGGCTGCGCTTGCGCTCCACCTCTCCGGCGAGCCGGTCCGCGAACGACGTCACCGTTGTCGCAGGCGGGGCCTCGAGATCGCTTGCCATTGTCTGACAGTACGCTACCGACAGCCGCGGACCTGCTACGAGCGCACGCGGCAGAGCCCGGTGAGGTCCCCGACGGTGCGGGCTCCCGCCTCTCTCGCGAGCGCAGTCAACGCACGAAAGACGTCCGCAGTCGCCCGCGCATCCGGCAGCGCCCGATGGACCGGCCGCGTGTCGGAGCCGAAGCGCTCGGCCAGTTCGGCAAGCGTGAACCGGCCGCCCGGCCGCGCGAGCAGCCGCCGTGCAAGCGTGAGCGTGTCGACGACCGGCGCCGCAATCCGGTGCCCGAACGGGCGCAGCTCGTGGTCGAGGAATGCGAGGTCGAACCGCACGTTGTGGCCGACCAGCACCGCGTCGCCGGCGGCGCGAAGCAGCGCTGCCACGAGGGCCGTACCGTCGCCGCGCTCGGGAACCAGCTCGAGCTCGTCCTCGACGTCTCCGCCGGCGAGCCGGACCAGAGCCGCTTCGGTGATACGCGACCTGCCGGCGACGAAGCCGGTGGTCTCGAGATCGACGACGGCGAATCGTGCCCGTTCGAGCGGGATCTCCGCCCACGGCGTCGCGGCGAGACAGACGTCCCTGCCGCGCCGCGCCAGCCTCGCGTCGTGCAAGACGACCGTGTCGAGAAGCGCCACCGCGAGCTCGACCGGCCCGTTGCGGAGCGCAAAGAGCGACCGTGCCGCGTCGGCGGCGGGCACGGGGCCGCCGTCGGCGAGCGCGTGCACGAGACGGTCGGCGGCCTCGAGGGCGAGCAGCACCGGCCGGATGATAGCGAACATATGTTCGCAGGCTCGGGCGCGCTCGATGCAAAAGTGAGGGCCGCCGCCCGCGGCCCTCACGAAGAGCGCTGAAGAGTCGGGCGCTTAGCCGGGGGCCGAAGCCTTGACCGCGGACTTGAGCGCGCTCCCCGCCGTGAACTTGGGCACCTTCGCCGCGGGGATGTGGACCTTCTGCCCGGGGTTGCGCGGGTTGACGCCCATGCGCGCGGCGCGCTGCTGGACCGTGAACTTGCCGAAACCGGTGAACGTCACGCCGTCGCCCTTCTTGAGGGCCTCCTCGATCGCCTCGAGAAATGCGTCGACGGCCGCCGATGCGTCCTTCTTCGTGAGCCCCGCCTTCTCTGCAACCTCATCGATGAACTCGGCCTTGGTCACTTGAGCTCCACTCCCCTCTACTGTCGCGGGTTCAACTTCTTCTCCGGTCGGTGACACTACCAGGGTGGGCAGTTTCCCTCAACCATGCGGGTTTGCGGGCATTTCGTCCCCCTGGACGAGCTCTGCGGCCCGAAACAGGGGCACGAGACGCACGCCGACGGCCGCGAGACCCTCGATTCCACCCTCGTCGCGGTCGACCACGCAGATCGCCGTATTGCACTCGAGGCCCGCCTCTCGCAGCGCGCCGACGGCGCTCGCCGCGGCGCCGCCGGTCGTCACGACGTCCTCCACGAGGCAGACGAGCTCGCCGGCCTCGTAGGTCCCCTCGACCCGCTGCTCGGTCGCGTATTCCTTCCCCGCCTTGCGGACGATCAGGAACGGCAGCCCCGACGCGAGCGACGCGGACGTCGCCAGAGCGACCGCGCCGAGCTCGGGGCCCGCGAGCCGAACGGCTGCGGGGTCCTCTCGGCGTACCGCCGCGGCAATGCGCTTGGAAATCGGCCAGAGCAAATCAGGTCTCGTTTCGAACCGGTACTTGTCCAGGTAATAGCGCGAGCGTCGGCCGGAGCGCAGCACGAAGTCGCCTTCGAGGTATGCGTGCTCCCGAATCGCTCCGGCCAGCTCGGCGTCGCTCAGCTCGACGCCCGATCCGAGATCGACGGCGTCGCCGCCGACCGGGCCCGCGCCGGTCATCGGCCGTCAGGGATGGTCGGGTGCGGCCGCGAGGATCTCGTGCGCGAGCGGGAGCAGCCGGGCGGCCTCGATCGACCCCTGCTCGAACGAGACCATCGAGCCGTCCGAGAAGAACAGGTCGACGTGCTCCCGTTGCCGCGACCGGCGACGCCACATGACGGCGCCCGCGACGGCGGCGACCGCGAGAGCCGCGGTGATCGCCTTACCCGCTGCCATCGTCGGCCCCGCTCGCGGTTTCGGTCGGCTCACTTGCGCCGGGCTCGGTCGGCCCGCTCTGGCCCGCCGTGCTGTCCGCCTCGGCCGCCTTCGACCCAGCGCGGGCCGTCGGCTTGGGTGCCAGGCTCTCACCGGCGACGGTCCGCAGGCAGGTCTTCAGGTCGTAGAAGACGAGCCCCGCCGTCGGCTCGGGCACGGTCACCGAAGCAACGAGCCGGCCCTCGTCCCGCACGAGGAAGACGCAGCCTCCCGGTGTGGAGGCCTGCAGCTGCACGAGCTGCTCGCGCGCCTGCGCCCCGCCCATCGCATCCTCGGCCGCGGAGAGAAGCTCGCGGACGAGCCGGGCGACGGTGTCGGCCTGCGCGGGCTCGGCCCCTGCGGAGGCGACAAGCTCGCCCCTCTCGTCGACGAGGACCGCGAGCCGGATCTGTGTCGAGATCTCCGTGAGATCCGCGAGGGCCTCGGCAGCCTCCACGGCGGGCACGCTAGCACACCGGGCGTTCGCGATCGGATGCCGTGCCGAGCACGGTGTCTCGAAGCGCCCTCGCCGCCCGGGCGCGGTGGCTCGCACCCGCCTTCCACGCATCGCCGAGCTCCGCGACCGTGAGCGTCTCCCCGAGCGGCACGAAGACGGGGTCGTAGCCGAAGCCGCCGCTGCCGCGCGCCTCGCGTCCGATCGCTCCCTCGAGCGTTCCCCGGCCCCGATGCTCTTCACCCGAGGGGGAGATCAGCACGAGCTCGCAGACGTAGCGCGCCCTCCGTGCAGCGCCTTCCAGCAACTCGAGCTCGTCCAGGAGTCGGCGGAGATTCTCCTCGTCGGTCGCTTCGTCGCCCGCGTAGCGTGCCGAGCGGATTCCGGGCGCCCCGTGCAGACCGTCAACCTCGAGGCCCGAATCCTCGCCCAGCGCCCATATGCCGGGGTCGGCACGGCCGCGGGCGAAGAGCGCTTTCGCACGCGCGTTCTCGTGGAACGTCGAGCCCTCCTCCTCGCCGATGCCCGTGGTGTCGAGCGCCTCGATCTGCCACTCGGGCAGGAGCGCTCGCAGCTCGCGCAGCTTCCCCGGATTGCGCGAGGCGAGCGCGACGCGCACGCGCTCGGCGGGCATCAGGCGGCGAGCGCCTCGCGCTGGCGCTCGACGACGCGCTCGATGCCGGACGCCGCCAGCTCGACGAGCTCGGCGAGCTGCTCCTTCGAGAACGGCGTGCGCTCGGCGGTCGCCTGCACCTCGACGAGCCTGCCGTCGCCCGTCATCACGACGTTCATGTCGACCTCGGCGGCTGCGTCCTCCTCGTAGTCCAGATCGAGGAGGCAGACACCGTCGACGATCCCCACCGAGACCGCGGCGACATGGTCGACCGGGTCGGGCAGGCCGAGCCGGCGCATGGCGAGCGCCAGCGCGATCCAGACGCCGGAGACGGCGGCCGTCCGCGTGCCTCCGTCGGCCTGGAGGACGTCGCAGTCGAGCCAGACGGTGCGCTCGCCGAGGCTCGTCATCGGGTACGCAGCCCGCAGCGAGCGCCCGATCAGGCGCTGGATCTCGACCGTGCGCCCCTTCTGCTTGCCGCCGCTGGCCTCGCGCGGCGTGCGGGTGCCCGTGGAGCCGGGGAGCATCCCGTACTCGGCCGTCAGCCAGCCGCGTCCGCTCCCGGCAAGCCAGCGCGGCACGCCCTCCTCGACCGTGGCGGTGCAGAGGACGCGTGTCTTGCCGAACGAGATCAGCGCCGAGCCGTGTGCCTGCTCGACGAAGCCGGGGACGACCTCCAGGGGCCGCAGCTCGTCGGCGGCGCGACCTTCGCGCATCGGATTAGGCGGCCGCCAGCTCGAGGTCGCGCAGCGCGACGCGCTCGACCTCGCCGACGGGAAGCTGCAGGAAGCGCTCGCCGAGCATGCCGAACTCCTCCGCCGAGCCCGTGGTCAGGAAGCGGCAACCGCCCTCTCGCTCGACTCCGTTCTCGATCCCCTTGCGGGCGAGCGTCTCGGCCACCTCGCGCGCCGTCTCGACCGCCGAGAAGACGAGCGTCACGTCGCGCCCGAGCACGCGCTCGAAGACGGGCCGGATCAGCGGGTAATGGGTACAGCCGAGGATCACGGTGTCGACTCCCGCGCGCTTGAGCGGCTCGGCGTACTCCCGGACCGCGTCGACGATCCTGCCGTCCGCAGCGGCGCCGGACTCGATGAGCGGGACGAGCTTCGGGCAGGCGACCTCGACGACCCGGGCGCCGGCGTCCAGGCCCTGTACCGCCCTTGTGTAGCGCCCGCTGGCCACGGTCGCCTCCGTGGCGAGCAGCCCGATGACCCGGTTCCGTGTCGCCTGCACGGCGGCGCGCGCCTCGGGAGCGAGCACCCCGACGACCGGCACCGAGAGGCGTTCCTGGAGCTCCGGGAGGGCGGCGGCGGTGGCCGAGTTGCAGGCCGCCACGATCAGCTTGACGCCGAGCGACTGGAGGTAGGAGCCCACCTCGAGCGCGAAGCGGGCGATCTCGGCCGCAGGACGGGGTCCGTACGGGCACCGGGCGCCGTCACCGAGGTACACGAAATCCTCGTGCGGCATCGTGACGAGGCACTCGTGCAGAACGGTGAGCCCGCCTGCGCCCGAGTCGAAGATGCCGACGGGCCGCGCGTCCATCTGGGCGATTCTACGGATGCCTCCGGAACGGGCGGCCGCCTCAAGGGGCCTGCCCGGAAACCCCAGCACGCCCGGCGGCGGCTCCGAAGACCGTCCGGCTGTGTCCTCGGAGGCGCCGTTACTTGCCCAGTAGCGACGCCTCCTGCGTCCTTGCCGGACGGGCTTCTGAGCGAGTCGCGAACGCACCGGCGTTTCCGGACAGGCCCCTAGACTCTCATCGTGCTCGAGCTCTGGCACGCCGAAGGCGCCTTCGAGCGCCTGGAGGCCCACTTGTGCGAGGCCGGCTTCTTCGGCGGAGGCGCCCGCGGCGTCTGCGCCGACCTCTTCCTCGGCTACGGGCTCTCCCGATCGATCCGCCGGGCACCCTGGCCCGACCCGCCCGAGCCCTGCCCGCTGCCTCTGGCCGCCTGCCGGGTGCGTGCCACAAGGGAGACGGCGCCGCCAGCCCGGCGGCTTCGAGATCGGCGAGTGGGAGACGACGTGGGATCCGACGGAGCACGCGCGCGCCGTCGAGGCGGTCAGGGCCGCGATCGCGCTCGGCGACGTCTACCAGGTCGCGCTCGTGCAGCACCTCTCGGCGCCGTTTCGAGGCGACCCGGCGGGGCTCGCGAGCGCGCTGCGACACCTGCGGCCGCTTGCTCCGCGACCGCTCCGCGGCGACGGCTGGACGATCGTCTCGGCGTCCCCCGAGCTCTTCCTCGCACGGCAGGGCGATCGCGTCTGGACGATGCCGATCAAGGGAACGCGTCCCGCCGGCTCGAGCGAGGACCTTCGCTCCTCGGAGAAGGACGCCGCCGAGCACCTGATGATCGTCGACCTCGAGCGCAACGATCTCTCACGGGTCTGCCGTGCGGGGACGGTGCGCTGGCCCGAGCTGATGGCCGAGCACCGGCTGGCGGGCGTCCGCCAGCTCGTCTCGACTGTCGAGGGCGTGCTCCGGCCCGGTGTCGGGCTCGCCGAGCTGCTCCGGGCTCTCTTCCCGGGCGGATCCGTCACGGGCTGTCCCAAGATCTCGGCCGTCGACCATGTCGCCCTGCTCGAGCCCGTCGGCCGCGGCGCGTCGATGGGGGCGCTCGGCACCGTCTACCCGAACGGCGACCTCGAGCTCGCCCTGACCATCCGGACCTTCGCGATCGCCGAGGGTCGCATCCATCTCTGGGTCGGCGGCGGCATCGTGTGGGACTCCGACCCGGAGGCGGAGATCGAGGAGTCGTGGGTCAAGGCAAGGCCGCTGCTCGCCGCCGTGGGCTCGACCGCGCCGGAGCCGCTGCCCGTATGACGCTGCTCGCGCTCGGCGTCGCGGGCCTCGGGGTCGTCGACCCGGACGAACGGGTCCTGCACGCCGACGACCTCGGGCTGCTGCGCGGCCAGGCGGCCTTCGAGACGCTCCGCGTCTACGGCGGGAAGCCGTTCCGGCTCGAGGAGCACCTCGACCGCCTCGCCGCGTCGTCGGAGCGCATCGGGCTCCCCGAGGTCGACCGAGCCGCCCTCTCGGGGCTCGCGCGGGACACCCTGAATGCCTGCGGCGAGGCCGACTGCGTGCTGCGCTTCTACTGGACAGGCGGCCGGGAAGGGGCCGGCGAGCCGACGGGCCTCGCGCTCGTGAGCGCGCTGCCTTCCGATCTCGATGAACGGAGGGCGCGCGGGATCGATCTGATCTCCCTCCAGTTGGCCCTCGACACCGCGCTTCGCAGCTCCTCTCCGTGGCTGCTCGGCGGCGTCAAGTCGACGAGCTATGCGGTCAACATGGCCGCCGAGGCGGAGGCTCGGCGGCGGGGCGCCGACGACGCCGTCTTTCTCTCGAAGGACGGAATCGTGCTCGAAGGCCCCGTGACGAACGTCTGGTGGCGCGAGGGGAGCAGGCTGCTGACGCCGGAGCTCGGGCTCGGCATCCTGGCAGGCGTCACGCGCTCCGAGATCCTTCGTGCCGCCGCGGCAGCCGGCTACGAGATCGAGGAAGGGCGCTTCCCGGTCGAGCGGATGGCCGGCGCAGAAGAAGCGTTCACGTCCTCCTCGGTGCGCGAGATCATGCCCGTCATCACGTTGGACGGCCGGGCCGTGGGCGGCGGCCGGCCCGGCGCGGCAGCACAGGCTCTCCAGGACGCGCTGCGCGCGGCCGCAGGCGCCTGACTGCCCCGGGAGCGCGCAGAGCCCGCGGCTAGACTGGCCTCGTGCACGTCCTCGCGCTGATCCACGAGCCGCCGCCCTGCTCCGGCGTCTTCGCCGAGGCCGCGGCGCAACGCGGTGACGAGGTGGAGGAGTGGAGCATGGCCTGGGGGACGCCGCCCTCGCGGCCGCTCGAGGAGTACGGGGCCGTCTGGCTCTTCGGCGGCCTCGTCAACACGCACGAGGAAGACGACCACCCGTGGCTGCGCGACGAGAACCTGCTCATCCGGCGCCTGCTCGACCGCCGCGTCCCGATGCTCGGGATCTGCCTCGGCGGCCAGCTCATGGCGAAAGCCGTGAACGCCCCGGTCACGAGGGCGGAGGTTCCGGAGATCGGCTTCCACGAGGTCCGGCTGACGCCCGAGGCGGCCGGCGACCCGTTGTTTGCAGGCCTTCCCGAGCGCGTCATGGCCCTGCAGTGGCACTACTACCGCTTCGACGTACCGTCGGGCGCCGTCACGCTCGCCGCCAACGAGGTCTGCCCGCAGGCCTACCGGCTCGGGGAGCTCGCCTGGGGCCTCCAGTTCCATGCGGAGACGACGCGCGAGGACTGGCTGCACTGGATCGACGAATGGGAGGCTGTTCCGGACGCCGACCACACCGGCTTCGAGCCCGATCGCCTGCGCGCGGAGACGGACGTCCACATGGAGCGACTGGAATGAGCTCGGCCGCGAGCTCGCGGGCCGCTTCCTCGAGATCGCAGAGCACGCAGGCACCGACGCGCGCCGGTCGGTCGGCGCCGCGTAGGGGCCGATCCCGTCCTGACCGGCCGATCTTGCGGCTCTCCTGCACGGCTGCGGCCCTTCGGGCCCGCGTTCGCGGGTCCGGCCGGCCGAGCCGTCCGCTCAGCCGCTACAGAGCGAGGACGATCTCGCGCTCGGCCGCGACCGCCGGCCGCTCGAGCAGCCGCTCGGTCCAGGCTCCGATCGCCTCGTAGGGCGAGAGGTCGAAGCCAAGGCGCGTCTCGGCGCGGAAGATCCAGGGGATATAGGCGACGTCGGCCAGCGAGTAGCTCGCGCCGGCGAGATACGGCGTCGATTCGAGCCTGCGATCGAGCGCCCTCAGCGCGGCGTCGAGGCGCTCGGCCGATCCGGCCGGGCGCCCGAGGTAGAGGTCGTAGTAGGGATCGCCGAAGTCGTCGAACCGGAACGCGAGCAGCCGGGCCAGCGCACGCTCCGCCGGATCCGCCGGCAGCAGCGCCGGCTCGGGGTAGCGCTCCTCGAGGTACTCGTTGATGACGGCCGACTCGGGGAGGATGAACGTGTCCTCTTCGAGCACCGGCACACGGCCCTCGGGCGGGTTCAGCTCGTAGATGAACGCCGGCCGCTCGTCGAGGTTGATCTGCACCAGCTCGTGCTCGATGCCCTTCTCGGCGAGGACGATGCGGGTCCGGGCGCAGTAGGGGCAGCGGGCGGCGTCGTAGATCGTGAGCACGGCTGCATCCTAGCCGTCCTCCACGGAGCTAGAGTGCGGCCGGCCGATGCCGTTCCGCTTCGCCCACGGTCGCCCGCCTGCAGTCGCGGCCAACGCGATGGTGGCGACGAGCCAGCCGCTGGCGACGCGCGCCGGCCTGCGTGCGCTCGAGCGCGGCGGCAATGCGGCCGACGCGGCGCTCGCGGCGGCGGCGATGCTGTGCGTCACCGAGCCCATGTCGACCGGCATCGGCGGCGACTGCTTCGCGATCGTCTGGCGCGACGGGAAGATCGACGGGCTCGACGCTGCGGGCCCGGCCCCGTCGGCCGCCGAGCACCTCGAGCCCGTGGCCGAGCGCGGGCCCCTTTCCGTCACCGTCCCGGGATCGGTGGCCGGCTGGGCAGCGTTCGCGGAGCGCCACGGACGTCTCGGCCTCGACGGCTGTCTCGCCGACGCGATCGACACGGCCGAGCGGGGCTTCGCCCTCGCCCCGATGACCGCAGCGGCGTGGGCCGTGAACGGCGCGCCGCTCGAGCTCCATACCATTCCCTACGTCGGGCAGCGCGTCCGGTTCCCCGAGCTCGCCGCCACGCTGCGGGGAATCGCCACGGACGGGCCGTCGGCCTTCTACCAGGGCCGGGTGGCGCGGGCCATCGCGTCGTCAAGCTGGCTCGACGAGGAGGACCTCGCGTCGTATCGCCCGCGCTGGGTCGAGCCGCTCCGCGTGACGTACAAGGGAGTCCAGGTGCTGGAGCTGCCGCCGCCGACGCAGGGGGTGGCCGCGCTCGAGGCGCTCGGTCTGCTCGAAGGGCTCTCGCCCGATCTGCCGACCAAAGTCGCCTGCGCGAAGCTCGCCCTCGAGGACGCACTCGCCCGGGTCCGGGACGGCGCCGACGTCTCGGAGCTCATCGACCCGGCCTTCCTCGATCGGCGCCGAGCCGAGGCGCCGGTACCGGTCACCGAGCCGCCGGCGGGGACGGTGTATCTCTGCGCCGTCGACGGGGACCGCATGGCGGTGTCGTTCATCCAGAGCCTCTACTTCAGCTTCGGCTCCGGCGTCGTCGCGCCGGGGACGGGCGTCATCCTCCAGAACCGCGGCGCCTGCTTCTCCGTGCAGGGACGGGTCGACCCCGGCAAGCGCCCCTACCACACGATCATTCCGGGGCTGCTGCTCAAGGGTGAGAAGCTGCTCGGGCCGTTCGGCAACATGGGCGGCTTCATCCAGGCCCAGGCGCACATGCAGCTCGTCTCCGGGCTCGTGGACGACGGGCTCGACCCGCAGGCGGCCCTCGACCGGCCTCGCTTCAAGGTCGACGGAGACGAGGTGCACCTCGAGGAGGGCCTCTGGGACCAGGCAGACGAGCTCGAGCGCCTCGGCCATACCGTCGTGCGCAGCACCGACGTGGGGATCTTCGGCGGCGGCCAGATCATCCTCGTGGAGGACGAATCGCTGATCGGCGGCTCCGACCCGCGCAAGGACGGGTACGCCGCCGGGTTCTGACTCGGCGGCCTACCGGCTACGCCGGCTCGTTAGGTGACGCCGGCTCGTTGCGTGACGGCCGCTTGCTCCCGTACCGAGCCCTGACGGGCTCGGTGAAACTCCGCGGCCTGGCGCCCTACGGGCGCGGCCGCTGCGCCGGCTCGTGCTGACCGGCCCGCCGGCCTCCCCCGTCACCTGAGCCCTGCGCCGGCCGTCGGCCGGCCCGCTCCGCAGGCCTGGCTGAGCCGGCTACGCCGGCTCGTTGCGTGACGCGCGGCGCTCACGCGCCGCTTGCGCGGTCGAGAACGATGGCGCCGGGAAGCTCGCGCGCCTGCTCGTAGCTCGCTCTGGCCAGCGGGAGGCCGATGACCCCTGCCAGGGCGGCAAGCAGTTCCGGCGGTGGCGGCAGCTCGGACGGTCGCTCCGCGGTCTTCGCCGTCTCGCGCACGAGCGCCGGGTCGGCGCCCGTGAGGCGTGCGAGGACGGTCGGGTTCGCGCTGAGGGCCACCACGTCGCCCGGCGGCAGCGGCCCCTGATACTCGGGGACCGACGCGTACTCGTCCATCACGCGTCCTCGCTCGAGGAGCACGTAGCGAACCACCGCGCCCTCCTCGATCCCGATCGCGCAGACGACGGCGCCCATGCGGTCGGACAGCTCGAGCGCGAGGCGCCGCAGCATGGCGGGCTCACGATCGCAGAGCTCGTCGTAGACGGCGATCCAGCCGTTCACGCGGCGGCATCACGACGCTCCCCTGCGAGCCGCCGGGGAGACGGGGACGAACTGCTGCACGGCCCGGACGACGGCATCGACGTCGTCGGTCTGCAGGTGGATCGAGCCGTGCGACGGCGCGTGCTGGTCGGCCGCGAGGCGCTCGGACAGCTGCCCCAGCGGCGCGAACAGCAGGCGCGATTCCTCCTCGAAGTCGAGCCGGTCGTAGACGACCCGCGCCGCGGCATTCGAGGTCAGGACCTCGAGCGTCATCGTGTGCGCGCCGTTCTGCATGCCCCACGCGGCGACCTCCGCCATGAGGGCCTTCGCAGTTCCGGCGCGCCGGGCGCGGGGACGCACGTAGAGATCCACGAGGTGGCAGCACGGCCCGTCGAGCTTCGCCAGCGCATACCCGGCGGCGCCCTCGCCGTCCTCGGCGACGAGCCCGAGGCCCGAGCGGACGATCTCGCGGACCTCAGACAGCTCCTTCTCGGGCTCGATCTCCCCTCGGTGCGGCAGCTCGGGCACCTCGAGCACGAACTCCTCCCACAGCTCGCGCAGGACGCCCTCGTCGCTCTCGGTTGCACGACGGATGTTCATCGGTCCTGCATTCTGAGCGTTGCGACGATCTCGTGGAAGTCGTCGAAGTGCTCGAACTGCACGCCGCGATCGCGCAGGTAGGAGGCGAGGCCGCGCCGCGCGAACACGAGATCGGAGGCCTCCGCGCCGCAACGGTCGGAGATGCCGTCGCCGACGTAGACCCGCTCGCCCCCGTTCGACTCGGCGACGACCGCGGCGCGTTTGCACGGCTCCCCACAGACGGGGCAGGACTGCTCGTCGCGGAAGCTGGCGCGCCAGCCCTCGGGGTCCGGCTCGATCGAGTTCGCGAGCAGCTCGACCTCGCCGAGACCCTCGCGCTCGAGCACCGGCTGGATCAGCTCGCGGAAGCCGCTCGAAAGGACGACGAGCCGCCAGCCCCGCTCGCGGGCCAGCGCCACCAGATCGTGGAAGCCCGGACGGATGACGGCGTGCTCGAGCACCCAGCCGACGACCTCCGGCAGCGGCGCCCGTACCGGCTCGAACTCGCGCCGCAGCACCTCGTGGAGCGTCAGACGGTTCTCGTCCAGGCCGCGGTCGACCTCGGCGTACACCTCCGGGTCGCCGAAGGTCTGGGCGATCGTGTCGAGCAGATCCTGCTCGGTGATGGTGCCGTCGTAGTCGACGAAGATCGTGGTCAACGCACGCGCCAGGATAGATGCCGCAGAATTCGGCTCGTGCGTCAGCCGGTCCACGTTGCGTGCGTCCAGGTCGAGCCCGTCGTGCTCGATCAGGCCGCGACGCTCGACAAGCTCGAGGGACTGGTCGGCGAGGCCGCCGGCGCCGGCGCCGAGCTCGTCGTCTTCCCGGAAGTGTTCGTGCCCGCGTATCCGTCGTCGTCGTGGGCGAAGTTCCTCGCCGGCTGGGGAGACGAAAGAGGCAAGGCGGCGTTCGCCATGCTGGCCCGCGAGGCGGTCGAGGTTCCCGGCCCCGGGAGCGAGCGCCTGGCCGAGATCGCCCGCGCGCACGGCGTCTGGCTCGTCGTCGGCGTGGACGAGATCGAGCGTGACCGCCCCGGGACGCTCTACAACACGCTCCTCTACTACAGCCCGGACGGCGAGCTCGCCCTCAAGCATCGCAAGCTGATGCCGACGAACCACGAGCGCCTCGTCTGGGGCCAGGGAGACGGCGGCGGCCTGCGGGCGATCGAGACGCCGCTCGGGCGGCTCGGCGGCCTCATCTGCTGGGAGAACTACATGCCGCTCGCGCGGTTCGCGCTCTACGAGTCGGGCGTCGAGATCTACGTCGCCTCGACGGCCGACGACGGCGAACGCTGGCAGTCGACCCTCGTGCACATCGCGCTCGAGTCGCGCTCCTATGTGATCAGCGCCTGCCACCTCCAGCAGGCCTCGAGCTACCCGGCCGACTTCCCGCTCGCGGAGGAGCTGGCGGGGCTCGGGTGGATCGGCCGGGGCGGCAGCGCCATCGTCGGTCCCGACGGCGCCTTCCTGGCAGGCCCCCTGTGGGAGGCGGAGGGCATCCTCTACGCGACGCTCGACCCGCAGAAGCTGCTCGAGGAGCGGCAGCGCTTCGATCCCGTGGGCCACTACAACCGGCCGGACGTCTTCGACCTGCGCGTCCGCGAGCCGGACTTAGTCGACGACCTCGATCGGCGCCCGCTCCGGCCGGGCGAGCACGATCCCGGCGGCGATCACCGCGCCGCCGATGATCTGCAGCAACCCCATCGACTCCGAGAGCATGAGCACCGCGAACACGGCGCCGAGGAAGGGCTGGAGGTTCGCGTAGAGCGCCGCGCGATTCGGGCCGGCCAGCTTGATCGCCTTGAACCACATGATGTTCGAGAGCAGGAACGCTGCGAAGGTGCTGTACGCCACAGCGCCCCACGCGAGCCCGGTGATCGAGCCCCAGTCCTCGCTTGCGAACTGAGGAGCGGAGGTGGCGAGCAAGGGGCCGATCGCCGCGAGGCCCACGACGGCGCTGATCCTGTAGAGCGAGTACGTCCGCATCAGCGGGGCCGCGACGACGGAATAGAAGGCCCAGGTCAGCGGCGCCACGAGCCCGAGCAGGATCCCGCCGAGCTCGCCGGTGATCCCGCCCTGGGCGTCCGCCGCCACGAGCGCCACGCCGACGAAGGAAACGATGACGGCGACCCAGTGGCGCGCGTGTGGGCGCTCCACGCCGAGACGCCACCCGATCAGCGCCACGAAGATAGGCAACGTCCCGAACAGAAGCGCCACCGTCGACGCGTTCGTCAGCTTGACGGCCGAGACGAACGCGATCTGATTGACGTACATCGCCATCCCGCACAGGCCCACGAGCAGCCCGAGGTCGCGGCGTCGCACGCGCAGGTCGCCCTCACGCCGCTTCGTGATCCCGGCGAACACCGCCGAGCCGACACCGAAGCGCATCGTCGCGTAGACGAGAGCCGCGAAGCCGTGCGTGATCGCGTACTTGACCATCGGGAAGTGCAGGCCCCAGATGACCACGGTCGCGATCAGAAGCCCGTCTGCCGTGCCGAAACCTGCGAAACGACCCGCCGTGCGGGTTGCAAGTTCGGGCGCGCGGCTCACCGCTGCGAGCATAGTCGGCTGCTAAGGTCTCGCCCGTGGCCGAGGGGGAGCCGACCGTTGAGGACGTGACGGCGCTCACCTGCGCCGCCACACCGCATTTCGCCTACCAGATTCGTGCCCGCGTTCGGGCCCTGATCCGCGATCTGCCGGCCGACCATCCCGCGCGCGTCTACGGCGAGCAGCAGATCGAGCTGCTCGAGCGGCTCGCCGGGTGCTCGTCCAAGGCCGCGGAGGGCCCGCTCGAGCCGCCGACCCGCATCGGCTGGGAGACGATCCCGAGCCACCGGCCCACCCGGGTGGGATGACCCCGGATCCAGGCGCTGCGCCCGGCGCCTTCGCGGGGAAGTCCGTCCTCGTCACCGGAGGCTCGCGCGGCATCGGCAAGGTCATCGCCCTGCGCTTCGCCGAGCACGGGGCGGCGCGCGTCGCGGTCGGATACATGCGCTCCGACCGCGCGGCCGAGGAGACGGCCGACGAGCTCAGCGCCCTGGGTGCCGAGCCGTTGCTGCTGCGTGGCAACGTCGGCGACGCCGAGCGGGCCGAGGCGCTGCTCGCAGAGGCAGGGCCGGTCGACATCCTCGTCGCGAACGCCGCGACCGGAGTGATCCGTCCGACCGTGGAGCTCGAGGAGAAGCACTGGGACTGGACGCTGAACGCGAACGCGCGCTCGGTCTTCACGCTCGCGCGGCATGCCGCACCGACGATGCCTCCGGGAAGCTCGATCGTCGCGCTGTCGAGCCTCGGCGCCGGGCGAGTCCTCGACGGCTACGTGCTCGTCGGCATCTCCAAGGCGGCGATCGAGGCGCTCGTGCGCTACCTCGCGGTCGAGCTCGCGCCCCGCGACATCCGAGTCAACGCGGTCTCGGCGGGGCTCGTCGAGACCGGCGCCCTCGACGCCTTTCCGAATCGCGAGGAGATGCTCGCCTACTACCGCAGCCGGACTCCGGTCGGGAGGCTCGTCGAGCCCGTGGACATCGCCGACGCCGTGTGCTTCCTCGCCTCCCCGCAGGCGGCGATGATCCGCGGCCAGACGATCGTCGTCGACGGCGGCTACTCGCTGCTCGCCTGAGCCCGCGGGCAGCTGCATCCCCCAGATCTGAAAGGATCGTCAAGCCTCCGCGGCCGTCGGCCGATATACTTTCATTGCGTAACGAAATGAACGATCGCAGCGTCTATCCACTCGGCAAGCGCCGCACCCTCATCGTGCTCGCCGGAACGCTGCTCGGCATGCTGCTCGCCTCGATCAACCAGACGCTCGCGGCGACCGCGCTGCCCATGATCGTCGGCGAGCTCGGGGGCTGGCCCAGTACTCCTGGGTCTTCTCCGCCTACGTGCTCGGCGCGACGCTCACGATCCCGCTCTACGGCAAGCTCTCCGACATCTACGGCCGGCGCGCGCTCTTCACCGTCGCCATCCTCCTCTTCTCGGCCGGCTCGATCACCGCCGGCCTCGCGCCGTCGATGGAAGTGCTCGTAGCGGGCCGGGCGATCCAGGGTCTCGGCGCCGGCGGCCTGTTGCCGCTCGGCATGGCAGTGATCGGCGACATCATCGCGCCGCGGGCGCGTGGACGGTGGCAGGCCGTCAGCGGCTCCGTGTTCGCCGTGTCCGCCGTCGGAGGACCGACGCTCGGCGGCTGGATCGCCGACAACGCAAGCTGGCGGCTGGCTTTCTTCGTGAGCCTCCCGCTCGCGGCCCTGGCGCTGGGCGTGATCTGGTTCGGCTTCGGCAGCTGGGGAGAGCGGGTTCCGCGCCGCATCGACGGCGTCGGAGCTCTGCTGCTCACGCTCGGCGCCGGCGCGGCGCTCATCGCGGTGTCCTCCGGAGGCGTCGACTACGCGTGGAGCTCGCCGGTCATCCTGGCGCTCCTCGGCGGCGCTGCCCTCGCGACGGCGGCGTTCATCGCCTGGGAGCGGCGCGTCGAGGACCCCTTCATCCCCCTGCCGCTGCTGCGCCGCCGGGCGGTGGCGAGCGCCGACGTCGCTCTCTTCGCACTCGGTGCGGCGGCATTCGGCGCCGTGACGTTCGTGCCGCTCTTCGTCCAGGGCGTGCTCGGGGAGAGCGCGACGAGCGCCGGCGCCGTGCTGACGCCGCTGATGCTCTCCTGGATCGCCGCCAGCATCGTCGCGGGCCAGATCGTCAGCCGCACCGGACGCTCCAGGCCCGTGCTGCTCGCCGGCCCGCCTCTGGTGGCCGCAGGCTTCGCGCTGCTCGCAACGATGGGAACCGACGCGACCACGAGCGACGCAATCCGGAACGTGGTCGTCCTCGGCATGGGCGTCGGCCTGATGATGCAGACGCTCGTGATCGTCGTCCAGAACGCGGCTCCGCGCGGGCTGATGGGAATGGCCACGGCGTCGGCGCAGTTCTCCCGCTGGATCGGCGCGAGTGTCGGCGTGACGGCGATGGGAGCGATCGTCGCCGCGCGGCTCGGCGACTCGTCCTCGCTCGGCGCGGCGCCCGAAGAGCTTGCGAGCGCCCTCCACCCCGCCTTCGGCTTCGGGCTGGCGCTCGCCGCGCTGGCCTTCGCGGCGACGCTGATGCTGCCGGATACGAAGCTTCGCAAGCGCTTCGACGAGCGCCCGGCCGAGGTCGCGGTCCCGGCACGCGCCCGTTGAACCCGGAAGACCTCGAGCGCATGGCGGACGGCATCGTCCGCCTCCGGGCGGAGATCCTGCGACGCCGCGAGGACGAGCAGGACACGGCCGACCTGACGTCGCCGCAGGCGCTGGCGCTGCGGGCGGTCGCACTCCAGGGCCCGTTGCGGATGGGCGCGCTGGCCGAGGAGCTCGGTGTCACCGTGGCCACGGCCAGCCGGACGGTCGACGCGCTCGAGGAACGCGGGCTCGCCAGCCGCGAGCCTGACCCGGACGACGCCCGCGCCGTGCGGGTGGCGCTCACCGCCGCGGGAAAGCGCGAGCGCGAGCGGCGCCGAAAGCGTTTCGTCGAGGCGCTCGAGCGGCTCATGCAGGAGCTCTCCGACGACGAGAGGCGCCAGCTGGTCGCCTCGCTCGAGACCCTCAGCCGCCTGCTCGCGACCCGCCCGCCGAGCGGCGGCTAGCCCTGTAGCGGCCCCAGCAGCCGGCGCCGCATGGCCTCGAGAACGGCCGCGTCCACGCCCGCCCCGATGAGGTAGCTCTCGGCCCCACCGTACCGCGCCTCGACCAGCTCGAGGGTTCGCGCCATCGTCTCGCGCCGGGCGCGGCTCTCACGAAGCCGCCGCTCCCGCTCGCCCGGCGTCGGGGCGGTCGCGACCCATTCGGCCAGCAGAGGCCGGACGCGGTCGTCGCTCGCCGCGTAGTCGTCGGCAAGCACCGGATCCGACACGCCGGCCAGCGCCAGAGCCAGCGCGACGACCAGCCCGGTGCGGTCCTTGCCCGCAAAGCAGTGGACGACGACACCGCCCGCCGGCGCGTCGGCGACCGCCGTCACGGCCTCGGCAAACGCAGCCGGGCGACGGTCGAGCATCGCCAGGTAGAGGTCCTCCATCGTCTCGACGCCGTCGAGCGCGGCGAAATCCGCCGCCTCGAGCAGCGGAACGTGGTGCTCCTCGATGCCGGCCGGCAGCTTGCGCGGCCTGCGCTCGGCGGTGCTGCGAAGGTCGACGATCGTCCGCGTTCCATGCGCGACCAGCGCCTCCCAGCCCTCGCGCTGTGAGATGGTCGAGCGTGTCTGCCCGGACGAGCGCACCGTGGACGATCGACCGGCCGCCCGAGCCGGCGTGGCCGCCGAGATCGCGCGCGTTGACGCAACGGTCCCAGGACAGGTGGCGGTCGGGAGCGATCATGCGCGGCGCAGGTGGAACGGGTTGAAGTCGGTGTCGACGTCGTAGACGTCGACGCCTTCGTGGCGCTCGAGCGCGCCGACCACAGCGTACGTGAGCGGCGTTGCCGCGACCTCCCAGGCGACCTTGATGACCCAGATCGTCACGATCTGGTTCGTGGATCGATACCCGTTCGGCCCTCATGTCAGCCCGCGCCGCCACGGGTTGTCGATTCTAGGATGGAGAAATGCGGCAGCGGGCAGCGGGGGAGCAGGGCCGGCTGACCCAGCTCGGGATCGCCGCGGGCGCGTTCATCTCGGCGGTCTCGTTCACGCTCTTCATCCACTCGATCTCACAGCTCTCGAGCCCGATCATCAGCGCCGCGTTCATCGCGGCCGGAATCGTCCTGCGCCAGCGCGCGGCGACGCCGACCGCCCATGCGATCGCGGTCGGCCTGCTCGTAGGCGGCGTGGTCGCTGCGATCGCCTCGATCGCGCTTGCCGCAGCCGGGCGCTAGCCGTTGGGGGCTACCGCTCGCGCATGAAGCCCTGACGGGCCGCCGAGACGAGCGCGACCGCCTCGGGGAAGAGGACGCGCATCGCGTCGCGCAGCCCGATCGCCTGCTCGTCGATCGTCCCGGTCACGTCGACCCGGCGCAGGGCGGCGCCGGTGAGCTCGACCGCCGTGTTGAGGGTGAGCGTCGCGAACTGCTCGCGCTGCGATTCCTGCACCGCCTCCGTCTGGCGCTCGGCGAACTCGCGCAGGCCGCGCATGAGCTCCTCCGGATCACCGCCGAAGGGGAATCCGAAACCTCCGCCTTCCATCTGTCTCCCTTCGTCTTCGACTAGCCGAGCGGTCGCTTGTAGGCGCGCTCGACGTCGCGGGCCAACTCCTCGACCGCCACCGTTCCCGCCTGCATGGCCTGGGCAAACGGGGACGAGCCGAGCTCGCCGAGCGTGCGCTCGAGACGCGCCGCCGCGCTTCCGATCGCGTCGAGATAGGTGACGCTCGCGACTCGAGGCTCCTCCGCGATCTCGGACTCGAGCTCGGCGGCGGCCTGCTCGGCCTCCTCGATCCCCTCGGGCTGCTCTGCCTCTCGGACCTCCGCGAGGCGCGCGCGCAACGTGGCGAGATCGCCGCCGCCCGCACTCTCCTCGGCGAGCTCGCAGAGCCCGACGATCGAGACGGCGTCACGAACGAGCGCCCGATCGGCGACCGGGGCGCCGGCGGCGTCGATCGCGAGCCAGGCCATTCCGTCGGGCCGGCTGTACGCGCAGACGTAGACGCGAACGCCCGGAGAGGGCTCCGCCGCGAGCACGCCCGCCAGCTCCTCATCCGGCTCGAGGAAGCCCGCAGCGGCCTCGGCCGCGGCGGTCAGCTCGTCCTCTAGATGGTTGGTTCCCAATTCACGTACCCGAGGGGGTGTCCGAGCGCCATCCGCGGTGCGTCATCGGGAATCAGCCATCTCGGCTCATCGGCGCAAGAATAGACACGTGGCCCTGGCCGAGAGCGAGCGCAACGTCCGAGCCCGGAAGCTCTTCGCCCCGCTCGCCTCGACCTACGACCGCTACGCGAGCCTGCTCAGCTTCGGCCAGGATCCGCGCTGGCGCCGCTTCCTCGTCTCGCGGGTCGGAGCGGCTCCAGAGGATACGGTTCTGGACGTGGCAACCGGCACGGCCGCCGTCGCCATCGAGCTCGCCGAGCGCTACGGGTGCTCTGTCGTCGGAATCGACCAGAGCCCGGAGATGCTCGCCGAAGGCAGAGCCCGCGTCGAGCGGGCCGGCCTCGGGAAGGCGGTTCGCCTCGAGGCCGGCCGCGCCGAGCAGCTGCCCTACCCGGACGCGAGCTTCGACGCGCTCACGTTCACGTACCTGCTGCGGTACGTCGACGACCCAGGGGCGACGATGGCCGAGCTGGCCCGGGTGGTCAAGCCGGGCGGAACGATCGCCATGCTCGAGTTCTTCGTCCCTCCGAATGCCGTCGCGACGGCGTCGTGGCGCTTCTACACCGGGGCACTGCTCCCGGCGTGCGGACACGTCATCTCTCCGGGCTGGCACGAGGTCGGCAAGTTCCTGGCCCCCAGCATCCGCGGCTTCTGGGACCGCTATCCGCTCGAGAGCCTCCTCGAGCTCTGGCGCGGCGCCGGCATCGATGCCGTGTCCCATCGCACCCTGAGCCTCGGGGAGGAATCGTGATCTGGGGACGCCGTGGCGACTGAGGCTCCACGCCCGGCGTTCTACGCGCTTTCGTCCGGAGGCTGGCGGGACTACGTCACGCTCCTCCATCCGCCGTACACCGCCTGGCACCTCTCGTACGTCGTGATCGGAGCCGCGCTCGCGCCCGCCTTCGAGGTTTCGACGCTCGCGCCGATGCTCGTGGCGTTCTTCCTCGCGCTCGGCGTCGGCGCCCATGCGCTCGACGAGCTCAACGGGCGCCCGCTCAGAACCGGCATCCCGTCGCCGGTGCTCGCCCTGCTCGCCGCCGGCTCGATCGCGATCGCTGCGGCGATCGGGATCTACGGCGCCGTGACGCGAGACCCGTGGATCGGCGCGTTCGTCGCCGCGGGCGTCTTCATCGTGTGCGCGTACAACCTCGAGCTCGCCGGCGGCCGCTTCCACTCCGACCTGTGGTTCGGGCTCGCCTGGGGAGGTTTCCCGCTGCTCACCGCGTACTTCGCGACCGCCGGGCGGATCACGGCCGAGGCAGTCGCCGCGACCGCGTTCGCGGTAGCGCTGAGCCTCGCGCAGCGCAGGCTCTCGACCCAGGTGCGCGACGTGCGGCGTCGGGTGGCGTCGCTGAGCGGCGAGATCACCCGACCCGACGGCAGCTCGGAGCCGGTCACGCGCGCGACGCTGATCGAGGGCCCCGAAGGCGCGCTCCGGGCAATGGCGGCCGCCTCGTGCGCGCTCGCCGTCGCCCTCGTCATGATGCGCGTCGCATGATGCCTCCGGCGCTGCCGCCGGCCAAGCCCCTCGTCGACACGCCCAGGATCGTGCAGCCGGCGGCGTACCAGGCGTTCTTCGGGAACGTCTCCGCGGTCGTCCCGCCCGGCACGGAGTACGTCATCCTGCTCGTGGACGGAGACCGGAAGGCCGTCAAGGTCGTCCACGGCAACCGCGTCCGCCTGCAGGCCGTGCTGCCGCGCCGCGACGTCACGCTGCGCCTCGTCGCAGTCGACGGGGAGGGTCACAGAGACACCTCGGCCCCGGTCGGCCCGGTCCTCGGACTGGCCGCGAGCGCCGCGCCGCGACTCACAGCCTCGATCGAAGACCCGGCGCTCAGACGCACCGTCCGGACGCTGGCACGGAAGCTCCCGGGCATCGCGGGCATCTACGTGCAGGACCTGGTCACCGGCCGCGGCGCCGCCTGGAACGCACGGGCACGGTTCCCCGCGGCGTCCACGCTCAAGCTGGCGATCGCGGTGGAGGTCATGCGGGGCCTGCGCGGGCCGCCGGCAAACGGCTCGTCGGTCGACGCGCTCATGCGCTCGATGCTCATCTACTCCGACAACGGGGCGGCCAACCGGCTCGAGACCGTCATCGGCGGCTCCACGAGCGGCGGCTCGGCGAAGGTGAACGCGATGATGCGCTCGGTCGGGCTCCACGACAGCGAGATGTACGGAGGCTACGAGACCGAGGATCGCGCGATCGAGCGCGCTATCCCGATCACCTCGGAGAGCCAGCCCGCGATCTCGCGAACGAAGTTCACGACCGCCTGGGACCTCGGCCGGCTGCTTCGCTTCGTCCATCTCGCGGCAGGCGGCAAGGGACCGCTCGTGCGCCGGATCGCGGGCTTCTCGCCGTCCGAGGCGCGCTACCTTCTCTACCTCCTCGCGCACGTCGTCGACCACGGCAAGCTCGATCGTTTCCTGCCCCGCAACGCCGTGGTAGCGCACAAGGCCGGGTGGATCACCACCGCTCGGCACGACAACGGGCTCGTCTACTGGCCGGGTGGCGCCTTCGTCGCCACCGTGATGGCCTGGTCACCGGGCGGCGTCGGGTCGTCGGCCGATCTGCTCGCCGGCCGTGTGGCCCGCGCGGCGCTGGATCGATTCCGAGCGCTGAAGCGGTAGCGGGCCCGCGGCGACGTGCCTACCATGGCGGCGTGGTCGCTGCGCTCGAGATCGCACTGGCAGTCGGGCTGCTCGCCGTCGCCGCGGCATTCCTGGCGACGGTCTTCCACCGCGAGACGGAACGCCTCCTCGTGGTGCTCGCCGTCGTTCTCGTCGTGCTCGCCGCCGCAAGCGGGATCCTGCTGGCGGTCGGCGCGGCGATCGACCGCTGGGACCTGACCGAGCTGGCGATCGTGGCAGGCGGCTTCCTGGCGGCCGCCGCCGGGGCCGCCGGCGCCCTCGGGCTTTCGCGCGGGCTCAACGAGGTCCGCTCGATCGAGGACAGCGGGGCCCGCATGCGCGACCAGCTCGATGCGTCGCTCGACGCGCACGTGCAGCTCAGGATCAGGGAGCTGGAGCACACGCTTGCCCGCGAGCGCGCCGAGACGGCGCACCAGCTAGCCGAGCAGGAGCGCCGGCTGCGGGAGGACCGCCGCACGGCGGTCGCCGAGCAGCTCGACGTCGCGAGGGCCGAGCTGCACACGCTCCGTCGCCGAGACGCAGCAGCAGCTCGAGCAGCGGCTGTCGAGCTGGAGCGACGACCTCGAGCGTGCGCAGCAGCAGCTCAAGGTCCGCCTGGAGGAGCTGATCCGCAAGCAGGCTGACGCGCTTCAGGCCCACGAAGCCCGCCTCGAGGCGCATGCGACAGAGGTTGGAACGCTCGAGGAGCATCAGAACGAAGCCATGCAGCGCATCCGCCTGGAGCTCGAGCGGGCGGCCGGGGAGGCGTTCGACACCGCGAAGGCCGAGATCGAGACGCACGCGGCGGAGCGGCGACGAGCCCTGCACGAAGTCGGCGAGCGCCTGCGAACTCGAGAGCGATCGATGCGGGAGCAGATCGAGCGCGAGGAGGGCGAGCTGCGCCAGCAGCTTGCGATCGCGCTCGCCGATGTCGAGCGACGCCACCTCGAGCAGCTCGACCGGTCGCTCGACCGCTCCGTCGTCCGCCTTTCGGAGGATGCCGAGCGCTCGTTCGACCGCCAGCTGCGCGAATCACGGGAAAAGACGGCGGAACGGCTTTCCCGGGAGCTCGAGCTCTCGATGGAGCACTTCATGAAGAGCGCCGAGGCCGAGGTCGTCAACCGGATCGCCGGCGCGGCGCAGGCCTCGGCGGCGCGCTTCCAGCGGCAGATCGACGATCTCGTGCGGGCCGCGGAGGTGCAGACCGAGATCTCCAACGAGCGCATCAAGGCGCTCACCGAGCGTCTCGAGCAGTCGCTCGAGGGCGCGAACGAGCGCCTCAACGCCTTCGAGACGCACCTCGAGCTCGAATTGGCGACGAAGCTGACGGAGATCGAGCGTGCCCTCCGAAGCGCCGGTCAGACTGTCGAGGGTGCTCGGTCGCGAAGCTGATGCGGTTTCGTCCGAACTTTTCCACGGAGGGTTCGTCCCAGCGAGAAAGAACCCCCTACGCTGACATGGAAGAGATGCAGACACTCGAGCCAAAGTACGACGAACTTGCGAAGGTGCAGGGCTGGCGCCTCCATGTCCTCGTCGAGGCCGGATACCCGATCGAGCTCGCAGAAGCGATGGCGGCCGACGGCGAGGTGGATCTGCATGATGCGGTCGAGCTTCTGGAGAGCGGCTGCTCGCCCGATATCGCCGCGCGAATCCTGCTCTAGCGCTCGCGCGCCAGGCAGTCTCGGCGCTCCGGCATGAAACGTGAGCCCCTCGAGTACGGCGACCGGAAGGTCTATACCGTCTCGGCCTTCAACCAGGGAGTGGCGGGATGGATCGCCCGTCTGCCGACCCTCTGGATCGAGGGCGAGGTCACCGAGTTCCGTCGCCAGCCGGCCTGGCAGAGCGTCTATTTCACGCTCAAGGATCCCGAGGACGGGAGCACCGCCGCGGTGACGATGCCGCGGGCCGGCTTCGACGCGCTGCGCCTCGAGCTCGCGGACGGCGCGCGCGTGCACGTCTTCGGCCGGCCCGAGCTGTGGGCCGCCCGCGGGGCGTTCCAGGTGAGGGCGCTCTCGATCGAGCCCGTCGGCCTCGGCGCCATCCTGCTCCAGCTCGAGCAGCTTCGTCGCAAGCTCGCGGCCGAGGGGCTCTTCGCTCCCGAGCGCAAGCGGCGCCTTCCCGTCATCCCGCGCCGCATCGGTCTCGTGACCGGGCCCGAAGCGGCGGCGAAGCAGGACGTGATCGCCGCGATCCTCCACCGCTTCCCGCCCGCCAGGATTCTCGTCGCTCCCACCACGGTGCAGGGACCCCGAGCCGCGCTCGCGATCGCCGAGACGCTGCGGGCTGTGTGCCGGGCAGGCGTCGACGTCGTCGTGCTCACACGAGGCGGTGGCAGCTTCGACGACCTGCTTCCCTTCAGCGACGAGCGTCTCGTGCGCGCCGTCGCCGACTGCCCGGTACCGGTGGTCTCGGCCGTCGGCCACGAGCAGGACACGCCCCTCTGCGACCTGGCGGCCGATGTCCGTGCGTCGACGCCGACCGCGGCCGCTCGCCTCGTCGTGCCTGAATGGCGCGAGCTTCAGGAGACGCTGCATGGGCTGCGGACAGCGCTCGCCCGCGGCGCGCGGCGCCGACTGGCGTGGACGCGCCGCGAGCTCGACCGGGACCGGGCCCGGCTCGTGCAGGCGCCCAGGCTCCTGCTCGAGCGCAAGCGCTCGCTGCTGGCCGATCGGCACGCGCGGCTGAGGAGCGGACGCGATCTCCTCCTGGAGCGCCGGCGCGACCGGCTCGAGCGCCTCTCCGGGCGTCTACAGGCGATCGCCCCGGCCGCGACGCTGCGGCGCGGGTACGCGATCGTACGGCTCGACGGCCGGATCCTCCGGGCGGCCGGGGCCGCTGCGGTCGACGACCGGGTCGAGGTGGATCTGGCGACCGGGTCTCTCGGAGCGAGAGTCGAGGACATCCGTCCCTAGGCCCGGAGTCAGGGCGGCGGCTCCCCGCGACGAGCTCGTCACACTCCGCGCGCCTTCCGCCACGTTGCACGCGCCACTCGCGCGCCCCGTGGCGCTACGCTGAAAGCGGGTGGTGGACCGGGGTGGCCCCAGCGGCGAGGCAACTCGGAGCGACGACGCGCAGCCCGAGATGTCCTTCGAGGAGGCTCGCGCCGAGCTCGAGCGCATCGTCGCTCAGCTCGAGAGCGGCGAGGCCCCGCTCGAGGACGCGATCGCGCTGTGGGAGCGGGGCGAAGAGCTGTACCGCCTCTGCGTCGCGAAGCTCGACGCGGCCCAGGGTCGGGTCGAGGAGCTCGGCCGCGAGCTCGCGGCCGAGGCGCCTGAAGCCGAGGGCGGCTAGCTCGTGCCGCTCTGCCGATTCTTCGCGGCGACGTACGACCGCAGCATTCGCCGGGCCGAGGACGCCGGCCTGCGCGACCGCCGCGCACGGCTCCTCGGCAACCTCGAAGGCGATGTGCTCGAGATCGGCGCCGGAACCGGCCTGAACCTGGAGCACTACCCGCAGGGAGCGAGGCTCGTGCTCGCCGAGCCCGACCCGCACATGCGGCATTTTCTCCTCGAGCGCCTCGCCGACAGCGGCCGCGAGGCGAGGGTCGTCGAGGCGACGGCGGAAGACTTGCCCTTTGCAGACCAGTCCTTTGACGCGGTGGTGTCAACGCTCGTCCTCTGTAGCGTCCAGAGCCTGCCCGCGGCGCTCGCGGAGATCAGACGGGTGCTTCGTCCGCACGGCACGCTGCTGCTGATCGAGCACGTCCGCGGCGCAGGCGGCCGGGCAGTCCTTCAAGAGGTCGTCGCGCCGGTGAGCCGCCTGCTCTTCTCGTGCTCGCCGGACCGCAGAACCGCCGACGCGATCCGGGCCGCGGGCTTCGAGCTCGACGACCACGCCTTCGAGCTCGTCGGTGGAGCGCCCTGGACGAAGCCCGCCATCGAGGGCGTTGCAATCAGAGCTTCGTGAACGCCCGCCGCGGCCGATACAGTCCGTCCTATGGCCAAGACGAAGAAACGGTTCCCCGCCGCGCTCGCCGAGCACGTCGGCCGCGAGTTCGCGGCTTCCCAGCAGTACATCGCGATCGCCGTCTACTACGACAGCGAGACGCTCCCCCACCTCGCCGCGCACTTCTACCGGCAGGCCGTCGAGGAGCGCAACCACGCGATGATGATGGTGCAGTACCTCCTCGACGCGAACCTCCCGGTCACGGTGCCGGGTGTCGAGGCCCCGCAGACGGAGTTCTCCGATGCCGTCTCCCCGGTCGCGCTCGCCCTCGAGCAGGAGAAGCGGGTGACGGAGCAGATCTCGGAGCTCGCGGCGCTTGCCCGCGAGGAGGGTGACCTGGTCGGCGAGCAGTTCCTCCAGTGGTTCCTCAAGGAGCAGCTCGAGGAGGTGTCGAGCATGACCGCGCTGCTGGCGACCGTCGAGCGCGCGGCCTCGCTCAACATCCTGCTCGCAGAGCAGCACCTCGCAGGCACGCAGGTCGGGGATCAGGGCGTGGATGCCAACGCTCCCGCCGCCGCCGGCGGGGCGCTCTAGCGCGCGCGTAAAAGCGCACGAACACGCCCGTTACGACGCCAGGCCTCCGGCCAGCGAAGCGCCGAGCCTCACGAGATCCTCGGCCGCGCGCTCGCGGTTTCCACTGAGCGCGACCACCTCGCTCGCGCCGAGGGCCCGCAGCTCCTCGACGCCCCCGACGACCCGCCCGCCGAAGACGACGCAGCGGACCCCGACCGCCCGGCAGAGCCCGGCCACCGCACCGGGAACCTTCCCGACGGCCGAGGTTCGGTCGACGGTGCCCTCACCCGTGACGGCCAGAGCGGCCCCGGCCAGCCGAGCCGCAAGCCGACCGCGTCGGCGACAAGCGTGCTGCCCGGCTCGAGCGTCGCCCCCAGCGCAGCGAGCGCTGCTCCGAGGCCGCCCGCCGCTCCGGCGCCCGGAAGCTCCGCGTACGGCCGGAGCTCCGGCATCGAGGCGAGCCGCTCTTCGAGCTCCTCGACCTGTGCCGGCGTCGCTCCCTTCTGCGGCCCGAAGACACGCGCGGCGCCACGGGGCCCGAGCAACGGGCTCGTCACGTCGACCGCGGCACGCAGCCGTACGCTGCCCAGCTGCCGGCCGGCAAGCGCTCGACGAAGGCCGGCGCCGCCGTCGACGGTGGCGCTCCCGCCGAGCGTCACGACAACCTCGCGCGCTCCTGAACCAGCGGCCTCGAGCAGGAGCTCTCCGAGACCCTGAGACGTGGCGTTCAGCGGGTCGCGCTCTCCGGGGGCGAGTCGCCAGAGGCCGATCGCCTCGGCCGACTCGACGACCGCTCGACCGTCCGGAAGCCGCAGCCAGCGCGCCTCGACGGGTCGCCCCAGCGCATCCGAGACCCACGCGCGTCGCCACTCGCCGCCGAGCGCGGCATAGCAGCGCATCTGCCGTGCCCTCGCCGCCGTCGCCGAGCGGAATCGCGTCCGCCTCGCAGCCGGGGACCTGTGCGACCCCTTCCGCCAGCGCGGCGGCCGCGTCCTCCGCCGCCAGGACGCCCTTCAGGCTGTCCGGGCAGCAGACGACCCTCACGTCAGCCGACGCGCTCGGTGGCCCTCGAGCCGATCCTGGGTGCCGGACGGCGCGTACGAACCCGGCTCGCCGGCTTCGACGGTGCAGGCGGCGGCGACTCGTCGCCGAGATCGCCGGTGACCTTCGGGATCTTCTTGAGCATCGCGAACGAGATTCCCTCGCGCGCCAGGTACAGGAGGCCCAGGCCGACGCCCACCGACATCTCGATTGCCTGGAGCCCGATGCCGAAGGCGAAGCCGTGGCGATACGCGATGCCGTACGGCAGCAGAGCGACGGCGACTGCCACCTGGAAGAGGCCGAAGGAGCCGGGCCACAGGGGGAACGCCAGCGCGACGTTGACGACGAGGAGGACCAGCGCGGCGGCCGCGATCGGCTCGTCGATCTGGAACGCTCTCATGGCGAAGTACACGGCGAAGAGCTGCGTCGCCCAGCCAAGCAGCTGGAAGAAGCCGGCCGCCAGCGCAGGGCCCGGCGAATGGAACACCCGCATCCCCTGCAGCGCCTGATGTACCAGGCGCCGTACTCGCCCGAGCCCGTCCAGTCGAGCGATGACCCTGGCGCCGCTGGCGCAGGGCAACCGCGATTCCGGCGAGCAGAAGCGCGGCTCCGACGCCGATCATGATCTCGACGGCGGGCAGGGCCCACCTCGGGATACGCGCAGTCGCGATGACGTAGAACACGAGGCCGATCGCCGGAATCACGTCGAAAAGCCGGTGAGCAAAGACCGAGCCGAAAATCGCGGCCCAGGTGTCGCGGTGCCTCGGAACGTGACGCGCCAGCACGCCCACGCGGGCCACCTCGCCGACCCGTCCGGGAAGGACGGCGTTGCCCAGCAGGCCCACGCAGAACGCGGCGAAGACGTGCCGATGGCGCGGATGCGGGGGTGGCAGCGCCTCGTTGAGGACGATGTGCCAGGCGATCGCCCGTACCTGCACGGAGAGCAGGTTCATCCCGATGGCGGCCGCGACCCACTCCCAGCCCACTTCGGTGAAAGCCCGCCCGATGATGTCGAGATCCGGAGCGCGCCAGACCAGGACGCCGACGATGATCGCGCCGGCTGCGAGCAGAAGGCCGATCCGGCCGCGGCGGGTGTGCAGGACAGCCTGTGTCATGCGCCGGCCGCCCCCGCCAGCGCCGGGACTCGTCAGCGAGCCGTAGATCTCGACGAGACGGGCTGCGATGCCCGGCCACGAGTAACGCTCCTCGGCCACCTCCCGAGCGTGGATTCCCATCGCGACGCGGCGCGGCTCGTCCTCGAGCAGCTCGACGATCGCGCGCGCCAGCGGCTCGGGGTCGCCGGGGGGCACCATGATCCCCATCCGGCCGTCGGCCACGTCGCGGTAGCCGGGGATGTCCGAGGCAACGACGGGCGTGGCCGCCGCCGCGGCCTCGGTCAGCACCATGCCGAAGGTCTCCGAGCCGATCGCCGGGGCCGCGAGCAGCTTGGCGCCGCACGAGCTCCTCGTCACGGACCTCGGCGGTCACAACGCCGAGGATATCGATCCCGTCCTCGGGCACTGCCAGCCGGCGCAGCAAGAAGCGCACCGCCAGCGGGTCGGCGCCCATGAGCGCGCAATCGCGCCCCGGTGCGCCTGTGCACCTCGGGCCAGGCCCTCAGGAGCACCTGCAGGCCCTTGCGCGGCTCGTGCCGCCCGATGAACGCGACATGGTGCCGGCGCGCGCCGGGATCGGGGCTCTCGGGCAGTCCCACCCCGTTGGGAATGATCTCGAACGGCCCGCCGAGGCACGGCTCTGCAGCGCGACGGGCTTCCTCGGAAACCGCGATCAGATAGTCGATACGCGGTATCAGGACGTGCCCAGAAGCGTGGACCCAATTTCCACCAGCGGCCGCCGGCGGCATGGGATGTCGCCACGATCGGGCAGGGCGCCGCCGCGAGCGCATACTGGGAAATGACGGGCGCCAGGGGCTCGTGCACGTGCACGACGTCGAATTGCTCCCGCTCGAAGGCGCGCTTCATGCGCCGCATCGACTGCGGAGTCAAACAGATGTTCGACAGGGACGCGTTGGCCGGCACGATCACGGTTCTCCCGACGGGGATAACGAAATCGGGGAGCGATCCATGCCTGCCCGCACGCGGGTGAAGGAGAGTCGTCAGAAGGCCCGGCGGATCGTTGCCGATGATGATCCGGGCCTCGTGTCCGAGCTCCATGAGTGCACGGGCCTGGTTTTCGGCGTGCTCGACGACCCCTCCCCAGTAGGACCAGGAAAACGGGACGACGATGCCGACTTTCACGGCGTTTCCGGCCGCGGCCTGGAATCGACTGCGTGTTGCATTGCGGCGATCGCCAACGAATGTCTAGGGCAAAGTCGTACCAAACGGGGTACCCAATCCTACGCGGCCGTACTCATCCGTTCCCCGACCGCCGCCGATAGGGCTGCGGGGACTCGCTCCTCCTGTGGTCCGGGAGATGACGGCAATCACCTCCGGCCCAGACGATTACCCGGGGGCGGCGTCCGCGCCGCCCCCGATCTGTGCCTCCGCCGCGGCCGCATAGACTCGGCGCCGTGACCGCGGTCGACGAGATCCGCCGGGCAGGCCTCGCCGAGCTCCACACTCACCTCGGCGGCTCGGTGCACCCGGCCGTGATGTGGACGCTCGCGCACGAGCAGGGCATCGCGTTGCCCGTGAAGGACTACTGGGACTTCGAGGGCCTGATCTCGATCGACGACCCGCGCGGCGTCGACGGCCTGCCCGCGCTGAACGAGATCTACGAGTGGACGGAGCTGATCCAGTCGAGCCCGCTGGCCGTCGAGCGCTCGGTTCACGGAGCTATCGGCGGCGCGTACCGCCGCCAGAACATCACGACGCTCGAGCTCCGCTTCAACCCCATGAAGCGCAACCGAGGCGGTGAGCGCGACCTCGACCACATCATCCTGGCCGCGATCCGCGGGCTCGACCGCGCCGAGCTCGAGTTCCCCCAGGTGCGCGCCGGCCTGATCCTGATGATGGATCGAACCTTCACGCTCGAGCAGAACGAGATCATCGTGGAGAAGTCAATTCGCTGGCAACGGCGCGGCATCGTCGGCATCGACATCGCCGGGCCGCGCCCGAAGCCCGGCCGCTACCCGTATGGCGAGCTGGCGCCGCTCATCGAGCGCGCCCGCGGAGCCGGGCTCGGCGTCACGATCCACGTCGGCGAGGAAGGCGGCGCCGACGGCCTCGCCGAGGTCGGCGAGGTCGCGGAGGTGCTGCGGCCCGAGCGCATCGGCCACGGCATCCTGGCGGCGCAGGACGACGATCTCATGCGGACGCTCCGCGAGCTGGCCATCGTGCTCGAGATCTGCCCGACCTCGAATCTGCTGACGAGAGCGCTTCCCGACCAGGATGCCCTGCGCGACACGTTACGGACGTTCGCCGACCGCGGGGTCAGGTTCACGATCGCGACCGACGGGCCGGAGATGATGCACACGCACCTCTCCGACGAGCTCGAGCTGCTCCATCGCATCGGAGCGCTTTCGGTGGCAGAGCTCGAGACCGCGAACGCCGTCGGCCACGAGGCCGCGTTCATACACCGCAAGATGTAGTTCCAAAGATACGCCGCGCGACCAATTGGCAGGCCGCTCGAGGCCTGCGAGGATCGCGCCATGGCGGCTCTGCGGCAAGAGATCAGGTTCACGGATCGGCAGCGCGAAGTCGTGCGCCTGATCGCAGAAGGGTGCTCGAACGAAGAGATTGCAGTGCGGCTCGGAGTCACCGCGCGAACGGCCAAGGCGCACTGCGACACCCTCAGGACGAAGCTGGGGGTGACGCGACGTCGGTACATCCCACACGCGTACCGCCGCGCCACGGGCGAGGACCCCTTAGGCCTGAGCCACGAAGCGTGCGTTCCCGAGATCTCCGGTTCGCTCCGCTGAATGGCTCGGGGGTGACGGCGCCCCGTGCCCGCGTTGGTTGCCGCGCGGGCACGGGGTCTCCCCTCGTGTACGGACCCTTCGGCCGGCCCTTGTCCGATTTGGCGCTAACCTCCCGCCCTACGGCGCGCCGCGAGCCGATGCCGATGCGCGAGGGCACAAGCGTTCCACCGCTGCACCGCCGGCATCTCCGGCGCCCTCGTTTGACGCGCTTGCTGGACTCCAGTACTGCGCAGGCGATCCTCGTGACCGCACCCCCGGGTTACGGCAAGACGCTGCTGGCCAGCGAATGGTTGGAGGGCCGCACCGATGTCGCCTGGTACCACGCCACGGCGGCATCGGCTGACCTCGCGGCGTTCTCGATCGGCATCGTCGACGCAATGGCTCCCATCGTCCCGGGAGCCGGCGAACGACTACGGCAGCGTCTCGTGGTCGGGGAACCGCCTGACCGCGCCGCGCGCCCGATGGCCGAGCTCCTTGCAGAGGACGTAGCCGACTGGCCCGCCGGCGCCAGGCTCGTCGTCGACGACTACCACCTCGTGGCGGAGTCCGCTCCCGTCGAGGAGTTCATGGACTGGCTGCTCACGCTCGCGCCCGGGCTGCAGCGTGCTCGTCACCTCCCGGCGGCGTCCCGCCTGGGCCTCGGCACGGCGCTTCCTGCACGGCGAGATCTTCGAGCTGACAACGCCCCAGCTCGCCATGAGCGACGCCGAGGCGGCCGTGCTGCTCGACGGACGTCCGAGCGACGCAGTGCGGCGCTTGGTCGCTCAGGCTCAGGGCTGGCCGGCGCTCATCGCCCTCGCAGCGTTGTCGGCGTCGGCCGAGATCCCGGACGAGCTCGTGACCGACCGTCTGTACCGGTACTTCGCGGAAGAAGTCCTCAAGACGCAGACGCCGGAGCTCCAGCGGCTCATGTTGCTCGCCGCGGTTCCCTCCTCGCTCAGTCCCGAGGTCGCTCGGGACCTTCTCGGGGCAGAGGATCCCGAGTCGCTCATGGCGCGCCTCGAGGACGACGGTCTCCTCCAGCCGACCACCTCGACCGACTACGCCTTCCATCCGCTCTTGCGCGATTTCCTTCGGCGCAAGCTCGAGACCGACGCACCGGACGACTTTGCGAAGCTCGCTCAGAGCGTGATCGCATACGCGCGCGTCCATCACCGCTGGGAAGAGGCGTTCGAGCTTGCGATCTACACGGGCGAGCTGGAGACCGCCGCCGAGGTCATCGCGGAGGCCTCCGAGGATCTGCTACCGGCCGGCCAGATCGAGACGCTCGAAACGTGGCTGGAAGCCTGCGGCCCAGCAGCCACGCGGGTGCCGGCCCTGCTTGTGCGCGCCGAGGTGCTTTCGCGCCGGGGTCGCTTGACCGAGGCACTGGGCCTGGCAGAAGAGACGGCTCGCCGGATAACGTCGAACTCGCCGTACTACGGACGTATCTGGATACTCGCGGGTCAGGCAGCAAATCTCCTCTCGCGACCGGAAGCAAGCTTGCGGTTTCACCTGCAGGCGGTAGATGGCGCCAAGTCGCCCGACGAGGCCTCTGCCGCGCTCTGGGGAGCAGTAGTCGCCGCGGCTGAGCTAGAGGTCGCGGAACTGGACGACTACCTACAAAGATTCGAGGACGCCGAACTGGAAGATCCCTCAACGCAGCTCCGGGTCGTCGTCGGGCGGACACTGTCAGCCCGCCTGAAGCATGACGTCTCCAGAATTTGGCCCCTCATCAGGTCCACGTTGACTCTTGTTCCCCACGCTGATCCGTCAGCCGGCAGCCTATTTCTCGTGTGGGCAGCGTATGTCGCATGTCTACGCTCGGACTATCGCCTTGGGCTTTCCCTGGCAAATCAAGCATCGAGTCTTTGCCGCCGGTTCAGACTCGACTTCGCAATTCCGGTCAGTGAGAGCCTCAGAGCACATGCCGCGTTTGGGCTTCGGGATCTGCGCACTATGCGACACGCGGTACCACTGCTCAGTGATGCAGCAGAAGCCGCTGGCGATCCGTTTCTTGATGCTGAAGCGAGTGTCGTTAGTGCCCGTCTCGCGATTCTTGAAGGTGAGCTTCAACGTGGTCTTGGCGCCTTGCGTCGGCCCCTGATCGGCGAGCCGACGTTATCGATGCGGGGCGAACTCCTCGCGACAACCGCACTTCTCGAAGCGGGCGTCGGACTAGCCGATGACGCCGAACGGCACATCGGTGAAGCCGTCTCCACAACGAGTTGCGCTGAAACGCACTACATTTCGCGTTTCGCGCGCCTCATCGCGGATTCACGCAACTCGCCAAACGTATCGGGCGTCACGGATGAGGTTGCCGAACTAGTTCGCGAAACGGAAGACCGCGGACTGCTTGACGCACTGGTGCTTGCCTATCGCACGCATCCCCAGCTACTCCGAGCTCTCGCAGCCGACGAACGGACAGCCGCTGTGTTGAGTCGACTGTGCAGACAGGCCAACGACCGCCGGTTTGCCTCAGCGGTGGGCGCAAATATTCGCGAGAGCGAACCACTATCGCCACTCGTCTCGGATTTGACAAGACGCGAAAGAGAAGTGCTTGCGCTAGTTGCGGCTGGTCTGACGAACGCGGAGATAGCGCAGAGGCTCGTGATTGCCGAAACCACGGCCAAAGTTCATGTGCACAACATCCTGCGGAAGCTGGGAGTGACCTCTCGCCTGCAGGCGGCCTTGCTGGCCCGCGATATCCTCACGGCGCCTTAGTCACGCGGCGTTGGCCGCCACTCGTTGCCTCTGTGTGTCGGCAACGGAGTGCTCACCGGGGCCCAATGCGTACGATTGCGGCGCTGTCTCAAGAATCTGGTCGAATGCTTCGACGACGGTCTGGTCAAACTGACTGCCCGCTGCTTGTCGAAGCCTCTCTCGGGCCACGTGGATTGGCATGGCGTCGCGATATGGTCGGTCCGAGGTCATCGCGTTGTAGGCGTCCGCAACGCAGATGATTCTCGAGATGATGGGAATGTCATCGCCGGCAATGCCGTCTGGGTAGCCGAGTCCATCGACGCGTTCGTGATGATGACGTACGATTCTCGCAATCTCTGCGTAGGCCTCGACGTTTGCGAGAATCTTCTCGCCAATCGCGGAATGGGTCTCCATCTCCCGACGCTCCTGTAGCGTCAGAGGGCCTGGCTTCTCAAGGATCCCGTAGAGAACCCCGATCTTCCCAATGTCATGCACAAGCCCGGCCAGGTGTGCAAGCTGTTTCTCCTCGTCAGTTAGGCCCAAGCGAGCAGCGATGTCGCGGGCGTAAGTCGCCACTGTGGACGAATGACCTGCCGTATAGCGATCTCTTGCCTCCAGAGTCGCAACGAGGGCTCCAGCCAACTCGAAGTTCGCCCTTTCAAGCTTCTCGTTCACCACTGAGAGGTCACCGGCGAGCCGCCGCTGGGCCTGGTACATGCTGAATAGTTTCTGCGCCGCGAGAGCTGGCAGCAGGAAGAACGGCAGAATCCAGGGCGAGAAGACGACATACGCATACGCGAGCGGGACCACGAGTCCCGCGTTGAGCAGCACAGACGTTGGCAGGATCGGTAGGGCAGTAGCAACCACCGCCTCCACGGACATCGTTCCGCGCAGCGCGACAGCCGAACTCGCCACGAACAGATCGAATATCTGTAGCGACAGCGCGGCGGCTACCGCAGCCAACAGCTGTTGCGCCAAAGACGCTACTTGCCATCGCACCCGCATGTCCAGCGACTATCCCGGCCAGAGCTCCATTGACGACCCCAGCGCACGTGTAAAGGGCCCAGCGCAGATATGGGCTGCGGAAGTCGCCAAGCATCGCCATGGCGCCGACCAACGCGGCCGCGAGTGGCCCATACACCACGGCAACAAAGAGGATTGGCAAGAGCGAGATTGAGAACTTCAAGATTGCTCGTGATACGAACCCTTGCTCGCTCCGCGGCCGCCGCAAGAAGTCCGAGGCTGACGACGACCCAGATAGGCGCGAAATCGAAGCCGGAGGTGACCAAGACCACCACGGTGCCGATCGCCAGCGCGGCGAAAAGCAAGACGTACAGGTGGAGAAGCAGCGCCGACTTCGGCGCCCTCTGGAGCGGGTGGGTTCACGGGCAGCACTTGAACCTCACCCGGTTGAGTGGTTATACTCACCGTGCCGTCATCTCCCGGGGGAGAGGAGTTGCGCGTGCGCAGGACTCTTATCCGCCTGGGGGTCGTCGTAGCATCCTTTGCGTCGCTGGCGGTCATCGTCGGCGGTATCAGGGCCTGGTAGTAGGCCAGACCGAAGGATGCGTGCATGACGGTGGGCCGGCCATCCCTCTAAGTGGGGATGGCTGAAATCACCGTGTGCGAGATGACCGAGTCGAGGGGGCGGCATGATCCGCCCCCTCGGCGTTTCCAGAGAAGCGAATGCCGTGCCTACTTGATCAGGCCGCGGCGGAAGCCGATCGCCACCGCGTGACCGCGGCTGCGGGCCTGGAGCTTCGCCAGCAGATGCCGCACGTGCGACTTGACCGTCTCCTCCGAGAGGAAGAGCGCCTCGCCGATCTCGCGATTCACGAGACCCTCGGAGATCAGCTGGAGAACCTGGGTCTCGCGGGCCGTCGGCTCCTGCTCGAGGCGGCGGGAGGGCGCGCGGAAGGGCACGACGTCACCGGTTGATTCCGGCCCGCGGCGCCCGCGACGCGCTGCCACCTCGTCGAAACGGCGGGAATGATCGAGGTAGCGCGAGAGAATCTCTTTCCGCTCGGCTGCGTCCACGAAGAGTGCATCGTCGGGGGCACCCCTTCCAGAGCACCCTAGAACGAGGGAACGTACTGCCCACCCGACGGAGGGAAGCCGTTTTCACCCCTTGTTCCGCGGGCTTGCTGAGATGCAAGTACCCCGAACGGGTCACCTCGAGCGCGCTGAGAGCGGGGTGACACCCGCAGCAGAACCGCCGCTGAGCGGGTTCCTAGCTCTCGGTCAGGAAGAACGCACCGCGCCGGGCACCGCGAAGGCTGCGCACGGCGCGCATGGCCAGATACGCGAGCACGGCGCCCGCAGCGAGACCGGCCAGGACGTCGTTCCAGCTGACGTCCGACGAGTTGCCCCCAAGGCCGACGCGACCTCATCGGGAGCCTGCCGACTGCCCGCGAGGAGAGGCTTCGCGTCGGCGGCCGGGGCGATCAACGCCGTGACGACCAGTCCGACGCTGACGACCAGGCCGACCGGTAGCGCGAGCTTCCGAGGCGGGCGATGGCGGTTGCGTCTCATACCGCGTCAGCCTCGCAGACGGACATTGACGCTGGAATGCGGCTGATACGTGACCTGCGGTGGGGATACCCGCACCGCGTCGACGACGGAGCCTACGGCGCCTGGCCGGCACGACCACCGGCGCGGTAGTGAACGCGCAGCCCTTCGAAGCCTGCGGGCCCGCCCGGCTCCTTCACCCGCACGCGTGCCACGAGGTCGGCTTCCTGCCCGGGAGCGAGCTCGAATCCCTCGAGCTCGACGGTTCCCGACGCCTCAGACACGGCAACGTCGATCAGTTCGACGTTCTCGGGCTCGATCAGCTCGGCGCCTTCGAGCGTCAACGTCCGGTCGCCCGCGTTGAGGTACCCGGCGCCGGCGCCGACCGTCCCCTCTTCGAGCGGATCGAGCTCCACGGGCTGCTCGAACCCGCCTCGCAGCGCGCTTTTCACCTCCTGGGACTCGACGGCCTGCCAGGCGAGAATCGCCGTCACGACGAGCATGGACGCGAGGAAGCCGAGGAAGAGGCGATCGCCTCGATCAGAGACGTCGAGGAGTGGCACCGCCGCATGATTGTAGGGGCCGGATGCCCGGCCCCTACCTGGGAGTTAGGTCGTCGTCCGGGCCGATACGCCCGGCCGGTGCGAAAACCGGTTAGACCGAGGCGACCGAGACGAGGTCGCGGATGGCCGCGAGGCGCGCCAGCGCCTGGCCCTCGAGCTGCCGAACCCTCTCGCGCGTCAGCCCGAGCTCGGCGCCGATCGCCTCGAGCGTCCACGGGTCGCCCTCGAAGCCGAACCGCAGCTCGAGGATCCGCCGCTCGCGAAGCGGCAGCGCGTCGAGTGCCTTGCGGACTCCCTGCCTGCGCAGCGACTCCTCGGCCTCGTCGAACGGATCCGGAGCCTCGCGGTCTGCGAACAGATCGCCCAGCTCGCCCTCGTCGTCGGAGCCGACGGACTGGTTCAGCGACACGGACGCCTGAGCGGCTCCGAGCGCTTCCTCGAGATGCTGCATCGGGATGCCTGTGGCCTCCGCGAGCTCCTCGCGCGTGGCTTCGCGGCCCAGCTCGAGCTCCAGCCGGCGACCTGCCCGGAAGAGCTTCTGCTGCCGCTCGACCACGTGCACCGGCACGCGGATCGTCCGCGCATGGTTCGCGACGGCCCGCTGAACGGACTGTCGGATCCACCACGTGGCGTACGTCGAGAACTTGTAGCCGCGCCGCCAGTCGAACTTCTCGACCGCGCGGTTCAGGCCGAGCGTGCCTTCCTGGATCAGATCGAGGAAGGGGACGCCCAGGCCGCGGTAGCCCTTGGCGATCGAGACGACGAGACGAAGGTTGGACTCGATCATGCGGCGCTTCGCGATGAGGTCGCCCTGCTCGATGCGCTTCGCGAGCGTGACCTCCTCGGATGCGGTAAGCAGCTTGTGGCGCCCGACGTCGGCCAGGAAGAGCTGCAGCGAGTCTCCGGCGCCCAGCATCGGCTCGGCGGCGGCCTCCGCCTCGGGCTCGTCCGCCGTCGGACTCGCCGCGGGACGAAGCGGCACGGACCGCCACCTCGAGGCCGATCGCCTCGAGCTCGTGTTGAAGCACCGCGATCTCGTCCTCGCCGATGTCGAGCTCGGTGGCAAGCGCGTCGAGCTCCGCCTGGTCGACGAAGCCGCGCTCCTCAGCGTTCTCGAGCAGGGTTCGTACCTGCTCGTGCTCAAGAAGGTCGTTCAAGATTCTCCTCATCCAAGATTGTAGTACTGGTTACATACCGCAGTACGCTGAATATCGATTCACCGGTTTGGTTAGTTTTCCCTTCCCAACGCGGTTCAATCGATCCACTAGTTAGAACGTTCCGGCGCGGGAACGTTATTCCCGGCGCTGGACGGAACTTGCAGGGGGGTGCTACTCGGACAGCGCCGCGATCGGCTGCTCCGGCTCGGACTCGGGCTCCGGCGGGGGCGTTTGCGCCTGGTTGGCCCACTCCTCGTCGAACTCGACCCGCCATTTGCCCTCGTCGTTCTGCTCCAGACGCAGCTTGGCACGGAACGTACGTCCCGACCGGCCTCGGAAGCCGGTCACCTGCTTCTCCGTGCGGCCCTTCTCCATCAACTCCTTCACGACCGACACCGGTAGCGTCTTACCCGCTTTCTTCTTCCAGATCACGAAACCGCAGCCGGGATCGTCCCGAGACCAGCAGGAGTAGCCCTTGCGGTTCTCGATCACGTCGCGTCCGCAGACCGGGCACGGCCCGAGGTTGGCGCGCTCGATGCGAACGTCTTTCAGCTTGTCGAGGTCCGCCACCGTCTGGGCCGTGAAACGCTCGATGTCCGCCATGAACGCGTCACGGCTGTCCTCGCCGTGCTCGATCAGGCCAAGCCGATGCTCCCAGTCGCCGGTCAGCCCCGGCGACGTCAGCGGGTGCGCGTCGAGCAGCGTGATCACCTGGACGCCCTTCTCCGTGGCGTGCAGGGCACGGCCGTCGCGCTCGATGTAGCCGACGTCGATGAGCCGCTCGATGATCGCGGCCCGTGTCGCGGGCGTCCCGATCCCCGAATCCTTCATCGCCTCGCGGACGCGCTCGTCGGAGATGTCCTTGCCGGCGGCCTCCATCGCGCCGAGCAATGACGCGTCGCTGAAGCGCCTCGGCGGCTGCGTCTCCTTCCGAAGCGCCTCGATCCGCCGCGTGTCGACCGACTCGCCTTCGTTCAGGGCCGGCAGGGACTGGTCGCCGCCCGAGTCCTCGTCCTCGGCTGCCGGCGACACCTCCTCGCCGTAGACGGACTTCCACCCTGCCTGGAGCAGGACGCGCCCGCTCGTTCGGAAGACGTAGCTCTCGACCGTCGTCTCGACCCGCGTTCGCTCGAAGACGGCATCCGGGTGGAAGATGGCGAGAAAGCGCTTCGTGACCAGGTCGAAGATGCGGCGCTCGTCCTCCTTCATCTTCTCGATGACGTGCTCCGAGCGGGTCGGGATGATCGCGTGGTGGTCTTCCACCTTCGCGTCGTTCACGACGCGCTCGAGCGGCAGCTTCTCGAGGTCGAGCACGTACCGGGCGGCGCGCGAATAGGCGGCGTTTTCGCCTACGAGCGCGACGGTCGGCTTGATCTCGTCGATCAGCTCGCTGGTCAGGAAACGGGAGTTCGTACGCGGGTATGTGATCGCCTTGTGCTCCTCGTAGAGCTTCTGCGCGGCTGCGAGCGTGCGTCGGGCGGCGAAGCCGAACAGTGTGTTTGCGTGGCGCTGGAGCGACGTGAGGTCGTAGAGCAGCTGGGGCTGCTCCGTCTCCTCCTTCTTCTCGAGCTTCGTGATCGTTCCGGGCCGGCCCTCGCAGTCGCGGACGATCGCGGTCGCCTCGTCCAGGCCGATCCGCTTGCCGCCGAGGTAGCGGCCGTTGTACGCCCTGTCCCCGCTGGCCTCGAACTGGGCCTCGACGAGCCAGTACGGCTCCGGGACGAAGCTGCGGATCTCGAGCTCGCGCCGCACGATGATCGCGAGCGTCGGCGTCTGGACGCGTCCCGAGCGACACGGCGCCGTCGAACGCGGCCCGCAGCCGGATCGACGCGGCCCTGGTCGCGTTCATCCCGACGAGCCAGTCGGCCTCCGAGCGCGAGCGCGCCGCCCGCTCGAGCGACGCCAGCTGCTCGCTCGGCCGCAGCTTCGCGAAGCCTTCCTGGATCGCCCGCTTGGTCATGCTCGAGATCCAGAGCCGCTCCACCGGTTTCTCGGCCTTCGACGTCTCGTACACGTAGGCGAAGATGAGCTCGCCCTCACGGCCCGAGTCGCAGGCGTTCACGACGAGGTCGACGTCATCACGCTTGAGCAGGCCGTGAATGACCTTGAGCTGCTTCTTCGCCCTGTCGTCGCGCGGCTTCAGCTTGAAGTGGTCCGGCACGATCGGAAGGTCGGCCATCCGCCATCGCTTGAAGCGCGGGTCGTAGTCCTCGGGCTCGGCAAGGGTCACGAGGTGGCCCACCGACCAGGTGACCACGTACTCGTCCGACTCGAGGTATCCCTCGAGCTTTTCGAACTTGCCCGGAAGGGCCCCGGCGATGTCGCGCCCCACCGAGGGCTTCTCGGCGATGATGAGAGTCTTGCCCATCGCGGAACACCATAGCGAGGAGGCCGGAGCCGTCAATGCGTCCCCACCGGACACGTTGCCCGGCGTCTCGCCCTTCTACAGGTTCGCTGTGTTCGTCTCTCGCCCGGTCGTCAAGTGGCTGTATCGCCTGGAAGTACGCGGCCTGGAGCACGTCCCGAAGGCCGGCGGCCTCGTCGTCGCAGCCAACCACACCTCCAACCTCGATCCCTGGCCGCTTGCCATCGCGCTCGAGCCGCGCCAGCTGCATTTCATGGCCAAGTCGGAGCTGTGGAAGCCGGGGCTGCGCACGCTGCTCCGCTGGGGTGGCGCGTTCCCCGTGCGGCGCGGCGAGGGCGATCTGGAGGCGATGGAGACCGCTGTGCGGCTCTGTCGCGAGGGACGAGTGATGGCGATGTTCCCTGAGGGAACTCGGCGCTCCAAGGGACTTCGCAAGAAGCACCAGCCGCGCCCTCACACAGGCACCGCGCGAATCGCGCTCGCGGCAGGCGTTCCCATCCTGCCGGCCGCGATCAGCGGCATGGACCGCCTGTCCCGCCTCGGTCCGCTGCGCGTCGCCTTCGGGCCGGTGGTGCCCGTGGACGATCTCGCAGAGCTGGACGCGAGGTCGACCGCCCAGGAGACCACACGCCGCCTCTGGGCCGAGATGCAGCGGCTCGAGGCGGAGCTGGTAGCCGACTCTTCACGGGCCGGATGAGGTCCGGCCCCTACAACCGACCGCGGATCCGATGAGGTCGGGTCACTCCATCCCACCGGCATGAGCGACGTCGCGCGACCCTTGATGGCGATCGACGGCGACTCGCTCGCCCACCGCGCCTTCCACGGGCAGCCGAAGACGATCGAGGACGGCGCCGGCCGTCCGGCGAACATCCTGGTCGGCTTCGCCAACATGCTCGTGACGCTCTGGGAGGCTGAACGTCCCCGGACGGTCGTCGTCGGCCTCGACACGCTGACGAACTCGACCTACCGCAACGAGCTCTTCGACGCTTACCAGTCGGGCCGGTACTTCGCGCCCGAGCTGCTCGAGCAGCTCGACCGCCTGCCGGAGCTCGTCGCGTCGTTCGGGTTCGCCTGGGCGAAGGAGGCGGGCTACGAGGCCGACGACTTCCTTGCCGCGGCGGTCGCTTCCGAGACGAAGCGCGGCGGCGAGACGCTGGTCGTGACGAGCGACCGCGACAGCTTCCAGCTGGCGTCGGAACAGGTCACGATCCTGCTGCCGAAGCGCGGCGTCTACGAGCTGGAGCGCGTCGGTCCCGCAGAGGTACGCGAGCGCTACGGCGTCGAGCCCGAGCAGGTGCCGGACTTCATCGCGCTACGCGGCGACCCGTCGGACCGGCTGCCCGGCGCGGCCGGCATAGGGGCGGTCAAGGCCGCCGCGATCCTCCGCGAGCACGGCTCGCTCGAAGGCGCCCTCGAGGCCGGGCGCTTCGCGGCCGAGGCAGAGGCCCTGCGCGTCTACCTCGCCATTGCCCGGCTCCAGGCAGATGCGCCGCTGCCGCCCCTGCCGGACACGGAGCCCGACTGGGCAGGAGCAGCCGCTCTGGCCGAGCGGTGGGGCCTGGACCGGTTGGCCAAGCGACTCTCTGACCGGGCCGCGTAGCGGCCGCCTCGCCTACTCCCCCGGCGGGACGATCACGACGTGCTCCTCGCGGGGCCCGTGCACGCCGAGCACCAGGATCTGCTCGATGTCTGCGGAGCGGCTCGGGCCGGAGATGATGGCGAGCGAGCTCGGCAGTGCCGGCCCTACCTTCGCGAACAGCTCGTCCAGGCCCGACAGCACGCGGTCCTCGCTCACGATCGTCATGTGTATCTCGGGCAGCAGCGACTTCGTCCGCGGCTCCTCGGGCGAGGCGGCCAGGACGACGCTGCCCGGGTCGGCCAGCGCGTACAGCGCCTCGGAGACCGTCGCTCCCGGAATCTCGGGCACGACCCGATAGTGGATACGGAAGCCGTTCCGCCTCAGGTTCTCGTCCAGGAGCCCGACGAGTGCCGGCTCGGTTCGTCATTCCCAGTCCCGGAAGCGCCTTCGCGCCAGCGCGGGGAGCTCGCGTCCTTCGGCCCACGCCTTGCCGGGCCCGAGCTTCGCGCCGAACCGCTGACCGAGCCGCGCCAGGAAGGTCGAGCTCCGGTAGCCGATGACGCTCGACCATGCGAGCGACCACAACGTCATGGCCGCGCGCTCGCGTCGCGAGGCGACGTGCTGCTCGACGAGGTCTCGGCGCAGCTCGAGCAGCAGCTCGTGCAGCGGGATCTTGACCGGGCAGGCCTCCGTACACGCGCCGCAGAGCGAGGAGGCGTGCGGAAGCGCCGGCGCGTTGCGCGGCCCGACGAGAAGCGGTACCAGCACCGCCCCCATGGGCCCCGAGTAGACGGGCCCGTAGGCCTCGCCGGCGGTCTTGCGGAAGACGGGGCAGACGTTGAGGCAGGCGCCGCAGCGGATACAGGCGAGCATCTCCTCGTACTTCGTGCCCATCAGGTTCCGGCGGCCGTTCTCGAGGAAGACGACGTGGAGCTCTTCGGGCCCGTCTTCCTCGCCCGCCCGGCGCGGCCCCGTCACGACATGCGTGTAGCTCGTGAGCCTCTGGCCGGTCCCGCTGCGGCCGAGCAGCTGCAGGAGCGGGGCCAGCTCGGCGATTGTCGGCACCAGGCGCTCGATGCCGGTGATCGCGATGTGCACCTTCGGAACCGACGCGACGAGCCGCCCGTTGCCCTCGTTCGTCACCGTCACGACCGAGCCCGTCTCGGCGACCACGAAGTTCGCGCCCGTGATGCCCACGTCGGCCTCGAGGAACACCTGGCGCAGCTGCCGGCGCGCCGACTGGGTGAGCTCCTCCAGCTCGGCGGGCACCTCGCGGCCCTCGACGCCGGAGAAGAGCCGTGCAACGTCCTCCTTCGTCTTCTCGATCGCCGGCGCGACGATGTGGACCGGGTGCTCGTCGCCCAGCTGGAGGATGTACTCGCCGAGATCGGTCTCCACGGACTTGATCCCGGCAGCGGTGAGCGCGTCGTTGAGGCGGATCTCCTCGGAGGCCATCGACTTCGACTTCGCCGACGAGCTTCGCGTCTCGCCGGCGGCACACGTCCACGACGTACGCGCAGGCTTCCTCGGCTGTCGCGCAGACCTTGACGTGGCCGCCGCGGGCCTCGAGCGACTCCGTGAACTGGCCGAGGTAGAGGTCGATGTCACGCACCGCCTTCATACGAATCTCGTGCGCGCGCTGACGCAGCTCCTCGACGGACGCAAGCTCGCCCCACGCCTCGAGACGATGCCCGCGCAGCCGTGCGGTCGAGAGGTCGACGGCGCCCTGGATGCCGGCGTCCGCCAGCTTCGTCGCGAGCGACGTCGCGGAAGCGCTCCTTCGGCTGCACCAGCTCCGGCGACGAGCCTTCTGCGCTCATGCGGGAGCCCCTCCGGCAGGTATGCCTCGAGCCAGCGCCGTCGCCAGGTGGACGACCTGCAGCTCTCCGACCTTGCGCGCGCGGCCGCGCAGGTGCATGAGACAGCCCGGGTCGGCAGTCACGAGGGCCTCCGCACCGACGGCACCGGCGGCGAACATCTTGTCGTCGGCCATCGCCACCGAGACCTCGGGCTGACGCACGGAGAACGTGCCGCCGAAACCGCAGCAGAGATCCGGCCGCGGCAGCATCACCACGTTCGCGCCGGACCGCTCGAGCAGCCGGCGGGGCGGGGCGGCGATCTTGAGCTCCCGCAGCATGTGGCAGGAGTCGTGATAGGCGACGGTGCGTCCCTCGTTGCGCCGCGGGGGCTCGAGCCCGTGGCGATCGAGAAACGCCGAGAGCTCCCAGACCTCGTACGGCTCCTCGCCCGACCAGGTCGGGCAGGTAGTGCGCCACCATCGTCGCGCACGAGCCCGACGGGATGACGACAGGCAGCGATCGCGAGAACGCTTTGACGAACGCCACGGGCGACGCGACGCGCGGCCTTGCGGTGGCCCGAGTTGAACGCGGGCTGTCCGCAGCAGACCTGCCGTCGCGGCAACTCCACCTCGAAGCCGGCCTCCCGCAAGAGCACATCCGCGTCCGCGACCGCCTCCGGAAACACGAGATCGCCAAGGCAGGTCGCGAAGAGCTGGACGCTCGGCGCACTCACGCGGTCAAGCCTAGGGAACGCTCAGGAGGGCACACGTTGCCCGACAACCAGCAGCGACGGGATGCCCAGCTCGGCCGCGAAGGTGCGCACGTCGACGAAGCCCGCCTTCGCCAGGCGCCGCTCCGCTTCCGGGGCGTCGAGCACGGCGCCGCCCGAGCGGGCGGTGCGCAGGTGGGCGAGCGCGGTCTCGAGCGGCTCTGCTCCGCGGTACATCCCGAACAGCACCCAGCCGCCGGGGCGCAGCGCGGCGTGCACGCGCTGACAGGCCGACGTCGATGACGGCGCTGCCGAGGAACGGGCCGGCGAGGAACGCGAGCTCGAAGGCCGACTCGTCCGGCAGCTCCTCGACGGCCTGCCGGCGAAGCTCGATTCGGTCGTCGAGCCCGGCCGCGGCAACGTTGCGACGGGCGAGCTCGAGCGCGACCTCCCACGGGTCGATCCCGACCGCCCGCAGGCCCGGAATGACTCGGCACATCGCGATCGACAGCGCGGCCACGCCGACCCCGACGTCCAGGAAGGCGGCGTCCGGACGGGCCAGGGCGTCGGCGAGCCCCTCGAGCTGCGGGGCCAGGACATCGCGGACGATCTCCGCGAAGACCGCCGAGTTCTGGCCCAGGCTCTCGAGGAGCTCGACGTTCGTGTACGTCCAGCCCGGCGCCCGCGTCGGATCCGTGAGCAGGTCGACCGACTGGAGGAACAGCGCCCTGATCGGCGCCAGCGCACGCCCGAGCTCGTCCGGGGAAGCGGACGCGAGTGCTCCGCCTACACCGAGCGCCTCCGCAACCTCGTCGAGGCACGTCTGGACCTCAGCGGGCGCCTCCTGCCCGCTCGCCTTCAGGCGCAGCCCCGCCGCGAGCGCCGCGAGGGCCTCAGTCGACGTGGTGAGCCGAGCGGCGACATCGCGGAGCGACTCCTCGGGCATCGCGAAGAGGCTACTCGACGGCGAGGCGCGGGAGGTACCCTGTCGGCGTGGACTCGGCCACGCCGGCGCGGCTCACGCAGGCATACGACGCGCTCTCCAAGGGAGACGTCGATCAGCTCGTCGCGTTGCTCGACGATGACGTGGAGTGGTACGGCCAGACCACGGGACCCGAGCCGCCGAGCTGAGCCACGCCGGCTGAGGTCCGGTCGGTCCTCGAAGGCTTGATCGCCGAAGCGAGACGGGAGCCGGACCGCTTCACCGACGTCGACATAACCGTCTCCGCCGTCGAGGAGGAACGAGCCCTCGTCGCGTACCGCTGGCTCGACAGAGCCACGGACGGGCCTGCTGACGAACGGCGTCTCTACCAGGTGGTCAGCCTGCGATCCGGGCGGATCACAGATATCCGCGACTACGAGAATGAAGGTGACGCGCGCGCGGAGCTGGCCCGTCCGGCGCCGCCGCCTCCGCCGAGACAGAGGGCGCTCGGGAGCCGCGTGGTACCGAGCCTTCACGCACGCGACCTGCGCGACACGATCGCTTTCTACAAGAGCAAGCTCGGCTTCCGGGTCACCGGCTTGTATCCAGACGACGAGCCCGTCTGGTGCGAGCTGAGGCGGGGCGACATCAGGCTCATGTTCTCGCGATTGCCGGACGCCGAAGAGCCGACGCTCACCGGCGCGCTCTACCTCTGGCCGGAGGACGTGAGGGCGCTCCACGCCGAGCTCGTGGAGCGCGGCGTGGTCGTGGAACGGGGACCGGAGGTCATGGAGTACGGCATGCGTGAGTTCGCCGTTCGGGACCCCAACGGCTACCTGCTCGAGTTCGGGGAGCCCGCCTAGCTGCCTTCGGCGCCGCCCGCGCGAGCGACATAGTCCTCGCGAACGGGCTGGAAGATGTCGAGGACGCGGCAGCCCTCCGCTCCCGCGGTCGCGCCGTGCTCGACGCCGCCGGGAATCTGGTAGCACCCGTCGACGCCGAGCGGGTGGTCGACGCCGTCGATCGCCATCGTGATCTGCCCCGACACGACGAGCCCGAGCTGCTCGTGCGGGTGGCTGTGCACCGGCACGACGGCGTTCGGCTGCAGATCGACGAGGTTCATCATCACGCCCTCGCCCCAGAACGGAAACATGCGGACTCCCTCGACGAGCTCGTAGGGGCCGCACTCGGTGAGCTTGGCAACTTTGGTCATGGCGTTACCCTACGTCACGCAAGCCGTACCGCCGGCGTGAGCGCCGCGCGCTCGTAGCCGTGCGACAGGAGAGGCCCGCGGAGCGGGCCGGTCACCGACGGCCCGCCAGGACCTGCGCGAGCGTCTCCTCGACGATGTTGCGCCCGCTGACGACGCAGACGAGCGGCCCGCCGCGCGGGTCGAGCTTGCCTGCGAGGGAGGCGGCGACGGCGGTCGCACCGGCACCCTCGGCCACGAGGCCGTGCTCGGCGTGGAGAAATCGCATCGCCTCGGCGATCTCAGCTTCGGTGACCGTCACGAACGAGCTGACGTGGCGCCGAGCAAGCTCGACGGTGATCGAGCCGCTCTCGAGGTTGCCGGCCAGGCCGTCGGCCAGCGTCGGGAGGACCTCGACCGGAACCACCCTCCCTGCCTTCGACCGATCTGCTCAGCGCCTGCGAAGCCTCGGCCTCGACTCCGATCACACGCACATCCGGTCGCTCGGCCGCCGCCAGGCCGACTCCGGTCACGAGACCGCCGCCTCCGACGGGGCACGCGATGGTGATCGGGCCATCGAGTGAGGCGAGCAGCTCGAGCGCCAGGGTGCCGCCGCCCGAGACGACAGCGGCATCGTTGTACGCCGAGACGAAACGCTTCCCGTCCTTCGCAAGCTCGAGGGCGTGGCGCTCGGCGCTGTCGTAACTGTCGCCGTGCAGGACGAGCTGCGCCGGGAATCGGCGCAAAGCTTCCACCTTCGCCGCAGAGGCGGTCTCGGCGCAGACCACGGTGGCCTCCAGCCCGAGGCGGTCGGCAGCCCACGCGATCCCGAGCGCGTGGTTCCCGGCAGAAGCAGCGACGACATGGTCGGCCGGATCCAGCAGGGTGAGCGCCGCCAGCGCCCCGCGCACCTTGAACGACCCGGTCGGCTGCTCCGTTTCGAGCTTCAACAGGACATCGGCGCCGAGCGGGCTCGGGACCAACGAGGTCGGCTCGAGAAACGGACGGACACGCGGCTCCGCGAGCCGGACGTCCTGGGGCGTCGGAAGCACGCCCCTACAGTACGGCCCGTGCGTGTCCTGACCCTGGGCGAGACGATGGTCCTCCTCGACGGCGTCGAGGGAGGCCTCGCCCACGGGGCGCCGTTCCGGCTCCGGCTCGGCGGCGCCGAGTCGAACTTCGGCATCGCGCTCGTCCGGCTCGGCGTGCCGGTGTCGTGGGTCTCCCGACTCGGCGCCGATCCGCTCGGCGACGTGGTCTACGAGACCCTGGCCGGCGAAGGGCTCGACCTGCGCTTCGTCAGTCGCGACCAGGAGGCGCCGACGGCCGTCTTCTTCAAGTGGCACGAGGACGGCGAGAGCCGCGTCCTCTACCGGCGCGCGGGCTCCGCGGCGAGCCGCCTCGCGCCTGACGATGTCCCTCCCGAGGCATTCGACGGAGTGGGCCTCGTCCACCTGACCGGCATCACGATGGCCCTCTCTGGATCAGCGCGGGCGGCGGTGCTCGCGGTGGCCGCCGAGGCCCGGGCACGCGGGATCCCGGTGATGTTCGACCCGAACTACCGCCCTGCGCTGTGGCCGGGCCCCCGCGAGGCCGAGGCCGGCCAGCGGGCCGTGCTGCCGAACGTCGACTGGTACCTCTGCGGGGAGCACGAGGGTTGCCTCCTGTTCGGCGTGGGCTCGGCGGCCGAGGTGCTCGACGCGGCGCGGGCCGCGGGCGCGAGCGAGGCGGCGGTGCGGGTCGGCGCGCGCGGCGCCGTCGTCGCGCAGGACGGCGAGGCGGTCGAAGTGCCGCCCCACGCCGTCGAGGAGGTCGTCGACGAGATCGGCGCCGGCGACGGCTTCGCGGCCGGCTTCGCGTACGGGCTGCTGCACGGATGGGGGCCGGTCGCCTGCGCCCGCGCGGGCAACCTGATCGCGGCACACGCCCTCCGCGGGACGGGCGACTGGGAGACCTTCCCGCGCTTCGATGAGGTCGCCGGGGACCTGAGCGCGTAGACGCGGCCCTCCGGGCCGCTTCACGGCCGATAACGGGCTGCGCCCGTTTCGGCCTAGCTCAGGCCCGGTCGAGCAACGGCAGCACGCCGCCGGCGATCGCCTCGAGCGTCTCGAGCGGCGGCTCGCCGTCACGGCGGATCGGGAAGAGCACGAGGTGCGTCGCGCCCGCGTCCAGGAACCGGGCGAGCCCTTCCGCGCACTCCTCGGCATTCCCGGCGACCGCGTACTTGCCCGCCAGGTCGCCCGTGAAACGCGGCTCGTCGTAGCGCCACACGAGATGCTCGTCCGCCCGGCGGCGGGCGGCGGCGCCGTCCCCGTCCAGGCAGAAGAAGAGATACGCGGCGAACGCATAGTCGCCGGACAGCTCGCGTCCTCCCTGCCCGGCGAAGTCGCGGACCGAGGCGCACATGCCGCGGAAGCTCTCCGCCGTGATCATGTAGGGGAGGAAGCCGTCGCCCAGCAGCGCAGCACGACGCCGGGTCGCCTCGTGCCGCCCGGCGACCCAGAGCGGCGGCCCTCCGGCCTGGACGGGCGGGGGATCGAGCCACACGTCCTCGAGCTCGAAGATCTCGCCGCGATAGGAGAAGCGCTCGCCCGAGAAATAGCGCCGGAGGATCTCGAGCGTCTCCGCAGTGCGGCGCCCGCGCCGCTCGAGTGGCACGCCCGTGGCCGCGAACTCCTTCGGGTAGTCGCCGCCGACACCGAGGGTCAGGATCAGCCGCCCGCCCGAGATCCGATCCACTCCGGCGAACTCCTTGGCGAGCAGGGTCGGATGGCGCAGAGGCGCGATCGTCGCCGCCGGCCCGATCGCGATTCGCTCCGTCGCGCACGCCATCGCCGTGCACATCGAGACCGCGTCCCAGACGGGCCGGTGAAACAAGAGGTGCTCGCCGGAGAAGAGGCCGTCGAACCCGAGCTCCTCGACCCGCCGGAACGAGTCGAGGCCCCAGAACTCGCCGCCGCACGAGATCCCGACGAACACGGCGGCGATCCTAGACCCTTGATAGAACGGCCGCCGTGATCCAGACGCTGCGCGGCCCGATCTCGCCCAAGGAGCTCGGCTTCACGTACGTCCACGAGCACGTCCTCACCCGGCCGCCTCGCTGGCGTGCGGAAGAGGACCCGGACTACGTCCTCGACGACCCCGAGAAGAGCCTCGCCGAGCTGGAGAGCTTCCACCGCGCCGGCGGTCGCACTCTCGTCGATGCGACGGCCCGGGACTACGGCCGCGACGCGCAGGCGCTGCTGCCGATCGCGGCGCGGACGCAGGTGAACATCGTCTGCGTCACCGGCTGGAACCGCGGCGACTACGGGCAGGAGGCGCTCGACGCGTCCGACGACGAGCTGGTCGCCATCCTCCTTCGGGACCTTCACGAGGGCATGGACGGGACGGAAGCGCGCGCGGGCGTCGCGAAGCTCGGGACGAGCGAGAACGTGATCCTGCCGGTCGAGGAGCGGATCGCCCGCGCCGTCGGCCGCGCGCAGGCCGAGACCGGCTGCCCCGTCATGACGCACACGACGCGAGGAACGATGGCGCCCGAGCAGCTCGACCTGCTGGAGGCGGAAGGTGCCGACCTCACGAAGGTTGCGCTGAGCCACATGGACCAGAACCTCGATTTCGGGCTCCTGCGCGAGCTCTGCGAGCGGGGCGCCTACGTCCTCTTCGACGGCCCGTCGAAGGTGAAGTACGCATCCGACGAGGCGAGGATCGCGATGCTGCTGCGCCTCGTCGAAGCGGGACATGCCGAGCGGCTGCTCGTGTCGGGCGACATGGGACGCCGCTCGTACCTACGGGCCTACGGCGGCGGTCCCGGGTTCGAGCACATCCTCGGCACGTTCGTCCCCCGGTTGCGCCGCGCGGGGCTCGACGACGCGCTGGTCGACCAGATCTTCGTTCAGAGCCCGGCCCGCTGGCTCGACTCCTGACGCAGCACCCACAGCGAGCGGAACGGGCCCTCGAGGCCCTCGTACAGGCTCTTGTACACGTCGAACAGCCGGCCGTAGGACTCCGCGGCCGCCGGGTCGGGCTTCACGACCTGCGCGGACGCGGGCTGTCTCGCGGGCCACGGAGGCCATGTCGTCCAGGACGCCCACGCCGATGCCCGCCGAGATCGCCGCTCCCCAGCACGTGTAGTTCGACTCTTCCATCACGGAGTACGGGATGCCGAGCACATCGGCCTTGATCTGCGTCCAGAGGCCGCTCGCAGCGCCTCCTCCGATCAGCCGCACCTCGTGCGAGGTCAGCCTCGGATCGAGGCGCCGCGCCGCCTCGAGGTAGCAGCCGTACTCGTAGGCGACGCTCTCGAGCAGCGCGCGGTAGAGGTGTTCCCTGCGATGCCGCCACGTGAGACCGACGAAGACCCCCGCGACGGCCGGCTGGTAGGGGCACACCCGCCCGCCGAAATGCGGGATGCAGACGAGCCCCTCGGCGCCGGCGGGCACGCTTGCGGCCTCTCGCTCGAGCCCCGCGAAGCCGTCGTCGGACGGAAACGTCTCGAGGAACCAGCGCTGGGTGAGCCCCGTGCCGCTCGTGTAGCCCTGCAGGTGCCAGAGGCCCTCGATGCCCGAGGCGAGGCAGATCAGCACTCGCCCCTCGGCGTCCGGCGTGTAGCCCGTCGTGCAGATTCCGACGTGGTCCGAGGTTCCCGCCGTGTCCACCGTGACGCCGGACTCGACGGCGCCGACTCCGAGCCACCCGCAGGGGCCGTCGCCCGGGGCGACGACGAGAGGAATCCCGGCCGGTAGCCCGGTCGCGGAGGCCGCGGATGCCGAGAGGCTCCCGGCGACCTCCCCGGCCGCAACGACGCGGGGCGCCAGATCCGCGGAGACCCCCCAGAGCTCGGCGAGCTCCGGCTCGACGTCCCCGCTGCGCACGTCGAAGAGACCGGCGAAGCCGCACGACGAGCGGTCGATGACGGCGTCTTCCGCGCCTGCTCCCGCGAGCTGGAGGAGGATGAAGCCGGCGGGCTCGACCATCCGCGCGGCGGCCGCTGCCGCATCGCCGTGCGCGCGTAGCCACCACGCCGCCTTCGGCGCCAGATAGGGGGACAGGCCGCCCAGCTCGAGTATGCGGCGACCGTGTTCCTCCATCGCGCTCTCCACCGCCGCGCCGGCGCGCCCGTCGAGCCACGACAGGTGCGGCGAGATCGCCCGGCCGTCCGGGTCGACGAGCACGAGCCCCCCCATCTGACCCGTCACTCCGATCCCCGCAACCGCGCTCGGCTCGATCTGCCGGGCGAGCAGGCGCAGCGCCTCGCAGGCCGAGTCGGCGAGCACGCCGGCCGGCTGCTCGGCGAAGCCGGGCGCCGGATGCTCGAGGGCGACCGGCACGCCCACCTCGGCGACGAGCCGCCCGCGCGTCGTGAAGGCGCAGGCCTTCGTCGCCGACGTACCGGCGTCGAGCCCGACGAGCAGCGGCTCGTTCATCAGCGAATTCTTAGGGCAGTCCGCCAACCTTCGCGCTCATTCCCGGTCTAATTGCCCAGGAGGGACGCCTGTGCTATACCAGGCGCCCCGGGCCGGGGAACGGGACGAGAGGAGGCTCTGCCATGGAGGAACGCGAGCGCGAGCCGCTCGAGCGCCGAGGGCTGACGCGGCGCGAGCTGATGATCAAGGGCGGCGGCGCGGCGGGTGCGATCAGCCTCGCCTGGCTGCTCGCTGCCTGCGGCGGCGGGGACGAGGCCGCAGAGCCGGCTGCGCCGCCCGCCGAGGAGCCCGCCGGCACCGAGCCGGCGCCTCCCGCGACGCCCCCGGCGACCGAGACGGTGGCCGCCGGCGGCGGCGTCGAGGTCGATTCGATGGCCTGGGTCATCAACGGCGAGGCCGTGTCGATGGACTACGCGCTCGCGTACGACTTCAACACGAACGCCGCGACGACGAACATCTGCGAGCCGCTGCTGCGCTTCAGCCCCGAAGGCGAGCTCGAGCCGAACCTCGCCGAGGCGTGGGACCAGCCCGACCCGACGACGTTCGTGATCACGCTGCGCTCCGGAGTCAAGTTCCACGACGGGAGCGACATGACTGCCGAGGACGTCGCCTTCAGCCTCAACCGCCACCGCGACCCGGACCTCGGCTCCTACCTCGCGACGTTCCACGAGCGCGTCGAAGACGTCTCGGCAACCGGCGATCTCGAGGTGACGGTGAAGCTCAGCAAGCCCGATTCGGTCTTCCACTGGGCGCTGGGCACGAACGCCGCCGCAGTCACATCGCAGGCCTGGGTCGAGGCGAACGGCGACAAGGTCGGAACGCCCGACGCCGGAATGATGGGCACGGGGCCGTACATGTTCACGTCCTGGACGAAGGGCCAGGAGATCGTGCTCGACCGCTTCGACGACTACTGGAACACCGAGCGGGCCAACGCTGTGAAGCAGTTCGTCGTCAAGATCATCCTCGACGAGGCGACGATCGTGCAGGCGCTGACGACCGGCGAGGTCGACGGCGTCTTCGGCACGGCGCTCTCCGGCAAGAGCGTCCAGGCCCTCAGCGGGGTGGATGCCGTCAGCGTCTACCGCGCGCCGTCCTACCAGGTCCATTACCTGACGATCAACACCCAGAAGCCGCCGTTCGACGACCCGCGCGTCAGGCAGGCGATCTCGATGGCGATCGACAAGGACGGCTTGCTGCAGTCCACGTGGGGCGGGATCGGGCAGGCAACCGATCAAGTCGCCTGCGACCCCCGCGATGTGGACCTACGAGAAGGATGCGTTCCAGACAGCGTGGGACGCGCTGCCCGAGTACACCGTCGACATCGAGGGCGCCAAGGCGCTGATCGACGAGGCGGGCGCGGCGGGGGCATCCGCCAAGATGCTCGTCGCCCTCCCGTTCGACGAGGAGCAGGCCGTCGCCATCCAGGCCGCGGCGAGCCAGATCGGCCTCGACCTCGCGCCCGAGAAGGTCGAGATCACCGACAAGATCGCGCAGGAGTTCGCCGGCACCGAGGACCGCCCCTACGACATGTCCGTGACCCAGTGGGGATCCGACATCCCGGATCCGGCCGGGAACCTCCTGATCAACTTCCTGTCGACCAACCTCGTCACGAACAACTCGGTCTACGTGAACCCCGACGTCGACGCGGCGCTGAACGCCTGGCGCGAGACGGTCGACCCGGCGGAGCAGGCGCAACATCTGATCGACGCCCAGGGGCTCATCGTCCCCGACCAGCCGTGGGTCGTCTTCTACAGCCCCGACGCGGTCATGGTGCTGAACAAGCGGCTCGGCGGCTACCAGATCCGGCCGCTCACGTACTGGGATCCGTACGCCGCCGACTTCAGCGGCGTCTAGGCATTACGGCAGGACCGATGGAGACGTGGTGCCGCCCCCGAGCCTCGAGGGCGGCACCACGGCTCCCGACGCGTAGAAGCAGGTAGGTCTTGGGCCTCTACGCAGCCCGCAGGCTGCTCGCCGCGATCCCGCTCCTGCTGGCCACGTCCTTCATCGTCTTCTCGTTCCTCCACCTCGCCCCGGGAAGCCCCGAGCAGGTGCTGCTCGCCGGCAAGAACGTCAACGAGGCAACGAGGCAGGCGATCCGCGACCACTACCGCCTCGACGACCCGTTTCTCACCCAGTACTGGACCTGGCTCACGAACGCGCTTCAGGGCGATCTCGGCGAGTCGATCATCTTCAGGGACAACGTGACGGATGTCGTCACGCCCGCGCATCCTCCCCACCGTCGAGCTCGCCGTCTACGCGCTCATCCTCATCGCAATCTTCGGCCTGGGGCTCGGCATCGCGGCCGGAATCAAGCGTCACGGGCCCCTGGACACGACGGTCTCGATCTTCACTCTCGTCGGCTCGTCGATCTCGACGTACGTCTCCGGGATACTTCTTATTACGATCTTTGCGGTCGCGCTCGGGTGGTTTCCGGTGTTCGGTCTCGGCGACCCGGGCCTGGACCGCATCTACCACCTGACCCTGCCCGCGATCGCGCTCGCCGTCGCGCTCTCCGCGTTCGTCGCGCGCGTCGCCCGCGCCGGTCTGGGCTCCTCGCTCGAGCAGGAGTTCGTCGAGACCGCGCGCAGCCGCGGCTTCTCGGAGCGGCGCGTCGTCGGCAAGCACGGGATGCGCAGCGCGATGATCCCCATCATCACGGTCGGCGGCCTCGTGTTCGGCTTCCTCATCACGGGGGCGGTGCTGGTCGAGTACACCTTCGGTCTCAACGGGCTCGGCGCGCTCCTCATCCAGGCCGTCCGCACGAAGGACTTCGCGGTCGTGCAGGCGGTCACGCTCCTCTTCACCGTCGCCTTCATCCTCATCAACCTGGGAGTCGATCTCCTGTACGCGGTCATCGATCCCCGCGTCCGGCTCCGGCAGAAGACGGCCTGATGGCAACGCCGGCCGAGGAAGCACCGACCCTCTACCGGCGCCGCTGGATCCCGGCGTTCGACGCCCCCGCGGCCGCGATCGCCGGCGGGATCGTGATCGGTATCCTCGTGCTCGTCGCGATCTTCGCGCCGCTGCTCGCGCCCTACGATCCGAACGCCATCGATCTCGGCGACACGCTCGCGCCGCCCAGCTCCGAGCATCTGCTCGGCACGGACGCCTCCGGCCGGGACATCCTCTCGCGTCTCATCTACGGCACCCGGACGAGCCTGCTCGGTCCACTGCTCGTGGTCGGGATCTCGACGCTCGTCGGCGTTCCGCTCGGCCTGCTCGCCGGCTACCGGGGCGGCACGGTGGACGGCGATCCTGGGACGGATCTGGGACGTCATGTTCGCCTTCCCCCCACTCCTGCTCGCGATCGTCATCGTGGCAGCGTTCGGCGCCGGTTTCTGGACGGCCACGATCGCCATCGCGATCATCTACATCCCGCTGTTAGCCCGGGTCGTGCGCGGCGTGGTGCTCGTCGAGCGGGAGAAGGCGTACGTCGACGCCTGCAAGGTGCAGGGGTTCTCGAGCATCCGCGTCGCGGGCCGCCACGTGCTGCCCAACGTGTCGCCGACGATCGCCGCTCAGTCGACGCTGAACTTCGGGTACGCCCTCCTCGACCTCGCAGGGCTGGCGTTCCTCGGGCTCGGCGTCCAGCCTCCGACGTCGGACTGGGGGCAGATGCTCACGGACGGTCGCGCGAGCCTGGTGCTCCATTCGTACTCCCAGGTGATCTCCGCCTCGATCGCCATCGCCGTCGCCGTCGTCGCCTTCAACCTCGTCGGCGACGCCCTGTCCCAGCGCGCGGGCAGATCGCGATGACGGAGCTGCCGCTCCCCGCGTCCGCGGCCGACGGCGGCCCGCTGCTCGAGCTGCGGGGCGTCACGACCGAGCTGCTGATCGGCGGGCAGCACCACGCCGTCGTGCGCGACGTCAGCCTCGCCATCGACCGGGGAGAGGTCGTGGGCCTCGTCGGCGAGTCGGGCAGCGGCAAGTCGATGACGGCACGCACGATCCTCCGGCTCCTGCCGCGCGGTGCCCGCACCGGGGGCGAGGTGGTCTTCGACGGGCTGAATCTCCTGGCCGAGCCGACGCGGGCACTGCGGGCGGTTCGCGCCCGCCGCATCTCGATGATCTTCCAGGATCCGCGCGCCCACATCGATCCGCTCTTCACGGCGGGGGACCACCTCGCCGAGGGCCTGCGCGTGCACGGAGGACTGAGCCGCCAGGACGCCCAGCAGCGCGGGCTCGAGCTGCTCGCCGACGTGGGCATCGCCGACGGCAAGCGGGTCATGCGCGCCTATCCGGGGGAGCTCTCCGGCGGGATGCTGCAGCGCGTGATGATCGCGGGCGCCCTCGCCGGCCAGCCGGAGCTGCTGATCGCCGACGAGCCGACGACGGCTCTCGACGTGACGATCCAGGCCGAGATCGTCGCGATCTTCGACGGCCTGCGCCGCGAGCGCGACCTGGCGATGCTCTTCATCACGCACGATCTCGAGCTCGCGTCCGCGATCTGCGACCGCGTCATCGTCATGTACGCCGGCCGCATCATGGAGGAGCAGCCGACCGAGGGCCTCTTCGCCGCGCCGGCCCACCCGTACACGGTGGGCCTGCTCGCTGCCCGCCCGGCGCTCGAGGCTCGCAGCGACCGCCTGGCGGTGATCCCGGGGCGTCCGCCGACCCCGGTCGAGACACCGGAGGGCTGCCCGTTCCACCCACGCTGCGCGTTCGCGGTCGACGCCTGCCGCGCCGAGATCCCGCCCCTCCGTCGTGTGGGGCCGGGCGCGTCTTCGGCCTGCCGGCGAGTCGACGAGATCCGGTCGGAGCTCGCGGCCCTGCATGTGCCCGCCCGTGCCTGAGAGCGGCGCCAACGGGAATGCGTTGCTGTCCGTCGAGGGCCTGTCCAAGACCTTCATCGTCAAGCGGGCCATGTCGGGGCGGGGTCGTACGGAGATCCCGGCCGTGCGCGAGATCTCGTTCTCGCTCGCTGCCGGATCATCGCTCGGCATCGTGGGCGAGTCAGGCTCGGGCAAGACGACGATCGCCAGGATGCTCGTCGGCCTGGAAACCCCGAGCGCCGGACGGATCGCACTACAGGGCAAGGAGCTCGCCGCGCGACCCTCCCGTGCCGAGCGCCAGGAGCGGGCACGCGCCATCCAGATCGTCTTCCAGGATCCGTACACGTCCCTCGACCCGCGCCAGTCGGTGAGACGGGCGCTGGACGAGGTGCAGCGGGTGCACTTCCGCCGCTCGCAGGCGGATTCCGCGGTCCGCACGAGCGAGCTGCTCGACGCCGTCGGGCTCGGAGTCAAGGAGTCGCGCTCGCTGCCCCGCGAGCTGTCCGGCGGCCAGCGCCAGCGCGTGGCCATCGCGCGGGCACTCGCGGCCGAGCCGGAGATTCTCGTTCTCGACGAGGCGGTCTCCGCCCTCGACGTCTCGATCCAGGCGCAGATCCTCAACCTCCTCGCCGACCTGCGGCGCGATCTCCGGCTGACCTACATCCTCATCTCGCACGACCTCGCGGTCGTGCGGCAGGTTGCGGACGACGTCCTCGTGATGTACCGCGGGCGGGCCGTGGAAACCGGGCCCGTCGAGACGATCCTGGCGGCGCCGCTCCACCCGTACACGCAGCGCCTGCTGGAATCGGTGCCGCGGCCGGGCATGTCGCTCGAACGGCAGACGGCGCGGCTCGAGGCCGACGAGGGCGGCTGCCTGTTTCGTGCGCGCTGCCCGAAGGCGCACGACCGCTGCGTGGAGGAGCCGCCGCTGATCGCGACCGACCGCCTCCATGCGGCGCGCTGCTGGCTGGTCGACCGGGGTGGCGCAACGCCCGCACACGAGCCCGAAACGACGGCAGGAAAGGAGCACCATGGCTGAGCAGGAGGGCCGACTGGCCGTAGATACGGCCGGCCACGAGATCTACTACCGCCTCTTCGGATCGGGCCCGGAGACGCTCGTCGGCCTGCACGGCGGGCCCGGCGCACACCACTCGGAATCCAACGGCTCGGCGAGATCGCCGGCGACGGCCTCCAGGTGCTGCTGTACGACCAGCTCGGGAGCGGCAAGTCGGACGTCCCGGACGACACTTCGCTGTGGACGGTGCCGCGCTTCGTGAGGAGCTCGAGACGGTGCGGACGAGCTCGAGCTCGGGCGCATGCATCTCTACGGCCAGTCCTGGGGCGGCATGCTCGCCCTCCAGTACGCCCTCGACCATCCCGCGGGAGTGAAGAGCCTCGTTCTGTCGAATACCGGGTCGAGCACCGCCGGAGATCTACCGCAGCATGACCCAGCTCAAGCTCGACCTCGGCGCGGAGACCTTCGTGAAGATGGTCGTCGACGAGGCGAAGGGGAACCTCGAGAGCCCGGAGTACGAGGAGAGAACCTTGCAGCTGCTCGCGCGGCACCTCCGCCGCGCGACGCCGTTCGAGATCGAGCGCTCGCTCAAGGAGTTCGATGAGGTCATGACTCCTCTGTTAGCGGCACACGGCCCCGCGTACTTCCACATGTGGGGGCCCCACGAGTTCCTCCTCACCGGCACGCTCGCCGACTGGGACGTCACCGATCGTCTCGGCGGAGATCGACGCTCCCGCGCTGATCGTCTGTGGCTGGTACGACGAGGTGCGACATTCGCTGCCACCGGATCCTCTCCGACGGGATCGCGGACAACGAGTTCGTGATCTTCGGCAACTCGAGCCACTGCATCATCCTCGAGAAGGAGGCCGACGCCTACCTCGCCGTGATCAAGGACTTCGTGCGCCGCAAGAGCGGCGGATCTAGTCCCAGCTCGGGATCGGCGGCTGGATCGGATCGTCGATCCAGACGAAGCGCCCGTTGACCGACCCGGCTTCCTCGGAGACGAGCCGCAGGACGAGGTCGGCCGCTTTCCGCGGCGGATCGCCGCCGCTCTCCTCGAGCAGCCGGGCCCACTCGCGGTACTCCTCCCCGTCGGGCCCGAGCAGCGCGGCGGCGTCGCGGATCGAGCGGTACATGTCGGTGACGACGTCGCCCGGATGGATCGCGTTGACGGTCACGCCCGTGCCGTCCAGCTCGGCCGCCAGATGCCGGGTGAGCTGGTTGAGCGCCACCTTGCTCGTCACGTAGGCGCTGTCGAGCTTGCCGGGCGGATAGAGCGCGCCCGCTGACGAGACGTTCACGACTCTGCCGAAGCCGCGCGCGACCATGCCCGGCACGAATGCGCGACAGGTGAGGTAGGGGCCGACGAGGTTGACCATGACGGTCTCGACCCACGACCGCGGGTCGCCGTCCACGATGAGGCGGAGCGGCCCGAAGACGCCCGCCGCGTTGACGAGCACGTCGGGCGCCCCCAGCTCGCCTTCGACGCGGCGCGCCATGGCCTCGACCTCGTCGGCGTTGCCGACGTCGGCCGGGAAGGAGCGAGCCGCTCCGCCTCCCGCTTCGATCTCCCGCTGGACGGTGTCGAGGCCGCCGGCGTCGCGCGCGACCAGCGCCACGCGGGCGCCCGCACCTGCCAGCGCGCCCGCCATGACCGCGCCGAGGCCTCGGCTGGCCCCGGTGACGACTGCGACCCCGGCCTCGCGGGCGCCCGCCATCCGTCAGGCCGGCTTCCTCGCCACCGCCTCGATCTCGACCTTGAATCCCACGAGGCCTGCCTGCACCGTCGTCCGGGCGGGGTACGGGGCGTCGAAGAACTCGAGGTAGACCTCGTTGTAGGCCGGGAAGTCGTCGAGACTCGTCAGGTACGCATTGACCTTGACCACGTCCTCGAACCCGCAGCCGGCCGCGGCAAGGCAGGCGCCGAGATTGCGCAGCGTCTGGCGGGTCTGCTCGGCGACGTCGTCGGACACGAGCTTGCCGTCGACGTCGAAAGGCGCCTGGCCTGCGGTGTAGACGAGATCGCCCGTGACGATGACGGGCGAGTACGGTGGCTTCGGGACGGCGACGCCGTCCGGCTGAAGTGCCTCGCGGGGCATAGGCTTCCGACCTCCTTCGCGTTGGTTGACGCCGGAACGTTAGAGTCGCCGCGACATGAGCGCTCAGCCGACCGTCGGGTTCTTCGGCCTCGGGCTCATGGGCCGGCCGATGGCACGCAACCTCGCAGCCGCCGGGTTCGACGTCCGCGGCTGGAACCGCTCGCCGCTCGAGGCCGAGTTGACCGAAGGCATACCGCAGGCGGCCTCGTTCGAAGCAGCCGCGCAGGCCGACGTCCTGCTGCTCATCCTGGCGGACTCACCGGCGGTGGGCGAGCTGCTCGAGCGCCTGGAGCCGCTCCTCGTCCCCGGACAGGTCGTGCTCGACATGGGCAGCTCGAGCCCGGTCGACACCCGGCAGCGCGCGGCTCGCCTGGCGGAACGCGGGATCGGCTGGGTGGACGCCCCCGTGTCCGGTGGAGCGGAAGGCGCCGCCGCCGCGACGCTCGCGATCATGGCGGGAGGCACCGACGAGGACGTCGAGCGGGTGCGACCGGTCCTGGAAGCAATGGGGGCAAACGTCGTCCACGTCGGCGGGCCGGCGGCGGGGCACACGACGAAGATCGCGAACCAGGTGATCGTCGGGCTCGCGCTCGAGGCGGTTGCCGAGGCCATCGCCCTCTCGGAGGCCGCCGGGCTCGATCCGCGGCTCGTCCAGCAGGCTCTGCGGGGAGGCTGGGCCGACTCGCGCATCCTCCAGGGGCAGGGAACGAGGATGATCGACCGGGACTGGGTCCCCGGCGGGAGGGTCCGAACGCTGCGCAAGGACCTCGCGATGGCGCTCGCGCTCGCAGACGAGCTCGGGCTCGAGCTGCCCCACCTGCAGAGCACCTACGAGATCTTCGACGGGCTGCTCGCCCGCGGCGACGGCGATCTCGACTGCGCCGTGGTCTACACGCTGAGGGCGCCGAGCACTAGGCCGAAACAGCCGCAGGCTGGTTTCGGGCGAGGAGCGGCCCGAGGTTTGCGCGCCGGATGAGATCCGGCCCCTACAGATCCTTCCGGGCGAAGGCCCGGATCGCGATGCAGCCGACGATCACGAGGTAGGCCGCGGTCCAGGGCCACAGCCACGCGCCCGCCGACTGCGCGCCGCCGAACGGCCCCAGATCGACGACGGCCTTGGTGAGGCCGCCGGTGTCGGCCGTGAGCTCGGTGAGCGCGTCCTGATAGAGAGCCTCGAACGGCAGCACCCAGGACGCGATGCGCGCGATGTCCTGCAGCGTGTCGGAGTTGAGCGCCTCGCCGATCTGGCCGAGAAAGCCGGCGGTGAGACCGGCCCCGAACACCATGAACACGGCGATGCCGTTGGCGGTTGCAGACAGGAAGATCGAGCCGAGCAGGGACACGGCGGCGAGGATCGCCACGGCCGCGGCCAGCTCGAGCGCAGGCATGACGGGCCGATCCGGCCACCAGCCGCCCGCCGCGCCCGTGATCAGCACGGCCGCGAGGTAGACGACGCCGACGTAGAGCGCCGACGCCAGCGCGGCGCCGGCGAACCGGCCGAGGAGCAGCGTCGAGCGTCCGACCGGTCTCACCACGAGCGGCTGGAGGAGGCCGCGGTCGGCATCCCCTCGCACGGCCCCGAGCGTCAGAAAGACTGCGAGGATCGCGCCGAGGAAGAGGGTCGCGAACATCGCGAGGCCGAAGACGGTCGCGCCGGCGAGGGTCTTGCTGTCGACGCCGGCCTGCGCCGCCTCGAACGAAAAGTTCTCCGTCTCCTCGAAGGCCCGATCGGCGCCGAACGAGTAGAGAGCGAGAAAGCCCGCCGTGAGGACGAGGACGACCACGAAGACCCGCCGGCGCAGCGCCTCACGAAGCGCGTAGCCGGCGATGACCGTAAGAGAGCTCACCCGCTGTCGCCCCCGACGAGGTCGAGGTAGACGTCCTCCAGGTCGGCGCGCACGACGCGGACGCCGTAGATGCGCTCGCCGGCCGCCACCAGCTCGGCGACGAGCCTCGGCACGTCGTCGCGGCCCGCGGTGTCGAACCGGCGGACACCGTCGGCCGTCTCGATCTCCACGCCTCGAGGACGGGCCAGCTCGCCGGGCGTTCCGGCGGCGACGACCTCCCCCTTGGCGAGGATCACCACCCGGTCGCAGACCAGCTCGATCTCCGAGAGCAGATGCGAGTTGAGCAGGACGGACACGCCCCGGCGCTTGAGCTCCTCGAGCAGCTCGCGCACGGTGCGCCGGCCCGCCGGGTCGAGCGCACTCGTGGGCTCGTCGAGCAGCAGCAGCCGCGGTGACCCGATGAGCGCCTGTGCGATCCCGAGCCGCTGCTGCATGCCCTTCGACATCGTCTCGACGCGCCGCCCGGCGGCGTCCGAGAGGCCCACGAGCCCGAGCAGCTCCCGCCGCTCCGCTGCGCCTCCCGCGGACCCCGCCAGGCGCTGGTGGAGCTCCAGCACCTCGTCCGCCCGGCTCCAGCCCGGGAAGCGGAACAGCTCGGCGAGATAGCCGAGCGAGCCCCGCGCCGGCCGGCTCCCGGCCGGAAAGCCGCAGATCTCGGCGCCTGCCGGCCGTGGGGCGGACGAGGCCGCACGCGATCTTCACCAGCGTCGATTTGCCCGCGCCGTTCGGTCCGAGCAGGCCGACGAGCTCGCCCTCGTCGACCTCGAGGTCGACCCCGGAGAGCGCCTCGACGGCACCGAAGCGCTTCACGAGGCCGGCGCAGCGCAGCGCGGATGCCATCGCCGGCGAGTCTACGCGGCGGGTCAGGCCTTCCTTGATCCGACCAATGTGCCGATTACAGTCACAACGTGGCTATCCACCCGCTCGAGCCAGAGCCGCAGGCGAGCGAGGATCTGTTTCTGCGTGCTCTCGACGCCGCGCCGGTCGGGATGATCCTGACGTCGGCCGACGGGAGGTTCCTGCGCGTCAACCGCGCCTTCGCGTCGCTGCTCGGCTACGAGCCCGAGGAGCTCGTGGGGCGTTCGTACGCCGACGTAACCCACCCCGAGGATCTCGACGCCAGCCACCGCCAGCATCAGCGTCTCGAGTCCGGTCAGTCCGACAGCTTCCAGCTCGTGAAACGGTACGTCTCCAAGGACGGCCAGACGGTCTGGGCGCTGATGAGCGTCACCGGGGTCAGGGACGCCGACGGGCGGCTGCGCTGGGGGATCGCTCAGGTGCAGGACGCGAGCCCCCAGCGGCGCACAGAAGAGGCACTGCTGCGCCGCGACGCCATCCTCGGCGCGGTGGCCGCAGCGGCCGAGCAGCTCCTGCGGGCGGAGGAGTACACCGACGTGATCGACTCGGTCCTGCGCACGCTCGGGGAAAGCGCCGGCGCGAGCCGCTGCTACCTGTTCGAGAACCATTCGGCGCCCGACGGTCGGCTGCTCACGAGCCAGCGCAGCGAATGGTGCGCGGAAGGCGTCGAGCCGCAGGTCGACAACCCCGGGCTGCGGAACGTCGCGGTGCGGGAGATGCTGGCGGACTGCGCCACCGCGCTCGCGGCCGGCCGCAGCCACCAGGCGCACTCGAAAGACGTCCCCGAGCCGCACAGGAGCTACCTCACCGGTCAGGCCATCCGCTCCTACCTCGCGGTCCCGATCACGCTCGAGGACCGGTGGTGGGGGTTCATCGGCCTCGACGAGTGCCGCGAGGAGCGCGTCTGGAGCCCGGCCGAGGTCGAGGCGCTGCGTGCCGCGGCCGGCGCTCTCACGGCGGCGATCCAGCGACGCGACGAGACGAGGGCGCGGCGCGACGTCGAGCAGCGGTATCGGATGCTCGTCGACAACCTGCCGCTCGTCACGTACGTGGACAGGGCCGACGACCAGATCTCGGGCGTCTACGTGAGCCCTCCCGTCGAGGCGATGCTCGGGTACAGCCCCGAGGAGTGGCTCGCGGACCCCGGCTTCCTCGGCAAGGTCCTGCATCCCGACGACCGGCAAACGGTCTTCGGCGGAGGTTGGCCGGAGGGGCCCGGCCCCCACGTGAACGAGTACCGCCTGATCGCCCGCGACGGCCGCGTCGTCTGGATCCACGACCAGTACGTGCTCGTCCGTGACGATGACGGCACGCCTCTCTACTCACAGGGGTTCATGATCGACATCACCGAGCGCAAGCTCGCCGAGGAGAACCTGCGACGCCGCGATGCCGTGCTCGACGCGGTCGCCGCCTCGGCGGGGCGGCTGCTCGCCGCCGCCGACTGGGAGGACGCGATCGACGACGTGCTTCGCGAGCTCGGGGTCTCGGCCGACGCGAGCCGCACGTACGTCTTCCAGCATTACGAGAGCGGCGGGAGGCCCGTGGTCAGCCAGCGCTACGAGTGGTGCAACCCGGGGATCGAGCCCCAGATAGAACGAAGCGAGATGCAGAATCTCCCGCTCGACGGCGCCGGGTTCGACGAGGTCTTCTCCCGCCTGGAAGCAGGCGGGATCGTCCACGGCCGCACGGACGAGTTCACCGCCGACCTCCGCGAGGAGCTCGAGATCCAGGGCGTCAGGTCGATGGCGCTCGTGCCGATCTTCGCCAGCGACCGCTGGTGGGGCTTCTTCGGCTTCGACGACTGCGTCTCCGAACGCGATTGGACCCGCGCCGAGATCGAGGCGCTCCGCGCAGCGGCAGGCATCCTGGGCAGCGCGATTCACCGCCGGGAGGTCGAGGCCGGCCGCCATGAGGCCGAGGAGCGCTACCGAACCCTCGTGGACGCTTCCCCGATCGCGATCGTGGTGGTCGACATCGACGACAGGGTGACGCTCTGGAACGAGGCCGCCGAGCGCACGTACGGCTGGATCGCGGAGGAGGTGCTCGGCCGGCGCCTGCCGACGCTCCCCCGAGAGCTCGAGCACGAGTACGAGATGCTTCGCAAGGCTGCCGGGCAAGGCGACCGGATCACGAGCTACGAGACGCGCCGCCGCCGCAAGGACGGCCGCACGATCGACGTCAGCGTGTCGGTCGCGCCGGTGCGCAACGCCTCCGGAGAGATCGTGGGCGCGCTCGGCGCCCACGTCGACATCACCGAGACGAAACGTTCCGAGCAGGCGCTGAGGGAACGAGAGCGTCAGTTCCACGCGGTCTTCGACACGAGCCAGGACGGTCTGCTGATCCTCGACGACGACCTGCGGTTTCTCGAGGTAAACGTGGCGGCGGCCCAGCTCTTCGGCGAGCCGAGGGACGAGCTGATCGGCCGGAGCGCCGACGAGCTTCCTCCGTTGCAGCACCCGGCCGATGCCGAGCGGGT
>CAWACA010000019.1:0-393443 GCA_963780385.1 uncultured Thermoleophilia bacterium | reverse complement strand
GTGGCCGGAGATTCGAGCGATCCGACGGTCAAGGCCGTCGAATACAGCAAACACATCTGAGGGGGAGTTCGGCGTCGTCCCAAGGACCGCACGAGGCGGCCCCATCCCTCGCATGGCGGCAGCGAGCCGCCTGCGCCGCGCGGTGAGCTGACCCGCGCCGAGGCCGAGGCGGAGATGCGGAGGATCGCCGGGGCGGCCGTGCGCGAACCCGCTTGAGAGGCTGGGGCTGGTAGCGGCGACGCTTCTGACTTGACAGGTCATCACCACTTGAGCAGGGTGAGCGGAGAACTCCCTTCGCTCAGAGTGAGCGGAGAAACTGCGGCTCTGAGGAGGCTCTGCATGCGTGGTAGACCCCGGTTGATGGGGCGAGTGTTCCTGTTGTTCGTTTCACTCGTCGTGGTGGGCGTGATGGCGCTGCCAGCCGCCGCCCTCGCCACGGCTACGGCCTCTGGAAGCGGCAACTCTCAGGGCCCAGGCGTCACGCAGTTAACGGGACAGGTTGTGCCCGACGGCGTTCGGCGGATCGGCGGCCTCGAGAGTTCCGTCGCGGGCATTGACGGGGAACGACGAGAGGGTCGATATCGATGTCGCCGTGGTCGAAGAAACGGGCGTCGACCCTCACCATGGAGACCTCAACCTTGCTGGGCAGGGCGGAGCCGTTCCAGGCTCGCCCTTCAAGCCGGGGTGGCACGCAACGATGGTGGCTGGGGTCATTGGTGCGATCGACAACCAGTACGGCGTTGTCGGAGTCGCCCCAAAAGAGCACGCATCTGGAGTGTCCAACTAAGCGATGGGCGCAATCCCACCACCCTCCAAGCCCTTCTTTGCGCAATGGATTGGGTGATCGCCAATGCCGACACGATCGAGGTCGTGAACATGAGCACTGGATACCTAGGAACCGATGACGGGAATTGCGGCGTCGAGCCGCCCGATCCGTTCCTTGCCAGGTTCTGCGAGGCCGCAGACGAGGGGGTGACGTTCGTCGCGAGTGCCGGCAATAGCTCGGAAGACACAGCACAGACGTTGCCGGCCGCCTACGACGAGGTCATCGCCGTTTCGGCGGTTGCTGACTACAACGGATTGCCAGGCGGCGGTGCGCCGCAGGATTGCTTCACCTCATTTGACGATGGTGCAGACGATACGTTCGCTCGCTATTCGAATTTCGGCGCCGACATCGACCTGGCAGGCCCCGGGAACTGCATCTTCTCCACATCGACGAACCGCGACCTCCGAGTCGATGTCAAGGATGGCCTGAGCTCGAAGGCGTTCAGCATGATCGCCTGGGCAAGTACGGCGTTAGCACCGGCACCAGCTTTTCCGCACCCGCATGTGGCTGGCGCCGCTGCGCTCGGATAGATCGCCGGGCATCCAAATGCCTCACCAGAAACGGTGAAGCAGGCCCTCATTGCCGCGAGCGAGCAAGGCCCGATTCCCGGGTGACCCGGGTCTCAAGCCCTGAGGGAATCGTCAACGTGGCAGGTTTCTGAGCCACGCCGCGCCTAGAGGGCAGTTCGGGACATGTCCGGCTAGCCCTTGCATTGGTAAGCAAGCGTCGCTACGGCTAGCCGCCCACTGCGGCAACCTGAGAGGAAGGTCAATGATCAAGGCTGATCTCTTTTCGATCCTCACTATCCTGAAACCGACGATAGGGTGCGCTCGGTCGGCGCACTGCTGGCCTGGCTGTCACGCTTCTAGGCGCCGTCGCCGCGGGCTGCGGCGGTAACGGGTCGGACGAAGCGGAGCCCGCGGCGCCTGCTCCGGCGCCTCCTACCGTTCAGGAGGGAACCAGCGACGAAACATCGACTTCCGCCACGACGGGAGTCGCCGAGACGGACACGACGGTCGACTCCTCGACCGGAGAGGAAGAGGGCGCCGTTGGCCCCCAACCGCTACCGACCTTCGCTCAGCCGCTCGCGGAGGGGGCGTACACGACGTCGACCTTTGCCCCGGCCTTCAGCTTCGTGGTCGACCAGCCAGTGGCGACCGCGAGGTCCCGAGTTGCCCAACGCGGTCGCCCTGGATCTCGGGACTGGGCGCCGAAGCGACGTTCCTGACCTTCTTCAACGATTCGATGACACTGCTTGACCCAGAATCGGAGCATACGATCGACCGCGCACCCGAGCCCGGCCGACGCCGAGGTTACTTCGCCAGATTCCCTGGTCACGTGGCTAACGGTATCACCCGCGGCTGGATGTCAGCGAGCCAGAGGACGTCACGATCGGCGGAGTGCCCGCGACCCAGGTGACTGTCGACATTGCAGACGGCCAAGGATATGAGTCGCCCAACTGCCCGGGCACTCAGTGCGTCCTGCTGTTCGGGACACCGCAGTTCTCCTACTTCGCCGACGATGGCAGGCGGATCGAGATTGCAGGTTCTCGAGACTGGTGGTCGAACGCTCGCGATCACGACGGAACCCCCGATCCGCGGATTACGACGCGGGTGCCGCACTTGCCGACCAATTGCTCGCCACCGTAGAGTTCGGGTAACAAAGCTCAGGCCGAATAGCGCCCAGCCCATCACCCTTTTGTAAACAGGGAGGCTACGCCTTACCTCTCCTAGCGAGGTTGCCGCAAACCCCGGGCCGGGGGCCGGGGGTTCATCCGGCGACGGGCACGGGTCACCGACGGGCCTACGGACTAATCGTCATACGTTCGTAGCAGCGCCTCCGCGGCCGGCAGGCGCTCGCGCCGATCGAGTAGCCCCCCAGATCCCGTAACTCAGCACGTCTCGCTCCATGACCTCGGTCCGGATTTCGGACGCTCGCTCACCGCCCGAGATCGACGTTCCCTCTCGCGATCCGTCTGAGCCTTCGCACGACGCGAGCACGGCCGCCATCGCCCCATCCGAGACGTGTCACGGTGAACTCGCCGATCGCCGCAAGGGCACGCACTGCGTCCCCCGGAGAGCGGCTGAACCGGACGGTGTAGTCCGTGAGAACCCAGGCCAGCGAGAGGTGGTGCGCCGTGTGGCGTGTCCAGCTCCTGTGCTCGGACGCGGCGTAGTACCGCTTGCGACAGGCGACCTCTGGGACGTAGCGCAATCGACCCAGTAGCGCCATCCCGAAGACCCACGCCAGGTCTGCGTCCACGTTGTCCCGCGTGCGTGGCAGAAAGAGCCTGCGAGCCACCACCACGTCTCGCCGGAACATGCCGCGAAAGGCGTAGCCGCCCCTCCATCGTCCCAGAACAGCGATCGCGACGTCGACGGTCCAGGTGCCACAGCCGGTCCCGATTGGCGGATGTGGGCTACGCACGCGATCCGGAGGAGTCTCGTCGGTTATGAGTCGCTCCATGTGGCCGAACGCCATCAGCAGATCGGGCTCCGCCTCGAGGTAGCCGAGGAGTGTGTCGACCCAGCCGCGCGGGAAGTCGTCGTCGTGCGGCATCCAGCAGAAGTAGGTGCCACGGGCCTGTCGGAGCAATGCGTTGCAGTGCTCTACCCAGTTGCTGCCGTCCGCTACTCGGAGCGCGGCAACCCGGCCGTCGGTGCGGTGGCGCGCCGCGAGCAGATCGAGGGCGTCGTCGAGGCCGGTGCGGTCTGAGAGGAGAAACTCGACGTCCGGTCGGTCGACTGCCTCGATGTTGGCGTTCACCACGTCGATCCAGGGTCTCGAGCGGTGAAGGGGTATGCCGATCGTCAGCAGTGGAGCCCGGGGACTCGTTCACGCGCCTGCCCTCGATAGCGAGCGCGGCGGCGCGCTCGGCGAAAAGTGGTGCCGTGGTCAGCTTTCCGGTGTCGACGGAGATCCACCCGTCCTCGACCCAGGGGCCCACCTCATGGCGCTGATGCAGCGTGCTGTCCGGGTCGTCGACGTCAGTGGCGCCCCACGCGGTGATGATCCCTGCATCCACGGTCTCAACGGTGATGGCGCTGAGGCCGGGAGTGATCCGACTCAGCTCGCGAAGCGTGTCCGGCGGCGACCTCCTGCACCACAGCGGACTCTGGCTCCCCGCCGCATGGCGCCTGCCAGTCCTCGGGCACCTCCAGTTCCGAGCACCATCCTCGCAGGCAGGCCGGGTACCAGGACAGGTAGACGCGGCCGGAGGGCCAGGTGACGATGTCGCCAAATGGTCCCAGGACGAACGTGAAGGACGGTAGATTCAGGAGGGCGCTGGGCAGGCGTCCGAGGACGCGGTACTTGAGACGGTGCACCCACGGTCGGCGCGGCGCCAGTCCAAGCTGCGCGTCGAGTCGCAAGCGATCCTCCCAGAGGCAGTTGACGACGACCGCCGCGTCCAGCGACCACGCTTCCCCTTTCGAGGTGCGACCCTCGAGACGGTGGCCGCCCGCCGTGCGCTCGACCGACTCGATGCGATGGCGCCAGCGGCGCTCCACTCCATCGGCACGCTCCAGCGCGCCCTGCAGGCAGCCGCCGGAATTCCCCGAGGTCGAGCGCGAGCTCGGCTGTCCCGAACACGCCGTTGGTCGCCTCGGGCGCGAGCCACTCGTTGGCTTCGTACTCGGGAAGATGCCACGACAGTGTCCGGGGCCGAGTGCCGAGGTACGTGAGGGAGTCGCTCTCGAGCCGGCTTTCGTACTGACCCTGGAGCGCCGCGTAGGTCGAGGCCAGCTCGTCCGCGGAGCACAGCGATCCGGGGAGCACCGCGTAGAGAAAGGTGGAAGACCGAAGCCGGTCCCACCGACGGGTTCGCCCACCAGCCGCCCCACGATGCGGTCGAAATTGAGTGCTCCTTCGAGCATTAGCTCCAACGTGCGCAAGCTGGGATCGTTGGCGTAGACGAGCCCGAGGTGGATCTTGCCCTCGGCGCGGAAGCTGGCCCGCAGCAGGCAGTCCGGAGCCTGGTCGATGATCGTGACACGTCGCCCGCGGTCTGATTCTCGGGTGCGTCGAATGGGCCTGGGAAGATGCTCTCGTGCTGACACGCGCTCTTCTGTCAGTCGTGCTGCGCTCGCTCCACCTCGTCCAGCCCGACGATACGGACGGCGTGTGCGTGAACGTGAAGAACACGAGCGGCACCCGCAGAGGGCGCGCCTACAGGAGCATCCCGCGCGTCTCGAGCGCGCCGCCGAGCTCCAAGTACCTGATCACGCTCGGGCAACGGACAGCCATGGCCGGCGGGCGCTCGCACGATTCTGGAGCCACATGACCGTGCCGGACGACCGGTTTCCCTCGGTCTCGGTGATCGTTCCGACCTACCAGCGCCGCGAGTATGTGCGCGGGCGGTGCGCAGCGTGCTCGCCCAGACGTTCTCCGATTTCGAGCTGATCGTGGTCGATGACGGCTCGACCGACGGCACGGACGAGGCGCTCGCGGGACTCGATCCGCGGCTGCGCTACCACTGGCAGGAAAACCGCGGCACGAGCGCCGCTCGCAACGCCGGCATCGCGCTTGCTCGGGGTGAGATCGTCGCCTTCCTCGACTCCGACAACCGCTGGCTTCCAAACCACCTCGCCGTGGTGACCGAGGTCCTCGCGCTGCACCCGGCAGCGATCGGCGTCTGTACCTGCCCAGGGCTGGAGTTCAGGGGCCGGGAGCAGCCGCGCGATGCGCGGCTCATGGATGCGCTGCCGTTGTTGCTCGCCGACGGCCTGTTTGGCTTCATCTCCTGTCTGGCTATCCGAACGGCGGAGCTGCGCGCGGTGGCAGGCTTTGCCGAGGATCTGCCCGTCGGCGAGGACCACGACCTGGAGCTGCGGCTGGCGGTGCGCGGCCGTTTCGCGATGATCAGACATCGGACGGCGGTCATTCAGCACACCCGCGGCTCACGCATGGAACAGGGCAGGGCGCTCGGCTTGTACGTCCCGGCGTTCGAAGCCATTTCACGCCGAGCCTTCGAGGCCGTGTCGACGGCAGAGCGCTCCGACCGCCGCGACATCGAGGAGATGGCTCGAGGCCGTTTGCACTACGCGGCCGCACTGCGTGCGCTCGCCGAGCAGGACGACGAAGCGCTTGCCGTGAACCTGACCCACGCGTGCCGGCTGTTGCCGGACCTCTCGCGGGAGCCCGTGGCCGTGGCGAGACGGATGAAGCGTGCCATCGACGGCCGTGACGAGTATGCCCGCGCCCTGGCCCTGACCGCGGAGCTCTGGCCCGATCAGACGGCGGACACCGCGCTCTTCCTGCGACTGAGGGCAGCGTCTGCGGCGTTGCGCCTCGGTAGGCCCTCGACTTCAATACGCTTGCTGCGCGGCCTGCCGGTTCGTCCCACGGTTCGTCTTGTTGGCAACGTCCAGCTATGGGCCTCGCTGGCGCGCGCCACGATACGTCGACGGATTCATCGCGGGCGCGACCGACCCGTGCCCTAGGGTAACCACGATGCCGCTGCGCCGAACCGCGGGACGGTGAGGCGCTCGCCCCGCTCGTGCCGCGCTACCCGGTATCTCAGGACGGTGGTCGCCGCGGCGTGAACGGGCGCAGCTCGTCCTGCCCCTCGCGGATGACGCCGTAGCTCGACTCGGGGACCTCGTTCCAGGCGCCGGCGAGATCGCCGAGCGGCTCCGAGACGACGAGCCTCGACTCGTCCGAGACCTGGCTGCAGCACCGGGTTGTCGGGGTGCTGGCTGGCGCAGCGTGCTCACGTCGGTCGAGTAGAAGAGCGAGCGCGACTGCCCCTCGCTCGAGTACCGGAACGCCCAGACCTGCTTGCCGTCGGTCGTCGCCACCGTCATCTGGATCGGATGCTCGACGCCGTGCCGCCGCCCGGTCTCCTCGATGAGCCCGACCGCGCGCTCGACGGCGCCGGGCGGGTCGTCCTCGAGCCCGAGCGTGAGCGCCAGGAAGAAGAACACCTCGGAGTCGGTCGAGCCCTCGATCGCCGGGTAGAGCGCTCGGGTCGACGGCGAGCACGAGGTCGCGCTTGACCGTCGTGGAACTCGCGGATGAGCCCGTTGTGCATCCACAGCCAGCGGCCGTGGCGGAAGGGGTGGCAGTTCGTCTGCTGGATCGGCGAGCCCGAGGAGGCGCGGATGTGGGCGAACACGAGCGGCGACTCGATGTGCGCCGCGAGGTCGCGCAGGTTCCGGTCGTTCCATGCCGGCTCGACGCTGTGGAAGACCCCCGGCGTCTCGCCGACGCCGTACCAGCCGATCCCGAACCCGTCGCCGTTCGTCGTCTCCGCGCCGAGCTTGGAGTGGAGGCTCTGGTCGATCAGCGAATGCTTCGGCTTGTAGAGCAGCTCCTCGATCAGCACCGGAGAGCCGGAATACGCAAGCCATCGACACATGCGTCGACTCCTTCGCCTAGTGATGGAAGCCCGCGGCGGTCGTGCTGTCGTGGACCGGCTCCGGCTGCTTCTGCAGGCGCGGCAGCTGGCGCTCGAGGTCGCTCACGAGCAGGTCGGCGAGGTCGTGGGTGAAGCCGCGCCGGACGACGACGCGGAGCGCGGCGAGGTCCTCGCGGTTCTTCGGGAACGTGTAGGCGGGCACCTGCCAGCCGCGCTCGCGCAGCGCGTTCGAGACGTCGAAGACCGTGAAGTTCTCGACGTCGTCCCGCAGTCGTGAACGCGAACACCGGCAGCTCGTCGCCCTTCGTGATCAGCTCGAACGGGCCCAGCTCGGCGATCCTGCGCCGACAGGCGTGTCGCGACCTCGCGCGCGTAGCCCTGCACCCTCCGGTAGCCGTCGAAGCCGAGGCGGAGGAAGTTGTAGTACTGGGCCACGACCTGGGCGCCCGGCCGCGAGAAGTTGAGCGCGAACGTCGGCATGTTGTCGCCGAGGTAGTTGACCCAGAAGATCAGATCCTCGGGCAGCGACTCGGCATCGCGCCACACGACCCAGCCGACGCCCGGGTACACGAGCCCGTACTTGTGCCCCGACGCGTTGATCGAGGCGACGCGCGGGAGGCGGAAGTCCCAGATCGACCTCCGGATCGACGAACGGCGCGACGAAGGCGCCCGACGCGCCGTCGACGTGGACCGGAACGTCGATGCCCGTCTCGCTCTGGAAGGCGTCGAGCGCGTCGCAGATCTCCTCCACCGGCTCGTACGAGCCGTCGAACGTCGAGCCGAGAATCGGCGACGACGCCGATCGTGTTCTCGTCGCAGAGCTCGACCGCCTCCTCCGCCGAGAGGTGGAAGCGATCGCCCTCCATCGGCACGAGGCGCATCTCGACGTCCCAGTAGTTGGCGAACTTCTCCCAGCAGACCTGGACGTTGATCCCCATCACGAGGTTCGGCCTGTCGGCGGGCTTGCCCGCGGCCTTGCGCCTGTGCTGCCAGCGGCGCTTCAGCGCGAGCCCTCCGAGCATCGCCGCCTCGCTCGACCCCGTCGTCGAGCAACCCGTCGCCTCGTCGGCGTCCGGCGCGTGCCACAGTCGGCTGAGGATGTTCACGCAGCGCATCTCGATCTCCGCCGTCTGCGGGTACTCGTCCTTGTCGATCATGTTCTTGTCGAAGCACTCGGCCATCAGCCTCTCGGCCTGCGGCTCCATCCAGGTCGTGACGAACGTGGCCACGTTCAGGCGCGCGTTCCCGTCGAGCATCAGCTCGTCGTGGATCATCTGGTAGGCGACATCGGGCGGGAGCTGGTCCGGCGGCAGCGCATGCCGCGGCACCTCCGCGCTCTCGCGCGTGAACAGCGGCGGCACGGACAGACTCTCCGCCGAAGCCGCCGGAATCTTCGGGTGCTTCAGTGGCATGCTCCCCCTCTCCTCGGCAGGGGCGCAAGTATCTCAGCCTTGGCGGGCTCTGCCTGGCGTGTGACGTACCGTGCCGCCGGCCGTTCCGCTCGGCAGCGCGTCGGGGTTTGCCTTGCGGAAGCGGCTCAAGGTGATCGCCCCCAGCGGCAGCGTGATCACCGAGTAGAAGACACGCCACAGGAGCGCTGCTGCCAGGAGGGCGTCGTCGGAAGCGCTGCCCAGCTCAATGAGCATGGCGATGAGGACGGCGTCCACGACCCCGAGGCCGCTGCCCGTGATAAGGAACACCGCACCTGCCCAGAAGGCGACCGCGAAGGCCGCGAACGTCTCGGCCGCAGAGAGCTCGGACGCTGACACGCCGACGAAGCGGAGCGCGGCGAGCAGGATCAGGTAGGTGACGAAGAGATTGGCAGCGACGCCGAGCGACCCCAGTGCCCAGCCCTCACGTAGGACGGCGAGGGCGTGCGTTCGCAGCTCCGCGGCCTTCCCGGCGGCATCGGCGATCGGATCACGTCTCAGCTTCAGGGCGCCCCGGGCATTGTGAGGGGCGGGTCGGCCTCCGTCGGGGACTACGCCAAGCGCACCTAGCGCGGGCCGCACCAGCTGCTGGCCGAACGCCGGCTGCTCATGCCGCCAGCGCTGCGGCCGCCGCCTCGGCGAGCTCGCCGGCGCTCGCGAAGCGATCGGCTGGCTTCTTCGCCAGCGCTCGCTGCACGACGGCCTCGAGCCGCGACGCCAGGGCCGTGTCGTCCAGTGACAGCGAGGGCGGGTCGTCGGCGACGTGCGCCCAGGCGGTAGCTGCCGGCGAATGACGCTCGAACGGCACGCGGCCCTGCAGGAGCTGGAAGAGGACACAGCCCAACGAGTAGACGTCGGACCGACGATCGCCTTCCTCACCCTGGATGAGCTCGGGCGCGAGGTAATTGACCGTTCCGACCAGCTGTCCGGTGTCCGTCAGGCTGGCGGTGGTGGTCTGGCTCGACTTGGCCACCCCGAAATCGGCGAGCAGAGCATGCTCGACGCCGCCTCGCCGCTCGACCAGGACGTTGGAAGGCTTCACATCCCGGTGGACGAGACCCTTCGCGTGCGCGGCATCGAGCGCCGCGGCGATCTGCGCGACGAAACCAACCGCCCGCCCGGGCTCGAGCGCCCCCTCTCGGTCGAGCAGCGAGCCCAGGTCCTCGCCGTCCACATACCGCGCCGCCAGGAAGAGCTGACCGCTTGCTTCGCCGGCCTCGTGGACTGCCAGCACGTTCGGGTGCTCGATCGACGCGGCCAGCCGAGCCTCCCGAAGGAATCGGGCCCGGTAGGTCGCATCCTCGGCCAGCTCCGGTGCCAGCACTTTCAACGCAACGGCCCGGTCGAGCGAGCGCTGGCGCGCTCGGTACACGATCCCCATTCCACCCCGTCCGATCGGCAGCTCCACCTCGAAGCCGGCCAGCACGATGCCGCGCTCGAGGTCGGAAGTTGCGGCCTCGTCCGACGGCTCGGTTTCCGCAGCTCCCGGCGCGTCCAGCGACTCCAGCGCGTAGTCGATCGCCGCCTCGAACGGCAGCTCACGCCCCGTCGCCCACGCATTCTCGAACGGCTCACCGAGCTCGTCTCGTTGCGGCCAGACGTCTCGCTGCAGGAGCAGCCGCTCGATGCTCGTCCACGACCCGGCCATCTGCTCGTGGAGGTGCTCCGCCGCTCCGGCGAGGCGGGCGGCGACGAGTGGCCGGCCGAGAGCCGCCGCCAGCACCGACGCGGCGACCACGAGCGTCTGGGCAGCGCGCCGGATATCCCGCCGATCGCGAAAGAACGGCAGCGCTTCGTACAGAAGCGTCAGGACGCGCTCGAAGTCCCCGTTGAGCGCCGTGGCCGCGGCCAGGTTTCCGAGTGCGCTGCCGACGAGATGCGTGTCACGCAGGTCTCGACCGATGAGCAGGTTCTGCTCGAGCAGCTCCTGCGCCCGCGGCACATCGCCCGTGAGGAGGCTCAGACAGGCGATGTTGTTCCGGACCACCGCCAGGTCAGGCCCGCTTCCCAGCTCCTCCCAGGTGCGTTGAGCCTCCTCGAGCAGCGCCAGGCCGGCCTTGCGATCGACGGTCTCGGCCACCACCACACCGAGGAAGTTGCGGGTCTCGGCCTCGATCCAGCGAGAACGCAGCCTCGGGAGGATCGGTGTGATCTCGTCCAGGAGCTCGCGGGCGCGACGGCTGTCACCGCTGTCCATGGCGACGAGCGCCAGACCCGCCAGGGCGAGGCAGGCGTGCTCTTCGTCCCCGGCCTGGCGGAAGAGACGGACGGCCTCTTCGAGCAGCTCGCGCATTCGCGCGAAGTCCTCCGCGTACGTGAGCTCGGAAAGTGCGAGCAGCGCGCGTCCACGAACATCCGGGGGAACGGCGTCGCCGCTTTCGAGCGCCTGCTCGAGCCACGCCTTTCCCTCCGCCCGGTGGCGCGTCTCCCATAGGTTCTCCAATGCTGCGGCGAGCCTCAAGGACAGCTCGGCGCTGCCGGTGCCTATTGCGAACCTGAGCGCGGCGCGGAAGTTGTCGAGCTGCCGGTCGAGAAGGTCGAGCCAGCGAAGCTGCTCGGGCCCGAACCGTTCGGCCGCAGCTGTTTCGCCCAGGGCGAGGAAGTACTCGGCGTGCCGGCGACGGTATGTCTCTTCCTCGCCCTGGGAGCGCAGCTTGTCCTCCGCATACTCCCGCACGGTCTCGAGCATCAGATAGCGCGTCTCGAGGCCGAGATCCTCGGCACGAATCAGGCTCTGCTCGACGAGGGAGGAGAGCGTGTCGAGATCGGCGCCCCCGACGGCCTCGGCGGCCTCGAGCGTGCACCCGCCCGAGAAGACGGAGAGCCGGGCGAGCAGTCCCGGCTCACCCGCCGCCAGCAGGCCGTAGCTCCAGTCGAGGGTGGCGCGCAGCGTCCGCTGGCGGGAAGGAACGTCGCGTGGACCCTGCGTGAGCAGCGGCAGCCGCTCGCCGAGCCGGTCGCGAAGCTTCTCGGGCGAGAGCGACGGAGTGCGGGCAGCGGCAAGCTCGATTGCGAGAGGCAGGTAGTCGAGTCGAGCGCAAACCTCACGTACCGCTTCCGCGCCGCCGTCGGTCAGCACCAGCGTCGGCTTCGCCGCGGAGGCCCGCACGACGAACAGCTCCTCCGCTTCGCCCGGCTCGAGCGGCGGCACGAGATGCGCCGTCTCGCCGGCCAGTCGCAAGGGGGCGCGGGAGGTCGCCAGCGCCCGAAGCCTCGGGGCGGCGGCCAGCAGCTGCGAGACGAGCGGGGCCGCGTCGAGCAGATGCTCGAAGTTGTCGAGGCAGAGCAGCAGCTCGCGATCGGCGACGAACGTGCGCAGCGTCTCCTCGAGGGGCCCGCCCGCAGCCTCCCGTACCTCCAGCGCCGAGGCGATCGCCGACGCCACGAGCTCCGGATCGGAGACCGGCGCCAGGTCCACGAACGCCGCGCCGTCGGCGTAGCTGCCCGCTACCTCGGCCAGCACCGCGAGCGCCAGACGCGTCTTGCCCGTCCCTCCCGGCCCTGTCAGCGTCACGAGGCGGCCGAGCGCGAGCAACTCGCAGACGCGTCGCGTCTCGTCCTCGCGCCCGACCAGCCGGGTCGCCGGTACGGGAAGGCTGGCGCCGCCGACCGCCATGCGCCACAGGATAGTGCGGATCGATGCGTTCTCCCACTGCCGTGACTGTTGTCGCGTTGACACGGCGCGCCGAATCTGCGAATTTTCGCCACGCAACTTCGGGACACTGCGGCATAGGACGCCCGGGTGGAGCTTCCGCCCGGGCCTGACTCTCACGGGCGGGTGGGACAATGGCGTGGTGGGTTTGGATCTTTGTGGGAATCGGGGCCTTGTCGGCGATGCTCTTCGTCCTGATGTGGGCCCTGTTTGCCGCCGGCGCGCGGTCGGATCGACTGCTGGGCTAGCGACCGTGTGAGCACGGCCCCGGAGGCGAAAGATGGGTCAAACGCCTCATGACGGGGAAGCAGCCGCCTCGTAGCCTGGGACAATCCGACGAAGGAGGCGACGGAGATGCCGAAGGTTTCGAGGGAGAGCGCCCAGGTCGAGGACCACGGTGTCGTGGAGGATCGGCACGCCGACCTCGACGGGTACGCCGTGAGCTTCGTCACGTTTCGCGACGACATCGACGCGACACCGTTGCTCAAGGGGCTGCCGGACGATCGCTGTCAGTGCCCGCACTGGGGCTACGTCGTGAAGGGCCGCATGACCATGCGGTTCGGTGACCGCGAGGAGGTCTTCGAGGCCGGCGATGCCTTCTACTCGCCGCCCGGTCACATCCCGGTGAGCCACGAGCCGGGCACCGAGATCGTGCAGTTCAGCCCGAGCGAGGAGCTGCGCCTGACCGAGGCGGCCATCGCGAGGAACATGGAGGCCCTGCAGGTCGGTTGACCGGAGCTCAGGCTGCGGCGCGCGCGGGGAACTCCTCCTCGGGCAGGAGCCCGTGCCGCATCGCATAGAGCCCGGCGGCGGCGCGGCTCGAGGCGTCGATCTTCGCGTAGATGTGCTCGGCGTGGTTGGCGACCGTCTTCGGAGAGATCACGAGGCGCGAGGCGATCTCCTTGTTGGAGAGCCCGCGCGCGAGCAGCCGCAGAACCTCGATCTCGCGCTGGCGTCAGTCCCGCCGGGCCCTCCCGGCGCCGCGGGACGCGATGGCCGGCGGCGCCGAGAACCGCTTCGACCGCCTCGGCGTCGTGCCGGCCGGCCCTGACCTCGGCCCTCAGCTCCGCGGCGGCCTCTTCGGCTGACCGCTCCGGGCGGTGCGGACGCGGCTCCCGCATCGCCTGGTAGGCGTCCGCGGCCCCGAGGATGCGGGCCGGCTGTGAGATCCCGGCTCCGGAGAGACCGCGCGGGTAGCCCGAGCCGTCGAGGCGTTCGCGGTGCTGGACGGCGATTCCCGCAAGGGGCGCGAGCGCCGGCGACTGGCGCAGCATCCGCTCGGTCAGGTACGGGTGGAGACGCACCCGCTCCCATTCGCCGGCGCCGAGCGGGCCGCGCTTGTCCCAGATCGCGTTCGACACCCCGAGCCGGCCGAGATCGTGGACCAGTCCGGCGCGGCGCAGCGTCCGCACGTCGGCTTCGGCCAGCCCGAGCTGCACGCCGGCCTCGGCGGCGAGGTCGGCGACCGCGCGAGCGTGGCCGAGGAAGTACGGCGACTTGAGGTCGACGAAGTTCGCGATCGCCAGCAGAGCCGAGTCGAAGCCGTTCCCCCGAGAGCACGACGGCGAGCGCCGGCTCGGCCTCGATGACGGCGTCCCAGGTCGCGACCGAGTCCAGGCCCGACAGGATCGCGTCCGCCTCGGCGTTCACGAGATCGGCCAACCTGGGGTCGAACTGCTCGCCGCGCCGCTCGACGGGCGAGCTTCCGAGCCGCCTCGACGCCCCCCAGGCGGTTCGCGACCTCGACGAACTCGGCGACCTGCGCGATCCTCGACGCGATCGGCACCTGCTCGCCCTCGAGCACGCCCGGCCAACCGCGTCCGTCCCAGCGCTCGTACGCTGCGCCGAGCGCCTCGAGCACCTCCTCGGGAAGCTCGAGCTGCTCGCCGAGAGCTCGCCCGATCGCGGCATGGTGGGCGATCATGCCGTCCACCTCGCGGTGGCCGGAGATCACGAACTCGAGCCCGAGCCGGAAGCGGTGGAGCGGCTTGTGGCCGGAGGCAAGGGACCGCAGGCCGGCCGCCGCCATCGCGAGGCTCCTGGGCTCGTGCTCGTACTTGACCGCCTTCAGTGCGATGTCGTCGCCGAACCACTTGGCCTGCTCGTGCGCGTCGGTATGGCAACCGACGTTGACGAGGAGCGCGGTGTAGTAGACGACCGCTCGTTGCTCCTCGTCGAGGCCGATCCCCTCGGCGAGCCGCAACGCGATCAGGCACTGGCGCAGCACGTGCTCCATCGGCTGCCCGAAACCGAGGTCGATGCCGAGGGAAAGCGCAGCGACGAGCTCCGCCAGGCGAGCGTGCTCCGAGCCGGTGCCGCCGAAGCCCGATTCCATGGTGAGAACGATAGGGCGGGCTCGCCCAGGCTCGGCCGGGCAAGTGCGGGGGCCGGATCACCCGGCCCCCGCGAGCGCGACTCGGATGCGCGGGCTCAGAGCTCGCAGGCGGTCTCGAACTCGCCGTCGCAGAGATCGATGCCGTTGCCGCCGTTCGGTCGACGACCTGGACGACCCTCGCGAACCTCTGCGACGGGCGCTTCCTTACGGTCGGGTTGTCCCGCAAGCGCCGGAGCTACAGTGAGGCGCGTGGTGACGCGAGCCGGTCTTGCCGCCTGGCTGGCCGAGTCGGCGCCCCGGCGCCGCGTGGTCGGAATCGTCTCGTGCGTCGTCGCGCCGGCGATCGTGACCGGCGTGATCTACGGCCTGCGCGAGTTCGTTCCCGTGGTGGGGCTCGGCGCGCTCTACGTGCTGGCGGTGCTGCCGATAGCCGTCGTCTTCGGCCGCGCCTATGCGGTCCCCGTGGCGATCCTGAGCATGGTCGCCTTCAACTTCTTCTTCCTCCCGCCGCTCCACACGCTCGCGCTCGAAGACTCGAGCAACTGGTTCGTCCTCGCCGTGTACCTGGTGACTGCGCTCGTCGCGAGCGACCTTGCCGCCCGAGCCGCGCGAGAGCGAGCGAAGCCGAGCAGCGGGAGCGGGAGGAGGCCGTGCTCGGAACGCTTGCGACGTCTCTCCTCCAGGGGCGCTCGGTAACCGCCCAGCTCGACGAGATCGCGCCGGCCGTCGCCGAGGTGCTCGGCGCGGATCGAGTCCGCATCGAGCTCGGGAAGCCGCGCGAGCCGCCGCGCGGTGAGGCGCCGTATCCGCTCGAGGTCGCCGGTCGGCAGATCGGGACGGTGTACGCGCGCGAGGGCCCGCGGGCAAATCTGGCGATCCGTCGCCGCTTCCTTCCGGCTCTCGCCTCGCTCCTCGCCGTCGCGACCGAGCGCGAGCGGCTCACGGCCGAGGCTGTCGCGGCCGACGCGCTGCGGCGCAGCGACGCGGTGAAAACGACGGTCTTGCGTGCGGTCAGCCATGACCTTCGCTCCCCGCTGACCTCGATCCGAGTCGCGGGAAGCACGCTCAGCCGCTCGATCGACGATCTGGCACCCGCCGACCGTGACGCATTGCTCGACACGGTATGCAACGAGGCCGAGCGGCTCGATCGGATCGTGACGGACCTGCTCGACCTGTCGCGGCTCGAGGCGGGCGCGGCCGAGCCGCAGCGCGAGATCATCCCGCTCGACGCCCCGCTCGGGCGGGCGCTGGCAGAAGTCGATCCAGGCGGCCGGCGCGTAGACGTCTCGCTTCCGGAGGACGTGGCCTTCCTGGACGTGGATGCTGCGCAGATCGAGCGCGTGCTCGTCAACCTGCTCGACAACGCGCTGCGGTTCTCTCCCGAGGACGAACGAGTGGTCGTACGGGTGACAACGACCCGGAAGGAGACGCTGATCCGGATCGTCGATCGCGGGCCGGGCATCGCCGAGAACGAGCTCGAGACCGTCTTCGAGGCATTCCACTCGAGCCCGACTGACGCCGATCGTCGCGGCAGCGGTCTCGGCCTGACGATCGCCCGGGGTTTTGCAGCGGCGAACGGAGGCAGGATCTGGGCAGAGTCCCGCCCGGGTCAGGGTGCAACCTTCGTGCTTGCCCTACCGATTGCGGTCGTGTCGGCAGCTGCGCCGGCGTGAGCGGCGCCCGGGTTCTCGTCGTCGACGACGAGCCGCAGATCCTCCGCGCGCTCGAGACCACGCTTCGCGTCGAGGGCTACGAGGTCGAGACGGCGGGGACAGCCGAGGATGCGCTGGCCCGAGCCGCGATGCGGCCCCCCGAGGCGATCATCCTCGACCTGGTCCTGCCCGACGGCTCCGGAACCGACGTCTGCCGGGAGCTGCGCACCTGGACGCAGGTGCCGATCGTGATCCTCTCCGCGGTCGGCGACGAGCGGGAGAAGGTCGCCGCGCTCGACGCCGGCGCCGACGACTACGTCACGAAGCCCTTCAGCGGTGACGAGCTGCTCGCGCGACTGCGTGCCGTTCTCCGCCGCGCCGCTCCGGGGGGAGCCCGGTGATGGAGGTCGGCGAGCTGCGCATCGACCTCGAGAAGCGCGCCGTCTTCCGGAACGGCGAGCGGCTCCAGCTCACGCCGCACGAGTTCTCCCTTCTACGGCTCTTCGCGGAGAACGAGGGCAAGCTCCTGACTCACCGCATGATCCTGCAGCAGGTGTGGGGCCCCTCGTACCAGACGGAGTCGAACTACCTCCACGTCTACGTCTCGCATCTGCGGCGCAAGCTCGAGCGCGACCCGACGAGACCCAGCTACATCCTCACGGAGCCGGGCGCCGGCTACCGCTTCGTGGCGCCGGACGAGCCTTAAGAGCCGCTTAAGCCCAGCCGCCCGAGCCTTAGGGGTCGTTTCAGCGGAGCCGATCTAGGGTCGGGCTGTCTGATGCCCGACATCGCCACGATCGCCATCGCCGCCGCCTGCCTGCTCGTCGCGCTCGGCTTCGTCTACCTCCTGGATCGCGTCTGATGTCGGCGACGGAGGCATTCGGGCTCGCGATGTCGGTCGCCGTGCTGGCCTACCTCCTCTACGCGCTCTTCCGGGGTGAGAAGCTCGATGAGCGCGATCTCGATCGGCCAGATCGTCTTCTACGCGGTCGCCCTGATCGTCCTCGGGCTCCCGCTCGGCCTCTACATGGCCCGCGTCTACTCGGCGGAGGGCGCCTTCTTCACCCGCCGCTTCGGTCTCGGCGCCGTCGAGCGCGGCTTCTACAGGCTCATCCGCACCGACCCGACGCGAGAGCAGGACTGGAAGAGCTATGCGAAGACGGTGCTCGTCTTCAGCGCGCTCTTCTCGCTCTTCCTCTACGGGATGCTGCGCCTTCAGGGCTGGCTCTTCCTCAACCCGGACGACCTGCCGAACGTTCCGTCGCATATCTCGCTGAACACGACGGCCAGCTTCGTCACGAACACGAACTGGCAGTACTACGGCGGCGAGTCGACGATGTCGTACCTCAGCCAGATGTCCGGGCTCGCCGTGCAGCAGTTCGTCTCGGCGGGCGTCGGCATGGCCGTGCTCGCTGCGGTCATCCGCGGGCTCACCCGCCGCTCGACGAAGACGCTCGGCAACTTCTGGAAGGACCTCTACCGCTCGTGCGTCTACATCCTGCTCCCGCTCTCGATCGTGCTCGCCATCGCGCTGTCCTCGCAGGGTGTCCCGCAGACGTTCGACGGCGCCGCGACCGCGACGACGGTCGAGGGGGCGGATCAGACGATCGCGCGTGGCCCTGTCGCCTCCATGATCGCGATCAAGCAGCTCGGGACGAACGGCGGCGGCTTCTACAACTCGAACTCCGCGGTGCCGTTCGAGAACCCGAACGGCTTCACGAACGTCCTCGAGATGCTCGCGATCCTGCTGATCCCGGCCGCCCAGGTCTTCATGTTCGGGAAGATGGCCGGCGCCAGACGCCAGGGCTACGCGATCTTCGCCGCCATGTTCGTCATGTTCGCCGTCGGAGTGGCGGTGATCACTCCGCTCGAGCAGCACGGGTCGCAGGTGCTCAACGCCTCAGGGGTGGACCTCTCGGCCGGCGACGGCCAGAGCGGCGGCAACATGTCCGACAAGGAGGTCCGTTTCGGCATCGCCAACACGGGGCTCTGGGCTGTCGCCACGACGAACGCGTCGAACGGCTCGGTCAACGGGGGGCACGACGCCCTCACGGCCGGCGGCGGCGCCGTGCCGATCACAAACATGTTCACCGGCGAAGTGATCTTCGGCGGCGTGGGCTCCGGCCTCTACGGGATGTTCTTCTACATCGTCATCGCCGTGTTCGTCGCCGGGCTGATGGTCGGGCGTACGCCGGAGTACCTCGGCAAGAAGATCGAGGCGCGTGACGTGAAGATCGCCGCTGTCGGGGCGCTGTTCGTGCCCACGATGGTGCTGATCATGACTGCGGTCGCGGTGGTGACCGACGTCGGCCTCGCGTCGATCTTCAACCCCGGCGCGCACGGCTTCTCGGAGTCCTTCTACGCCTACGACTCGCAGGGGAACAACAACGGCAGTGCGTTCGCGGGCTACGGTGCGACGGAGTTCTCCGCGAGCTTCGGGACCGTGGCGCTCTATCTCGGGCGCTTCGTCCCGCTCATTGCCGCACTGGCGATCGCGGGCACCCTCGGACAGAAGAAGATCGCTCCGCCGTCGGCAGGGACGTTCCGGACCGACGGCGCAACGTTCTCCGTCCTGCTCGTGGCCGTCATCGTGCTCACCGCGGGGCTGATGATCTTCCCGGCCATCGCGCTGGGGCCGATCGTGGAGGCGCTCTCCTGATGCGCACCGTTGTCTCCTCGGTCGTGGCCCTGATCGTCGCCACCGTCGTCTTCGGCTTCGCCTTTCCCGGCCTCATGACCGGCTTCGCGCAGCTCGCGTTCCCGAACAAGGCGGACGGGAGCCTCGTCGAGGTGAACGGGCAGGTGGTCGGCTCGCACCTCGCGGCACAGGCCTTCACCCAGCCGCAGTACTTCCATCCGCGGCCGTCCGCCGTCGACTACAACGCGGCCGGCACGAGCTTCGCGAACCTCGGTCCCACGAACCCCGACCTCGCCGCGCGCGGTCGACGAGCGCATCCAGGCGATCCTCGAGCTCGAAGGGCCGTACAACCCCGGCCTGACGAAGGCCGACATCCCCGTCGACGCGGTGACCACGTCGGGATCCGGCATCGACCCCCACATCTCGCCTGCGTACGCCGAGCTGCAGGCCGCCAGGATCGCGGAGGTGCGCGGCCTGTCGCTCGAGCGCGTACAGGAGCTGATCGACGAGGCCACGGACGGCCGCTCCATCGGCTTCTTCGGCGAGCCCGGCGTCAACGTGCTCGACCTCAACCTCGCACTCGATCGGGAGCCCAGGTGAGCACTGCAGAGAGCCCGAGGCGTCAGCAGAGCCTGTTCACGCGCGAGATCGTCCTCGCGGCCATCGGCTCGTCGTTCACCAAGCTCGACCCGCGGGGGCTGATCCGCAACCCGGTGATCTTCATCGTCGAGCTCGGGAGCGTCATCGTCACTGCGAACTTCGTCATCGACGCTGTTCGCGGCGACGAGGGCCAGGAGCCTCTGTGGTTCACGGGCACGATCGCGATCTGGCTCTGGCTGACCGTGCTCTTTGCGAACCTCGCGGAGGCGATGGCCGAAGGCCGTGGCAAGGCACAGGCGAGCGCTCTCCGGGCAACCCGCACGACGACCGTCGCACACAGGCGGCTCCCGAACGGCGTTGTCGAAGAAGTGCCTGCGCCGGACCTCCAGCGCGGCGACCTCGTCGTCGTCACCGCGGGAGACGTGATACCGGCCGACGGCGAGATCGTCGAGGGCGTCGGCTCCGTGGACGAGTCGGCGATCACGGGCGAGTCGGCACCGGTCATCCGCGAGGCGCGGCGGCGACCGCTCCGGCGTCACCGGCGGCACGCGGCTGCTCTCGGACCAGCTCGTCATCGAGGTGACGCAGGAGCCGGGGAAGTCCTTCCTCGACCGCATGATCGCGCTCGTCGAAGGTGCCGAGCGGCGCAAGACCCCCAACGAGATCGCGCTCAACATCCTCCTTGCGGGTCTCACGATCACGTTCCTCGCCGCGACGGCGACCCTCTACCCGTACGCCCTGTACTCGGGCACCTTGCTGTCCACCACGGTCCTGATCGCGCTGCTGGTCTCGCTGATCCCGACCACGATCGGCGGCCTGCTCTCGGCCATCGGCATCGCCGGCATGGATCGGATGGTGCGGCGGAACGTGCTCGCGATGTCCGGCCGCGCGGTCGAGGCGGCCGGCGACGTCGACGTCCTGCTGCTCGACAAGACGGGCACGATCACGCTCGGCAACCGTCAGGCCTCCGAGCTCGTTCCCGCAAACGGCGTCGAGCCGCGCGAGCTTGCGGAGGTCGCACAGCTCGCCTCGCTGGCCGACGAGACTCCCGAGGGGCGGTCCATCGTCGTCCTCGCCAAGGAGCAGTACGGGTTGCGGGAGCGCACGCTGTCGGAGGTCGAGGCGACGTTCATCCCGTTCACGGCGCAAACGCGAATGAGCGGCGTCGACGTGAACGGCACACAGATTCGCAAAGGCGCTCCCGACGCGGTGCGCCGGTTCGTCGAGCTGAACGGCGGCAGGTACCCACAGGAGATCATCGACGAGGTGCAGCGGATCGCCGAGCAGGGCGGCACGCCGCTCGTCGTCGCCCGCGACAACTTCGCGCTCGGAACCGTCTACCTGAAGGACATCGTCAAGGGCGGCATGCACGACCGCTTCGACGAGCTCCGGAAGATGGGCATCCGCACCGTGATGATCACCGGCGACAACCCGGTGACCGCCGCGGTCATCGCCCAGGAGTCCGGCGTCGACGACTTTCTCGCCGAGGCGACGCCCGAGGCGAAGATGCAGCTGATCAAGGACGAGCAGGGCAAGGGGCGCATGGTCGCGATGACCGGCGACGGCACGAACGACGCGCCCGCGCTCGCTCAGGCAGACGTGGGCGTGGCCATGAACGCGGGCACGCAGGCCGCCCGCGAGGCCGGCAACATGGTCGACCTCGACAACAACCCGACGAAGCTGATCGAAGTCGTCGAGGTCGCGAAGCAGCAGCTCATCACACGCGGCGCGCTGACCACCTTCTCGATCGCCAATGACGTCGCGAAGTACTTCGCCATCATCCCGGCGCTGTTCGCGGCGACCTACGCCGTCGCGGGCGAGGCGGGCCCGCTCGACTCCCTCAACGTCATGAATCTCGGCACGCCGGAGAGCGCGATCATCTCGGCGATCATCTTCAACGCGCTCGTCATTCCCGCCCTCGTGCCGTTGGCGCTGCGGGGTGTCAAGTACCGTGCGATCGGCGCCACCGCGCTCCTGCGCCGCAATCTTCTGATCTACGGTGGCGGCGGCTTGATCGTCCCGTTCGTCGGGATCAAGCTCATCGACCTGCTCGTCCACAACGTCCTCGGCGCCTAGCCGCCACGGTCCCTAGGATCGGATCGTGAGAGGCCGACACCGGATCCTGCTGGGCATGGCCGCCGGGGTCGGCAAGTCCTACCGGATGCTGCTCGAAGGCCGGGAGACGCTCGCGAGCGGCGTCGACGTCGTCATCGGCTATCTCGAGCCCCACGACCGGCCCGAGACGGCCGCGCTCGCGGAGGGCCTGGAGGTCGTGCCGCGCCGGCGAGTCGAGCACGGCGGCGTGATGCTCGAGGAGATGGACGTCGACGCCGTCGTGCGCCGGGCGCCACAGCTCGCCCTCGTCGACGAGCTCGCACACACGAACGCAGCCGGCTCGCGCAACGCGAAGCGTTACGAAGACATCGACGAGGTGCTCGCCGCCGGCATCGACGTCACCTCCACCGTGAACGTCCAGCATCTCGAGAGCCTCAACGACCTCGTCTACGAGCTGACGGGCGTGCGCGTCCGCGAGACGTTCCCCGACCGAGTGCTGGACGAAGCAGACCAGGTGGTGCTCGTAGACCTCACGCCGGAAGAGCTGCAGCTTCGCCTGCGGGCGGGCAAGGTGTATCCCGGTCACCAGGCTGAGCGCGCGCTCCACAACTTCTTCCGGATGGAGAACCTCGCCGCGCTCCGCGAGCTCGCGCTGCGCGAGGTGGCCGAGGACGTCGAGGCGCGCCGCCATCCCTCGGTCCTGGATCCCGACCGGTGAGCGCCCGCTTGCCGAGCGTATCCTCGCCCTCATCACTCCCCAGCCGCAGTCGCAGCGGCTGATGCGGCGAGCGTGGCGCTCGGCGCAGCGGCTCAGCGCAGAGCTCGACGTCCTCTACGTCCGCAGGCCCGACCGGGAGCTCTCGCCCGACGATCTCGCCGTGCTTGCCGACCTCCGCCGGCTCGGCATCGTCCTCGGCGCCCACTTCCTGGAGGAGGAGGGAGACGATTTCGTCGAGGCGGTCCGGGCGGTGGCGGCCGACAGAGGATCGACCTACGTCTTCATGGGAACACCCGACGTCCGGCGGCGCGAGGAGGTCATGCACGGCTCGCTCGTCATGAGGCTCGTCCGCGCGCTGCCGGGAGTCGACATCCGGATCGTCGCCGACCCGACCCTTCGAGAGACGCCCCGCTAGTCCGCTGCGCGACGGCGCCCGGCGACGAGGGTACGTGGTCCCGCGACGCAGCGAGCCGATATCCCGGCGCTCGAAGGCGGCCGAGGCGCCTAAGGTTGAGCATGTGAGCTCCGACTTCGACACCCTCCGCGGCCAGGTGCTGGTTGCCGCCCCGTCCCTCGTCGATCCGAACTTCCGACGCACGGTGGTGCTGGTCACCGAGCACAACGAGGAGGGAGCGATGGGGGTCGTGCTCAACCGCGCCACGCCGGTCGCGGTCTCCGAAGCGGTGCCTCATCTCGGCGAGCTCGCGGGAGAGGGTGCGGTGGTCTACGTCGGAGGTCCGGTGCAGCCGGAGGCCGTCGTCGCACTGGCCGAGTTCGACGATCCCTCGCAGGCGGCGTCGATCGCGTTCGAGGGCGTCGGGTACGTACGAGCGGAGGCCGAGCCGGCCGAGCTCGACGGCGTCGTCGGCCGCCTGCGCGTGTTCGCCGGCTACGCGGGCTGGGCCGCGGGACAGCTCGACGCCGAGCTCGAGGAGTCGGCGTGGATCGTCGAGCCCGCGCTCGCGGACGACGTCTTCTGCGCCGATCCGGCCGATCTCTGGAGCGCCGTCCTGCGCCGCAAGGGCGGGCCGTTTGCGTTTCTCGCGACGATTCCGCCCGACCCCGCGCTGAACTGAGGGCTGAGCGGCGGCTCGGCCGGCCGAGCCCCGCCGCCGAGCCCGAAGGGCTCGGCACGGGTTGTTCCTAGCCCCTAGGCCTCGGGGAGCGGGCTGCCGCCGCCCAACGCCAGGCCGCCCTGGCCCGGCGCGCCTTCGGCGGCCAGGCGCCTGAGCCGCGTCCGAACGTCGGTGAGGAAGTCCGCGCCCGAGAAGTCGGGCACGCGCTTCAGCATCACGCGCTCGCGTCGCGGGACGATGTCCGCCACGTCTTCGATCGGGACGATGACGAGCTTTCGCCCGAGCACGCCGGCTCGGACGATCAGCGCGTCGGGCTCGTCCGGCCGGACGCGGAACATGACCGCCTCGACGAGGCCGAACTTGCCTTCGGGCGACTCGACGCGAAAGCCCTCGCAGCGACACAGCCAGTAGAAGCGCGAGCCCAGGAGCTCCTGAAGGGACGATTCTTTCCGAGTGGTATTCACGTCGCTCCTTATATCGCCCCGGTCTTAACGACCGGTTGGCGCCTCTTAAGGCTTCGCGAAATGCGTGTTAAGCAATGTTGCCTCCCGCAGAGGCCGTTGTCTAGGGTGGTTACCACCCCGGTACAGCGAGGCAGCGCAAGCGTCGCAGGTAGACGACCGGGCGAGACAACCAGAACCGAGACATGAGCACCTTCGAGAGGTCACCGGTCGAGCAGCGCCGAGCGGTGCGGCGGCGGGCGGTGCGGCGGCGACGGCTGGCGTTCCTGCTCCTGCTCGCCGTAGTTGCGGCAGGCGCAACGCTGGCCGTCATACAGCTGACGGGAGGAGACGGAAGCGCGTCGACCGCGCCGCCTGCCGCGGCATCCCCGCCCCCGGCAGCAGAGCCGCCGTCCCAGCCGCCGCCGGCGGCGGCCGAGGAACGTCCCGCCGCCCCGCCGAATGCCACCGTCACGATCGCCGCGGTGGGGGACATCGTCATGGGGACGGGCTCGAACCTTCCGCCGGCCGGAGGCAGGACCTTCTTCGACGCGGTCGACCAGGAGCTCGGGGCGAAGGTCGTGCTCGGCAACCTCGAGGGGACGCTGTCCAAGGGCGGCACGTCGAAGTGCGGCGGCGGAAGCCCGAACTGCTTTGCCTTCCAGACGCCGCCGTCGTATGCGCGCTGGCTCAAGCGGGCCGGCTTCACGGTGCTGAACCTGGCCAACAACCATGCCTACGACTACGGCCAGTCCGGCCAGCGGCAGACGCTCAGGGCGCTCAACCGGCAGGGCCTGAAGCACACCGGCCGGCCCGGTGAGATCGCGTATCAGGACGTCGGCCCGGTGCGCGTGGCGCTCGTCGGGTTCGCCTCCTACCCCTGGGCGCAGAGCCTGATCGACATTCCGGCCGCCAAGCGATTCGTCCGCAAGGCGGCGGCGGCGCGGACGTCGTGATCGTCACGTTCCACGGCGGAGCGGAAGGCTCGGACAAGACCCACGTGCCGAACGGCACGGAGTATTTCCTCGGCGAGAATCGCGGCAATCTGCGCGCGTTTTCCCATGCGGTCGTGGACGCCGGCGCCGACCTCGTCGTCGGGCACGGCCCGCACGTGCTCCGCGGCATGGAGTTCTACAAGGGGCGCCTGATCGCCTACAGCATGGGGAACTTCGCCGGCTACGGCGTGTTCTCGCTCTCCGGGCCGCTGGGCGTCAGCGGGGTCCTGAAGGCCACCCTGCGCGCCGACGGAACCTGGGTGAAGGGACGTCTGGTGGCGACACGCCTGGTCGGCGAGGGGGTCCCTGCGCTCGATCCCGCCGAGAGCGCCCACGGCGATCGTGCGCACGCTCTCGCGCTCCGACTTCGGGCGACGCGGAGTCCGCGTGACGCCCACGGGCGTGCTGCAGCGCCGCGCCTGAGCGGGCCTCGGCGCCGTCGCGTGCGCGCGGCGCAATCCCGCTAGCCGTGCGGGTTCTCTGTCAAAAGGGTGTTGTGATTCAGCGTCGAAATGCACGTTGTCATTTGACCCGTGTCCGGTGGGGCTGGTAATTTGCCCCGCTCGTGCACGGAGAGATCCACACGAGATTTCTCATGCGGTAAAGCGGATAGTGGGGGGAAACACGAAAAAGCGTTGGCTCGCGGCGGCGCTCGCCGTCCTTGTAGCGGCCCTCGTGGCTGCCGGCACCGCTGTCGCCGAGCCGGCCCAGATCCGGGCAGCGCGGGCGGACGCCGAGGCGGTGCTCGCGCAGATCGCCGAGCTCGACATCGCGGTCGAGCAAGCGGTCGAGGCCTGGAACGCCGCCAATCTCCGCCTCGACGAGATCCAGGCGGACATCGAGCAGAACCAGCGGCACCTCGCGATCGCGAAGCGCGCCTACCGGATCGCCCAGAAGCACCTGCAGGAGCGCCTCGTGGCGCTCTACGTCAACGGGGAGCACTCGACGCTCGAGGTCATCCTCGGTGCGACGAGCCTCGACGACCTCCTGAACCGGCTCGATTCCGCGGAGCGCATCTCCGACGAGGACCTACGCATCGTGCAGGAGGTCAAGAAGCAGCGCGCCGAGATCCGCCTGCGCGAGCGAAAGCTCGAGAAGGCGCACGCAGAGCAGCGCGATGTCGTTGCGCAGCGCGCCGAACACCGGGCGTCCATCGAAGGGCAGCTCGCCGAGCGGCAGGAGCTCTACAGCTCGATCAAGGACCAGATCGCCCAGCTCGAAGCCGAGGAGCGCGAGCGTCAGCGGCGGATCCAGGAGGAGCTTCGGCAACGGCAGGAGGAACAGCAGCGGATCGCCGCCGCCGCCGAGGCAGCCGGAGTCGATACGTCCGTGGCGGTCGTGATCTCCTCGCCCGAAGGTATCGGCACGGCTCCGCCGAGCAGCTACGGCGGCAGCGTCGTCTCGATCGCGATGCAGTACCTCGGTGTGCCGTACGTCTGGGGCGGCGCCTCGCCGTCCGGCTTCGACTGCTCCGGCCTCGTCGTGTACGCGTTCGCGCAGGCCGGCAGGCCCGGGCTGCCGCACTACACGGGCGCGCTCTGGAACATGGGGTACGCGGTCGGGTACTCGTCGCTGCAGGCCGGCGACCTGGTCTTCTTCTACGGCGGCGGCCACGTGGGCATCTACATCGGGGGCGGCCAGTTCATCCACGCGCCGCACACCGGCGACGTCGTGAAGATCTCCGACATGTCGCCCGGCTCCTCGTACGCTTCGAGCTTCATCGGCGCGCGCCGCCTCTAGCCTCCGGACGAGCGGCGTTAACGGCCTCTTAACCTGCGTTAACGAGCGGTCCGCAATCCTGAAAACCCCCCGGTGGCGAATAGCTCCTGTGTGGGGGCGGAGCTACACTCCGACGACATGAGCGGTGACGACCGGTCGGTAGCGGCGACGAGCGAGGAGATCCTCCCCGCGGTCGGTGGAAGCCCGCGCCGCGCACGCTCCGAGGACGCGACGCGAGAGCTCGCCGACCAGTGGCGGCGGCTGACCCGTGCGGCGACCATCGTGGCGCTGCTGACGAGCCCGGTGCTCTTCGTGTTCTTCAAGGAGCAGGCGGGCTGGGGCACGGGCTTGTCGATTCTCGCGGCGCTGCTCTCGGTCATCGCGTTCAGGGGCTTCTTCGACGTCGTGGTCCGCCGCTGGCTCCCGTGGCCGACGCTCTTCGGCCAGGAAGGCGCGGACGTCCTCGAGGAGGACGTGATCAGCCGGCGCCGCGCCTGGTACTGGCGCAGGAAGGCGAAGCTCCTCTTCTGGATCGGCCTCGTCATCACGATCGTCTGGGCGATCCGGCTCTTCACGGAGGAGCCCGGCGACCGATCGTGGATCGACGCCGCTGCTGTCCATTCCGGAGGCGTTCGGGTTCCTGATCTCCTCCGGGATGTGGATCTACCTGGTCATCTTCCCCCTTTTCTTCCTCGGCAACTTCCTCATCATGTTCGGCCCCATGGTGTTCATGGGCATCTCGCAGATGCGCTCGTACGAGCCGGGGGATGCCGACTGGGGCGTGAAGCTCGACGACGTCCGCGGCCAGGCGGAGGCGAAGGAGGAAGTCCGCAGGGTCGTGACGCTCTGGCAGTCGGGCGAGGCCTTCGAGGCCGCGGGCGGAAAACGGGAGCGTGGCCTGCTCCTGCTCGGCGCGCCCGGCACGGGCAAGACGATGCTCTCGAAGGCGATCGCGACGAACTTCAACGCTCCCTTCGTGTCCATGCCGGGCTCGGGGTTTGCCCAGACGTTCATCGGCATGGACGTCATCATCGTCCGCTACCTGGCGGCCAAGGCGAAGCGCATGGCCCGCAAGTGGGGCGGGCAGTGCATCGTCTTCATCGACGAGATCGACGCAGTCGGCATGCGCCGCCGCAGCCTCGGGCAGGGCGGCACCGGCTTCACGGGCGCCGACCCGGGCAGCTTCCACGACTTCTGCTTCTACGGACCGAACGGCGCGCTGACGCCGACCGGCGACCTCGTGCTCGAGACGCGGGCCTGGCGCGAGCGGTTGTTCGCCGACCGCGCGGAGCCGCGGGCCGCGCCGACCCCGGGCTCGTCGACAGGGTGCGCGAACTTCATGTTCCCGGGCGGGATGATGGGGAACCAGGGCGGTCTGGCGCTCAATCAGCTGCTCATCGTGATGGACGGGATCGGCGACCCACCGTTCTGGCGGCGCTTCTGGACGAATCGCCTCAACACCTGGGCTGATGCGTCCTACATCGTGCCCGCGCCAGATCGGATCGAAATCGCTGCGTTTCCCGCGCCCGAAGCCGCGCCAGGAGCAGATCTTCTTCATCGGCGCCTGCAACGTGCCCCTCGAGGTGCTCGATCCGGCGCTCGATCCGGCCGGGGCGCATGGGGCGTCACGTCTGGTTCCGCACGCCGACGCGCCAGGACCGGCTCGACATCTTCAACCTCTACATCAACAAGGTCGCGCACGAGGAGGACCTCGACACGCCGAGGCGCCGCGACGAGCTCGCCCGGATCACGAACGGCTACTCGCCGGCGATGATCGAGCAGGTGTGCTCGATGGCGCTGACCGTCGCGCACTACGACGGGCGGGAGCGCTTCGGCTGGCGCGACATCGTCGACGCGATGACGACGATCGAGTCCGGCACCGCGATCAACATCGAGTACGTCGCCGAGGAAACGCGCGCGGTGGCGATCCACGAGGCAGGGCACGCCGTCGCGGCCCACGTGTACATGAAGGGCACCGAGTCGACCCGCCTGTCGATCAGGCGTCGTGGCCGCGCGCTCGGGCACCATCAGGCGCTCGAGAAGGAGGAGCGCTTCACCTCGTGGCGGCACGAGGAGATGGGCCGGCTCGTGTGGACGCTCGGCGCCATGGCGGCCGAGCGGGTCTTCTACGGCGAGAACTCGACCGGGGTCGGCGGCGACGTCCAGAGCGCGACGGCGCGCGCCGCGTGGATGGTCGGGTCGTGCGCGATGGCGCCGGAGCGGGTCGACCTCGACGGACGCTTCGAGACCGCCGAGGACGAGGACGCCGCCCGCGAGAAGATCATGAAGCGCTTCGAGCAGATCGGCACGCAGATCATGCAGCGGGCCGGAGCGCGGCGGGCCGTTCGAGCAGAATCCGATCGCCGGCGTCCTGGGCGATCCCTCCAAGCGCTCCCTCGCCGCCCAGCTGCTCGGGCAGGCCTACGTTCGCGCCCACCACGTCGTGCTCGCGAATCGCGACGCGTGCGAGCGAATCGCCGACGTGCTGATCGAGCGCAAGGAGCTGCACGGAGACGAGGTGCTCGATCTGCTCGACGGCGCCGGCCTCGTGAAGCCGGAGCTCGATCTCCTGGACGACGCCGTCTGGCCGAAGCTATGACGACGACGGAACGGGAGACGAGGCCCGACGAGGCCGGCCCCGACGCAGCCGTCGAGCGGATCGCCGAGGACGAGCCGGCCAGCGCGCCCTCGCTGCAGGCCGAGCCCGAGACCCATCGCGGACGGTTTCGAGTCGTATACCTGCTGCTCGGACTGATTCTGGTGCTGGCTGCCGGAGCGCTCGTCTATCTCGTCAGCCAGCCGGGTACCGAGCCGCGCGGCCCGTTCTCCCCGTGGGAGCCGCAGTCGGAGGACGCTCAGGACCGGGCTCAGGAAATCGCCAACTTCGTGGGCGGCAACTACCGGCTCGACCCGGACACGCAGCTCGTGACCGTTCAGGCGGCCCCGCCGCGGGTGCAGGACTTCCCGCTTGCCGCCGTGGCCATCGGCAGCGCCCCCGGCGGCGCGACGTTCAGCGGCGACAACATCCCGGTCTTCCCCGCGGACGACACGATCGTCTACATCCTGTGCGGCCTGGGGCAGGAGTGCGCGATCTCGGAAGGCGAGCCCTCCGAAGAGCGGCAGCGTCTCCTGCGCCGCGAAGCGCTCGAGCTCGCGCTGTACACCTTCCGCTACGTCGACGACATCGACAACGTCGTCGTGTTCATGCCGCCCCCTCCCGGCTTCCGACCCTCCTACGCCCTCTTCTTCCAGCGGCCCGAGCTGGAGGATCTGGTCGACCGTCCCCTGCGCGACACGCTCACCTCCGAGCTCACGCCGCTTCCGAACGAGATCTCGCCCTCCGAGGCGGGGGTGATCGACCAGCTGACGCAGCCGCGCTTCTTCGGGTTCCAGTTCCAGCAGCTTCCGAACGGCACCGTCGCGCTCTTTCTCGAGGATCCGAACAGCGTGACGCCGCAGCCCGTCGAGACGACGCCGGCCGAAGGGGACCTCGAGCCGACGACGCCTGACACGGCGACCAATCCCGAGTAGGCGTATCGGCCTCCCGGCCGACGGGCGGCGTCGCCAGCGCGATGAGTACCCTGACACGGTGGCGGTCGGCGTGAACGCGACTGTTCCGTCCTCGTCCGACGTCGTCGTCGTCGGCGGCGGGGCGATCGGCGTTTGCGTCGCGCTCGAGCTCGCCCGCCGCGGCATCGAGGTGACGCTGCTCGAGCGGGGCGGCGAGCTGGCGTCCGGCTGCTCGGCCGGCAACGCGGGCCTGATCTGCCCGAGTCATGCGACCCCGCTCGCGAATCCGGGGGCCCTACGCGACGGCTTGCGCTGGCTGGCGCGGCCGGACAGCCCGTTCTATCTCCGGCCTCGACCCGGCGTCCTGCCCTGGATCGCCCGCTTCGTCGCCGCGTCGAGGCCCGAGCGGGCGCGTGCCGCTTCGCGGGTCGTTCGGGAGCTCTCGCTCGCGTCGCTCGAGCTGCACGCCGAGCTGGCGTCGGCCGGTCTCGAGACGAGCTTCGTCCAGAGCGGCTCGCTCAGCGTGCTGCTCTCGGAGGGCGCCTTCGAGGGCGCGAAACGGGAAGCCGAGGAGTCCCGTCGCGAGGGCGTGCGGGCGGAGGTGCTCGAGCGTGGGCAGGCGCGAGAGCTCGAGCCCGCGCTCTCGGGCGAGCCGGCCGGGGCCGTCTACTACCCGGACGACGCCCACTGCGATCCCTACCGCTTCGTCCAGGCTGTCGGCCGGGCCGCCGCCGAGGCGGGAGCGCGCGTCTGCACGCGCGTCGAGGTTCTGGCGCTGCGACGGGGGAACGGCCGGGTCGAAGGCATTCAGACGACCGCCGGCGACGTGCGTGCCGGCACCGTCGTGATAGCGGCGGGCGCCTGGTCGCCGCCGCTCGCCCGCGGTCTCGGCGTCTACATGCCGATCGAGGGCGGCAAGGGCTACCACGTCGACCTCGAGCCGGCCGCCGGCGACCCGAGCCGGCCCGTGTGGTTCCAGGAAAGCCGGGTCATTGCGACGCCGCTTCCCGGCCGCTTGCGCCTGGCAGGGACGCTGGAGCTCGCCGGGCTCGACGAGAGTGTCAGCCGGGTCCGCGTCGAGGCGATCGTCAAGGCTGCCCGCAAGGGAATCGCGGGCCTCGACGGCCGTCGCGTGCTGGAGGTGTGGAGAGGCCTTCGGCCGTGCACGCCCGACGGCCTACCGCTGGTCGGCCGCTCGGAGACGCCGGACAATCTCGTTCTGGCGAGCGGTCACGCGATGATGGGACTGACGCTCGCGCCGGTGACGGGCCGTCTGGTGGGTGAGATCGTCGCAGGGGAGGAGCCGAGCCACGATCTGCGTCCGCTGCGGCCGGGCCGTTTCCAGCCGCTGCTCGGACGCGACTGAGCCGCGCCGGGCTGTGCGGCGCTCGTCGCGATAGGCGCGGCTCCCGTCACGATCCGTCACACACACGCGCGCCGACCCGGGCTACGCTGAAAAGCGGGTGGAGGAGCGGGGTGGCCCCGCGCTCGAGTAGGCGCTCCTCACGCTGTAGAATCACGCTCGATGGCCGAGCTCGGGACCATGCGCGTCAAGGGCGGCCTCGCCGAGATGCTCAAGGGCGGGGTGATCATGGACGTGACCACCGCGGAGCAGGCGCGGATCGCGGAAGACGCGGGCGCCGTCGCGGTGATGGCGCTCGAGCGGGTTCCTGCGGACATTCGCGCGCAGGGCGGCGTGGCCCGGATGGCCGACCCGACGAAGATCAAGGAGATCCAGGAGGCCGTGACGATCCCGGTCATGGCCAAGTGCCGGATCGGGCACTTCGTCGAGGCCGAGATCCTCGAGGCGCTCGAGGTCGACTACATCGACGAGAGCGAGGTCCTGACTCCCGCCGACGAGGATCACCACGTCGACAAGTGGAAGTTCCGCGTGCCGTTCGTCTGCGGCTGCCGCAACCTCGGCGAGGCGCTGCGCCGCATCAACGAGGGCGCAGCGATGATCCGAACGAAAGGCGAGGCCGGCACCGGCGACATCGTGAACGCCGTGCGCCACATGCGGGCGGTCATGGGGGAGATTCGCAGGCTCGGCTCGTTGCCGGAAGAGGAGCTCTTCACCGCTGCCAAGGACCTGCAGGCGCCGTTCGATCTCGTCCTGTGGGCGGCCGAGCACGGTCGCCTGCCCGTGGTGATGTTCACGGCGGGCGGCATCGCGACGCCGGCCGACGCCGCGCTCTGCATGAAGCTCGGCGCCGACGGAGTGTTCGTCGGCTCGGGCATCTTCAAGAGCGAGGAGCCCTCGGTGCGCGCGAAGGCGATCGTGGAGGCGACGACGCACTATCGCGACCCCGAGATCCTGGCGCGCGTCTCGGCCGGCCTCGGCGAGCCGATGCGGGGCCTCGACACGGCCTCCATGCCGGCCGAAGAGCTGCTCCAGACTCGCGGCTGGTAGGCGGCGCTTGACCGAGAACGTCTTCGGCGACAGCTGGGACGTCGAGCAGTCTCGCCCCGGCTACACCTGGAAGCGCATGCGGCTCGCTCGCAGGCTCGGCGGCGAGCTGCTGGGGGCGAGCGTGTACGACTTGCCCGCCGGAGAGGCCGTCTGGCCGTACCACCTGCATTACGGAAACGAGGAGCTGTTGCTCGTTCTCGAGGGCACCCCGACGCTGCGCACGCCGGCCGGAGAGCAAGAGCTCGCCCCCGGCGAGACCGCGCTCTTCGCGCGGGGGCCGGACGGTGCGCACCAGGTCATCAACCGCTCCGACCGGCCCGCGCGGGTGCTCGTCGTATCCACGATGATCGAGCCCGAGGTCGCCGAGTATCCGGATTCGGGCAAGACCGGCCTGTTCATCGGCGCCGCCCCTGGGGCGCCGACGCCCGAGGGCACGATCGAGAGCTTCTACCGGCTCGAGGAAGTGGACTACTTCGACGGCGAGCCGCCCTCCGCGGACGCCGCTCGCTGAGCCGCCGGGCTTCCCGCTCTTCGCGTCGGCCCGGAATGGGCGCTGCCTAGAATTGGCGGCATGAAGGTCGGCGTTCTGGCGTTGCAGGGCAATTTCCGCGAGCACCTCGCGATGCTCGACCGGCTCGGCGTCGAGGGTGTCGAGGTGCGGCTACCCGAGCAGCTCGACGGTCTCGCCGGCCTGATCGTGCCGGGCGGCGAATCGACGGCAATCGGGCGGCTCGCACGCCTCTACGGGCTCGACGAGGCGATCGAGCAGTTCCCGGCGCCCATCTTCGGCACCTGCGCCGGGATGATCCTGCTTGCCCGCGACGCCGTCGACGGCACGCCGGATCAGCCGTTGCTGGGGCTGCTCGACGTGACCGTGCGCCGCAACGGCTATGGACGCCAGGTGTTCAGCTTCGAGGCGGACCTCGCGCTCGACGGGACAGAGCGGCCGCTGCGCGGAGTGTTCATCAGAGCACCGCGAGTCGAGTCGGCTGGACCGACTGTCAGCGTGCTCGCCGAGCTCGACGGAGTGCCGGTGCTCGTGCGCGAGGGCCGTGTGCTGGCGGCGGCCTTCCATCCGGAGCTGACGGACGACACGCGCGTGCACGAGCTGTTTCTGCAGATGGTGAGAGAGGAGCAGGCTGCCCATGTCGGGTCACAGTAAGTGGGCGACGATCAGGCGGAAGAAGGGCGCCGCGGACGCCAAGCGCGGCCAGCTCTTCTCGAAGCTCGTCCGGGCGATCATCGTGGCCTCGCGCGAGGGTGGCCCCGATCCCGACAGCAACCTTGCTCTGGCGAACGCGATCGAGAAGGCTCGAGAGAGCTCGATGCCCAAGGACACGATCGAGCGGGCAATCGCCCGCGGGTCGGGAGCGGGTGCCGACGGAGAGGCCTACGAGCACGTGACGTACGAGGGCTACGGGCCCGCCGGCGTGGCAATCCTGGTCGAGGCTCTCACCGACAACCGCAACCGCACCGCCGCCGACGATACGCCACATCTTCTCGAAGAGCGACGGCAACCTCGGCACCGCCGGAGCCGTTGCCTGGCAGTTCGAGCGCAAGGGCGTGATCCTCGTCGATGCCGACGGGACGGACGAGGACGAGCTCACGCTGGCCGCGGCCGACGCGGGAGCCGAGGACGTGGCCCTCGACGGCTCGAGCTTCCAGGTGACGACGCCGCCGGACGAGCTTGCGGCCGTACGGGTGGCGCTCGCAACCGAGCGGCCTCGAGCTCGAGGCCGCGGAGCTGACGATGGTGCCGAAGACAACGGTGCGAGTGGAGGACGATGGGGCGGCGCGCAAGCTCCTGCGGCTCGTCGAAGCACTCGAGGACAACGAGGACGTACAGGGCGTCTACGCCAACTTCGACATTCCAGAGGCCGTTCTCGAGGCAGCAGTCACGTAGATCCGCAAGCGCGTCGGGGGGCGAGAATCGCTCGCCCTGCGTGCGGTCGAGCGCAGCTGCGCGCGGCAGGCTTTGAGCTTCCGCGCCGGGCCGTCCGAACCGGTCCGTACCCTCCTGCTGTGACGACACTCGGCATCGACCCGGGCATGGCAGCCTGGGGCTTTGGTGTGGTCCGCCGGGCGGGGAACCGCCTGAAGCTCCTGGAGTACGGCTCGCACCGGACCGCCTCGGACGAGCGGTCAGAGTTGCGGCTGAAGCAAATCCACGACGAGATGGTGTCGATCCTCGAGCGGCACGAGCCCGAAGCCGTCGCCCTCGAGGATTCCTACGTGGGCGCCAACCCACGGACAGCCCTATCCGTCGGCCAGGCGCGCGGAGCGATCCTTGTGGCGTGCGCCTCGGCAGGCGTCCGCTGCACCGAGTACCCGCCGTCGGCCGTGAAGCAGGCCGTCTGCGGCTACGGCCGTGCCGACAAGGCACAGGTGCAGCGCATGGTCAGGTCGATCCTGCGGCTCGAGGGCGACCCGAGGCCCCATCACGCCTCCGACGCGCTGGCGGTCGCGATCTGCCATGCGCTGGCCGCGCCGATGCCCGAGGCGGCGGGAGGGCGGAGATCGTGATCGCCCGGCTGCGCGGGCGGCCGGTGGCGTTCGACGCCGACGGTCTCGTGCTGGACGTCAACGGCGTCGGCTACCGCCTCCTGGCCACGGCCAGCGCGCTCGGCAAGGCCGACGGGCAGGACGAGGTCACGCTCGAGACCCACCTCTACGTCCGCGACGACGCGCTCCAGCTCTTCGGCTTTGCGACGGCGGAGGAGCGAAAGCTCTTCGAGCAGCTCCAGGGCGTCGCGGGCATCGGGCCCAAGGTGGCGCTGGCGATCGTCTCCGCGTACGCCCCGGCCGAGCTGCGGCGCGCGATCGTGGCCGAGGACGCCGACCTGTTCCAGTCCATTCCGGGCATCGGCCGAAAGCTCGCCCAGCGCGTCGTGCTCGAGCTCAAGGAGAAGATCGGCCCGCTCGACGTGAGCGGCGGCCCGCCGGTAGCCGGCGCCGGAGACGGGCACTTCGTCGCGCGCGAGGCGCTCGTCGAGCTCGGCTACTCGGTCGCCGAGGCGGAGCAGCGGCTCTCGGAGGTCGACCCCGACCTGCCGCCGCCCGAGCGCGTCCGGCGGGCGCTGAAGGCGGCGTAGCCGATGGCCGTCGAACGGGTGACGGCCGCCGTCCTCGCTCCGGAGGACGAGGAGCTCGAGGGGTCGCTGCGACCGAGGCGCCTTGCCGACTTCGTCGGGCAGGAGCGCATCAAGGAACAGCTCGCGATCGCGCTCGAGGCGGCCAAGGGCAGGGACGAGGCGCTCGACCACGTGCTGCTGGCCGGCCCTCCCGGGCTCGGCAAGACGAGTCTCGCCTTCGTCATTCGCGAGGAGCTGGGAGTCGGCATCCGGACGGTCGCCGGCCCGGCGCTCGAGAAGAAGGGCGACATGGCCGCGATCCTCACGGGTCTCGAGGAGCGCGACGTCCTCTTCATCGACGAGGTCCACCGCCTCAACCGCGCGATCGAGGAGATCCTCTACCCGGCGATGGAGGACTTCAGGCTCGACATCATCGTCGGGCAAGGCCCTGCCGCGCGCACGCTGACGATCGACCTCGCGCCGTTCACCCTCGTCGGAGCGACGACGCGCACGGGGTTGCTGACCACGCCGCTGCGCGACCGCTTCGGGATGACGTACCGGCTCGACTACTACGGTATCGAGGAGCTTGCCCGGATCGTGCGGCGCTCGGCGAGCATCCTCGACGTCGTGATCGAGGAGCCGGCTTCGGAGGAGATCGCACGGCGCTCGCGCGGCACGCCGCGCGTCGCAAACCGCATTCTGCGGCGCGTGCGCGACGTGGCCGAGGTGCGCCACGACGGCCAGGTGACGATTGCCGTGGCCCAGGAGGCGCTGTCACTGCTCGAGGTGGACGACGAGGGGCTCGAACGGATGGACCGGGAGATCCTGCGGGCGCTGCTCGAGCGGTTCGGAGGCGGCCCGGTCGGCCTGTCGACGCTCTCCGTCGCCCTGGGCGAGGAGCCAGATACCATCGAGGACGTGTACGAGCCCTATCTCATCAAGCTGGGTTTTCTTCAACGCACGCCGCGTGGGCGAGTCGTGACCGAGCTCGGCCGCGCTCACCTCGGAGCCGTCCGCGACGACGGCAACCGGCTGTTTTGACTCCCACTCCGGAGCTCTGGGTGCCCGGGGCCGCCGGTCCCTCGCTCGACGACTTCGTCAAGCGCCTGCACCAGTCGATCGAGGCCTTCGCGGAGCGTCGAGGCTGGGAGAAGGTGCACGTCGAGGTCGAGTTGGCCGACGGCGCCCGCTTCGCTCTGCATTCGATCCGGCCGGAGCCGGGCTACGGCTTCATCACGATCTGCCCGTATCCCGAAGAGGACGACGAGCGGCCCTGGCCGAAGGAGGACGCCGAGGATGGGTGCCCGCCGGAGGAGCTGATCGTGCCGGTCGGCTCGATCAAGCGCATCGTTCTGAACGACACCGAGGAACAGCGCGCCCAGTTCGGCTTCTCCGTCACTTCGAGCTCCTAGCCTGCGTCTTGCGGCCGGGGCTCCATCTGCGAGGCTGCAGCGAATGATCCGTGCGCTCGTCGCTCTGGGTGCGGTCGTGAGCCTCTGTGCCGCGTGTGGAACAAGCGGAGGCGGGGAAGCAGGCGGTGAGGCCGCCGATCCCGCTGAGTGGGTCGAGAGCATCTGCACTTCCCTCACCGGCTGGCGGAACGACCTGCAGGAATCGACCGAGGAGATCCAGCAGTCGGCCCCCGATCTCAGCAACCCCGAGGAAGCGCAGTCACTGCTGACGACGTTCCTCGAAGACGCGGTGACGCGCACGGACCAGCTCCTCACCGAGGTCGGCGATGCGGGGGCACCCGACGTGGAGCAGGGCACCGCGATCAGCACCGATCTCCAGACCGCGCTCGAGGATGCCCGCGACGTGCTCGCCGAGGCGCGCGACGGCGTGCAGGAGCTTCCGACCGACGACCCGATCGCGTTCGGCACCGGCGCACAGGAGCTCGCCGGCTCGATCCAGGACGGCCTGAACGACGTGGGGCAGACGTTCAACCAGCTGAACGACCAATACGACGCACCCGAGGTCGAAGAGGCCTTCCAGAGCAGCGACACCTGCAGCGCGCTTCAGTAGCTCCGAGCCGTCACCACGTGCGGTAGGCGGACCCGGCATGCCGTTCTCCTCTCAGCGACGGAACTGCAGCTCGTGCCAGGAGGGAATCGGCGCCAGCTCGAGCAACGCCCGTCCGCCCGTGGTGTCGCGGTACGTGAAGTCCGAGTGGTCGTCGTCCCAGGAGACCTCGAGCAGGTTCGTCTTGACCCGGTGATCGAGCCACGCGCCGCGAAAGACGAGCTTGCGCAACCAGTACACGAGTGACTCGTCGCCGACCAGCGAGATGCGATCCCACTGGCGCACGATGTACTCGCCGAGGCCGCTGCGGGGCTCGTCCAGGCGACCGGCAGCCGTCAGCTCGACCAGGTCGGCGATCTCGCCCTCGTCGAGCTCGCCGGCCTCGACCAGGCCGAGACGTACGGCCGCGGCGTTCACGCGCTGCTGGAAGTCGAGGGCGTTGAACTCGAAGCGGTAGCCGAGGAACTCGACGACGTAGTCCTCGCCCGACACGTAGTTCGCCTCCGTCACGCGGACAGGATAGACGCCGAACTGCACCCGTCCCGTCACTACGAGAGCGCAATCGACACAGATCCGCAACAGACCCGTTGCACTCTCGTACGACACGCGGACGCGCGTCCGTCCGACCCTCTTCGTACCGTGTCCTCCAGATGCACGAGGGCACCTGGACGCTCCGTCCGTGCCCCCGCCCCGAGGTCGAGTCCCTGGCGCACGCGCTCGGGATCAGCGAGGTTACTGCGACCGTCCTCGTCCGGCGCGGGTACGGCGACCCCGAAGACGCGAGGACGTTCCTCGCGGCCGAGCGGCACGCCCACGATCCGTTCCTGCTCGGCGACATGGCCGCGGCCTGTGAGGCGATCCGCGCCGCGGTTGCAGCCGGCACGCGCATCTGCGTCCACGGTGACTATGACGTCGACGGCATCTGCGCCACGGCTCTCGCGGTGCAGGCGCTCGAGCGGCTCGGAGCGAACGTGGACTGGCATCTGCCGAGCCGGTTCGACGAGGGCTACGGTCTCGCGCGCGAGACGCTCTCCCGGATCGCGGACGAAGGTTTCGGGCTCGTGCTGACGGTGGACTGCGGCATCACGGCGGCCGATGAGGTGGCCTTCGCGAAGGAGAGGGGGCTCGAGGTCGTCGTCACCGACCATCACCGGCCCGGCGACCGGCTCCCCGATTGCCCGGTTGTGGCGACTCGGCCGTCCGACTACCCGTTCCCGGAGCTCTCCGGGACCGGCGTCGCCTACAAGCTCGCCGAGGCGCTCGGAGTCGCCGACGACTCCAGCCTCGACCTCGTGGCGCTCGCGACGGTCGCCGACGTCGTGCCCCTGCTCGACGAGAACCGCGGCCTCGTCGTCGCCGGCCTGTCGCGCCTCGCCCGCACGGAGAGGCCGGGCCTGGCCGCGCTCATGCGCTCGGCGGGCGTGGATCCCGCCACGGTCGACGCCGGCGCCGTCGGCTTTCGGCTGGCCCCTCGGATCAACGCCGCCGGCCGGCTCGGACACCCGGGAGCGGCACTGCGTCTCCTGCTCACGAACGACGCCCAGGAGGCCGGGCAGCTCGCGGGCGAGCTCGAGGTGCTGAACCGTGATCGCCAGGCCGTCGAGGACGCGATGCTGCGTGCCGCGCTGCGACAGATCGCCGACTGGCCCGAACCCCGGCGGCAGCGGCGTGCCTACGTGCTCTGGGGAGACGACTGGCACGAGGGCGTGATCGGGATCGTGGCATCGCGGCTCGTCGACCGGTTCCACCGTCCGGTCGTGCTCATCGCGGGAGGAAAGGACGAGTGGAAGGGCTCCGGACGCTCGATCCCGGCCTTCGACCTTCACGCCGGCCTGGCCGCGTGCGCGGCCCACCTCGAGCGCTTCGGCGGCCACCGGGCCGCCGCCGGCCTCTCGATTCGACCGGATGCTGTCGAGTCGTTCGCGGAGGCCTTCGCCGCCTGCGCGGCGGCGCAGCTTCGCGAGGACGAGCTGCGGCCGTCGGTCCCGATCGACGCGGTCGTCTTCGGCCACGAGCTCACGCTCGACCTCTGCGAGGAGCTCGAGCGGCTTGCTCCGTTCGGGCTCGGAAACCCGGGCGTGACGCTGCTCGCGCCCGCCTGCGAGCTCGCCGAGCTTGCCGCGGTCGGAGACGGCAAGCACCTCAAGCTCGCCGTCGTGGCGAACCGGGTCCGCTCGGGAGCGATCGCCTTCGGGCAGGCCGGTCAGCTCGACCGGCTTCGCAGCCCGGGACGGTACGACGTCGCCTTCCGGCTCCAGGCAAACCGCTGGAACGGCACCGTTGCGCCCCAGCTCGTCGTGCGGCGGATCTTCGACACCCCGGCCGGCTACGAATCGCTGAGAGACCGTCTCGTCCGCGAATGGACCGCCGGCAAGGACGCGTGGAGCCCCGAGGCGACGGCGATCTTCGGCGAGCTTGGGCTCGACGAGGACGCGAGCAGAAAACGCCCGCTTGTCGAGTCGGCGACATTCCGGGCGCTCGCGGACGGCACGACTCCGGAGGAGCTGCCGCAGGCTGCCTAGATAGCTCCGGAGGCGCCGGCACGGGCCCCGTGCTTGAGGGGACCCGTAAGGGTGCCGACTACAATGACGATATGGAGCAGGTCCTCAGCAGTCCGGCTGAGAGGCACCGGCCGCTTCTCGTCGAGCTCATCGCGACCGTAGGCGAGCACAACGCCGACGTCGACCGGGGACTGCTCGAGCGCGCGTTCACCTTCGCGTGCGAGGCGCACGAGGGCCACAAACGCCGCAGCGGCGAGGACTTCATCGTCCACCCGGTCGGGGTAGCGCGAATCCTGGCGGAGCTGCGCTCCGACAACCCGACGGTCGCTGCCGCACTGTTGCACGACGTCGTCGAGGACACCGACGCGACGATCGACCAGGTGCGCGCCGAGTTCGGGGACGAGGTCGCCCAGCTCGTGGAGGGCGTCACGAAGCTGACGCGGATCAAGTACCAGAGTCGCGAGCAGGCTCAGGCTGAGAACTACCGGAAGATGATCTTCGCGATGGCGCAGGATCTCCGGGTCATCGTGATCAAGCTCGCGGATCGCCTGCACAACATGCGGACGATCGAGTATCTCGGCAAGCAGAAGCAGATCCAGAAGTCACGGGAGACCCTCGAGGTCTACGCCCCGCTCGCCCACCGGCTCGGCATCCAGCAGATGAAGTGGGAGCTCGAGGACCTCGCATTCCAGACGCTGCACCCGCGCAAGTACCAGGAGATCACGGCGATGGTGGCTCAGCAGCGCGCCGAGCGCGAGGCCTACGTCGCGGAGGCAAGTGAGATTCTGGCGCGCGAGCTCGAGAAGGCCGGCATCCGCGCCGAGATCCTGGGCCGCGCGAAGCACTTCTATTCGATCTACGAGAAGATGGTCAAGCGCGGCAAGGAGTTCAACGAGATCTACGACCTCACCGCGATGCGGGTGATCGTGGAGCACTCGGGCCGCGAGGGGCAGGGCGACTGCTACGCGGTGCTCGGCATCATGCACTCCCTCTGGAAGCCGATGCCGGGCCGCTTCAAGGACTACGTCGCAATGCCCAAGCTCAACCTCTACCGCTCGCTCCACACGACCGTGATCGGGCCGGAGGGCAAGCCGCTCGAGATCCAGGTTCGCACCAGGGAGATGCACGAGACCGCCGAGCTCGGCGTCGCTGCCCACTGGCTGTACAAGAGCGGCGCCAAGCGCGACCCGAAGGCCCAGGCCGAGTACCTCGCCTGGCTCAAGCAGCTGCGCGACTGGCAGCAGGAGGAGACGGACGCCGGCGAGTTCATCCGGACGTTCCGCACGGATCATCTGGCCGACGAGGTCTACGTCTTCACGCCGAAGGGGGAGGTGAAGTCTCTCCCCGTCGGGTCGACGCCGATCGACTTCGCCTACGCCGTCCACACGGACGTCGGGCATCGGACGGTGGGCGCGAAGGTCAACGGCCGCATCGTTCCGCTCCACTACCAGCTGAAGAGCGGCGACTTCGTCGAGATCCTGACCTCGAAGCAGCTCGGGCGGGGCCCTTCGCGCGACTGGCTGTCGATCGCCGTCACCTCGCGCGCCCGCAACAAGATCCGTCAGTGGTGGAGCCGCGAGACCCGCGAGGACACGGAGCAGCGCGGGCGCGATTCGCTCGAGCAGGCGCTCAAGCAGCACAATCTGCCCTACAAGAAGATCGCGGGGTCGCCGCTGCTGGCCAGCGTCATCCGCGAGATGAACTTCAAGAAGGCCGAGGACTTCTACCTGGCGCTCGGCTCGGGAAAGCTCCAGTCCTCGCAGGTCGTCAACAAGGTTCTGCACCGCCTGAAGACGACGGAGGTCGCCGAGGAGGAGTCGGTCCCGCTCAAGCCGAAGGCGCGCAGCGCCGTCGCCTCCGCAGGCGTCGGCATCAGCGTGCCCGGCGTCCGGGACGTGCTCGTCCGGCTCGCCAAGTGCTGCAACCCCGTGCCCGGGGACGAGATCAGCGGCTACATCTCGCTCGGCAAGGGCATCACGATCCACCGCGACGACTGTCCCAACGCGAAGGCGCTGCGCAAGAACCCCGAGCGGTTCACGGAGGTCGAGTGGGACGGGGGCGCGACGCAGAGCTTCCGGGTCCAGATCGCCGTGGACTCGTGGGACCGGCCGCGCCTCCTGGAGGACATTGCGCGGACGTTCGCCGAGCACGGCGCCAACATCGTCGAGTACTCCGGTCACGTGGACGACCAGATGGCGAAGAACTGGTACGTCGTGGAGATCGGCGACGTGAAGGCGCTGCGTGCGCTCCTGGGCGCGCTGCGCAATCTCGAGGCGGTCTTCGACGCCTACCGGATGACTCCGTCGTGAGGCCGCCCCGCGCATGAGCGAGCGCGAGCTCCTGGCCGAGCTCGCGAGGGCCGACGCCGCCTGCGCGGCAACCCGCTCCGAGCTCGACGCGCTCCTGCGCGAGACCCTGGACGCTGCGGGCACGGGCGGACGAGATCGCGAGCATGCTCGCGGCCGCTCCCGCCGAGCGGAGGCGGCTCTCCGAGGCGCTCGCAGCCGCGGAGGCAGAGGCGAAGGAGCGCGCCGAGGCGCTGGCCGCGGCCGACGCCGAGCTGGCGGCCGTCGAACGGCGACGCGATCCCGAGCGCGCGGCAGCCGCGAGACGCTCCCGGGACCGCGCGCAGGACGATCTCACCGCTGCCGAGCGGCGTGTCGCGTCGTGCCTCGCCCTTCGCGCAGGAGCACATGCGCGCAGTCGAAGCGGCCGAGCGCGAGGTACCCGAGGTGGAGGCGCAGGCCGGCGATCTGGCGGGCCGGCTGCGCGGCCGGCCTCGCCTGGCGCCACAGGCAGGACGGGCTCCTGCCCCCGGGCTCGCCGGTGTGTCGGAGTGGGCCGGCGTCGCGCGGGCGGCCCTCGTGGTCGCGCGGAGCGGGGTGGCGGCCGAGCAGGAGTCGGTGATCCGGCAGGCGAACGAGCTCGCCTCGACGCTGCTCGGCGAGGCTCAGGCCGCGACGAGCGTCGCGGTCGTCGCGCGCCGCGTCGAGCGCGCCCTCGACAGCCTGTAGGCGCCGGACCCGTCCGGAGACCCTCAGGCGGAGAGGTATTCCGCGGGGTTCGGGGGAAGGAAGGGGACGGTGGTGTAGGGGCCGGACCTGTCCGGCCCAGAACCTCAGCCTCGGCGCGAGGGGTTCCGCCGGGGCTCGGCACGTTCTGATCCTCGACGGGGTGTAGGGGCCGGACCTGTCCGGCCCGGAATCTGAGTCCCGGCGCGAAGGGGCCGCATCCCCAAATCCGCGCGTTCACGACGCCGGGCCGCCGGAGAGGTTCGGCCCTACGGGGAAGCCTGAAGCTCGATCTCGACGAGCGGGGCGACGAACCCGATCTTCCTGTGTGTGCCGTCGCAGAACGGTTTGTTCTCGGAGTGGCCGCAGCGGCAGAGGAAGATCGTCGTGCGCTCGATCGTCTCCTCGCCACCGTCGCGGTCCACCCGCCACGCGCCTGCGTCGATCTCGACCTGGTTCGGCCCGTTCTCCGTCGACGTGATCTTCACGGCCTCGCTCCGTTCGCTCTCCGTCTACGGCGATGAGCTCGAGCTCGGATCGCGGCGCGACGAAGCCGGCCACGGCGTGCGTCGAGTCGCAGTACGGCTTGCTCCCGGAGCGCCCGCAGCGGCAGAGGGCGATCCGAGTGCTCCACGACGGATCCTCGACCGGCCCGCAGGACGAGGTGGCGTCCCTCTGCCTCGACGAAGAGGCAGCCGTTCGCATCGGCCGTGACCCTCATCGCCCGCCTCAGCTTCCCGCTCGCCCGGGGCTCTCCCACGGGCACGCCGCCCGTGTCCCAGCCCACGAGGCAGTGAGCGGAGATGAGCAGCGCGACCCGCTCGAGGAACGCACGATCCTCGCTCGGTCGACGGCGCCGCGGTCTCGACCGAGACGCGTCAGGGCGCGATGCGCGCCGTCGTAGACGACGGGAGCGTCGAGTTCGAGCGCCGTCCGTCGCGCTCGCCCGCCGACGGCCCGAGCACGGAGCTGCCCTCCTCGACGAAGGAGAGCCCGACCCAGGTGTAGGCGTCGATGCGATCGTGCGAGCGACCGCCACGGTCTGGCGAAGCACCTCGTCGGCCTCCGGCTCCCGGTTGAGGATCCGATCGACCGCTTCGAGCGCACCGCGCGTACGCGTTGGACGTCCAGTCGCGCCGTCCGCGTCAGCGACGCCGAGGCCGCGCGCAGGAGACCATGCGCGCGACGTGCTCGAGGAACGCCGGTCGTCTCGTCGAACGCGGCCGGCTGTCGGAGTCGATGTCGATCTCGCCGACGACCTCGCCGCTGAAGTGGATCGGGACGACGATCTCGCTCCGCGTCGAGGGGAAGCACGCGAGGTACGCGGTCGTCGCTCGACGTCGTCGACGACCTCGGTCTTGCCGCTCGCCGCCGCCGCGCCGCAGATGCCCTGTGCCGATCGGGATGCGGACGTGCTCGGTCGGCTCCGGGCCCTTGCCAGCGGCCGAGGACGAGCTCGTCGCCCTCGACGAGGTAGATCCCCGACCCAGAGTAGTGGTCGAAGCGGTCGTGCAGCAGCTCGACCGTCCGCCGGAGCACGCGCGTCGGCCGTCGGCTCGGTGTTGACGATACCGGTCGATCGCGTCGAGCGCGCCCCGCCGCGATGTCGGTCGGCCGACGTCACGCGGCGCGCCTCCTCGAGATCGGCTGCCCTCGAACGCCCGGACCGGCGCGCGATAGGCCTCCGGGAATCGGGACCGGCCGCCGCGCCGGCGAGATCGACGAGGACGAGCGTCTGCTCGGCCACGCACATGAGGACGTCGTCGTCGACTCGGTAGGCGGCGAACGCGGTCGTCACGCTCGTCCGCCCGATCCGTCTCGTGCGCACGAACACCTCGAGCAGGTCGTCGAAGCGCGCGGGCGCATGGTACTCGACGGTCGCCGCGCGCATCACGAACTGGCAGCCGCCGATGGTCGTTGAACGAGAGGCCGAGGTGGCGCGTGTACTCGACGCGGGCGAGGTCGAAGAACGGCATGTAGCGGCCGTAGTAGACGATGCCCTGGGCGTCGGTGTCGGAGAAGCCGACGCGCGCGAGCGCCGAGTACTTGAACGGCGGCTTGCGGTCGGTGACGCGGCCGAGCTCGAGCGTCATCCGCCGATCACCGCCAGCACCTCGTCGCGCTTCCGCTCCATCAGCTCTTGCGATCGAGGCCTCGAGGTTCAGGCGCAGGAGCGGCTCGGTGTTCGACGGCCGCACGTTCATGTGCCAGTCGGCGGCGGTCACCGAGATGCCGTCGAGGTGCGACACCTCGCCCTCGGCGCCGAACCGCTCCTTGAGCTCCTGGAGCTTCAGCGCGACGTCGGCCACGGTCGTGTTGATCTCGCCGGTGAGGAAGTAGCGCTCGCGGAAGGGCGCGAGGATCTCCGAGAGGCGCTGTCCCCTTCGGGAGACGAGCTCGAGCATCAGCAGCATCGGCACGACGCCCGAGTCGGCCTGGAAGTAGTCACGGAAGTAGTAGTGCCCGGAGACCTCGCCCGCGAACACCGCGTCCTCCTGGCGCATCCGGTGCTTGATGAACGCGTGGCCGACGCGGTTCACGAGCGCCGTCCCGCCGGCGGCCTCGACCGTGTCGCGGACCGCCCAGCTCGCCCGGACGTCGTAGATGATCGTCGCGCCCGGCTCGTGCGCGAGCATCGCCTCGCGCGAGCAGCGCGGTGACGAAGTCGCCCGGGCACGAACTCGCCCGGTGTCGTCGACGAAGAAGCAGCGGTCGGCGTCTCCGTCGAAGGCGACCCCGAGGTCCGCGTTCTCCTCGAGCACCTTCGCGACGATGAACTCGCGGTTCTCCGGAAGCAGCGGGTTCGGCTCGTGGTTCGGGAAGGTGCCGTCCGGCTCGAAGTAGCAGCGCACGGCGTCGACCGGCAGCCGCTCGAGCACGCGGCGGGAGCATGGCCCCGCCCATGCCGTTCGCCGCGTCGATCGACGACCCGCAGGGCTCGCGACCGCGCCGGGTCGACGAACGACAGCACCTTGTCGACCCAGCCGGGGTAGATGTCCTCCTCGACGTGACCGCGCCGCCCGGCGCGGCTCGTGGTCGAAGCCCGCCTCGGCGCGCCGCCTGACGTCCATGGAGACCCGAGTCGCCGCCGACGGGAAGCGCGCCGCGGCGGACGATCTTCATGCCCGTGTACTCCTTCGGGTTGTGCGAGGCGGTGACCGTGATGCCGCCGTCGAGCCCGAGCGCGCCGACCGCGAAGTACAGCATCTCCGTCCCGATCATCCCGACGTCGACGACGTCGGCGCCGCCGTCGCGCGCGCCGCGGACGACCGCTTCCGCCATCGAGGGCGAGGAGAGTCGCATGTCGCGGCCGACGGCGATCCGTCGCGGGCTCGAACTGCTCGGCGTACGCCCGGCCGATCGCGTAGGCCCCTTCCTCGTCGAGCTCCGGCCGGGGTAGATGCCGCGGACGTCGTAGGCCTTGAAGACCTTCGGGTCGAGCGTCACGCGCCTACATCCTAGGCAGGACGCGTGCGAGTCAGGCGGTCCACGGCATCCGGCGAGCTTGCGCCTGCGGCGATGTCGGCGAGGTGCTCCGGCATGACCTTGACGTCGGCGAGCACCGGCATGAAGTTCGTGTCGCCGGCCCAGCGCGGGACGACGTGCTCGTGGACGTGGTCGACGACGCCGGCGCCCGCGACGCGGCCGAGGTTCCAGCCGAGGTTGAAGCCCTGCGGCGCCATCGTCCGCCGCAGGACGTCGACGGCGACTGCGGCGAGCCGGTGAATCTCGAGCGCCTCGTCGTCGCTGAGCTCGCCGAAGTCGCCGCAGTGCCGGTACGGGGCGACCATCAGGTGCCCGGACGCGTACGGGTACTTGTTGAGGAGGACGAAGGCGAGCTCGCCCGCGATGGACGATCAGGCCCTCCTCGTCGTCGAGGCCGGCCGCGGTGCAGAAGACGCAGCCGGGCTGCTCGTCCGCCGACTGGATGTACTCGAGGCGCCAGGGCGCCCAGATGCGTTCCATCACGAAGCGGTACGGGCCGGATGAGATCCGGCCCGCTACAGCCACTTCTTCCAGCGGAAGAACCCGACCATCGCGACGAGCGCCGCGACCATGACGCCGAGGATGACCCAGAAGGCGACGTGCCCGCCCTCGCCCGGGAAGATCGACGTTCATGCCGAAGATGCCCGCGATCAACGTCAGCGGCAGGATCGTGACGCTGAACAGGGTCAGGATCCGCAGGATGTCGGACTGCTTGTGGGAGATGACCGACTCGTTCGTCGACTCGAGCCCCTCGACGACCTCCTTGTAGTTCTCGAGGAGGTCCCAGACGCGCTCGGCGGCGTCGACGATGTCGTCGAAGTAGAGCTCGAGGTCCTGCGGGAGGAAGCGCTCGGTGTGCCGCTCGAGCAGCCGCAGGGTCGCGCGCTCGGGCTTGATCGTCTTCCGATAGGAGATGATCTCCTGCTTCGCGTTCGAGATGTCTCGGACGATCGTCTTCTCGCTCGCGCCCTCGAACATCTCGTCCTCGATGGAGTCGAGCTTGTACTGGATCTTGTCGAGGATCGGGAAGCAGTAGTCGAACAGGTCGTCCAGGACGTGGTAGAGCAGGTATCCCGAGCCCTTCGAGAAGAGCTCGTCGCGCAGCTCGTCGTCGCGCTCGCAGCGTGCGAAGAGCCGCGAGACGGGGAGCAGCTCGGTGTTCGGCAGCGTGATGAGGAAGTCGTGGCCGAGGAAGACGTCGAGCTCGGCCGCGTTGAGCCGCTGGACAGCCTTGTCGTACGCCGGGAAGTGAAGGACGATGAAGAGGTAGCCGGGGTAGTCGTCGACCTTCGGCCGCTGCCGCTTCGAGAGCACGTCCTCGACGTCGAGCTCGTGGAAGCCGAAGCGGTCGGCGAGCTCGCCCAGCTCGAGCTGGCGCGGGCTCCTCGACGTGAACCCAGGTGAGGCCGCTAGCGGAGAGCTCCTCGACGCGTGGCGCGCGTGGCTCGACGGCCTCCGAGAAGCGGGGTCGAGTTCGCCTGATGCGTGCGAGCGTTGGCCGTGCCATAGGTACTGAGAGGGTCGTCGACGTGCAATGCCACGTTCGCATTGTAGAGGCTTGTTCCTGGCAGACGAGCCGAGTTTTGGACAGACTGGCACCGTGCACGACGAGCGTGAGCGCTTCCTCGTCCGCTACGTCGGCGACTTCGCGCCCTTCACCGTCGCACGCGCGGAGGGCGCCTGGGTCGAGACGACCGACGGCCGGCGGATCCTCGATTTCACGTCCGGGCAGATCTGCTCCACGCTCGGCCACAACCATCCGCGCATCGGCGCCGCGCTGGGCCAGGCGCTCGACACCGTCGTCCACCTGAACTCCTGGATGCTCTCCGAGCCCGTCCTCGGCCTGGCCGAGCGGCTCGCCGGCCTCCTGCCGCCGCCGCTCGACCGAACCGTGTTCCTCAGCACGGGCTCCGAGGCGAACGAGGTCGCCCTGAAGCTCGCGAAGCTGCACACGGGCCGCTTCGAGGTCGTCGGCCTGACGCGCAGCTTCCACGGGCTTCTCGCAGGCATCGCGTCCGTCAACTTCTCCATGGCGCATGCCGGGTACGGCCCGCTGCTCCCCGGCTCGTTCGCGCTGCCCGCCCCCTACGGGTACCGCTGCCCCGTCAGGCATTGCGCCGGAACCTGCGACTGCACCTGCCTCGAGGTGGGGTTCGAGCTGATCGACCAGCAGTCGGTCGGCTCGCTGGCCGCGCTGATCGCCGAGCCCGTGCTCTCGACCGGGGGGATCGTCGTGCCCCCGGACGGCTACTTCACGCGGGTGCGCGAGCTCTGCGACGAGCGCGGGATGCTGCTCGTGCTCGACGAAGCACAGACGTGCCTCGGACGTCTCGGGACGATGTTCGCCTTCGAGCGAGACGGCGTGATCCCCGACCTCCTGTCCTTGTCGAAGACGCTGGGCGGCGGCCTGCCGCTGGCGGCCACGGTGACCTCGTCGGCGATCGCCGACGACTGCGAGGCCAAGGGCTTCGTCCACGTGACGTCGCATGTCTCCGATCCGCTGCCGGCGGCGGCCGGGCTTGCCGTGCTGGACGTCGTCGAGGAGGAAGGGCTCGTCGAGCTCGCCCGGCAACGGGGGGAGTACCTCATGGCCCGCCTGCGCGAGTTGCAGGAAGCTCACGAGCACATCGGTGACGTCCGCGGCCGCGGCCTGCTGGTCGGTCTCGAGCTCGTGGACGACCGGGAGACGAAGGCGCCCGCCGACGCGCTCGGCCGCGCCGTCACGGACGAATGCCTGGCGCGGGGCCTGTCGATGAACATCGTGCGGTCGGGAAAGATCGCCAACTGCTTCCGGCTCGCCCCGCCGCTGAACATCACCGAGGACGAGATCGACACCGCCGTCGAGATCCTCGATGCGTCGCTGCGTGCGGTGCTCGCGGAGAACGCCGCGTTGGCACGAGCCTGACGCGGGGGTGACCGCGGCCGGCCGAGCCGGCCGCTCGGCCGCTTGGGTTTGGCGGTCCGTTCAGCGGGGAGGACTAAGGGGTGAGCATGGAAACGGGCGAGCCGGAGACGAGCTCTCGGCGTGCCGGCGAGTACGACGTCGCCGTCATCGGTGGAGGCCAGGCCGGTCTCACGATGGGCTACTACCTCGCCCGGCAGGGGCGCCGCTTCGTCATTCTGGAGCGCCGCGACTCCGTCGCCTCTGCATGGCGGGAGCGATGGGACTCGCTCACACTCTTCACTCCTCGCCGCTACAGCGCTCTGCCGGGACTCCAGTTCCCAGGTGACCCGGACGGCCATCCGGCGCGCGATGAGGTGATCGCTTACCTCGAACGCTACGCCGAGACCTTCGACCTCCCGATCGAGCTCAACAGCAACGTGCGGACGCTTCGAGCCGAGGATGGGCGCTTCGTTCTCGACGTCGACGGCCGGACGATAACGGCCGACCAGGTGGTGGTCGCGACGGGCCCCTTCCAGACCCCGTTCGTCCCCAAGCTGGCGGAGGGGCTCGCAGCCGACGTCTGGCAAAGGCACAGCACGGGCTATCGACGTCCGAGCGACGCGCCCGAGGGGTCCCTGCTCGTTGTAGGCGGCGGAAACACCGGTTTTCAGATCGCGAAGGAGCTGTCAGCCACCCACAAGGTCATCCTCTCGGTCGGCTCACGCCAGACGCCGCTGCCTCAGCGACTCGCGGGTCGGGACGTCTTCTGGTGGCTGACGAAGACGCACATCCTGTCGGCTACCGTCGAGTCGCGGCTCGGCAGCAGGTTGCAGCATCGGGACACGCTGATCGGGTCGAGCCCGCGCGAGCTCGAGCGTCAGTACGGCGTCGAGCTGAAGCCGCGCGCGACCCGTGCGTCCGAGCACGCCGTTGCGTTCGAGGACGGCAGCGACGTCGAGGTCGACGCCGTCATCTGGGCGACGGGCTACCGGCCCGATTACTCGTGGATCGACGTTCCGATCTTCGACCCGGACGGACGCCTCCGCCATCGCCGCGGCGTAACCGATGTGCCGGGGCTCTACTTCCTCGGTCTCACCTGGCAGCACACGCGCGGCTCGGCTCTCATCGGCTGGGTGAGGGAGGACGCAGCGTTTCTGGCCAAGCGGATCGCAGCGTTTCCGGAAGCCAAGTCACGTGACCTGCCCGAGCCCGGGCGCGAAGCGGCCGGCGCGCGGGCCGCAGGAGCGACGCAAGGGGGTAGCGAGCATGCATGACCATCGTTCGCACGGGCATGCGATCGAGCAGTTGTCGAGCACAACCGAAGGGTTGCCGGAGGCGCGTCCTTCGGAGGTCATCGAGCTTTCGGACGGAGACGAGGTCGACCTCGAGATCGCGCCGGTGAAGAAGCAGATCGGGGACGCCTCCGTGCGAATGCTGGCCTACAACGGCTCCGTCCCGGGGCCGACGCTGAAGCTGCCTCAAGATTCGACGCTCTCCGTTCACGTGTCCAATCACGGGGACATTCCCGCGACCGTGCACTGGCACGGGCTGCGGCTCGAGAATCGCTACGACGGCACACACGAGACGCAGGCGCCGATCCCCGTCGGCGAGACCTTCACCTACCAGATCAGCGTGCCCGATCCCGGTGCCTACTGGTACCACCCGCACATCCGCGAGGACTACGGGCAGGAGATGGGCCTGTACGGGAACATCCTGGTAGTTCCGAGCGACGACGAGTACTGGCCTCCCGCCCATCGCGAGCTTCTCCTTACGCTCGACGACGTGCTGATCGAGGACGGACGCATTGCGCCCTTCAGCGAGTCGGAGACGACGCATGTCGCGATGGGCCGCTTCGGCAACGTCATGCTCGTGGCCGGCGAGCCCGATCTGTCGCTCGGCGTCAAGCGCGGTGAGCTCGTGCGCTTCTACTTCACGAACACAGCCAACACGCGCGTGTTCAATGTTGCTCTGCCCGGGGCGCGAATGAAGCTCGTCGGCGCTGACAGCGGCCACTACGAGCACGAAGAGCTCGTGGAGGAGGCCTTGCTCGCGCCGTCCGAGCGCGTGGTCCTCGATGTCCTTTTCGACCAGCCTGGAGAGCTGGCCCTCGAGCATCGGACGCCCGAGAAGTCGTATCGACTCGTCTCCATCGGGATCGCCGATGAGCGAGCCGAGCCAGACCTCAGAGACGACTTCGAGAACATGCGGACGAACCCAGACATGCAGGTGGTTCGAGAGCGAGTCGCCCCCTGGTTCGAAGCTCCGCCGGACAAGACGCTCTCGTTCATCGCCGAGATGGATCAGGTCGGGCCCGAGGGTGGAGTCGATACCGGCGTCTACGCCTGTCCAATGCACTCGCAGGTTGTCTCCTCGTGGGCGGGCAAGTGCCCGAGGTGCGGGATGAAGCTGATGCCCGCCGGGGCAGGAACCGAGCCTCCAACTGCCTTCGTCTGCCCCATGCATGCCGACATCGCGGCTGCCTGGGCGGCCTCCTGCCCGAAGTGCGGAATGACGCTACGGCCAACCGGAAGCGGTGACGTGGCAGCGCTCGATGAAGTCGCCGCATCTTCGGAGGCCGCCGACCATGAGCACGAGGAGCACGCCCACGCGCATCACGGGCACCACGAGGAGCACCATCACCACGGAGAGCACGGCGGCGGTCATGCACACGGCGCGCAAGGCATCGAGTGGGAAGACGACATGGTCGAGATCAACCGGATCACGACGCCGGCGAACACGCGGTGGAAGCTCGTCGACAGCGAGACAGGCGCAGAAAACGCTCAGATCGACTGGACGTTTCGAGTCGGCGACCAGGTGAAGCTCCGTCTCGTCAACGAGATGGACTCCGACCATCCGATGCCGCACCCCTTCCACGTGCACGGAGCGGGGCGGTTTCTCATCCTCGCGAGGGACGGGGTGGTTGAGCCGAACCTGGTCTGGAAGGACACCGTCCTCGTACGGACCGGCGAGACCGTGGACATCCTGCTCGACGTCACCAACCCCGGGCGCTGGATGGCCCACTGTCACATCGCCGAGCACCATGAGAGCGGGATGATGTTCAGCTTCGACGTGGCTCCGGCGTAGGTGAGCGTCGGGGCCTAGCGCCCTTTGACCGGCCCGCTTCGCGGGCCTTCCCTGTCACGGCTGAGCCGGCTTTCGCCGGCTCGTTGCGTGACGCGGCCGCTGTCGTGCGGCGCTTCGCGGCCTGGCGGCGCGCCCTTCGGCCCGCGGCCGCTGCGCGGCGCACTACGTGCGCGCTTGCTATGCGCCTGGCAGGATTCGAACCTGCGGCCTTGCGCTCCGGAGGCGCACGCTCTATCCCCTGAGCTACAGGCGCAGCAAGCCATCTAGTCTACTTGCGGTGGACCTCGCCTACCGCACCGTCACCCTGCCGCTTGGCGGCGCCGTTTCGCATCTCGCGCTCGACGGACGTCGAGGTCGAGCTCGTCGTGGGTGGAGCTGACGGCAGCGGGAGTCACGGGCTACGGCGAGGCGACGCCGCAGGACAACTACGGCGAGAGCGTCACGTCGGCAATCGCGTTCCTCGAAAAAAGCCGCGAGCTGCTCGGTGACGACCCATTCGACCTCGAGGCAATCGGCAAGCGCCTTGCCGAGCTCCCCGGCGAGCAGGCCGCCAAGGCGGCGCTCGACGCCGCGCTCCACGATCTGTGCGGCAAGCTCTGCGGCCGGCCGGTCTGGCAACTGGTGGGCGTCCCCAGGGAGAGCCCGCCGACGTCGTTCACGATCTGGCTCGGCGATCCCGACGACATGGCGCAGCGCGCCGAGCGCCAGACGGCGGACGGGCGCTTCCGGCGTCTCAAGCTCAAGCTCGGGGGACGCGACGGCCTCGACGTGGAGCGCGTCCACGCCGTTCGCGAGGCAACGACGCTCCCGCTTCAGGTCGACGTGAACGAGTACTGGTCGCTCGACGAGGCGCTCGACGCGATCCCGCAGCTCGAGCAGCTCGGCGTCCAGTACGTCGAGCAGCCGCTGCCTGCGGGAGACCCGGCGGGGCCGGAGCTGCGCCGGCGCTCGTCCCTTCCCATCTACGTCGACGAGGACTGCCACACGCTCGCAGACATCCCGGTCTGCGCCGAGCGCGGGCACGGCGTGAACATCAAGCTCGCGAAGAGCGGAGGGCTGCGCGAGGCTATCCGCATGGTGCACGCGGCCCGCGCGCTCGGTCTCGGCGTGATGGTGGGCTGCATGGTCGAGAGCGGCCTCGCCATCGCACCGGCGTGCCCTCTCGCAAGCCTCTGCGACCACGTCGACCTCGACGGGAATCTCCTCCTCGCCGAGGACCCGTGGGAGGGCGTCGAGCTCGTGGACGGCGTTCAGCTCCCATCCGAGCGGCCCGGGCTCGGCGTCGCACCCGCGGGCTACCGCAGGCGTGGCGGCATGAAGCGATACCTGGTCCTCGCGGAGGGGCACTCGGCCGACGCGCACCACGGCAAGACGATGCGGGGCTTCGTGCGGTACGCGCCGGACCCGACGGTCGCGATCCTCGACTCCGAGCGCGCGGGGGAGACCTACGAGGGCATCCCGATCGTCGGCGGGGTGGCCGATGCTCTGCGCTACGCCCCGACGACCGCGCTCGTCGGCGTCGCGCCCACCGGGGGTACGTTGCCGCCGGTCTGGCGCGACATTCTCAAGGCATGTATCGGCGCCGGGCTCGACGTCGAGGCCGGCATGCACACGTTCCTCGCCGACGATGCCGAGCTGGCCGAGGCGGCACGCCGCCACGGCGTGGAGTTGCGCGATCTCCGCAGGCCGCCGGCCGGGCTCACCGTTCCCACCGGGGCCAACCTGCGACACGCGGCCGCCGTCGTCCACACCGTCGGCTCGGACTGCGCGATCGGGAAGAAGACGACGGCGCTCGAGCTTCATCTCGAGGCCCAGCGGCGCGGGCTTGCATCCGTGTTCGTCCCGACGGGCCAGACCGGTATCGCCATCTCCGGCTGGGGGATCGCCGTCGACGCGGTCGTCGCCGACTTCGTGGCGGGCGCAGGCGAGCGCCTCGTCGTCGAAGGCGCGCAGCGAGGCGACCTGCTCTGGGTCGAGGGGCAAGGCTCGTTGATCCATCCCTACTACTCCGCCGTCACCCTGGGGCTGTACCACGGCGTCATGCCCCACGTGCTCGTCCTGTGCCACAAGGCGGGCGACATCCACATCGAGGAGCTGCCGGAGCACCCGATCCCGGCGCTCTCGGAGCTGATCGAGCTCTACGAGCGGGTCGCCTTGCCGGTCCGCGCGGCGCGGGTCGCCTGCATCGCGCTCAACACGATGAACCTCGACGAGGAAGGCGCGCGCCGCGCGGTCTCGGCCGCCGAGGCGGAGACCGGCCTGACCGCAGACGATGCCGTGCGCTTCGGGGCGACGCGGCTCGTGGACGCCGTGCTGGAGCGCCTTCCCGCACCGACACCCGACCTCGTGGCCGGCGAGACCACTGCGTGACCGATCCTCGAGTCGAGCGACTCGCCGAGCTTCTCGCCGGCTACTCGCTTCAGCTTCGTGAGGGCGACGTCGTCGCCTTCGACGGCGGCGTAGTCGCGTCACCTCTGCTGCTGGCCCTGTACCAGGCCGCGCTGCGTCGCGGCGCACGACCCTTCGTGACCGCGCGCCTTCCCGGCCTCACCGAGCTGCTGCTCGAGGAGGGCTCGGACGAGCAGATCGATTTCGTCTCACCCGTCGACTACCGGGAGCTCGAGGCCCTGGACGCGCTCGTGACGGTGTGGGCGGACGAGAACACACGCGCGCTCTCGAGCGCCGAGCCCGGCCGTGTCAGCCGGCACATCGAGGCCCGGCGAGAGCTTCGGCTGCTCCGCTGGGGACGCATCAGCGCAGGCGAGCTCCGCTGGGCCGGAACCGCCTTCCCGACGAATGCCATGGCGCAGGATGCCGAGATGTCGCTTGCCGACTACGAGCGCTTCGTGTTCGGCGCCTGCCACGTGGAGAAGGAGGGGGACCCCGCGGCGCACTGGAGCTCCACGGCCGCCACGCTCGAGCGCCCGCGCGCGTGAGCTGACCGCCGTTCGAGAGCTCCGCGTCGTCGGGCAGGACACCGACCTGCGGCTCGGCGTTGCCGGCAGGACCTGGGTGACGGCGGACGGCCATCTCAACATGCCTGACGGCGAGGTCTTTACGAGCCCGATCGAGACCGAGACGGAGGGCGAGATTCGCTTTCAGTTCCCCGCCATCTACGAAGGGCGCGAGGTCGAAGACGTCCGCCTGCGCTTTGCGGAGGGACGTGTCGTCGGCGCCGAAGCCGCGGCCGGCGGCGACTACCTCGAGGCGCTGCTGGCGACCGACGGGCGGCGTGCTCGGCGAGCTTGCCTTCGGGCTCAACTACGAGATCGACCGCTTCACGCGCAACATCCTCTTCGACGAGAAGATCGGCGGCACGATGCACTTCGCGCTCGGCGCGGGCTTCGCGCAGGCAGGCGGCGAGAATCGCTCGAGCGTGCACTGGGACATGATCTGCGACCTGCGGACGGACGGCGAGGTGTACGCGGACGGCGAGCTCGTCTGGAAAGCCGGCCGATTCCTGACCGATTCCGAGGGCAATGGCTGACACCCGCCTCGAGCAGCTCGCGAACGTGCTCGTCTCCCATTCCGCCGGGGTCGAGCCGGGGGATGTCGTCTACATCGAATCGACGCCCGTTGCGGCGCCGCTCGTTCGCGAGCTGTACCGCTACATCCTGTCGGCCGGCGGTTACCCGCAATCCCACGTCGCCCTACCGGGTGCCCAGGAAGCGCTGGTCACTCTCGGCAGCGACGACCAGCTCGATTGGGTCAGCCCCCGCGTCACCGCCGAGTTCGAGCTGGCCGACGCACGAATCCTGATCGTGCGGACACGAGAACACCCGCAGCCTGAGCGGTGCCCCGCCGGAGCGACTCGCCCGCATCGCGCGCGTCCGAGAGCCTCTGCGGCGGTTGGCCCACGAGCGGACGCTCGCAGGTGAGTACATGTGGACGGTGACGGCGTACCCCACCCAGGCCGCCGCCCAGGAAGCGCGCATGTCGCTGTCGCGCTACGAGCACCATTTCTTCGGCGCCGTGCTGCTCGGGCAGGCCGATCCGGTCGGCGCCTGGCGCGATCTCGGCGACCGGATCAGGCGGCTGGCGGAGTGGCTCGAGACGCTTCGGGAGCTGCGCGTCGTGGCCGACGGAACCGATCTGCGGATCGGGGTCGAGGGCAGACACTGGATCGCCTGCGACGGCACGCACAACCTGCCGGACGGCGAGGTGTTCACCGCGCCGGTCGACGCCACCGTCGAAGGCACGATCCGCTTCACCTACCGGGCGGTGTTCCGGGGTCGTGCCGTCACGGACGTGAGACTCCGATTTCGAGGAGGTGAGGTCGTCGACGCCGTTGCGGCTCAGGGGCAGGACTACCTCGACGAGATGCTCGCGCTCGACGACGGGGCCCGCCGGCCGGGCGAGTTCGCGTTCGGTCTCAACGAGGCCGTATCGACCTTCACCGGCGAGACGCTCTTCGACGAGAAGATCGGCGGCACCGTGCACATGGCGCTCGGCGACGCGTACGACGAGAGCGGCGGCACGAACAGGTCGGCTCTCCACTGGGACATGGTCTGCGACCTGCGCGCCGGTGGCGAGGTCTATGCCGACGGCGAGCTCGTCTACCGCGACGGCCGGTTCCTGGGCGGCCGGTTCTGATCGCGGTCATCGCGGATACGCATCTTCCTCGCGGAGCTCGTCGCCTTCCGCAGAGCTGCCGTCGAATCCTCCGCGAGGCCTCATTGATCATCCATGCCGGAGACTTCACCGCCGCCGAGGTCTTCGAAGAGCTGACGGCGATCGCACCGGTTGCCGCCGTTCACGGCAACATGGACGTGCCGGCGCTGCGCGAGCGGCTTCCGGCCCGGGTGGTCGTCGAGGCGGAAGGGACGCGGATCGGCGTCGTCCACGACGGCGGCCCGTCGGCCGGACGGCACGAGCGGCTGGCGCAATGGTTTCCCGGCTGCGACGTGGTCGTCTACGGGCACAGCCATCTCCCGGAGCTGGCACGCCACGGCGAGATCTGGATCGTCAATCCCGGCAGTCCGACCGAACGCCGTCGGGCACCGTCTCACACATTGGCCGTCGTGCGGGGCGGCGTGCCGCAGTTAGTAAATCTCGACGAGCAGGTATAGAAGCAGCAATGCGCTTCCGTCGCGGGGCACGGGTCGATACATCACAGGTCACCGATCTTCGTGGTCAGGGCGGCGGCCGCACCGTTCGCCGCGGCGGAATGGCCGTCGGCGGCGGCAGCCTGATCGGCCTCATCGTCACGCTGATCCTCGTTTTCACTGGCGGAGGCGGCGGCCTCGGTGGGCTGGCGCCGCTCGAAGGCGAGGACGTCGGCAGCCCGCAAGGTGGCGGTGGCGGACCGGCGGAGACCGAGTGCCGGGACGTCACAGAGGCAACCGAGCAGCGAGACGACTGTCGTCTGGTCTTTGCCATCAGCTCGATTCAGTCGTACTGGAGCCAAGCGTTCCAGGGCTCCGGACGGAACTACCAGCCGGTCGACACGGTCTTCTTCGACGGCGAGGTGAACACCGCCTGTGGCGTGGCCTCCGCGGCGGTCGGGCCCTTCTACTGCCCGGGCGACAAGCTCGTCTACATCGATCTCGGGTTCTTCGACACGCTGCAGGAGGACTTCGGCGCCGAGGGAGGGCCGTTCGCCCAGGCCTACGTCCTCGCGCACGAGTACGGACATCACGTGCAGGACCTCCTCGGAGCGCTCGATCAGGGCGGCGATCGCGAGGGTGCCGAGAGTAGTTCCGTGCGGACCGAGCTCCAGGCCGACTGCTACGCCGGCGTCTGGGCGCACAACGCGGTTACCGAGGGCTCCCTGATCGAGGAGCTCACGCAGCAGGACATCGCGGAGGGCCTCGATGCCGCCGCGGCCGTCGGCGACGACCGGATCCAGCAGCGCGCGCAGGGCGCGGTCAACCCCGAGACGTGGACCCACGGCTCGTCCGAGCAGCGACAACGCTGGTTCATGACCGGGTACCAGAGCGGCCACCCAGGCGCCTGCGACACGTTCAGCGGCGGCATCTGAGCCGGGCTAACGCGCGGTGCCGGGCCGCGTGCGACCGAGGATCCACTTCGCTGAGCCTGTCCTTGCGGTTTGTGCCGACGACAGGCTTGACAGCGAACACCTGTTCGTCTATTATCGAACACGTGTTCCCTCCGCGCCTCCTCCTCCCAGGAGCCGTCGTGCTCGTCACCCTCCTCGCCGCGCTCGGGGTCGCGCGGTCGGCGAGCGGGACGGCTCCGGAGGCGCGCCACGTCGTCCATGAGGGCGAGACGCTGTGGGAGATCGCAGCGAACCGGTACGACGGCGATCTCCGCAAGGCCGTGTGGGAGATCGAGCGGCGCAACGACCTCCACTCGGCGGTGCTCCACCCGGGGGAGGTGCTGATGCTGCCCTGAGCCCTGAAGCACGGCCGCGCTCCGGGAGAACCGAGGCCCGCTAAGCCGAAGCCGGACGGATCTGCAGCCTAGAGCTCCGCGCAGCCACGCCTACAATCGCCGCGTGAGCCTCGACATCGTGTTCCTTGGCACGTCCGGCTCGGTGCCGACGGCGAATCGAGCGCCGACCAGCCTGCTCGTTCGCCGGGAAGGCGAGCGTTTCCTCGTCGACTGCGGCGAAGGCACGCAGCGGCAGCTGCTCCGGTCCGGAGTTGGCCTGGTCGAATTGCGCGAGGTGTTCATCACGCACTTCCACGCCGACCACTACCTCGGGCTGCCCGGCATGCTCAAGACGTTCGCGCTGCGAGGGCGCGAGGCCTCGCTCACCGTGTACGGGCCGCCGGGGCTGGCCCAGCTCGTCGACGGATTGCGGCGGATCTTCGGTCGCCTGACGTTCCGTCTCGAGCTCCAAGAGCTGCAGCCCGGCGAGGCGCTGGATCGGGACGGCTACCAGATCATCCCGTTCTCGGTTCGCCACGCGGTGGCGGGGCTCGGCTATGCGCTGGTCGAGTCTCCGCGCCCCGGACGCTTCGACGTCGATGCGGCCCGCGCCCTCGGTGTGCCGGAGGGTCCTCTCTGGGGACGCCTGCAGCAGGGCGAGCCGGTGAGCCTTCCCGACGGCACTCGGATCGCGCCCGAGCAGGTGCTGGGCCCGCCGCGTCCCGGTCGGAAGGTCGTGTTGAGCGGTGACACGAGCCCGGCGCGCTCGGTGCTCGAGGCGGCGATCGAAGCCGACTTGCTGGTGCACGAGGCGACGTTCAGCGCGGAGGAGTCCGAGAGGGCCGAGGAGACGGGGCACTCCACGGCCGCCGATGCAGCCGAGCTGGCGCGCGTGGCCGGCGTACGAATGCTCGCTCTGACGCACCTGTCCAACCGCTACTTCGGGCCCGAGATCCTGCGCGAGGCGCGGTCGATCTTCCCGGACACGGTCGTCCCGAGGGACTTCGATATCATCGATGTCCGTTTCGCAGAGCGGGGCGGTCCCGTGCTCGTCAAGGGCGGTGCCCTTGGGCGGGCCGCCGAAGGAGTCATCGACGAGGTGGTCGTCGTGCACGGCGAGGGGCAATGATGACGCGGATGGTGCAGCTGGCCGTCGCGGCGGATCTGACGGAGGCGGAAGAGATCCAGACGATGCTCCACGCCGCGGGCATCGCGTGCGAGCTGGAGCACGCGGTCGACCACCACCCCACGGGGATCGAGGATCTCCCGGCCCGGGTCCTGGTGCCCGAGGCCGATCTGGAGGCCGCTCAGGACGCGCTCGAAGCACTGTCGGACCCCGACGACATCCTCGGCGAGGAGTAGCGCGGACTTCGGGCCGCTCGCGGGCCGGTACGACCGGCTACGCCCGGCGGACGACGCCTGGCACGAGCTCCTCGACGTGGTCTGGGAAGCCGGCGACCTGGCCGGCCGCTCCGTGCTCGACGTCGGCTGCGGAACGGGCTCGCTGACGGCCGAGCTGGTAGCGCGGGGCGCCCGTGCCGTCGGCGTCGATCCGTCCCCGGAGATGCTCGCCGAGGCCCGGCAGCGGCTCGGGCCGGCGGTGGAGCTGACGCTCGGCCGCGCCGAGGCGCTGCCGTTCGACGACGGCCGGTTCGAGCGCCTCGTGCTGCGGCTCGTCGTCCATCTCGTCGATTGCAGCCGGGCGCTTCCCGAGCTGGCCCGCGTGCTCGCGCCGGCGCGGCCGGGCGGTCATCACGACGTTCGAGCCCGAGCACTTCGATCGCTTCTGGCTGAACCCGTACTTTCCGTCGATCCGGGAGATCGACAGAGCCCGCTTCCCCGAACCGCAGATCCTCACGGCCGAATTGCGGGAGGCGGGCTTCGAGACGGTGACGGCTCACCGGCTGAGCCAGCGCCGAAGCACGACCCGGGAAGAGGCGCTCGAACGGATCGGCGGACGCTTCATCTCGAGCCTGCACCTGCTCTCCGAGGAGGAGTTCCAGTCGGGCCTGGCGGCGGCGGAGCGTGGCCTCCCGGCCCGGGTCGAGTACGGGCTCGAGTGGGCGATACTCGTCGCGGCCAAGCGGGCCTGAGCCGGCCGGCCGACGCCGCCAAGACTCCCGCCCAACGCGAAGCCGGCCCTGGAGTGGACCGGCTTCGGTCGGAGAGGAGAGTTTGGCTGCGCGGGTGCTAGGCCTCGCAGTCGACCTTGGCCTCGCCGACGCAGACGTCGAGATCGAGCCCGCCGTTGACCTTGTCGGCGCCCTTGCCGCCGAAGAGCAGGTCGTCGCCGGCCGCGCCGAGCAGGGTGTCCTTGCCCTTGCCGCCGCGGAGCACGTCGTTGCCGCCGTTGCCGAGCAGCACGTCGTTGCCGCCGAGGCCGCAGATGACGTCGTTGACGTCGGTTCCCACGAGAACGTCCGCGCCGGACGTCCCGGTGATCGTGCACGGCGCCGTTGGGTCGGCCGCGAGCAGGCTCGGGCTCGTCGACCGCGACGATGCGCTGCCAGTCGGGGGACTCGTCGAAGCCGGCCGCGGTGGTGACGCGCGACTCGGCGCCGCCGCCCGCACCCATGGTGAACAGCTCGTACTTGAACGTGGCGTCGACGTAGCGTTGGAAGAGAACCCGGGTGCCGTCGGGAGAGGCGACCGGGTTGAGGTCGATCAGCGCGTTGTTCGTGAGGCGGGTGAAGCCGCCCCCGGTTGCGTTCATCGAGAAGATCTCGTACGGGGCGCCCTCGCGCACGCTTGCGAACAGGATCCTCGATCCGTCGGGCGTGTAGGAAGGCTGGATGTCGTCGAACGCGTCGTTGTTGAGGTTGGTCTCGCCGCCGCCGTTCGCGTTCATGACGACGATGTCGAGGCTCGCCGGGAACGCGGCCGAGAAGGCGATCTTGCTCCCGTCGGGCGAGTACGCGGGGTCGTAGTCGTTGCGTGTGTTGTTCGTGAGCTGGGTGAGAGCCCCGTTCAGGTCGACCTTGTAGATCTCGGTGTCGGTGGCGGGAGCGTTGTAGTCGAACGCGATCGCCGAGCCGTCGGGCGCCCAGCTGGGATGCTCCTCGTCCCCTGGCAGGCTCGTGAGCCGGGAGACCTGGGTGCCGTTGGCCTGCATGACGTAGATGTCGCGCGTGCCGTCGCGAAGCGAGACGAACGCGATCCGCGAGCCGTCCGGCGAGAAGACCGGCTGCAGGTCGGCGGCGGGAGCGTTCGTGACGCGGTCGACGGCCTGGCCGTTCGCATCGGCCGTGTAGATCTCGTAGTTGCCGTCGCGGTTCGACGAGAACGCGACTCGGCCGTTCTGGCCCGGGAGCTGGGCCTGGGCGGCCGGCACCGCGGTCGCGGCGATCGCCAGGGTGGCGAGGCCGGCGGTGCAGAGACTGATGAGGCGGCGAGTGTTCATGTCGTTCTCCTTTGGTTGTGGTTGCCCTCGCTGTCTGGACAAGACGATCGGCGCAGGCGCTCACCACTCGCTCACCGCCCGCTCAAAGCGGCTCAGACGGCAAGGAATGGACGCGGAACGCAACCGCCGACGGCCGGCATGACGGCGCCTCGATCGAGCCCGGGAGCACGTGCCACCGCTGCCGAGCGCGGGCACGCGGGAGCGTCCGCGGCGCCGTGCTAACGTCGGGCGCCGGAATGGAGTTCCGCGTGCTTGGGCCGCTCGAGGCGCGCGACGGCGAGCGGGTGATGACGCTCGGCGGAGCGCGCCAGCGCGCTTTGCTCGCGATCCTGCTCCTCCGTGCCGGCGAGGTCGTCTCGGTCGATCGCCTCATCGACGAGCTTTGGGGCGACGAGCCGCCGGCGACGGCCGCCCACACCGATCCAGGTGTTCGTGTCGCGGCTGCGGAAAGCGCTCGAGCAGGGCGGTTTCAGCCGACTCCGCACCCGGGCGCCCGGCTACGTCATCGAGCTCGAGACGGACGAGCTCGACCTTGCCCGGTTCGAGCGGCTCGTCGAACGAGCGCGGGGGAGATCGCCGCATCGCCGCAGGCTGCGGCCGCGACGTTGCGCGAGGCCCTTGCGCTCTCGCGCGGGCCTGCGCTCGCCGACTTCGCGTTCGAGCCCTTCGCGCAGGCGCCTGCCGCGCGGCTCGAGGAGCTGCGGCTCGCGACGCTCGAAGAGCGGATCGACGCAGACCTGGCGTGTGGGCGCCACACTGAGCTGGTCGGCGAGCTCGAGTCGCTCGTGCGGGAGCATCCCCTCCGCGAGCGCCTGCGCGGCCAGCTCATGTTGGCGCTCTACCGCTCGGGCCGTCAGGCGGAGGCGCTCGACGTCTTCCAGGCCGGCCGCCGCGCTCTCGTCGACGAGCTCGGGATCGATCCGAGCCCCGCCCTGCAGCGCCTCGAGCGCGCGATCCTGCAGCAGGATGCCTCGCTCGAGCTTGCGCCGGCCCCGGCGGCCGAGGCGCGTACGGCGGTGCGACCGCAACGCTCGATCCTGCTGGCGCCCGCCGACCCGCCGGGGCTCGAGCTCCTGGAGGCGCTTGCCGAACCGCTGGCGCGCTCCGCGGCGCCGCACGAGCTCATCCTCTCGCTCTGCGTCGAGCCGAGCGCGCTGGCCGAGTCGTCCGCCTACCTGAACGAGCGCCGCGCGGCGCTCGCGGCAACAGGAAGTCGCGGCGCGGGCGGCGGCGTTCACCTCAGCTCGACCCTGCTGCGGACGTGGTGCGCGTCGCCTCGGAGCAGGACGTCGATCTGCTTCTGCTGACGGTCAGCCGAGCTCGGCGCTGACACGGAGCTCCCGGCGCATCGCGGCCGCCGTGCTGGCCGACGCTCCCTGCGACGTTGCGCTGCTGGCTTCCGGAGCGCCGCCCCAGATCGATGCGCAGGCTCCGGTGCTCGTGCCCTTCGGCGGCTCGGACCACGACTGGGCTGCGCTCGAGCTCGGTGCCTGGTTCGCGGGAGCGCGCGGGGTGGCGCTGCGGCTGCTCGGCACCGAGGGAGGCGCCGGAGAGGAAGCGAGGGATGCGAGTCGCCTGCTCGCGCATGCGGCGCTTGCCGCCCAGCAGCTCGTCGGGGTCGCCACCGTGCCCGAGCTCGGCGAGCCGGGCTCCGACGGCGTCGTACGGGCGGCCGAGACTGCCGGCCTGCTCGTCATGGGGCTCGCCGAGACGTGGCGCCAGGCGGGGCTCGGCGACGTGCGCGCTGCGATCGCCCGCGACGCCGACGCTCCCGTCTTGCTCGTCCGGCGCGGTCTCAGGCCGGGAGGCCTCGCGCCCGGAAGCAGCCTGACGCGCTATACGTGGTCGCTCGGCGGCTGACGGCGGACGCGGGTCAGGGCCGGCCGGCCAGCCAGAGCGAGAGCGCGTAGGCGCGGCAGCTCCGCGGGCGCTCCGCCGGGTCCTTGGCCAGCGCCGCGAGCACCGCCTCCGAGAGCGCCGGCGGAAGATCGGGTCGCTCTGCGCAGGGATCCGGGGGCGACTCGCCGAGGTGGGCGACGGTCACCTCGAAGATGTTGGCGCTCGCGAACGGCGGTTGTCCGGCGATGCAGGCGAACGCCACACATCCCAGTGCGTACACGTCGCTGGCGGCCTGGGCGCCTTCCCCGCGGATCAGCTCCGGCGCGAGGTAGTCGAGCGTGCCGAGCACGTGTCCCGGCTTGGTGAGGACCGTGTACGCCGGGCCCTTGGCCAGCCCGAAGTCGGTGAGAAGCGCCTTGCCCTCGGCGTCGAGCATGACGTTCGACGGCTTGACGTCGCGGTGCACGAGACCCCGACGGTGGAGCGCGTCGAGGCCCGCGCCCACCTCTCCGACGAGGCGAAGCAGCTCCTCGAGTGAGAACGGGCCCTCGGCCAGCCGTTCGTCGAGCGTTCGGCCCTCCACGTAGTGGGCCGCGAGGTAGTACCGCCCGCCCGCCTCGCCGGCCTCGACGATCGGCACCAGGTTCTCGTGCTCGACCTCGGCCGCGACCCGCGCTTCGCGCAGAAAGCGCTTGCGAAAGACGTCACTGTCTCCGAGCTCCGCGCGCAGGACCTTCAGCGCGACGGTGCGGTCGATCCGCTCGTGCCTGGCTCGGAAGACGATTCCGGTCGCGCCGTCCCCGAGCACCGTGTCCAATCGGTACGGGCCGAGCCGGTCGCCCGGCTGCGGGTCGCCCGCGGCTCTGGCCGGATTGTCGTGCATGGCGAAGCATTGCAAGGCGCGCGTCAAGCGCGCCGCGCGGCACGAGCTCAGCACGAGCCTGGGCCGCAGGCCCAGGCTCAGCCGTGCCAGGGGAGGCTTGCGAAAGCAAGCCGGTCACGCAACGCGGCCGAGCCGCAAGCGGCACCGAGACCGGGAGGCCTGCGAGCAGCCACGCACGCGCTCGGCTAGTCCGGCTCAGCCGTGACGTGGGCGAGGCAGAACGGTCGAGGTCACTCCTCAGCCGACGCGTCGCACTCCAGTCGCAGCTGTCAGGCGGAGGGCTCCGGCGCACCTGAGTGCGGCTCCGGCATCCCCAGGCGGGCTCGATGCCTTCGGCTCGGAAGGCGTCCACGAGCATGAGGTAGGACTGTGTCTCGCGCGCCAGGCGCTCCGCGTCGTCGGCGGAGAGCGTTGGAAGGGCGGTCGTCGTGGTCGCCATCGTGGCCTCCTCGTCGAGTTACGACCAAGCGTGCGTTGGGACGCCATGGATTCGCTCAACGGCCGCTCACCGGATCATCGTCGCTCGGGCTCGGGAGGGCGCCCGCGATGCGCAGCTACCATCCCCGCATGAGCACATCGACGCGGATCGGCTCGGAGATCGCCGGATACCGCCTCGAGGCTCTGCTGGGCCGCGGGGGCATGAGCGTCGTGTACGTGGCCGAGCACCTTCGTCTCGGTCGCAAGGTGGCGCTCAAGCTGCTGGCTCCCGCTCTGAGTCACGACGAGAGCTTCCGCGAGCGATTCGACCGCGAATCGCGGCGCGCCGCGGAGATCGATCACCCGAACATCATCCCGATCTACGACGCCGGCGAGGCCGACGGCCAGCTGTACATCGCAATGCGTTACGTCATCGGCTCAGACCTGAAGACGCTGATCGAGCAGGAGGGCCCGCTCGGGGTCGGACGCACGCTCTTCATCCTCGAGCAGGCCGCTGGAGGGCTCGACGCCGCCCACGCGCGGGATCTCGTCCACCGTGACGTGAAGCCGGCGAACATCCTCATCGAGCAACCCTCCGAGCACGTGTACCTGACCGATTTCGGCGTCGTCAAGCACACGGCGGCCTCGCAAGGCCTCACGCGTACCGGCCTCTTCATCGGGACGGTGGACTACGCGGCGCCCGAGCAGATCGAGGGGCTCGAGGTCGATGCCCGCACGGACGTCTACGCGCTCGGTTGCGTGCTCTACGAATGCCTTATCGGGAAGGGCCCGTTCGACCGCCAGGGCGAGGTCGCGGTGATGCACGCGCACCTCACGGAAGCCCCGCCCCGACTGACCGGCGTGCGGCCTGACCTTCCCAAGGGGCTCGACCAGGTCGTCGAGCGGGCCATGGCCAAGGACCGGAAGAGCGGTACGCATCGTGCGAGGAGCTCACGGCTGCCGCCCGTGCCGCGGCTCTCGGCCGACTGGACCGAGGCCCGGCCGCTTCCGGACGAGGCCCCGTCTCAGGCTCCCGATGCCGCGGCAGCGGTCGGCGCCGCCGGAGCCGCGGCGGCCGCGGCGTCCGTTGCGGGCGCGCCGGCAGCGGAGTCGATCGCGCCGCTCGCGCACCAGACGGCCGCTCCGCCGACCGAGCAGCCCGCTTCGGCTGTGACCGAGCAACCCGTACCGCCGGTCGCGGAGCAACCGAGCTCCGCCGGTGTGTCGCAGGCCGGGCCGCCCCCTCCTCCGCCCCCAGGCAGCTCGGGCGGCGGTGATCGCCGCCGGCTGATCCTCATCGCGGCGATCGCGGCCGGCCTTGCCGCCGCCGCGGCGGCGGTCGCCGTCTACTTCGCGACGCGCTCGGACGGCTCCGAGGACGCACAGGCGAGTGGACCGGCGACGGTGACGGTCACCCAGCCCGAGGGCGCGACCGAGCCAAGCAGTCCCGCCACTCCGCCCGCAGAGCCGCCCCCCGCCGAGACCGCACCGCCCGCCGCGGAGCCGAGTGGCCAGTTGGCACCGCTCGAGACGCTCGTTCCCGCGGACATCTGGGCGGACTGCGCCGCGGCACCGGCTCCGCTCGAGCCGGGAGCGCAGGAGAGTGCGGTCTGCGCGTCTCCGGCAGGCGAGACCCGCCGCTTCGATCAGCTCGAGATCTCGGTCTTCGCGGACGGCGCCTCGACCGCGGCAGCCTACGAGGCGCTCAAGAACGAGGCCGGGGTCCAGCCCGACTCGGGGCGCTGCGGCGCGACGCGCTGGACCGGCGAGGGGCCTTGGAACCACGGAACCCCGGACAATCCAGGCGGCCGCCGCTTCTGCTACTTCGACGGCAACGAGGCCGTCATCGTGTGGACACACGACAAGCTCGGCCAGGACACGCACGTCGACACCCTGGGGATCGCGCGCGCTGCCGGAAGCGCCCACTCCGACCTGTTCCGGTGGTGGGACTTCTGGCATCACGAGATCGGCAAGATTCCGAGCTAGCGGCCGAGCGGCTGAGCGGCCGGCTCGGCCGGCCGCGACCCGCAATCGCCGAGCCCGCCAGGGCTCGGCACGATCTGAGCCGGCCCGTTGCGTGCGGCCGGCCCGCTTCGCGGGCCTCTCCTGTCACGGCTGGCCGGCTTCGGGCCGCGTTGCGTGACGCGGCCTGGCGGGCCTGCGGTACCGGCCCGGCTTCGCGGGCCTTCGCTGTCACGGCTGCGGCCTTCGGCCGCGTTGCGTGACGGCGCGTCCGCTGCGCGCGGTGCGCGCGCGCCGCTTGCATTGCCGTCCGGCCGAGTCCGCTAGACTCGCGGCGCACCTTTAACCCGGTCCCGTGAGGCCGGAAAGGAGGCGATTGTGGCTGCCCAGGATACGGCGGCGAAACTGCTTCTCGACGGCGAGGCGCTGCGGCGCACGCTGGTTCGGATCGCGCACGAGATCGTCGAGCGGAACACGGACCTCGCCCAGGTCGCGCTCGTCGGGATCCACACGCGCGGAGTGCCGCTCGCGCAGCGCCTGCGGCGGCTGATCGCCGAGTTCGGCGGCACCGAGGTGGCGCTCGGGTCGATCGACATCACCTTTCATCGCGACGACGTGGCCGTCCGCGGTCGGGAGGCGCCGCTGGCGCCCCAGCCGGTCGTCAAGGCGACGCGTCTCGATTTCCCGCTCGAGGGCATGACCTGCGTGCTCATCGACGACGTCCTCTACACGGGCCGCACGATCCGCGCCGCGATCGAGGCGCTGTTCTCGTACGGCCGTCCGGCGAGGGTGCAGCTTGCGGTGCTCGTCGACCGCGGCCACCGAGAGCTCCCGATCCGCCCCGACTACGTGGGCAAGAACCTCCCGACCGCCCGTCTGGAGCGCATCCAGGTGCAACTCGTCGAGATCGACGAGGTCGACCGTGTCCTTCTCGTTCCTGGGGGTATGCCATGACCGAGATCCGTCCATTGCTTCGCGACGAGCTCCTGCCGCCGGGGAGGCCCCCGAGGCGGCATCTGATCTCGATCGCGGACCTCTCCCGCGAGGACGTCGGGCGGCTGCTCGGCCTCGCGCGCACGTTCGCCCGCTCGCTCGAGCGCGACGTGAAGAAGCTGCCGACGCTGCGCGGCCGCACCGTCGTCAACCTGTTCTTCGAGTCGTCGACCCGCACGTCCTCGAGCTTCGAGCTCGCCGCGAAACGCCTCTCGGCCGACGTGATGACGATCAGGGCCACCGGCTCGGCCGTGGACAAGGGCGAGTCGCTCAGGGACACGGCGATCACGATCGGCGCCTACGACCCCGACGTGGTCGTCATCCGGCACGCCGGGATCGGGGCGCCGCAACTCGTCGCCCGGACGATCGACGTCCACGTCGTCAATGCCGGCGACGGCAAGCACCAGCATCCCACCCAGGCGCTGCTCGACCTCTACACGATCGAGGAGGAGTTCGGCGCGATCGAGGGCTTGCACGTCGCCGTCGTGGGCGACGTGCTCCACTCGCGCGTCGCCCGCTCGAACATCCAGGCGCTCGCGCTCATGGGCGCGAAGGTGACGGCGGTCGGCCCGCCGCCGCTCATCCCGCGCGGGATCGAGGCTCTCGGCTGCGAGGTGTCGTACGACATCGATGCGATACGGGCCGCCGATGTCGTCTACGTCCTGCGCATGCAGCGGGAGCGCATGCTGCCCGGCGCCAACTACGTCCCCAGCCTCCGCGAGTACACGGCCCGCTGGGGCGTCACGGTGGACCGGCTGCGCCCGGGGCAGAAGGTCATGCATCCCGGGCCGATGAACCGCGGGGTCGAGATCGACGGCGACGTCGCGGACGCGGCCGAGTCGTTGATCGAACGGCAGGTGCGCTCGGGCCTCGTCGTTCGCATGGCGGTGCTCTACGACCTGCTCACCCACGGGCCGGCCGCGGTCAAGGTAGACGAGCTCCAGGAGGTGGCGTAGCGATGCAGCGCCGGATGCTCTTCGGCGGTAACGGCCGCACCGACACGCTGACGATCGACGGTGCGCGCGTGATCGACCCGGTCGAGGGCATCGACGCGTGCCTGGCCGTCACGATCGAGAACGGCATCGTCACGCGCCTCGAGCCCGGACGCGGAGACGTCGGTGGCCGGGTGCTCGCGCCCGGCTTCGTCGATCCTCACGTGCACCTGCGTACGCCCGGCCGCGAGGACGAGGAGGACATCGCTTCGGGCACGAAGGCCGCCGCCGCAGGCGGGTACTGCGCGATCCTCGCGATGCCGAACACCGATCCCGTCGTCGACTCGGCCGCGGTGCTCGGCGCACTCGTCGAGCAGGCGAAGTCCGCGGCGCGCGGTGCCCGTCGGGTTCCTGGCCTCGATCTCGAAGGGACAGGACGGCGAGCAGCTCACGGAGATGATCGAGCTTGCCGAAGCGGGCGCGGCCGGGTTCACGGACGACGGGCGACCGGTGGTGTCCGCCTCGCTGCTGCGGCGCGCCCTCCAGTACGTCGGCGTCGCCGGCGGGCGGGTCGCGCTCCACGAGGAGGACCCCTCCCTGTCGAACGGCGGCCATATGCACGAAGGCCCGGTCTCCGCGGAGCTCGGGCTGGGCGGGTGGCCCTCCGTCGCCGAGTCGACGATGGTCGCCCGCGACCTCGCGCTCGCCGCGTACGAGCAGCGGCCGCTGCACATTCTCCACGTCTCGGCCCGCGAGTCGGTCGAAGAGCTGCGGCGTGCCCGGGCAGCCGGAATCGACGCAACCGCCGAGGTGACGCCGCACCATCTCTGCCTGACCGACGAGGCGGTGCGCAGCCTCGACACGAACCTGAAGATGAACCCTCCGCTGCGCGCGGAGGAGGACCGGCAGGCGTTGATCTCGGCTCTCGGTGACGGGACGATCGGCGCCGTGGCAACCGATCACGCGCCGCACGCGCGTCACGAGAAGGACGTCCCCTTCGAGGAGGCTCCGTTCGGCGTCACGGGGCTCGAGACGGCCTTCGCGGCCCTGCACACGAGCCTCGTCCGTCCCGGAGTGCTGCCGCTGCCGACGTTGCTCGAGCGGCTCAGCGCGGGGCCGGCCGGGATCTACGGCCTGGAGCGTCCCCGGATCGCCGTCGGGGCCACGGCGAATCTCGTCCTGCTCGACCTCGACCGCGAGTGGCGCGTCGAGGAAAGCAGCTTCCGCTCGAGGTCGGCGAACTCCTGGCTGCTCGGGAAGACGCTCACCGGCCGCGTCGAGCTCACCGTCGCGAACGGCCGCGTCGCCTACGAGGCATGAACGGCTTTCTGGTCCTCGAGGACGGGTCGATCTTCCCCGGGCGCTCGGTCGGCGCCCCCGGCGTCGCCTTCGGCGAGGCGGTCTTCACGACGGCGATGTCGGGCTACCAGGAGATCGCGACCGACCCCAGCTTCGCCGAGCAGCTCGTCTGCTTCACGGCGCCGATGATCGGCAACTACGGCGTCTCCGACGAGCGCGACGAGTCGGGCGCGGTGTCGGCGCGCGCGGTGCTCATGCGCCGCGCAGGCGGCGACGAATGGTGCCGCTGGCTCGCGGAGCGCGGCACCGTCGCCCTCGATGACGTCGACACTCGCACGCTCGTCCTCGCCCTGCGGCAGGGTGGCGCGATGCGGGCGGCCGCCGTGGCCGGCGACGCCCGGCCCGAAGATGTGCTCGGCGAGGTGCGCGAGCAACCCGGCATGGCGGGCCGAGCGCTCGTGGCCGGCGTCTCGACGCAGGCGCCCGTGAGCTTCGGCAGCGGCCCCGTCCACGTGGCCGTCGTCGACTACGGCTGCAAGCGCTCGATCGTCCGGCGTCTCGTTGCCGCCGGCGCCTCGGTCACCGTCTATCCGCATGGCACGGCGGCGGCGGAGATCCTGAGCTCCCAGGCCGACGGCGTCCTGCTCAGCAACGGGCCGGGCGACCCTGCCGCTCTTCCGGAGGAAGTCGATGTCGTGCGCGGCCTCGTGGGTCGCGTGCCGCTGCTCGGCATCTGCCTCGGCCACCAGCTGCTCGGCCTGGCGCTCGGCCACGAGACCTACAAGCTGCCGTTCGGCCACCGCGGTGCGAATCACCCTGTGCTGGAGACGGGCAGCGGCCGGGTGCTCGTCACGGTGCAGAACCACGGCTTCGCAGTCGCCGGAGAGGGGCCCGAGCGTCACCCACCGCAGCCTGTACGACGAGACGGTGGAGGGCCTCGCGCTTCCTCGCGAGCGCCTCCGCTCGGTGCAGTTCCATCCCGAGGCGGCGCCGGGCCCCCACGACGCCTGGCCGATCGTCGAGAGCTGGGTGGACGAGCTCCGGGAGAGCCATGCCAAGGCGGCGTGACCTCGAGTCGATCTGCGTGATCGGCTCCGGGCCGATCGTGATCGGCCAGGCGTGCGAGTTCGACTATGCGGGCAGCCAGGCGCTCAAGGTGCTGCGCGAGGACGGCTACCGGACGGTCGTCGTCAACTCGAACCCGGCCACGATCATGACCGACCCGGGCTTCGCCGAGCGCACCTACCTCGAGCCGCTCGACGTGGAGGGAGTCGCCGCCGTCCTGCGACGCGAGCAGCCGGACGCGCTGCTCCCGACGCTGGGCGGCCAGACGGCGCTGAACCTGGCCTCGACGCTCGCGGAGGAGGGGGTGCTCGACGAGCTGGGCGTCGAGCTGATCGGTGCAGGCCCGGACGTGATCCGCCGGGCGGAGGACAGAGAGCTCTTTCGGGCGACCGTCGAGTCCGTCGGCCTGCGCGTTCCCGGCAGCCGCATCGTCACCTCCGCCGGCGATCTGCGCGGAGTGGGTCTTCCTGCCGTCGTGCGGCCCGCATTCACCCTGGGCGGCCACGGCGGGGGGTTCGTCGAGACCTCGGCCGACCTCCGCCGCCAGGTGGAGATCGGGTTGAGAGAGAGCCCGATCGGCCAGGTCCTGGTGGAGGAGTCCGTGCGCGGCTGGGACGAGTTCGAGCTCGAGGTGATGCGCGACGCGAACGACAACGTCGTCGTCGTGTGCTCGATCGAGAACCTCGACCCGATGGGCGTCCACACGGGCGACTCGGTCACGGTGGCGCCGCAGATGACCCTTCCGGACGAGGCCTACCAGGAGCTGCGCGACGCGGCGGCGGCCGTCATCCGTGCCGTGGGGGTCGAGACCGGCGGCTCCAACATCCAGTTCGCGCGCGACCGGGAGAGCGGCGAGATCTGCGTCATCGAGATGAACCCGCGCGTCTCGCGCTCGTCGGCGCTGGCGTCGAAGGCGACCGGATACCCGATCGCCAAGGTCGCGGCAAAGCTCGCGGTCGGCTACACGCTCGACGAGATCCCGAACGACCTCACGCGCACGACACCGGCCAGCTTCGAGCCGACCCTCGACTACGTCGTCGTCAAGTTTCCGCGGTTCGCGTTCGAGAAGTTCCCCGGCGCCGACCCGACGCTCGGTACGCAGATGAAGTCCGTCGGCGAGACGATGGGGATCGGCCGCACGTTCACCGAGGCCTTCCTGAAGGCGAGGCGCTCGCGCGAGCTCGATGCGGGCTCGGCCGTTCCCTGGGCCACGCTCGCCGATATCCCGGACGGCGTTCATCCCTGGTTCCGCGCTCAGCTCGACGCGGCGGAACGCCTGCTCGATGCGGTCGACTCAGCCGAGGCTCTGACCGCCGAGGGCTGGCTCGAGCTCAAGCGCGCCGGCTGGTCGGACGCGGAGATCGGAGCGGCGTGCGGCGGCGAGGAGGAGCACGTTCGCCTTGCCCGCTGGGCGAGAGGCGTGCGGCCGGCCTATCGCCGCATCGACTCGTGCGCGGCCGAGGTCGACGCGCGCTCGAATTACCTGTACTCCACCTGGGGCGAACGCGATGAGCAGCCGCCCGTCCCGGGCCGCTCGGTCGTCATCCTGGGCTCGGGGCCCAACCGGATCGGCCAGGGCATCGAGTTCGACTACTGCTGCGTCCACGCGGTTCGGGCCTTCAGGGAGCTGGGCTTCGAGACGGTCATGGTGAACTGCAATCCCGAGACGGTCTCGACCGACTACGACACGTCGGACCGCCTCTACTTCGAGCCTCTCTGCGCGGAGGAGGTGCTCGAGATCTGTGACCGCGAGCGCCCCGTCGGTGTCGTTATCCAGTTCGGCGGCCAGACGCCGCTGCGCCTGGCCCGGACGATCGAGAGCGCGGGCTACCCGGTGCTCGGCACGCCGTTCGCTGCGGTCGACCTCGCCGAGGATCGCGAGCGGTTTGCCTCGCTGTGCGAGCGCATCGGAGTCGACGTGCCGGCGTGGGGAATCGCCAGATCCCGCGCCGAGGCCGTCGAGATTGCGGAGCGGATCGGATACCCGGTCCTCGCCCGGCCGTCGTACGTGCTCGGCGGTCGCAACATGCGCGTGTGCTACGAGCCGGAGGACCTGCCTGACGATCCCGCCCTCGCGGGCTCGACGATGCTCGTCGACCGCTTCGTCGAGGGAGCCGTCGAGATCGACGTCGATGCGCTGTGCGACGGCGAGGACACCTACGTCGCCGCGATCATGCAGCACGTCGAGGAGGCGGGCGTCCACTCGGGCGACTCCTCGTGTGTCCTACCGCCGCTCTCGCTGTCGGCCGACGAGCTCGAGGCCGTCCGAGAGACGGTCCGGCGTCTCGCGCTCGCCCTCGGCGTGATCGGGCTCGTCAACGTCCAGCTCGCGCTCACCGACGACGGCCTCTTCGTCCTCGAGGCAAACCCCCGCGCCTCGCGCACGGTGCCGTTTGCCAGCAAGGCAATCGGTGTCAATCTCGTCGAGGCCGCGGCGCGCATCGCCGCGGGCGCCCGGCTGCGCTCGCTCGACCTACCCGCCGAAGGCGCCGTCCGCCACGTGAGCGTCAAGGCGGCCGTCTTTCCCTTCAGCCGGTTTCCCGGCGCCGACCCGGTGCTCGGCCCGGAGATGCGCTCCACGGGGGAGGTCATGGCGAGCGCCGGCGACTTCCCCACGGCGTTCGCGAAGGCGGAGCGGGCGGCGGGCCGTGGCCTGCCCTCGGGCGGCATCGCGTTCGTCTCCGTCTGCGACGCGGACAAGCCCGCGGCGGTCGCGCTCGGACGCCGGCTCGCCGAGCTCGGCTTCGCGCTGCACGCGACTGCGGGCACAGCGCGTGCACTTGCGGGAGCGGGGCTTCCGGTCGAGCGGGTGCGCAAGGTGGGGGAGAAGGGCAGCGGCCCGACGGTCGTCGACCAGATCCGCCGTGGCCGCTGCGACCTCGTCGTCAACACGCCTCACGGCGGCGGCGCGCGCTCCGACGGCTACCTGATCCGTGAGGCGGCGCTGGTCGCCCGGCTCCCGTGCATCACGACGATCGCCGGCGCCGACGCGGCCGTGGAGGCGATCGCGAGGGCCCGCCGGGAGCGCGTGCTGTCGTTGCAGGAGCGCGTCGCATAGCCCCGAGCCGACCCCTGGCGAGCGCCGGAGGTGTGGACAAGCGAGGCCGGTCTGGCCCCCATCGCGCACGGCAAGCCCGGTTTGGATTCTCCCCAGGATGTGGATAACCCGCGTTCTCGGAGATCCCGAAAAAGTGGCGATTAGCACGGAAATTTCGTCTTGAACCGTTGGGCGAGGAGGGCTACAATGGCCCGCCATGACCGTTGCGAGAGTGCAGACCCAGGCGCCGACCCGCTCGCTGGATCAGCGCATGGAAGCGCTCCAGCGGGCGAACGACGTGAGGGTGAAGCGGGCGAAGCTGAAGAAGGACCTGAAGACCGGACGGGTCCGCGTGGAGGAGGTCCTGTCGGACCCGCCCGAGTACGTAGGCACCGCCAAGGTCTTCGACATGCTCATGGCAGTGCCCAAGTTCGGGCGCGTCAAGGCGGCCCGCTTCCTCAACCAGTGCCGGATCAGTCAGGCGAAGACCGTCGCCGGGCTCTCCGACCGCCAGCGCGAGGAGCTCGTCAGCCTCTTCAGGCACTAGAGCGTCGTCGACCATGACCGGAGTGTCCTGACCCGAACGCCGAAGCTGTTCGTCGTCACGGGTCCTTCCGGGGCCGGCAAGGGGACGTTGATCCGCGCGCTGCTCGAGCGGCGCGACGACGTCGAGATCGCCGTCTCGGCGACCACCCGGCCGCTGCGCCCCGGCGAGCAGCAGGGCCGGGAGTACTACTTCCTCTCGGACGCCGAGTTCGACCACCGCGTGGCGGCTTGCGAGTTCCTGGAGCACGTCGTCTACGTGTCGGGGCAGCGCTACGGCACCCTCAACTCAGAGGTCGACCGCATCCTTCGCGCCGGCCACAGCTGCATCCTCGAGCTGGAGACCCAGGGAGCCCGCGCGGTGGAGGCGGCGCGGCCCGGCGTCGTCTCGGTCTTCATCTCGGCTCCGTCGTTCGACGAGCTGGAGCGTCGGCTGCGCGAGCGTGCCACCGAGAGCGCCGGCGAGATCGGCGAGCGCCTCGAGCTGGCCCGACGCCAGATGGACGAAGCAGACGCCTTCGACTACGTCGTGCGCAACGACGACGTCGAGCGCGCGGCAGCCGAGCTCGACCGGCTGGTCGACGCCGAGATCGGAGCGGCAGGTACTCTTCGCTCATGAATCAACCCAAGATCGACACGCTGGTCGAGCACGTCGACTCTCGCTACGCGCTCGTGATCGTGGCCGCAAAGCGTGCCCGTCAGATCAACAACTATCACCACCAGCTCGGTGAGGGGACCTTCGACGACTTCCCGCCGCCCCTCGTCGAGTCGCGCTCGAAGAACTACCTGACGATCGCCTTCGAGGAGATCGCCCAGGGGAAGATCGAGGCCGAGTACCGGGCCTGAGCGGATCCCGGGCCGGCAATGGCGCGCGTCCTCCTCGGCGTCACCGGCGGCATCGCCGCCTATAAAGCCTGCGAGCTCTGCCGGCTGCTCGTCCGCGCGGGTCACGACGTCACGCCGGTTCTCACAGCGGGGGCCGAGCGGTTCGTCGGCGCCCACACCTTCGAGGCGCTCGCCAGGCAGGAGCTGCCGCGTGACGTCTATCCGCACCTGGCGAAGGCCGACCTCCTGGTCATCGCGCCGCTCTCCGCCAACACGCTCGCCAAGCTGGCGCACGGCCTCGCCGACAACGTCCTGACCGAGCTCGCGCTTGCCTTCCACGGCCCCGTGCTGGCCGCGCCGGCGATGAACGTCCGCATGTGGGAACACCCGGCGACGCAGGCAAACGCGGAGTTGCTGCGCTCGCGCGGTGTCGAGCTGATCGGGCCCGAGGCGGGCGAGCTCGCCGAGGGGGAAGTCGGCATCGGCCGCATGAGCGAGCCGGACGCGATCTTCGCCCGTTGCCAGGAGCTGCTCGTGCCGCCGGGCGGGAGCTTCGCCGGCCTGAACGTCGTGGTCAGCGCGGGCGGAACCCGCGAGCCGCTCGACACCGTTCGCTTTCTCGGAAACCGCTCGAGCGGGCGCATGGGAGTCGCCCTGGCGGCCGAAGCCGCGCGCCGAGGCGCCGACGTCACGCTGCTCTCGGCGAACGTGAGTGTTCCGCTACCGCCGGAGATAGAGGTGGTGATGACCCCGACGGCGGCAGATCTCGCCCGCGAAGCGCTCTCGCGGGCGGATGCGGACGTGTTCGTCATGGCCGCGGCCGTCGCCGACTACAGGCCCGCGCAGCAGCTCGACGCGAAGCGTGCCAAGGACGGCGAGCCGTGGACGCTGACCCTCGAGCCCACGCTGGACGTGCTGGCCGAGCTCGGCCGAAAGAGACAGGACGCACAGATACTCGTCGGGTTCGCGGCGGACGAAGGCGCCGGGGGGATCGAGGCGGCCCGCAGCGAAGCGAGAGCGCAAGGCCGTGAACCTCTTGGTCTTCAACGACGTATCTCGTTCCGACATCGGTTTCGACGCGGAGGACAACGAGGTGACCCTGATCCGTGCCGACGGCGAGCGGACGATCGGCAAGCGCAGCAAGGACGCGTGCGCCGCCGCTATCCTCGACGAGATCGCGGCCCTCCTCGAGGAGCGAAAAGGAGGATGATGGAACGGGAGCTCGCCCAGGCGCAGGACGGTCCCGATGCGGCGGGCGCCACTGCGACGGCCGCCATCGCGGGCCGCGTGATCGAGAACCTGAAGCAGGTCATGCACGCGCCCGACGAGACGCTGCAGCTCGCGGTCTACTGCCTGCTCTCCGAGGGGCATCTGATCATCGAGGACTTCCCCGGCGTCGGCAAGACGACCCTCGCCAAGGCGCTGGCCCGCTCGGTCCACTGCTCGTTCTCGCGCCTGCAGTTCACGCCGGACCTGCTTCCGTCGGACGTGACGGGCGTCAACGTGTTCAGCCAGCGCTCCAACGAGTTCGAGTTCCGCCCGGGGCCGGTGTTCACCAACCTGCTGCTCGTCGACGAGATCAACCGGGCGTCCCCCAAGACGCAGGCGGCGCTGCTCGAGTGCATGCAGGAGCATCAGGTGACCGTCGACGGCGTCTCCTACCAGCTGGAACGGCCGTTCATGGTGCTGGCGACCCAGAACCCGATCGAGTACGAGGGCACGTACCCGCTGCCCGAGGCGGAGCTCGACCGCTTCACCATGCGGATCTCGATCGGCTATCCGCAGCTCGCCGACGAGGCGCGCCTGCTGACGGAGCAGACGGGGCGTGATCCGCTCGACGATCTCGAGCCGGTGGTAGGGCGCGAGGAGGTGCTGGCCGCGATCGAGGAGGCCCGCAACGTCTTCGTCGAGGAGAGCCTGAACCGCTACATCGTGGCGCTGCTCCGCAACACGCGGTCGGACAACCGTCTTTACCTGGGCGCAAGCCCCAGGGCCGGCATCGCCCTGCTGCGGGTCGCGAAGTCGCGGGCCCTGACGGATGGCCGTGACTACGTGTCGCCGGAGGACGTGAAGGCTGTGGCCGCGGCGGTGCTCGCGCACCGGCTCATCATGGCGCCCGAGGCGCGCTCCTCGGGGCTCGACGCCGCCGGCCTCGTAGAGGACACGCTGGAGCGGACGCCTGTTCCTGTCTAAGGTGACCACCATCGTCCCTGCGGGGGAGGGACTCGGGTGCTGACGGATCGCGGGCGCTTCGCGCTCGCGCTCGGGGGGCTCGTGTACCTGGTGGGCTGGGCCTTCGGCTCGGACCCGCTCTACCCGACCGCGATCGCGCTCGTGCTGGCCGTCATCGGGGCCTTCACATGGGTGAAGCTCGTCGGCCGCCCCGTCAAGCTCCGGCGGACGATGAAGGGCGAGCACATCGCCGGTGAGGACGTTCCGGTCACCGTCGAGCTCGAGCTCGAGGGGAAGGTCAAGGCGCACAGCCTCGTCCTCGTCGAGCACATCGAGCGTCTCGGCGACCGTGAGGTGGAGCTCGAGCGCCGGGGCGACCGGCTGCGGGGCAAGTACGTCATCAAGCGCGTGCCGCGCGGCCGCTACCCGATCGAGGCGGCCGAGGTCGTCGTCGAGGACCCGCTGGGCCTCGAGCGTTCCGTCGTGTCGCTGAACGAGCCCGACGCGGTGCTCGTCTACCCGCGGCTCGTCGAGCTCGAGCGGCTGTTCTCGGAGACCGGCTCGCGCCTGCAGGAGGGGCGCCGCCTGCTGCTGCGGCGGCCGAGCGGCTTCGACTTCCACGGCGTGCGCGAGTACGAGCAGGGCGAGTCGCTGCGGCGCGTCCACTGGCCGACGACCGCGAAGCGCGGCCAGCTCATGGTCAAGGACCTCGAGGATTCGCCGCGCGACGAGGTGCTCGTCCTGCTCGATGCCGACGCGGGCTTCGTGACGGGAGAGGCGCCCGACTCGAGCTTCGAGCTCGCAGTCTCGGCGGCCGGCTCGATCCTGCGGGCGCACGTCGGCCGCGGGCGCCGCGCCGGGCTGCTCGTCAACGGCCGGCTGCCGCGCTACCAGTCGGTCCACACGCTCGACGGCGACTGGGACCTGGCTCTCGAAGCCCTCGCCGCCGTCGAAGCGGACGGTCACAACCCGGTCGCGGCGCTGCTCGTGGAAGGCGCGGGCCTCCCCTCGAAGGCGCTCGAGCTCTGCATCGTGACCTCCGGCGTCTCGCCGCGCCTTGCCGACCGTCTCCTGCAGCGGTCTGTCACGCGGCGGGGCAGCTCGGTCGTCTACGTCGAGCCGACGAGCTTCGCGGAGGGCGCGGAGGAGCGTCCGCTGCCCGCCGACGTCCGCGCTCAGCTCGCGAGACTCGACCACGCCGGCATCCCCGTCTGCGTGCTGCGGCGGGGGGACGACCTCGCTGCTCACCTGGGCCCCGGGTTCGTAGCGGCGTTCGGAAACGGCGCCCCGGCGGCCGAGGTGGCGCTTGGCTAGGACGCTCGTCCTGCTCGCGGCGATCGCGACTCTGCACGGCGGCGGCCTGGTGGCAGCTGATCGACTCTTCGCTCGACATCGTGGCCCTCGGCCGCGTGATCGGGCTGGCCCTGGCGCCGGCGCTCCTGATCCTCTTCCTGCGCCGCCGCTCGGCAGCGACGCGTCCCCCTGCCTGGGTGATCGGCCTGGCCCTCCTCGTCCTCGGCCTGCTACCGGCCGTGGGCTACGCGATGGCCGTTCCGGTGACGCATATGCGCAAAGGGGAGCTGGACTTCTTCGGCCCCGTCTTCGATGCGATCGATCACGGCTTCTCGGACTTCTACGCGACCAAGATTCCGTTCGACCCCGCCGAGCATCTCGAGATGACCGGCCTCGTGCTCGTGGCGATCTACCTCACGGTCGGGATCGCCGGCCTGCTCCTCGCGGCCGGCCGGCCGCTCGCATCTGCGGTCGCGCTCCTGGTCGGCGTGGGCTGGCCGGTGACCCTTGCGTCGACGATTCCCGGAAGGCATCAGCTCTGGGCCGGCGCCGTGCTCGTGGTGGCGGTGCTCCTGTTCCTTCTGCTGACACGCGAGGGCCGCCGCCCCTTGCGGCGGCTCTGGCCGGCGCTCGCCGCGGTCGGAGCTCTCGTCCTCGTCGGTGTCGGCGCCTCGACGACGAGCGCGGTCGCCAAGGACGAATTCCTCGGTTGGCAGGCGTGGAAGTACAACCCCGACCCAAATGCGGTCGGCGTCCGCTACGTCTGGAGCTCCAACTACACGGGCATCAAGTTCCCGAAGGAGCCGACCGTCGTGCTTCGCATCGAGGCGCCCAAGCGCAACCTCTACTGGCGCGCCACCACGCTCGACGAGTACACAGGCGTGGGTTGGAGCGAGGATCTGAGCCCGGAGCGGGCCGTGACCGGGCGCCGTGTCACCACCCCCGAGTGACGAGTCGCTGATTCCGCGAGGCAGCGTTCGACCAGAGGAACTGGACCCGGCAGGAGGTGCACGTCGAGGCGCTTGCCGACACCCACCTCATCGCGGCGGCGCAGCCGATGCGGGTCGAGTTCGACGAGCCGCTGGCGACGCGGTACGCGTCGGGCGGGGTCGTCCTGGTGCCCGGCGGGCTCGAATATCAGCAGAGCTACGTCGTGCGGAGCTATGTGCCGCGCGTCGAGCCGGAGGTGCTCGCCGAGCTCTCTGCGCGCTATCCGGCCGAGATCGGCCGGTTCCTCGAGGTCATCCCCGACGTCCGGTTCCCGGCCTTCGGCGTGCCGGCGCGCGACCAGCTCGTCGAGCAGCTCTTCCGGGAGCGGTCGTTCGACAGCCTGCTCGCCGAGTACGAGCCGCTGTACGAGCAGGCACGCCAGGTGATCGAGGGGGCGGACCGTCCCTACGTCGCGGTCGCGGCCCTCGAAGCATGGTTTCGCAGCGAGGGCGGCTTCGTCTACGACGAGACGCCGCCGCCCTACGGCTCGGATCCGCCGCTCGTCACGTTCGTGCTCGATCACAAGGCCGGCTACTGCCAGCAGTTCGCGGGCGCGATGGCGCTGATGCTCCGGCTGCTCGGCATCCCTGCACGCGTGGCGGCGGGCTTCACGAGCGGCGAGTACGACGATCGTCGCCACGAGTGGGTCGTCACCGACCACAACGCGCACACGTGGGTCGAGGTCTGGTTCCCCGAGTACGGCTGGCTTCCGTTCGACCCGACGCCGGGCCGCGGGACGCTCGCCGGCTCGTACTCGACCTCCTCGGCGACGTTCGGTCAGGGACCCAACTTCCCGCGCGTCCTCGGGCAGTCGGGCGTTCCCCCGCAGACGCTCGCGCGGTTGCTCCAGCAGCGGCTCGAGGGCAGCAACACAGGCGGGGCCAGCGGGCCGGGAGTCGCCGTCGCGACCCCGGAAAAGGACGGTGGAAACGCGCTGGCGATCACGGGCCTCGTGTTCCTCGTGCTCGGCTGTGCGCTGGGGCTCCTGCTTCTGGTGAAAGAGATCCGGCGGCGCCTGCGCTTCGCCGGCCGCGACCCGCGTCACGTCGCCAGCGCCTGTCGCCGCGATCTCGAGGGGTTCCTCGCCGACCAGCGCGTGACGTTCGCTCCGAGCGCCACGCTCGAAGACGTCGGAGCGTTCGTGGAGAAGCGCTATCGGGTGAATACGGACGCGTTCGTCCAGGCCACCCAGGACGCTCGCTTCGGCGCGCCCGCAAGCGCGGAGGCGGCCGCCGGCCGGGCCCGGCGCGAGCTGCGCTCGCTGCTGAAGCAGGTCCGGCACCAGATCAGCGCGTCCGGCCGTCTGCGCGGGGCACTGAACCTTCGCTCGCTGGCGGTGTGAGCAGCTCAGCGGGCGCTCCGCTCGAGGCGGTCGTCCTCGCCGCGGGCGAAGGCCGGCGCCTGCGGCCGCTGACCGAGCGCTGGCCCAAGGCGCTGCTGCCGATCGAGGGCCGCCCCGTGCTCGCCACGCTGCTTCGCGAGCTTGCGGCCGCGGGGATCCCGCGGGCGACCGTCGTCGTGGGGCACCTCGGTGGCCAGATCGAGACGTTCCTGAGCGCCGGCTGTGGATTCGGGCTCGAGCTCCGGCTCGCCCGCCAGGAGCGTCCGCTGGGCTCCGCCGATGCCCTGCGTGCGGCCGTCGCCGCCGGCGCCGCCGCCCCGCTGCTCGTCGTCGCGGCCGACACCGTGTTTACCCCGGGGGACATCGGACAGGCGGTGACGACGTTCCTGAGCTCCCCGGCGGCCGGCGCGCTCGGCGTGAGGTGGGCCCCCCAGGTCGAGCCCGGCGAGCGCGCGGCCGTCCACGTGCAGGCAGGACGCGTGCTGCGCGTGGTCGAGGGACCGCCGCCGAAGTCGGGGCAGGAGACGTCCGTGGGCGCACCGCTCTGGCTGCTGCGTGAGCCGGTGCTCGCGCGTCTCGACGGCCTGCCCGGACCGCCGTTCCAGCTCGCCGACGCCTTGCAGGGAGCGATCGACGCCGGCGAGGAGGTGCTTGCCTTGCCGCTCGGCGCGACGCGCGACCTGACCCGCCCGGCGGACGTCGTGCTGCACAACTTCCCGTATCTTTGGTCTCAGGTCACGCAACGCGGCCCCAGGGCCGCAGCCGTGACGGGGAAGCGGCCGAAGGCCGCGGTTAGGTCACGCAACGCGGCCCCAGGGCCGCAGCCGTGACGGGGAAGCGGCCGAAGGCCGCGGTTACGTCACGCAACGCGGCCCCAGGGCCGCAGCCGTGACGGGGAAGCGGCCGAAGGCCGCGGTTAAGGTGGACGGCGAGGCATGAGACGGTGAGCGAGGCGTACAACCTGTACCAGCAGGGCCGCCGGCATCTGGCCGACGGGATGCCGGCGCAGGCGACGGTGGCGCTCGAGAAGGCAAAGCGCCGGGAGCCGGCCAAGGCCTCCATCCGCGAGTCGCTCGGCATCGCCTACTTCCGCATCCGGCGCTTCGACGAGGCCGAGCAGGAGTTCCGCGCGGTGCTCGAGCTCTCTCCGGTCAACGACTACGCCCACTACGCGCTGGGACGGTGTCTCGAGAAGCAGGGGCGCCGCGCCGAGGCCAGGGGCCACTACAAGCTCGCGCGCTCGCTGCGGCCCCAGCGGGACGAGTACGAGCACGCCCTGGAGGCGCTCGGCGAGGCCGCGGGCCCGTGACGAGCCCGACGTGGGAGGCCCTGCGGGGTCTCGAGCTGACGATCGCCGAGTTGCGGACAGAACAGCGGGCGGTCGAGGTCTCCAGCGACTTCACGCGCGTCACGACGACTGTCGTGCTCTCCGGCAACGGGCACGAGGGCCGAGGCGAAGATGTCACCTATGACGCGGCCGCCCACGACGCCTTCCCGTCGCCCGAGCTCTCCGGCTCGCACACGCTGGAGGAGCTGTCGGCGATGCTCGAGGCCGTCGAGATGTTCCCGGCGGGAAAGCCGCAGTTCGGCGGCACGGCCGAGTACCGCCGCTGGGCGTTCGAGAGCGCCGCGCTCGACCTCGCGCTGCGCCAGGCCGGCACCTCGTTGGGCGAGGCGCTCGGCCGCGACTACCGGCCGGTGCGGTTCGTCGTGTCGACGCGCGGCGACGCGCTCGCCTGGCTCGCGGCTCAGCCTACGCTCGAGTTCAAGCTCGACCCGACGAGCGAGTGGTCACGGGAGCTGATGGAGGAGCTCGCGGCGACGGGCCGCGTCCGCTGCCTCGACTTCAAGGCGTACTACGTCGGCACGCCGGTCGACCAGCCGCCCGACCCGGAGCTCTACCGCGCCTGTGTCGAGATCTTCCCGGACGCCGTGATCGAGGACGCGGCGTTCGTCGACGGCACGCGTGAGGCGCTCGCCGGCGCCGAGGATCGTCTCTCGTTCGACGCGCCCGTCCACTCGCTCGCGGACGTGGATGCGCTGCCGGTCGCGGTCCGCTGGCTCAACATCAAGCCGTCGCGATTCGGCTCGCTCGCGGCGCTGTTCGAGTGCGTCGACGCGTGTGCCGAGCGGGGAATACGCATGTACGGCGGCGGCCAGTTCGAGCTCGGCCACGGCCGAGGGCAGATCCAGGCGCTCGCGAGCCTGTTCTATCCCGACACGCCGAACGACGTGGCACCGGGCGTCTACAACGAGAGCGAGCCGCGACCCGGCCTACCCGCCAGCCCGCTCGAGCCCCCAGTGCGCCCGGTCGGTTTCTCGTGGGACAGCCCGGCGTAGAGCAGGGCGCCCCCGCAGCCGACCCGTTCCAGGGAGCGCTCTTCGTCGGCGAGTCGAACCTGCGGCGCGGCGACTACTTCCACGCGTATCGCGCCTTTCGGCGGGCCGCAGCGGCCGCCGAGGGAGGCGACCGCGAGCTCGCGCATGGGCCTCTCCCATCTGGCCGCGTGCGGCTACAAGCGCGCGACCGGCGACGAGCGCGGCGCCGAGCGGCAGCTCGCGCATGCCCGCCGCCGGCTGGCGCCGTTCCTCCCCGAGGCGCGACGGCTCGACGTGAGCGGTCTCCTCTCGCTCGCTGAGCAGGCCCGCCGAGGATCGGGCGAAGAGCGGGCCGGATGAGATCCGGCCCCTACGGCTAGCTCGCGGCCTTCCCGGCGACCGTGCCTTCGGCGGCGCTCTCGATGCGGGCGACCTCGGCCCGCGGGGCGACGCGCCAGAAACGGCCGAGCGTCGCGTCCCAGTCGACGAGCATCGCCTCGGCGCGCTCCGATCCGGTCAACCGCACGTGCCGCGAGAGCAGCGACCTCGGAGCGCTCCGCCTCGGCCGAGTCGCAGGCGCTGGGCGAGGACGAGCTGGGCGTTGAGGTGGCGCTCCATGCGCTCCTCGGGGTCGTAGACGAACACCTCGCCGCCGGTCATGCCGGCGCCGAGGTTCAGGCCGTACGGGCCGAGGATCGCGACCGTGCCGCTCGTCATGTACTCGCAGGGGTGGTCGCCGGCGCCCTCGACGACGGCGACCGCGCCGGAGTTGCGCACGCAGAAGCGCTCGCCGGCCGCCCCGGCGCAGAAGAGCTCGCCGCCCGTGGCGCCGTACAGCACCGTGTTCCCCATGAGGACGGGGCTGCCCGCGTCGTTTCCGGGAGGGCTGATGACGATGCGGCCGCCGCCCATCCCCTTGCCGACGTAGTCGTTCGCCTCGCCGACGAGCCGGAGCTCGGCGCCGGCCGCGAGGAACGCGCCGAAGCCCTGACCGGCCACGCCGGTGAACGTCGCGCGCACCCGGCCGGGGGGTGGGGAGGCGCCGAAGCGGGCGCCGACCGAGCCTCCGAGGCGCGCGCCGACGGTGCGGTCCGTGTTGCGGATCTCGTACTGGAGCTCGACGAGGCGCGACTCGTCCAGGATCGGCGCGGCCTCCTCCGCGAGCCGGGCGCCGAGCTCCCAGCCTCTCGGCTCGATGTGGGCATCGCCGATGAACCGCGTGGGGCCGTCGCCCGCCGTTCCGACGAGCGGCGCGAGGTCGAGCGAGTCGGCGCGGGCGTCGCCGGTCTCGACAGGGCGGAGCAGGTCCACCCGGCCGACGGCCTCCTCGAGGCTCCGGAGGCCGAGCGAGGCGAGCAGGCGTCGCACCTCCTCGGCCACGAACACGAGGTACGCCATGACCTGCTCGGGCGTCGCCGCGAACTTCTCGCGCAGCTCGGGGTTCTGCGTGGCGATCCCCACGGGACACGAGTCCACGTGGCAGGTGCGAACCATGATGCAGCCCTCGGCCAGCAGGAGCGCGGTGCCGAACGACATCTCGTCGGCGCCGAGGAGTGCCGCGACGACGACGTCGCGGCCGGTCTTGAAGCCGCCGTCCACGCGCACACGGACACGCCCGCGTAGCCCGTTGGCGACGAGCGCCTGCTGCGTCTCGGCGAGACCGAGCTCCCAGGCGGCGCCGGCGTTCTTGATCGACGTCAGCGGGCTCGCGCCCGTGCCGCCGTCGGCGCCCGCGATGTGGACGACGTCCGCCAGCGCCTTGACGACCCCGGCCGCGACGAGGCCGACGCCGCTCTCGGAGACGAGCTTCACCGAGACCGCCGCCTCCGGGCTCACCTGGCGCAGGTCGAAGATGAGCTGTGCGAGATCCTCGATCGAGTAGATGTCGTGATGAGGCGGCGGCGAGATCAGCGCGACGCCCGGTGTCGTGTGTCGCAGCCGCGCGATCTCGCTCGAGACCTTGTGGCCGGGCAGCTGACCGCCCTCGCCGGGCTTCGAGCCCTGGGCGATCTTGATCTGGAGCTCTTCCGCGAACGCCGCGTACTCCGGCGTGACGCCGAAGCGGCCCGACGCGACCTGCTTGATCTTGCAGTTGCGCTCGTCCCGGAAGCGGGCCGGATCCTCTCCGCCCTCGCCCGAGTTCGCCTTGCCGCCGAGGCGGTTGAGCGCGATCGCGATCGTCTCGTGCGCCTCCGCCGAGAGCGCGCCGTGCGACATCGCTCCGCCGGAGAACCGGCGCAGGATCGCCTCGACTGGCTCGACCTCGTCGACCGGGACCGCCGGTCCCGCCGGGACGATCTCGAGCAGGTCGCGCGGCTCCATCGGCGGCCGCCCGTTGACGAGCCCGGCGAACCGCTCGTAGAGCTCCCAGCCGTCGGGATGGGAGCCGTTGCCGTTGCGCACCGCCTTCTGCAGAGCGTGGGCAGCGGCCAGCTCGTGGAGCGCGTCGACGACGTCGCCGTTCGTCTCGTGCGGCTCGCCGCCCTTGCGCCACTTCACGTAGCCCGGGTTCTCGAGTGCCGGCTTCGCGGCCGTCGCCGCCTCGAACCGCTCGCGGATCTCCCGCTCGAGCTCGGCGAAGCCGATGCCGCCGATCGGGCACGGCGTGCCGACGAACGCGCGGTCGACGACCTCCCGTGCGAGCCCGACGGCGTCGAAGATCTGCGCTCCGCAGTAGCTCGCAACGTCGGAGATGCCCATCTTGGACATGACCTTGAGCACGCCGTCCTCGATCGTCTGCTTGAACCGGAGCTGCGCCTCGGAGGGCGACGGCCGGTCGCCGCCGATCTTGTCGGCCGCAGCCATGGCCGCAAGCGTCTCGAGCGCGAGCCGCGGGCAGACGGCCTCGGCGCCGTAGCCGAGCAGGCAGGCGATGTGATGCACCTCGCGGGCCTCGTCCGTCTCGACGAGGAGCGTGGCCTTCGTCCGCAGCTGGCTGGCGACCAGGCGGTGGTGGACGATTCCGGTCGCGAGCAGCGCCGGGATCGGCGCTCTGCCGGGCGTCGTGTCGGAGACGAGCAGCATGCCGGCGCCGGCGCGGACGGCCGCCTCGGCGTCGGCCGCGAGCCGCTCGCAGGCCGCCTCGAGCGCCTTCGGACGGATCGAACGTCGCGTCGAGCCGGACGGCCTGGAACTGCTCGAAGGCGTCGGGGAAGAGGAAGAAGCTGTCGAGCTCGATCCCCGATGCGACCTCGGGGCCCTCCGACAGGAGAGGCGCGCGGCTGCCGAGCACCGTCCGCAGCGACATCACGAACCGCTCCCGCAGGTGGTCGATCGGCGGGTTCGTGACCTGGGCGAAGCGCTGCTTGAAGTAGTGGTAGAGCGGCCGGGCCCGGCCGGCGAGCGGCGTGAGCGCCGTGTCGTCGCCCATCGAGTAGGTGGGGTCGTGGGCGTGCGAGGCGATCGGGCGCAGGAACTGCATGAGCTCCTCGCGCGTGTAGCCGTGCAGCGCCTGGCGCGGCGCAAGGTCTTCCTCGGGCGGCTCGACAGGGGCTCCGGTCGCACCGGCCACGATGCCTTCCTCGAGCCAGATTCCGTACGGCCGCTCGCCGGCGAGGCGGCGCTTGATCGCATCGTCCTCCTCGAACCCCTGCTCGGGATCCACGGCGATCATCTGCCCGGGGCCGAGCTTGCCGCGCCTGACGAGGCCGTGCCCGTCGAGCGAGACGGCGCCCGCCTCCGAAGAGCACACGACGAAGCCGTCCTCGCAGACGGCGTACCGGAGCGGCCGCAGCCCGTTCCGATCCAGGGCGGCGCCGACCACGTGGCCGTCCGTGAAGACGAGCCCCGCCGGCCCGTCCCAGGGCTCGACGAGCCCGGAGTGGTAGCGGTGGAAGTCCCGGACCTCCTGCGGGAGCTCGCGGTTGCCCTCCCACGCCGGCGGCACGAGCATCGAGAGCGCGTGGCGGACGTCGCGGCCGCCGTGCACGACGAACTCGAGCGCGTTGTCGAGCATGGCCGAGTCCGAGCCGTCCGGGTCGAGGACGGGGTGGTAGAGCTCGTCGTCCGCGGAGCCGAAGTTGCCCTCGCGGGCCCGCATCCAGTTGACGTTCCCCTGGATCGCGTTGATCTCGCCGTTGTGGCACAGGAAGCGGAACGGCTGCGCGCGCTCCCAGGTCGGCGTCGTGTTCGTCGAGAAGCGCTGGTGGAAGATGCCGAACGGGACGGCCAGGTCGGGTCGCTGCAGGTCGAGGTAGAACGCGCCGAGCTCGTCGGCTGCGCAGAGCGCCTTGTAGGTGACCGTGCGGAAGGAAAGAGAGGCGATGTAGGAGCCGCCCGCCCTCTCGGCGCGGCGGCGCGCCCGGTAGCCGCGCCACTCGGCCTCCGCCTCGGTCAGCCCGGCGGGCGCGGCGAGCGAGAGCTGCTCGATACGCGGCATGCTGGCCCGCGCCTCGGCGCCCAGGTGATCCGGGTCGACGGGGACCTCACGCCAGCCACGCGGCTCGAGGCCCTCCGCACGGCAGGCGTCCTCGATCGCCGCGCGGGCCGTCTCGTCGCGCAGGAAGACCATCGCGAGGCCGGCGCCCGGCTCGGAACGCAGCGCTTCGGGGAGTGGCAGCAGCAGGCCGGCGCCGTCGCCGGTCTTGCGATCCCCCGCGATCGCCCCGCGATGGCGCACCTGGCACAGGCCCTCGAGCAGGGCGTCGACGATCGCCCGAGAGGCGCGCCCGCCGACGTCCGCGACGAACCCGATCCCGCAGGCGTCCCGCTCGAGCGCCGGGTCGTGGAGGAGTCGTCGGGGTCCTATCGGGGGCCTGCCTCTCGGTTGTGGTAGGTCAGGCCTGCACTTCGCTGGTGCTAACCGGAGAAGGCGAGGCCTGTAGCTCCGGTGTCAGCGCGCAGCGACCCGCGCGACGCGCTTCGCCGTGACGGTCGAGGCAACGTTGTCCACGCGGGCCATGCTGCCGGCCAGTCTAGGGACATCGCGGCCAAGGGTCAAGGATAAGGCGCGGATCTGACGTCGCAACGTGCCGCCTGCCCGGCGCGCGAGCTCCCGCTGTCGTCCCACTGCACCCGCTGAGGTTGACACCACAGCGTGCCTCCGCCACACTGCAGCCAATGGAGCGCAGGCCCGTTGCCCGCACCCGCGCCGCCGAGCGATCGGTCGCGCCGCTGCTGCTCGGCCTCGCCGCGCTTCTCTCGCTGATTCTCCTCGTCGTCATCATCGTCCCCCACTAGGGGGACAACGCGACTACGCGCCGGTGAGGCGCAGACGGCGACCGACAGACGGGAGAGGTGCGTCCTCGCGTCGGGAAAGCCGCCTGCCGATGGGTAGAGTTGTCCGACCGACGAGGAAGGTGTTCGGCCTATGAAGATGGTTGGTGCCGACGCGATCCTCCGCTCCATGGAGGCGGAGGGCGTGGAGGTCTGTTTCGGGATCCCCGGCGGCGCGATCCTGCCGACCTACGACGCTTTCGCACGCGGCAGCACCGTGCGTCACGTGCTCGCGCGGCACGAGCAAGGCGCCGGCCACATGGCCGAGGGCTACGCGCGCGCGTCCGGCAGGGTCGGCGTGGCGATCGCCACCTCAGGCCCCGGCGCGACGAACCTCGTCACGCCGATCGCCGACGCGTGGATGGACTCGACGCCGCTCGTCTGCGTCACCGGCCAGGTTCGCTCGCACCTGATCGGAACCGATGCGTTCCAGGAGTGCGACATCACCGGCGTCACGATCCCGATCGTCAAGCACTCGTGGCTCGTGCAGCACGTCGAGGAGATCCCGCACGTCATGAAGGCCGCGTTCCATGTCGCGCGCACGGGCCGATGCGGCCCGGTGCTCGTCGACGTGCCTCGCGACCTCCAGGAAGCCGAGCTCGACTTCCGCTACCCGGATCAGGTCGACCTTCCGGGCTGGAAGCCGCCCAAACGCGGGCACGCACGGCAGATCAAGGAGGCGGCGGCCGCGATCGGGCGCGCGGAGAAGCCCGTCCTCTACGTCGGTGGGGGCACGCTCAACGCGGATGCGTGCGCCGAGCTGCGTGAGCTCGCAGAGCTGGCGCGGCTTCCGGTGATCACCACGCTGATGGGGAAGAGCGCCTTTCCGGAGACGCACGAGCTGTTCTTCGGGTGGCCCGGCATGCATGGGGCCAAGTGGTCGAACTGGGCGCTCAACAAGGCCGACCTCATGATCGCCTGCGGCTCGCGCTTCGACGACCGGGTCACCGGGAAGCTGTCGGCGTTCGCGCCGGGGGCCCGCGTGATCCATCTGGACATCGACGCGGCCGAGATCGGGAAGCTGCGGCACGCCGACATCCCCGTCGTCGGCCCGCTCAAGCAGGTGCTGCGCGACATCGCGGCCGACCTGCAGCGGCAGCGCGAGCAGGGCTCGGCTCCGAAGTCCGAGCCGTGGCTGCGCCAGATCGCCGACTGGCGGGACGAGTTCCCACTGCGCTACTCGCGCAAGGGCGACACGCTCAAGCCCCAGCACGTCGTGGAGGCCCTCCGCGACCTGACGGCCGGCCGGGACGACTTCGTGTGGACGACCGGCGTCGGCCAGCACCAGATGTGGGCGATGCAGTACGTCGTCTGCGACCGGCCGCGCACGTTCATCACCTCCGGCGGTCTCGGGACGATGGGCTACGGGCTGCCGGCCGCCGTCGGCGCCAAGGCCGCGCGCCCGGATGCGACCGTCGTCTGCATCGACGGCGACGGCTGCTTCCAGATGACCTGCCAGGAGCTCGCCACCGCGGTGCTCGAGAACCTGCCGATCGTGGTCGTCATCATCAACAACGGCTACCTCGGCATGGTGCAGCAGTGGCAGGACATGTTCTTCGAGGAGCGGCTGTCCCAGGTGCACCTGACGCACCAGGTGCCCGACTACGCCCAGCTCGCCGAGGCCTACGGCGCCAAGGGCTACACGATCGGAAGCGTGGACGAGCTCGACCTCCTCGAGGAGGCGGTCGCCCTCGGCCAGACCCGGACGGTCGTCATCGACGCCCGGGTCGACTCGAAGGAGCAGTGCTTCCCGATGATCCCGGCCGGCGCGGCCGCGCTCGACCTGATCGAGTACGAGGAAGAGAAGGCGGTCGAGGCATGATGATCCACACGCTCTCCGTCCTCGTCGAGAACAAGCCGGGCGCGCTCATGCGCATCACGAGCCTCTTCGCGCGGCGCGGCTTCAACATCGAGAGCCTCGCGGTCGGGCCGACCGAGCGACCGGAGGTCTCGCGGATCACGATGCGCGTCAACTGCGAGCAGCACTCGCTCGAGCAGATCGAGAAGCAGATGCACAAGCTCGTGAACGTCCTGCGCGTCGTGGAGCTCGACCCCGGCGACTCGATCCAGCGCGAGCTGCTGCTGATCAAGGTCGCGGTCCCGCCGGAGCGGCGGGCTGAGCTCATGTCGCTCGGGGACGTGTTCCACGCGCGGGTCGTCGATCTCGGCCCGGACGAGCTCATCTTCGAGGTGCTCGGCCAGCCCGAGGAGCTCGAGTCCTTCGAGGAGCTCGTGCGGCCGCACGGCATCAAGGAGCTCGTGCGCACCGGGCAGGTCGGCCTGCCGCGCGCCTCGGTGCCGCGGGAGCAGCGGCGCCGCCTCACCGTTCTTCGCTAGTCAGTAACCTCACCGGCCGAACGACCGGCAAACGAAAGGAACCAGCGATGGCGACCATCCTCCGAGAAGGCGACGTCTCCCTGCTCTCCGGCAAGGTGGCCGTGATCGGCTACGGCAGCCAGGGACACGCGCACGCCCTCAACCTGCACGACTCCGGCATCGACGTCGAGGTCGGGCTCCGGGAGGGCAGCGAGTCGTGGGCCCTTGCGGAAGACGCCGGGCTGACCGTCCGCACGATCCCGGAGGCGGTCACCGGCGCCCAGCTCGTCGCCATCCTGCTTCCCGACCAGGTGCAGCCGGCCGTGTACGCGGAGGGGATCGGCCCGAACCTCGGCGAGGGCGCCGCGCTGCTGTTCGCGCACGGCTTCAACATCCTCTACGAGCGGGTGCAGCCGCCCGCGGGCCACGACGTGATCATGGTCGCCCCGAAGGGGCCGGGCCACATCGTTCGGCGCCTCTACACGCAGGGGCTCGGGACGCCCGCGCTGATCGCGGTCGCGCAGCGACGCCAGCGGTCGCGCGCGCGACGTTGCGCTCGCGTACGCGATGGCCATCGGATCGGGACGCGCCGGCGTGCTCGAGACGACCTTCAAGGAAGAGACCGAGACCGACCTCTTCGGCGAGCAGACGGTGCTGTGCGGCGGCGTCACCGAGCTGATCCGCGCCGGGTTCGAGACGCTCGTCGATGCGGGGTACCAGCCCGAGATCGCCTACTACGAGTGCCTTCACGAGCTCAAGCTGATCGTCGACCTGATCTGGGAAGGCGGCCTCTCCTACATGCGCTACTCGATCTCGGACACCGCCGAGTACGGCGACTACACGCGCGGGCCCGTCGTGATCGACGAGCGCGTCCGGGACAACATGAAGAAGGTGCTGCAGAACATCCAGAGCGGCCAGTTCGCCAAGGAGTGGATCGCCGAGATGGATGAGGGCGAGGCGAACCTCAAGCGCGTGCGCTCCGAGCAGCGCAACCAGCTGATCGAGCAGGTCGGCGAGGAGCTGCGCTCGCTCATGGCGAAGCCGGAGGCGTAGGGGCCGGATCTCATCCGGCCCGGGGCACGACCACATGACCGACGTAACCGACGTTCCGGTCGCGCTGCTCGGGTACGGGACCGTCGGCTCGGCCGTGACACGGCTGCTGCTCGAGAACGAGGACGACATCGTCAGGGCGACCGGCCACCGGCTGCGCGTCGTCAAGGCGCTCGTGCGCGACCCTGCTGCGCAGCGGAGCTTCCCGGCGCCGGACGGCGTTCTGACGACGGACTTCGCCTCGATCCGCGACGACCCGGAGATCGAGCTCGTCGCCGAGGTCATGGGCGGCGTCGAGCCGACGGGAGGCCACGTGCTCGACCTCCTCGCGGCGGGCAAGCCGGTCGTGACCGCGAACAAGCAGCTGCTCGCCCAGCGCGGCGCCGAGCTCTTCGCGGCGGCCTCGGCGGCCGGCGTCCAGCTGCGCTTCGAGGCGAGCGTGTGCGGGGCGATCCCGGTGATCAAGGTGCTCCGCGAGGCGCTCGTCGTGTCGAACGTCCACCGCGTGCTCGGCATCGTGAACGGGACGACGAACTACATCCTCACCCGCATGGAGGCCGGCGGGACCTACGAGGACGCGCTCGCGGAGGCGCAGCGGCTCGGCTTCGCGGAAGCCGATCCGACGGAGGATGTCTCAGGCGCGGACGCGGCCGCCAAGATGGCGATCCTCGCGACGATCGCGTTCGGCTCGCGCGTCACGCTCGACGACGTCGCGTACGAGGGAATCACGGGCATCGAGCCCGGGCACATCCGCGCGGCGCACGAGATGGGAACCGTCGTCCGGCTGATCGGGCGGGCGACGCTCGTCGACGGCGCCCTCGACGTTCGCGTCCAGCCGGCGCTCGTCGACCGCCACCACCCGCTCGCCGCGGTGGAGGGGGCGTTCAACGCGGTCATGCTCCAGGGCGACGCGATCAGGGAGATCATCCTCGAGGGCCCCGGCGCGGGCGGTCTCGAGACCGCCTCGGCAGTCGTGGCCGACATGGTCTCGATCGTCGGCACCACCGGCACCGGCTTCCTCCAGGACGATCCGACGTGGCGCGGCCTCGCCAGGCTCGAGCCCGGCGAGCTGCGCTCCCCGTACTACCTGCGCATCGAGGTCGACGACCGGGCGGGCGTGCTCGCGCACCTCGCGGAGCGGTTCGCGGCGCACGGCGTGTCCGTGGCGCGGCTCGTCCAGCACCAGGCGGAGGGCGGCGCCGACCTGCACGTCGTCACCCACGAGGCGCCGGCCGGCGCGGTCGACGCCGCGCTCGCGGAGATCGCTGCGCTGCCGGAGACGCACGGGACGCCGACCCGCCTCGCCGTCATCGCGTCCAGCGAGTCCGGGTTGTAGGGTCGCAGCATGGCCCGCCCCTACGATGTAGCGGCGGTGACAGCCTCCGTTGTCGAGCGCTTCCGAGAGCGACTGCCTCTCGGTCCCGAGTCCCCTGTCGTGACGATGGGAGAGGGGTCGACGCCGCTCGTGCGCGCTCCCAGGCTCTCCGAGCGGCTCGGCGTCGAGATCCACCTCAAGCTCGAGAGCATGAACCCGACCGGCAGCTTCAAGGACCGGGGGATGACCGTCGCGGTCTCGAAAGCGGTCGGGGACGGCGCCGGGGCCGTGATCTGCGCCTCCACCGGCAACACGGCAGCCTCCGCGGCCGCCTACGCCGCGCGGGCCGGCCTCGCCTGCGTGATCCTGCAGCCGGCCGGAGCGGTCGCGCTCGGAAAGCTCGCCCAGGCGCGGGCCGTCGGCGCCCGCGTGCTCGAGGTCCGGGGCAGCTTCGACCAGGCCCTGGCGGCCGCGCGCGAGCTGGGGGAACGCGGAACGCACGTGCTCGTCAACTCGCTGAACCCGTACCGGATCGAGGGGCAGAAGACGGCGGCGTTCGAGATCTGCGAGGAGCTCGGCGGGATGCCCGACCTGCTCGCGCTCCCCTACGGCGGCGGCGGCAACACCGTGGCGTACGTGAAGGGATTCGAGGAGCTGGGCGCCGTGCCGCAGCTCGTTCCCGCCCAGTCGGCGGAGCGGGCCTCGACGGTGGCGAGCGCGATCCGCATCGCCGACCCCGTCCATCGTTCCGAGGTCGACGAGGCGGTCGAGCGGCACCGGCTTTCGGTCGTGACGGTCACGGACGACGCGATCCTCGGAGCCTGGCGCGAGCTCGCGGAGACCGAGGGCATCTTCTGCGAGCCGTCCAGCGCGGCCGGCGTCGCGGCTCTCGAGACGGTGCGGCCCGAGCGCGGGCTCGCGCGTCGTCTGCGTCATCACCGGGCACGGGCTGAAGGACCCGGCCACCGTCGAGCGCTCGACTCCGCCGCCGTCGATGGTCGATCCCGACCCGGACGCGATCGCGGAAGCGGCGCGGTGAACCTGCCGGTCCGGGTACGGGCGCCTGCGACCACCGCGAACCTCGGCTCCGGCTTCGACTGCGCCGGCGCCGCGCTCGACCTCTGGAACGAGCTCGAGGTCGAGGAGGGCGAGGGCGTCAGCGTCGAGGGCGAGGGCGCCGACGAGGTTCCGCTCGGCGCGCGAGCATCTGGGCCTCAGGGCCTTCGCGCTCGTCGCGCCGCCGGACGGGCTCCGTTTCGCATTCCGTAATCGCATCCCGTTCACCCGGGGGCTCGGGTCGAGCGCTGCGACGATCGCGCTCGGCCTGGTCGCGGCTTCCATGGCGTCCGGCCGCTGGCCGCAGGTCGAGCCGCTGCTGGCGCTCGGGCTCGAGCTCGAAGGGCACGCCGACAACCTTGCGCCGGCGCTCGCCGGCGGCGTCTGCCTGACCTGGCGCGCCGACGACGGCAGGCAACGGGTCGCCCGGATCGCCCAGACGACTGCCGTTCGTGCCGATCGCCGTCGTGCCCGCCGAGCGGGTCGAGACGGCGGCCGCGCGAGCCGCACTGCCGGAGGAGATCGCGCACGCGGACGCGCGCTTCTCCGTCTCGCGGGCGGCGCTGCTCGGCGCCGGTCTGGCCTCCGGTGCCCCCGAGCTGCTTGCCGAGGCGTTCGCCGACCGCCTGCACGAGCCCTACCGCGGCCCGCTCTCGCCGGTCTACGGGCCCCTCCGGGACGAGTTGCCGGCGGGCGCGGCGGGCGCGACGATCTCGGGCTCGGGCCCGACGGTGATCGTCTGGGCGCGGGAGCCGGACGCCGCACACTGCGCCGACGAGCTGGCGGCGCGCTTTCCGGCCTGCAACGTCCTGCGCCTGTCGGTGGTGCCGGGCGGCGCCGGGCCGTTCCAGCCGACGCTCTAGCCGGGCGACACAGGCAGGGGTGGGAGCCGAGACCCGGAACACGCCAGGTTACGATGAGTCAGGTGCTGCGGCTATCCGCGATCGTCCCGGCGACCGACGGGCCGCCCACCCTGGCGCGTTGCACGGCTGCAATCGATGGGGCCGACAATCCGCCCGAGGAGGTCATCCTCGTCGAGGAGCCCTACCGGGCTTCCCCGGCCGAGGCACGAAACCGGGGCGCCGCGGAGGCGACCGGCGACGTTCTCGTGTTCGTGGACGCGGACGTCATCGTGCATCCGGACGCGTTCACGAGGCTCCGGGCGGCGTTCGACGCCGATCCGGTCCTGGCGGCGGTGTTCGGCTGCTACGACGACTCGCCGGAGGCGCCGGGCCTTGTCTCCCTCTTCCGGAATCTCCTCCACCACCACGTCCACCACAGCTCGGGGGGGCCGGCGACCACGTTCTGGACCGGCCTCGGCGCGATCAGGCGCGAGGCGTTCCGGTCGGTGGACGGCTTCGACGCCGACCGCTTCCCGGTTCCTTCGATCGAGGACGTCGAGCTCGGCATGCGGCTCGCCGGAGACGGGAGCCCGGATCGAGCTCGACCCGGAGCTGCAGGGGACCCACCTGAAAGCCTGGACGATTCCCGACATGGTGCGCACGGATTTCTCACGGCGCGGCGTCCCGTGGCTGAAGCTGATGCTCGAGCGCCGATCCGTCTCGTCCGCGCTGAATCTCGGCTGGCGGCACCGGCTGAGCACGCTCGCGGCTCTCGCCGCTCTCGCGGCCCTGGTCACCGGCCGCGGGCGGACCGCCGCCGCGGCCGGGCTCGCGCTCGTCGCCCTCAACGGGCCGTTCTACGGGCTGTTGTACCGGCGCGGCGGGCCGACCGCGGCCGTCGGGGGCGTCGGGCTGCACGCCCTGCACCTGCTCACGGGCGCGGCGGCAGTTCCTGCAGCCGCCGTCTCGTTCGTGCTCGAGGAGCGGGCCGGGTCGGATAGTGACTCCGCGCATCCGCCGCTAGATTGAGAGGGATGGCGTCTCCGCCGGAAACCGGTTCGGCGCTCGGGACCGACGGCGTCGCCGCAGATGCCCGGGCCCCGCAGATCGGCGCCCGTCCCCGGACGGGCGTCCGGGCTCAGCGCCTGCGGCACGAGCTGGACGTGCTCGTGGCCCTCACCGAGTCGGATCTGCGCGCGCGCTACGGGCGCGGCCCGCTCCGCATGGTCAAGTGGCTGCTCGATCCGTTCGCCGCGGTCGGCGTCTACCTGGTGCTCACCACCTTCGTTCTCGACCGGCCCGGCGTTGCGCCCGGGCTCAGCATCGCCTGCGCGGTCGTTCCCTTCCAGCTCGTCATGGGCTCGATCGTCAACGCGCTCGGGGCGGTCAACCTCCGCCGGTCGATCATCCTCAACATGTCGTTCGATCGGTCGATCATCCCCGCTCTCGGCGGTCCTGACCGAGACGATCGCCTTCGCCGCGAGCCTGCTCCTGCTCGCGCTGATGATGGTCGCGTACGGCATCGCGCCGACGCGTCGCGGTGCTGTGGCTGCCGGTCGTGCTCCTGTCGGTGATCCTGCTCGCGGTCTCGTGCGCGTATCTCTTCGCGCTCCTCGGCCTCTGGTTTCGCGAGCTGCGCGTCTTCTTCGTCAGCTTCGTGCGCACGATGTTCTTCCTTGCGCCCGGGCTGATCGCCGCTCTCCGCCATCCACGGCCGGGCGAACGACGCTCGTGAAGCTCAACCCGCTCACCGGGCTCTTCGAGTCCTTCCGCGACGTGCTGCTCTACGGGCAGCGCCCGGCCGCGTGGCAGCTCTTGATTCCGCTCGGCTTCTGCGGTCGTGATGCTGCTCGCGTCGTTCGTCCCGCTCTATCGCTACGAGCAGCGCGACTTCGCCAAGGTGGTCGAGTGACGGCTTCGATCCGTGCGGAGGGCGTGGGCGTTCGCTTTGTCTTCGACCGCCAGCGGCGCGTCCTCACGCCCGTCATGGCGCGCACGCGGCGTCACCAGGCCGAGGCCTGGGGGCTCGAAGACGTCACGCTCGACGATCGAGGCGGGCGAGGGCGTTGCCCTGCTCGGCCCGAGCGGCAGCGGCAAGACCTCGTTGCTACGAGCGTTTGCGGGCGTGCTGATCCCCGACGCCGGCCACCTCGAGGTCCACGGCCGGATCGCGTCGCTGCTCTCGGTCGAGGCTGGGCTGCTCGGCGTCCTCACGGGCCGCGAGAACAGCCTGCTGCTCGGGGTGCTGGCGGGTGCGTCGCGTCGCGAGTCGCGTGAGGCGCTCGACGACATCCGGGCGCGCAGCGGCCTCGGCGAGAGCTTCGAGCGTCCGGTACACAGCTACTCCGAAGGCATGCGCGCCCGGCTGGGCTACGCGGCCGTCGACCAGTGGGGGCCGGAGATCCTCCTGCTCGACGAGGTGCACGAGGCGCTCGACCACGAGTTCCGGGCGGTGGTCGAAGGTCGCGCCCACGAGATCCTCCGAGCCGGCGGCATCGTCGTCGCGGCCGGCCACGACCACGACCTGCTGCGGCGCCTCTGCGAGCGCGCGCTCCTGCTACGGGACGGCCGGATCCTCGCCGACGGCCCGTTCGACGAGGTTCAGGAGACCTACCTCGGCGAGCGTGTCGCCGGCTGAGGCTCCGAGGCCCGGCTCGAGCCGTTCGACGCGCGTACGGCGAGCTCCTCGGCAAGCGCCAGCGGGTCGGAGGCCATGACCGGGTCCGGTGCCTCACCCTCCTCGAGGTAGTCGGCCTCGACGTTGACAGACCAGACGTCGTAGGTCGTGCCGCGCAGGAGGTTGAGCGTCGCGAGCATGGCCGTCCACATCGAGTGGTCCTGGTTGTTGTACCGGTGGAGCCCGTTGCGGCCGAAGGTCTTGAGGTTCGCAAAGCGGTCGAGATACGCCTTGATGACGTCGACCGCCTCGCGGTAGGCCGAGTCGTACATCGGGTACGCGCTCGGCACGTTGACCTTGACGCCGTTGATGACCCGGCTGGGATCGAGCAGCCCGATGCGCGCCAGCTCCGTCTTGGCGAGCTCGACGGCGTCCTCGTGCGGCATCGTCCAGATGTCGTCGCCCTCGAAGCAGAAGTACTCCACCCCGAGGCAGCTCGTCCCCGGGCGCACCATGCTCTCGCTCCAGGCTCCGAAGTTCTGGACGCGCCCGGCGCGAACGTCGGGGTCGTGGAGGTAGATCCAGTTGTCCGGGAACGGCTCTTGCTCCGTCGTCATCAGCGCCACGAGGCAGAGTGACCGGTAGCGCAGCCGCTTCGCGGCGGCCACCACCTCGTCGGGCGGGAGCGGATCGAGGCTGAGGATGAGCTCGTTGAGCGGGATGGACGAGAGGACGGCGTCGGCCGACTGCTCGTATTCCTCGCCGTTCGTCCGAACGACGACGCTGTGCGCTCGCTCGCCGTCGTGACGGATCGCGATGCAGCGGTGGTTGAGCTCGACCGGGATCCCGGCCTGCTCGACGTACTCCTGGAAGGCCTCCCACATCTGGCCCGGGCCCAGTCGCGGATACAGGAACTCCTCGATCAGGGTGGTGACGTGCCCGCGGCGCAGCTTGAGGATGTCGAGCACCGCCGCGACGAGCGAGAAGTTCTTGATCCGCTGGGCGGCCCATTCCGAGCGGATCTCCGACCCCGGGATGCCCCAGACCTTCTCCGTGTAGGAGCGGAAGAACGCGTCGTACAGGCGCCGGCCGAAGCGCTCCGTCACCCAGTCCTCGAACGTCTCCGGGTGCTTCGAGCCGCGGCGGGTCGGTGAGGTAGGAGAGCCCGCAGCGTGCGGACTCGACCACGCCGAGGCGTCGCACGACATCGCCGAGCTTCAGCGGGTAGGAGAAGTACGTGCCGTCGTAGTAGATGCGCGAGAGCCGGGGCCGCGTGAGCAGCTCCGAGCCGAGCATGTCGGTCCATAGCTGCTGCACCGGCTGGAGCTTCGTGAAGAAGCGATGCCCGCCGAGATCGAAGCGATAGCCGTCGAACTCGACGGTCTTCGCGATGCCCCCGACCGTGCCGTCGGCCTCGTAGACGACGGCCGGACGCTGGGCGCGGGCGAGCACGTAGGCGGCCGTCAGCCCGGCCGGTCCCCCGCCGAGGACGACTGTTCTCGGCTCCACTGTCGAGCTGCCGCAGCACTGATACGTTCCCCACCCACCAATAACTGTAGTTATGTGCGGTGGAAAAGCTAGTCCAAAAGGTAAAGATGTCGAGAAGGACCCGTCGCGGTGCGTCTGCCGAAGCGCTGCCGGATCGGCAGATGGCCTCTCCGACCATCGGACCGCCGCGCACCTTGGGGTTTCGTTGTGCCTGTGGATGCCTATGCTGAGTTCGGATGGGAAGGGTGGGCACAGGCGGCCGGCGGCGCTGCGCGCGGCGCGGTCGCGGCCGTGAAGGGCTGCGGGCGTGATGGTGTCGGAGCGGCTGGGGACGGGTCTCCATCGTCTCGCCGCACCTCGACGACGCCGCGTTGTCGATGGGCGCGACGATCGCGCGGGCCTCGCGTGAGGGCGCCGTGCTCTCCGTCGTCACCGTCTTCGCCGGAGACCCCGCCGCATCGGGCCCGGCCGGTGACTGGGATCGAGCCTGCGGCTTTGCGACCGAGGGGTCGGCGGCCCGCGGCCGTCGCGAGGAGGACAGGGCGGCGTGCCTCGCGCTCGGCGCCCGGCCTGTGTGGCTGCGTTTCCCCGACGTTCAGTACGCCGGCGACCGGGACGGCGACCAGGTGTGGCTCGAGCTCGGCCCCCACCTGGACGTGGATCTCGTGCTGCTGCCCGGATACCCGCTCACGCATGTCGACCACGCCTGGCTCACGCGGCTGGCGCTCGAGCGGCTCCCCGGGCGTGCTCGGATCGGCTTCTACGTCGAGCGACCCTATGCCCCCGGCCGCGGCGCACCGGGACGCGCGGCCGCCGGCGCTCTTGCTCTGCTCGGACGCGGCCTGACCTGGGCGCGCTTCCGGCCGGGGTGGGGTGAGCTGCGGTCCAAGGGCCGCGCCTGCCGCGCCTACCGGTCGCAGTTCAGGTTTCTCAAGCCCCATCTCACCCGCCGCCTGGCGCTGCCGGAGCTCTGGTGGGAGACGGAGTACCTCGGCTGGCCGGAAGGTGCGAGTTGACGCAGACCGGGACGCGGGGCGACCAGGCGCAGCTCGGCGCAGCCCTCGCGGCGCGCGCCTACGAGCCGGGGGACGAGGCCGCGATCCTCGAGATCTTCGATCGGGTGCACGGGCACCCGAGGTCGATCGAGGAGTGGCGGTGGCAGTTCCGGCAGGCTCCGGCGGGGCCGGCGCTCGTCCACCTGCTGATACACGAGAACGCTCCCGTAGGACACCTTGCGCACATGGGCTTCGACATGTGGCTCGACGGGCGGCGCGTCAACCTTGCGCTCGGCTGCGACACCATGATCCTGCCGGAGTACCGCGGTCAGGGCGGTGTGGGGACGGCTCGTGCAGTCCTTCCTCGCGGACAGCCGCGGCTACGACGTCCGCCTGGGATTCCCGACGGACCGAACCGTCACGCTCATGAGCCGGCACGGCGGCGGCTCTCTGCTCGGATCCCTGCCCAAGTGGGTACGGCTCCTCACCGGCCCCCGCGAGCTGGGCGCCGGCGGACGACTCGCTACGCCGGTCGTGAAGCTGCACGGCAGGCTTGTTTCACTGCCCTCCCCGCGCCTCGAGGTGACCGCGCTGGACGACCTCGGCCGAGGCGTCGACGAGCTGGCGTCCGATTCCCGCTCGTTCGCGCCGTGCATCCGCATTCGCGACGCTGCCTACCTCCGCTGGCGCTGGCTGGAGCGCCCGGGCGCGCAATGGACGATCCTGGGCGTGCAACGTGAACGCGAGCTCCGCGGCTTCACGGTCATCGGCGTCCAGGGCTCGCCGAGCGGCCGGCGCGGCCGCATCGTGGACGTGCTCGCCCGGGACTCCGAGAGCCTCCGAGCTCTGCTGTGCGAATCGGTTCGCCGCCTGGCGGCCGCAGGTTGCGAACGTGTCGTGTGCGAGTACAAGGACCCGAGGCCGTGGGCACGGCGAGCCTTTCTGAGGGCAGGCTTCGTTCCCCTGCGCGGCGACCTGAAGGTCGTCGGGCGCGCTCTCTCGGAGCAGGCCGGGCATGTCCCCGAGAGCCTCGACGCCTGGTACTTGACTCGAGGGGACACCGATCTTGCCTAGTCCCTCGACCGTGGCCTCGGCGCAAGCTCCGGCCCCGCGCTCCTGCGACGTGCTGCACGTCCTCTGGTCAGGCCATGTCGGCGGCATCGAGCGCCAGGTGGCGGCGGTTGCCCGGACGGCCAACGAGCAGCGCTCGCGCACGCACCGGGTGTGCTTCCTGGACGGGCGAGGGCCCGTCGGCGACGCGCTCGTGGACGAGGGGCTCGCCGTTCGTTTCCACATGAACGCCGGTGGCAGCCCGATCGGGCTGCAGCGCTTCGGCCGCTACCTGCGCAGTGCGAGGCCGTCGATCCTGCACCTCCACACGGCGGCGATCGGGACACACCTGGCGGCGCTGACCGCACTGCCGCGAACGCCGATGGTGTACACGGAGCATTTCCCCCGCGTTCTCGACCGCGCCGCGAGATACCGGATGATCTATCGCCTCCACCGGCGCCGCGACACCCGCTTCGTGGCGCTGTCGGACGGGATGGCGCGTGCCATGGTCTCCTGCGGGCTCGACGAGGCGCGGATCACGGTCGTCCCGAACGCAGTCTGCGTCCCGATTCTCGACGCTTTGCCAACCGGGCCGACGGCGTGCGACCATCGGCTTCGTCGGCCGGCTCGTCGGAGCGCAGCGCATGGACTTGCTCGTCGACGTCGTGTCCGAGCTGGCGGCGAGAGGGACGGCCTGCGAGGCGATCGTCGTCGGCGACGGCCCGGCGCGCGAGGGTCTCGAGCGTCATGCGGCCGAGCGGGGAGTCGGCGAGCGGATTCGCTTCGTCGGCGAGCAGGACGACGTCGTCCCGTGGCTCGACCGCCTCGACGCCTTCCTCATCACCCGCGAAGCCGCCGTCTATCCCCTCGCGTTGCTCGAGGCCATGGCGCGCGGCGTACCGGTCGTCGCCATGCGTGCCCGCGGCGGGCTCGCGGAGATCGCCGAGGAGGGCGGTCTGCACCTGCCGGATCGCGAGATCTCGACGGCCGCCGACGCACGTCGAGCGCCTCCTCTCCTCTTCCGGGGAGCGCTACCGGCTTCGCATGCGAGGCCTCGAGCTCGCCCGGCGGCACTCGCTCGACGGGGTTCTCTCTCGCCTCGACGCGCTCTACGAGGCCTGTGAGGCGGGCTCTGCCCGCGGGCAAGCCCGACCCGAAGTTGCCGCGGCAGACTGGGAGGCGCGATGACCACGCCGCTCCGCGTCGGCATCATCGGCTGCGGCTTCGCGACGCGAGACCGCCATCTGCCCGCGATCGGCCGGATCGACGAGGTCGAGGTCGTGGCGCTCGCCGACCTCGATGCCGCGGTGCTCGCGGAGGTTGCCGGGCGGTCCGGAGTTGCCCGGCGCTACGAGGATGCCGCGGCGCTCATCGCCGATCCGATCGTCGAGGTGGTGACGGTGTGCGTTCCGGCCGCGCAGCACGTCGAGGTCGCGCTCGCCGCGGTCGAGGCCGGCAAGCACGTCTTCGTCGAGAAGCCGCTCTCGCTCTCGCTCGAGGAGGCCGATCGGCTGATCGAGCGCGCCGCTTCGTCGCCGGTGAGAGCCCAGGTCGGCTTCAACCTGCGCTGGCACCGGCTGGTACGCGAGGCGCGCAACCTGATCGCGTCCGGAGGGCTGGGACGGATCCAGGCCGTCCGCTCCGTCTACAGCGACCCGGTCGTGTCCCGCCCGGGCCTCCCGGACTGGAGGCGCAAACGGCTGTCGGGCGGGGGCAGCGTCCTCGAGAAGGGCGTGCACCATTTCGACCTCTGGCGCTTCCTCCTCGGTGAGGAGATCGAGCAGGTCGCAGCCTGGAGCAGCGCCGGCCGCGGAGACGACCAGACGGTCTCGGTGACCGGCCGCACGACCGACCTCGACGCTGGTCAGCGGACTCGTGTGCGACTCGACCACGATCAGCAACGAGCTGACGCTCTACGGCGACGCGGCGACGCTGCAGCTCGATCTCTACCGCTCGGACGGGTTCGAGCTGCGCAGCCTCGAGGATCTCCCGGGGGCGCCGGGCACGCGCCTGCGCCGCATCGCCGCGTCCGCCGGGCAGCTGGCCGGCAACGTGTCCGAGCTTCGTCGGGGAGGCGCGTTCGACACGTCCTACGACGCCGAGTGGCGGCACTTCGCCAAGGCGATTCACGAGGGCAAGGAGCCCGGCTGCACCCTCGACGACGGCAGGCGCGCGCTGCAGATCGCTCTCGCCGTGCTCGAGTCGGCCACGACAGGCAAGCCCGTCGACGTGGCCGCCGCGCCGCAGAGCGTCGCCGCCCTCGGGGAGAGCCCGAGTTGAGCGCCGACGGCGATATCTCTCTTAGCGTCGTCGTGGCGACGGACGGCTTCGATGCCATCGAGGAGCTGGTTGCCGCCCTGCAGGCTCAGTCGGCACGCGACCGCCTGGAGCTCGTCGTCGTCGCGCCGTCCCTGGAGCGGCTGGCCATGCCTGAACGGGCGCGGGAGGGCCTCGCCGCCGTGCGGGTCGTCGAGGCCGGAGAGGCGCACTTCGAGCTGCTCTATCGAGCGCGTGCCGCCGGCGTCCGGGCCGCGTCCGCACCGGTCATCGTGTTCGCGGAGACCCACTGCTTCCCCGAGCCGGAGTGGGCAGAGGCGCTGATCGAGGCACACGAGGGAGACTGGACGGGGATCTGCCCTGCATTTCTCAACGCGAATCCGAGCGGCACGATCAGCTGGTCGAACCTCGTGATCGACTACGGCCGGTGGCTCGCGCCCGGCAAGGAGGGCCCCGTTTCCGAGGTGCCGGGGCACAACAGCTCCTTCAAGCGCGCCGCCCTCCTCGAGTATGGCCCGCGCCTCGACGAGCTGATCGTCCAGGACAAGATGCTCATCGACGACCTGGCAGCGAATGGGCACCGTTTCTTCTTTTCACCGGCGGCCCGCTCGCGCCATCTGAACGTCGACCGGCCGAAGTCGTGGCTCGTGGAGCGGTTCGTGATCGGGCGGACGTTCGCCGCCACACGGGCCGTGGACTGGCCATGGAGCCGCCGCCTCCTCTACGCGGCCGGCTCCCCGCTCATCCCGTTCGTGCGCCTCCTGCGTGTCCGGCGCGACGTCCACGAGGCCGGCTACGCCGACCAGCTGCTGCCCGGGATCCTCCCGGCACTCTGCGCCGGGCTGGGTGCGGGCGCCGTGGGCGAGTTCCTCGGCTACGCGTTCGGGCCGAGCGAGCGAGCCGTCCGCCGCATGTCCGAGATCGAGGTTCGCCGGCTCGAGCACGTTCGTCCGCGGTCGGGCGACACCACCGAGAAGCCGCAGCGTGTCGCGTCCGCAGGGAGTCTCGATGCAGGCTGACGGAGCGTTCGATCTCACGGTGATCCTGCCCGCCGACAGGTTCGAGACGATCCGGGAGATCATGGCTTCGCTCGGCAAGCAGGCGGGACGGAAACGTCTCGAGATCGTGATCGCCGCGCCGTCGGCCGAGCACCTGACGCTTCCGGACGACGTCAAGGACGGGTTCGGGGCCATACGCGTCGTCGAAGTGGGAGAGAGCGCGTTCGCCCATCTCCACGAGGCGCGGGCGGCCGCCGTCAAAGCGGTGAGCGCGCCGATCGTGGTCTTCGGGGAGACGCATTCGTTCCCGGAGCCCGGGTGGCAGGAAGCGCTGCTCGAGGCCCACCGCGGGCCCTGGGCCGCGGTCGGCCCCGCAATGGTGAACGGCAACCCCGAGAGCGCCATCAGCTGGTCGGGCTTCCTCCTGGACTACGGGCCCTGGATCGAGCGGGGAGAGCCGGGTCCACGGTCGCGCATCCCCGGGCACAACGGCGCCTTCAAGCGCGACGAGCTCCTCCAGTACGGGGACGGCCTCACGGACATGATGATCTCGGACACGCTGCTGACGGACGACCTCGTGCGCCGCGGCCGCCAGCTCTATTTCGCGCCCGCCGCACGCACCCGCCACGTGAACGTCAGCCAGCCGCGGGCGTGGATCTCGGAGCGGTTCGCCGCCGGCCGTGAGTTCGCATCGGCCCGCTCGCTGGAGTGGTCGACGGCGCGGCGCCTCGGGTTCGCGGCCGCGTCACCGTTGATTCCGGCCGTTCGAGGCTACCGCGCGATCGGAGACGTGCGTCGCATCGGCCGTGTCCCGGGGCTCGGGCTCCGGATCGTGCCGGCGCTCGTCGTCTCGCTCCTGATCAGCGCCGCCGGGGAGTGTCTCGGCTACCTCCGTGGCTCGAGCGACCGCGCAGTCGAGCGGCTCACCGAGATCGAGGTCCACCGGCTGCGCTACGCGAGAGGCGACCGATGAGCGGCGGCCTCGAGCTGTCGGTGATCCTCCCGACGGACACGCTCGACACCATCCGCAAGACCCTCGACCATCTCATGGCCCAGTCGGCGCGAGACCGCATCGAGCTCGTGATCGTGACCCCCTCGGAGGAGGCGTTGGGCTTGCCCGACGACGTCCGCGCGGCATTCGCCGCCGCCCAGGTCGTGGAGGTCGGAAGCGACGCGATGATGTTGCTCCATCGGGCTCGCGCGGCGGGAATTCAGGCTGCGCGGGCACCGGTCGTCGTCCTCGGGGAGACGCACTCGTTCCCGGAGCCGGACTGGGCCGAGGCCCTGATCGACAGCCATCGCGAGGGCTGGGCGGCAGTCGGCCCGGCGATGATCTGCGGCAACCCGCGCAGCAAGGTCAGCTGGGCGAACTTCTTCATCGACTTCGGCCCGTGGATCGAGCGGCCGGAGGCCTGCACGATGAGCCGTCTACCCGGCCACAACGCCGCCTACAAGCGAGACCTTCTCCTGGCCTTCGGCACTGACCTCGCGACCGAGCTCAGCTCCGAATGGGGCCTCCAGGCCAATCTCCGCGACCAGGGCCACGAGCTCTGGTACGAGCCGGCCGCTCGGACGCGGCACCTCAACGTGGTCGGGCGAGCGTCGTTGCGCGCACGCTTCGACCATGGTCGCCTCTGGTCGGTCGACTGCGCCCGCGAGTGGCCGGCCGGTCGGCGCCTTCTCTACATCGCCGCTGCTCCGCTCATCCCCTTCCGTCGCTTTCCCGCCATCTTCCGGGAGGTCAGACGGACGGGCCGCGCGCTCGACCTACGCCTGATCGGGTTGATCTGGGTCGAGCTCGCGGCCGACGCCGCGGGGGAGCTCGTCGGGTACGTGCGAGGCGGCTACGGGCCGAGCGAGCAGCCGGTTCACCGACTCCGAGCTCCACCGTGCCCGGTACGCCGGCGTGCCTCAGCAGGCAACATGACCGTGCGGCATGGCTCCTGACGCCCGCCTTCCGTCGTGCTCCGTGATCGTGCCGACCTACCGGCGTCCCGGTCAGCTGGCCGAATGCCTGGAGGCGCTGGCCCGCCTCGAGTACCCGCGCGATCGGCTCGAGGTGATCGTCGTCGACGACGGCGGTGACGAGCCGCTCGACGACATCGTCGCGGCCGTGCGCGACCGGCTGGACGTCGTCCTGATCCGCCAGGAGAATGCGGGCCCTTCCACCGCGCGCAACATCGCGGTGGCGCAGGCGCGCGGCGATCTGCTCGTGTTCACGGACGACGATTGCCGGCCCGCGCCCGACTGGCTGCAACGGCTCGGCAGCGGTCATTCGGCCGCGCCCGACGTGATTCTCGGCGGTCACACGGTCAACGCGCTGGAGCAGAACCCGTACTCGGCGGTCAGCCAGCTCATCATCGACGCCGGGTACGAGCGGCACAACTCGGAGCGAGGGGACGCCGGGTTCTTCACCACGAACAATCTGGCGGTCCCGGCCGCAGGGCTTCGCCGGCTCGGGGGCTTCGAGCCGCGGCTCCGGACGTCGGAGGACCGCGATTTCTGCGATCGCTGGATCGGCGCCGGCGGCCACATGCACTACGTCCCCGAGGCGCTGGTGCGCCACTATCACTTCCTCACGTTCAGGAGCTTCTGCGGGCAGCACTTCCGTTACGGCCGCGGGGCGTGCCTGTTTCACCGTCTGCATCGCGAACGCGAGAGCGAGCGCATCCGGCTCGAGCCGTCGTTCTACCTCGGGCTCCACGGCGAGGCATTTCGCCGGTACCGGCACCGGCACGTGATCAGGATCCAGGCGCTGCTGCTCGTCTGGCACGTCGCGAACGCCGCGGGGTATCTGTGGGAGGGGATCGTCGGCGTGCGCCCCGGGCGCAGCGAGGACCGCGGCGGCGGCCGGCGATGGCCCGCCGAAGCCGAGGGACCGGAGGGGTAACGGGAGCGTTCGCCCGAGCGGCGATACGATCCCGCCATGACCGAGAACCCGTACGCACGCCCGTCCGATCCCGCCAAGCGACACAGCTTCGCCATCACCGACGGCTTCGAGCGAGCCGGCGCGCGCGCGATGCTCAAGGCGGTCGGCTTCACCGACGAGGATCTGGCCAAGCCGCTCATCGGCGTGGCCACGGAGTGGATCGAGACCATGCCGTGCAACCTGAACCAGCGCGAGCTCGCCCAGCACGTCAAGAAGGGCGTCCGGGCGGCCGGCGGCACGCCGATCGAGTTCAACACCGTCTCGGTCTCGGACGGCGTTTCCATGGGAACGGCGGGCATGCGCTGCTCGCTCGTGTCGCGCGAGATCATCGCCGACTCGATCGAGCTCGTCGCGCGAGGGCACCTGCTCGACGGTCTCGTCTGCCTCGTGGGCTGCGACAAGACGATGCCGGGCGCGATGATGGCGCTCGCGCGGCTCGACATCCCGGGCCTCTGCTTCTACAACGGCACGATCGCCCCGGGCCGGCTCGGCGGCCGCGACGTGACGATCCAGGACGTCTACGAGCAGATCGGCGCCTGCGCGGTCGGCAAGATCACGCCGGGCGAGCTCCACGCGCTCGAGTCCGTCGCCTGTCCGGGCGCCGGCGCGTGCGGCGGCCAGTTCACAGCGAACACGATGTCGACGATCCTCGAGTTCATCGGGCTGTCGCCCGGCGGCCTGAACGCGATCCCGGCGCTCCATCCGAAGAAGGAGGAGGCGGCCGAGCAGGCCGGCCGTGCCGTGATGGAGCTCGTCCGCAAGGACATCAGGCCCTCGCACATCCTTACCCGCGCCGCCTTCGAGAACGCAATCGCGTCGATCGCGGCGATGGGAGGCTCGACGAACGGCGTTCTCCACCTGCTCTCCGTTGCCCGTGAGCTCGGAGTGCCGCTCACGATCGACGACTTCGACGTGATCCTCGAGCGCACGCCCGTCATCGCCGACATGAAGCCGTGGGGCCGCTTCGTCGCGACGGATGTCTACGAAGCCGGCGGCCTCGGGCTCGTAAGCCGCGAGCTGCTCAAGCGAGGGCTCGTCGACGGCGACGCGATGACCGTGGACGGCCGAACGCTCGCCCAGCTGGCGGAGGACGTCGAGGAGGCGCCCGGCCAGCAGGTCGTGGCGACGATCGACCGGCCGGTGAAGTCGCGGGGCGGCCTGGCGATCCTTCGGGGCAACCTCGCGCCCGACGGCTGCGTCATCAAGCTTGCCGGTCACGGCCGGATGCACCACGAGGGCCCGCGAAAGTCTTCGACTCCGAGCCCGACTGCTTCCTTGCCGTCAAGGCCGGCCTGATCGAGCCCGGCGACGTCGTCGTCATCCGCTACGAGGGGCCCGCGGGTGGGCCCGGGATGCCGGAGATGCTGCAGATCACCGCGGCCATCGTGGGGGAGGGGCTCTCCGACTCGGTGGCCCTCGTCACGGACGGCCGCTTTTCCGGGGCGACGTACGGCTTCATGATCGGGCACGTGTCGCCGGAGGCCTTCCGGGGCGGGCCGATTGCCGCCGTGCGCACCGGCGACACCGTGACGATCGACGTCGAGGCACGCGAGATCAGCATGGACGTTGCCGACGCCGAGATCGAGGCGCGGTTACGCGACTGGACGCCGCCGCCGCCGCGCTACGAGAGCGGCGTGCTCGCGAAGTACGCCTCGCTCGTCTCCTCGGCATCCGAGGGCGCCGTCACCCGGCCGATCTAGCGCCGACGATCGCGCGCCGCTCTCCGCCCGAGCCGCTCAGGCTCGGGATCGGTTCCTTCATGCTCCTATGGCACCGTGTTAACATCGGTGCCATAGGACGACGCGGAGGCGTTCGGCTCGGTCAGGCTTGCCCGAATGGGAATGGGCGACGGGCTCTAGTAGAGGACGAGCCGGTCGCGGTGCACGACCTCGAGGCCGCGGGGGCGCCGCCGCAACTGTGCGGCGCCGGCGCTCGCGATCCCTTTCGCGAAGGCGAGGCCGTCAGGACCGATGATCTCGACTCCGTCGCCGGCCTCGAAACGGCCTTCGCAGCGTGCGACGCCGACCGCGAGGAGGCTCGCGCCGTCGTTGATCAGCGCCGCTTTCGGCGCCGTCGTCGACCCGGAGCCTTCCCGAGACGGGCTTGCCGAACCGCAGCCAGAGCTTGAACGCGGACGGCGCCCGCTCGTCGGCGGCGAAGCGGGTCCCACGCGGCTCGCCGGCGAGGACCGGCAGCAGGACGTCCTTCGCCGATCCGCCCGCGATCACGGTCGGGATACCGGCGGCCGCGGCGACCTCGGCGGCCAGTACCTTGCTGCGCATTCCGCCCTTGCCGAGCGGAGAGGCGCCGCCGAGCACGGCCGTCCGCACCGACGAGCCCTCGGAGATCACCTGGGCTCCGGGTGTGCCGGGCGCCCGGGACAGCACGCCCTCCACCTCGGTCAGCAGGATGAGGAGCCGCGCTCTCGTGAGCACGGCCACCTGCGCCGCGAGCGCATCGTTGTCGCCGAACGTGATCTCGTCGGTCGCCGTTGTGTCGTTCTCGTTGACGATCGGCACGGCGCCGAGCGCGAACAGCGCGTTGAGGGCATTGCGGGCGTTCACGTAGGTCGAGCGCTCCGCGACGTCGATCGACGTGAGCAGGATCTGCGCCGCGGGGACGCGGTGAGGCGCGAGCGCCTCTTCCCAGGCCGCGTGAAGGCGCGCCTGGCCGAGTGCCGAGGCCGCCTGGAGCCTCGGCATGCTGCGCGGCCGTCGGTCGAGGCCCAGGCGCGGGAGCCCGAGCGCGATCGCTCCGGAGGAGACGACGCAGACGGGCGTGCCGTCCTTGACGATCTGGGCGATCTCGCGGCCGCGCTCGCGCAGCACCTGGCGCCGCACGTGCTGGCGCGAGCCGACGATGAGGCTCGTTCCGAGCTTGACCACGAGCGGACGCCTCATCGGTGCTGGCTCCCGTCTCCGATGACCTGGTACTGCCGCAGCCAGAGGTCGCGGTACGTGACGGGCCCGCGCGGACCCGGGGTCCGGTCGACGTTGATCCCGGTCTCCGGTGCGCCCGTGAGCGCGTACCCGTCGGTGAACCGGGTGCTCGCGTTCCAGAACGCCGCGGTGCCGCGATAGCTCTCGAGGAACTGCGCGGCCGTTGCGCCGTCCTCGGCGATGATCGCGGCGGCCAGGCCCGAGGTGTGGTCGTTGGCGACCGCCACGGCGTCGTCGAGCGAGTCGACGATGTCGACGGACACGGTGGCGACTCGACTCTCGTCGCTTGCCCACTCGTAGCCGATCGGCGTGTCGAGCGGCAGGAGCCCGTTGTCGAGCATCTCGAGGGCGCGGGGTGTGCCTCGCACCTCGAGCTCGAGCCGGCGGAAGAGGCTGACGAGCGCAGGGAGGACAGCGCGGGCCTCGCGGTCGACGAGGCAGAGGTTGAGCCGGTTGCAGACTCCGAGCCGGTCCAGGCTCGCCTCTGCGACCGCCAGGGCCTTGGCGGGGTCCGCGGTCTCGTGGACGTAGAGCACGCCGCCGCCCTCGGCGTGGGCCAGGGTGCGAACGCCGTTCTCCGCCGCGAGGCGGGCGAGCGACGCGGTTGCCTGCCCGCTGCCGCGCAGGATGACGAGCGGGATCTGCTTCGGGAGCGAGACCAGCGCGTGGGCGCCTTCGCGGTCGGCCGTTCGAACGAGCCCGACGGCGCCGGCCGGCAGGCCGGCTGCTTCGAGGGCCGGGCGCAGCACCTCGTCGACGAGGACCGTCACCGTACGCAGGGCGGCGCCGCCGGTCCGGAGCACCGCGGTATTGAGGCTCTTGAGGAGCTGCCCCGCGACGTCCAGCGCGACGTTCGGTCGGGCCTCGAAGTTCGCACCGACCGTGCCGATCGGGATGCGGCGCTCGCGTACCTCGAGACCGTTGGGCAGCGTCCAGGAGGCGATCTCGCGCTCGAGCGGCGGGATCTTCGCCGTCCCGTTCACCTGCTCGGCGAGACCCTCGATCCGGCTCGGATCCAGACGAAGCCGGTCGAGCAGGCCGTCGTCGAGCCGGTCCTGGGCATCCTCGACGTCTGCCTGGTTGGCGGCCAGGATCGACGCCTCGCGCTCCCGCACGAGCGCGGCGGCCGTCGTCAGTGTCTCCGCGACGGCGTCGTCGGTCAGCCGGGGCGTAGCCCGGTTTGCCTCGCTTGCCTCGCGCCGCAGCAGCTCGAGTAGATCGGCATGTGAGGTCGTTTCCGTAGCTGGGTTATACTGCAACCGAAGAGCGGGCCACGTCCCGCTCTACATCGAGAGAGGCTGAGGGAACCGGCCCGTTGAAGCCTCGGCAACCTGCTCCGCGAAGCAAGGTGCCAAGCCCGGCCGAGCCGACGGCACTGGCTCGGAAGGATGTCGAGCGAGACGGAGGTGTCAAGTGCCCGCAACGTCCCTACGCTGTCGTCTCTGCGGAGCTGAGCACGAGCTCGGCCCGCTCGCCGTGTGCCCGCGCGACTTCGGGCCGCTGGACCCCGTCTATGACTTCGCGCTCGCTGCGGAAGAGCGTGACGCGGGCCTCGCTCGAGCAGGGGCCGCTCTCGATCTGGCGCTACGCCGCCGCTGCTTCCCGGTCGAGCCGCCGTCGCAGCCGCGCCTCGCGCCCGGGTTCACGCCGCTCATCACGGCGCCTCGTCTGGCCTCGGCGCTCGGCCTCGGCGAGCTCTACCTGAAGCTCGACACGGCAAACCCGACGCATTCGTTCAAGGATCGCGTCGTCGCGGTCGCCTGCGCGAAGGCGCAGGAGCTCGGTCTCGACACGCTCGCCTGCTCGTCGACGGGCAACCTCGCGAACGCGGTCGCAGCGCGGGCCTCTGCCGAGGGGATGGAGGCGGCAGTCTTCTGCCCGGCCGATCTCGAGCCCGAGAAGCTCGTCGCGACGGCGGTGTACGGCGCGACGATCTACGCGGTGCGCGGCACCTACGACGATTGCAGCCGGCTCACGGTCGAGCTCTCCTTCGAGGTGCCCTGGGGCTTCGTCAACGTGGGACTGCGGGCCTACTACGCGGAGGGCTCGAAGACGCTCGGCTACGAGGTCGCCGAGCAGCTCGGCTGGCAGCTCCCGGACGCCGTCGTCGCGCCGATCGCGTCCGGGGCCATGTACTCGAAGGTCAGCCGGGGCTTCGAGGAGCTGCTCGAGCTCGGGCTCGTCGAGGGCGGTCAGCCACGCATGTACGGCGGGCAGGCCGAGGGCTGCGCCCCGGTCGCAACCGCCTTCGCCGAGAACCGGCGGGTCACGCCGGTACGGCCCAACTCGATCGCGCGCTCCCTCGCGATCGGCAATCCCGCCGACGGGGAGCTCGCCGTCGAGACGGCGCGGCGCACGAACGGCGACATCCACGTCACACCGGAGGACGAGATCGGCGTCAACATGGCGCTGCTCGCGGAGACGACCGGCGTCTTCGGAGAGACGGCCGCCGGCGTCACGCTCGGGGCGCTTCGGGAGGCTCTGCGCAGGGGGCAGATCGCCGAGAACGAGCGTGTCGTCCTGCTCGTCACGGGCGACGGGCTCAAGACGCCCGATCCGATCGAGGAGCGTTTCGTTCCCGTCGAGATCGACGCCGACGCCGACGCTCTGCTCGAGCGCCTGGGGTCTCGGAGTCGTCGTGCACGCGGCGGTCCGGCCGATTCGCGGTCGGACGGCCCGGAGGGCTGCGGCCCGGCGCGTTGCGCCTAGCCGGAGCGCGGGACGAGCGGCTTCCCGGCGAGCAGTCGCTCGATGCCGCCCATGCCCCAGTGCCAGCGGCGCTCGTCGGTCAGCAGCGCGGGGACGCCGAACACGCCGCGACTCTCGGCCTCGCGGCGGATCTCGGTCAGGCGCGTGATGCGGTCCGGCGCATAGGCGGCGGCGAGCGCCTCGTCCGGATCCAGCTCCGCGCGGACCGCGGCGCGCGCGATCTCGGCGTCCGTCGCGATGTCCTCCCCCTCGCAGAAGAACGCCTCGTAGAACGCGTGCCGGAGCTCGCGGTCCCGTCCCTGCTCGGCAGCCCAGAGGCAGGCGCCGAGAGGCAGGGTCGAGCGAGGCTGGTAGCGAGGCAGGTGGATCTCGATGCCGCGCTCGAGGGCGCGCCGGTAGACGACGCTCGTCCAGTCCGTGCGCAGATGGTCGCCGCGCGGCTCGAGCAAGGGCTTCGGCGACGGACGCAGCTCGAGCGGCATCCACTCGGCGATGATCGCCCGCGAGTCCTCGGCGGCTTCGACCGCTCGCGACTCCATGTAGCTGTACGGGCAGACGAGGTCGTAGTAGAAGCGGACGGTGTAGGGCACAGCGGACTTATACTCGCCCGGCGATGCTCGTCGGAGTGGCGCAGATCGAGCCGAGGCTCGGAGAGCTCGACCACAACCGCGACCTGTGCCTCGCCCGGCTCGAGGAGGCGGCGGCCGCGGGGTGCTCGCTCGTCGTGCTTCCGGAGTGCGCCAGCTCCGGCTACGTGTTCGACAGCCCCGAGGAGGCGTCGCGCTTCGCGCAGGAGATCCCCGGGCCCTTCACCGAGGCGCTGGAGGGCGCGTGCGCGCGGCTCGGCGTCCACTGCGTCTCCGGCCTGCTCGAGCGCGAGGGAGACGTCTTGCGCAATGCGGCGGTGCTGGTGGGCCCGGACGGGCTCGTCGGCCGCTACCGCAAGACGCATCTGCCGTTCCTCGGCGTCGATCGGTTCGTCCAGGCCGGTGACGAGCTTCCGGTCTTCGACACGCCGCTCGGCCGGATCGCGATCGAGATCTGCTACGACCTGCGCTTCCCGGAGCTCACGCGCGCGCTCGCGCTGCAGGGCGCCGAGATCGTCGCCCAGCCGACGAACTGGCCCATGGAGGCGCGCTCCAACGCCGACGTGCTGACCCGCGCCCGCGCGCACGAGAACCGCGTCTTCCTCCTCACCGCGAACCGCGTCGGGCGCGAGCGGGACGCCCAGTTCTGCGGCTGGAGCCAGGTCTGCGACGTCTGGGGCAACAGGCTCGTGGAGGCCGGCGCTACCGGCGAGGGCGTCTTCGTCGCCGAGATCGAGCCGGCCGAGGCCCGCGAGAAGGACATTCTCCCGACTCCCGGGAGGTACGAGATGCGGCTCTTCGACCATCGCCGACCCGATCTGTACGGGTCGCTCGTCGAGGAGCGAAGCGCAGTCCCATCACGATAGGAGGCGTAGATGGCCACGACGGAAGAGACTCTCGTATTCGAGGCGCTGCTCGAGAAGGACGGCGTCAAGGTCTCGAAGAGCCCCTGGGGGCCCGACGACGAGATCGGTCGCCTGAACTGGATCACGCCGGAGACGAACAAGGCGATCCTCGAGCACCTCGACGCGAGGCACGTGTTCGACCTGAACGTCGAGTTCTTCAACGGCATGCCGTCGTGGCTGGCCGCCGGCGACCCGAAGTACGAAATCTGGATGACGCACACGCCCCAGGGGACGATCAACGACAACCTCTCGGGTGTCGGCCCGAAGGTCCTCGAGAAGCACAGCTACTGCGGCGACTCGATCCACATGTACACGCACTGCGGGACGCACGTCGACACGTTCAACCACTTCGGGTTCTACAACACGTTCTGGAACGGATGGACGCCCGAGAAGGATCTCGGAGCCCGCTGCTGGACGAAGGGCGGCCCCGAGAAGTACCCGCCGATCATCGCTCGCGGCGTCCTGCTCGACATCGCGGGCCTGCACGGGGTCGACTGCCTGCCCGAGGCATACGCCGTGACCCCCGACGACTGCAAGAAGGCTGCGAGCGAGCAGGGGGTCGAGCTGCGGACGAAGGACGTCGTGCTGATCCGCACCGGGCGGATGACCGTCTGGCCCGACTTCGACGGGTACCTCGACAAGCCGCCGGGGATCAACCTTCCCTCCGCGAAGTGGCTGTGCGAGGAAGCGGGCGCGATGTGCATCGCCGGCGACTCGATCGGCCTCGAGGTGATGCCGTGGGACGAGCCGGACGCGTTCCTCCCGGTGCACTGCTACATGTTCGCCACGGCCGGCGCGAACATCATCGAGGTCGTGAACATGGAGGAGCTCGCGGCCGAGAAGCAGTACGAGTTCGCGTTCCTCGGCTTCCCCCTCAAGCTCCGCGGCGCGACGGGGGCTCCGATGCCCTGCTACGCGGTGCCGCTGCGCAGCTAGTCACGACAGATAACGGCCGAAGGCCGCGGTTATGCAACGGTCCGGAGGGGCGGCGCGCCGCCCCTCCGGCGCCCGCTCAGCGAAGCTCGATCTCGGCGACGCCGGCGAACGCGTCGGCGCCCGGATCGGCTCGATACCGCTCGTAGACGGCGAGCGCCACTGCGAGATCCTGCACCGCGAGGCCGGTCGAGTCGAACACCGTGATCTCGGTCTCGGAGCGCCGGCCCTCCTGCGCGCCGCTCAGAACGAGGCCGAGCTCGAGCACGTCGTCGCGGCCGATGCGCCCGGCCTCGACGGCCTGGGCGATGTCGCCGTTGTGGCTCGCCTGCTCCCACTCGTCGCAGACGATCCTGGCGCGCAGGAGCTCTTCGGGATCGATCTCCGACTTGCCGGGCCCGTCGGCGCCCATGAGGCTGACGTGCTGGCCGGGCCGCAGCGTCCCGGGCCCCACGACCTGCTCGCGGCCCGGGGTGACCGTTGCGAGAACGTCGCAGGCGAGCGCCTCGGCGAGGTCGGCCGTCGACGATGCTGCCGGCCCGAGCTCGGCCGCGACGAGCTCGGCGTGCCCGGGTCGTGCGTCGAAGAGCAGAACCTCGCGGCCGCGGTCGAGGAATGTCCGTGCCACGGCCGTACCGTTGACGCCGCAGCCGATGACCGCGGCCCGGCCGGCCTGCGGGCGGGCGAGCGTCTCGGCGGCCAGCACGGCGGCGGCTCCGGTCCGGAGCGCTGTCACCGCTCCGGCGTCGAGCAGCGCCAGGAGCTCGCCGTTGCCGGCATCGGAGAGCAGCACGACGCCCGTCACCGTCGGAAGGCCGCGGGCCGGATTCCCGGGGAATGACGTCACCCACTTCAGCACCGCATACCCTCCGCCGGACGCGGGCATGGCGCGGAAGTCGCCGTCCGGGGGCGCCTCGACGTAGACCTTCGACGGCATCAGCCACGCTCCGCGGGCGTGCTCGACGAACGCGGTTCTCACCGCCTCGAGTGCCTCGCCCGGCGTGAGCGCGGCGTTCACGTGCCGCGCTCCGAAAACAGGAAGCGCCATCAGCTCCCGAGCGCCTCCGCGTACGCGGCGAACGCGCGCTGGCGGCGTTGCGAGTCCTCGATCATCGCCTCGAGCTCCGCGATCTGCGCCTCGAAGCGCCCGGCGGCGTCCTCAGGCGGCCGCTGCTGCACGAAACCGATCCGTCGGAGCGTCTCGACGTCGTCGGCGCTCATGCCCGCCACCGCCGTCTCGTCCGCCTGCCAGGCGTCCGCGTCGCGAATCAGCGGCTCGAGCCGCTGGCGCAGCATGGCCTCCCGCTCCTGCTCGTACTCGAGCGAGTCGAGCGCCTCCTGCCGCCGCCGCTGGCGCGCGATCTCCTCGCGCGGCAACGCGCCGGGGGCCTCGCTGCCCTCGGCATCGGTCACGTCTCGAAGATGTCGAGCGGGAGGAGCGCCGATACGAGCGGGTTCGGCACGTCGACGATCTCGGACAAGCGGAGATCGACGGCGACGCTGACCAGCATGTAGGCCTGCTCCCTCGTGAAGCCGCGCACGTGCTCGAGGTACGCGATCATGTCGAGCACGGCGCCGCGGGTGGCGAGCGTCAGGTCGAGCGACTCGTTGCGGCCGTCGGGCGCGATCGACATTCCCGTCGTGGCAAACGACCGCCGGCCGGGCCGTTCCGGGGTCTCGTACGTCGGAAAGCGAAGCGGCCAGCCGGGGCTCTTGCGCACGTCGAAGCGAACCGTGACGGGCCCCGGCCGCCTCGATCGCCACGCCGCACGTCTCCCCGTCGCCCTGCGCGAAGTGGAGGTCGCCGAGCGAGAACAGCGCACCGGGGACGTGCACCGGCAGATAGACCGTGCTGCCGGCCACGAACTGACGCACATCCGTGTTGCCGCCGATCTCCCGAGGGGGAATCGTTCGCAGCCCGGGCGCGGCGAGCGCCGGGATGGCGGCCTCGGGCCCCTCGTCGGCCACGGCACCGCCCCGCGAGCGGAGCTCGTCCTCGCGGCGATGGATCTCCTCCAGAAGCTCGTGCGACGGCGCGACCCCGATCACGCCGGGGAACGGGTCGCCCGGGATCGCAACGCCGGGAATGTCGTCGGAACGGGCATAGCCGTCCTCGATCCTCCATTTGACGAGATAGGGCTCCGGAAACACGTCCGAGAGGAAGCCGAAGCCCGGCACGTTGCAGGTGAAGCCGAACTCGCCGCAGTCGAGCTCGAGCAGCTCCACCGCGAGCACGTCGCCCGGCTCGGCGCCCTCGACGAACACGGGGCCGGTGAGCGGGTGCGACAGGCGAAGGTCGATCGCGGTCACGTCGGCCACGGTGCTGTCCGGCCGGATGGCCGTATCGAGACCGTCCCGGGTCTCGAGCGTGATCGGCTCTCCGGGCCGGACGGTCGCGAGCGGCGGGATGTCGGGGTGCCAGCGGTTGTGCCCGGTCCCGGGCTCCTCGGCGAGCGGCCGCGTGGCGTCGACCTCGATTCGCATGCCCGCCATCGTGCCGGATCGTATCCGGCCCTGCGCTACATTCCCGGCGTGCTCGTCCTCTACGACCATCCCGCCTCGTCGAACGCGCTGAAGGCGAGATTTCTGCTCGCCGAGCTCGAGCTGCCGTACGAGCGACGCCACGTTCCCTTCGCGGAGCCGCGACCGGCGGAGTATCTCGCCCTCAACCCGTTCGGCCGTATTCCGACGCTGGTCGACGACGATCTCGTCCTGCCCGAGTCGAACTCGATCCTGCGCTACCTCGCCCACAGGGAAGAGCGGTACGACCTGTATCCGCTCGCCCCGCGCGAGCGTGCTCCCGTGGACGCGGCGCTCGACTCCTGGTCGACGCAGGTTCGGCCGGGGCTCTTCCCGCTCGAAGGGGCTGCCCTCTTCCACAGCGACAGCGAGGCCGGCGGCGGGAAATGGGAGGACGGCGACCCGGCCGCGATCCAGAAGGCGATCCCGCGCGCGGAAGCTGCGCTCGACGCGCTGGAGCGGTTCATCGCCGACAACGGCACCGTGCTCGGCCGCCTGACGATCGCCGACTTCGCCGCCGGGCCGGTCGTGTGGCGGACGAAGCGGCTGCCGCTCGACCTGACACGCTGGCCCAAGACCCTGCGCCTGCGCGATGCGGTCGAGGCGCACCCCGCCTTCCAGGCTGCCGAGCCCGTCGGCTAGGCTAGTCCGTGTGGCAGGCGTGGCCTGCCGGAGGCGGCACGTCGAGCGAGGGGTTGCGGTCGAAGAACCCGACCGGCTCGAGACGGAACCCGATCCGCGCGGCGGGCATGACGGGCCAGTCCTCGGGGCGCGGGACGTGGTGGTTGCCGAACACGTACCAGAGGACGACGTCGCGGTCCTCCACGGGGCGGTCGGCCGCGGTCCACTCCGGCAGGCCGGCGCCGCCGGAATGCTGGTTCGGGTAGTCGCCCGCCGGATAGCGCTCGCCGGCGTCGTAGGGCGTCACCCACAGATGCCTCGTCATGAACGCGGCCCGGCGGGCGATGCTCGAGTCCGGCTGGGCGAACGGCAGGACGTTCGAGCCCGGCACGAGCCGGTAGCCGACCGGCTGGCCGTGCTCGTTGCGCACGGCGCGGTTCACGACCTTCCAGGACCGTGCGCTCAGCGGATCGACGAGCCTCTGCGCCTCCTGCTCACGCGTCAGGGGCGTCTCGCGAATCGACGAACGCGCTGCCGTGGGGGTTCTCCGGGCCCCAGGGAAGAGCCTCGGACTCCACCTCGACCACGGTGTTCTCCGCGCCGTCGACGTCGAGGTCGAGCCGGGCGCAGAAGAAGTGCTGGTGGTAGATGCCGGAGAGCTGCGGGGCGATGAGCGTCCCGTGCCGTGGCGCTTCGTCCGGCTCGAGCGCAGCCGTCAGGATGATTCCCGTAAGCCGCGTCTCGAACTCGATCGCGCCGTCCTGGTAGAAGCGCCAGTAGAACGCGTACTCGTAGTTGTCGACGGTCACGATCGAGGAGACGACGAAGCGCCGTGACCGCCGCATCTCGGTCGTCTCCGTCGTCCAGTCGTAGTGCTTCCAGAGCAGGCCGTCGTCCTCCTCGTGGAGGCAGATCGCGTTCTTGATCGTCGTCACCTCGCCGCCGGGCGTGGCAAGGTCGACGTCGAGGTAGCGGATCTCCCCGAGACAGTCGCAGCCGAGCTCGAGCGAGTTCGTGAGCAGGCCGAGCCCGTACTCGCCGATGTCGAACGCGTTCTTGCGGTACCCGCCCGGCCCGGGGTCGCCGTAGGGGATGACGAGCTCGGCGATCGAGAGGCTATGGGCGACGGGGCGGACACGGCCGCCGTCCTCGTAGCCGACGTCGTGCAGCGTCAGGCCCTCCCGCTGGCTGAAGCCGACGCGCAGCCGCCACTTCTGCCAGCGCACCTCCCAGCCGTCGACCTCGAAGCTCGGGCCCTCGGCCTGGACGACCTCGAGCGGACGGAGGTCGTCGCGGTAGCCGCCGACGTCCGCCTCCGCGTAGTTGCCCGGCCGGGGAGGAAGCGGCGTGACGCCGTGGTCCTCGAGCTCCACGACCTCCATCGTCTGCAGGTCGACGATGGCGTGCAGCCCGCGGATCGGATGCGCGTAGTGGTTGTCGGCCGGGTCGCTCTTCACCCAGCACGGCGTCCAGGCGAGCCGGCGTCCTTCGAGCCCTGCGGGCGCCATGTCTCCGATCGACCAGGCCTCGATGTGCACGAGCTCCGGATCGTCGATGCCCCGCTTCGCGAGCGCGGCCCGGAAGCCGTCGTGGGCGCGCACCGCCGCGATCGCCTCGCCGAACTCGTCCAGGGTGACCGAGGGCTGGACACCGCGCATCTCGGTCCACGAGCGCACCTCGCCCGCCACCACGTCCACGAGCGCCTCGTGGGTCGTGCCGGCCTCGCGGTCGAACACCACGGCGAACGCCGTCCGCTCGATCGCGTCGCCCGCGCGGAAGGCCTTTACGACGTCCTTGGCGGGCTCCGCCAGGCGGACGATCGCAAGGCGGTGGCGCTCGTCGAGCCCCTGAGCGCTGCGAAGGGTGTCGACGGCCGTGCGCAGCTCCGCGGCGGTCAGAGGATCGAGCGGGTGGGCGACCTCGCGCACCGTCTCGACGGTGACGTCTTTCGTCTTCATGACCCTAGGGGCGGGATCTTAGCCGCCGGTGCCATCGCGCCCCTGTCAAGATTGCCCGGCGTGATCATCGACGCCCACATGCACGTCGACGACATCCCGGCGCTCGGCTGGAAGATGGGGGCCGACCTGGTCGTCGAGCGGCTCGACGAGGCGGGCATCGACCGGGGCGTCGTCATGACGATCGTCGACGCGCCGGAGGTGAACCCGAACGCGATCGAGCTCGTGGCCGATGCGCTCGCCGCCTACCCCGATCGCCTGGACGCCTTCGCCCGGATCCATCCGTGGTACGGAGACGAGGCCGTCGCGCTGCTCGAGCGGGCGTTCGAGCTCGGCTTCAAGGGTCTCAAGCTCCACCCGGTCTCCTCGATCGCGCATCCGTCGGGCGAGGACACGCTGCGGCTCATTCGCATCGCCGCGGCGCACCACGCGCCCACCCTGTTCCACTGCGGGGACGAGCCGATGACGACACCGCTCGCGATCGCGCCCGCCGCCGAGGCGGTGCCCGAGGCCACGATCATCCTCGGGCACATGGGCGGCTACTTCCACGTCGACGAAGCGATGGAGGTCGCCGAGCGCGTGCCGAACCTCGTGCTCGAGACCTCCGCGATGCCCTATCCGGCGAAGATCAGCGAGGCCGTCGAGCGGCTCGGCCCCGAGCGCGTGATCTACGCGAGCGACGGGCCGGTGTGCTCGCCCCGCATCGAGGTCGAGAAGGTGCGGGTGGCCGGGCTCGACCCCGACTCGGAGCGCCTCGTGCTGGGCGAGAACGCGCTGCGGATCCTGGAGGCCGTGAGCTGATCGTCGATTCTCTCACGTTCCTCGGCGACTCGTTGCTCGGCCCCAAGGGAACGGCGGTCGATCTGCTCGCCGCGATGGAGGAGGCCGGCATCGATCGGGCCGTCGTCTGCCCGATGAAGCCGCGCCGGTACGAGCTGGGGCCGGCGAACCAGCACGTCGCCAACGCCGTGCAGGCAAATCCGGACCGGTTCGTGGGCTTCGGTCGTGTCGACCCGAACCTCGGCCGGGACGCGGTGCGGGAAGCCGAGCGGGCGATCGACGATCTCGGTCTGAGCGGGCTCTTCCTCCATCCCTGGGAGGAGACGTTTCGGATCAACGCCCCGTTCGTGGACGCTGTCGTCGACGTCGCGCGGGAGCGGGGGGTGCCGGTGATCGTCGCCGCCGGCTACCCGTGGGTCTCCGAGGGCCTGCAGGTCGGCGACCTCGCAGGACGCTTTCCGGACGTGCGCTTCGTCGCGACGAACGGCGGTCAGATCAACATCTCGGGCCTCGGCCAGACGGACGTCGAGCTCGCCGTCGACGCGAATCCGAACCTGGTGCTGCAGACCGCCGGCGTCTACCGCGAGGACTTTCTCGAGAACGTCGTCGGGCGCTTCGGGGCCGAGCGGCTCCTCTTCTCGAGCGGCTTTCCGTACTTCGACCCGCGCCTCGAGATCCGGCGCGCCGAGTGGTTCCACGTCTCCGACGAGGCCAAGGCCGCGGTGCTCGGCGGCAACGCCGCCGCCCTCCTCGGTTTGTAGGGGCCGGAGCGGCTGAGCGGCCGGCTCGAGCCGGCGCAGCGGACGCCGAAGGCGGCGGGGGCTCGCGCGCGGAGCGCGACTGCGGCCGCGGTCTAACCGGCTTGTAGGCTGCCGGATCTCATCCGGTCACGGTCTCGATGCACCGTCACGAGTCCGGGGCTCCCAGCGGCACGTCGGGGCCGAGCTGCACGCGGAACGGCGGCGCCGGCAGCGCCGAGCGCTCGACGGCCAGCAGGTACGTGTGCGGGTTGGCGTCCGCCGTGCAGGCCGGCGGCTGGACGCCCGGCTGGACGATCTGGGGGAGCACGAGACCGGGCTCGATCAGGAGGCCGTCGAGCCGGATGTTCGAGCAGCTGCCGCTGACGGCCGGGCCGAAGTGCAGCACGATCTCGTGCTCGAAGTCGACGGCTGGAGGCTCCCCGTCGAGGCCCAGCATGCGCCAAAGCTCCCGGTAGCCCTCCTGGTCGAACGCGGCCGTCGTGTCCCACACCGTTCCGACGCCGGGCTCGTCGGCGAGCAGGCGCCAGCCCGGGCCGCTCTGCGGCTGCGGGCCTTCCGGGACGAGGTCGTCCGGAGCGGGCCCGTCCACGCAGAGAACATCTCCCGAGAACCGCTCGCCGAGCGCGGCGCGCGTCTTCTCGTCGAGAACGCCCAGCGTGAGCTCGACGCGGTTTCGCATGACGTCGATGGCGGAGGCGTACGGGATGATGCCGAGCTCGTCGTTCTCCAACTTCCGCTGGACCTGCTCGAGCTCGGCGTAGGTGTGCCGCACCTTCACGGCACGAACCGGGACCTCCGTTGTGGCGAGCTCCTGGAGGGCAGCCTCGTGCTCTTCCGGGGCGCCCGTGAACGCGGCCGTGATGCCGTGGAAGCTCCAGTCGATCCACAGGCCCGCGAACGAGTCGCGGTGCTTCTGCCCGTACCGCTCGACGGCTGCGGCGACCTCGACCGCGTGCTCCTGAAAGGCCTCTGCGCTCGCGTCGGCCACGCCGCCGGCCGGCTCGGGAGCCGGAGTGCACGGCCCGATCGCCACCGCGGCAGGCTCGGCCGGGGGCGTCGACTGGGGTGTGGCCGGGGAAGGAACGGCGTCTCGCGGCGTCGTGCCGCCGCAGGCCGCGAGGGCGAGCACCGGGACGAGCGCGAGCAGCGGTGCTAGGCGGCGCACCCCGGGTCTCCCGGCAGCTGAAGCGCGATGCCCGTCGACCAGGTGGTCCCGCCGCTCTGCCATGCGTAGGGCCAGGGTTGGTCGGCGATCGAGGCCGTCAGCGTGTCGAGGTCGGGCCCCGAGATCGTCTCGCAGCGCGCGCCGAACCCCGGCTCCTCCGGCCAGCTCGCGATGTCGTCGTCGAGCGGCCAGGCGGGCGGGGCCTGCTCGGGGGTCACCTGGCTCTCCCACGCGTAGACGCGCACGGCCTCCGGCTCGTACGGCGCGGGCTCGGCCTCGAGCAGTTCGGGGTGGTCGGTGTCGAGCGCCGCGAGGTAGCTCGTGAAGCCCTGATAGCGCTCGCGGGCGTCCTGCTGGGCGGGCGTCAGCCCGCTCGTGTCGTCGAACCCGAGCGCGTAGGCGCTGTGGGCGTACGACCCGTCGTCGAGCGAGATCGAGAGCGTGGTCGTCGGCATATCGGACACGGGCGGCTGGCCGTAGTCGGGCGCCGGCGCGAGCAGCCCGGCGGACTCGGCCTCCCCGAGCACGGTCTGGATCCCGTCGGGACTGAGCCGGTAGGTCTCGAGGGCCGGGAACCCGGGCTGGGTCTCGTCGGCAGGCTTGACGAGCACGGTGCCGTCGCCGTAGAGGCGAAAGTCGGGCCGGGTGTCGACTGCGACCTCGACGGGCACGAAGCCGCCGCCGGTCGTGACGTCGAGGACGACGGTGCCCGGGTCCGTCGAGTACAGGAAGCCGGCGGGCTCTTCGGTGGTGGCCGCCGGGGGCTCGGGCGGCGGCTCGGCAGCGGGCTCGGAAGCGGGCACCGTGCCGCCGCAGGCGGCGAGGGCGAGCGCAGCCACGGCGATTGCAGCGATCGGGAAGGTTCTCTTTGGCATGGCTCTTCGACCGGCCGACTGCGGCGAAGGTTCCCGCGCCTGCCGTGTCACCCGACGAGCTCGAGCTCGGTCGTCACGTCGATCGCCCGGTGGATCGACCGGTACACCGGGCAGCGCGACGTGTGGCCCTCGAACGCGCGCTGAACCGCGGCCCGGTCGGCGTCGGGCTCGAGGCGCAGCACGTACTTCACGTGGATCCGCTTGATCACGAGCACCTTGTCCTCGGTCTCGATCTCGCCGGTCGCCTCGCCGATCAGCCTGCCCTCGCTCGCGGAGACTCGACGCGCCTCCAGCGCGCCCCCGAAGGTGCCCGTCAGTCAGCCGGCGGCGGCGGCGACGATGTAGTCGAGCGTCGCAGCATGCTCGGCCTCGCCGCCGGGCGCCACGCCGTAGTGCTCCGCGATCTCGTCGTGGACGCCGAAGAGGACGGGCTCGGGCTCACCGGGGAGGTAGGCACGCCGTAGCGGCCCGCGAACTCGCTCGATGCGAACTCTCGACGTGTAGGTGACCGCCCCGATGGCGGCCATCCTAACGACGGCGCCCGGCGCATCGCTATGCTCGCGCCCATGAGCCGGGTCGCGTTCATCGGCCTCGGCACGATGGGCTTGCCGATGGCTCGGAACCTCGTCGCCGCCGGGCACGAGCTGGTGGCGTGCGACACCGCTGCCGAGCGCGTCGCCGCCCTCGGCGTTCCCTCGGCGGCGAGCGCGGCCGAAGCGGCGGCGGAGGCCGAGGTCGTCGTCCTCTCCCTCCCGTCTCCGGCGGTCGTCGAGGATGTCGTGCTGGGCCCGGCCGGGCGTGCGGGAGGGCGCACGGCCCGGCACGGTCGCGATCGACATGTCGACGAGCCCGCCGTCGCTCGCGCGGCGGCTGGCCGGTGCGCTGTCCGAGCAGGGCATCGATTCGCTCGACGCCCCGGTCAGCGGCGGCCCGACGGGAGCCGAGGCCGCAACCCTCGCCATCATGGTCGGCGGGGAGCCCGAGGTCTTCGAGCGCTGCCGCCCGCTGCTCGAGGCCCTCGGCAGCCGCGTCGAGCACGTGGGCGCGCACGGTGCCGGGCAGGCGGTGAAGCTCTGCAACAACCTGATCGTCGCCTCGACGATGGCCGCCATGAGCGAGGCCTGCGCGCTGATCGAGCGCGAGGGCATCGACCCGGCTCAGGCCTACGAGGTCCTCACGAGCTCGACCAGCGACTCGTCCGTGATGCGCCGCCGCTTTCCGCTTCCCGGCGTGCGGCCGGAGCATCCGGCCTCCCACGACTACGAGCCGCTCTTCCGCCTCGACCTGCTGCGCAAGGATCTCGCGCTCGCGCTCGAGCTCGCCGAGGAGCACGATGCGCCGATGCCCATGACGGCGGCGGCGGCCCAGCTCTACGATGCGGCGCTGGCCGCCGAGCTCGGAGACCTCGACTACTCGGCCGTGCACATCCTCAAGCGGCTGTGAGACCGTCGCCGCGCGGCGTTCTCGTCGCCGCCGCCGGGGCACAGGCCGCCGTCTCCCTCGATCGGGTTCGGCCTGGCGTCGATCGGCCCGGAGCTGGCCGAGGAGTTCGATCTCGGCCTCCCGGAGCTCGGCGCCGTCCTGACCGCCAACCTGCTCGGAGGGGGCCTGTTCCTCTACGTGGCGGGAGTCGCCGTCGACCGCTTCGGGAGCCGGGCAGCCACGCTCGTGGGGACGGCGATCGGCACGGGCGGCCTCGTCGCGGCCGCGTTCTCGCCGTCGACGCCGTGGCTGCTCGTCGACGCTCTTCGTGTCGGGAGCCGGGACCACGACGATCCCGATCGCGGGCATCGGAACGCTGTTCCGCGTCTTTCCGGCCTCGCGGCGGGCCTGGGCGCTCGGCGTTCGGCAGATGGCGGTGCCGGTCGGCGGCGTGACGGCGGCCGTGGCGCTGCCCCCGCTCGCTCACGCCGGCGGGGTGCGGGTTTCGCTCCTGTTCTCGGCAGGGATGCTCGCCGCTTCTGGGGACGGTCTTCGGGCTCGTGGCGGGCGAGGGGAGGCTCGCAGCCGGGCTGCGACCGAAGGCCGAGCTGCGCCGCATCCTCCTGCTCCCCGGCATGTGGCGCGTGCTCGTCTGCGCCGCGTGCTTCATCGTCGTCCTTCAGGCGATCCTCGTCTTCTCCGTGCCGGCGGCGCGCGACGCCGGCCTGTCGCGGTTCACCGCCGGCGCCGCCTTCCTCGCGCTCCAGATCACGGCCGGCGTCGCGCGGGTGGTGTGGGGGAGGATCGCCGACCTGGAGGGAGGCGGACGGCGCGCGCGAACGCTCGTCGAGGCCGGCTGGGTGGCGGCGGTCGGGGGCGTCGCGTTCGCGCTGGCGCTGCACGACGGGCCCGCCGCCGTGATTCCGGCAGCGATCCTGTTCGCGTTCGGCGGCCTCGGCTGGAACGCGCTCGTCTACGTCCAGGCAGGCGAGCTCGCGCCGTCGCAACTCGCCGCGCAGGCGGTGGCCGTCGCTGCAACCGTCATCTTCGTCGTCTCGGCGGTGGTGACGCCGCCGATGGGCGCGATCGCCGACGCTGCCGGCTGGGACGTCTTCTGGCTCGCCACGGCCGGTGTGGCGGCCTGCGGCGCGCTCATGGCGGGAACGCTGCGCACCGCAGCGCCTGCGGTCGCCTCCGAGCGCGGCTAGCCGCGGCCGCCAGGGGCGCGGACCGAGCCGCGTATGCTGTACTACGGCTTCCGGCGAGCCGTCTCGAGGGGAGGCCGAGCTGACGCACGAGCATCAGGTTCCCGGCGGGCCCGCCGACCGCGACGCCGTGAGCGAAGGCGCGAGCGGGGAAGAGAAGCCCCACCTCGCGCCGGTCAGGGCCCTGCCCACGCGCGGGAAACCGCTTGTGGCGGCCGTCGACGCCGCCGCGCGCCTCCAGGAAAGCATCGAGTCGGTCGTCCGCGGCAAGCGCGAGGAGATCACGCTCGTCCTCGCCGCTCTGGCGTGCGAGGGCCACGTCCTGTTCGAGGACGTGCCCGGCACGGCGAAGACCGTGCTCGCCCGGGCGATCGCCCAGTCCATCGACGGCGCCGTGCCGTCGCGCATCCAGTGCACGCCGGACCTCCAGCCGGCCGACGTCACCGGCTCGGCCATCTTCGACCAGAAGACGCGCGAGTTCGAGTTCCGGCCGGGCCCGATCTTCGCGAACGTCGTGCTCGTCGACGAGATCAACCGGGCGACGCAGAAGACCCAGTCGGCGCTGCTCGAGGCGATGGCCGAGCGCCAGGTGACGGTGGACGGGGTCACGCGCCCGCTCACGAGCCCGTTCTTGCTGCTCGCCACGGAGAACCCCATCGAGCACGAAGGGACGTTCCTCCTGCCCGAGGCGCAGCTCGACCGCTTCCTGCTGCGCACGGCGCTCGGCTATCCGGACGAGAGTGACGAGCGGCAGATCGTTCTCGACCAGCGGCACGGTCATCCGCTCGAGTCCGTCGAGCCGGTCGTTTCGATCGGGGAGATACGAGCGCTGCAGCACGCCGTCGAGGACGTGTACGTCGATCCGCTGATCCAGAGCTGGATCGTCGCCATCGTGCGCGCCACACGCGAGCTCGACATCGTCCAGCTCGGCGCGTCCGTCCGCGGCTCGCTCTCGCTCGAGCGCTGCGCCCGCGCCTGGGCTCTCCTCCAGGGTCGGAGCTATGCCGTTCCCGAGGACGTCGAGGTGCTGTTCGGCCCGGTGCTCGCGCATCGCGTGCTCTTCACGCCGGCGTTCCTCGCCTCCGTGCGTGCGCTCCCGCGCCGCGAGGTCGTGTCGCAGTTCTACGCCCGCTGCCTCGAGCGAGCGCCGCGCCCCGGTCCGTGAGCGACACGCTCACGTTTCCTCTGCTGCCTCGCCGGCGGGTCGCCGGCCGTACGTTCGGCGCCATGCGCTCGCGCGCGCGCGGCTACGGCACAGACCTCGCGGGCGCCAGGCCGTACCGGCCCGGCGACGACGTCCGGCGGATCGACTGGCGTGCGTCGGCGCGGCTCTCCTCGGCTCGCGGCAGCGACGACTTCGTCGTGCGGGAGCACCTGACCGAGGAAGCGACCCGTGTGATCCTGGTGATCGACCGCAGCCCCACGATGGAGCTCTATCCGCCCGAGTTTCCATGGCTGTCCAAGCCGGCCGTCGTCACAGAGGCGTGCGCAATGATCCAGGAGAGCGCCCTGCAGGCCGGTTGCGCGGTCGAGTACCTGGACGACGGGCTGGGCGAGCCGCCCGAGTCGATCGCCGATCTGCTCGCTCGCCTCGCCAGGGAGGAGCGTACGTTGCCTCCGGGGCGTTCGTCTTCCTCCTCTCGGACTTCCTCGCGTTCCCCGGCGACGACGTGTGGCAGGAGGCGCTCGACCGCTCGCTCGACCTCGTTCCCGTCGTGATCCAGGACCCGGTCTGGGAGCAGAGCTTCCCCGACGCGGCGGGCGCCGTTCTGCCGCTCGCCGATCAGGCGACGGGCAGGGTCTCCCACGTACGGCTGTCGCGGGAGGACGTGCGGGAGCGCCGCGAGGAGAACCGCGCGCGGCTCCGGCGGATCCTCGACCGGTTCGAGGCGCTCGGGCTCGACTACGCCCTGATCTCGTCGCACGATCCCGGGCACGTGCTCGCGGCGTTCATCGAGTGGGCGATGGTGCGTCACCAGGGGGCGAGGCTCGCGTGAAGCGGTACGTGCTGCCTGCCGTCGCTGCGCTCGCGGCCGTCGGGGGAGCAGTGGCCCTCGTCGTCGTTGCCGCAGGCGGCGGCGCCGAGCCGAGAGTGGCCCCTCCCACCGGTGACCCGGTCGAGATGGAGACCTCCGTCACACCATCCCACTACCTCTTCGGCGACGCGCTGCTCGCCGAGATCCGCCTGTCGATCGATCGCACGCGGGTGGATCCCGCCACGGTGGTCTCCGTTCCCGTCTTCCGGCCCTTCCAGCGGGTCGGCCCGGTCGAGATCGAGCAAGAGGACCTCGGAGACCGTTCCATCCTGCATTTCCGGTACCCGCTGCAGTGCGTCGCGAGGGGCTGTGTCCCCGACGGCGACGAGAAGGTGCTCGACCTGCCGCTCGGGTTCGTGCGCTACACCCCGCGCCGAGGGCGACAACGTCACGCTTCCGCTGTCGTTCCCGTCCGTCACCGTCGAAACGAGGCTGTCCGACGACGTCCGGCGGGACATCGAGGCCAGGCCGGCGACGCTCGCCGCCGCAGGCTCCGCCCGACGAGCTGCCGGAGCTGCCGTTCCGTGGAGGGCCGTCGCTGCTCGGCTGGCTGCTCGTGGGCGCCGCCGCGGCGATCTTGCTCGCCCTCGGCGGCTGGCTGGCGTGGCGTCTCTGGCCGCGCCGGGTCGCCGCCGAGCCGATGGTCACCGAGGCTCCCCTCCCGCCCGTGCCGGCGGCGCTCGCGCTGGTCGAAGGCGCCCTTGCCGGCGGTGAGCCCGAGCGCCGGATCGCGCTCGACGAGCTCGCCCGGCGCTTGCGGGACTCCGGAGAGACGGAGCTCGCCGACGAGGCAACGCGGCTCGCGTGGTCGGAGGACGGCCCGCAGAGAGACAGCGCGGCCCAGCTCGCTGCGGCCGTTCGCGGCCGCGTGAACGGAGATGGGGTCTAGCCGATGGCGCCCTGGTGGATCATGGCTCCGGCAGTCGTCGCCGTCGCGGCGGCCGTGCTGCTGGCCCTGCGGAACCGTGCGCCGAGGCCGCTGCCCGCGATCGACGTCGCGGGGCTGTCGGGCCCTGCGCGCCGAACGACCCTGCTTCGAGCCGGGCTCGTCGCTGCGATCGGGGGCGTCCTCGCGGCCGGCTACCTGACCGCGCCTCGGCCGACCGGTGAGCTCGGCGAGCTGGTCACGTCCGGACGGAGCACCGTCGTCGTGCTCGACATCTCCCAGAGCGTGTCCGACCTCGTCTACCGGGAGATCGCGCGCACGCTCGAGGGCATCATGACCTCCGCGGGCGAGAGCGGAAACGTCGGGCTCGTGCTCTTCTCGGACAGCGCCCAGGAGGCCTTGCCCCCCGGCTCGCGGGCGGCCGAGCTCGGCCCCTTCATTCGCTACTTCAAGCCGCGGCACGAGCGCGGGGTTGCCGCGAAGCCCAATTACTACCGGGCCGCCGGGCCGACGGAGCAGCTCCAGACCCAGTATCCGCTCAACCCGTGGTACGGGCGCTTTTCCGGCGGCACGCAGATCTCGACCGGGCTCCGCGTGGCCCGCGTGGCGCTCGAGCGCGACGGCCTGCCGGGCCGCGTGGTGCTGCTGTCGGATCTCGCCGAGGCCGAGTACGACATGCCGCGGCTGACCCAGGAGCTGCTGCGCTACGAGCAGAGCTCCGCTGATCGACCTCCGAATCGTTGCGCTCCCTCCGGCGACCCCGGCTCAGCAGTCGGTCTTTCGCCGGATCACCGGAAAGGACGGCGTCGTCGTCGACTCGCTGAGCCTCGCGACCGGCAACGAGGGCGCCGGCGAGCCGTCGCAGCGCATCCCCTGGCCGTTTCTCGCCGTCGTGCTCGTCCTCGCGCTCGTCCTCGCCGCGAACGCGCTCTTCGCCATGCCTCTGAGGTGGCGGGCCCCGGACCGGAAGGCGTCGGCGTGAGTGCCCGCGCGCTGGCCGTCGTCGCCGCGGCCGTCGTCGCCGCGGTCGTCCTGGCTCTCGTCGGGCTCGCGGTTCTGGACGTCTCGGGCGATGCGCGCGCGGACGATCGCCGCGCCGTGTTCGCGGCCGGCCGGCCGGACGCACAGCGTCACGAGCGTGGCCTGGGGGATCGGATCGGCGAGGAGATCCTCGGCGTCGCCGACGACCGCAGCCTCCGTGACGCCGTCGCTCTGGCCAAGGCGGCCGCGTTGCCGGACCAGGACGCGTCCGCCGCTCTCGAGCTGCGGGCGGAGGCCGAGGCGATCCTCGCCGAGCTCGTGCGGGGCGACGCATCGGCCGGTCTGCGCTCGAACGCCGCGAACCTGCTCGGCGCCCTCTACTTCGAGGACGCGAAGGCCGTCGAGCAGAACCCGCGCCGCTACCTGGAAAGCGCCCTCGGCGCCTTCCAGGACGCCGTTCGCATCGACCCGGCCAACCGCACGGCCAAGACGAACCTCGAGCTGCTCGCCACGCTGCCGGCGCAGACGAAGTTCCGCGAGCCGGACACGCCCGACGAGGCGTCCGCAACGCCGTCCCTCCCGGGCGGGTACTAGAGGCCGCGCATGGATCTGTCCTTCCTGAGCCCGGTCGCCGCCCTCGTCGGCCTCGCGGTAGTCATTCCCCTCGCCGCGGCCGCTGCGCGGGAGCGCCGTCACCGGGTCGTCCGCGACGCGATCGGCCTCGCCGAGCCGCCCGGGCGCTCACGCGCGCCCGAGATTGCCGCCTGGGTCGTCGCATTCGGGCTGCTCGGCGCCGCGGCGGCACAGCCGGTCGTCCGCGTCCCCGGCACGGTGAAGCAGCGCACGGACGCGGAGGCCTACGTCGTCATCGACACGACGCGCTCCATGTTGGCTTCCACCAGTCCCGATGCCCCCATGCGCATCCAGCGCGCGAAGGAGCTTGCCGTCGAGATCCGGCGCGCGCTCCCCGATGTCCCGTTCGGGGTCGCGTCCCACACGAACCGGTCGCTGCCGCACATGTTCCCGGGCGCCGACGCGGACCAGTTCGAGCTCGTCGTGAACCGTGCCGTCGGAGTCAATCGCCCGCCCGGGACGAGGAAGCACCTCTTCTCGGTCTCCACCGACTTCTCGGCCCTGGAGACGCTCGCAACCGACAACTTCTTCTCGGCGAACACGACGAAGCGGCTGGCGATCGTCCTCTCGGACGGCGAGAGCCAGGAGTTCTCGGCCCGCCTGCTCGACGAGGACCTGCGCAAGGGCGGCGTCGATCTGCTGCTCGTCCGCTTCTGGGACGAGGACGAGCGCGTCTGGCAGCCGGACGGGCAGCCCGAGCCCGGCTACCTTCCGAGCGAGAAGGCGTACGAGCACCTCGTGGATCTCGCGGCGCTCACGACCGGCGGCCGCGTCTTCGGCGAGGACGAGCTCGACGCGGTCGTCGCGGCGGCCCGAGACTACGTCGGAAGGGGACCGGTCACCGCACTGCCCGCGCCCGGCCGGACGATCTCGCTCGCCCCGTACGCCGTGCTGGCAGCGTGCGTTCCACTGGCGTTCCTGCTGCTCCCGGCTCTCCTGGGCGGCTGGAGGCCTCGCGGGCAACTTGCATACAGTATGCTCGCCGCGTGGCGCGCATCCTCGACGCCGGGCCGGCCCCGCTCACCCGAAACGCCAGCGCCGTCGCCGCAGATCTCATCCGCGACGCGATCGCCGATGGGCGCCTCGAGCCCGGGCAGCGACTGAAGGAAGAGGAGCTCGCGCGCGAGCTCGGCATCTCGCGCACGCCGGTCCGCGAAGCCCTGCTCGTGCTCCAGACCGAGGGCCTGCTCGAGGGCGCGCCGAACCGCGGCGCCACCGTGCGGACGTACGAGGCCGAGGACCTGGACGACCTCTACCAGCTGCGCGCCGTCCTCGAGGGGTTCGCGGCGCGACTGGCCGCGGCGCGAATCTCGGTCGAGGACGTCGGACGGCTGCGTGAGAGCTGCGAGCGCTTCGTGGCGCTTCGGGCAGAAGCGGACGTGGCGGAGCTCGTGCGTGAGAACGTCCTCTTCCACGACCTCATCCTCGAGGCCGCCGGCAGCGAGCGGCTCGCCCAGATGGTCCGCACGGTGATCCAGCTGCCGCTCGTCTACCGCTCGTACTACTGGTACTCGCCCGAGCAGAAGCTCATCTCGGAGCACTACCACCGCCAGCTGACGAGCGCGCTCGCGATGCGCGACGCCGAGCGGGCGGAGATCGTCATGAAGGAGCACGTCCTCGAGGCCCGAGACTTCCTGATCGCCCAGCTTCGCGTCCGCGAGTCGCAGGAAGGAGAGGCGGCTGCATGACCGAGCCCGCCGTCGCAGGGGAGGGCATCCGCGGGGCAGCCGCCGACGCCGCCGGCCCCGGGCCGCTCGCCGGCGTCCGGGTCATCGAGCTCGGCCAGCTGCTCGCCGGCCCGTTCACCGGCAGGCTCCTGGGCGACTTGGGCGCCGAGGTGATCAAGGTCGAGCCGCCCGGTCAGCCGGACCCGATTCGCGACTGGGGCAAGGCCCGCTACGAAGGCCGGTCGCTCTGGTGGCCGGTCCAGTCGCGCAACAAGAAGTGCATCACGCTCAACCTCCGCACCGAGCGCGGCCAGGAGCTCCTGCTCGAGCTCGCGAAGCGCTCCGACGTCCTGACCGAGAACTTCCGGCCGGGCACGCTCGAGAAGTGGAATCTCGGGTACGACCGGCTGTCGGAGGTGAATCCCAGGCTCGTGCTGGCGCGGATCTCCGGCTACGGCCAGACGGGCCCCTATGCACAGCGGGCCGGCTTCGCGTCGGCCGCGGAGGCGATGGGAGGCATGCGCTACGTGAACGGCTTCCCCGACGAGCCGCCGCCACGGATGCACCTCTCGCTCGGCGACACGCTCGTCGGGGATGTTCGCGGCGCACGGGATCCTTGCCGCGCTGTACTGGCGTGACGCGCTCGGCGGCGGCAAGGGCCAGGTGATCGACGTCTCGCTGCTCGAGAGCTGCTTCGCGATGCTCGAGAGCATGGTTCCGGAATACGACCGGCTCGGCATCGTGCGCGGCCCGGGGGACGCATCTGAAGGGCATCGCGCCGTCGAACATCTTCAAGTCGCAGGACGGCAAGTGGGTCGTGATCGCGGCGAACCAGGACAACGTCTTCGGGCGTCTCTGCGAAGCGCTGGGGCGGCCCGAGCTCGCGGACGACCCGAAGTTCTCCACCCACATCGCCCGCGGCGAGAACCAGGAGGAGATCGAGGGCATCATCCGCGACTGGGCGGCGAGCCCGGCCGGCGAAGGAGATCGACGAGATCCTGAACGCCGCCGGCGTGATCTGCGGCCCCGTCAACACGATCGCCGACATCTTCGAGGACGAGCACTTCTGGGCCCGCGAGATGCTGCTCGAGCACGAGGATCCCGGGTTCGGCAAGTACATCGGCCCCGGGATCGTCCCCAAGTTCTCCGAGACGCCGGGCGGCCGTGCGCTGGTCGGCGACCTGGGAGGAAGGCAGCCACAACCAGGAGATCTACGGCGGCCTGCTCGGGCTCTCCGACGAGGAGCTCGCCGCGCCTAAAGGAGGAAGGCGTCCTTTGACGGACAGCGTCACCGCTCTGCGACGTCGGCTCCACGCGACGGTCTCCAGAACGACGCCAAGGTGCTCGAGCCGGCCGTCCGCGCGGAGCTCGTGGAGCGCCTCGCGGCGGCAGGCTTGCCGCGGATCGAGGCGGTCAGCTTCGTCAACCCGGCGCGCGTCCCCCAGATGGCCGGCGCCGAGGAGGTCGTCGCCGGCGTCGAGCAGCGCGACGGCGTCGTCTACGCGGGTCTCGTGCTCAACGAGAAGGGCTACGACCGCTTCCGCGAGACGGGCCTGGACGAAGCCCACATGGCGTTCGCCGCGACCGAGACGTTCAACAGGCGCAACCAGAACGCCGCCGTCGAGGAGTCGCTCGACATGGCCCGGCGCATCGTGCAACGCGCCCACGAGGACGAGATGCGCGCCACCGTCACGATCGGCGCCTCGTTCGGGTGCCCGTTCGAGGGCGCGGTCGATCCGGGCCGGGTCGCGAGCCTCGCCGGACGAGCTCGCCGAGGCGGGCGCGGACGAGATCGTCCTCGCCGACACGATCGGGGTCGCCGTACCCGGAAGGTGCGGGACCTCGTCGGTCGGACGGCGCGAGCTGGGAGCCCGATCGGCGTCCACCTGCACAACACGCGCAACACCGGCATCGCGAACGCGTTCGCGGCGATCGAGGCCGGCGCCACGGTGCTCGATGCCTCCGTCGGAGGCATCGGCGGCTGCCCCTTCGCGCCGCGCGCGACCGGCAACATCTGCACCGAGGACCTCGTCTACCTGCTCCACGGCGAGGGCATCGAGACGGGAATCGACCTCGACGGCTTGATCGAGGTCGCCGGTTGGCTCGAGGGCGTTCTCGAGCGCCAGCTGGAAGGCATGGTCTACCGCGCCGGGACGTTCGCTCCCGTCGCCGGCTAGCAAACGAGAAGGAGCGGCAGATGGCGTACAGGCTCGGGGTGGACGTCGGCGGGACGTTCACCGACCTCTTCCTCGTCTCGGACGAGGACGATCAGCAGTTCCGCGTGAAGACTCCGTCGACGCCGGTCGATCCGTCGGAGGGCGTGCTCGCAGGCGTGCAGCGGATCTGCGACGAGGCCGGGATCGAGCTCGATGCGATCCGCAACATCCTGCACGGCACGACCGTCGCGACGAACGCCGTGCTCGAGTCCAAGGGCGCGCGCGTCGGCCTCATCACGACGACGGGGTTCAAGCAGATCCTGCACCTCGCGCGCTCGCAGACCCCGGGGCCGCTCGCGGGCTGGATCATCATGATCAAGCCGGACCCGCCCGCGCTGCTCTCGGACACGCGGGAGGCGGTCGAGCGGCTCGACGCGAAGGGCGAGACGGTCGTGCCGGTCGACGTCGAGCAGGTGGAGGGAATCGTCCGCGACCTCGTCGAGTCCGGCGTCGAGTCGCTCACGGTCGGCCTCATCAACTCGTACGTGAACCCGAAGCACGAGGAGGAGATCGGAGCGATCGTCGAGCGGCTCTACCCCGGCTTTCCGGTCACGCTCTCCGCTCACGTGCTCCCGGAGTTCCGGGAGTACGAGCGAACGCTGACGGCCTGCATGAACTCCTACGTCCGGCCGCGCGTCGCGAACTACGTCGAGCAGCTGCAGTCCTCGCTCAAGGATGCGGGCGCGTCGGCGGAGGTCAACATCCTCCGCTCCGACGCCGGCCTCATGACCATGCGGGAGGCGACCCGCAACCCGATCTACGGCGTGCTCTCGGGGCCGTCCGGCGGTGTGGCGGGCGCTCTGTTCGTCGCGCGCAAGGCGGGCTTCGACAACATCCTGACGTTCGACATGGGCGGCACCTCGACCGACGTGGCGCTCTGCGAGAACGGCCAGCCCACGATCGGCCGGGAAACCACGATCGGCCAGTTCCGCATCAAGGTGCCGTCGGTGTCGGTCCACACGGTCGGCGCCGGGGGCGGCTCGATCGCGCACGTGCCGGAGCTGACGAAGGCGCTGCGCGTCGGCCCTCAGTCGGCAGGTGCCGAGCCCGGGCCCGGCCGCGTACGGCAAGGGCGGCGACGCGCCGACGGTGACCGACGCGAACGTCGTGCTCGGCTATCTGCCGCCGCAAGCTGCTCGGCGGCGAGATGGAGCTCGACGTCGAGAAGGCGCGCGCGGCCGTCCAGACGATCGCCGACGCGATGGGCCTCTCCACCGCCGAGGAAGCCGCCGAGGGCATCGTCAAGATCGTGAACGAGAACATGGCCGGCGCGCTGCGCGTCGTCTCCGTGCAGCGCGGCCACGACCCCCGCGAGTTCGCGCTCGTCGCCTACGGCGGCGCCGGGCCTCTGCACGCGAACGCCATGGCGCAGCTCATGGGCTCCTTCCCGGTGATCGTCCCGCCCGCGCCCGGGCTGCTCTGCGCGATCGGCGACCTCGTGGCCGACTTCCGCGACGAGTTCGCCCAGACCTACATCCGCGTGCTGTCGGCCGCCGACGGTCCCGAGGTCGCCTCCATCCTGGAGACGCTCGGCGCCCGCGCTTCCGAATGGCTCGAGGAGGAGGGAATCGCGCCGGAGGCGCGCGGCGTCAGCTACGTCGCCGACATGCGCTACCACCGGCAGGGCTACGAGATCCCCGTGGCGCTCGACCCCGCCGAGGCGCGCGACGGGCTCGGCGAGCTCGAGGAGCGCTTCAACCGCCTGCACGAGCAGCTCTACGGCTTCCGCATGCCGGGCACGGAGTCGGAGATCGTCAATCTCCGGGCGATCGGCTTCGGGTCGGTGCCGAAGCCGGAGCTGCCCACGGGAGAGGCCGGCGCGGACGAGGCGTCGGGCGCCGTGATCGACGAGCACGACATCGTCGTCGAAGGCGAGCGCGTGTCGGCGACGATCTACGACCGCGCGCGGCTGACGCCCGGGATGTCCTTCGCGGGCCCCGCGATCGTGACCGAGTTCGACTCGACGACGCTCGTCCTCCCGGGCTACGAGGCCCGCGTGGACACGAGCTTCAACATCCTGATCACCCCGAGCGAAGCTAGAGGCAGAGGCGAGACGGAGCGACGTGGCATGGCCATCATTGAGCAGCCGCGGATCGCGGAGATCCCGGACATCGACGTCGACCCGGTGACGGTCGACATCATCGAGGGTGCGCTGAAGAGCGCCCGGTTCGAGATGGATGCCGTGCTCTTCCGCTCGGCGATGAGCCCGGTGATCCGCGAGCAGCACGACGAGTTCCCGATGATCACCGACCCGCAGGGGCGGATGGTCGTCGGGCAGTTCGGCGCCTACATCAACGAGATGATGGAGGCCTGGGATCGCGGCATCTACCCGGGCGACGTCATCCTCACCTCCGACCCGTTCAAGTGCTCCGCGTCGATCTCGCACACGAACGACTGGCTGGTCCTCGTCCCGATCTTCTACGACGACGAGCTGATCGGGTGGTCGAGCCAGTTCGGGCACCAGATGGACTGCGGCGGGCCGCTGCCCGGCTCGCTGCCGACCGGCGCCCGCACGATCTTCGAGGAGGGGCTGATCATCCCGCCCCTCAAGATCATCGAGCGCGGCGAGGTGCAGGAGGACGTCCTGCGCCTGATCCTCAACAACATGCGGCTGCCCGAGATGAACCGGGCGGACCTGTTCGCGATCGTCGCCGGCTGCCGGGCGGGCGAGAAGCGGATGATGGAGCTCTGCGACCGCTTCGGCAAGGACGTGTACCTCGCCACGCTCCAGAAGCTGCTCGACCGCACCTACGAGGCGATGCGGACGCTGATCCAGGTCGCCATCCCCGAGGTGCCGCAGAGCTTCGAGGACTACATCGACGACGACGGCCTCGGCAACGGGCCGTTCAAGATGAAGCTGACGATCTGGCGGGAGGGCGACCACGCCTTCTTCGACTGGTCGGGCACCGATCCCCAGGCCCTCGGCCCGATCAACTTCTACCTCTCCGAGGGCATGTTCAAGATGTTCATCGGGATCTACCTGATCATGGTCAACGATCCCCAGATCCTCTTCAACGACGGCTTCTACCCCTTGCTCCACGTCGTCATGCCGGAGGGGAGCATGCTCAACCCCCGCTTCCCCTCGGCGCTCGGCTGCCGCACGCATGCCCTCGCCCGGCTCTTCGACGTGCTCGGCGGGGCGCTCTGCAAGCAGGCGCCCGAGCTCAACACGGCCTCCGGCTACGGCACGAGCCCCTACATGCTCTATTCGGGCTGGGACAAGGAGGGCCAGTTCTTCTACTCGATGGAGATCCTCTACGGCGGCATCCCCGGCAGGCCGATCGGGGACGGCATGGACGGGCACTCGTGGTGGCCGCTCTTCGAGAACATCCCGACGGAGTACCTCGAGGCCTACTACCCGATGCGGATCGACGGCTACACGACGGTCACGGACTCGGGCGGGCCCGGCCTGCACCGCGGGGGCAACGGCGTCGAGAAGCGCTACGTCTACCTCGAGCCGGGCGAGATCTCGATCCACGACGACCGCTGGCTGACGCGGCCCTGGGGCGTGCTCGGAGGCTGGCCCGGAGGCCGTTCCTCGAAGCTGCTGCGGCGCGCCGACGGCACCGAGGAGATCCTGTCCTCGAAGTGCGACCGGGTCGAGGTCGAGCCCCGGCGACATGCTCGTCTACCGGACGGCGGGCGGCGGCGGCTGGAAGGACCGGCTCGACCGCCCGGCCGATGCCGTCGCGCGCGACGTCTCCTTCGGACTCGTCAGCCGCGAGGCGGCGAAGGACGGCTACGGGGTCGTGATCGCCGACGACGGCACGGTCGACGACGCCGCGACGGAGCAGGAGCGGGCCCGCCAGCGAGACGAGCGTGGCGACGCGCTCGCGTTCGACTTCGGCCCGCCGCTCGACGACCTGCTCGAGCGCTGCGAAGAGGAGACGGGGCTCGCGCCGCCGAGCCCGGCGACGCCGCTGCGCTGGTCGCCGCTCGAGCCGGGTGACGAGGCGCTCGAGCGCGTCCGGGCGGGCGACGGGATTCCGGCTCCGGAGAAGGTGTAGGGCCGGATCGGTCCGGCCGGAAGGGAGGAGCGCATGCGGTTCGAAGGCTTCCACGGCAGAGCGGGGCTCGGTCAGAAGCCCGCCCTTCTGGTCGTCGACGTCAACGTCGGCTTCACCGACCCCGAATCCCCGCTCGTCTGCGACCTGGACGGCGTCGTTGCGGCAATCCAGGAGCTGCTCCGGGAGTTCCGCGCAGCGGGATTCCCGATTGTCTTCACGACGGTCGCGTTCGACGAGGCGGCCAGGCAGGCGGCGAGCGTCTTCATCGAGAAGGTCCCGGCCCTGCTCACCCTCGAGGCCGGCAGCCGCTGGATCGAGATCGACCCCCGGATCGCGCCGCTTCCGGAGGAGGCGGTGCTCGGTCAAGAACTTCGCGTCGGCGTTCTTCGGGACGCCGCTGCCGAGCATCCTCAACTCGCACGGCTGCGACTCCGTCGTGGTCACCGGTGCGTCCACCTCGGGCTGCGTCCGCGCGACCGCGGTGGACGGGCTGCAGCACAACTACCGCGTGGTGGTCCCGCGGGAAGCCGTCGGTGATCGCAACCCGGCCGCGCACGAGGCGAACCTCTACGACCTCGACACGAAGTACGCGGACGTCGTGCCGCTCGACGAGGTCCTGGCGGCCGTAGGGGCCGGATCTCATCCGGCCCGCGCCACGGAGGAGGTGGCCTGATGCTCGTTCGAGACCGCGGCGAGAGCTGGCAGCTCGTCCGCCAGCCGGACCACGCCGACCTGTCGGGTCAGTTCGCCGCAGCGTGGGGAGGCGACGGTTTCGCCGCGCCGCAGCACGCGGGCCCGCTCACGCTCGCGGCCACCCGTCACGACGACGGCTGGGCCGTGTTCGACCGGCGGCCCGCCTGGGACCCGGACAACGACCGGCCGCGCAATTTCCTCGACGTCCCGATCCCGGTCCATCTCGCCTTCTACCGCGCCTGCATCGCCGCGGTCAGCGACGAGGACGGTTACGCGGGGCTGATGGTCTCGATGCACGGCTCCGGCATCTACACGGGGCGCTACGGCACGCAGCCGAGCCTCGGGCTCGCGAACGTCAAGGACCACGAGGCCGCGGTGAAGGCGTTCGTGAGCGAGCAGGAGGAGATGCAGCCCGCCCGGGCGGCCGAGCTCGGGGTCTCGGACGAGGAGCGCTGGACGAACTACAAGCTCCTGCAGATCTACGATCGCCTCTCGCTGGCGCTGTGCCTGCGGGAGTGGGAGGGGTCCGACGCAGAAGCCGACACGCTGGCCCCCGTTCCGGTCGACTACGAGGGGAACGAGGTCGAGCTGCGGCTCGAGCCGCTCGGCCCCTGGCGAATCCGGATCGACCCGTATCCGTTCGCCGAGAGCCCGGCCCGCTTCACCCTCGTTCGCAAGATCCTGCTCAAGGGCCGCTACGAAGGCAACGACGACTTCCGGCGCGCGTACCTGGGCACCCGCGCCGAGCTCGTGGACATCACCCTGGAACGTTAGGAGGCGCGATGGAAGGGAAGGCTCTCGTCAACGGCGCAAACCTCTGGTACCGGATCACCGGCGAAGGCGAGGCCGTCGTGCAGATCCACGGCGCCGGCTTCGGCCACTTCAACCTCGACCCGGCCACTCCCCGGATTGCCGAGGCCGGCTTCAAGGTCGTCGACTACGACATGCGCGGCTACGGCGCCTCCGACCGGCCGAGCCAGGACTACGACATGGAGGTGTGGGCGGACGACCTCGTCGGCCTCATGGACGAGCTGGGGATCGACGAGGCCCACGTGCACGGGACCTCGATGGGCGGGATGATCGCCATCGTCGTGGCCGGGAAGTACCCGGACCGGACGACGTCGGTCGTCATCAACTGCGCGGCCGCCAAGCTCGGCGTCATGGGCAAGCTCATCTTCAAGAACTGGATCGACATCGCCGAGTCGGATCCCGACGGCCCGGGCAGCCGCCTGCTCGCGGAGCTGATCACGTGGCAGGGCCTGAGCAAGGGCTTCCTCGAGGAGCAGGACGCGGTCGCCCTCTCCGACCACATCCAGCAGATCCTCCGGGATTCGAACGTCACCGAGGTCTTCACGGCGGCCTGCCAGGCGATGTGCGACATGGACCTGACGCCGTGGCTTCCGAAGATCACGTCGCCGGCGCTCGTGATCGGCGGCGACGAGGACATCATGACGCCGTGGGACCAGGGCCCCAACGGCTGCGGCCAGCAGGGGATCTACGAGGGGATCGCCGGCGCCGAGAAGCACGTCATCGCGGGCGCCGGCCACTCGAACATCTTCGACGCGACGGACGAGTACGCAGGCGCCGTGATCGCGTTCCTGAAGCGACATTCGCGCGAGGCAGGGCGCGTCGCCGTGGGGGGCGAGGCCGCTTCGTCGTAGACACACGAGCTAACAACGACGACCGTTCGACGTCTCAGGTACAGATGGAAGGGTCGACCGCGAAACGCTCCGTGACGGGCGTCCGCGGCGAACGTCAGACTTCCACCGCGTTGCTTGTTGACGGGAGCTTTGGAACGGCGTATACAAGAGGCCATCCGGGGTGAGTGTGGGAGCCTGATGCCTGCGGTACCTCCGGCTAGGCGTGGCTGCCGGCGAGGAGAAAGGAGAGCGTACGGGTATGGGAGACTGGAGAGACCTCGATCGAGATCAGCTCGAGAAGCATCTCGATCACGAGTGCAAGAAGCGCGGCCTCACTCGTCGTGACCTGATGAAGGGCGGCGCGGGCATGGCCGCAGCGCTCGGGCTCGGCTGGCTCGCGGCCGCCTGCGGCGGCAGCGACGAGGAGGCGGCGGCGCCGCCGCAGCCGGCGGCGAGCCCGCTCTCCTCCGAGCGGCGAGCCGGCGGCACCCCCGTCCGAAGAGGCTCCGAAGTTCACCGGCACGCTCCGCGTCACCGGCCTCGGCGTCGACCTGATCGATCCGATCAAGACGGCGGGCGAGAAGGCGCTCGGGTTCAAGCTCGCCTTCGACGTCACCGACTCCGTGACGATGGTGCAGAAGGCGATCACGCAGCCCGGCTCGTTCGACGTCTTCTCGGGCTACACGCTACCAGTACAACCAGGCCTTCCAGTCGGGGAACTTCCACAACGAGGAGATCGCGAAGATCACCAACTGGGGCCAGATGTCCCCGCTCATCAACAAGGGCAAGGTCGATCCGCGCCTCGACGACGTGCACCTACGGCGACGGCGACGCCCCGTTCCGCTCGCTCTACATCGATCCCGACAAGACGGGCAACTGGAACGCCTCGTCCGAGACCCCGAGCGAGCTCACCGACCTGCTCGTCTCCTGGGTCGACGAGGAGACCGGCCAGACCGTGGGCGACGAGCCGCTGTACACGATCGGCCCGCCGAACAACTTCAACATGGACTCGATGGGCTACAACGGCGACGTCATCCAGAAAGAGGCCGCCGACGTCGACTGGCCCGAGCTGTTCAACGCGAGCTATCAGGGCCGCGTCGCGCTCCTCAACGACCCGGGGATCGGCCTTCAGGACGCGGGGAACGCGGCGAAGGCGTCCGGCATGATGACGTTCGGCTCGCTCGGCAACATGACCAAGGAGGAGATCGACGGCATCGTCCAGATCCTCCTCGACCTGAAGAAGAAGGGCCAGTTCCGGGCCTTCTGGACGACGTTCGACGAGTCCGTCAACCTGATGGCCTCGAACGAGGTCGTGCTCGAGTCGATGTGGTCGCCGGCCGTCGCGCTGCTCGTGGCGCAGGGTCTGAACGTCCGCTACGCGGCGCCGCCGTCGGGGCTTCCGCGGCTGGTGCTCGACCATGTCGATCTCCAAGGAGCCGAGTCGGACCCGAGCCTGCTCCAGGCCTGCTACGACTACATCAACTGGTGGCACTCCGGCGAGCCCGGCGCGCATCATGATGCGCCAGGGCTACTACAACGCCGTCCAGGAGACGTCCCGGCAGTTCGTCGAGCCGGAGGAGTACGCGTTCTGGATCGACGGCGAGGCGGCCGCGAAGGACCTGCCCGGGATCACCGGCCAGGTGGGCGACATCAAGAAGGGCCAGGTGCGCGACGGCGGCTCGTTCGCCGACCGCGCGTGCAACTACAGCTCCTGGAACTCGTACTTCGAGGAGAACGAGTACCAGATCCAGCGCTGGAACGAGTTCCTCTCCGCCTAGCCGCGCAGGAATGGCGGGCGAGGAGCCGCAAGGAACGGAGCAGCAGGAGGGGGCGGCGGAGGCCGCCCCCTCCGAAGCTCCGCCGCAGGGCTCCGGCCTCGAGCTCCGCGGCTTGACGAAGATCTTCGCGGGGGGCGTCGCCGCGGTCGACGACGTCAACCTCACGATCGAGCACGGCGAGTACGTCGTGCTGCTCGGCCCGTCGGGCTGCGGCAAGACGACGACGCTGCGGATGATCGGCGGTCATGAGGTGCCCACCTCGGGCGAGATCCTGCTCGACGGCGAGAGCCTGCTCGGGCTGACACCCGACAAGCGCCCCACGACGACCGTCTTCCAGCACTTCGCGCTCTTCCCGCACCGCTCCGTGCTCGAGAACGTCGAGTTCGGGCTGAAGATGCACGGCGCACGAGAAGGAGCAGCGCCGGGCGCGCGCGATGGAGGCGCTCGAGATGGTCGGGCTCTCGCAGCTCGCCGACCGCAAGCCCAGAGCGCTGTCGGGCGGCCAGCAGCAGCGGGTCGCCCTCGCCCGCGTCCTCGTGACGAGCCCCAAGGCGCTCCTGCTCGACGAGCCGCTCGGCGACCTCGACCGCCTGCTTCAGCTGCGGATGCGGGTCGAGCTGCGGAACCTCCAGCGTCAGCTCGGGCTGATGTTCATCCACGTCACGCACAACCAGGAGGAGTCGCTGTCGATGGCCGACCGGATCGTCGTCATGCACGAGGGCCGGATCCAGCAGGTCGCCGACCCGCTGACGATCTCGACGCGGCCGGAGAACGAGCTGGTCGCCTCGTTCATGGGCGACAACAACATCCTGCGCGGCACGGTCTCCGCCAAGGAGGCGATCGCCTCGTCATCGACGAAGGAAACGTCAAGGTGTCGGTCCGCGCGCCGGGCTCGAGCCTCGCGGTCGGCTCGCCCGCCACCGTCTCGATCCGGGCGGCGGCGGTCGATGTCCATGACGACGGCGGCGTCCCCGGACGGCGATCTCAACCACGCACGACCCGAGATCATCTTCGTCGAGTACCTGGGCGATCTCGTCAAGCTCCACCTCTCGCTGGCCGGCGAGCGGCTCCTCGCCAAGGTCGCGGGCGATCGCTTCCCGCAGCTCCGCGGCAGGGAGGGAAGCACGGTCGCGATCTCCTGGAAGGAGGAGGATGTCCAGCTCCTCGGGGCCTGACGAGGCCGGAACGCCGAGCCTCGACGCCGCCGAGCTCGAGGAGCTCGAGGAGCAGGCCCCGGAGGAGAAGGCGCTCGGGACTCGGGCGGCCGGCGAGGGCCAGCGCGAGCGGCGCGGCTGGATCACCGCGGCCTGGGCGGCGCCGGGCACCCTGTGGCTGCTCTTCTTCCTCGTCGGCCCGGTCGTGATGATCATCCTCGTGTCCTTCTGGACGCCGAGCCTGGCCGGCTTCGAGAAGAGCTTCACGCTCGAGAACTACCGGACGCTCTTCGGCTCGGACGTCTACTGGGACCAGCTCAAGGACAGCTTCTTCGTCGCCCTGATCGTCGTCGGAGCCTGTCTCCTGCTCGGCTACCCGGTCGCGTACTTCCTGACCTTCAAGGTGCAGAGCGTCCGCAACCAGGTGGCGCTCTTCCTCGTGCTGCTGGCGCCGTTCCTGACGAGCTACCTGATCAGGGCGGTTGCCTGGCAGTACCCGGTGATGGGCCGGCAGGGCGCCGTCAACCAGGTGCTGCAGGATCTCGGCCTGATCGACGAGCCGCTCGAGATCCTCGGCTTCTCGCGGCTTCTCGGTGATCGCTCTTCCTCATCCAGCTCTACATCCTCTTCATGATCACGCCGCTGTTCTTCATGCTGGCGCAGGTCGATCGCAGCTCGCTCGAGTCCGCGCGGGACCTCGGAGCGAGCTGGTGGCAGAGCTTCCGGGAGGTGATCCTGCCGCAGACCGCCCCCGGGATCGTGATCGGCTCGATCTTCGTGCTTCGTGCTCTCGATGGGCGACTACGGGACGACGCGGCTCGTCGGCGCGGGGCAGGTCGCCTCGGTGGGGACGATCGTCCAGAACTACGTCGGCGGCATCCAGTACCCGATCGCCGCGGCGTCGTCCGTCTTCCTCGTGCTCGCGATGATGCTGGGCGTCTTCGTGCTGCTCCGCTTCTCGAATCTCCGGGAGGACCTCTGCGCTGCAGCGGGAGCGGCTCGTCATGACCGGCGCACGGTGGTCCAAGTGGGCGCTGGCCGCCTACTTCGTGCTCTTCACCGCCATCCTCTACCTGCCGGCGATCCTGATGGCGATCCTGTCGTTCCAGGGCGAGCGCGGCAGCCCCTACTTCCCGATGCAGGGCTTCAGCGGCCACTGGTGGCAGTCGTTGTTCGACGACTCGATTCCGACCTCGCACGCCGCGGAGATCCGCTCGGCCGCGCTGACCTCGCTCTATCTCGCGTTTCTGGTCGGCGCGCTCACCTCGCTGCTCTCGCTCTCGCTGTCCATGGCGTTCCGGCGCCGTTTCCCCGGAGACGGCGTCCTGTTCTACGTGATCATGCTCGCCCTCATGATGCCGGGCTTCCTGCTCAGCCTCGGCACGTCGCTCTTCTGGCAGTTCATGGGGAAGGACTTCGACTGGCCGAGCCTGCTCACGCCGTTCGGCGGGCTCGCAACGATCGGCACCGGAGTCGTGTGGGGGTTGCCCTTCGGCTTCCTGGTCATGGTCGCGGCGTGGAACCGCTACGACGTCCGGGTCGAGGAGGCGGCGCGCGACCTCGGCGCCTCGAGCACCCGCACGTTCCGCGAGGTCACGCTGCCGCTCGTCTGGACGGGGCTCTTCGGAGCGTTCCTGTTCGGGTTCACGCTCTCCTGGAACGAGTACGACAGAACCGCGCTCGTGATCGCATCGGGCGCGCTGACCCTCCCGATCCAGATCTTCGCGCTCACCACCGGCTCGGTCATCCGCCCCGATCTCTACGCCCTCGGGACGGCGACGACGCTCTTCATCCTCCTCGTCGTCGCGATCATGCTCGTCATGTTCGCGATCTACGTCCGGCGGCGCCTGCGCGCGGCGCCCGCCTCGCACGACGTCCAGGTCAAGGAGGAGCTCGGCGAGGTCGAGGGCCTCGAGCTGCCTCCGGACGCCGCGGCCGGCGGCGCGCGGGCCAAGTAGTCTCCACGGGAGGGCGGCCGCGGAGGCGGGGTAGCCTTTGAGCCGTTCCGCGCAAAGGAGGTTGAGGCAATGTCCGTGCTGATCAAGGGCGGGCGCATCGTCACCGCCACGGACGACTACGTCGGCGACGTGTACGTCGAGAACGGGGCCGTGTCCCTGATCGGCCAGGCGCTCGACGTCCCTGCGGAGAAGGTCGTCGACGCATCGGGGAAGGTCGTCATGCCGGGCGCGATCGACCCGCACACACACCTCGAGATGGCGTTCGGCGGCACCGTCACCTGCGACGACTTCACGTCGGGCACCGTGTCGGCGGCGTTCGGCGGGACAACGTGCCTGATCGACTTCTGCATGCAGACGCCGGGTGAGACGTTCCCGGAGGCGCTCGCGAAGTACCACGAGAAGATCGATCGCTGCAAGCCGGTCATCGACGTCGGCTTCCACATCGGGGTGACCGACCTTCACGACGGCGGGACGCTCGACGACCTGGCGAAGCTGCCGGACGAGGGAATCACGTCCTACAAGCTGTTCATGGCCTACAAGGGCGCCGTCATGGTCGACGACGAGACCCTGTTCCGGACGATGGAGGTCGCGTCCGAGACCGGCGCGATCGTCATGGTGCACGCCGAGAACGGCGACGCCATCGACGTGCTCGTCAAGAAGGCCGTAGCCGAAGGCAAGACGGAGCCGATCTGGCACGCCTGGACGAGGCCGCCCATCACCGAGGGCGAGGCGACGAACCGCGCCATCCAGCTCGCCCATCTCGCGGGCTGCCCGCTCTACGTCGTCCACGTCTCCTGCAAGGAGGCGATCGATCCCATCGCCCGCGCCCGGGCCGAGGGCTGGCAGAGCTACGGCGAGACGTGCACGCAGTACCTCTTCATCGACGAGACGGCGCTGCAGAAGCCGAACTTCGAGGGCGGCAAGTACATCTACACGCCGCCGCCGCGGACGAAGGAGCACCAGGAGCATCTCTGGCACGCGCTCGCGAACGACGTGCTCTCGGTCGTCTCGACCGACCACTGCCCCTTCAACTGGGACGGGCAGAAGACGCTCGGCAAGGACGACTTCTCGAAGATCCCGAACGGCGGCCCGGGGATCGAGAACCGTCTCCACATGCTGCACCACTTCGGCGTCCGCGAGGGCCGCATCTCGTGGAACCGCTTCGTCGAGCTCGTCTCGACGAACGTTGCGAGGTCGTTCGGCCTCTATCCCCGCAAGGGCACGATCGCGCCCGGGTCCGACGCCGACATCGTCGTCTGGGATCCGGAGAAGCGCCTCACGATCTCGGCCTCGACGAACCACTCGAACGTCGACTACAACCTGTTCGAGGGCACCGAGGTCATCGGCGCACCGGAGGTCGTGCTCGTACGCGGTCAGACAATCGTCGAGGGCGACGAGCTCGTCGCCCAGCCGGGCGCCGGCCAGTTCGTTCGGCGCGCGCGGTTCGGCGAGGAGCTCACGCCCGCGACCGCCGTCACCGGCTAGAAGGAGGACTCATGAGCGATCAGCAGGCACGCGAGGTCTACGAGCGGGCCGGTCTCGGCCAGAAGTTCACGCTGGGCGAGCGTCCCGCGGTGCTCGTGATCGACTTCAATTGCGGCTTCACCGACGCCGAGTGCCCGCTCGGCGCCGACCTGACGCCGCAGATCGAGGCAACGCGACGGCTGCTCGACGCGGCGCGGGCGAAGGGCCACCCGGTCGTCTACACGACGATCGGCTTCGAGCCGCATCTGAAGGACGGAGGGCTCTGGGTGCAGAAGGTCCCGAACCTCGCGGTGCTCGAGCTCGGCGGCCGCTGGGTCGACATCGACCCGCGCCTCGACCCGCGCGACGACGAGCCCATCGTCCTGAAGAAGGGCGCCTCGGGCTTCTTCGGCACCAACCTCGCCTCCATCCTGATCTCCCAGGGCGTCGACACGGTGGTCCTCTGCGGCGCCACGACCTCGGGCTGCGTTCGCGCGACCGCGATCGACCTGCTCCAGTACGGCTGGCCGACGATCGTCCCTCGCGACTGCGTGGGCGATCGGGCCCAGGCGCCTCACGAGGCGAACCTCTTCGACATCCAGGCGAAGTACGCCGACGTCGTCAGCGTCGACGATGCCATCGCCTACGTGGAGAGCGTTCCGGCCCGGGCCGCGGCGGCACCGGCGTGAAGGTCGTCTGCCTGCCGGGCGACTGCATCGGCCCGGAGGTCATGGCGGAAGCCCGGCGGGCCCTGCTCGTCCTGGCGCCCGATCTGGAGATCGACGAGAGGCCGTTCGGCGGCGAGGCCATCCGCCAACACGGGGAGCCTCTCCCTGCCGACACCCTGGAGGCGTGCCGGGAGGCGGACGCCATCCTGAAGGCGCCGATCGGGCACCCGGACTTCGACGCCGCGGACGTCCGCCCGGAGCAGGGCGTCATGCGCCTGCGCGCCGAGCTCGACGTCTACGCGAACCTCCGTCCGGCGAGACAGGACGGCATCGACCTGTTGCTCCTGCGCGAGCTCGTCGGCGGCATCTACTACGGCGCCCGGGGTGTCCGGGACGACGGGACCGTGTTCGACACCTGCGAGTACCACCCGAGCCAGGTCGAGCGGATCGTGCGACGGGCCTTCGAGCTGTCGCGAGCCCGCCGCCGTCACGTCACGTCGGTCGACAAGGCGAACGTGCTCGAGACGTCGCGCATGTGGCGCCGCGTGGCGACTGAGGTGGCGGCCGAGAACCCTGACGTGGAGTTCGAGCACATGCTCGCCGACAACGCCGCCATGCAGCTCGTCCAGGCCCCCGAGCGCTTCGACGTGCTCGTGACCGACAACATGTTCGGCGACATCCTCTCGGACGAGGCCGCGGCGGTGACCGGCGGCCTGGGCCTGGCGGGCTCCGCGAGCCTCGGCGACTCCGGCCCCGGCATCTTCGAGCCCGTCCACGGCTCCGCGCCGGACATCGCCGGGCAGGGCATCGCGAACCCGGCGGCGATGCTGCGCTCGACCGCGCTGATGCTCGCGTTCGGTCTCGGCCGCCAGGACGAGGCCCGGCGTCTCGAGCATGCTGTCGACCGGGCCCTCGCCGAGTCACCCACGCCGGATCTGGGCGGGTCGTCGACGACGACGCAGTTTGGGGACGCAGGTGCTCGCTGCGCTCGAGGCCCCTAGGCAGGCTTTCGGGCTGCCACGACGATCTGTCCTGCGCACCGAGGTGCGCTGCACCGACGGGCGGAGCCCGTTCGCCGCGCCGTCGCCGCGCGCGCCCGCGAAGCGCGTGCACGCGGGAAGACACCCGATCAAGCGGGTCGGGCACGATGCCGGACAAGCTCGTAAAGCTCCACCAGCCTCGAGCATCGAGGCCCGCCTCCGCGAACATGCGCTCGATGCCCCGCGCGACCGGGTCGGAGCCGCGCACGGTGCTCATACGGCAGGCGGTACGTCCGATAGGCGCACGCCGCTTCAGTTCGCAGCACGCATCACGGGATACAGGATCTCGCTGACGCCAGAGGTGGGCGGAGAGCGGGCGTTGCCGGTGCTGACAGGACGGCGCGGCCGTCCGGCCGGAGCACACGCGCAATCTCCGACAGCATAGCCTGGGACGATCGGTCACGTAGGCGAACATGCCGGTCGTTACGACTGCGTCGAAGGCAGCGTCCTCGAACGGAAGCCGCTCGATGCGGCCCTCGCGCAGGCGGTCGGCGGCCGCGGGAACGCGAGCCCGGGCCATCGCGACCATCTGTGCGCCGACCGTCGATGCCCCAGGCTGTCCAGCCCTCGCGCTCGAGCGCCTGCACGAGCCGGCCGGGACCCATGCCCGACGTCGAGCGCCTGGCCGGGCCCGGCTCCGACGAGTCGCAGGACAACGGCCTGGCGAGCGCGGAGCCACTCGCCGGAGGCACATTCGGCGCTCTCGTAGAGCGCGTCGTACTCGGCGGCCTTGCCGCGTCCCGAGTAGCCGATCGAGTCGGTGGGCTTGCTTCGTGGTCGCGGCCAGAGTCTCATTATCATCGTGCAAGGGATACGCGCAAGACTGCACGGCCGCGGGCCCGTAACGGAAATCGACGCTGCGAGTGGGCGCCGCCGGGCGATCCGCTGTACCTCGCCTACCACGACGAGGAATGGGGGATGCCGTCTCGTGACGATCGCCATCTGTTCGAGCTGCTCGTTCTCGAAGGCGCCCAGGCCGGCCTGTCCTGGGCGACGATCCTGCGCAAGCGTGAAGGCTATCGAGCCGCGTTCGCGGGTTTCGACGCGCAGACGGTCGCCGGCTTCGGGCCGCGAGACGTGGAGCGGCTTCTCGATGATTCGGGGATCGTCCGCAATCGCGCCAAGATCGAGTCTGCGGTCGGCAACGCCCGGGCGGCGCTCGCGGTCGCGGAGGAGCGGGGAACCCTCGCCGAGTACCTCTGGAGCTTCGTCGGGGGCGAGCCGATCCAGAACGAGTGGCGCACGCTCGCCGACATACCGGCGGAGACCGCCGAGTCCACGGCGATGAGCAAGGATCTCAAGCGGAGAGGCTTTCGCTTCGTCGGCCCGACGATCTGCTACGCGTTCATGCAGGCCGCCGGGCTGGTGAACGACCACGTCGTCACCTGTTTCCGACACGACGAGGTCGCGCTCTGTAGGGGCCGGATCTCATCCGGCCGGAACTGTGTTGTCACCGCGGTCCCGTTCGCGTAACCGCGGCCCTCCGGGCCGCTTCACGGCCGATAACGGGCTGCGCCCGTTTCGGCCTACCTAGGGTAGGGGCCGGATCTCATCCGGCCCCTCACCGCGGCCCCGCTCTCGTGACCGCGGCCCTCCGGGCCGCTTCACGGCCGATAACGGGCTGCGCCCGTTTCGGCCTAGATCGTGAGCTCTGCCGCTTCGGCCCGCTCGAGCTCGCCCTCGTAGATGTAGCGCTCCTCCGGATCCCAGAGCTCGCGGCCCGCGAGCTCGCCCTCGTAGATGGCATGGTCGAGCTTGCGGGGAGCCACGCAGTCGCCGATCCGGTGGAGGTTCGCGACCTCGCCCTTGAGCGTGAAGTAGAGCTCGTCGTCCGCCTTCGGCCCCGTCGCGAGCACCACGGTGTCCACGCCCTCGATCACCGACGGAGCGCCCGTGTACAGGTTGAAGACGCTGACCGTCGAGCCGTCGATGCCGCCGGCCCAGTGGTTCAGCCGGTCGACGAGGCCCTTCGTCATCAGCCGCGCATAGAGCGGCGCCATGTCGAGCCCGTACATCGTGCTCGGGAAGAGCGCGTTGAACGGGCTGACCAGCTCGACCTGCTTGCCGGCGTCGAGCAGCACCTCGCAGGTCGCCGCGGCGTACCGCCCGCCGTCGCCGTCGAGCACGACAACTCGGTCGCCGATCGAAGCATCGCCCCGGATCGCGCTCCAGGCGTCGACGACGTTCTCCTGACGAACGCCGGGCAGCTCGTCGACGAGCGGGTTCATGGTCGAGAAGCCGGTCCGGTCGGGACGCGCCCCCGTCGCGACCACGACGCCGTCCGGAGCGAGCTCCGACACGAGCTCCGCGGTCGCCTCGGTCGAGAGCCTGACCTCGACGCCCACCTTCGGCAGCAGCCGCTCGAGGTCGCGGCGGGCCCAGCCGAACTCCTCACGCCCGGGCGTCCGGGTGATCAGGTTCACCTGCCCGCCCAGCTCGGCCTCCCGCTCGAGGAGCGTGACCTCGTGCCCGCGGCGCGCGAGCGTGTACGCGGCGCGCATCCCCGCCGGGCCGCCGCCGACCACGAGCCAGCGGCCGGGAGGATCGGCCGGCTGGAGCGTGCCGACGCCGAAGCGGGCTTCGCGGCCGGCCGCCGGGTTCACCGTGCAGTTGATCGACAGCCCGCGGAACACGCGGCCGATGCAGCCCTGGTTGCCGCGGATGCAGTGGACGATCTCGTCCTCGCGGCCGTCGCGGGCCTTGTTCGCAAACTCGGGATCGGCGATCTGCGTGCGCGTCATCGCGACCATGTCGGCCTTGCCGGACGCGACGATCTCCTCCGCCAGGGCCGGATCCTTGATGCCGCCGATCGTGAACACCGGCAGCCGCACCTTCGCCTTGACCTGGGCGGACAGGTCGACGAGATAGCCCTCCGGCAGATCGGACGGCGGGATCGCGTGGAAGATGTTGTGGTAGCCCGAAGCGCTGACGTTGACGTAGTCGATCTTGCCGTCGGCCTCGAGCGCAGTGGCGATCGCGATCGCGTCCTCGACGTCGAGCGCCCCCGGGATGAAGTCGGTCAGCGACAGCCGGATGCCGACCGCCCAGTCGTCGCCGGTGCGCCGGCGCACCTCGTCGATCACCTCGCGCGGGAACCGCAGCCGGTTCTCCAGGCTGCCGCCGTACTCGTCCTCGCGCTTGTTGTAGAGCGGCGACAGGAACTGGTGGAGCAGGTAGGAGTGCGAGAGGTGCACCTCGGTCCCGTCGAAACCCGCTTCGCGCGAAAGCTCGGCGCAGCGTGCCCACCAGTCGACGACCTCCGCGATGTCCTCCCGTTCCATCGCCTTCGGCGTCTCGCCGTAGGCGGGTGACTTCACCGCCGACGGGCCCCAGAGGACACGCAGGTCGTCGGCGGCGTCGCTCGACGCGTTGAGCCCGAAGTGGTTGAGCTGCTCGAAGATGACGGCGCCGTGCTCGTGCACGCCGTCGGTCATCCGCCGGTTGATCGCCTGAGCGCTCCTTCAGGTAGGCGAACGCGAACCGCGGCATGCCCGTCGTCGAGGTCGGGTGGACGAGCCGGTTGCCCGTGATGAGGAGGCCCGTACCGCCCCTGGCGCGCTCGACCTGGTAGGCGACGTTGCGCATCGAGTCGACGCCGTTCGTCGTGAAGAGCTTCACGTGCGCCGTCTGCATGATCCGGTTGCGCACGGTGACGGGACCGATCTGGAGCGGGCTGAAAAGACTGGGGTAGCGGCTCACGTTGACCTCCCGGCGGGTATGGCCGGGCAACCCTAGATCATCTGGGCGCTTGACACGCATGCCCGGCGGGGGCGAAGATCGGGCGCTTGGAAAATCGATTCTCCGAGGGCCAGGGGTCGTGATCGTCGAAGGTCGTCACGCGGGCAAGGTCGTCTTCGTGACGGGAGGCGGGAGCGGCTTCGGTCGCGCGACCGCGCTCCGCTTCGCGGCCGAGGGCGCGGCGAAGGTGTACCTCGTCGACCGCGTGCAGGAGCGTCTCGACGAGGTCGTGGGGACGCTCGAGGCGGCCGGAGTGGTCGGACGGCCGATCCTCGCAGAGCTCTCCGAGGTCGAGGAATGCGACCGCGCGGTGCGGGAGGCGTTCGCCGACGCGGGGCGCCTCGACATCGTGGTCTCCAATGCCGCCGCCTGGACGCAGGAGCCCTTCCTCGAGATGAAGGACGAGTCCTGGCTGCGGGTGATCGCCGTCAACCTGACCGCCTCGTTCGTCGTCGGCCAGCGGGCCGCCCGGGCGATGGTGGAACAGGGCGGCGGCGGCGTCATCCTCTACACCGCGTCGATCTCGTCGCTCGGCGGGTCTCCCGAGTTCGCCCACTACAACGCGGCGAAGGCGGCGACCGCGAACCTGGTCAAGACCATGGCTCTCGAGCTCGTGTCGCACGGCATTCGCGTCAACAGCGTCAGCCCCGGGCCGAGCGACACGCAGCAGTCGGTCGACCTCGTCGGCGAGGAGCTCATGGACAAGTGGCGCCGGGAGGGCTTCCCGGTCGTGCCGATGGGACGGCTCGGGTCGGTCGACGACATCGCCTCGGCGTTCTCGTTCCTCGCCTCCGACGACGCCGCCTACATCACCGGCGTCAACCTGGTCGTCGACGGAGGGCTCACTGCCCACACCTACAGCGTTCCGGAGAGGTAAATGAAGCTCACGAACGACGTCTATCTGGTCGGCGGCGGCGACTACGGGTTCAACCTGACCCATCGCCTCGACTGCCACACCTACCTCGTCGACGGCGGCGGGGAGCTCGCGCTCATCGACGCGGGCTTCGGCCCCGGGACAGAGGAGATCCTCGACCTGATCCGTGCCGACGGGTTCGACCCCGGCGACATCTCGACGATCGTCGTCACCCACTACCACGCCGATCACGTGGGGGGTGCGGCCGCGCTGAAGCGGGCCACGGGCGCCCGCGTCTGCGCGGGAGTGGAGGCGGCCCCGTTCATCCGCGTCGCGGACGCGGAGCAGATCGGCCTCAACTGGGCCAAGCAGTTCGGCTTCTACCCGGCCGACTACGAGTGGGAGCCCTGCGACGTGGACGAGGAGCTCACGGACGGCTCCCGGATCTCGGTCGGCAACTTCGAGCTCGAGCTGGTCGCCACGCCGGGCCACTGCATGGGCCACTACTGCGTCCGGATGGTCGGGACCGACCGCACGTACATGTTCGCGTCGGACTGCGTCTTCTGGGGCGGCGCGATCATCCTGCAGAACGTGAAGGACTCGAACCTCCAGGAGTACGCCGCGTCCTGCAACAAGATCGCGCAGCTCGAGTGGGACGCCCTGCTGCCCGGGCACCACCTGATCTCGTTGCGCAACGGCCGCCGCCATGCCGAGGCAGCCGCCAACGAGTTCAACCGCATCGGCCTTCCGAGAGATCTTCTGCGCTAGCTGTGGCCGCAACCAGCCGACCGGGTCGGACCGCCCGGCTCGCCGATGTCGCGCGGGCGGCCGGGGTCGGCACGTCGATCGCGTCCCGGGTGCTGAACGGCGATCCGACGGTCTCGATCCGGCCCGAGACGCGCGAGCGGATCCTCGACGCGGCGAGGGAGCTCAACTACCGGCCCAACGCGATGGCGCGAGGGCTGCGGCTGTCCCGCACGATGAGCCTCGGCATCATCATCAACCTTGCGTACTACTACGAGAACGCCGAGATCCTGATGGCAGTCGAGCGGGCAGCCGCCTCGGCGGGTTATGTGACGCTGATCGCCGACACGGCCGACTTCGCGTCGCGCGGCGAGGCCTACCGGCGGCTCCTGTTCGAGCGCCGGGTCGACGGGCTCCTCATCGCGAGCGTCTTCGTCGCGGACGAGTTCATCCGCGAGCTCAAGGACGAGAGCCTGCCGTTCGTCGTCCTCAACCGGCGCGTGGACGGCGTCGAGCCGAGCGCGAGCGTGGACGACGCGCTCGGCATGAGGATCGCCGTCGAGCATCTCGTGGAGCTGGGCCATCGTCGCGTCGCCTATCTCGCGGGCCCGGCGCACGTCGACCCGGCGACGCGGCGGCTCGAGGGCTTCCGGGCCGGCGTCCGGGCGGCCGGACTGCGTGTCCCGGCCCGTCACATCCGGCCGTGCCTCGTCGACGACGAGAGTGTGCTCGCCGCGCACACAGAGGCTCCTGGCAGAGGCTCCGCGTCCGACGGCGCTCGCCGTCTGGAGCCCGACGGCGGCCGTTCCGGCGCTTGCGGCGGTGCGGCGGCTCGGCCTGCGGGTGCCCGAGCAGATCTCGGTCATCGCGTTCAACGACTCGCCGATCGCCGGCTACCTCGAGCCGCCGCTCACGACCGTGCACATGCCGCTCGCGGAGATGGCGGAGGGCGGCGTGGGGTGCCTGCTGGAGGCGATCGACGGCAGGCTCCCGGAGAGCTTCGTGGTGCGAACGCCGCCTGCGCTCGTCGAGCGCGAGTCCACGGGACGTGCTCCTGCCGAGGCTTGACTTTTCCAGCTGATGCGGGAAGATTGGCCGGCCAGAAAAACGATTCTCTAGCCATTCGAGCGTATTCGTCGTCTAACCGGGTACAAAGGCTGCGGTCCGAGAGAAGGAGGGATTTTGGTGAGGCGCACGGACGATTCGGACGGCATCGAGAAGGGCGAGGTCGAAGACCTTCTCGAGGACTACACGGCGCGGCGGATCACGCGGCGCCAGTTCTTTGCGCGCTCGGCCGCGCTCGGCGTGTCGGTCTCCCTCGCGGCCGCGCTGCTCGCAGCCTGCGGAGGCGACAACGAGGAGGCGGCGGCGCCGCCGGCAGAGGAGCCTCCGGCCGGGGAGCCCCCGGCGGAGCCGTCCTCGACGGGCGCTCCGGCGGAGGAGCCGGCCGGCGCGCCGGTCACCGGCGGGCAGCTCGTCGAGGGCTACGACCGGGACTTCACGAAGCTGGACACGGTGCAGTCGAACTGGGCCGACCCCGGCTACGTCGCCATCTACGAGTTCACGGTCGTGCGCGATGCGGACGGCGCGTACCAGCCGGCGCTCGTCGACTCCTGGGAGGTCTCCGACGACCTCCTGACCTGGACGTTCACGATCCGCGAGGGCCTGACGTTCCAGTCCGGCGCGGCGCTCGACGCGCAGGCGATCGCCGACAACTTCAACGCGTTCCGGGACGCCACCGGCGACGCGGGCGGGCCCGGGCAGAACGCGATCTTCTGGCCCACGGTCGCCGACGTGCAGGCTCCGGACGCGACCACGGTCGTCGTGACGATGAGCGCTCCCTTCACGGCGTTCCCGGAGACCCTCGCGACCGAGTACGCGATGATCCAGAACCTCGCCAAGCGTACTGAGCTCGGCGAGGACTACGGCGCAACCGAGGCGGACGGGTCGGGCCCGTTCACGCTGTCGAGCTTCAAGCCGGGCACGGAGGTCGTGGTGAACCGCTGGGACGCCTACCCCGGCACGAACGTCCCGTACATCACCAACACCGGGCCCGCCTATCTCGACTCCGTCAAGTGGGTTCCGATCCTCGAGGCGGGGCAGCGTGCCAACGAGATCGAGGGTGGCACCGTCAACGTCGTCAAGAACCCGGCGGGCCAGGATATCGAGCGGCTGCAGGCCAACGGCGACCTCGTCACCGTCAGCTTCCCCAGCCTCTCGAACTACTTCATCGGCCTCAACGCGCAGCAGACGGACCGGGGATTCGACGACGTCCGCGTCCGCCAGGCGATCTCGCACGCGATCGACCGGCAGTCCCTCGCCGACTCGATCTTCTTCGGGCAGGCCGTAGCGACGTACGGGCCGATTGCGCCGAACTTCAAGTGGTACGAGGCGGGGGTCGAGCAGTTCAACCAGTTCGACCCGGAGAAGGCGAAGTCGCTCCTCGACGAAGCCGGGTGGACCGAGGGCTCGGGCGGCATCCGCGAGAAGGGCGGCCAGAAGCTCTCGTTCACGATCACGAGCAACGACAACTATCAGCCGACCACGGCCGCGATCGACCAGGCGGTCGTGCCGATGCTCGCGGACGTGGGCGTCGAGATGAAGCTCGACGTCCCCGACGCGGCGGAGTACTTCGGCATCGTTGCTGCGGCGGCGGAGCCGGACAAGGCACTGACCGTCGACGCCTGGGGCTTCGAGTGGCTGTGGTCGTCGCCGGTCGACCTGCTGATCTTCTTCCAGGCGTTTCCCAGCACGGCGTTCAACGGCGACCTGCCGGACATCGCTGCCGCGGTCAAGAAGTGGCAGACGGCGCCGGACGAGGCAACGCTCGAGTCGGCCGCGCGCGAATTCCAGCTCGCCTGGGCCGAGCAGCTTCCCGAGATCCCGATCCTGACCCGGAACGACACCTGGGTGCACCAGACGTCGGTGATGGGCTATACCCCGCTCGAGACCATGCTGTACCCGTTCTACAACGACGTCTACATCGCGTCCTGATCTCGGCTCGACGCTAGCGGGCGGCCTGGCGGCCGCCCGCTAGCCGCGCTCGCCCATGGCCAAGTTCATCCTCAAGCGCTTCCTCTACGCGCTTCTGCTGCTTCTGATCGCGTCCGTCCTGATCTTCTACGGGCTGCGGGTCGCGCCCGGTGACGTCACCGGGTCGATCGTCAGCGTGACCGGCACCGAGGTGCTCGTGAACGACATCAAGGAGCGCCTCGGGCTGAACGAGCCGCTCGCGACGCAGTACTTCATCTTCCTCAAGAACGTCGTGACGGGCCATCCCGGGAGCTCGCTCGTCAACGGCGCGAAGATCACCGACGTGATCAAAGACGCCGGCGTCAAGACCTTGAAGCTCGGCTTCGCAGCGCTCCTGATCGTCTACCTGCTCGCGATCCCGTTAGGCCTGCTCGCCGCCTGGGGCCGCAACCGCCCCTTCGACCAGGGAGCCCGGTTGATCGCGGTGCTCGGGATGGGCATCCCCAACTTCTTCCTCGCGGTGCTGCTGATCCAGCTGTTCGCGGTGAAGCTCGGCTGGCTTCCGCCGGCCGGCACCGGCGGCTTCGAGCATCTCGCCCTGCCGGCGGTGGTCCTCGCGATGGAGTCGATGGCGGTCAACATGCGCCTGATGCGCTCGTCGACGCTCGAGGAGTTGTCCAAGGACTACATCCGCACGCTGAACGCGAAGGGCCTGCTGCGAAACGGATCCTCTGGGTGCACGCGCTGCGCAATGCGCTCGTGCCCGTGATCGCGCTCGCGGGCGTGACGATCCCGCTCGTGCTCGGCTACACGCTGATCGTCGAGGTCATCTTCCGCTGGGAGGGCCTCGGCTTCCAGTTCGTGCAATCGATCCAGAAGCGCGACTACGCGCTCGCCCAGACGCTCGCGCTCCTCTTCACCGCGATCGTGATCATGTCGAACTTCCTCGCGGACGTCGCCCACCAGCTGGTCGACCCGCGCGTCCGCGACCGGGCGAGGGCGGCGTAGATGGCTACCACCGAGCCCGTCGTCGACCTCGCCGGCGTGGAGAACGTCCCCGCGGGTCAGGAAGGGCGCCTTCGCGACGCGTTCGCGCTGCTCAAGGCGAACAAGCTGGCGCTGGTCGGTCTTGTCCTGACGACCTTGTTCCTGCTGATCGGGATCCTCGGCGCGGTGATCCTGCTCACGCCGAGCCTGCATCACCTCTGGGAGGAGCAGCGGCTCGCCGAGGCGCTGCAGCCGCCCAGCGGCTCGCACCCGCTCGGCACCGACCAGTACGGGCGCGACCTGATGTGGCGTGCGATCGGCGGCGTCGGGATCGCAGTCCTGATCGGCGTCGGCGTGACCGTGCTCGTCATCACGATCGGGCTCGTCTTCGGCTCGATCGCCGGCTACTTCGGCGGCAGGCGGGACACGGCGATCACCGGGCTCATCGACCTGACCTGGGGCTTCCCGCTCCTGCTCGTCGCGGTGATCATCGCCGGCATGATCGGCAAGGGGCTCAAGGGCGTCGTCATCGCTGTCGCGGTAATCCTCTGGGCGGGCTTCGCGAGGATCGTGCGCGCGCAGGTGAAGACGCTCTCCGAGCGAGAGTTCGTCGAGGCGGCGCGGATGCTCGGCGTGCCGGAGTGGCGAATCCTGCTTCGTCACATGGTCCCCAACGTCATGGGCACGGTGCTCGTGATGGCGTCCTACTACGTGGCGTGGACCGTCGTCGCCGAGGCCGGCTTCTCCTTCATCAACCTCGGCGCCCAGCCGCCGACGCCGAGCCTCGGGGCGATGGTCGCGGAGGGTCGCAACTACTGGACGGTGTCGGTGTGGCCGGCCGTCGTCCCGGGCGCCATGATCGCCCTGATCGTGCTCGGGCTGAACTCGCTCGGCGACGGTCTGCGCGACATCTTCGACCCGCGGCTACGGCGGTACTGATGGCCGAAGCCAACCCGACTCCGACCTCCTCCGCAGTGGCGGCGCCGGCCGGCTCGGACCTGCTCGTCGTCGAAGGGCTCACGACCGAGATCAGCCGCCGGCGTGGCTCGTTCGCGGCCGTCGACGACGTGTCGTTCACCGTTCGGCGGGGCGAGATCATGGGGCTCGTCGGCGAGAGCGGCTGCGGCAAGACCATGACCGTCCTCAGCCTGATGCGGCTGCTGCCGGCGGCGGCCACGATCACGGCCGGCCGTGCGCTGCTCGACGGGCGTGACCTGATCGGCCTCAGCGAGCGCGAGATGCGGAGCGTTCGCGGCAGGGACGTCGCGATGGTCTTCCAGGAGCCGATGACGAGCCTCGATCCCTCGTTCACGATCGGCAGCCAGATGACCGAGACGATCCTCGCGCACGGAGCCGGGACGAAGCGGGAGGCGAGGCAACGCGCGATCGAGATGCTCGAGCGCGTCGGGATCCCGCGGGCGGCGACGCGGTTCGGCGACTACCCGCACCAGTTCTCCGGCGGGATGCGCCAGCGGGTGATGATCGCGACCGCGCTCCTGCTCGAGCCCAGGCTGCTCGTGGCCGACGAGCCGACGACGGCGCTCGACGTCACGATCCAGGCCCAGATCCTCGACCTGCTCGCCGGCCTGCGCGACGACCTCGGGATGAGCGTGATCCTGATCACGCACAACCTCGGGGTCGTCCACGAGATCGCCGAGCGCGTGGCGGTGATGTATGCCGGCGAGATCGTCGAGGCCGACACGGTGAGCTCCGTCTTCGCCGACCCCCGCCACCCCTATACCCAAGGGTTGATGCGCAGCATGCCCGACTTGACCGATCCCGGGCAGCGCCTCCCGGTCATCGTCGGCCGTGTTCCCGATCTGACCGGCGCTCCCCGTCGGCCTGCCGTTTCTCGCCGCGCTGCCCGAACCGTATCCCGCGCTGCGACGCCGAGCACCCCGACCTGGAGAGGTTCGCCGATCGCCGAGAGCTGCGCTGCTACAACCCGAAGCCGTTCGAGCCGGATCCGTTGAGAGCGTCCATGGCCGCGACCGCTGAGCCGCTGCTCGCCGTCAGGGGGCTCGCCAAACGATTCGCGGTCGCGCGGGACTTCTGGGGTCGGCCGACGAGCTGGCTGTCAGCCGTCGACGCCGTCGACCTCGACGTGCGGCCGGGCGAGACGCTGGCGCTCGTCGGCGAGTCGCGGCTGCGGCAAGAGCACGCTCGCGCGGCTCGTCCTTCGCCTGATCCCGGCGAGCGAGGGCTCCGTCCGCTTTGACGGGCATGGACGTGCTCGCTGCAAAGGGGCCGGAGCTGCGGCGCTTCCGCCAGCAGGCGCAGCTCGTCTTCCAGGATCCCTACGGCTCGCTCGATCCACGGATGAAGGTCGATGCGATCGTGTCCGAGGGCATGTCGCGCAACTGATCGCGAACGACGAGCGGCGCGAACGGGTGCGCGAGAGCTGCTCGATCTCGTCGAGCTCTCGCCGGACGCGCCGATCGGTTCCCGCACGAGTTCTCCGGGCGGGCAGCGCCAGCGCATCTCGATCGCTCGCGCACTCGCCGTCGATCCGACCTTCCTGATCGCCGACGAGCCGGTGAGCGCGCTCGACGTCTCCGTGCAGAGCCTGATCCTGAACCTCCTTCGCGACCTGCAGGAACGGCTCAGCCTGACCTACCTCTTCATCTCGCACGACATGTCGGTCGTGCGCCACGTCGCCGACCGGTCTCGGTCATGTACCTCGGGAAGATCGTCGAGACCGCCCCGGCAGGCGAGATCTTCGAGAACCCGCTGCACCCGTACACGCAGGCGCTGCTCTCGTCGGTACCGACGCTGACCAGAAGGCGGTTCACGAAGCGAATCGTCCTCGAAGGCGATGTCCCCACGGCGATCGATCCGCCTGCCGCCTGCCGGTTCGCGAGCCGCTGCTTCCGCGTCATCGAGCGCTGTCACGCCGAGGTGCCGCCGCTCGAGGGGATTCCGGGCGACTCGGCCCACCGGGTCGCGTGCTTCAACTACGAGCCCATCGGAACGGAGACGGATGAAGCCCGAGGCCGTCGGGGCGACGACCGCTGACGGCGTCACGCTCCGCGGCGAGCTCGTCCGCGGAGGGGACGTCTGGATCTGCCTCGTCCACGACGTCGGGGAGGACATCGACGCCTGGCGCCCGCTGCGAGCCGGACCTCGCCGGGAAGGGCTGGAGCGTGCTCGCGCTCGACCTGCGCGGTCACGGCGGCTCCGACGGCGGAGTGGACGACGAAGCCGGCGCCCTCGACGTCGACCTGGCAGTGACGCTCGCGCGGCGGCTCGGCGCGCGTCACGTCTGCGTCGTCGCCGCGGGCCGTGGCGCGGTTGGAGACGCTTCGGGCCGTGGAGCGGGCGCTCCCTGAGCCCGCGTTCGCGCTGCCCGACACGCTCGTGCTCGTCTCGGCCGGCCCGCTCGACGGGATCGATCCGTGGACCCTGCGGGCTCAGGGTCTGCCGAAGCTGTTCGTGCACGGAGCCAAGGATCCGCTGGCAGCGGATTCCGAGGCGCTCCGGCGAGCCTCGATCGGCTGGACGGTCGGCGTCACGTTCGGGACGGAGTCTCGAGGCACCTCCCTCGTCGGAGAGTGGCGCGTGAACGTGCTCGACAAGATCGTCGGCCTGCTCAAGGAGCAGACGAAACGCCGCTGCCTCGGTGAGGCCCGCGCCGAGCACGCGGACGGCGCGCTACCAGGCCGAGACGAGCTGATTCGGGATGAGCAGGCTGTCGAGCGCGCCGTTCGCGCGCTCGATGTGGCGCTGGCCGTTCGTCAGCGAGTACCCGAGATGCGACGGGATGAGCGCGGTGACCTCGAGCTCTCGGAGCCGGCGCAGCGTGCGGATGGCGGCGTCGAGCCGGCAGTCCCAGATGTTCTGGAGGAGGATGTTCCCGCCGTAGAAGACGGCGTCCGCGGAGAACAGCGTTTGCTCGCCTCCTCGCTCCAGCAGCAGCGAGATGTGCCCGTCGCAATGGCCGGGCGTGTCGAGGACGGTCGAGCGCGAGGTCGCCGACGCGGATCGTGTCCCCGTCGGTGAGCTCGGCGTCGACCGGGCACGGCTCGAGGACGTACTCGGCGGGATAGAACTCCGCCTTCTTCGCGACGTCGAGGCTGACTTTCTGCTCGTCGCCCGTGCGGATCCAGTCGGCGCACACGGCCGAGGCGAGCACGGCAGGCGAGCCGAGCAGCGCCGCGCATCTTCGCCGCGCCGCCGGCGTGGTCGACGTGCGCGTGGGTGAGGATGATCTGCCGGATCGAGGCCGGATCGAAGCCGGCCGCCTTCACGTTGGCGACGATGCTCTCCGCGCCCCATGCCGGCGCCGGTGTCCACGATCGCGAGCTCGTCGCCCGCCGTCGAGGAGGAACACGTGGCAGTCGTAGGCATCCGTGAGGTCGAAGCCCATGGTGACGTCGAAGCCCATCCCGAGCTGATCCCGGAGCCGACCAGGTGGATGCGATCCGCGATCTTCATTCGATCTCCCCCAGCACCGTATCGACCGGGATCACGTCCGGCCCGGCCTGGACGGCAATCCGCAGCGTGCCGCCCGCGGGCGCGACGACCTCGGTCTGGGTTTTCTCCGTCTCGACGAGCACGATCGGCTCGCCGTCCGTCACCTCGGCCCCGTCCGGCCGCAGCCACTCGAGCACGACGACCTCCTCGACGAGTCCCTGCTGCGGGATCACGATCGGGGTCGCCATTAGATATGCCCGTGCTTCCGCAGGCCTTCGAGCGGAGGAACGCCCGCCCGCATGTCCTCGCGGACGTGTTCCTCGGCCGACACGATCTCCTCGGCCTTGATCGAGGACCCGCTCGGCATCCGCCTTCGGCACGACGAGCACGCCGTCGAACTCGCCGATCACGACGTCGCCCGGCTCCACCGTGATGCCGCCGATCGTCACCGGCTCCTGGGCACGCGACCATCTCCCACCGTCCGATCGCGTTCAGCGGGGAGAGATCACGGTAGAAGACCTGGAAGCCGATGGCCCGGAGGCCCTCGATGTCGCGGAGGTTGCCGTCGAGGATGCAGCCGACGCAACCCTCGCTGCCTCGCGGAGTTGGCCGTGAGCTCGCCGAAGTGGCCGACGGGGCTCGACCCGTTGACGTGCACGAGGATCGAGTCGGGCTCCAGCTGCTCGTACACCTCGAGGTACGAGCGGATCCGCTCGATGCCGTCGTCCCAGCCGATCCGGGGCTCGATCGCCTCTCCCCGCACGGTGAACGCGACGCCGACCACGCGCTGCTCCGGGAAGAGCGGACGCAGCGAGGTCGGCAGGACCTGCTCGGGCAGCCCGAGCGCGTAGAGCGCGTCGCAGACCGCGGGGAGGTACAGCTCCCGGTAGCGCGCGCAAAGCGTTCCGGCGTCCATGTGGGTCGAAGAAAAACGTTTCTCTTGCGGGAGGGAGAGTATAGAGTCCGCTGCATGGAGGGCGTGTTCGGGCTCTTCTCGCTCGCCGGGCGCGTGGCCGTCGTCACGGGAGCGGCAAGTGGGCTCGGCCGCGCTGTCGCGACCGGATTCGCCGACGCCGGGGCCTTCGTCGTCGCCGCCGACCTACCCGGCACCGAGGTGAGCGACGTCGCCGCCGAGCTCGGCCCCGACCGCGCTCGCCCGGTCGAGCTCGACGTGACCCGGAGGGACGAGGTCGACGGCGATGGTCGAGCTCGCGCTCGAGGAAGGCGGGCGGGTCGACGTCCTCGTCAACAGCGCGGGCATCGGCGCCCGGGGAGCCGCCGCCGACTACGACCCGGAGCTCTGGGAACGCGTGCTGGCCGTGAACCTCACCGGAACGTTCAACTGCTGCCGGGCGGTGGGCCGCCGCATGCTCGCCGCCGGCGCCGGCTCGATCATCAATCTCGCGTCGATCGGCGGGCTCGTCGGCTACGCCGGAAGCATCGGCTACCAGGCGAGCAAGGGAGGCGTCGTCCAGATCACCCGCACGCTGGCCGTCGAGTGGGCCTCGAGCGGGGTCCGGGTGAACGCGATCGCTCCGTGCACGTTCGAGACTCCGGTCGTCGCCCGCCAGCGGGCGGCCGAGCCGGATCTCTATCCCGGGATGCTCGCGCGCATCCCGGCCGGCCGCTTCGGGGAGCCCGGGGAGATCGTCGGGCCGGCCCTCTTCCTCGCCTCCGACGCCTCGTCGATGGTCACCGGGCACATCCTGACCGTGGACGGGGGATACACAGCCCAGTGACCGCGCTGCCCGATCCCGGGACGTTGCTCGAGGTGCACCGGACGATGGTGCGAATCCGTCTCTTCGAGGAGCGGGTGCAAGAGCTCTTCCTCGCCCGCAAGCTGCCCGGCTTCGTCCATGTCTATCGTCGGCGAGGAGGCGGTCGCGGCCGGTGTCTGCGCCGTGCTGCGACCCGACGACTACATCACGTCCACCCACCGGGGCCACGGCCATGCGATCGCGAAGGGCGTCGGGCTCGACCGGCTGATGGCGGAGCTCTACGGCAAGGCGACCGGGGTGTGCAAGGGCCGCGGCGGCTCGATGCACGTCGCGGACTTCTCGCTCGGCATGCTGGGGGCCAACGGCATCGTCGCCGCCGGCTGCGGCATCGCGGCCGGCGCGGCGCTCTCGGCCGCCTACCGCCGCTCGGGGCAGGTCGCGGTGTCCTTCTTCGGAGACGGCGGCATCAACAAGGGAAGCTTCCACGAGGCGCTGAATTTCGCGGCCGTGCGACGGCTGCCGGTCGTCTACGCCTGCGAGAACAACCAGTACGCCCAGTACACGGCGGTCGGCCGCACCACCTCGGTCGACGACCTCTCCCGCCGGGCGGAGGCCTACGGCATTCCCGGCCAGACCGTCGACGGCAACGACGCGATCGCGGTCTTCCAGGCGGCCTCCGTCGCCGTCGAGCGGGCAAGGGCCGGCGAGGGCCCGACGCTGCTCAACCTCCTCACCTACCGCTTCGGAGGCCATTTCGTCGGCGACGCCGAGGAATATCGCGCGAAGGAGGAGGTCGAGGGCCGGCGTGAGCACGATCCGATCCCGCGGCTCGAGGGCCGGCTCGTCGCCGAGGGGATCGACGGATCCGCAGGCGCTCGAGCAGGTCCACGAAGCGGTCGCCGAGGAGGTCGCCGAGGCGGAGCGGTTCGCCGAGGAAAGCCCGTACCCGGAGTCGGCGGAGGCGCTCGAGGGCGTGTTCACGTGAGCGAGCGTCAGGTCAGCTTCGGCCAGGCCACCCTCGAGGCCATGCAGGTCGCGATGCGCGAGGACGAGCGCGTGATCGTGCTCGGCGAGGACATCGGTTGGGGCGGCAGCTTCGGGCAGTTCAGGGGGCTGCTCGCCGAGTTCGGGCCCGAGCGGGTCGTCGACATGCCGATCTCGGAGGCCCAGATCGTGTCGGCCTGTGTCGGCGCGGCCGTCACCGGCCTGCGGCCCGTCGGGTCGATCAGCTTCGTCGAGTTCACGATGGGCGCGATGGACGAGATCGTGAACCAGGCCGCGAAGCTGCGTTACATGTTCGGCGGCCAGGTGAGCGTGCCGCTCGTGCTTCGCGCCTCGGACGGGACGCTGCGATCCTCCGCCGCCCAGCACTCCGAGAGCTTCGAGGCGATCTTCGCCCACGTGCCCGGCCTGAAGGTGGTGGCGCCCTCCACGCCGGCCGACGCGAAGGGGCTGCTCGCCGCCGCGATCGCCGACGACGATCCGGTCGTCTACCTCGAGAACAAGAAGATCGGCTCGAGCCGGGGCCCGGTTCCCGAGGGACGGCATGAGGTGCCGATCGGGGAGGCGGCCATCCGCCGCGAGGGCGCCGACGTCACGATCCTCGCGTACTCGATCATGGCGCGGCACGCAGAGCAGGCCTGCGCAGCAGCTCGCCGAGGAGGGGATCGAGGCAGAGCTCGTCGATCTGCGCAGTCTCGTGCCGCTCGATCTCGAGACCGTGCTCGAGTCGGTGCGGAAAGACCCGGCGCGCTGTCGTCTGCCACGAGGCGTGGACGGCGGGCGGGTTCGGCGCCGAGGTCGCGGCGCGGATCACCGAGGAGCTCTTCGACGAGCTCGAGGCGCCGGTTGCCCGGGTCGGGGCACAGACCTCGCACATCCCGTTCAGCCCGCCCCTGGAGCGGGCCGTCGTTCCCCAGCACGAGGAGATCGTGGAGGCCGTCCGGCGGGTGACGGCCAGAGGCCGTCAGACAGCGAAGAGGAGGTGACGGTGGAGCTCGACAGCGAGACGCAGGAAGCGATCGAGAAGCGGAAATGGTACGACGCGTCGAAGTCGGGCCCGCTCACGCAGAGCGAGCTCGAGGATTTCCTGACGAACTACAAGTGGCTGATCAAGATCGCGGTGTTGAAACCGGACGGCTGGCCCTACGTGGTCCCGGTCTGGTACGTCTGGGAGAACGAAGCCTTCTGGGCGGTGGGTCGCAAGCGCTCCGAGTGGGTGCACGACCTCGAGCGCGAGCCGCGCTGCGCGATCTGCATCGAGGAGAAGGAGATCCCGCCCGACGGCGGCAACCGCAAGGTGCTCGCCCAGTGCACCGCGGAGGTCGTCGAGGGCCCGTGCGTGGCGGAAGGCTCGCAATGGGTCGAGGTCGCGAACCGCATGGCGCTGAAGTACGTCGGGCCGGACGGGCCTGCGGCGCTCTCGCGCTCGTACGGCTGGGAGCGCTACCTCGTCAAGCTGACTCCCAGGGACGGCAAGCTGACGACGTTCCAGGGCGTCGACTGGCACCGGCGGTACTTCGATCCGGGTCAGCGCCCCGATCTCGAAGCAAAGGGCGCGTGAAGCAGCTCGCTCCACGGGCCGTCGAGGCCCGGCGCTCGGCGATCCGCGAGGTCTTCGACCTCGCGAACACGATGCCGGAAGCGATCCGGCTCGAGATCGGCGAGCCGAGCTTCCGCACGCCGGAGCACGTCGTCGAGGCGGCGTTCGCGGCGGCACGGGCCGGCTACACGCGCTACACGCCGAACGGCGGCTTCGCGAGCCTGCGCGAGCTGCTCGCCGATCGCCTGCAGCGGGTGGACGGCTATCGGGTCGAGCCTGACCGTATCGTCGTCACCCCGGGAGGGATGAACGCGCTCTTCTCGATCTACCTGGCGCTCCTCGCCCCGGGTGACGAGGTGCTCCTCCCGACTCCGGGGTTCCCGAACATGGACGAGATGGTGCGGCTGCTCGGCGGCGTCCCGGTCTTCTACGAGCTGCGCCGGGAGGACGGGTTCCTCCCCGACCCGGGGCGGCTGGAGGCCCTCGTCACCCCGCGAACGAAGGCGATCTTCACGAACACGCCCACGAACCCGACCGGCGCGGTGTTCCCCGGAGAGCTGGTCGAGGAGCTCGTGAGGATCTCGCGACCGGCACGACGTCTACCTGATCGCCGACGACGTCTACGACGAGCTGGTGCTCGACCGCGACCGGGAGCACGTCGCCGCGGCGCGCTTCGACGAGGCGGGCCGGGTCGTCTCCGTCTACAGCTTCTCGAAGGTCTACGCGATGACGGGCTGGCGGATCGGCTACGCGGTTGCCTCGCCTGCGCTGGCGGACGTCCTGCGCAAGCTGCAGGAGCCGGAGGTGTCGTGCCCGAGCGCGGTCTCGCAGAAGGCGGCCGAGGCCGCTCTGCTCGGGCCCCAGGAGGTTGTGGCCGAGATGCGAGACGCCTATCGCGAGCGGCGCGATCGTGCCTGGGAGCTCCTGTGCGAGCGCGGCCTCCCGGCGTTTCGCACGCAGGGCACCTTCTACCTCGTCGCGGACGTCTCGGAGGCCGGTCTTGCGTCGATGGACTTCACGCTGAGGCTCCTGAACGAGTGGGGCGTCGCGGTCGCGCCGGGCGAGGTGTTCGGGCCGGGTGGGGAAGGTCTCGTGCGCGTCTCGCTGGCCGAGGAGCCGGACGTCCTGGACGAAGGCCTCGGCCGGCTCTGCGACGCGGTGCAGGCGCTCGCCGCCGCTCGCGTATGAGCGACGACCGGGCGCTGCTGCGCTTCTTCGACGAGCGCGACGCCGAGCTGCTCGAGTTCACGCAGGCGCTCATCGCGACGCCGAGTGTCAATCCTCCGGGAGACGAGCGTGCGGCGGCGGCGCTCGTTCGAGAGCGGCTCGGCGGACCTCGGCATCGTCGACGTCGAGGAAGTGTCGGCCACGGAGGGACGGCCGAACATCCTGGCGCGCGTGCCGGGCACGGGCGGCGGACGCACGCTCATGCTCTGCGGTCACCTCGACACCAAGCCGCCGGGCGACCTCGAGGCATGGCGGACGGATCCCTGGGATCCCGTGATCGCCGAGGGCGAGCTTCACGGGCTCGGCTCGGGCGACATGAAGGCTGCCGTGTCGCGCGATGGTGTACGCGGCGGGTGCGCTCGTCGCTGCAGGCCCGCCGCGAGGGACGCCTCGTCCTGGCACTCGTCGCCGACGAGGAGGCCGGCTCGGCGCACGGCGCCGCGCTGGCTGGCCGAGTCGGGCCGGCTGCGTGCGGACGCGGCGGTGATCGGAGAGCCGTGCGGGGTCGTCCGGGAGTGGGAGGCGATCGACCTGTCTCGCGCGGCGCGGCGCTGTTCAAGGTGCGCGTCCGGGGGACGCAGATGCACTCGTCGATCTCCGACCGTCTGCCGGCGGTGAATGCGACCGTGGCGATGGCCCGCCTCGTCGACCGGATGCACCGGGAGCTCAAGGCCGCGCTGACCTACGACGGGCATCCGCTCGGCGGTCTCGGGCCGACCGTGAACGTCGGGGTGATGGCCAGCGCCGGCGTCTACTACGGCGTCTATCCCGGCGAGGCCGAGTTCGCCTGCGACATCCGGACGCTTCCCGGCATGACCGAGGAGCAGCTGCGGGCCGACCTCGAGGCATTCCTCGCCCGCGCGATGGCCGATGATCCGGAGCTCGACGCAGAGCCTCGTGTTCGAAGGCTTCTACGCGCCGACGGAGATCGGGCCCGAGACGAGCCCGTCGTGGCTGCGCTCGAGGAGGCCGCCGAGCTGGTGCTCGGACGGCGGCCCGAGCTCGCGGCGTTCCCGGGCGCCAGCGACGCCTCCTACGTCCAGGGCGTCGCCGGCATTCCGACGGTCGCTGCGTTCGGGCCGGGCTTCCTGCCGCGGGCCCACAGCCCGAACGAGTCTCTTCCGGCCCGCGCTGTCGGAGAGGCGGCACGGATGTACGCCCTGGCCGCGGCGCGTTTCTTGCTCTAGGCCGAAACGGCCGTGTAGCGGCTGTTATCGGCCGTGGAGCGGCCCGGAGGGCCGCGTTCACGGGCCGGATGAGATCCGGCCCTACACTGGCGCCGCTGGCACGGCGTGCGCCTAGGGCGCGATCCAGACCTCGCTGCTGAGAGAGCCCGGGCCGGTGATCGGCTGCGGCATGTACACGTGCTCCTTCGCGACCCAGAACGTGCCGCTCAGCTTGGCGTAGTTGGCGACGTCCGCCCAGGCGGCCTGCTCCTCCGGGGAGGCCATGGCGCGGTCGAGCGCCTCCTCGTCGTCCCACCAGAGCTCGACGAACGCGTCCGCCTCGAGCTCGCCGCCCTCGTACTTGCGCAGCACCTCCGAGACGACGTAGCCCCTGATCCCGGGCGCTTTCGCCGTGATGGGCGCGTGGACCTCGCGCCAGTAGCGGAAGAACTCCTCCGTCGTGAAGTCGTCTCGCTTGTACGCGGTGCCGATCAGCTTCACCATGCGATCACGCTCCCGGGCGGTTGGGGCCGGCAGGGAGCCATGCTCGGCTGCTCAGCGTGCCGGGCCCGGTGATCGGCGGCGGGATGTACACGTGCTCCTTCGTGACCCAGAACGTCCCGGTCATCTTCGCGTAGTTCGAGACGTCGTCCCAGGCCGCGGCGACCTCCGGTGAGGCATCCGCGCGAGCGGCCGCCTCCTCGTCGTCGAACCACTGCGAGACGAAGCCGTCGGCCTCGAGGTCGCCCTGGAGCTTGCGGATCACCTCGGTGACGACGTAGCCGCGGATCCCCGGTGCCTTCGCCGAGATCGGCGCATGCACGTCACGCCAGTAGTCGAAGAAGTCGCGGGTCGTGAAGTCGTCCCGCTTGTAGGCAGTGCCGATCACCTTGATCACGGCTGTCCTCCTCCAGGTTGCGATTCCCGGGCCGGACCGTCCGGCCCTGGTCACTCGGGAAGGTCGTAGATCTGTGCCGTCAGGCCCCCGTCGACGATGAGGTTGTGGCCCGTGACGTACGACGCGGCGTCGGAGGCGAGGTAGAGGAACGCCTCCGCGATGTCGTCCGCGCTCGCGAGGCGGTTCAGCGGAACGCCGGGGAAAGCGCTCCTGTAGCGGCCCATCGCTTCCTCGCCGACGAGGTCGACGGACCGCTGGGTGTCGGCCGGCCCCGGGCTGACGCAGTTCACGCGGATACCGTGCGGCGCGAGCTCGACCGCCATCACCTGCGCCAGCGCGACGAGCCCGCTCTTCGTCACGCAGTAGGGCGCGAAGTCACGCCCGGCGCCGAGCGCGTTGACCGAGGCCGTGAACAGGATCGAGCCGCCTCCGGACTGGGCCATCGAGCGGGCCGCACGCTGGGCCAGGACGAAGAAGCTCGTGAGGTTGATCTGGAGCTCGGTCGCCCAGGCCTCGTCCGGGAGCTCGAGAAACGGCGTGGCCCAGGACATCGCCGCATGGTTGACGACGACGACGTCGAGCCGGCCCGCCGCCTCGAGGGCGGTCGCGACCGCCTGCTCGCAGGAGCTCGTGTCCCCGAGGTCGGCGAGGATCGGAACGGCTCTCGTACCGAGGCTCTCGAGCTCGGCGCAGACCGCGTCGAGCCGCTCCGGCAGGCGCTCGACGAGACAGGCGGTCGCAGCGCCTTCCCGGGCGAAGGCGAGCGCGGTGGCCTTGCCGAAGCCGCTCCCGGCGCCGGTCAAAAAAACGTTTTTCTTCTGGAATCGCGGCTCCACCCCGGGTAGTATCCCGCGAGTTGCGGCCCGCTGTCATCCGCGACCGGCCGCACCCGTATCGATGTCCAGAGCCAGAGTGAACGACGTCGAGCTGTGGTACGAGCTCAAGGGCTCGGGGCCTAACCTCGTTCAGATCGGCGGCGCTGTCAGCGCCCACGAGGGGTACGCGACGATCACCGACGCGATGACCGGGCACTTCACGGTCATCGACTACGACCACCGCGGCTACGGGCAGAGCGACCGGCCCCGTCAGCGCTACACGATGGCGACGTGGGCCGACGATCTCGCCGCGCTGCTCGATGCGATCGGGGTCGAGCGCACGCACGTGCACGGAGGCTCGATGGGAGGCTTCATCGCCACGCTGTTCGCCGCCCGCTACCCGGAGCGAGTCGACCGGCTCGTCATCAGCGGAGCGATCGCGAAGTGCGACCACATGGCCCGGGCCCAGTTCGAGGTCTGGAAGGCGATCGCCCGCGCCTACGGCACGGACTCCGACGAGCTCGCGATCGAGCTCTGCACCAAGGCGCTGTCGCGGCAGTTCCTCGACGAGAGCTTCGGCGCGGCCGAGCTGCAGGCGATCAGGGAAGTCGTCGCCCGCAACGTCGAGCCCGATGTCTTCTGCGACGCGTGCGACGCCATGATCGACACCGACGTGACCGCCGAGCTCGGTCGCATCTCGTCGCCGACCGTGCTTCTCTGCGGCGACGAGGACTGCCTGACGCCGCTCGACTGCGGGCCCGACGGCGTCGGGATGCGGCGCATGGCCGAGCTCATCCCCGGCGCGCGGCTGCACGTGTTCACCGGCTGCGGCCACGGCAATCTCATCGAGCGCGCGGAGGAGTCGATCCAGGTCATCGTGGACTTCCTCGAGGCAGGCCTAGATGATTGATCGGAAATTGATCGGAAACCGTGGCGCCGCCGGATGGCGGCCGAGTACCGTCGCCCGAGACCACGCTCGTGGCTCGCCCGTACCCCAGGTACGGGCGAGCGGATGATCGCAATCTCAGGCTCGGTCTCTGCCGTCCCCGACGCCACCACAATTTCCGATCACCCATCAGGCCGTGATCCTCCGCGAGGCCTTCGACTACGAGTTCTCGCGGCTCGACCCGACCGGCCCTCACATCGACCCCTGCCACCTGGCGATCTACGAGCTGCTCGTGATGAAGGGCGCGGACTGGGCTCCGTACCCGCGCCTCGCCGAGTCCTGGGACGTGTCCGACGACGGCCTCGAGTGGCGGCTGCGGCTGCAGCCCGGCGCGCGCTTCCATTCCGGGGCCCCCTGTGACGCGCAAGCCGTCGTCGCGCCGCTCGAGCACCTGCGCTTCGAATTTCCGTCGGGCCAGCTCTGGTACTGGGACCCGGTCGACACGATGGAGGTCGAGGACGAGCGTACGATCGTGTTCAGGCTGCGGTTCCCCTACAGCCGGCTGCCCTCGCTGCTCTGGGGGACGCACACCACGGTCTACAACGAGGCGCTCCGCGAGGCCGAGCCGGATCGCTTCGGCTTCGAGGTGGCGGACGGGACGGGGCCGTTTCGGCTCGTGTCGTGGTCGTCCGAGCGAGTCGTGGCCGAGCGCTTCGACGGCTACCACGGACGTGCTCCGAAGCTGGACGGCATCGAATGGCACGCGATTCTCGAGCCCGCCGAGCGGCTGGAGGCGCTCGAGCGGGGGGAGGTCGATCTGCTGCACGGGCCGCCGATGGAGGAGATCCAGCGGTTACGGGAGGATCCACGGTTCGTCGTCGTGGAGCATCCGCAGCCCTCGAGCATCTATCTCGGGCTCGACCGGCACCGCTCCGACCTGAGCTTCGACGACCTCCGGGTGCGGCAGGCGATCTCGCTCGCCGTCGATCGCGAGGCGATCGTCCGGGAGGTCTATCACGGCCACGCAAGCCCGACCTGGGGACCTGTCCCGCCGGGCGACGAGTTCTACGACCCGGCGGTCGATCGTAGGCCGATCGCGCGACCTCGGGAAGGCCGTCGAGCTCCTTCGCGAGGTCCGCGGCGGCGAGCCGATCCGTTGCGAGTGCGTTGTGCAGGACGATTCGTTCATCGGCCCGCTCGGACGGCTCCTGGCCGAGCAGCTCGCGGAGGTCGGCGTCGAGCTCGAGCTCCGGTTCGTCAAGCCGTTCGCACCCTTCTACGAGGCGTGCGCGGCCGGCGTGCCGGCGTTCGTCAACAAGTGGCTCTGGCAGGACGCGCTCGACGCCGTCATCGGATTCGCCTCGAGCCGTTGCGACGGCTTCCCCAACTGGCAGCACGCCTCCATTCCGGAGCTCGACGAGGCCTTCGAGAGCTGGCTCCGCGCCGGGCCGCGGGAGGAGCTCCGAGCCGCCGCCTCCACGGCGCAGCGGATCGCAGCCGAGCGGCTGCCATACGTCCCGCTCGTCACGCCCAGCGACGTCTGGGCTCACACGACCCGGCTGCAGGGCTTCGAGCCTCACCCGGCCGATCTCTACCCGCTCTACGATCTCGCGCACCTGAGCTGATGCTCGCCGCGCGGCTGCACCCCGGCGCGTCGCAGCTGGTGATCGAGGACGTTCCGGTCCCGGAGCCGACCGGGAACGCCGTTCTCGTGCGGGTCGCCGGCGCGGGTGTGTGCCGCTCCGACCTCCATGTGCTCGACGGCAGGTTCGAGGAGCTCGTCCGGCGCCCTGTGACGATGGGCCACGAGATCGCCGGACGCGTGGCGGCGCTCGGGCCGTCGGCCGCGGGAGTCGAGATCGGCGAGCCCGTCGCCGTGATGGTCGGCTGGGGCTGCGGTTTCTGCCGCTGGTGCGTCTCCGGGCACGAGCAGCTCTGCGCGGAGGGGCGCGAGGCAGGCTCGACCGCGGACGGCGGCTTCGCCGAGTACGTGCTCGTCCCGCACCGGCGTCATCTCGTCCCGCTCGGCGACCTCGACTGCCTCGAGGCGACGCCGCTCGGCTGCGCCGCCCTTTCCGCATACGCGGCCGTCAAGCGCGTGCGCCCGCACCTGGACGGCGCTGCAACGCTCGTGATCATCGGCGCCGGCGGGCTCGGGTCAGTTCGCCGTGCAGCTGTCCCGAGCCCTGTCGGGTGCGGTCGTCGTCGTGGTCGACACGGACGAGGACGCGCTGGCGCGGGCGAAGGAGCTCGGCGCGGACCACGTCCTGAGAGCCGACGACGGTGCCGCCCGGGCCGTGTTGGAGCTTTCGTCCGGTGGGGCGGACGCAGTGCTCGACTTCGTGGGCACGGACGCGACGCTGGCTCTCGCGGCGGACGTCGTGGCGCCGCGGGGGATCGTTGCGCTGCTCGGCCTTGCCGGAGGCACGCTGCCGTTCGAGTTCTTCAGGCTCGCGCCCGAGGCGTCCGTCACGACCGTGGTCGCGGGGACGGTCCGCGACCTCCAGGAGGTCGTGGCTCTCGCCGGGGCGGGCCGCATCCGAAGCCGGATTCGCACATACCCTCTGACTCGGATCCATGACGCTCTCGACGACCTGCGTGGCGGGCTGGTCGACGGGCGCGCTGTCGTCGTCCCCGATCAGGAAGGAGGCGGGCCGTGAGCGAGACATCGCAGGAGTGGCGTGGGAAGGTCGGCGGCATGAGTGACGAGGAGCGGGACGCGTTCCTCGAGCGGGGCGTCGTGATGCGCCTCGCGTGTCTCGATGCCGAGGGGCGGCCGTACGTCGTCCCCTGCTGGCACGAATGGCGTGAGGGCGCGTTCTGGGTCGTGCCGCGCCAGCGATCCGTGTGGGCCGAGCACCTGAAGCGAAACGGCCAGGTCTCCTTCACCGTCGACGTCCCGGAGACGCTCGAGAAGGTCATCGGCCAGGGCGAGGCGGAGCTCGTCGAGGAGGCGAACGTCGGAGGACGGTGGGTCGAGGTGGCGACCCGGATGTCGGTGCGCTACCTGGGCCCGAACGGCCCCGCGTATCTCGAGCCGACGCTGGAGCAGCCTCGCTGGCTGTTCAAGATCACCCCGGCGTGGCTCCAGACCTGGCAGGGCGTCGGCTGGGCGCGCCGCTACTGGGTCGAGGACGCCGCCGGGCCGTCGTTCGAGGAGGCGCACGGGCTCTCCTGACCCCGGGTCGCCCGGATCGCGACGAACATCCCCGTGACGAGCCGCGTCCGGCGGTCACGCATGCCCTCGCAGCGCATGAGCAGCTCGAGAAACCGCTCCTGGGTCGGCCTTCCGGCGCGCCGCTCGAGCACCGAGCCGACCAGGACGGCCGGTAGCCGAGGCGCGTGCATCACGGCCGTCGTCTCCTCGATCGTGAAGCCGATTCCCACGAGGGTGCGCCCGAGCGCCGGCGCGCTCATGGTCATCCCGACCTGGTACGGGAGGACGCCGACCTTGCCGAGGCCCGAGGCATGGCGGTTCCAGGTCTCGTTGAGCCACCGCCGGGGCAGCGCTTTGCTCAGCGCCACGAGGGGGTTCCACGGATTGTCGAGCGTGACGACGAGCGTGCCGCCCGCCCGGAGCACGCGATAGAGCTCGCGCAGGCTGACGACGATGTCGTCCCGCGACTCGAAGTGGTCGAGCGTCGAGTTGGAGAAGACGGCGTCGAAGCTCTCGTCGGGGAAGGGGAGCGCGCGCACGTCCGCAACCTGTGCCTCGATGTGCTCCGTGCGGGCGGCGGCGGCCTTCACTACGGCCGGCGACAGGTCGATGCCGACGAGCTCGGCACCGCGCTCGGTGACGACCGGCAGGACGCCGCCCGAGACGGCCTCGTCGAAGAGGTCCGTCTTGAGCACGCGAGCGGCCCCGTTGGGAAGCCACGCGCCGGCGAGGCGCGTGTTGACGGCGTCGCTGTGACGCCGCCAGAGGATCTGGGCGCGCCGGTCGAGCCAGAGCCCGACGAGATCGTCCCATTCGGGGGTCTCGGTCACCGGCGCGAGACGTGGAGCGGCAGGACCTTCGCCGATTCCGACGCGTACGGCTCCTGTCTCAGCACGTGGAGCGTCCCGGCGTCCCGCCAGATGGAGGTCATCATGGCCCGGTGCTCGGTCCGCTCGACAGGGAGGCAAGCACCGTCTCGACCACTTCGGCCTCGTCGAGCGGCCCGAGGCGCGGGCTGACGACGACGGCGACCCGTGTGAGCCCGTCACCTCCTCCTCCATGAGCTGGTAGTCGGAAGGGCCGCCTCCGAAGCGCGCGGGCAGGACCGATCTCGACGAGCGTCACGAGCTCGTCGCCCACGAAGTTCATCCCCTCGGTGGTCAGCTTCTCGTAGCTCCGGATGCCGCTCAGGTGCGCGCGTCAGCCCGAGCTGCGCCGACCGGGCAGCCGCAGGGACGGTCCTCGAGAACGCCGTAGTCGTCGACCTCGACGTTGAGCATCAGCTTGGGACAGCTCGGGAGCAGCGTCGTCAGGTGCAGGGCGCCGACGGGCTCGCCTCCGCCTGGCGGCTGCCGTTCGCGCTGGACGAAGGCGAGCTTGTCGAGCAGCAGGTGGACGTCGTCGACAGCCGTGGGCCGGGCGCAGGCGACACCGACGCGGGCGAGCTCGCTCATCGAGTAATGGCAGACGGCCTTCGCGCCCGACCGGGCGACTATCTCCGCCTTCGCGTCGGTCAGCGGCTCGCCGCCGAAGCGCAGCACCGTGCCTGTGAGGTCGAGCCCCGCCTCGACCGCAGCCGCGCCGACGCGCACGCCGGAGCTCGCCACGGTGTCGATCACGGCAGGAGTGCCTGCGGCAGCCGTCGCCGCCAGCCAGCGCGCCACCTCGATCGCGTGCTGCAGCGGCACGTGCTGCGGCTTCGCGACCGCGGTTCCGAACGTGCGGCTGGCCGAGAGGATCGTCTTCATCGCGACCCATTCGCGCCTCGTTCCCGCCTGCCAGTCGAGCCGGTTCTGCGAGAACCACCGCGCCACGGGCAGCCCGAGCTTTGCGTAGCCGACCGCGTTCTTGAGCCCTGCACGCGCCGGCAGCACGGGACGCCACAGCGCCAGGGCATGCCCGTGGAGGGAGAACGTCTCGAGGAATAGCCACTGGTACACGGCTTCCTGCTCGAGATGGGGTAGGTCGAGCAGCGAGCGGCGCGGGACACCGCGGGAGCCCAGCGTCTCGCCGGCCAGGCGCCCCGGGGCGAGCAGCGGGTTGTCGAAATCCTCCGGCGGGACGGTCAGCTCGAGGCCGGGCCGGGTGATTGGACGAACGCCCTTGAACTCCTCGAGCGTGACGCGGACGCCCTCGTCGTACAGCCGCTCGAGCGTTCCCTCGATGCCGGTCTCCCGGACGGAGGACTGGACATCGCCCAGCTCGACGCCGGCGTGGCGCAGGAGGCGGAGGTAGGGGCTGTCCGGCTGTGCATAGATGCCGTGCTCGATCGTGCGCAGGAAGCTCGTCTCGCGGTCGGCGAGGCCGTCGACGATGCGACGCCGGCACTCTGCCGGCTCGAGCGGCTGTCGGAAGAAGCCGGGAAGGCCCGCGCAGAAGCGGGCGAATGCGACTCCGTCGCCCTTCATCGCGGCGGCTCGTCGTCCGGCAAGGCGGTGATGCGCATGAACTTGCCGACCTGGGGAGCCTTGGCGCTCTCGTGGTACGTGGGCTCGACGGCGGCTCCGCCGAGCTGGCGCGAGACATCCGCGGCGAGCGGGCCGGCGACGCTGGCGAAGGACGTCTCGTCGGCGGTGACGAGCTGGAGGTCGAAGCGATCGCTCTCGACCTGCACGAGCTGATACCGGATCGACGTCGCCGTAGGGCTCCATGAGATCCGACAGCGTCGTCGGGGTGAACATCGATCCGTCCCGGAGTCGCACGAACTCGGACACCCGGCCTTCCAGCTCGGAGAGGAGTCGGGTGGTCCGCCCGCAGTCGCACCCTTCCGTGAGGATGGTCGCGAGGTCGCCGAGGCGGTAGTTCAGGAGAACGGTGCCGCGGTTGACGAGATTGGAGATCACGACCTCGCCGTGGGTCCCGTCCGGAACGGTCCGGCCCTCCGCGTCCACGATGCGCACGTGGCAGAGGTCGTCGTGGAGGTGGAACCAGCTCCGTTCCTCGCAGAAGAAGCCGATCTTGAACGACTCGACGCAGTTGTACCGCGAGGCGACCGGGATGCCGACCGTGCTCCTCGATCAGCGCCCGCCCGCGCGAGGTAAGGCCGTCGCCGCCGTACACGACGAGCTTCGGGCGGTGCATGCGAAGCCCGTTTGCGACCACGCGTCCCGTACAGCAGCTCGAGGTAGCTTCCGTAGCTGCGGATCACGTCGGGCTGGACGCTGTTGATCGTGGCGATCGTCTCCTCCAGGGGCGAGCTCACCGAGAGCGAGTGGTGATGCGGCCGCACGGGCGCGAGCATGCCGCGGCGGTAGAACGCCCTCGTCTGGTTGCCGGTGCCGGTTGTGTCGGAGATCGACATGCGCGTGTAGCGGACCCTCTTCCCGACGAAGCGAGACTCGATGACGCGCTCACGCTCGGCGTGGGCGACGCCCTCGAGCAACGACGTCCGGTCGTGCCGGATCTCGACTGGCACCCCGGTTGTCCCGACCGTTCGGTAGACGACGGCATCGCGGGCGCGAGGAGCGTCGGACACGAGCCGCGAGGGATCGTCTCGAAGCTGGAGCTTGTCGACGAGCGGGAGTCGTTCCAGGTCGGCGGCCGTCCGGATGTCCCGCGGATCGATTCCCTCGCGTCGGAAGAGGTCTCGGTAGTACGGCACCGTTTCGGCCGCGTACCTCACGGTGTCGCGCACGCGCTCGTCGCGGCGCGCCAGCAGCTGCTCGCGCGGAAGGTACGTGGCCTTCCGCTGACCCGGCACGTGCCGGAGCACGGTCAGCGTCCCGTGACCCTTCTCGAGGAGGTTCATTCCGGCCGCACCATCTAGACAATCCCCTGCAACAGAACATAATGCGATCAGAAACCAGGTCGTCCACAGGCGCCGTGACTCTCGGGAGGGTCGGGTGCGGCGAGCCCTCGCGGTTCTTGCTGTTCTCGTTTTGGCGACCGCGGCTGCGTGCGGCGGGTCGAACCGACGACAGCAGCTCGGAGAACACGCAGGCGACAACGCAGGCGGAAGCAGCGTCGGGATTCGACGAGACGCTGGCCGCCCTCGAGGGCCTCTCCGGCGACGAGCGCCGGGCGAAGCTCGTCGAGTTGGCCCAGGCCGAGGGCAACCTCAGCTTCTACACGGCGATGTCGCCGAGCGTCGTCGACGAGGTCGTCTCGGCGTTCGAGGACACGTTCGACATCGACGTCGCGCTCTACCGGGCAACGAGCGAGACCGTGCTCCAGCGCCTGCTCGAGGAGGCGAAGGCGGACTTTCACGGCGCCGACGCTGTCGAGTCGAGCGGCCTCGAGATGGTCAACCTGGCCAACGAAGGCGTGCTCGTTCCCTACGACTCTCCCTCCATCGAGAACGTCGTCCCGCAGGCCGTCGCCGACGGCTATACGGCGTCGCGCTTCAACACCTTCGTCGTCAGCTGGAACACGGACCTGGTGCCGAAGGGCGAGGAGCCGGCCTCCTGGGAGGAGCTGGCCGATCCGAAGTGGAAGGGGCGGATCGCCATCGAGGCGGGGGACGTCGACTGGTACAAGGCGCTCTGGGAGTACTGGGTCGCCAACGGCAAGACCGAGGAGGAGGCCGACACGCTCTTCGAGGGCATTGCCGCCAACTCCGTCATCGTCAAGGGCCACACGGTGATGGCCGAGCTGATGGCGGCGGGCGAGTTCGACGTCGGCGTCAACTACCTCCACATCGTCAAGAACGTTGCCGCCGAGGGTGCCCCGCTGGCGTGGGAGCCGGCGGTGCAGCCCGTGTTCCCGCGGGCGAACGGTGTCGGGCTCGTACAGCGGCGCCGAGCATCCCGCGGCGGCGATGCTCTTCTACGACTGGCTGCTCGCGGAGGGCCAGGACGTGCTCGTCGAGGTCAACACGACACCCGTGCGCGCCGATCTCGCCGGGACGGACGACGTCGAGCAGGTTGCGGTCGACCTTCGAGGGCCTCGCCGCGGACCAGAAGACGTGGACCGACCGGTGGGACCAGCTGCTGCAGCTCGGCGAAGTCGCTCCCGAGGGATAGGGCTCACGCATGGTTCCCAGCAGGGGAGGCGAAGCCGTAGGCGGCGCGAGTTGCGCCGGAGCCGATGCGGGACTCGACGCCGCGCCTCGCCTCTGCTCTGGCGATCTCCGCTATGTACGAAGGTCGGATCCTGGGCAATGATGCGCTCATGGCAAGCGAACGGCCCCGGATGACGATCGCCCGGCCTGCAGGGGCGCTGATCGCGATTGCTCGCCACGTTGCTCGCGCTCGCAGCGTGCGGCGGCTCGAACGACGACAGCTCGGAGAACACCCAGGCGACAACGCAGGCGGAAGCAGCGTCGGGCATTCGATGAGACGCTGGCCGCTCTCGAGGGCCTTTCCGGCGACGAACGACGGGATCGTCTCGTCGAGCTCGCTCAGGAGGAAGGCGAGCTCAGCCTGTACACGTCGATGGCCACGGACCGCCTGGCAGACGTGGTCGACGCGTTCGAGGAGGCATTCGACGTCGACGTCGCCGTGTACCGCGCGAACAGCGAGGCCATCGTGCCTCGACTGCTCGAGGAGACGGAGGCGGGCTTTCACGGGGCCGACGTCGTTCGCGTCCAAGGCCTCGCGATGGTCAATCTGAACGACGAAGGCATCCTTGCCCGAGTACGCGTCTCCGGAACGAGAGAACCTCGTCGACGGCACCGCCTTCGACGGATGGACCGCCGACAGCTTCTCGACGTTCGTAGTGAGCTGGAACACGGACCTCGTCCCGGAGACGGAGGTGCCCACGTCGTGGGAAGAACTGGCCGACCCGCGCTGGAAGGGACAGCTCGCGATCGAGGCAGGCGACGTCAACTGGTACGCCGCCCTTCGTGACTACTGGCTCGAGCAGGGCAAGAGCGAGGAGGAGGTGGATCGCCTCTTCGAGGCGATCGCCGGCAACGCCCTAGTCGTTCGCGGGCATACGCTGCTCGGACAGTTGATGGCAGCAGGCGAGTTTGCCATGGGCCCCAACTATCTGAGCAGGGTGGACACGTTTCGGAAGGAAGGTGCGCCGCTCGCATGGCAGCCGGCCGTCGAGCCGCTCTTCCCGGAGCCGCAGGGCGTCGGAGTCGTCGAAGGGGGCCCAGCACCCCGCGGCTGCGCTGTTGTTCGTCGACTGGCTGCTCGGCGAAGCTCAACCCCTCCTCGCGGAGCAGGAAGCCGACCCGGCGCGCCGCGATCTCGCCGCCGAGCCCACAGCCGATCGCCGCGTAATCGATGTGGCCGCGATCGCTGCCGATCAGGAAGCTCTGACCCAGCAGTACGACCAGCTCATCCGTCTCGGCCACGAGGTCGAGGGCTAGACGATCGATCGGAGCCCGATCACCTAGGAGGCCGACTCGACCCGGTCGATCACGTGAAGCGGCAAGATCTTGCCTGCAGCGGTCGAGTAGGGCTCTCGATCGCACGACGCGGAGCGTGTCCCCGCCACGCCAGACGTCGGCCATCATTCCCTTGTAGCCCGGCCCGGCGCTCAGCGCGGCCAGCACCGTCTCGATCACGGCTCGTTCGTCCAGCTCGCCGACCGCCGGGCTGACGACGATGCCGACCTTTGCAAAGCCGTCCACCTCCTCCTCCACGAGCTGATAGTCCGTCGGCTGCCCGCCGAAACGGGCCGGCAGCACCTCGTCCAGGAGCTTGAAGACGTCGCTCCCCACGAAGGTCATGCCTTCGCTGCGTGAGCTTCTCGTAGCTACGCACGCTGTGGACGTGCGTCGAGAAGCCCAGCTCGCCGAGCAGGCACCCGCACTCCCGTTGGACGAGCGTCCCGTAGTCGTCGCTCTCGACGTTCAGCATGAGCTTCGGGGCGTTCGGGCGCAGAGTCGTGTACAGGAGGGCCGGGACCGATGCTTCGGTCCCGACGAGCCGGTCGCGCTGGATGACCGCGAGGTGGTCGATCGTGACGTGGAGGTCGTCCAGAGCTGCGGGTGAGGCGCAGGCGACGCCGACCCTGCCGAGCTCGCTCATCGAGTAGTTGGACACGGCCCTCGCTCCGGTGCGGGCGATCGCCTCAGCCTTCGCGGCCGTGAACGGCTCGCCGCCCAGCCGGAAGAGCGCGCCGCTGATGTCGAGGCCGAGCGCCTCCGCGGCGGCGGCAGCCCGCACACCCGAGCTCGCCGTCGTGCTCAGCAAGGCCGGCGTGCCCAGGCGGCGTTTCTCTGCCACCCATCGTGCCACCCGTCCCGCTTCACCTACCGGGACGTACTCGGGCCAGGGCAGACGCATGGGCGAGGCCCGGCTGGCCAGCGACCGTGTAGGCGGTGAAGACGACGTCCTTGACAATGCCACGTCGCGGCATCAGGCGGTTGTGAGAGAACCGAGCGCTCCACCGGCTTTCCCACCTTGGCGAAGCCGAGCACGCGTGCCGATCCCGGCGGCTCCCGGGGGGGCGGCACGCCATACGGCGGCCGGGTAGTCGATGACGCCGAACGACTCGAGGAAAAGACGGTGCTAGATGGCTCCGTACGCTCTGTCGTCGAAGTCGACGAGCACACGCCTCCGGGGGCCGCTCGAGCCGCCTGTCGAGCCGGCGAACGCGGCCGCGCCGATGAGCGGGCCGTCGAAGTCCTCGGCACGAACCTCGAGGTGCAGCCCGGAACGCTCGATCGGACGGCGGCCCTTGAATTCGTCGAGTGACACATAGACGCCCTCGTCGTGTAGGCGCTCGAGGGTGCCCTCCACGCCCGATTCGCGCAGAAGGCGCGCGACGTCGCCGAGCTCGATACCGCGCATGGTCCAGAAGCGCGCGGTACGGGCTCTTCGCAAGGCCGTAGACAGCTCGCTCGAAGATGAGGAGCAGAGCCTGGTCTCGAGTGCTCAGGCTCTGCTCGACCTGGCGTCGGCATTCCTCGGGGGTAAGCGGCTCACGCAGGAAGGACCGCAGGCCGGCCGCGTAGCGCGTGAAGGCCCTGGCGTCACTCAGCACGAATGGGTCCGCCCAGGCGTCGCGCCGGTCCGCAGCTCTCCACCGACGAAGTATGGATTCGTGGACGCATGGGAGCAAGACAGGTAGCTGCAGCTCGGCGAAGTCGCTCCCGAGGGATAGGGCTCACGCGGACGGGGAGGGCGCCCGGCGGGCAGCGGCGCGGCGCCCGGCGAGGGCGAGCGGGAGGTAGAGCGCGAGCAGCAGCATCGGTACGACGCGGAACATCGCCGTCAGGCCGAACGCCTCTGCAACCCCACCGGCCACCAGCGGCCCTGCGACGCGTCCGAGGTCGAGCCCGACGAAGAGAAACGCGGAGGTCAGCCCGTGGCCGCGCTCGTCCACCACGCCGTCGAGAGCCTCGGCAGAGCCGGTGACGCGCAGCAGCCCGCGCGTCAGGCCGGCCGCGATGAACAGCGGGACGGTGAGCGCGAACGAGCTGGCCACGCTCGGGAGCAACGCGACCGAGGCGGCGCCGAGGAAGACGAGCGGCAGCGTCAGGCTCTCCGGCCGAACGCGTGAGAAGACCGGGCCGGAGCCGAGCCGCACGACCGACGAGGCCCACGAGCGGCAGCTGGCGAGTATCCCGATCTGCGTCAGCGTGATTCCGGCCCCGAGAGCCAGGACGGGATAGAACGTCGTGGCGGTGCTGAGCAGGGCGTTGACGGTGAAGAGAACCAGCGCGCCCGTCCAGACGGCCATCGGGAGCGACCCGATCTGGCTCCACGTGACACGGCCGCCCGGCGGCCGGGCCGCCGCCGGCTCCGCGCTCGGCGTTCTCGTCGCGCGGCCGATGGAACGGACGATGAGCAGCGTTGCGACCGCCGTGAGCCCGGCGAAGAGGAAGAACGCGGTGTCGAAGCCCGCCCTGTCGGCGGTGAAGCCGCCGAGCGTCCCCGCGACGACGTGTCCGAGCGCCTGAAAGCCCGCGAACCATCCGAGCGCACTGGCAAGCGGCACCGACGACGGCCGGACGGCCGCGAGCAGGGCGAGCTGGGTCGTCGTCACGAGCGCCAGGCCGAAGCCGTCGAGCGCCATCAGCGCGGCGAACGGCCCGGCGTCGTCGACCGCCGGAACAAGCCCGAACGCAAGCGCGGAGACGCAGCCGCCGAGGAGGACGAGCTTACGGCTGCGGGCCACGCTGTACGAGCGCCCCGGCGGGGAGTCGCGTCAACAGCGATGCGATCCCGAAGACGGCGATGACGGCTCCGATCGCCGCGCGGGCCGAGACCCACCTCCGACGAGAGAAACGGCGGAACGAGCACGTGCAGCGCGGACTCGGAGGCCGTGAACAGGAACACGGACAGGTAGAGGGGCGCAAGGGGGTTCGACCGCGAGAGCGGGTTCCAGCGCGGCATGGGGCGGCCCTCTAGCTCTGAGCCGGGATCAGCAGGCACGATCCGTCCGCGAAGCTCAGGGAGACCTCCGCGCCCGGGGGGAGCGCCAGCGCGGGGTTGCCACGGGCGCGAAGCTCGAGCTCTCCGACGCGGATGACGTGCTCGACCGACTCTCCGAGGAAGGCCTGGGCCGACACGACCCCTCGCCACCCGTTCACCGTCGAAGGGCCGGCAGGCTGGACGAGAACGTGCTCGGGCCGCACGACGACGGTGACCCCCGTGCCTGCGGCAAGCTCGGCCGGGAACGCGGCGATCAGCGCGCCCGCCGGAGCCTTGACCGCGTACAGGCCGTTCGCGTCCCGCTGCTCGATCCTGCCCTCGATCAGGTTGGCCGCGCCGATGAAGTCGGCCACGAACCGCGATGCGGGCCGCTGGTAGATCTCACGCGGGCGTGCCGACCTGCTCCATCCGGCCGTTCCGCATCACCGCGATCGCGTCCGACAGCACGAGCGCCTCGGCCTGGTCGTGCGTGACGAAGACGGTCGTGATCCCGACCTCGTGCTGGAGCCGCTTGAGCTCGAAGCGCATCTCCTCCCGCAGCTTGGCGTCCAGGTTCGAGAGCGGCTCGTCGAGCAGGAGCAGCGGCGGCTCGCTGACCAGCGCCCGCGCCAGGGCCAGCCGCTGCTGCTGGCCGCCCGACAGGTCGGTCGCCGGCCTGTCGGCCAGGCCGGTCGAGCCTGACCAGGTCGAGAGCCCGCTCGACATGCTCCCTGATCTGGGACTTCGATCGGCGCAGCCGTCGCGGCGCGACCGCGAGCGGGAAGGCAACGTTCTCGAACACGTTCATGTGCGGCCAGATCGCGTACGACTGGAACACCATTCCGAGCCCGCGCGCGTTCGCCGGCAGGCAGATCCGCCGCTCCGAGGAGAAGAGCACGCGGCCTGCGACGGCGATCTCGCCTCCGTCCGGCTGCTCCAGGCCCGCGACGCATCGCAGCGCAGTCGTCTTGCCGCAGCCGGAAGGGCCGAGGAGCGTGAACAGCGTCCCTTCCGCCACGTCGAACGAGACGTCGTCGACGGCGACCGACTGCGCCATCGTTCTTCGCGCCGGAAAACGTCTTGGCGAGGTTCGTGACGGCGAGCATGGACTTAGTCTCGGCGCTGGGGAGCTTCCTCAAGCCGCGCGCACGCCGATCCGGGTGCTGAGCCGGTGGGCACCGGCGACGAGCACGACGAGGACGACGGTCATCAGGACGCCGAGCGTCGCCACTTCCGGGAACTTTCCGCTCTCGAACTGCTCCCAGACGACCACCGGCAGCACCTCGTTCCCCGGCGAGTAGAGGATCAGCGAGCTCGACAGCTCGCGGAGGGAGATGACGAGGATGTAGACCCAGCCGGCCAGCAGGCCGGGAGCAAGCAACGGCAGCAGCACGCGCCGGAACGTCTGGAACCAGCCGGCGCCGCTGACCGCGGCCGACTCTTCCAACTCGCCTGCGATCTGGCTCATGGACACGGATGCATACCGCATGCCGTACGGCATCGCGATCGTGACGTAGGCGATGAGGAGGATCCAGAGCGTGCCGTAGACCGGGATCGGCGCACGGAGGTACACGAAGAGGAGCGCGACGCCGAGCACGAGCCCGGGGACGGCGATGGGCACGAACGTGACGTGGTCGAGCAGGCGCCGCCCGGGCAGCCGCGTCCGCAGGACGAGCCAGGCACACGACGGCCATGACCAGCATGACGATGGTGGCGGTGCCGGCCGAGAGCACGATCGAGTTCTTCAGGCCCTCGAGCACCAGTCCGTCGGCGAACACGTCGCCGTAGTTGTCGAACGTCGCGCGCGAGAGGCTCTCGGCCGACACCGGAGCGTAGTACGGCTGTGTCGACACGTAGACCAGTGCGAGCATCGGCAGCACGAAGGACACGACGAAGTAGACGCACACGAGGCCGAGAATCGGCCAGCGCCAGCGTCCGAGCGGCATCGGCCGAGGCCGGAAGCCCTTGCCGGTCACGGTCTCGAAGCGCCGACCGCGCCGCGTGATTCGGCTGTGCAGCAGCACGCCGAGCCCTGTGAGCACGAGCAGCGGCAGCGCATAGGCGCCGGCCGCGGCCGAGATTCGACGGGTACTCGCCCACGCGCTCGCCAGATCCGTGAGGTGAACACCCAGACGCCGGCCGGGATGCCGAGCAGCGCCGGAACCTCGAACGCCTCGAGCGCGCGGATCGCGGCCACGAGCACGGCTGCGGACAGCGCAGGCAGGACGAACGGGGAGCGTCACCCGCCGCAGGACCGAGAACGTCCGAGCGCCGCCCGACGAGGGCGGATTCCTCGAGGGCGGGGTCGAGGGAGCGGAATCCCGCATACATGAGCAGGAAGACGAGCGGGACGAGGCGCAGCGCCTCGACGAGCACCATGCCGCCGAGGCTGAAGACGTTGAACGTCTCCGGGCCGAAGAGCGGCTCGAGCAGGGCGTTGAGCGTCCCGGTCCGGGGGCTGGCGAGGAAGATCCAGGCAATCGTGTAGAGGACGCCCGGAACGGCGATCGGCACGAGCGCCACGGCGAAGAGGAACGGCTTCCAGGGAACGTCCGTGCGAACGATGATGTAGGCGAGCGCCGTGCCGAGCGCGACGCCGAGCGCGGTCGATGCGGTCGCGAACGCGAGTGAGTTCGCCGCCAGCTCCGGCAGCCCGAACGTGTCGTACGCGTCGCGGACGCCGTCGAAGGAGAAGCTGCCACCCTCGAAGAACGTTCGCCAGGCCAGGAACCCGAGCGGTACCAGGGCCAGGTAGACGGCGGCGGCCGCGATCAGCGCGACGAGGAGCCATTCGGCCCGGAAGCGCACGCGGACGCGCTCCACCACACCGATTGCCGGTTCTGCGAGGCCGCTCATCGACAAAGAATAGGTTGGATACGCACGAGCGGGGATGGTCCGTGCCGAACGGTTCGATCCCGTCGGCAGCGAGGCGCTCGAACACGTCGCTGTCGCACTCATCGGCACCGACCTGCGCAGGGGCGTACTCCCATGAGGACGTCACGACACGATCGGCTTCGCCGAGCGCCTTGCGCAGCTTGGACACCGGGACCCGAAGCCGATCCGCAGCCCTCACGGCGCTGTCCTGAAAGCGACTGATAGGCCGTCGTAGGCGCGCGGAAAGTGTCGTCGCGCAACCTGTCGTATGACGCCAACCGGACAGTGAAAGGAACACCATGGCCACCTCGTTCCCCGCTCCGGAAGTCGCCGCCAAGCACCAGGTGCGCGGCCTCGCCCATGCACATGTAAACCAGCCAAAGAAGGTTCCAGGCGCGGACGAGGGCGAGATCGTCTCCTGTCTCTTGAAACGCGGTCACCGAGGTTTGGCCCTCGCGGAGCGATTCGGTCAGATCGATGCTGAGCACCTGTAGCGGCTCGCAAGCGACTGCAAGTCGGCTGTAAGCGTGCGGAAAGCGCCCGCGCGCAGGGTGTGGCCATGACGGCAATCCGGGTCAGGGCAGACGGCGACTGCATGCGTTTCTGAGCCCCGGTCGTAAGCCGGCGACAACGGTAGTGACCGACCCGCCGGTCGGAAGGAGGAGAGGAGGAGGCACGATGCGTGCTCGACGACATCGATTGATCTGGCGCAGCGCCGCTCTCGCGCTGGCGGCGACGATCACCGCCCTGGCCCTCGCCCCCGTCGTGACCGCGGGCGGGCTGCCCGCGACCTGGAAGCTCGACGGGTCGGTGCAGGACCTCGTGCGGAGCGGCTCGCGCGTCTTCATAGGCGGAGACTTCGGCCGGCTCGCGCCGCCGACCGGAAGCGGAGTTGGGATCTCGGTTGCGACAGGCGCGGTGGATTCTGCGTTCGCCGCCGTGGATGGCGGCGACGTGGAGGCTGTCGTCCCAGACGGGACGGGCGGCTTCTATATCGGCGGCGACTTCACAACGGTCGGCGGTGTCGCTCGGGACGGGCTTGCACACATTCTGGCGAATGGGAGCTTGGACACGGCGTGGAACGCAAGGGTCGACGGTGAGGTATACGCGCTCGCCGTTGGCGCCGGCAGGGTGTTCGCGGGCGGGTCGTTCGGCCTCGCGAACGGAGAGCCGCGGTCGAATCTGGCCGCGTTCGATGCCGCGAACGGAGCGCTCGCGACCTGGAATCCAGCGCCGACTGCGGATGTCCTCGCGCTCGCGACGTCTTCGAACACGGTCTACGTCGGGGGCAGGTTCACCCGGATCGCCAACACGAACCGCAACCGGATCGTGGCTCTCGACGCCGCGACCGGAGCGCTCGTCCCGGGGTGGCTTTCGGGCGCGAACGCCTTCGTCGGCTCGCTACTCGTCTCCGGGGACACGCTCTACATGGGAGGCGACTTCAGCACTGTGCGAAGCCAGTCGCGCAATCGCCTTGCAGCGCTCGAGCTCGCCACAGGTCAGCTCAAGGCATGGAACCCGGAGGCAAGCAATACGGTGCTCGCGCTGGCCTCGGCAGGATCGACGATCTTGGCCGGAGGCGAATTCTCGCGCGTCGGAGGGCAGGAGCGGGCCAATCTTGCTGCCATCGACGGCACCTCGGGCGCGGTGCTGGGGTGGAACCCGGGCCCTGACTCGGATGTCTACGCGATCGCAGTTTCCGGGTCGACGGTTTACCTGGGCGGTTACTTTGATCAGGTCGGAGGCCAGGCGCGACGCAATCTCGCAGCCGTCGATCTCTCGAGCGGGCAAGCATCGGCGTGGGACCCGAGCCCCGGGGGCCCCGTCTATGCGATCGGTCTGTCCGGATCCACGTTGTACGCCGGTGGATCGTTTGCGAGCGCCGGCGGCACCTCCGTCGGAGGACTTGCGGTCGTCGACAGCGCGACAGGCGCCTGGGTAGACGGCATCCCGCCGACTGATGGCTCGGTCGAGGCGCTTGCGACGTTCGGCCGCACGGTGTACGTCGGCGGGAGCTTCTCGGAGATCGGCGGCAAGGACAGGGCCAACCTGGCGGCGATCGACGCCAGGACCGGCGAAGTCCTAGCCTGGAATCCGGGGGCAAGCGACAGCGTCCGTACGCTTGCGGTGTCAGGCGGTTTCGTCTACGCAGGGGGCTGGTTCGAGCGCGTCGGCAGCCAGGGCCGCAACCACCTTGCTGCCATCGATGCGAAGACCGGCAAGGTCATGTCGTGGAACCCTGATCTCGACGGGGGCGTCGAGGACATCTCTGTGGCCGACGGCACGGTTTACGTCGCCGGTTGGTTCGAACACATCGGTGACAAGGCGCGTGGCGGACTCGCCGCGATCGGCGCCAAGACCGGGAAAGCGACGCGCTGGAACCCGAGACCGAGGTGTTGCGTCTACGCTGTGGCGGCGGTCGGAACGACGGTCTACGTCGGAGGCTCGTTCAGCCGGATCGGCGGCGCGGCTCGGGACGGCCTGGCCGCGCTCACCGCGAAAACGGCGAAGGCCACTTCCTGGCAGCCGGATCCGGATGGCAGCGTCTACGTGATCGAGCCGGCCGGCGGGACGATCTTTGTTGCAGGGTTTTTCGAGCACATCGGCGGCCGGGATCGCGTCTACGCGGCCGCTCTCAACGCGAAGACGGGTGTGGCGACCGGCTGGAACCCGGCGCCGGACAGCAGCGTGAACGCCCTGGCGATCGGCTCCGCGGCCGTCTACGCGGGCGGGGCGTTCAGCACTATCGGCGGGCAACTCCAGCCGTACTTCGCGCTCGTCGACCGCAGGACGGGTGCCGCGCTGGAGCGCGGGGGGGTGTGATGTCCCACATGAGTAAGGCAAATCGACGAACGCGAGGAGGAGTCGTGCGAAAGCTCTACGTACTGACGGCGGCCACGGTGGCCACGGCCTGTCTGGCCTCGCCGGCCATGGCAGCAGGCGATCCGATCAAGACCCTGAGCAAGAAGGTCGCGGTGCTCCAGAGCCAGGTGAAAGCGCTACGCGCGGACCTCGCCGATGCGGAGTCCACGCTTGACTGCCTCGGGCCACTCGCTCCGGTTGCAAGGTTCGGTGGCGTGTTCAACGGCGTGCCCGAGGGCTACATCTACGGTGTCGGGCAGCAGGAGTTCTTGACCACCGGGCTCGACCTCATCAACCCGTCGGGTCTGACTCCGGGTCGGGACTACGCGCAGATGATGACCTGGGCTCCGGGCTGCGCGAGCGAGCCGCCGGCGCTGTATCGCACTCAGCTGCGATCTCTCGCGGCACACATCGCGGGTCGTGTGCTGACGAGGATCGCTTGGTGAGGGGGGAGGAGCCATGTTGTCGACCAAGCGACTCGCTGTTCTGGTTGCGCTGACTGTCGCGTTCGCCGTGCCACTTCAGAGCGCCGCAGGCCGCACCTCTGGCGGGCACCTTCAGCAGCGGCGATCTCAACCTCGTGATCCAGGATGCCGAGTGGATCGTCGTCGGGCAGGTGTACTCGCCGGGCATCACCTCGGCCAAGCTGAACGTCCCGGACCTAGGGACCATTACCGACGTCAACGTGCGGATGCGGGCTGCGCACACGCTCGTGTCGGACGTCGGGGTGTTCCTGAACGGGCCCGGGGAGACGTCGGTGTTCCTCGCGGCTCCCACGGGCGACAACGGGGACGATTTCGGCACCGGGGCGGCGAGCTGCGACGGGACGTTCACCGTCTTCGACGACTCCGCACCGACGTCGATCGACGCGGCGAAGGCGCCCTTTGCCGGCACGTTCAAGCCGCACGAGCCGCTTCAGGATCTGGTTGGGAAGCCGATGGGCGGCGATTGGGAGCTGACGTTTATCGACCTGTTTCCGACCGACGCCGGCACTCTGTACTGCTGGGAGCTCGAGATCACCTACGAGCCGCCGGGAGCCGACCTGTTCGTCCGCGGCAGCGACTCCCCAGATCCGGTCAAGGTCGGAAAGCGCATCCGCTACACGTTGACTGTTGGCAACAACGGAGCGGGCGCGGCGAGCAACGTGACCGTCGTTGACACCCTGCCGAGGGGTACCGGCTATGTCTCCGCGAGCGCGAGCCAGGGGAGCTGCAGCCGGTCAGGCCGGAGAGTGACCTGCGAGCTCGGCGACCTGGCGGACGGCGACACGGCGAAGGTGACCGTCGTGGCGAAGGCGCCGGCAACCGCCGGCCGGGTTACGAACGTGGCCGTCGTGAGCGGCGACTATGACGATCCGGTCACGAAGAACAATCGCGTTCAGATCAAGACCAAGGTGCAGCAGCCGCGGTGACGTGCCCCGCGGCCAAAGCGGCGCAGCGTGGACTGCACGCTGCCTCGCGGTCATCCGAGGCGATCGCCGGGCCGTGCGTCGATCCTCCCGGCCCGGCGTACGCCTCACCGCGCAGGGTCGAGCCAGCGTGATCCCGTAGCTCGTCTCCGACGGCGGCCGGTCACGGATCCCGTCGTATCGGCCAGAGGATGCGTTCGAGAGCTGCTCGACCTCGTCGGTTGGCTGCTCCTGGGCCGAGGCTGCCAGCCCGGCCGCCGGGTCGTTTCACGGACTGTGGTGTCGCCGGCCGCGCGTCAGCGGACAGCAAGCGAGCTGAAAGCGCACGCTTCCAGGCTGTCCGCATGACAACCATCGGACAGACAAAGGAAGTCACCGCGGCAATATCGTCTCCTGCATCGGAGGTCGCGATGCCGAATCGCGCCGACAGCGAGGCCGCCGGACGGAGCGAGGGCTCTCGGCCGTCGCACGTGCCGGTCGGCTCCTCAGGCGCGGCTGAGAGCGAGCATGCAGCGCGATCTTCGACAGCGACGACGAGTGCATGCGGCTCTAGACGATCCCGCGCAAGCGGAAGAGGCATCGTGAAGAAGCGTCTCGTACTCGCCACGGCGGTCGTCGCGGCGGCGATCTCGGCGTCCTCAGCACAGGCCGTGGGCGTCCCGGCCGGGCCGCCCGGAGGGCTCGCAGCTCAGTCGCACAGCGAGCAAACCGTTCCTCCCGGGCCGCCCGGAGGGCTCGCGGCTCGGATCCGTGCGGAAGCGCAGGCACGCAGCGGCGCAGGACGAGTTCGACTTCGCCCACGCCGCGATCGGGCTCGCAGTCGGGCTCGGCGCTGGGTTGCTCGTCGTCGGCGGAGCTCGTAGCCGGCGCTCGGCGCCTGCCGACGCCTAGCGACCACCCTCGCCGTATGACGAGGTCCCTGGTCGAGGGGGCCGGGTCTTCCCGGCCCCCTTTCTTGCTCCCTCTCGAGCCTTTGAATCTCTGACGCCTCCGCGCGCCCGTCGGCGACCCGGCCGGTTCGTCACGCGGGACCCGAGCGGTCTGCAAGCCGGCTGCAGGAGGGGCGCAAGCGCCGCCGCCGACGCTCAGCCGCAGGTCAACCCCGCCGCTCCGGCGGGCGACCGCGACAGACGGAGGAGTCATGCGAAAGATCTACGCAGTCACGGCGGCCATCCTGGCCGCGGGCTGTCTGGCCTCGTCCGCCACGGCGGCTCCCGATCCGATCAAGACGCTCAACAGGAAGGTCACGGCGCTCGAGAAGCAGGTAAAGACGCTGAGGACCGACCTCGGCGAGGCGCAGGCCACGCTCGACTGCCTCGGGCCGCTCATTCCGGTCGCCCAGTTCGGCGGGGTCTTCAACGGGGTGCCGGAGGGCTACATCTATCAGATCGGGGTGCCACCGCAGGTGATGGGCCTCACCACCGGGCTCGACCTCGTCAACCCGTCGGGCCTGACTCCCGGAGAGGACTACGCGCCGGTGATGACCTGGGCTTCGAGCTGCGCCGACAGTCCGCCCTCGACGCTTCGCGTTCAGCTGCGACCTGTGTCGGCAGACGTGGCGGGACGGGCGATGGCTCGGTTCGCCTGGTGAGACTCGCTCAGGCGAAGGGACAAAGACGCGATGGCCGGGCCTGACGGCGCCCGATCGTCGCAGGGAGGGGCGGGGCTTACCTCGCCCCTCCGCGGGTTCTCGAGCGGCTTCGCGTTCGCTGCTGGGGAGTTCACGGCGCCACGGTCGCAGGCGTTCACCCCGCTCCAGGCAAGCGGACGCAAATTGGGGGGCGAGGCCGACCTCGCCTCCCCGTGGCGTCGCGCAGTACCCGCCTTTCGCCGCTGTCGGCCTGTGTCAGCCGCCGGCAAGCGAACGGAAAGTGCCGCAGTCCAGGCTGTGCGCATGGTGGCCGTTGACCAGAAAGAGAAAGACACGATGACTGTCTCGTCTCCCATGCCCGAAGTGGCCTCGGGGAACGACGTAGCACGCGCACCCGCCGACCGCGCCGAGCATCCATCGTTCGTCGGGCGTGCCGGTCAGCGTTTCAAGCGTGCGTATTCGCGGGCCTGCAGCGCCGTCTTCGATAGCCCCGAAGACTGCATGCGGCTCTGCAGACGAGTCCTCAGACACACACTCCCAGGAGGGGCGGCGTGTTGCGTCGTCCTTGTCGCCGACTCCGATCCCCGCGCGAGGATCTCACTCGTCCGAGGCGCTCTTGCGCTTTCTGGGCCAAGACGACGTTTCCCTTCCGCTCGAAAATCGCCGTGGCCTCTTCGATTGCGTCTCGGGCCTCGTCCGTCCTCCCGGCTCGGGCGAGGATGTCGGCAAGGACCAGGAGCGCATCGCCGTTAAAGTTGAGGTATTGGGTGCCGTCCGCTTGCGCGACGCCCTCCCTCGCCAGGGCCTCGGCCTCTTGAAGCTGGTCCAGCCGACCAAGGGCCAGCGCACGTGCAACGAGTCGCTTCACCACGATCTCACGATCGGGGGGCGCCGAATGCCGCTCACTCTCGCCGAGGATATGTAGGCACTCATCTGGCCTCCCGAGCTCGCAGACGGCTCGGGCAAGGTCGATCGACGCAATGACGTAGTACCAGGTGTCGGCTATCTCGGCCGCATGCTCCCGTGCGGCTCGGGTGGCACGCTCGGTCGCACTGAGGTCTCCCGCCAACATCGCCACACGACCTCTGACGACCTCGAAGACGTTGCCGAGCGTTCCCATCCGCAGCTCTTCCATTACCTCGTCGCCGCGTTCGAACAGCTTCCGCGCCTCGTCGAAGCGGCCTTGCATCGCTAGGAGAGAGGCATGGAAGGCGCCCACCATTGCCTCTCCGAGGGGATCTCCGCCCAGCTCGTGCCAAAGCGTTTCGCAGACCGAAACTCCGTCGGATACAGGGGTGGGGCCGTCGATGAGCGCGTAGCCGAGCTGCGTGAGGCTCCAGGCTTCGTCGAGGCGGCTGTCCGCCCGCCGCGCGTGGCGTAGGGCCTGCTCGGCCGCGTCTCGCTGCGCGCCTGCTTCGCCGGTGAGCGAGCAGACTTCCCAGAGAACGTGCCAGGCTCGTGTCAGCGCTTCCTCATCGGCTGTCTCGCGAAAGACGGCCAGGGACTCCTCAGCCGCTCGCCGTGCTGCAGCGAAGTCGACGCGCTCGGGATGGTGGTGCAGCCACAGCTGGTCCCGGAGGAGCCGGGCGTGAAGCTCCGTCGCCCGATCGCCGATCGCCACGGCGGCCTCGATCGCGTCGCTGAACACCTCCTCCGCCCGCTCGAATTCGCCGGCCTGGAACAGGGCCAGCCCGAGGTCGGGCGCAAGCTTCGGCGAGGTCTGCTCGTCGCCTGAGGGCAGCGAATGGGCGCGGGCCAGCAAGCTGACTGCGGCCCGCGCGTCACCGCGCCGAAAAGCGAGCCGTCCGGCCTGGGCAAGTCGCCGCCGGGCCTGCGCGGCGACGTCGAGCGCATCCGAGTCGACGGCTCCGATCTCGGCGCGGTACCGGTATGCCTGCTCCAGGTGATACCCGAGGAACTCCGCAAACTCGTCGGTTCGGTCGCGGGTTACCCGTTCCAGCCACGCGACGAATTGCCGGTGCAGATCACTCCGCGCGTCTTTCGGCAGCCTCTCGTAGGCCGCATCGCGGATAAGCGCGTGGCGGAAGCGAAAAGCCTCCTGGCCCGGGAGCGCGACGGGCTCGGGGCGAACGAGCTCCTTGCGGACGAGGCTGAGAAGACAGGACATGACGGTGGCATGCGACGGCGGTGGCGAAAGATCGACCACTGCACCGGCATGGAAAACCTCTCCTTCGACTGACGCTCGCTCCAGGACGTGCCGCTCCTCCTCCTTGAGCCGGTCGAGCCGGGCGGCAAGCAGTGCCTGGATCGCGGGCGGCACCTTGATCGACGACGCGCTCTCTTGCTCGGTCGCGAGCATCGCCAGCATCTGCTCGACGAAGAGCGGGTTTCCGTCCGCTCCCCGCGCGATCCGCTCCCGGGCATCCCCGGGGAGCTGCGACCCAGACGGCAAGACGCCGATCAGCTCGATCGATTGCTCTCGAGACAATGGCTCGAGCAGGATCGAGGTGGCGTTCAACTTTCCGCCGCCCCAGGCGGGCCTGTCGTCGAGCAGCTCTGGTCTTGCGAGGCACATGATCAAGACCGGCGAGTCGCGGACCGAGTCGGCGAGATGCTCGATGAGGTCGAGCAGGGTCGCTTCGCACCAGTGGATGTCCTCGAAGACGAGCACGACGGGCGAATCACGCGCGAGCGTTTCCACAAGTCGCCGCACGGCCCAAAACGCCTCCTCTGTCACTGCTCCTGCCGTTCCGGAGCCGATCGTGCTCTCGAGCCGGGTCGCCAGGACATCGGCGTCGGGGCTTCCGTCGAGCAACTCGCGGAGGCTGCGCCCGTCGGCTGCCTGCTCGATGATCTCTCTCAGCGGCCAGTACGTGATTCCGTCGCCGTACGAGAGGCAACGGCCGGTGAACACGCTGGCGCTATCCTCGACGAGGCGCGCAAGCTCCCGGGCCAGCCGGGTCTTCCCGATTCCCGCCTCGCCAAACACCGTGACCAGGTGGGCGCGTCGCTCGCGGGTGGCGCGCTCGAACGCTTGGCGGACGTGTCCTAGATCCTCGTCCCGCCCGACCAAGGGCGTTTCCAAATAACGCTGGAAGGCTGGAGCCTCCGGCAGGAGCTCGACGAGATCCCATGCAGAGGCGGACTCGCCGCTGGTCGGCCTGGGGAGAGGCCGGACCTTGACCGCATCGGCCACGAGCCTCAAAGTGGCCTCGCCGATCAGGATCGTCCCGGAGGCGGCTCCCTGCTGGAGGCTTGCAGCGACATCGAGCACATCGCCGGTCACGAGCGGCTCGCTCGAAGCGGGCTCGCCGATCAACACCTCTCCCGTCTCGATTCCCGTCGGCGCGGCTCCGCCGCTTCGGGCCAGGGCTTCGCCGAGCTCGACGGCCGCGCGCACCGCGCGCAGAGCGTCGTCCTCGTGGCTCGACGGGATGCCGAACAGTCCCATCACACGCTCGTCGCGAAGCCTCTCCACGTAGGCGCCGTGTCGCTTCAGCACCGGGGTCGCGGCTCCGAGGAAGGCGTCACCCAGCTGGCGGCGCAGCTCCGGGTCGAGGCCCTGCTGTGATAGCGCAGCGTCGCCGCTGACGAGTACGGTCACCGTCTTACGAGCAGCTTCTTTCGGCGCGGGTTCGAACACTTCTCGCTCTGGTGCATCGACAGCCGCCGCGGTCGAAGTCGGCAGTGCAAGCTCGGCGTCTTGCCGGAGAATCGCCTGCTCGAGCGCGCGGAGCTCGGCACTCGGCTCGAGGCCGACCTGCTCCACCAGCAGCGTTGCGTGCCGCCTGATAGACGGCCAGCGCGTCCGCCTGGCGACCGGAGCGATACAGGGCGAGCATGAGCTGACGGCGTAGGCCCTCGCGGAGCGGATGCTCCTTGGTAAGCGCTTCGAGCTCGCTTACGAGCTCCGCGTGACGGCCGAGAGCGAGATCCGCCTCGATCCGTCCCTCCAGGCAGGCCAATCGAGCCTCCTCGAGCCGCGCGATCTCGGCTTCGGCGAAAGGCTCGTACAGGAAGTCGGCAAACGGCGACCCCCGCCAGAGCTGGAGGGCCTGGCTGAAGCTCACAGCCGCTCGCTGTGGCTCGTCTTGCTCCAGTGCCTGCCGCGCATCGGCGGCCAGGGACTCAAACGCGTCCCGGTCATACTCGCCGGGACTGACGCGCAGGACATAGCCCGGCGGCTGCGTCAGGGGACGATCCTCCGCATTGAGGGCCTTCCGCAACCGGGACACCGTGACCTGCACGGCGTTTGTACCACCGGGCAGGCCGCCCCATAGACCCTCGATCAGCTGATCGGTGGAAACGACCTGGTTGGCGTGTACGAGCAAGAAGGCGAGCAACGCACGTTGTCGGCGTCCCCCGACGCCAATCAGTCGATCGCCATCAAAGACCTCGAGCGGCCCCAGAACACGAAATTCCACGGTCCTCCCGGCGCTTCCGCAGTACTTGGTGCAGATTCTTACATCGTCGCCAGGCAAATGAAAGCCCCGGTGGGCATTTGTCAGCGGGTCTGTAAGAGAGCCGAAAGCCGATCGTAAGCGGCGTAGACCACCCTCGACCCGAGGCGCCGGGCTCGTTGCCGGCCGGCGAACGCGTGCGATGGTCCGGCGTTAGGCCTGCTGCGCGGTCGCCTCCACGCTGGCGCGGGTGGGCAGCGCCTCCAGGTACTCGACGACGCGCTCGAGCGGCTCGACGTCGCCGAACTTCGCGTCGATGTCGTACAGGTTCCACTCGACGGCGCCCGGCACCCGGTCGCCGACCGCCTCGCGCACGACGATGGGGCGGAACCCCTCGGCGATCGCGTCCTCGCACGTGTGCCGGACGCAGCCGGCCATCGTCACCCCGGTGAGGATGACCGTGTCGACTCCGTGCGCCTTGAGGAAGCCCGAGAGGTACGTGCCGTGGAAGGCGCTCGCGCGCTTCTTGACGATCACGTGCTCGCCCGGCTCGGGCGCGATGCGCTCGTCGATCGCGACGGCATCCGTGCCGAGCTTCAGGACCTCGACCGGGATCTTGTGGTGCCAGATCCCCATGTCCGTGTTCGGGCCCTCGGTGACCGCGTAGGCCGTCGTCGTGAAGGCGATCGGGATGCCCTTGGGACGCGCCGCCGCATTCAGCCGTTGAACGGCCGCGATGATCTCGTCGGCACCGTCGCAGGTGAACGGGTTGCCGGGGCGGGTCCAGGCGTTCGCCAGGTCGATGTGGATGAGCGCGGGCCGCTCGCCGAACCCGACGCGGCGCTGGAAGCCGCGCTGCTGATAGATCGCGGAGTCGGCCGAGAAGATGCGCTCGAGGGCTGCTCTGACGTCGTCGCTGCTCATGGGCCCGAGGCTACCACTCCGCCCCGCGGAATCGCCCGGCGTGAGTGACCGACGCAGGACCGGTGGCGGCGTACACTTGCGGCTCGCCGAGAGGAGGGCGCATGGCAACGGTTCAAGAGGATCTGGTAGCCGGGCTCGAGGGATTCTCCGGCCGGCTGCTCGGCCCTGACGACGACGGCTACGACGAGGCGCGGCGCATCCACAACGGCCTGATCGACAAGCGGCCGGCACTGATCGCGCGGTGCCTCGGGACGGCCGATGTCGCCGCTGCGGTCGACCTTGCCCGCGAGCACGGGCTCGAGGTCTCCGTCCGGGGCGGCGGCCACAACGTCGCCGGCAAGGCGGTCACCGACGGCGGCGTCATGATCGACCTCGCGCTGATGAAGGGGATGCACGTCGACCCGGCCGGCGCGAACGATCCGCGCCCAGGGCGGCGTCACGTGGGGCGAGCTGAACCGCGAGACCCAGCTGCACGGGCTGGCCGTCACCGGCGGCGTGGTGTCGACAACCGGCATCGCCGGCCTCACGCTCGGCGGCGGGCTCGGCTACTGATGGGCAAGTTCGGGCTCTCGACCGACAACCTGATCTCGGCCGAGGTCGTGACCGCAGACGGTCGTGTGCTGACGGCGAGCGACGAGGAGAACCCGGACCTGTTCTGGGCGATCCGGGGCGGCGGCGGCAACTTCGGCGTCGTCACCTCGTTCGAGTACCGGCTGCATCCGGTCGGTCCGATCGTCACCGGCGGGCTCGTGATCCACCCCTTCGAGGCGGCGCGCGACTTCCTGCGCTTCATGCGCGAGTACACGGCCGACCTGTCCGACGAGATGACGCTCTTCGTCGGTCTCCTGCACGCGCCGGACGGCTCGGGAGCGCGGCTCTGCGGGGCGGTGCTGTGCCATACCGGGACGCCGGAGCAGGCAGGGAAGGATCTCGAGCCGCTGCTCACGTTCGGCTCGCCGCTCGACGTGCCCGTGAGCCAGATGCCGTACACGGTCGTCAACCAGCTCATCGACGGCGGCTTCCCGAAGGGCGCGCTGAACTACTGGAAGTCGGCGTTCATGCGGGAGCTGTCGGACGAGGCGATCGACACCATGGTGCAGGCCTTCGAGGCCTGCCCGTCCCCCATGACCGCGCTGATCTTCGAGCACTTCCACGGCGAGGTGACCCGCGTGCCGGTCGACGCGATGGCGGTGCCGCACCGCGAGCCGGGCCTCAACCTCGTAGTCCCGTCGATCTGGATGGACCCGTCGACGACCGACCAGAACATCGCCTGGACGCAGGAGACCTTCGCGGCCATGCAGCCCTTCGCCGCGGAACGCCAGTACGTCAACTACCAGGGCGCCGACGAGAGCGCGCAGGATCAGGTCAGGCGCGCGTACGGTCCGAACTACGACCGCCTGGTCGAGCTGAAGACGAAGTACGACCCGGAGAACCTCTTCCGCCTCAACCAGAACATCGAGCCGCAGGCCTCCTGATTGGGTCAGCCGGTTTCGTACGAGCACGGCGCCTGCGACGTCCCGCTGCTCGGCGAGACGATCGGCGACAGCCTGCGGCGCACCGTCGCGCGCTTCGGCGACTGCGAGGCGCTCGTCGTCCGCCACCAGGGGTACCGCGCGACCTACCGCGAGCTCTGGGAGCAGGTCGACCTCGCGGCGCGCGGCCTGCTTGCCCGCGGGGTGGAGAAGGGCGACCGCGTCGGGATCTGGGCGCCGAACCGCTACGAGTGGGTGGTCGTCCAGTACGCGACGGCTCGGATCGGCGCCATCCTCGTCAACGTCAACCCGGCGTACAAGGCGATGGAGCTCGAGTACGCGCTGAACAAGGCGGGTGTCAGCCTGCTCGTGCTCGCGCGGGGCTTCCGCCAGACCGACTACGTCGCGATGCTCGACGAGGTGCGGCCGCGCTGTCCGGCGCTGCGGGAGGCGCTCGTGCTCGAGGACGATTGGGAGGCTCTGCTGGACTCAGCCGCCGCCGTCGACGCGCGAGCGCTCGAGCGAGCGCGAGGCGAGCTGCAGTTCGACGACCCGATCAACATCCAGTACACGTCGGGCACGACGGGATTCCCGAAGGGCGCGACGCTCTCCCACCACAACGTCCTCAACAACGGCTACTTCATCGCGCGCACGCTCCGGTACACGGAGGACGACCGCGTGTGCGTGCCGGTGCCGTTCTACCACTGCTTCGGCATGGTGATCGGCAACCTCGCCTGTCTCGCCTCGGGGGCCTGTGTCGTGGTCCCGGCGGAGGGCTTCGAGGCGCTCGCGACACTCGAGGCCGTCGCCGGCGAGCGCTGCACGTCCCTGTACGGCGTCCCGACGATGTTCATCGCGGAGCTCGAGCACCCGAGCTTCGCCGACTTCGACCTCATCGAGCCTTCGCACCGGCGTCATGGCGGGCTCGCCCTGCCCGATCGAGACCATGCGCCAGGTGCAGCAGCGGATGCACATGCACGAGGTCACGATCTGCTACGGCATGACCGAGACGTCGCCGGTCTCGACGCAGACCGCCGTCGACGATCCGCTCGACAAGCGCGTCACGCACCGTCGGCCGGGTCCACCCGCACGTCGAGATCAAGATCGTGGATCCGGTCACGGGCGCGATCGTGCCGCGCGGCGTCTCCGGCGAGCTCTGCACCCGCGGCTACAGCGTCATGCTCGGCTACTGGGACGACGAGGAGGCGACGCGGGACGCGATCGACGCCGGCGGGATGGATGCACAGCGGCGACCTGGCGACGATGGACGACGACGGCTACCTGAAGATCGTCGGCCGGATCAAGGACATGATCATCCGCGGCGGCGAGAACATCTACCCGCGCGAGCTCGAGGAGTTCCTGCTGACCGTGCGAGGGAGTCAGCGAGGCGCTACGTGATCGGCGTCCCCAGCGAGCGCTACGGCGAGGAGGTCATGGCCTGGGTGAAGCCGAAGCCGGGCGCGAGCCTCTCCGAGGCCGATCTCGACGCGGCCTGCCGCGGCCGGATCGCCACGTTCAAGATCCCGCGCTACTGGAAATTCGTCGACGCGTTCCCGATGACGGTCACCGGGAAGATCCAGAAGTTCCGGATGCGGGAGATCTCGACCGAGGAGCTGGGTCTCGGCGCCGCCCGCGAGTCCGTCGCCTCCCCCGGGTAGCGGCGAGCAGTGCCCGGGCCGCTCGACGGCATCCGCTGCCTCGACCTGACGGCCAACGCGCCGGGGCCGTTCTGCACGATGATCCTCGGGGATCTCGGCGCCGACGTGATCCGCATCTACGACCCGCGCGGCGTCTCCGGCCGGCGGGCGGAGGCTGCCGGCGACGCGGCTCCGATGCTCGAGATCGCGGGCGGCGCCTCGCCGCACAACGCGCTCCTGCGCAACAAGCGCAGCCTGGGAATCGACCTGAAGGATCCGGACGGCAAGCGGATCTTCCTCGAGCTCGCGCGCGGCGCCGACGTCCTGGTCGAGGGGATGCGCCCCGGCGCCGCCGCCAGGCTCGGCATCGACCACCCGTCCCTCTCTGAGCTCAACCCGCGGCTCGTCCACTGCTCGCTGACGGGCTACGGCCAGACGGGGCCGTACGCGGAGCTGCCCGGCCACGATCTCAACTACATCGGCCAGGCGGGAGCGCTCGGGCTGTTCGCGGGAGCAGACGGTGAGCCGGCGATTCCGCAGAATCTCCTGGCCGACTACGCGGGCGGCGGCCTGCTCGCCGCGCTCGGGATCCTCGCGGCGCTGTTCGCGCGGGAGCGCACCGGGCGTGGGCAGCAGGTGGACGCTGCGATGACGGACGGTGTCGTGTACCTGCTGGCGCAGTTCCTCTCGGCCTTCTTCGCCCACGGGGAGGCTGCCGGGACCGGGCGCCTCGCCGTTCGCCGGTGGGCTCGCGCAGTACGGCGCGTACCAGACGGGCGACGGCAGGCGGCTGACGCTCGGAGCCCTCGAGCCCTGGTTCTACGCCGACCTCTGCCGCTGGGTCGGCCGCGAGGATCTGATCCCGCACGCCTACGACGAGCGCAACGGCGAGCTGCGGCAGGCGCTGGGGGACCGGCTGCGGACGGGCGACCGAGACGAGTGGTTCGAGGAGCTGCGAGCCGCCGGACAGTGCGTCGGGAAGGTGCTCTCGCTCGACGAGCTCGAGGCCGATGAGCAGGTTCGCGCGCGCGAGATGGTCGTCGACGCCCCGGGCCCCGACGGCGAGCCCGTTCGCCAGGTCGGGATCGCGCCGAAGCTGTCCGAGACGCCCGGCTCGGTCCGATCCCTCGCCGACCGGCCGGGCGAGCACACGGAGGCGATCCTCACCGAGCTCGGCGTCGGCACCGACGAGCTGCGTGAGCTGCGAGAGCGCGGCGTCGTCGCGTAGCGCACCTTACGTTCCACGAGGCCGAAGACCTCGCAAGTGTCGACCGAACAGTGTGCAAGCCTTGGCCGTGCCGATGCTGGCGGCGAATGTGCGACGACGATGGGGACGAACGTCGCTGTGGTGGCGCGAGCAGGGAATCGCCAGGTTCGTCGCCGGCGTGTTCGAGGGTGGCGGAGCGAAGGGTGTCGTTGTACCAGAGGTGCGCTCGAGGCCATGGTGGAAGCGCCTGACGGGCCTTGCTGGTTCAGCGCAGCGGCCGGCGCGTCGGCAGGTGCGATCACTGCGACGTTGATCGCGGCTGGATTGGAGCCGGCGCAGGTGAGGGCCGAAGCGGCGAACGGCACTCGAGATACTCCCGCAAGCCCACGCGCCTCAGCGGACCACTCTCGGGTGCGCGACGGTGCCAGCTACCTGGATCAGGACTCGCTTGCCGACTGGCTGCATGGGCGTTCTCGAGCGCGCAAGTCCGTCAAGCTCTGTGGGGAGCGAGGCGCCGCAAGCAGCGTGACGTTCGAGGAGCTCTACCGGCTGACGGGCATCGAGCTCGACGTCGTTGCCGTTGACCTCAAGCGGCAGCGCCTCGTCATCTTCAACTACGCAGCCGCACTCCGAAGTGCCGGTCGAGCGAGGCGGTGGTGGCGTCGCACGGCGATCCCGCTGGCATTCGAATGGAGGCCGCTGCGTACTCCCGCAACTGCCCGTCCGGCGGCTTCGGAATCATCGTGGACGGCGGCGTGATGGCGAACTTCCCGACCTTCGTCTTCAAGGACCCCTCGTTCCGAGAATGGGCAGAGTCTTCCGCGATCCGCTCTCAGTGCCTGTCCTCGGGTTCCTCCTCGACGAGCAAGACCGCGCCGAGGCGACGCAGCCGGATCTCGTACCGCGCAGTCGATCGTTCTGGCCGCCGATGTCGCAGTGGGGATCGGTTCACGCCGAGCAATCGCCACGAGTGAGGAGAGCTCCTCCCTGAGGGCTTCGAGCCCGAGCGGCGCAAGTTCCGGACAGCGCCGGAGAGCCTTCGACCTGGGCGAACCGGCGCGGCCTTGCAAGACCTGCTTGGGGCGATCCTGTGGCCTCTCTGGAAGCTCCTGTTCGACTGGATACCGAGAGCTCTGCGCCGGAATGCCGGTGGCGTGCCTGGCAACTGGCCGGAGCCGACGAACCAGGTGGCCAAGTTGCTGATCGATCTGGTTCGACGCCGTTGTCGCCGGCACACGGCCCTGGCTCGTGTTTCTCGGCGGCTTCCTCGCGGCCAGCCTGTGCATCGGGTTTGGGGCCTACTACGTCGCGCTGGCGCCCGCTCGTCGGCCACGTACGGCGACTGGATCGACGGCGACGTGAGCATTCTCGGGGGACTCCATCGGTTTCATCGTCTTGGTCGCCTGGAGCCTCGTCCCCATCTACGCCTGGTATGGTCCTGTCGATCGTGTTCTTCGTGGGCTGGCTGCTCCACCGCACGGTGCAGATGACGGGCTACGGCCTCGTGAAGACCTTCCTTCAAGGTCCGGCGGCTCCGCTGTGGGCGGGCACGCGCCCGACGATCACGTTGTTCGCCTACCAGTGCCCCCTGGTATCACCACGCTCACGGTCTCGATCGGCGAAGAAGAGGTGGCAGCCGCCGTCGAGGAGGCCCGGAAGGCAACTCGAGGCCGAGCTGGCTCAGCTTGAATTCCCCCGCGGGTAGACCTAGGCCGTGACCGCCGCCTCACGCTCGGCGCGCAGCTGCTCGCGCAGACGTTCGGTGCTTTCCACGTCCACCGCGCCGCCGTTCGGGCTCAGCACGACGCCGTAGTCGCGTTCGGCGAGCTCTGCGGTCGTGAAGCCGTCGAGCACGTCGGAGCGCACGAGCTCCGGGTCGCGCTCGAGCGGATCGCCGTAGCCGCCGGAGTTCGGCACGCCGATCTCGATGCAGCTGCCCGCCTTCAGCGTCTTGCCGGTGAACTTCGACGGCCACGTCTCGACCGTGCCGTCGGGCGCGATGACGCGGGTGTGCGCGTTGATGCCCTCCTGGCCGCCGAAGATGCCCCACGGGACGTCGGCCTCCTGGCGCTCGCCCTCGCAGGTGACGATCGTGTCCACCAGAAAGCGGTTGACGCGCACCATGCCGATGCCGCCGCGCCACTTCCCTGCGGCGCACGGGTCGTCGCGCAGCTCGTAGCGCTCGGTGCGCATCGGGAAGCGCCACTCGAGCTCCTCGATCGGGTTGTTGCGCGTGTTCGCGATCAGGCAATCGACGGAGTCGAGGCCGTCGCGCCCGGGCCGCCCCCCGTAGGAGCCTTCGTCGACCTCGAGGTAGACCCAGTACTCCTGCTCCTCCTCGAGGAAGCCGGAGTAGGAGATGAAGTGCAGGTGCGCGGAGTTGCCGGCGGTGACGTGCTCCGGGATGACGGGGGCGAGGGCACGCAACGCGAGGTCGACCGCGCGCTGCACCTGGCAGAAGCGCGCGAAGCACGCGCGCGGGTAGTTCGGATTGAAGATCGAGCCCTTCGGCGCGATGACGTGTACCGGCGCCAGCATCCCCTCGTTCTGCGGCACGAAGACCGGGTAGGTCGCCTCGTCGAGGAAGATCATGCGCGTGATGAAGGTCATCGCCGAGACGGTCGTGCCCTCGAAGGGGCAGTTGAAGCCGCTCGGCACCTCGTCGCTCGACCCGGTCAGGTCGTAGGTGATCTCGTCGCCGTTGATCTCGACCGCGACCTTGACCGGCAGCTTGACGCCGCGGTTGACGCCGTCGTCGTCGAGGTAGCCGACCTCGGTCTCGTAGCGGCCGTCCGGCACCTTCGCGATCTCCTGGCGCAGCAGGCGCTCGGAGTAGTCGAGCCATCCGCGTGCCGCCCCCAGCACCGTATCGCGGCCGTAGCGGCCGAGCAGCTCGACGTAGCGGCGCTTGGCCAGCTCGCAGGCGGCGATCATCGCCCGGATGTCGCCGTTGTTGTAGGTCGGAGTGCGGACGTTCTCCAGGATGTGGCGCCAGAGGCGCTCCTGCCAGACGCCTTTCTCCTGCAGCTTGACGGCACGGTAGATGTTCCCCTCCGACCAGTTGTCGACCAGGTCGATCGCCAGCCCCGGGTAGGCGCCGCCGATGTCGAGCACGTGCGCCGAGGCTCCGGCGAACCCGACGAGCTCGCCGTCGTCGAAGATCGGGATCACGATGGCGACGTCCGGCGAGTGGGTGGCGCCGGCGTAGGGGTCGTTGTGGAGGATCACGTCGCCCTCGTGGATGTCGTCGCCGAGGACCCGGATCACCGCCTTCACGATCTTCGGCATCGCGCCCATGAACATCGGCGTCGAGTCCGATTCGGCGAGCACGTTGCCCTCGGCGTCGAAGATCCCGGCGCCGAGATCCTCCGACTCGCGGATGATCGACGAGTACGACATGCGGTAGAGGACGCCCGCCATCTCCTTCGCGATCGAGGTGAAGGCGCCGCCGATCACCCGCATGAGGATCGGCGTGGCGAGGCCGGCGCCCTTGGCCGCGTCGTCCGTACGGCCGACGCTGCAATCGATGGCGATGTTGCCGAAGCGGTCGACCTCGGCCGTCAGCCCCGGCGGCACGACGGTCGTGGTGTCGTACTGCTCGATCACGGCGGGCCCTGCGATACGGTCGCCGGCGCGCAGCAGCTCGCGCTCGTAGAAGGGGGTCGCGCGCCGCTCGGCGCGCCCCTCGACCTCGAAGACAACCTCGCGCTCCAGCGTCCTGGCACGGGCGGGATCCCCGTCGCCCTGCTCCAGCTCGGTCGCCTGCAGCTCGTCGACGCGCCCGACCGCGAGCGCGCGAATGTTGATGATCTCGATCTGCGCGTCGAACCGATGCCCGTACTCCGCCTCGTGGGCGGCGTGGAAACGCTCCGAGAGCTCCTCGACCCAGGCGTCGTCGACCGCTCCGGGCGGCACGTCGAAGCGCACCTCGTAGCCCTGGCCGGCGTAGCGGCAGTCCGCGAGCCGCCGTACGAGCCTGTGGTCCTCGGGCACCCCGTCCGCTTCCAGCCGGGCGACGGCCTCCGCGACGAGCTCGTCGTAGCGGGCCTCGAGTCGCGTCTTGTCGAGCGCTTTCAGCGGGTGGCGCTCGGTGGCGACGAACTCGTGCTGCAGGTCGGTGGCGAGCAGGCCGGTCGCGGCGACGATGCCCGGATTGGCCGGCACGAGCACCCGCGGGATCTCGAGCTCGAGCGCGATGTCGCACGCGAACAGAGGGCCCGCTCCGCCGGCGGCGACGAGCGTGAACTCGCGCGGGTCGTAGCCTCGGCGCACCGAGTTGAGCTCGATCGCCTGCGTCATCCCGTACTTCTGGATCTGCAGGGCGCCGAGCGCGGCATCCTCGACGGTCATGCCGAGCCGATCGGCGATCTTCTGGACGGCTGCCTCCGCAAGCCCGAGATCGAGCTGCATGGCGCCGCCGAGCAGGCCCCGGTCGGGCCGCAGGCGGCCGAGCACGAGCTGCGCATCGGTCGAGGTGGGATCGGTGCCCCCGCGTCCGTAGCAGGCGGGCCCGGGGTCCGCTCCGGCGGACTGGGGCCCGACGCGGAAGACGCCGCCCTCGTCGACGTAGGCGATCGACCCGCCGCCGGCGCCGATCGTGTCGATGTCGACCATGGGCACCATCGCCTGGTAGTCGCCGATCTTCGTGTCGAGCAGGTGGCGCATGCGTAGCCGCCCGCCGGCGGCGACGCCGATGTCCGCCGAGGTGCCGCCCATGTCCAGGGTCACGACGTTCTCGTGCCCGGCCGTCCTGCCCGCCCAGATGCCGCCGATCAGACCGGCGACGGGCCCGGACATGAGCATGTTGACGGGCCGCTGGGTGGCGGACTCGACGGTGGCCATCCCGCCGGAGGACTGCATGAGCTGGGCGCCGCGACGGAAGCCCTCCTCCTGGAGCGCCGCAGCGAAGCGGGCCACGTAGCGCGCGACCTTCGGGCCGACGTACGCGTTCAGACACACGGTCGAGAAGCGCTCGAACTCGCGGTAGAGCGGCAGCACCTCGTGGGAGACCGAGAGGTACGCCTCCGGGAACTCCTCGAGCACGATCTCCTTGATGCGGCGCTCGTGATCCGGGCTTGAGGTACGAGTGCAGCAGGCAGACCGAGACCGCCTCGACGCCGGCCTCCTTCAGCTGCCGCACGCGCTCGCGTACCTCGTCGTCGTCGAGCGGCGTCAGCACCTCCCCGTCGGGGACGGTGACGCGCTCCTTGACCGTGAGCCGATGGCGGCGCTTGACCAGCGGCCGCGACTGCCAGGGGAGCTCCTGCTGCAGCGAGAAGTTGAACGGCTTCTTGTGCCGCGCGATGTGAAGGATGTCGCGGAAGCCCTCGGTCGTGATCAGGCCCACCTCGGCGCCCGAGTGGGTGAGCGCGATGTTGGTGGCGATCGTCGTGCCGTGCAGCAGGTTGTCGACCTCGGCCAGGCCGACGCCGGCCTTGTGGCAGAGACCGCGGATGCCCTCGATGACACCGCGGGAGGGGTCGTCCGGGGTGGAGGGCACCTTGTCGACCGTGACCCTGCCTGCCTCCTCGTCCACGAGCACGAGGTCGGTGAACGTGCCCCCGACGTCGACGCCGATCCGCTTCATCTGCTCCTCCGGTTGGCTTCTACGAAGTCGTCACAATCGTCGCGGCCTTCACGGCATTCCGGCTCACACACGCACGAATTCCCGCGATACGCTGAAAAGCGGGTGGTGGAGTGGGGTGGCCCCGGCGCACCGGGCTGTCTCGCCCTCGCCAACGCCTCACGCAGCGATCCCGGCCAGGGCAGGCACGAGCTCGCGGCCCACGAGCTCCATCTGCTCGCGCTCGCCGTTCAGGTAGGCGCAGGACACTTCCGGCGACGCCGAGGTCGGCGAGCTCGCGCAGCTTCGCGAGGCACTTCTCGGCGGAGCCCGCGATCACGAAGTCGTCGACCAGTCCGCCCGTCAGGTACGCCGTGTGATCGGCGGTCGAGTCCAGATGGCCCTCGTAGTAGTCGTAGTCGTCGCGCGCGGCGACGAGCCGGGTCATCTCGTCCGGCATGCCGTGCTCGGGGTTGCGCTTCATGGTGTCGGCGATGTGATTCGCACACGCGGCCGGCGCCCAGCGGCACCGAGCCCAGGCGTCTTCCTGGTCATCCCCGACCCACATCGCGCAGAGCAGCGCGATCTCGACGGCATCCGGGTCACGTCCGGCCGCTTCGGCGCCGGCCCGCACGTGGTCGACGGCCCACCGGACGCTCACCGGGTGCACGCCCACGTAGACCATGACGATGTCGGCGAGCGCCCCCGCGAGGCGGAGGTTCTTCGGCCCGGTGGCCGGCATCATGATCGGCACCTGCTCGTCGGCCCAGCGGATCCGCACCTCCCGCCCGCGGTAGTCGATGGGTTGGCCGGCGACGAGCTCCCGCAGCAAGGGCACGACTTCGCCGAGCTCTCTCGTCGGCACGGGATCGTGGCCGAGCGTTCGCACGGCGTTGTCGCCGCGGCCGATCCCCAGCAGGACGCGCCCGGGATGGAGATCCGCAAGCGTCGCGATCGCGCTCGCCGTCACGGTGAAGTGGCGGGTGAAGGGGTTCGTCACGGCCGGCCCCATCGCGATCCGCTCCGTCGCGGCAAGGCCGTGGGTCAGGTAGACGTAGACGTCCTGCCAGAGCATCTGCCCGTCGACGAGCCAGGCGCGCTCGTAGCCGACCGACTCCGCGGTGCGCACCGAGTCGAGATAGATCGGGAAGTTCTCGGGCAGGAACTGCGCGCCGAGCTTCATCCGCCCGCGCGCCCCGCGGCGGCGACAGCGGCCGGGAACGCGCGCAGCTCTGCCAGCGTCTGCTCGAGCGAGTTCACCTGGCCCCAGCCGACGCCGATCATCTCGATCGCCGGCCCGTGGAGATGCGGCAGCGTCGTCCCGGTGCACTCCTCGACGACGATCGGCTTGAAGTCGCGGAACATGGCGTCCTTGCACGTGGCGCCGACGCACTGGTTCGTGAGCACGCCGGTGAGCAGCACCGCCTCTGCGTCGAGCCCGCGCAGGACGAGCTCGAGGTTCGTCTGGAAGAACGCCGAGAGCCGACTCTTGTGGACGTACCAGTCCTCGGCGCGGGGCTCGAGCTCCTCGAGGATCTCGTAGCCCCAGGTTCCCGTTCGCAGGCCGCCGTCGTGGAGGAACGGGCGCAGCCGCATGAACGGGCCGCCGTCCTCGAGGCCCTGGGTGCCGTGGCGCGTCCAGACGACGGGGACGCCTCGCAGCGCGGCACTCGGCGACGAGCTCCTTCGTCGGCTCGATCACGCGCTGCATGTGCGTGATGTCGATCCCGCTCCGGGCGTACCACCCCTCGGCGTGGAGGAAGTCGTTCTGGTCGTCGATGTTGACGAGGACGGTGCGACCGGGGACGAGCTCCCAATCCGTGCGTTCGTACGGAGTCGTCGACATCCGCGAATACGTTACGACAGCAGCCGCTCGTTCTGCGGGTCGTACAGGGGCTGCTCGACGACGCGGGCCGGACGCCGCTCGCCGAGCAGCTCGACCTCGAGCTCGGTGCCGGCGACCCCTAGCTCGACCGGCAGGTAGGAGAAGGCGATCACGGCCTTGACGGTGTGCCCGTAGCCGCCGGACGCGACGTACCCGACGATCTCGTCTTCCGAGCGCACGGGCTCGTATCCGTGCGGCTCCATGCCGTCGGCCTCCACGACAAGGCAGGAGAGGAGCCGCTCTACACCGGCCTCACGCTGCCGCAGGAGCGCCTCGCGGCCGATGAAATCGCCCTTGTCGAAGCGGACGAAGCGCTCCAGGCCGGCCTCCAGCGGCGTCCAGTCCGCCGACATGTCGCTCCCCCAGAGTCGGTAGGCCTTCTCGAGCCGCAGCGACTCGAGGGCGCGGTAGCCGAAGTCGGCGAGACCGAGCGGCTCGCCCGCCTCGCGCAGGACGTCGTAGAGCTGCCGCTGAGCCTCGATGGGGTGGTGCAGCTCGTAGCCGAGCTCGCCCACGTAGGAGACGCGCAGCGCGCGCACCGACATCGGACCGGCCTGCAGCTCCCGGCAACGGAAGAACGGAAACCGCTCGCGCGAGACGTCGGCATCGGTGATCGCCGAGAGCAGCTCGCGAGAGCGAGGACCGGCGAGGGTCAGGACCCCGTACCGCTCGGTCACGTCCTCGACGAGCACCGATCCGTCACCGGGCGCGTGCCGGCGGATCCAGTCGAGATCGTGCTCGGTGGTCGCAGCCGCCGAGACGAGATAGAAGCGGTCCTCGGCGAGGCGTGTCACGGTCAGGTCGCACTCGATGCCGCCCTTCGGCGTGCACATCTGCGTGAGCGCCATGCGCCCGCTCTCCGCCGGCAGCGCGTTCGCGCACAGCCGGTCGAGCAGCGCCTCGGCACCCGGGCCCGACACCTCGTACTTCGCGAAGCTCGTCTGATCGAGCACGCCGACCGCCGAGCGGACGGCGTTGCACTCCTCACCGACCGCCTCGTGCCAGTTGCCGCGCCGGAACGAGTAGACGTCGCGCGCTTCCTCTCCCGGGCGCGCGAACCACAGCGGCCGCTCCCAGCCGAAGCGCGCGCCGTACACGGCGCCGCGCGCCTTCAGAGCGTCGTAGAGCGGGCTCGTCCGGAGCGGCCGCCCGGCCGGGCGCTCCTCCTCCGGATAGTGCGACGCGTACTCGTGCGCGTAGCTCTCGCAGGCCCGCGCAACGGCATATCCGACGTCCGCCGCGTATCCGCCGAAGCGCCGGACGTCGAGCTCCCACATGGTGTCGCTCGGCTGGCCGTCGAGCATCCACTCGGCCAGGTAGCTGCCGGCGCCTCCCGAGTAGACGATGCCGAAGAACGAGAAGCCCGCAAGCACCCAGAGGCCGGGCTGTGGCAGCGGCCCCATGATCGGCCTCCCGTCCGGCGTGTAGCCGTCCGGGCCGTTGATCGCCTTCCGTACCTCCGCGGCGGCGAGGGCGGGAATGCGCTGCTGCGCAGCGTCGAGCCCGGCCGTCAGGCGGGCGGCGTCAGGCCTGAGCAGGCGCCCGGTCCAGCCCCGCGGGATACCGTCGAGGGCCCAGGGCCGCGGATCGGCCTCGAACGGGCCCGCGAGCAGCGCTTCGCCGTCCTGGCGCACGTAGAAGGAGCCGTCCGGATCACGCAGCACGGGCAGCTCCCGGCCGGTCGAGCCGAGCCCCGGGACCGGCTCGGTGAGGACGTACTGGTGCTCGAGCGGCACGATCGGGAGGGGGTGACCGAGTAGGCGGCCGGCGAGCTCGCGGGTCCACTGTCCGGCGGCGAGCACGACCTCCGCGGCACGGATCTCGCCGGCGGCGGTCTCGAGCGTCCACGTGCTGCCCTCGCGGAGGAGGCCCGTCACGGGCGTGCGGCGCCGGATGCGTGCGCCCTGCTCTCTGGCTCCCCGGGCGAGCGCGTTCGCGACCGTGGCGGGGTCGATCCAGCCGTCGGTCGGCAGATGGGCGGCGGCGATCAACCCGGTGGGATCGAGCAGCGGAAAGAGCGCCTGCGCCCGATCGGGCGAGACGATCTCGAACGGCACGCCGATCTGGTCGGCGACCCCCTTGACGCGCCGGAACTCGTCGATCCGGTCGCCGGTGGCCGCGAGCCGCAGGGAGCCCGTCTCGTGGTAGGAGACGTCGAGCGAGCGGTACAGGTCGACGCTGCGCCGCAGCAGCGACATGAGGTTGTAGCTCCCCGTGTACTGGGTGCAGAGGCCGGCCGCATGCCACGTCGTGCCCTGCGTGAGCTCGTGCTGCTCGAGCAGGATGACGTCGTCTGCGCCGAGCCGCGTGAGGTGGTAGGCGAGACTGCAGCCGGCAATGCCGCCGCCGATGATCGCGATCCGCGCCTGCTCCAGCACGGTCGCGACGCTAGCGAATCCTCGCAGCCCGGTCGCAGACCGTGACGTAGGGGAGCCCCAGCCGACCGCCCGTGCGATCCGCCTCACGCTTCGCCAGCGCCTCGACATCGGCTAGCAGCGCCTCGCGCTCGGCGTCGGGCAGCGTCAGTGCGTAGGAGCGCGAGGCGGCGAGCCCGACGAGGCCCTCGACGTCCAGATCCTGCACCTGCCGAAAGTCGGCACGCTCGACCGCGCCGAAGAACGAGCCGAAGCTTTCCGGCGCGTCGCCCTCGTGCGAGTAGCCGGTGCCGTCCTCGCCGTGGAGCACCCGGCCGAGCTCGGCGACCCATGGCACGGACTCGTCGCGCAGGTTCGCCAGCACGCCGAAGGTCCCGCCCGGGCGGAGTACGCGCGCGATCTCCGGGAGGGCGCGGTCGAGATCGAACCAGTGGAAGGCCTGCGCCGCAACGACGACGTCCACCGACGCATCGGCGACGGGAAGCGCTTCGGCCGAGCCGGCCAGCAGCTCGACCTCCGGCACCAGCGCCGCGAGCGCGGCCCGCATGGACTCGTCGGGCTCCACCGCGACGACCTCGTGTCCGGCCTCGAGCAATACGCGCGTCAGCTTGCCGGTGCCGGCGCCGACGTCGAGCACGCGTCGCGGCGCCTCGCCTGCCACCCAGGCGACGGCCTCGCGAGGGTAGGTGGGCCGGAAGCGCTCGTACGCCTCGGCCGCGGGGCCGAACGAGCAGCGCCTGCGCTCGTGAGCGGCGCTGTCCACCACCTCATTGTCGCCGCGCGGCGACGATCACGCGAAAACGAGCTCGAGCTCGGCGGCCCCGCGCAGCTCGGCGACACGCTGAACCTCTTGCTCGACGTCATTCCGCCCCAGACGGCCCAGCTTCTCGACGGTCAGCTCTGTCCTCTTTCCTTTGGACTTGACGCGCCAAAGGCCGACAAGGCGGCCGTCCTGCAGCACTGCCCCGGGGCTCGCCACCGGCCGAAACAGACGCTTGGCGGAGCGCGGGCTTCGGCACGAGCAGCGGCCGGTTGGGCTTCTGCAAGAAGGGGTCGCCCGGGGGGATCAGCCGGATGCCCTCGGCGGCGAGCGGCGGCTCGAGCGCGTCGAGGTCGTTCTTCAGCAGCCATGCCTTACCCTTCCCGACCGAGACCTCCGCCAGGTCGTCCGCCGCGTCGCTCCACAACCGCTTCGCGTGGGGTGTCGCGAGCCCCGCCCATTCGGCGAACTCACCCGGCTTGGCCGGCCCGTAGAAGCGCAGGAAGCGGCGCACGGCCTCGCTCGCAGCCGGCATGCGTCCGGGCTTGCCGAGTAGATAGCGGCGCTCCGAGTCGAGTCGCGCGCCGGCCTTCACCGTGGCGTACCGCCACAGCATCGGAGCGACGTGGTGGCTCTTGCAGCCGCGGCACCACGGCAGCAGCTCAGGGCGAACGCGATGTCTGAGCTCTTCGTGAAGCTCGGTCCGATCGAGCCTGCGGCCGCGTGACAGCGCGCTCTTCGTTGCCGTCGTCACCTCCGAGAGAGCCTCGCCCGGTGCGACTCCCTCCTCGGCGGCGAGACGCTTCACCTGTTGGCCGAGCTGTGCGGCAAGCTCGTCGTCGTCGCGGGCAAGCAACGCTCGCCCGTAAAGAGCGAGGTCGCGCGGAGCGAGCCCGTGGATAGCGCCGCGGATTGCGTGGGCGACGACGAGGTCGCCGGCGTCGACCGCCCGCTCGTACGCCCCTCGCGAGATTCCCCTCGACCCGAGCTGCCAGCGCCAACAGCGCCGCGTCGCGGGAGAAGTCCGAGGCAGGGCAGGCCACCGCGTCGGCCAGGTTGTGCGTTTCCCGGACGGCCAGGCCGGAGCGGGCCGCCGGAAGGCGTCCGATCCGCGTCCACGTCACGTGACGAAGAGCCTCGCGTCCCGGCGCGGATGCGCGAGGGCGGCAACCTCGAGCTCGATTGCGCTCGAGCTCATCTCGGCGGGATCGAGGCGCAGCGAGAGATCGACGGCGTCGCCGATGGACGGGGCAAGCCGGTGCTGCACGGCTTGCGCCGTCAGCGCCGAGACCCGACCGAGGCGCACGCACGCGCCGAGCAGGCTCGCGACGTGGCCGCGCAGCTCGACCAGCACGGCCGTCTCGACGGAGATGCCGAGAGCGGCGGCGAGGGCGCCCTCGACGACCGCGAGATTGCCGTCCGTCTCTTCCCGGCGGGCTTGCGCCGCGAACGCCGAACAGGGCTCGGCGGCGGTGAACGTGGGAACGAGGGCGGCGAGCCGCCGGCCGCAGGAGGTCGAAGCCTCGCGCGCGCCCGGTGCGAGCTTGCGCACGGAGACCCGGCGGTCGAGGTCGACGAGCTCATCGACGGAGCCTGCCCGGTGTGCGGCGGCAACGGCGACACCGTCGAGCGTCGCGGCGCCGCAGGCGAGCGCGCTCTCGACCAGCTCGCCGATTGCCTCTTCGCCGAGCTCCGGCTCGCCGGCGAGCAGCGCCTCCAGCCCGTACGAGTGGGCGAAGCGGCCGATGGGAAGGGCGCTGTCGGCGAGCTGCAGCGCCGCGTAGAGCCCGGCCTCATCGAGTTCCGAGCGGCTCATTTCCGCCTCGGGGGCAGCGGGGCGCCGATCAGCTCGCGCCGGGCCTCCGCCCATGCGGCCTCGATCGCACGCCGGACGCCGCCGGGTGTACTGCCGATGATCCGTGCGAGGGAGCCTGCCCCGTCGGCGATCGCCCCGGCCGCCGCCCGCACGCCCGGGCAGCTCGGCGAGCGCGGCGTCCGTCGACGCGGCGAGGCGCTCCCCGTCCCTGCCGGGCGCCACGGCGAGCAGCGTGCCGACGTAGGCGGGACCGCCGAGCAGGCCGCGCGCGGCCGGCGACCGGCGGCCCGGCTCGAGCCGGAGGCGGTCGACACAGAGCTCGCGTCCGCCCGCGTCGCGCACGTCGGTGCAAAGTTCCAGCTGCTCGTACGCGAAGACTTCGTCGCGGGCGAGACGTCCCGGCGCGACGGTCTCCGCGGCGACGAGCGCAGCGCCGTCGGCCAGCGTCGCGCTCACCCGTGACGACAGGCGCGTGCCTGCCTGGGGGATCAGCGGCTCGGGAACGAGCTCGACGTACGCGCCCGACTCGAGCGTCAGCTCGGTCAGCTGCTCCGCGTGCCCGGCTTCCATCCGATAGGCCTTGGTCGCGGCCGGAGTCGTCAGGTGGACGTGCGTCTCCGGTCCGGCGGCGGCGGCCACGCGCAGCCGATCGCCGGCGAAGACGCCGCCGGTCGGGTTCTGGACGTAGACGAACGGCATCCCGGGCACGGCCGGGTCGAGGTAGAGCGGGGTGGTGCAGTGCAGCGGGAACCGCTGACGGCGCCGTTCGAGCGCTGTGCGGCCGCCGGGCGCAACCCGGAACGCGAGCTCGAGCAGACCGCCGTCGGCCGTCGGCTCAGCCGTCGCGGCGGGCGCCTGCAGGCTCACGGTGGAAGAGCGCGGCGTGCTCGAGGTGTGCGAGCACCTGCTCGGCGCCGGCCCCGTCGGGGCTCCTCAGGTCCGTGAAGACGGTCGGCCGGTCCGGCCGCACCGCGGCCAGGTCGGCCCGCATCCGATCGAGATCGGCGCCGACGTGCGGCGCGAGATCGACCTTGTTGACGACGAGCAGGTCGCACTGGGTCATGCCGAGGCCGCGCTTGCGCGGGATGTCGTCGCCGGCCGCCACGTCGATCACGTACAGCCAGTGGTCGACGAGGTCGCTCGAGAACGTCGCCGCCAGGTTGTCGCCGCCGGATTCGATCAGCAGAACGTCCAGCGGAGCGTGGTCGGCCTCGAGCCGCTCGGCGGCCGCGATGTTCACCGAGGGATCCTCGCGGATCGCGGTATGCGGGCAGGCGCCCGTCTCGACGCCGACGACGAGCGCCGGGTCGATGAGCCCGCCGGCCCGCAGCCGCTCGGCGTCCTCCTTCGTGACGAGATCGTTCGTGATCACGGCGACGCTGTAGCCCGCATCGCGAAGCAGCGGGAGCAGGCGTTCGATCAGCCGGGTCTTGCCGGAGCCCACCGGCCCGCCGACACCGATCCTGACCGTGGCGCTCATTTCAGGACGTAGAGCGGGCCGAGCGGGACGCGTTCCATCGGCCGGCAGGTGGCGAGCTCGCCGTCGACCTCGACGCGGTAGGTCTCGGGGTCGACGTGGATCTCCGGGAGCGCGTCGTTCCACAGCAGGTCGGCCTTGGTCAGGGCGCGGCACCCGCGGGGCGCGACGCAACGGGACCGCAGGCCGAGCTTCTCCGGCACGCCGGCGTCGATCGCCGCCTGCGCCATGAACGTCACCGACAGCGCCTGCTTCGCGCCGCCGAACGCACCCCACTGCGGCCGGTACGTGAGCGGCTCGCAGGTCATGAGCGACGCGTTCGACTCGCCCATCACCGACCAGGCCGGGAAGCCGCCCTTGAACACGACCTCGGGCTTGATCCCGAAGAACTTCGGCTCCCAGAGCACGATGTCCGCGAGCTTGCCCACCTCGAGCGAGCCGATCTCGTGGTCGATCCCGTAGATCTTCGCCGCGTTGACCGTGTACTTCGCGACGTAGCGGCGAATGCGGTGGTTGTCGTTCCCGGAGCCGACGTCCTCGGGGAGGGAGCCGCGCTCGGCCTTCAGGTGCGCGGCCACCTGCCAGGTCCGCGCGATCGTCTCGCCGATTCGGCCCATGCCCTGGGAATCCGAGCCGATCACCGAGATCGCGCCGAGATCGTGGAGGACGTCCTCGGCGGCGATCGTCTCGCGGCGGATGCGCGACTCGGCGAACGCCACGTCCTCGGGCACCCGCGGGTTCAGGTGGTGGCACACCATGACCATGTCGAGGTGCTCGTCGAAGGTGTTCAGCGTGTAGGGGTTCGTGGGGTTCGTCGAGGACGGCAGGCAGTTCGACTCGCCGGCGACGCGGATGATGTCGGGGGCGTGCCCGCCGCCGGCGCCCTCCGAGTGGTAGGTGTGGATCGGCCGCCCGCCGATCGCGTTCAGCGTGTGCTCGAAGAAGCCCGATTCGTTGAGCGTGTCGGTGTGGATCTGCACCTGCACGTCGAGCTCGTCGCCCGCGTCGAGCGACGCGTGGATGACGGCGGGCATCGCGCCCCAGTCCTCGTGGATCTTGAGACCGACGGCGCCGGCGCGCACCTGCTCCAGGAGCGGGTCGACGGAGTACGCAGAGCCCTTGCCGAGGAAGCCGAAGTTGAGCGGGAACCCGTCGGCGGCCTGCAGCATGCGGCCGAGGTTCTCGACACCCGAGGAGCAGATTCCGACCGTGACCGGCCCGAGCCCCCCGCCGAGCAGCGTCGTGACGCCGGCCGCGATCGCCTCCTCGCAGAGGCCCGCCGAGTCGAAGTGCACGTGCACGTCGATGCCGCCGGCGGTCGCGATCATCCCTTCGCCGGCGCGGACGTCGGTACCTGCGCCCACGACCATGCCCGGCGTGACACCGTCCATCAGCTGCGGGTTGCCGGCCTTGCCGATGCCGGCGATGCGTCCGTCCTTGATGCCGATGTCGGCCTTCACGATTCCCTGCACGGCATCGACGATCAGCGCGTTCGTGATCACGAAGTCGAGCGCGCCCTCGGCGCCGGTGAGCCCGCCGTGGGTGCCGAGCCCGTCGCGGAGCGTCTTGCCGCCGCCGAAGACGCACTCGTCGCCGTAGACGGTGTGGTCGCGCTCCACCTCGGCCCAGAGGTCGGTGTCGCCGAGGCGGACGCGGTCGCCCACGGTCGGGACCGAACAGCTCGGCATACGCCTGGCGGCTGATCCGGCGGCCCATCAGGAGGCCCCCTCGTAGCCGCCTGCGAGCGCCCGGGCGAGGGCCTCCTCGAGGCGGTCGGCCGTGGTGGCGCCCTCGGTGAGACGGTTGAGGCCGAAGACCTCGCGATCGCCGCCGAACGCGACCAGCTCGACCTCCCGCTCCTCGCCGGGCTCGAATCGCACGGCGGTCCCGGCGGGGATGTCGAGCCGCATTCCGAACGACGCGCGGCGGTCGAAGCGCAGCTCCGGGTTCGTCTCGAAGAAGTGGTAGTGCGAGCCCACCTGCACCGGCCGGTCACCCGTGTTCGTCACCGTCAGCGGTGACGCTCTCGCGACCGGCGTTCAGCTCGATCTCGCCGTCGAGAATCGCAAGCTCACCGGGCTCGACGCCGTCCTCGGCTTCCCGCCCGGGGCCGATCGGGTCGTGGATCGTCACGAGCTTCTGGCCGTCGGGGAACATCGCCTCGACCTGCAGCGTCCCGACGAGCTTCGCGACGCCCGGCTGCACGTCGTCGGTGGTGAGAATCTCCCGGCCGATGCCCATGAGCTCCGCCACGCTCTTGCCGTCCCGGGCTCCCTCGCAGACCTCGTCCGCGATCAACGCCCGGGCCTCCGGGTAGTTGAGCCTGAGGCCCCGCGCACGTCGCCGGCGGGCGAGCTCCGCGGCGAGAAACAGGAGCAGGCGGTCGGTCTCCTTGGGGCTCAGATGCATCGTCTACTCCCTTCGAGCGCAGCCGAACGACGTGTGGGTGGGCGAACGCCGGCCGGCGGCGTGCTCACGAAACAGCGAGGCCGGGACGGACGAGCACGGCCGGTCGCGTCATGGCCGTCGTATCGATCTTCGGGTTCACAGGCTCGGCGAGTGCCGAGGCGCCGTAGGAGGCGGCCGTCCGCTCGGGATCCGGGACGCCGTAGAGCGTCGTCCGCTGACGGGGTGTCCGGCCGGCGGCGCGGATCGCGGCTTCCATCAGCTCGGGCGGCATCTCCTGGCCGTGGCTGGCGCCCGCGGCGCGCGAGATCGACTCGTTCATCAGCGTTCCGCCGAGGTCGTTCACCCCCGAGCGCAGCGCCACGTGTGCGCCGTCGATCCCCAGCTTGACCCACGAGGCCTGCACGTTCGTGATGTGGGGATGAAGGGCGAGACGGGCGACCGCGTGCATGAGGATCGCCTCCCGGAACGTGGGCCCCGGCCGGGCGACGCCCTTCAGGTAGATCGGCGCCTCCATGTGCACGAACGGCAGCGGCACGAACTCCGTGAAGCCGCCCGTGCGCTTCTGCAGCTCGCGCAGGTGCAGGAGGTGGCGCGCCCAGCTGCGCGGCCCCTCGATCGAGCCGTACATGATCGTCGAGGTCGAGCGCAGGCCGGCTCGGTGGGCGGTCTCGTGCACCTCGAGCCACTGGCCGACGTTGACCTTGTCGGGGCAGAGGGTGCGCCTGACCTCGTCGTCGAGAATCTCGGCCGCGGTCCCGGGGAGCGAGGCGAGCCCGACGTCGCGCAGGCGCGCGAGGTAGTCGGGGAGCGGCTCGCCGAGGGTCGCCGCGCCCTGCCAGACCTCCAGGGCCGAGAAGGCGTGCACGTGCAGGTCCGGGAGCTCCTCCTTGATCGCCCGGCAGACGTCGATGTAGTACTCGCCGGTGAACCCGGGGTGGATGCCGCCCTGCAGGCAGACCTCGACGGCGCCGCGCTCCCACGCCTCGCGGCAGCGCCGGAGGATCTCCTCCATCGGAACGAGGTAGGCGGGCCCACGGAGGTTCTCCGCGAGCTTGCCCTTCGAGAACGCACAGAAGCCGCAGCGGAAGTAGCAGACGTTCGTGTAGTTGATGTTCCGCGTCACGACGTAGCTCACCGTGTCGCCGCAGACCTCCCGGCGCAGCTCGTCGGCGGCGCGCAGCACCGCGCGCAGGCTCTCACCGCGCGCGTCGAACAACGCCGTGACGTCGTCCTCGTCGAGCTCGTCCTCCTCGGCCACCTTGGCGAGCGCCTCGCGCACGCCGGGGCTGATCCCGACGCCGAAGCGGGTCACGATCGAGCTCGCGATCGCCCCGAGTGGAGCCGCCGGCCCGTCGCCCGTCCGCACGGGCTCGAGGAGTGCCGGGTCGCCGCTCACCGCGCCCGCGGGAATCGACGTCGAGACACCCGCCGACCAACGATCCTCGCGGCCCAGGCCGGCTGCGTCGGAGCGGTGCCGGACCGCCGTTGCCACGTCCGGCTCGCACCAGCGCGGCAGGTCGGCCACGTACTCCGGGTAGATCGGCAGCCGCGCCGCCAGCTCCAGACCGCGGCCCTGGGTGCCGCGGCGCAGGCGCTCCAGCTCGGGCCAGGGCGCCTCGGGGTTGACGTGGTCGATGGTCACGGGCGAGACCCCGCCCCAGTCGTTGATGCCGGCGTCGAGCAGGCGCGGGAACTCGTCGTAGGACAGGTTGGGCGGCGCCTGCAGGTTCATGTCCGCGCCGAGCACGAGGCGGGCGGCCGCGCAGGTCCAGAGCAGCTCGTCGAGTGAGGGCTCGGGATGACCGGCCATCTTCGTGTCCGGCTTGGCGCGGAAGTTCTGGACGATGACCTCCTGGATGTGGCCGTAGCGCTCGTGGAGGTCGCGGATCGCCAGCAGCGCCTCGAGCCGCTCGGCCCGCGTCTCACCGATTCCGATCAGGATCCCGGTCGTGAAAGGGATCGCGAGCTCGCCCGCGAGCCGCAAGGTCTCGAGGCGGGCCGCCGGACGCTTGTCCGGCGAGCCGAAGTGGGGGCCGCCTCGTTCCGACAGCCGGTCGGCGATCGTCTCGAGCATGATCCCCTGCGAAGCCGAGACGCCTCGGAGCAGCGTCAGCTCCTCGGCCGTCATGACGCCGGGGTTCGCATGTGGGAGGAGGCCGGTCTCCTCGAGCACGAGCGCGGAGACCTGCGCCAGGTACTCGATCGTCGTCTCGCAGCCGAGCGACGCGAGCTCGTCCCGCGCCACGCGGTAGCGTCGCTCGGGCTTGTCACCGAGCGTGAACAGAGCCTCGTGACAGCCGGCGGCGGCGCCTGCGCGGGCGATCTCGAGCACTTCCTCGTGCGTCAGGTACGCGCGCTCGCCGCGTCGCGGCGGTCCCGCGAACGTGCAGTAGTGGCAGACGTCCCGGCAGAGCTTGGTCAGCGGGATGAAGACCTTGGGCGAGAACGTGACGAGCGTTCCCTTGCCGCGGGCGCGGAGCTCCTGGGCGGGGCCGAGCAGCGCCGCTGCGTCGAGAGCGGCGAGCGCCAGCGCATCCGCTCGGTCGAGCCGCTCGCCGAGGCGAGCCTTCGCCAGAGCTGCCGGTGTCCCTGTCACGGCAGTGGGATCGTAGCCGCACCGGGTAACCTCATCCGCGTGAGGGAGCAGGCCGACCCGCTCGCAGCCGTCTATACGGGCGGTGAGGCGGGAGCAACGGCGCTCGCCTGCCCCGACGACGGGAGCTCGATCTCGTTCGGCGAGCTCGCCGAACGGGTCGACACGCTTGCCCGCGCGTTGAGGGGCCTCGGAGTCGACCGGGGCGACCGTGTTGCGCTGGCGCTGCCGAACGGTCCGGAGATCGTCGAGCTCCTGCTCGCCGTCACGGCACTCGGCGCCGCCGCGGCGCCGCTCAACCCCGCGTACACCCCGGACGAGCTCACGTTCTACCTGGAGGACCTCGAGCCGCGACTCCTGCTTCTGCCCGAGGGTGAGCTCGAGGCGGCGCGGACGGCCGCAGCCCGGCTCTCCGTCCGGATCGCCGACATCCGCAGCGACGACGGACGCACGGTCGTCGCCTCGACGGCCACGCCGGCCGCCTACGAGCCGGGAGCCCCGGACGACGTCGCGATTCTCCTGCACACGAGCGGCACGACGAGCCGGCCCAAGCAGGTGCCGCTGCTGCAACGCAATCTCGTCGCTTCCGCGCGCTCGATGGCGGGCCACTACCGGCTGTCGGCCGACGACGTCTCCTACGTCGCCATGCCGCTCTTCCACGTACACGGTCTCGTTGCCTCGACGTTCGCAGCTCTGCTCGGCGGCGGGACGGTCGTCGTGCCCAGACGGCTGGCGCCGCGGCGGTTCTGGGAGCACCTGGGCGAGCACGGCGTGACGTGGGTGTCGGCGGGCCCGACGATCCACCACATGCTGCTCGAGCGCTCGGGGAACGCGGCGGCGGCCCGTCTGCGCTTCACGCGGTCGTGCTCCTCGGCGCTCTCGCCGGAGCTCCTCGCGCGCTGCGAGGAGACCTACGGCGTACCCATGCTCGAGGCCTACGGGATGACCGAGGCGAGCCACGAGATGGCCGCGAACCCGCTTCCGCCCGGGGAGCGGCGTCCCGGCTCGGTCGGCATCGCGACCGGCGCTGCCGTCCGGATCGTGGATTCGAGCTGGAACGACGTGCCGGAGGGCGCCGGGGGCGAGATCGTGGTCTCAGGGCCGGATTGACCCCCGGCTACCTGAACAACCCGGAGGCCAACGCGGAGTCGTTCTCCGACGGCTGGTTCCGGACCGGCGATCAGGGAGTCCTCGAGGGTGGCTATCTGAGGCTCGTCGGACGCATCAAGGAGCTGATCATCCGCGGCGGCGAGAACATCTCGCCGGGCGAGGTCGAGGAGGCGCTGCTCGCCCATCCTGCCGTTGCCGATGCCGCGGTCTTCGGCGTCCCGGACGAGAAGTACGGCGAGGTAGTGGCCGCGGCCGTCTCGCTCGACGGCGATGCGGACGAGGCCGCTCTGATCGACCACTGCCGCGAACGGCTGACCGCCGTCAAGGTGCCGGCCGTGATCCACATCCTCGATGCGATTCCGCGGACGCCGACCGGAAAGCTCCAGCGGCGCCGCGTGGCGGCCGCGATCTACGGCGAATAACCCATAGACGCGGCCCTCCGGGCCGCTCCACGGCCGATAACGGGCTATGCCCGTTTCGGCCTCGATCGCGGGAACTTCCAGGCGTCGTGACCAGTCCTAAGGCCATGAGACGCGCCGCGGTGCTCCTCGGCATCCTCGCTTCCTTCGCCGTGCTTGCCGCATGCGGCGGCGGGACGCCACCCGAAACCGGCGCCCCGGCGGCCCTCCCTGCCGACGAGGCGCCGGCCGCCGGGGAGCCCGCGGCGCTGCCTCCCGTCGTTCCGGCGGAGCCGCCCGTCGAGGTCGAGGCGCCGTTGCTTCGTCAGGGCCATGACGGCACCTGTTTCCGGGACGTCGAAGCGGAGCCTTGCTCGTCCGGCGTGCCGGTCGGGAGTCACTGGACGTTCGAGATCTACACCCACTGCGGCGTCGAGTGGATCTACCTCGACGGGCGCTTCTGGCTCACCGAGCCGCTCGGCAAGCTCAACGCCCCGACCGGTTGGGGCAATCCGATCGACGAGGGAGTCGTCACGCTCGAGGCATCCGATGCCGCCTCGTATCTGAGCCAGGGCGGCGACCAGGTCGCCTTCGCGCCGGCACCGAAGAGCTTCGAGCCGCCGCTCTGTCAGTGACGCGCGGCTCCGCCCGTCACTTGTAGGGGCCGGATCTCATCCGGCCCGGCGTCCCGAGTCGGACGACCGAAACCGCGGCCCTCCGGGCCGCTTCACGGCCGATAACGGCCGCTTCGCGACCGTTTCGGCCTAGAGCGTAGGATCCACGCCATGCGCTTCGCCGTGCTCGGAGCAGGCGCGATCGGCGCCTACGTCGGCGCGTCGCTCGCACGCGGGGGCGCCGAGGTCATCCTGATCGCCCGCGGCGCGAATCTCGCCGCAATGCGGCGTGACGGCGTGAAGGTGCTCTCACCGCGAGGCGATTTCGAGGCGCACCCGGAGGCGACGGACGAGCTCGAGGCCGTCGCAGAGGCCGACTGCGTGATCATCGGCCTCAAGGCCTATTCGCTGCCCGAGCTGCTACCGCGCGTCGCTCCGCTGCTGGCGCAGGACGCCTTCATCCTGCCGGCCCAGAACGGCGTCCCCTGGTGGTTCTTCCAGTCGTTTCCCGGCGCGCTCGACGGGCCGGGTGATCGAGGCTGTCGACCCCGGCGGCATGATCACCGAGGCGATCGCACCGGAGCGCGTCGTCGGCTGCGTCCCGTATCCGGCGACGGAGCTGGCCGCACCCGGCGTCGTTCGCCACATCGAAGGCACGCGCTTCGCGATCGGCGAGCCCGACGGCTCCAGCTCCGAGCGCTGCGCGCGCGTCGCCGAGGCGTTCGAAGCCGGCGGGCTGAAGTGCCCGGTCGAGGAGCGCATTCGCGAGCAGCTCTGGCTCAAGCTCATCGGCAACGTCGCGTTCAACCCCGTCACGGCGCTCACCGGCGCGACGCTCGGGGAGCTCGGGAGCACGCCGGAGATGGTCGCGGTGCTGCGCGCCGTGATGGAGGAGGTGACGGCCGTCGGCGTCGTGCTCGGCATCGAGCTGCCGGTCTCCGTCGAACGACGACTGGAAGCGGGCATCGCCGTCGGCGACCACAAGACGTCGATGCTCCAGGACCTCGAGGCCGGCAAGCCGCTCGAGCTCGGTTGCATGACCGGGGCGGTCGTCGAGATCGCAGGCCGACTGGGAGTACCCGTGCCGCATGTCGAGACGGTGCACGCTTGCGTCGGGACGCTCGACCGCCTACGTCAGGCGGTCGGGCAGCAGGTCTGACGTGAGCACGAAGTGCTGCGTTCGCGTGCCCTCGCCGAGCTCACAGGCGCGCTCGAGGTCCTCCAGCGTGTCGACGTCGAGCGCCAGCGCCGGGTCGTCGACGACCGCAGGCTCGAAGCCGGCGGCCCGCGCCCGCTCCACGACCACCGCGGCCCCGTTCGGGACGCCGAAGGCAGGCGCGACCGCGTCCGCGGGGCGCAGCGCGAGCGCGTTCGTGCCGCCGTCCTGGGCAAGCCCCACCGCGACGGGTCGTGCCGCTCGCGCCAGCCGATCGAGGATCGCGGGCGTAACGAGTGGGCAGTCGGCCATGACGATCAGGGCGCCGTCTGCGCCGGCGTGTCCAAGGGCGAGCTCGATCGCTGCGGCATGGCCCTGCCCCGGATCCGGAAGGACGGCGATGCCCGCGGGCGCCAGGCTCGGCTCGGGCGTGACGACGATGGTCCGGTCGATCGACGCTGCCCCCCGGCACGCGGCGAGCACGTCCTCGAGCATCGTGACCACGAGGGCGGTGCGCTGCTCCGGGCCGAGGAAGGGAGCCAGGCGGCGTTTCGCCTCGCCTGGCGAGTTGACGGGCACGATGGCGAGCACGGCACTCGGACGATGATCCTACGTGGCTGATCAGGTCACCGTCCTGTGCGGCGGGCTCGGAGGCTCCCGGCTCACGCACGCACTCGCGCTGGCGGCCGGCGCCGACCGTGTCATCGGCGATCGGCAACGTCGGCGACGACCTCGAGTTCCTCGGGCTCCAGGTGTCTCCCGACCTCGACACCGTCCTCTACACACTCGCCGGCCTGCTGGACGAGGAGCGGGGGTGGGGGGTGCGGGAGGAGACGTACGGCGCGCTCGCCCAGGCGGAGCGGCTCGGCGAGGAGGCCTGGTTCACCCTGGGCGACCGCGACATCGGGCTGCACCTCGCGCGCTCGCGCCGGTTGAGGACGGGAGCGCCGCTTTCCGCCGTGACCGCCGACCTCTGCAGCGCGCTCGATGTCGCGGTTCGACTCCTGCCGGCCACCGACGACTCCGTGCGGACCTTCGTGGAGATCGACGGCGGCGAGCTCGACTTCCAGAGCTGGTTCGTGGGGCGCCGGCATGCCGACCCGGTGCGCGGCGTGCGCTACGAGGGCGCGGAGGCCGCCCGCCCGGCGCCGGGCGTCGTCGAGGCGCTCGAATCGGCGCGCGTGCCGTCGTCATCGCTCCATCCAACCCGTTCGTCTCGATCGGGCCGATCCTCGCCGTGCCCGGGATCCGGGCGGCGATCGAGGCCTGCGACGGGTCCGTCGCGGCGGTGTCGCCGATCATCGGCGGTCAGGCCGTTCGAGGACCGCTGGCGGGCATGCTCGAGACGCTCGGTCACGAGCCGAGCGCGATCGGCGTGGCCAGGCTCTACGCCGGGCTCGCCGACACGTTCGTCCTCGACGTCGCGGACGCGGCGCTCGCCCCGGAAGTGGAGAACCTGGGGCTCCGGCCCGTCGTCAGCGAGACGCTGATGGTCGACCCCGGTCGCCGGGCGGAGATCGGGCGCCGGGTGCTGGAGGCGTTGGCGTGAGGATCGGAATCGTCGGAGGCAGCGGCGACTTCGGCCAGGGGGTTGCGGGGCGGCTGCGCGCGCACGGGCACGACGTCGTGATCGGGTCGCGAACGCCGCGCGACGACTTCGTCTCGAACGCCGAATGCTGCGAGCGCTCCGATGTCGTCTTCCTGTCGATTCCGGCCGAGAGCGTTCGGCCGATCACGCGGGAGCTGTCACGGCACCTGGCGGCCAAGGTGGTCGTCAGCGTGGCGACGTCCGTCGTCTTCCGGGACGGACACCCGACTGCCGATCCCGGCCGGACGTCGCTCGCCGAGCTCACCCAACGCGAGGCGGCCGACGCCCGTGTCGTCGCCGCTCTGCACACGGTGAGCGCGCGCCTGCTCGCCAGGCTCGACCACGAGCTCGACGAGGACACGCTCTACTGCGGCGGCGACGAGGAGGCGAAAGCCGTCGTGGCGGATCTCTGCTCGCAGCTCGTCGCCGGCCGGGCCGTCGACGCCGGGCCCCTCGAATCGGCCCGCTGGCTCGAGACGCTCACCGCGGTCCTGCTCAACGTCAACCGCCGGTACCGCAAGAACACCGGCATCCGGATCACGGGCCTCTAGCGTGGGGGAACCCATGGGTCCCCCACGGACCCCCTCCTTGATCGCTGACGCGTTACTCGCGCTGTGGCGCAGCCGGGCCAAGCCCGGCTGCGCCGAACGGGCGGGCGCTGACGCTCACCACAAGCGTCGCGCGTTCGCGCCGCCACCGGGACGCGCTGAGTTGACCGAGGTTCGCATCGTTCCGCTGACGGGGATCCCCGAGGTCGCCGAAGGCGACGATCTGGCCGGCCTGCTCGGCGACGCGGTCGAGCGGGCAGGCGGCCTGCAGGGCGGCGACGTCGTGGTCGATTGCACAGAAGGTCGTGTCGAAGGCCGAGGGCAGGGTGGCGCACGTGCCCGAGCAGCAGCATGTGGAGGCGGTGCTGGCGGAGACCGCCCGGGTTCGCCGCCGCCGCGACGACTTCATCGTTGCGGAGACACGTCACGGCTTCGTCTGTGCGAGCGCGGGCGTCGACCGCTCCAACACGCCCGGCGACGACTGGGTCGTGCTGCTGCCCGTCGACCCGGATGCGTCGGCCCGGGCCCTGCACGAGGCGCTCGGCCGCCGCTTCGGCGTCGCGCCCGCGGTGATCGTCACGGACTCGTTCGGCCGGGCGTGGCGCCAGGGAACGACCGATGTTGCGATCGGCGTGGCCGGCATGGCGCCGCTGCTCGACCTCCGTGGCCAACGGGACGCGCGCGGCCGGGAGCTGCAGGGAACCGTGATCGCCGTCGCCGACGAGCTGGCGGGCGCCGCCGAGCTCGTCATGGGCAAGGCGCGCAAGCGTGCCGGCGGCGCTGATTCGAGGCTACGTGGTGCCTCCAGGCGAGGGAACGGCGCGCGACCTCGTCATGCCGCCCGAGCGCGACCTGTTCTGCGCCTACCCAGGCCGGCGCTCGAAGGAGGCTCGTCTGGGACAGCCGCAGATCCTCGGTGCTCTGCTCATTCTCGCCGCGTTCGCGTCGCGCAGCTCGGCGTCCTCGACCCGCTCAATCGCTACCTGGTCGCGAACCTCGTCGGCCTCGGGCTGGCGCTCGACGCTGGCTCGAGCGCAGCTCGGCTTCCTCGTCCTCGAGGCTGCCTGGGCGATCGTCTCGGCCTGGGCCGTGAAGGGGCAGGCCGGAGTGGCGGCTCAGAGAAGCTCGACCTCGACGAACGCGAACTCGTAGTCGTTCGCGTTGACGACGTCGTGCTCGACGCCTTCCTCGCGGAAGTAGGGCACCCCGACGGTCAGCTCGGCGATCCGCTCTCCATCGGCCTCCAGCAGTCGCAGCTTCCCGTCCACGATCGGGACGACGACGTAGTCGTGCTCGTGTCGGTGGAACCCTGTCGCGGCGCCGGGAGGGAACTCCCACCGCGTCACGCGGATGCGGTCGTTCTCGATCAGCACGTTCGGCACGGCCTGGGCCATCGGCGGGATGGTAACCGCGAAACGGCGCGGCGGGGCGCTATACGATATTTCCGTTGAGCGGCGACGCCGTCCTCGAGCACACGCTGGGCTTCGTGCTCGACCCGACCTCGACGGCGCTCCTCGTCATCGACATGCAGTACGCGACCGCCTGCCGGACGACCGGCATGGGCCGCTGGCTCGCCGAGCGCGGCCGGGAGGAGGAGGGCCGCTACCGCTACGACCGCATCGAGGAGCTTCTCGTCCCGAACATCGGACGGCTGCTCGCGTGCTTCCGGGAGCACGACCTGACCCGGATCTTCGTGCGGCTCGGCGGCCAGATGGAGGGCTGCCGCGACCTGATCCCGCACGTGCAGGAGCTCGAGGCCGCCTTCGGAAACATCGAGGGCGAGCGCGAGTTCGAGTTCCTCGACGAGCTCGCGCCGCTCCCCGGCGAGCCGGTGCTCACGAAGCTGTCGGCGAGCGCGTTCACGTCCTCGAACATCGATGCGCTCCTGCGCAACCTCGGCATTCACACCCTCGTCCATACGCGGCGTCTCGACGAGCCAGTGCGTCGATCTCACTGCCCGCGACGCGGCCGATCGCGGCTACGCATCCGTCGTCGTCGAGGACGCGGTCGCCGAGGACAGGCCCGACTACCACGACTGGACGCTCGAGCAGTTCCGCCGGCTCTTCGGTCGCGTCGCGACGACCGACGAGGTGCTCGCGGAGCTCGGCGCGCGGCCGGCCGGATCCCTGCGGAGGTAAGACGCATGTACGACGTCCTCGTCATCAACGGCACCGTCGTCACCGAGGAGGGCGCGCGGGAGGCCGACGTCGCGGTCTCCGGCGAGCAGATCGCCGCCGTCGACGCCCCGGGCGCGCTCGGTTCCGAGGCGGCCCGGGTGATCGACGCGCAGGGGCTGCTCGTGCTCCCGGGCGGCGTCGACCCACACGTGCATTACGAGCTCGAGGCGCTCGGCGCCCGCTCCGAGAGCGCCGACACGTCGATCGGGGCCATGTTCGGCGGGAACACCACCGTGATCGACTTCGCGTTCTGCGTGCCGCCCGAGAGCGCCCACGACGCGATCTCGAGCAGGAAGGCGACCTTCGAGGGCCGCATGGCGCCGGACTGGGGGCTGCATGTCATTCTCGCCGGCGAGATCCCGTTCGAGGTCATGGAGGAGATCGGCGATGTCGTGAAGGGCGGCATCCCGACGATCAAGACGATGACCACGTACGGCTGGATGTGCGACGACGGCCACCGCTACGGCGTCATGAGCGAGGTTGCGGAGGCCGGCGGGCTGAGCGTCATCCACGCCGAGGACGACGAGATCGCCCGCTGGCTGACGAAGAAGTACGTGCGGGAGGGCAAGACGCACGGCGCCTACATCGGGGAGACGCGCCCCTCGCTCGTCGAGGAGGCTGCGATCCGCCGGGCGCTGCTGCTCGCCGAGCGCACCGGCTCTGCGCTCTACATCCTCCACATGGCCGCGGCGGCCGGGGTGGACGCGCTCGCGGAGGCCCGCGCGAAGGGGCTGCCGTGCTACGGGGAGACGCTCACGCCGTACCTCTCCTTCACCGCCGACAACCTGTGGGAAGACGAGCGCGGCCTGCTCTACAACAACTACCCCACGATCAAGACGCAGGCCGACCAGGATGTTCTCTGGGAGGCGATCGTCGACGACCGGATCCAGGCGGTGACCTCGGACCACTTCCTCATCAAGGCCGCGGACCGGATGACGAAGATGGGCGTGACGATCGAGGATCTCCAGTGCGGCCAGGCCGGCGTGGAGATGCGGCTGCCGGTCCTGCACACGCTTGGCGTCGCGGCCGGCAGGCTGACGCTCGAGCGGCTCGTGCAGCTCACCGCGACGAATCCCGCCCGGCTCATGGGGCTGTATCCGGCGAAGGGCACGATCGCGCCCGGCAGCGACGCGGATCTCGTGGTCTTCGACCCGAATCGACGCTGGACGGTTGCGCTCGACGAGCTGCACATGGACTCGGACTACAACTGCTGGGAGGGCTGGGAGCTCCAGGGCAGGGCCCGGACGGTGCTGCTGCGAGGATCGCTCGTGATCGAGGACGGCAACGTCGGTCGGGTCGCGCACGGGCGGCCGGTTCCTGTCGCGCTCGATACCCGCGGAGATCGTTCAGCGCCCGCTGAATCCGGCCCTCACCGCTCCGCGGAAAGAAACGCTCGCCGGCGCACGATCGTGACGGACGCTTCCCTGCTGCAGGGCCTGCGGATCCTGGACGCGGGCACGATGATCGGCGGCCCGTTCGCCTGCACGCTGGCCGCCGACTACGGCGCCGACGTCATCAAGATCGAGAAGCCGGGACAGGGCGACCCGATTCGCTACTGGTCACCGCGCAAGAACGGAAGCTCGCTCTGGTGGAAGGTGACGGGGCGCAACAAGCGGCTCGTCACGCTCGACCTGCGGAAACCAGAGGGCCGCCGGCTCTTCCTGCGGCTCGTGGAGTGGGCGGACGCCGTCGTCGAGAACTACCGGCCCGGAACGCTGGATCGCTGGGGGCTCTCCTACGACGAGCTGGCGGCGGTGAACCCGCGCATCATCGTCGTGCGCGTCTCCGGATACGGGCAGACCGGGCCCTACGCGCACCGCCCCGGGTACGGCACCGTGGCGGAAGCCTTCAGCGGGATTCCGGCCTTCACCGGGTTCGCCGACGGGCCGCCGACGCTGTCCGCCTTCCCGCTCGCGGACACGATCGCCGCCACGTTCGGCCTGGTCGGCCTGCTGGGGGCCGTCTACGAGCGCGACGTCGCGGGCAGCGGCAAGGGGCAGGAGGTCGACGTCAGCCTCTACGAGCCGCTGTTCCGGCTGGCGGAGAGCCAGGTGATCGGCTACTCGGAGCTCGGCCTCGTCAAGGAGCGCATGGGGAACAGGATCGCCGAGGACTCCCCGCGCAACGCGTACGCGACGAGCGACGGCGGGTGGATCGCCATCTCGGCGAGCTCCGACCGGACCTTTGCGCGGCTCTCCGCCGCGATCGGGCGGCCGGAGCTGCCCGAGGATCCGCGCTTTCACGACAATCCGAGCCGCATCGCGAACGACGTCGAGCTCGACGGGATCGTCGCGGCCTGGATGCGCGAGCGCACGACGGCCGAGGTCATGGACGCGCTGGAGCAGCACGACGTCGTCGCCGGGCCGGTCATCGACATCGCCGGGATCTTCAGCGACCCGCACTACCAGGCTCGCGAGAACGTCGTCGCCGTGCCGGACGGCGAGCTCGGCACGGTGCGGATGCCCGGCGTCGTCCCACGGTTCTCCCGCAGCCGGACCGAGGTCCGTTTCTCCGGCGGGGCGGCCGGGCAGGACAACGAGGACGTCTACGGCGGCCTCCTCGGCCTGGACGCGAAGGCGCTGGACGCGCTCCGCGGCCAGGGCGTCGTGTAGCGGACGTGCCGGAGCCCGTCGTCGTCTCCTACGGCTCGAGCCCGTACGAGAAGCGGGAGCCACACGAGCTGCTCTGGCACCTCTGGCAGGCGGCCCGCGCCTGCCTCGACCGGGCCGGCGTCGAGAAGGACGAGCTGGACGGGCTCACGCTCGCCTCGTTCAGCTATCCCCCGGGCAACGTCGTGACGCTCGGCGAGCACTTCGGCCTGCGGCTGCGCTGGGCCGAGCAGGGTGTCTTCGGCGGCGCGTCCGGGGTCGTTGCGGTGGGCCACGCCGCGGACGCGATCCGGGCGGGCCGGGCGCGCGCGGTTCTCTGCCTGGCCGGCGACGTCTTCACCGTCGCGACCCACGACGCGATGCTCGAGAGCTTCACGCCCGCGATGCGCGACTACCTGGCCCCGGCAGGGTTCGGAGGCGCCAACGGCATCTTCTCGCTCGTGCAGCGCCGCCACAGCGAGCTCTACGGGACGACACGCGAGCAGCTCGGGAAGATCGCGGTCACGCTGCGCGAGCACGCGCTGCTGAACCCGAACGCGCTCTTCAAGGAGCCGCTGACGCTCGAGGAGTATCTGGACGCAAGGCCGATCGCCGAGCCTCTGCATCTGTTCGACTGCGTCATGCCGTGCTCGGGCGCCGAGGCCGTCCTCGTCGTCGACGAGGAGCTGGCAGGCCGCACGGGGCGACCGGCGATCGAGGTCGCCGCCATGCGCGAGCTCCACAACGCGCATCCCGGGCTGCCGCTCTCGCTGCCGGCGGGATTCGAGGTATACGCGGACGAGCTGTTCGAGGCCGCCGGCGTCACCCGCGCCGACGTCGATCTCGTGGAGCTCTACGACGACTACACGATCATGGTCGCGGTGCAGCTCGAGTCCTACGGCTTCTGCCCGATCGGCGGCGCAGGCGCGTTCCTCGACGGAACGGACATCTCGATCCGCGGCGAGCTGCCGCTGAACACCGGCGGCGGCCAGCTCTCCTGCGGCCAGTCCGGCGCGGGCGGAGGCATGATCGCGGTCACCGAGGCCGTGCAGCAGCTCCAGCACGAGGCGGGCGCGCGGCAGGTTCAGGGCGCCGAGGTCGGGCTCGTCTCGGGGTTCGGCCTCGTCAGCTACGGCAAGGGCCTCTGCACGGCGGGTGCAATCCTGCGACGGCATGACTGAACGCGCCTTGCTGCCCCATGCGGCGCCCCTGGCGGAGGCGAGCGGTGTGCTTCGGCTCCAGCGCTGTCCGGCGTGCGGCTCGGTGCCGGAGTTTCCGCGCATCGCCTGCCCGGGGTGCTTCCGCGAGCTCGAGTGGGTCGACTTCTCCGGGCGCGGGATCGTGTACTCGTTCGGCGTCGTGCGCCGCCCGCATCACGAGCGGTTCCAGCCGGAGCTGCCGATCGTGCTCGCGATCGTCGACCTCGAGGAGGGCGGCCGGCTGATCTCGAACGTCGTCGGCGACGACCGCCTCGAGACCGCGATCGGCTCGACGGTCGAGCTCGCGACGTCGGGAGGCTTCTCGCAGCTTCCCCAGTTCAGGCTGGCGCGGTCATGACGGCCGCGGGCGCCGAGGTCGGGAGCACGACGCGCGTCGCGGAGACGATCCACGGCGACTCTCGAGGCCGCCGCGGAGACGCGTCCGAGCTCTCTCTACTTCGTGGCCGCCGACGGCTCCTTCACGACCGGGCAGACCGCAGCCGAGGTCGACCGGGTGGCCCGCATGCTCGTCGCGGCGGGCCTGCGCCCCGGGGACCGAGCCGTCGTCTGGCTGCCGAACGGCCTGCCGTGGATCTCGCTCTTCTACGCGCTCGCCCGCATCGGGGCCGTGACGGTCACGGCGGGGCCGAGGCTGCGCATGGCCGACATGCCGTACCTACTGGAGCACTCGCGGTGCACGGGCGCTCTTCTACACGCCGGAGTTCGTCGGCACCGACTACGAGGCGATGGTCGGCGAGTTGCTCGCGTTGCGCGGACGGGGTGGGCTCGAGAGCCTCGAGCTCGTGGTCAGGGTGGGGGAGGGTGCGCCGCGCGACGGGGTGCTCTCGTGGCACGAGCTTCCCGCTGGCGGCCGGCTGCCGGATCCCCCCGATCCCGGCACGCCCGCGGTCGTCTGCTACACGGGAGGCACGACCGGCAGGCCGAAGGGGTGCGTCCACGACCACCGCACGCTCGCCCGGAACGCCGCCGTCGCGGCGGGCCTCACCGGCCTGAAGGAGGGAGAGCGGCTCGTCAGCCCGATGCCGTTCGCCCACGTCTTCGGCTTTCACATGGGAGTGCTGCAGTGCATGGTCGGCGGGGCGACGCTCGTCGACGCCGAGCCGTTCGCCGCGGGGACGATGCTCGACCTCGTCGAGCGCCACCGCGGCACCGTCCTCTACGGCGTGCCGACGATGGCGCGCGAGCTGATCGAGGAGCAGCGCGCCCGCCCACGCGACCTCGGCAGCCTCCGGGTCGCGCTGGTGGCGGGGGCACCGGTCTCGCCCAGCCTCCGGCGCGCCGTGCTCGACGCCGACGAAGGGCTCGGATGCGAGCTCTCCGTGGTGTACGGCGCCACGGAGTCGCCGACCCTGACCCAGCTGCTCCCCGGCGATCCTGAGCCGCAGAAGCTCGACTCGGTCGGGCGGGCAACGCCCGGAATCGAGCTGCGGATCTTCGCCCCCGGCACGACCGACCCGCTTCCGGCCGGCGAGGTCGGGGAGATCGGCGCCCGGGGCTACAACCAGATGATCGGCTACCTGGACGATCCCGAGGCCACGGCGGAGAAACGCCGGGGCGAGTGGATCCTCACCGGCGATCTGGGCCGGCTCGACGGCGAGGGCTACCTGTATGTGGCCGGCCGCTCGTCGGACATGTTTCTCTGCGGCGGCTTCAACGTGTACCCGCGCGAGGTCGAGAACCAGCTCGAGCAGATGCCGGGTATCACCGAGGCGGTCGTCGTCGCGGTCCCGGACGTGCGCCTGGGCGAGGTCGGCCTCGCGTTCGTCACGACGGATATCTCGGGGCTCACGGAGGCGGCGATCCTCGCGTGGTCGCGCGAGCAGCTCGCGACGTACAAGCGTCCCAGGCTACGCGCGGATCGTCGACGGCATTCCCCGTACCCATGCCGGCAAGACGGCACGAGCTGAGCTTGCGAACGAGGCGCGCCGCCTGCTGCCCGATCTGCCGTGGGAGCCGGCTGATGGGTAACGCTCCACTCGAGGGCTCCGCGGCGCCGGGGCGGCCCTTCTCCTCCCTCGAGGTCGGGCAGGAGCTCTGGGACGCGCTGACAGTCACCGAGAGCCACGTCGTCCTCGCCGCCGGCCTCTTCAACGATCCCGGGCCGAACCATCTGAACCAGCTGCAGGCCGAGCGCGGACGCTTCGGCGCTCGCGTGGCGCACGGCACCCTGCTGTCCGGGATCATGGTCGGCGTCGTCGGCAACGCGCTCGGCTCGACGATCGTGGCGATGCTCGAGCTGAGCACGAGCTGGAAGAAGCCGACGTTTCTCGGCGACACGCTGATCTCCCGTTGGGAGATCGTCGAGCTCGTGCCGAAGCCCGCCTTCGCCGGCGGCGGCATCGCGACCTTCGAGGGCGAGGGCCGCAACCAGGACGGCGAGGTCGTGATGGAATCGCGGCTCGTGCTCGCGGTCGGCGAGCAGGGACCGTGGGATCCCCGCGCACACGTGCAGTCGAGCTAACCGAGAAGGAGGCCGAGATGCCGAGAACGCCCGCGATCGACGTCGTCATCTTCCCGTTCACGCCGGTGACGAAGGTCGAGACCTTCGAGCACGCGCCGGTGCTGAAGGACTCGATGGTCCATCTCGGGATCTGGGACAAGGAGTTCGACGCGACGTCGCTCGTCGCGGACATGGACGCGGCCGGTGTCGACAAGGTCCTGATCTGCGCGCAGGAGGGCGGCTCGTGGCGCGTCTCGCACGACGCGACGCGGGCGCTGGCGAGCGAGTACCCCGATCGCCTGCTGTGGACGGCCGGCATCGATCCGCGCGACATCATGGGAGGCGTGCGAGCCCTCGAGCGGGCGGTCACCGAGCTCGGCGCCGTCGGGGCGCACAGCTACCCGCACTGGTTCCGGCATACCGCCCGACGACCGCGCCTACTACCCGTTCTACGCGAAGTGCGTCGAGCTCGACGTTCCCATCCAGATCCAGGTCGGCATGGCCTTCCAGGCCGGCCTCAAGAGCGTCGGCTGGCCGGGATCGATCGACACCATGGCCGTGGACTTTCCCGAGCTGAAGATCATCGGGATCCACACCGGCTACCCCTGGGAGCGGGAGATGTGCTCCGTCGCCTGGAAGCACCCGAACGTCTACATCGGCTGCGACTGCCACCACCCGCGCGACTTCTCGCCCGAGCTCGTCGCGTTCATCAAGGGGCCGGGGCGGGACAAGTGCATGTGGGGCACCAACAAGCCCGTCTTCGAGTTCGCCGACCACCTCGCCGGGGTCGACGCGCTCGGCCTCGACGACGAGACGGAGCGCCTGTTCCTCCGAGACAACCTGGCGCGCGTGTACGGGCTGGGCTAGCCGCTGAGCGGACGGCCTAGCCGTCCGCGACCCGCTGGAGCGGCCCGGAGGGCCGCGGTCACGGGCTGCCGCGACCCGCTGGAGCGGCCGCGGCGACCCGCGCGGCGGCGCCGCGCGTCCGCGAACGTCGGCCCGCCAGCGGCCGCAGCCGTGCGGGAAGTGGCCGTCAGCCGCGGTCACAGACGGCGGCGTGCGGCTCGGCCAGTCGGGCGGCTAAGCAGAGACTGCGACGGGCTCCGGCAGCTGACCCGCGGCGACCTCGCCGGCGAGCAGCACGGCCTCGACGACGTCCGGCTCCGTGAGAGCGCGGATCCGTGTCAGCGGGTCCTCGCGCAGCACGACGAGGTCGGCGCGCTTGCCCGGCTCGAGTGTCCCGGTGTCGTCGAAGCCGATCACGCGGGCGGCGTCGCGCGTCGCCGTCACGAGCGCTTCCTGCTCGCTCATCCCGAGCAGCTCGACGTAGGTGCAGATCTCCTCGAGCCCACCGCCCTGGGGGAAGTTCGTGAGGCCCGAGTCGCTGCCGGCGACGATCGTCACGCCGGCGTCGATCGCCTTGCGGATCGCCTCGACGTGCTGCTCGTGCGTCCGGCGGTGGTTGCTGACGACCTCCGGCGGAATGCCGAACTCGAGACCGCGCTCCGCGTAGGCCGTGTAGAGGCCGAGGGTGGGGCACACGGCGACGTCGTGCTCGAGGATCGCCTCGAGGCCCTCGTCGTCGAGGTAGACGGCGTGCTCGATCGTCCGCACCCCCGCCTGCGCGGCCTTGATGATGCTGCGCCGGGACTCCGCGTGGCAGACGACAGGACGCTCCTTCTCGGTGGCCTCCTCGACGACCGCGCGCAGCTCCTCCATGGACATCGTGTCGCGCTCGGCCGGGCAGAGCGGGTTGAACCCGGTGCCGCTCGCCTCGACCTTCACCCAGTCCACACCGTCCTTGACCTGCTGGCGTACCGCGTCGCGTGCCTGCCACGGGCCGCTGACGATCTCCGTGAGCGCGGCCGAGTACTGCTCGCGCCGGAAGATGTGGGTGGGGTGGAAGTCGCCGAGGCCGCCCCAGACGGAGATGATCTGCTTGGAGGCCTTGATGCGCGGGCCCGGCAGCCGGCCCTGCGCGACCGCGTCACGGATCACGACCGCGATGTTTCCACGGGTGCCGACGTCGCGGATGGCCGTGAAGCCCATGCGCAGGAGCTTCGCCGCGTGCAGCGCCGCCTCGATCGCGGCCTGCTCCAGCGGCTTCGCGAGCTCGATCGTGTAGCCGTCCTGGACGTTGTCGTAGACGAGGTGGGCGTGCGCGTCGACGAGGCCCGGGAGAATCGTGCGACCTTCGAGATCGACGTGCGCCGCGTCGGTCGGCGGCGCGTCGGCGGCCGGGCCGACCCAGGCGATCCGTTCGTTCTCGACGATCACCGTCCCGGCCTCGAGCGGCGGATCGCCGGTGGCCGTGAACACTCGAGCGTTCGTCAATGCGATGCCCATGGCACTCCTCTCAGCGCTTGTCAGCCCGCCGGATCACTCACGTACTCCCACGCACTCCCCACCCTGGGTGGGGGGATACCCGCCACCCGCGGCAAACCGTAGCGCTCGAATGCGCACGCGTGTGTGCGGCGACGAAGCGCGTGTGTGTCGGAAGGGAGAAACATCGCGCATGCGCCGGCCGGCCGGCCGAGCCGCGACGCGCCCCGGCACCGGCCGTCCTGCCGCCGAACGCGAGCCGCCTCCAGAGCCGGCCGGGGCTCCGGTTCACCGGCAGGCGATGCGCGATCGTGCCATAGGCTTCGGGCGATGAGAGCCGTTCGCTTCCACGAGCACGGCGGCCGGGACGTGCTCCGGCTCGACGAGGTCCCCGACCCCGTCCCCGCCGACGACGAGGTGCTCGTGCGCGTGCGCTCGTGCGCGCTCAACCACTTCGACATCGACCTGCGGGAGAACCTCTCGCGCTGGCCGCTCGAGCTCCCGTGGACGCTCGGGATCGAGTTCGCCGGAGACGTTGCCGCAGTCGGCCGCAACGTCGACCACGTGCAGGAAGGACAGCGCGTGTGGGTCCTCCACGAGCTGCATTGCGAGGCCTGCTCGCATTGCCTGGCGGGGGAGGACAACCTCTGTGAGGCGGGGATGATGTGGAGCGTCCAGAGGCCGGGCGGCTACGCCGAGTACGTCGCCTCACCCGCCCGCGGTGTGTTTCCGCTCCCGGACTCCGTCTCCCACGACTCCGCCGCAGCCGGTCAGATCGTCTTCACGACCGCCTGGCACATGCTGATCGAGCGCGGCCGCCTTCGCGCGGGCGAAACCGTGCTCGTGAGCGCGGCCGGCAGCGGCGTCGGCCACGCGGCCGTGCAGATCGCCAAGCACGCCGGGGCAACGGTGATCACGACCGCGGGCAGTGACGAGAAGCTCGCCGCCGCACGCGAGGACGGCGCCGACCACGTCGTCAACTATCGCAACGAGAACGTCACCGAGGCCGCGCTCGACGCGACGGGTGGCCGCGGCGTCGACGTCGTCATCGAGCACATCGGCGGCGAGCAGTTCGGCGCCTGCCTCGCGGCGCTTCGGAAAGGAGGCCGCCTCGTCACCTGCGGCGGCCACGCGGGCGAGGTTGTCGACTTCGACATCATCCCGGTCTTCCGCAACGAGTGGCAGGTGATCGGCTCGCGAACGGGCACCACGAGAGATGTCAAGACCGTGATGGGGCTGATCGCGGACGGAGCGTTTCACCCACGTGTCTACGCGGCGCTGCCGCTCGAGGAAGCGGCGGAGGCGCACCGCATGCTCGAGGAGCGTCAGCATTTCGGCAAGATCGTCTTGAATCCGTAGACGCCAAGCAGGCGAAGGAGGAGCCGATGTCGGATCACGCGCACGACGGGGCGCACGACTACGTCGCCGTCTACACGGCCCACACGGAGATCGATCCGGCGCGCACCTGCCTCGTCGTCGTCGACCTCATGTACGCGACCGGGCATCCGGAGACCGGTCTCGGCCGTTTCCTCGCCTCCCAGGGCCGGCTCCACGAGGCCGAGTACCGCTATGCGCGGATCGCCGACTACGTCGTGCCGAACACGAAGCGGCTGCTCGAGTTCTTCCGGGAGCACGACCTGCGCCGCGTCTTTCTCACCTACGGCTCGGAGGTGTCCGACTACTCCGACCTCACCGACCAGATGCGGGCGCTCTGCGAGGGCACGAACAACCGGGTCGGCGAGCGCGAGCACGAGATCATCGACGAGCTCGCGCCGAGGCCGAACGAGCGGGTGTTCAACAAGATCACGCCCAGTGCTTTCACCTCGACTCCGATCGAGATCGTGCTGCGCGCCTACGGGGTCGACACGCTGCTCTTCACCGGCGTCTCGACGAACATGTGCGTCGAGCACACGCTTCGCGACGCGGCCAGCTACGGCTACTACTGCTTCCTGGTCGAGGACGCCTGCGGCGCCGACAGCCCGGAGATGCACGACGCCGCGGTCACCGTCATGCAGCGCCTCTACGGCGCCGTCACGTCGACGGACGAGGCGATCGCGCAGATCGAGGCAAAGCTCGGCGCCGCCTCGAACGTGGGAGGTTGAGATGACGTACGACCTCCTCGTTCGCGGCGGCACGGTCGTCACGCCGACGGCGGCCGACGCTCTCGACGTCGCCGTCAGCGGCGAGCAGATCGTGGCTATCGACCGGCCCGGCTCCCTCGGGACCGACGCGGCCACCGTGATCGACGCGACGGGCTGCATCGTGATTCCCGGAGGCGTCGACCCGCACGTGCACTACTCGCTCGGCTTCGGGCCCGTCCACGCCGAGCCGCAGGAGTACTCGCCCGCGCCTGCGTTCGGCGGCACGACGACGATCATCGACTTCGCGTTCTGGCAAGAGCAGCCGACCCTTCACCAGGCGGTGGAGGAGAAGAAGGCGGAGGCGGGCGGGCGGATGGCCGTCGACTACAGCTTCCACGCGCTGCTGGCCGGCAACCCGCCGTTCGAGGTGCTCGAGGAGATCGGCGACGTCATCCGCGGCGGCATCCCGACGATCAAGACGCTGACCACCTATGGCTGGATGTCGGACGACGGCCATCGCTACGGGGTGATGAGCGAGGTCGCCGAGCACGGCGGTCTCTCGATCGTCCACGCCGAGGACGACGACCTCGCCAACTGGCTGACGAAGAAGTACCTGCGCGAAGGCAAGACGCACGGCGCGTACATCGTCGAGACGCGCGGTCCTCTCGTCGAGGAGGCCGCCGTGCGGCGCTGCATGCTGCTCGCCGAGCGGACCGGCTCGCCGCTGTACGTCTTCCACATCGCGGCCGGAAGCGCGGCGATCGCGCTGGGTGAGGGGCGTGCGCGCGGCCTGCCGTTCTACGGCGAGACGATCATCGCCTACATCTCCTTCACGGCGGACAAGCTCTGGGACGACGAGAACCGCGGGCTGCTGTGGAACAACTACCCGGTGATCAAGCACCAGGAGGACCAGGACGTCCTCTGGGAAGCGGTCGCCGACGACCGCATCCAGGTCGTGAGCTCCGACCACTTCGCCACGAGCGCCGCCGACCGCTTCGAGAAGATGGGCACGACGGTCGACTCGCTGCAGGCGGGCCAGGCGAGCGTCGAGATGCGCGTGCCCGTCCTCTACCACCGTGGTGTCCACGAGGGCCGCATCTCGCTCAACCGCTTCGTCGAGCTCGCCTCGACGAATCCGGCGAAGATCATGGGCCTCTATCCGCGCAAGGGCGCGCTCGCCGTCGGGAGTGACGCCGACATCGTCGTCATCGATCCCTCGAAGAGCTGGACGGTCTCCGCGGAGAGCCATCACATGAGCCCCGACTACAACTGCTGGGAGGGCTGGGAGCTGCAGGGCAGGGTGACGACCACGATCCTGCGCGGCTCGGTGCTCGTCAAGGACGGCAACTGGGTCGGGTCGAAGACCGGCGGGCGCTTCCTCGAGCGCAAGCTGCTGCCCGAGCTCGCGGGCAAGCCGCCGGACCTCTCCTTCACGTCCGAGTCCGCAGGATCGCAGCTCGCAGCGGCGCGCAGCCGCTGACCTGAACGCCATGCGCTTCCCCAAGCGGGTCACGATCGTCGAGGTCGGCCCGCGCGACGGTCTCCAGAGCCTCCCGCACGAGTTTCCGCTCGAGACGAAGCTCGAGCTGATCGGCCTGCTCGGCCGCGCCGGCCTGCGCAAGATCGAGGTCACGGCCTTCGTGCGGCCCGACGTGATCCCTCAGCTCGCCGACGCGGAGCAGGTGCTCGCCGGCCTCGAGCGGGTCGAAGGCTGCGTCTACCGCGCGCTCGTGCCGAACAGGCGCGGCGCCGAGCGTGCGGTCGCGGCCGGCGTCGACGAGCTGGTCGGGCTGATCGCGGCCAGCGAGACCTACAACCGCAAGAACTCGAGGATGAGCATCGACGAGAACCTCGACGCGGTCGCCGCCGTCGCGGAGGTGGCGCGCGAAGCGGGCCTCCCGCTCGTGGTCGGCATCGCGATCGCGATGTTCTGCCCCTACGAGGGCGAGGTTCCCGAGGATCGCGTCCTCCGCATGATCGAGCGGATGCGCGCGGACGGTGTCGAGGAGTTCACCGTGGCGACGAGCATCGGGCTCGACGGCCCGCTCAAGGTGCACCGGCTGTGCTCGCTCATCCTCGAGTCCTGGCCGATGATGCGGCTCGGCGTCCATCTCCACAACACGAACGGGATGGCGCTCGCGAATGCGCTCGCGGCCGCGGACGCCGGCGCGAGGGTGTTCGAAGGCTCGATCTGCGGCATCGGCGGCGGGATCCGCATGCCGCACGGCATCCCGCCGTACGGCAACGTCGCCACCGAGGACCTCGTGCACCTCTTCGCCGAGCTGGGCGTCGAGACGGACATCGACCTGCGCAGGCTGTTGGATGCCGCGCGGGCGGCGAAGGACCTCCTCGGGCTCGACGCGACGCAGAGCTACGCCCTTCGCGGCGGCACGAAGGAGGACGTGCTCGAGCGCGGACGGGTCGCGCCCCGCGAGGACCGATGAGCGACGTCGCGCTCCGGAGACCCGGAGCGGTCGCCGTTGTCGGCGTGTCGCTGGCGGCGCTCGCCGCCGGCACGTTCTCGATCGTCGGCCTCGGGGTGCTGGCGCCCGAGCTCAAGGCCGATCTCGGGCTGAGCACGGCCGAGGTGGGCTTCCTGACCTCGCTCGTCTTCATCGGCTCGATGATCACGTCGCGCCGCGCCGGGCGGCTCACAGACGCGGTCGGGCCCGCCCGTGTGCTCGGCTTCTCGCTCGCCGCCGCGGCGGCGTCCCTTGCGCTCGCCGCGGTGGCGCCCTCGACGCCGCTGTTCATGGCCGGCGTGTTGCTGATGGGGCTCGCCTACGGCGGCGTCAACCCGCCGACGAACGTCGTCGTCGCAGGCCGGCTCGGCCGGAGACTCGGCTTCTTCCTCAGCATCAAGCAGTCCGGAGTCCCGGTCGGAGGATTGCTGGCCGGCTTCGTGCTGCCGCCGATCGCGATCGCGTACGGCTGGCGGTGGGCACTCGTCGCGGCCGTCTGCCTGCTGGCCGCCGTGGCGGTCTCGGCCCGCCTGCTGCGCAACGCCGCCGTGCTGGATCCCGCCGGCGACGCGGGAGGCAGGGTCCACTTCCCGCGCCGCGAGCTGCTCGGCATGGGGGTGTTCGGCTTCGTCATGTCGGGAACGCAGTGGACGTTCCTCACCTATCTGACCCTGTACCTGACCGGGGAGCCGGGGTTCAGCCTGCAGCTCGCCGGGATCGCCCTCGGCCTGGCCCAGGGCCTCGGCGCCGGCGGGAGGCTCCTGTGGGGGTGGCTGAGCGACCACCCCGGGCGGCGGCTGCCGATCCTCGTTTCCGTCGCCGGCGTTTCGGCCGTGCTGCTCGGCCTCCTGGCATCCGGGCTCGGCGAGCCGATGCTCTGGCTCGTGATCGCCGCCACGGGGCTCGTGCTCGTGGGCTGGAACGGCGCCTACCATGCGCTCGTTGCCGACCGGGCCGGGCCCGGCCGGATCGGCCGGGCCTCGGGCGAGGCGCTCGTCTTCATCTTCGGCGGCTCGGTCGTTCTGCCGCCGCTGCTCGGCCTGCTGGCGGACGCGACGGACTCGTTCGCCCCGCTCTGGGGGACGACGGCCGGGCTCGTCGCCGTCGCGGGCATCACGCTCTGGGGCTCGCTCCGCGGGACCCGGCTGCTCGCCGTCGCCGGCGGCGCTACGCGTTCCGGAGTGAGTGAACCGCCGGCGTCGTGAGCACCATCAGCCCGGCCAGGACGAGCCAGCCCGCACGGTAGGAGCCGGTCCCGTCGGCGAGGGCGCCGAACACCGGCGGAACGACGATCGCCGACGCCTGGATGAACATGATCCCGACGCCCATCGTCGCGATAGACGTCCGTGCGGGCGACAGATCGGAGATGAGCGCGATGTAGATGCCCGGCGAGCCCACGGTCGTGAAGCCGAGCAGGATCGCCATCGGGATGGCGACCGAGACGGTTGTGTGTTCGTCGGCGAAGCTCATGCCGATCGCCCCGCCGGCGGCCAGCAAGAGGATGGCGAGCAACACTTCACGTCGCCGCCCGTCGAAGCCGATGTCGCTCACGACTCCCCAGACAAGCCGGCCGACGAATCCCGCAACCTGGGTCAGGACGAGCACGACCGCTGCGAAATGGAGCGTTGTGCCGAGATCCTCGACCAGGAAGAGCTGGATGTAGGTCAGGGTCACGAACTGGCCGCCGGCGAGCATCGCGCCGGTGAAGACCGCTCGGCTGACCCGACTGTTGCGCAGGACGGCCATCACCGCGGCGCCGATGCTCTCCCGACGGGTCTGGCGCTCATCCCCGGCGCCGTGATGGCGGTAGGCGAACGCTCCGACGATCGCCGTCAGGATCGAGACCCCACCCGCAATCGCCAGCGCCGGACGCCAGCCGATCTCGAGCGCGAGGAAGGGGAGGGTGGCCGCCGCGAGCGTGCCGCCGACGGGCACCGCCGCCTGGCGGATCCCCATCGCGATGCCCCGCCTGCCGCTCCGGAACCACACCGCGACCGCCACGATCCCGGCCAGGATCGAGAAGGCCTGCAACGCGCCGCTGGCGATCAGCAGGACGAGGGTCAGCGGCGCCGTCGACGAGGCGGCCGCGAGCAGCGCCAGCGCGCCGCTCGCCACACCGCCGGCGAGGATCATGCGCCGCTCGCCGTAGCGGCCGACCGGGCGGATCGCAAGCGTCCCGGAGATTGCCCGGCCGATGTTCATGCTCGTGCCGAAGATCCCCGCGACCGCCGAGGAGAGCCCGAACTCGGCCTTGATGTAGGGGACGAGCGCGGAGACGCCCTGCTCCAGGTACGAGATGCCGACCTGCGCCGTCGTCGCGGCGGTGAGCGAGCCCCAGCGGCCGGGTCGGTCGGCCTGCGCGGCAGGCTCGCGCTCGGCGCCGGGTAAGAGCCGGTCGGTCGTCATTTCGGGCGGGTGAGGGCCCGCGACGGCGTTCTGAGGGCGGGCCGGATGAGATCCGGCCCTACATCCATTCCTCGTGGTGCTCGAGCCACCAGCGGGCGATGTCGATCCGCCTGGCGAACCACACGTCTCCCTTGGCCTGCGCGTACTCGATGAACTCCCGCAGCGCGTTCGACCCGGGCAGCCTGGCCCACCCAGCGGGGATGGAGGCCGATCGACATCATCTTCGGATAGCCGGCTTCGCCCTCGCGCAGGTACTCGTCGAGGCCCCGGCGGCAGATGTCGAAGAAGTCGCCCGGGCCGGAGAAGCCCTGGGGCAGGACGTAGCGGCCGTCGTTGTAGGTGAGCGTGTACGGGACGACGAGGTGCCGCTTGCCCTTGACCTCGGTGAAGTAGGGGAGGTCGTCGTTGTAGGCGTCCGCGTCGTAGACGAACCCGCCCTCCTCGACGACGAGCTCGCGCGTGTTGACGCTCGGGCCGTAGCGGCAGTACCAGCCGAGCGGGCGCTCGCCGCAGGTGCGCTCGATGGACTCGATCGCCCACTGCATGTGCTGGCGCTCCTGCTCCCGGTCGAAGAGCCAGTGCTCGCTCCAGCGCCAGCCGTGCGAGCACGGCTCGTGGCCGGCCTCCTGGATCCACTGTCCGACCTCGGGATTGCGCTCGAGCGCGACCGCGCACGCGTAGAAGGTGACCTTCACGTCGTACTCGTCGAACAGCCGCATCAGCCGCCAGATCCCCGCACGGCTGCCGTACTCGTAGACGGACTCCGCGCAGAGGTCGCGGTACTGCGTGTCCATCAGGTAGGGGATCTCGGCGAGGCCCTCGTTGCGGCCGTCCCCGGCCGGCTTCGAGTACTCCGAGCCTTCCTCGTAGTTGACGACGAGGTTGACGGCCACCTTGGCCCCGTTCGGCCACACCACCTTCGGCTGGCGGCGGCCGTAGCCGGGGAAGACGCGACGCGGTCCCGGGACGTCCTGGTCGACGAGCTCCATGCGTTCTCCTTTCGGTCGGTACGCCTCGGGCGCCTCGTCAGCCCGCGGTCTGCGCCCCGTCGACCGGCAGCACGGCGCCGGTCAGGTACTCGGGGCATTCGAGCAGGAGCCAGGCGGCGAAGGAGGCGACCTCCTCCGGCCGGCCGAGCCGGCCGAGCGGCACCGTGGCCTCGAGCAGCCGCTGCTGCTCGTCGCGGTCGCCCGGCGCCATCACCTCGCCGATCGCCCAGATCATGCGCGTGTCCATCGGCCCCGGGCACAGCGCGTTGACGCGGATGCCCGTGCCGGCGCATTCGAGCGCGACCGCGCGCGTCAGCCCGACGACTGCATGCTTCGACGCCACGTACGGCGAGATCTCCGGCCACCCCATGAGGCCGCCGGTCGAGGCCGTGTTCACGATCGAGCCGCCGCCCGCGGCGCGCAGGGCGGGGATCGCGTGCTTCATCCCGAGCCAGACGCTGCGCACGTTCACCCGGAGCACGCGCTCGTACTCCTCGTCCGGGTAGTCGGTGATCGCGGCGATGCGACCCTCGATCGCGGCGTTGTTGAAGATCGCGTCGAGGCGGCCGAACCGGCCGACAGCCGCGTCCACTGCTCCCTTTACCGCAGCTGCGTCGGTCACATCGGCGACGTGGGCCACCACGTCGCCCGCTGCGCCGCGCGCTGCCGCCGCGCGCTCCAGCGCGTCGCCGTCGAGGTCGACCGCGAGCACGGCTGCTCCCTGCGCCGCAAGCAGCTCGACCGTTTTCGCGCCCAGTCCGCCCCCGGCGCCGGTGACGATGATGGCCTTCACCCGGCTCAGACTCGTGTCAGGCGCTACGGAGGGTGGGCTGCCGGGCGAGGCCGCTCAAGAAGCCGATCCTAACCAATGGGCTGAATGTCCGTCCAATGGTTGAAAGACCCCTCCGGGGGCTATAGGATCGGCCGTCCAGGCGGAAGCCCGGAACCGCCGATGAAATACAAAATAGGGGCAAAGGAGGAGGACGTGGACGATCGGGTCAAAGGACCGACGACGCGGCGGCGACTGGGGTTGCTGCTGCTCGCGCTCGTCACAATTGCGCTGGCTGTCGGCGCTGCCTCGTGCGGCGGCAGCGACGAGGAAACGGCAGCGCCTCCGCCTGCACCCGCGGAGCCCGCACCCGCGGAGCCGCCTGCGGAGTCGGCACCCGCCGAGTCTGAACCCGCCGAGACCGGCGCAGCCGAGGAGCCGACCGCGGCCACCTGCCCGGCCGACGACGGCTCGATCGACGTGTTCTCCGCGAACGACCTCGAGTCGGCCACGATCGGGCAGAACATCAGCCCGGCAGCGTTCGTCCGGATGACGACGCTGTTGGTCGACAAGGCGAACGCCGCGGGCGGCATCTCCGGCTGCAAGGTCGACGTTCACCGGCAAGGAGGACGGCTTCGACATTCCGACCTGCCTGCGGCTCTACAAGGAGGCGCTGCAGTCGAACAAGTACGACGTGTACTTCGGCCCGACGAACTCGGGGTGCATGGCCGGTATCCCGGCGCTCACCGGCGCAGCGGGCAAGTTCCTGATCTCCGGGCATCGCCGCCGACCACCAGCCGTTCTTCGCGACTGCTCGCAGTCGTCCTGCTTCCAGGCGCCGTACTCGTCGCGCACGCGTCCGTCTCGACGTTCCTCGAGGGCCGGGCCGTGGCGACGTTCGCAGCCCAGCGAGGGCTGGAAGGCGTCGGCGCTGATGGTGCCGAACTACGCGTACGGCCAGGACGTCGGCAACGGCTTCAAGGAGTACTACAGCACAGCTCGTGCCGGACGGCAAGATCGTCGACGAGCAGTTCCCCGAGTTCGACGAGGACAACTTCACGCCGCTTCATCAACGCGATGACCGTCGAAGAACCCGGACGGGATCCTGACCGCGTTCTTCTCGTCGTTCATCCTGCCGTTCGTGAAGCAGTGGAAGGCGAGCGGCATCGACGAGACGATCCCGGTGGTCTCGGGTCTCGTCCGTCGCTCGACGCGCATGGCCGGCGTCAAGAGCGCCGACCGACATCCCGGCGAACTTGTACGGCTACGACCGCGGCAACCGGATCTGCTGGCCGCGACACCCGCGTCGCGAAGGAGTACGTCGACCTGTGGCCCGAGAAGTACGGGGCCGACGTACCCGTTCATCGACTCGTTCGCGTTCCAGGTGCTGTCCACCTGGCAGATGGCCAAGGCTCTCGTCGAGCAGACGGGCAGCGTCGACCCGGAGGCGTGGAAGGCGCTCATCGAGACCGGCGACTTCGGCTACGACGGTCCGTACCATGTCGGGCCGACCTACGTCGAACCCGATCAACCACATGGCGCGACACGTGCGCCGAGGTCGGCAAGATCGTCTTCGACGAGAGCAGCGGCAAGTCCGCGTAACGTTCGACGCGAGCACCTTCGTCGTCGACGTGCATGGACGACGTGCTCCCGATCGAGGAGGCGAAGACGCTGACCGACAACCCGGACGCGACCGACGAGGCGATCGCGCAAGTACCAGGAGCTCAGCGGCGGAGGCTAGCCGTCGCTCCGGGACCGTCAAACCCGACAGACACGAGCGCAGGACGAGAGGAAGAGCACCGCAGACGATCACATGCCGCTGGGCGTACACGCTCAGCGACTACGTCGTGCAGATCATCGCCGGCCTCGGCACCGGCGCGGTGCTCTTCCTCGTCGCCGTCCGGGCTGACGCTCGTCTTCGGCGCCCTGCGGGTGGTCAACTTCGCGCACGGCTCGCTGTACATGATCGGCGCCTACGTCGCCATCTCGCTGGCGGCGGGATCGGCTTCGGCAACGCGATCTTCTGGATCGTCCTGCTCCTCGCCGCCCTCGTCGTCGCGGCCGGGCGGCCTGTTCATGGAGATGCTCTTCTTCCGTCCGATCTACCGCCGGCCGCTGCTCACGCAGCTGCTCGTCACGTTCGCGTTCGTGCTGATCATCGCCGGCATCGATCCGCAAGGTCTAGGGGCCGCGAAGCGCGACCGTCGACGTCCCGCCCTTCCTCCACGGCGGCGTCGACGTGCTCGACGGCGCGATCCCGAAGTACCAGTTCTTCTTCATGGGCGTGCGCCGTCGTCGTCGCGATCGTGCTCTGGGCGATCCTCTACCAGACGGGGCTCGGCCGCACGATCCGCGCCGCGGTCTCCGACCCCGTGCTGCTCGGTCTTTCGGGCGTGAACGTCCGCGCCCTGTTCACCACGGTCTTCGTGCTCGCGGCGTTCTTCGCGGGCCTCGCCGGAGCATTGACGACGCTGCAGGGCTCGGTCGGCCCCGACCTTGCGGTCGACACGATCATCCGTGCCTTCGTGGTCATCGTGATCGGCGGGCTCGGGTCGCCTCGTCGGGGCGTTCATCGCCGCGTTCCTCGTCGGGGTCGCCGAGGCCCTCGGCATCCTCTGGGTGCCGTCCGCCTCGCTCGCGATCGTCTTCGCGGTGCTCGTCATCGTGCTCGCCGTGCGGCCGCAGGGGCTCCTCGGGCACAAGGCATGACGACGGTCGCCCAGGACGCCTCCCGGGCCGGCGGCACGGGTTTCCGCGACGGCATCGGCAGGCTCGGCAATCGGCTCAGAATCGCGCCGGCGACCTACCAGGCGGCGCAGAAGCCGCTCGTCTTCGTCTCGTTCGCGATGATCGCCTTCATCGGGCTGATCCCGCTCTTCGCGGGCCCGGGCGACACGTTGCTCGCCCAGCAGGCGCTCTACCTCGGCCTGCTCGCGCTCAGCCTGAACCTCCTCGTCAACACGACCGGCCTGATCAGCTTCGGTCACGCGATGTTCTGGGCATTCGGCGCCTACCTGGTCGCCGTTTCCTTCACTCACGAAGTTCCGTCCTGTTCGATCCGCTCTTCGCGCTCGCGCTGACGCCGCTGATCGGCCTTGCAGCAGGGTTCGTGATCGGCCTCGTCGTCCTCCGCGGCCGGGAGCTCTACTTCTCGCTGCTCACGCTCGGCGTCGGCCAGCTGGTCTGGGCGACCGCACACGGCTGGCAGAGCCTGACGGGCGGAACGAACGGCACGAACGGCGTCTTCGCGGCCGAATGGATCAACGCGTTCCAGCATCCCGACCAGCTGTACTGGTTCATCTTCGGCTGCGTGCTCGTGTGCACGGCGATGCTCTACGTGATCACGAACTCGCCGTTCGGCGACGCGCTGCGGGGAATTCGCGAGAACTATCGCCGCGCGGAGTTCGCCGGCCTCTGGGTCAAGCGCTACGAGCTCACGGCGTTCATGATCGCGGCGATGTTCGGCGCGATCGCCGGCGGGCTCTCCGTGATCGGCGAGACGCAGATCACCTCCGGTCACATCGACTGGCACGCTCTCGGCGCTCGCGCTCATCGTCGTGCTGATCGGCGGCATGCGGTTCTTCCTCGGCCCGTTCGCCGGCGCGTTCTTCTACCTCTTCGTCTTCGACTAGGTCATCCAGCGAGACGGAGCTCTGGGACACGGTCCTCGGGATCGTCGTGCTCGTCGTCGCGCTCGGTCTCCAGGGCGGTCTCGGCGGCCTGATCCAGTGGGTGGTCGCCCTCGGCGTGGCGACCCGGAACCGCCTCGCCGGCAGGCGCGTAGGAGGAGCCGGCTCCGGCCGCTCCGGCGGCCGTCCAGGAGGCCGTGCACCTGCCGTCCGTGCAGGCTGGACGGGGACGGTCACGCGCCGGTCGAGTGGGCGGACCGGGCGCTCGTCCTCGACGTCAAGAACCTGACGAAGAGCTTCGGCGGCCTCGTCGCCGTCGAGGACGTGAGCTTCCACGTGCGAGAGGGCGCGATTCACGCGATCATCGGCCCGAACGGCGCCGGGAAGACGACGCTCTTCAACCTGATCACCGGCCTGATCAAGCCGGACGACGGTCAGGTGGTGCTCGAGGGCGAGGACATCACCGGGGCGGCCCCGTGGCGGCTCGTCAAGCGGGGCATGGGCCGCTCGTTCCAGCAGACGAACCTGTTCTGGGAGCTGTCGTCCCTCTCGAACGTGACGCTCGCCGAGTCCGCCGTGAAGGACGCGACGCGGAAGCTCTGGGGCTCCCACCCCGAGGACATCAGGAACCGCTCGGCGGCCTTGCTCGACCGCGTCGGGCTCGGAGCCTTCAGATCGACGACCGCCCGCGAGCTCTCGCACGGCGACCAGCGGTCGCTCGAGATCGCGACGGCGCTCGCCGTCGAGTCCCACTTCCTCCTGCTCGACGAGCCGACCGCCGGCATGTCGCCCGCCGAGACGCGCACCGCCGTCGAGCTGATCCGCAAGATCGCGCGGGAGGAGAATCTCACCGTGCTGTTCGTCGAGCACGACATGGAGGTCGTGTTCGGCATCGCCGACTGGATCACCGTTTTGCACTACGGTGCAGTGCTGGCGGAGGGAACGCCCGCCGACATCCGGGCCAACCCGGACGTGCAGCGGGCCTATCTCGGCGAGATCACGCGAGGAGGAGGTCGCAGGATGAGCACCGTGGACGGAGCGGCCGCCGTTCTCGAGGTGCAGGGCCTCAACGCCTTCTACGGCAAGAGCCAGGTCATCTTCGACCTCGATCTGCGTGGTCAACCCCGGCGAGGCCGTGGCGGTGCTGGGCCGGAACGGCGCGGGCAAGACGACCGCCCTGATGGCGATCGCCGGCGTCGTCTCGAACCACAGCTCGGCGCTCCGTCTCGCCGGGCAGGACATCTCGCACCTGCCCTCGTTCAAGCGCGTCCGGCATGGGTCTCTCCCTCGTTCCCTCGGGCTCCCGCGCGTTCCCGAACCTCAGCGTGAACGAGAACCTCGAGCTCGTCCGCGGCGGCGAGCAACGGCGGCGCCCAGCTGGACGACGGCCGACGCCTACCGCACCTTCCCGAAGCTCGCCGAGCTGAGGCAACGAGCGCGGGCACGCTCTCGGGCGGCGAGCGCCAGATGCTCGCCGTGGCGCGCGCGATGCTGGCCGGCCCGAAGCTGCTCATGCTGGACGAGCCGAGCGAGGGGCTCGCGCCGATGGTCGTCAAGGGGATCGCCGAGCGGCTCCACTCGATGCGCGGCGAGGGCATCGGCATCCTGCTCACCGAGCAGAACCACCGTCTCGCGCTCGAGGTCGCCGACCGGGTCTACTTCATCGAGAAGGGACAGGTCGTGTGGCAGGGCAACGCGACCGAGGCGTGCCGATCCCGCCGTGATCGGCCGCTACCTGGCCGTCTAGCTCAGCTCGCGCCGACGAGCGGCCGTCGCGTCCGCATCCACGTCGAGCGTCGTCTCGTCGAGGACGACGCCGTAGGCCGCGCGCGCGAGCTCGAGCGTCGTGAAGCCGTCGAGCACGTCCTCGCGCACGAGCTCGGGGTCTCGCTCGAGCGGATCGCCGTAGCCCGCGCCGTTCGGCGCCTCGATGCGAATCACGTCGCCGGCGACGCACGGAAAGCCCGTCACCTTGGCGGGCAGGCTGTCGTCGCCCTCCGGCTGAGACCTTCGTCACCTGCGCCGGCACGCCGTCGCGCCCGCCGAAGATGCCGCGGGGCGGGTCGAGGTGGCGGTCGCCCTCGCTCGAATAGGTCCCGTCGACGAGGAAGCGGTTCTCGCGGACGATGCCGATTCCGCCGCGCCACTTGCCGGGCGCGGCGGGCACGGGCCGCAGCTCGTAGCGCTCGCAGCGCATCGGGAAGCGCATGTCGAGCTCCTCGATCGGGTTGTTGCGCGTGTTGACCATCAGGTTGTCGACCGAGTCCATCGCGTCCTTGCCGTGGCGGCCGCCGTAGGAGCCCTCGTTCACCTCGAGGTAGATCCAGTACTCGCCGCTCTCCTCGAGGAAGCCCGAGTAGGAGCAGAAGTGGATGCCGGCCGAGTTCCCCGCGGTCACCTTCTCCGGGATCACGTCGGAGAGCGCGAGAATCGTGTTGTCGATCACGCGCTGCACCTGGCAGAAGCGCGAGAAGCAGGCGCGCGGGAAGTTCGGGTTGTAGATCGTCCCCTTGGGCGCGACCACCTTGATCGGCCGGAAGATGCCGTCGTTCTGCGGCACGTGCTCGGCGAACGTCACCTCGTCGAGCAGCAGCGTGCGGATGACGAAGTAGGCCGCGACGAGCAGCGTGCCCTCGTAGGGCACGTTGTAGCCGGTCGGCACCTCGGGGTTCGAGCCCGTCAGGTCGATCGTGATCTCGTCGCCCTCGACGATCACCTTCGTCTCGACGCGCAGGGGGACGTCGCGGTTGCGCGCGTCGTCGTCGAGCCACCCCGTCGGGGCTACGTACTCGCCGTCGGGGATCTTCTCGATCTCCGCGCGCAGCATTCGCTCCGAGTAGTCCATCCACTCGTACGCGGCGCTCATGACGACGTCCGCGCCGTAGCGCTGCAGGAGCCGCAGGAAGCGCTCGCGGCCGAGCTGGCAGGCGCCGAGCATCGCGTTCAGGTCGCCGCGGTTCATGCTCTCGGTGCGGACGTTGTCGAAGATCATCCGGTCGAGGTCCTCGTTGAGCTTCCCCCGGCGGTACCAGCGCAGGCCGTTGTAGATCTTCGACTCCGCGTACATGTCGAACGCGTCGGCGTTGATGCCCGGGAAGGAGCCGCCGACATCGAGCACGTGCGCGGTGACCGCCGAGAACGCGATCAGCTCGCCCTCCCAGAAGATCGGCACTGCGACCGCGATGTCCGGCGTGTGCGAAGCCCCGAGGTACGGGTGGTTGTGGACGATGACGTCGCCCTCCTCGATCCTGCCGCGAAGGCTGTGCAGGAAGCCGCGTATGTACCAGGGCAGCGAGCCGATGTGCAGCGGCGTCGTGTCCGACTCGCACAGCTCACGGCCCTCCGCGTCGAAGACGCCGGCTCCGAGATCCTCCGACTCGCGGATGATCGACGAGTAGCTCATCCGGAAGAGCACGCCCGCCATCTCCGCGGCGACCGCGCGGAACGCCCCGCCGAGGACGCGCATCGTGATCGGATCGACGGGAACGCGCGCGCGGGCGGGCGGCCCCGGATGGCGGCCGAGCTCGTACTCGAGGACGGACATGCTCTCGGGCTCCTTCTGGGTCGGGAGATCAGCCGGCGTCGAGGACGATCTCGCCGTCCTCGATCTCGACGGGGTAGACCTTGACGCGGATCTTGGGGTCGAAGAGGGAGACGCCGGTGTCGATCCGGAACTCCCAGCCGTGCCACGGGCAGCGCAGCACGAGGTCCTCGAGGCCGACGACGTACTCGAGCGGCTTCGAGGGCAGCATCGTCGAGCCCACCGTGCCGCGGCACAGCGACGCGCCCTGGTGGGGGCAGATGTTGCGAACGGCGTAGAGTCGCCCGCCGACGTTCATGACGCAGATCGAGCGGCCGTCGACGTCGACCGAGCGGCGGTCGCCGGGCGGGAGCTCCTCCACCCGGCACACGACGCGCCGCTCCTTCGTGCGCTGCTCGGCCACTCGTACAATGTATGGCTCATCGAGTCGAGGCACAGGAGGCATCGTGGCGACGACCGACACGAAGACCCGCACCGCCGGCGAGACGAAGCCCGAGCTCGCGGTCGTCGACTGCGACGTCCACCCGCACTGGCGCAACGGGTTCGGCGATCTCGAGCCCTACCTCTCGGAGGCCTGGAAGAAGCGGCTCGGCATCGGCCACGCCGAGGCCTGGGCGAAGGAGGTCTACGCCTCTCACGTCTCGGTTCCGAAGAACGTGCTTTACGCGAACCCGGTCGGCGTCATGCGCAGGGACACGGTGCCGGAGGACGGATCGGTGCCGTGCGGCGACCCGGCGTTCGTCGGCCGCGATCACCTCGACTCGCTCGGCATCGACCGGGCCGTGCTCATCGGCGGGCAGCGTGCTCGGCCTCAGCGGCCTGCCCGACGCGGATCTCGCCGCGGCAATCGCCTCTGCGCACAACGACTGGCTGACCGAGATCTGGCTCGAGGCCGATCCGCGCTACCGCGGCTCGCTCGTCGTCGCGCCGCAGGACCCGCCAGCTGGCCGCGGCGGAGATCGACCGCGTCGCCGACCGGCCCGGCTTCGTCCAGGTCCACCTCCCGCTCCTGAACGTCCTCATGGGCGACCGCTACTACTTCCCGATCTACGAGGCGGCGGTCCGCCACGGGCTTCCGGTCGCCGTCCACCCGAACTCGATCGACGGCATCTTCGCCAAGGGGCCGGTGCTGGCCGGAGGCGTCTACACCTACTACACGGAGTGGCACACGGCGCTGAGCCAGGTCTTCCACGGGAACACGATCAGCCTCGTCTGTCAGGGCGTCTTCGAGCGCTTCCCGGGCCTCAAGGTCGTCATCTGCGAGGGCGGCATCGCCTGGCTGCTCGACGTCATGTGGCGCCTCGACAAGGACTGGCGCTCCCTGCGCGACGAGGTGCCGTGGCTCACGCGGCTGCCGAGCGAGTACATCGTCGACCACATTCGCCTGACGACCCAGCCGTTCGTCGAGCCGGAGCAGCGCTCGCACCTGCACGCGCTGCTCGAGATCGTCCACGCCGACAAGACGCTCCTCTACAGCTCCGACTACCCGCACTGGGACTTCGACCATCCCGAGCGGGCGCTCGCCGGCGTCCCGGACGAGACGCGCAGCCGCGTGCTCGCACGGCAACGCCCAGGATCTCTACGGCGACCGTCTGCTCTAGGCCCGAGCGGCCGGAAGCTGCGATACTCGATCGATCGCGTACCAGTCCGTCATCGAGGAGCTCCGGCGGCAGACCGATGCCACGCGGACGACGCTTCGGCTCGACACGCCGGGCCAGGTCTTCCCGGTTGTCGCGGAGGCGCTCGGACCCGGCGTCAGGTCGATCGCCGGCGACAGCTCGATCGACCTTCGTGCCGCAGCCACCTTCAAGTACCTCGACACCGAGCAGCGCAATCTCGTCCAGGAGGACTGCTCCGCCGGCGACTTCCCCGCACCTCCCGAGCTGATCGAGTTCTACGGCGTCAAGGCCCAGATGCTCGCTCCACTTGTCCGGGACGGACAGCTGATCGGGATCATCTCCGTCCACTACGCGCCTTCGACCCGGGAGTGGACGGAGGAGGACGTCGCCGCGCTCGACGACGCCGCGCGCCGCGTGAGCGACGAGCTCGCAGCGGGCGGATCGCAGGGCGGCACCGAGCCCGGCAGCTGACCGCGCCGAGCGGTGGCCCGGCAGCTGACCGACCTTCTCCTCGGCCCGGCGGTCGAGATCGCCGAGGCCGTGTCGGGCGGTGCGGTGTCCGCAACCGAGGTTCTCGAGCTCCATCTCGAGCGGATCGCGGAGGTCAACCCGCGTCTGAACGCGATCGTGACCCTCTGCGAGCCGGAGGCGCGGGCCGCTGCGCTCGAGACCGACGAGCGTCTTGCACGCGGCGAGACCGGACGGCCGCTCGAGGGCGTGCCCTTTACGGTCAAGGACGTAATCGCGACGGCCGGAGTGCGCTCGACGGCCGGCAGCCTGCTGCTGCGGGACTTCGTACCGGCTCGGGACGCCACCGCCGTCGCCCGCCTCAAGAAGGCCGGCGCGGTCCTGGTTGGGAAGGCCAACTGTCCCGAGCTCGCCCTCGACCCGCATACGGACAACCGCCTGTTCGGCGCGACGCTGAACCCGCTCGACGATGCCGTCTCACCGGGCGGCTCGAGCGGAGGCGACGCGGTGGCGGTGGCCGCCGGTTGCGCCGGCTTCGGCCTCGGCACGGACTACGGCGGCTCGATCCGGTGGCCTGCGCAGTGCAACGGCGTCGCGGGGCTGCGGCCGACCGTCGGGCTCGTCCCGCTCACCGGAGGGCTGCCGTTCCCGCCCGGCGAGGAGTGGCCTGCCCCGAGCTCGGTCGCGCTCCTCTCGCGCCTCCAGACCTTCGGCCCGCTCGCGAGGTCGGTCCGGGACCTCTGGGCGGTGCTCCGGGCCGTCGCGGGGCCCGACGGGATCGACCCGAACACGGTGCCCGTCCCGCTCGGCGACCCGGACGCCGTCGACCTCCGCAGCCTGTCGTGCGCCTGGGCGGACGGTGAGGGGACGCTCCCGGTGCGAGACGACCTCGTCCGCGTCGTGGAGCGGGCAGCCGCCTGCCTCGAGGAGCTGGGCCTGACGGTCGAGGAGCGGCGGCCTCCCGGGCTCGACGAGGCCGTCGAGACCTTCCGCGAGTACCGGCTCGGCGACGGGCTGCCGGTGCACGCCGCGCTCGCGCGGGGCCGCGAGGATGAGCTGGCGGAGACGATGAGCAGCTGGTTCGCGAGCGTCCGCGCGGCCATGACGGTCGAGGAATACCAGGCGGTCGCGGCCCGGCGGGATGCCGTCCGCGCCCGCGTGCTCGAATTCATGGAGCAGCGGCCGATCCTGCTGCTGCCCGTGTCCCTGACGCCCGCATGGAAGGTCGGCACGGCAGATTTCGCCCAGCGCTTCCAGACGCTGGCTCCGTGCTGGAGCATCACTCTCCTGGGCTTCCCGTCGGTGGCCGTCACGTGCGGACACACCGACGACGGGCTTCCCGCCGCCGTGCAGGTCGTGGCGCGGCCGTTCCGGGACCACGAGGCGGTCGCCGTGGCGCGCGCGCTCGAGGAGGCGCTGCGCGATGGCTGAGATCCTGACCGAGCGCCGGGGTGCGATCGGCGTGCTCACGCTCAGCCAGGCCGACAAGCTGAACGCGATGACACTCGCCATGTGGGATGGGCTCCCGGACGCGGTCATCGCGCTGGCGGGCGATCCCGACGTCCGCGCAATCGTCGTGCGGGGCGACGGTGCCGAGGCGTTCTCGGCGGGCGCTGACATCAGCGAGTTTCCGGAGAAACGCTCGACCGCCGAGCTGGCCGACCGGTACAGCAAGAGCGTCGGCGCAGGGCTCACCGCGCTCGCCGAGACGCGGAAGCCGACGATCGCGATGCTCCACGGAGTCTGCGTGGGCGGCGGGGGCGGCATCGCCGTCTCGTGCGCGCTTCGATTCGCCGACGACCGTCTGCGCTTCTCGCATTCCGGCCGCCCGTCTCGGAGTCGTCTACGAGGTCGAGGCGATCTCGCGTCTCGTCCAGATCGTCGGGCCGAGCTATGCCTTCGACATCCTGATCTCCGGGCGCACCCTCGATGCCGAGGAGGCGCTCAGAATCGGCCTCGTGAACTGCGTCACGGCCGCCGGACGAGCTCGAGAAAACCGTGCTCGACTACGCCGGCGGGCTGGCCGAGAACGCGCCGATGTCGATGGAGGGCGCCTGGGTCGCGATCCGTGCCGCGCACGAGCCGTGGAACGTGGCGTGGACCGACGAGCTCGAAGATCTGAAGCGGCGCGCGATCGAGAGCGACGACTTCGCCGAGGGGGTCCGGGCGTTTCTCGAGAAGCGCCGCCCGAACTTCGGGCCACGCTGAGCGTGCCGCCGGCGCTCGAGCACCTTCGTGTGATCGACGCCTCGCAGGTGATGGCGGGGCCGTACTGCGCGCTCCTGCTCGCCGACTTCGGCTGCGACGTGGTCAAGGTCGAGCCGCCCGAGGGCGATTCGACGCGTCACGCGATCGGTGACGTCCAGCCCTGGGGCGAGTCGGCTGCGTTCCTCGCGGTCAACCGGAACAAGCGGAGCCTCGCCCTCGACCTGAAAGACCCACGTGGGCTCGAGGCATTCCGCCGTCTCGCCGCGTCTGCAGACGTCCTCGTCGAGAGCTACCGGCCCGGCACGGCGGCACGGCTCGGTATCGACTACGAGAGCCTGCGCGCGGTCAACCCGCGCCTCGTCTACGCGTCGATCTCCGGCTTCGGGGCCACGGGCCCGTATGCCGACCGCGGCGGCTACGACATCATCACGCAGGGGGCGAGCGGGATCATGAGCGTGACGGGACAGACCGACGGCCCGCCCCTCAAGGCCGGCGTTCCCGTCACCGACATCGGCGCGGGGATGCTGTGCGCCTTCGGCATTCTCGCCGCACTCGCCGCGCGCGAGCACACCGGCGAGGGCCAGCACGTCGACACGAGCCTCTTCGAGGCCGGGCTCGTCTACGGCGCCTGGGAGGCGACCGAGCTCTGGTCGACGGGAAGGCTTCCGGGCAGGCTCGGCTCCGCGCATCGCATGAGCGCCCCGTATCAGGCGATCCGGGCCTCCGACGGCTACCTCACCATCGGCGCCTTCACGGACAAGCTCTGGAGCGCCGCCGCCGGAGCCTTCGGCCACCCGGAGTGGGCGAGCGACCCGCGTTTTGCCACGGGTCCGGACCGGCTCGCGCGGCGGGGCGAGCTGATCGAGCTGATCGAGGCTGTCACGACCACGGCTCCCGTCTCGGTCTGGCTCGAGCGGCTCATCGCGGCGGGGGTGCCGGCGGGGCCCGTGAACGACTACGCGAGCGCCCTCGACGATCCCCAGACGCTGGCGCGCGAGATGGTCGTCGAGGCCGACCATCCCCAGGCGGGCCGGGCGAGGATGCTCGGGATCCCGGTCAAGCTCTCGGCGACCCCGGGCGCGGTGCGGCGGCCGCCGCCTACGCTCGGGCAGCACACGCGCGAGGTGCTCGCGAGAGCTCGGCTACTCCGACGGTGACGTCGAGGAGCTCATCGCCGAAAACGTCGCCAGGGGCTGAGCCGTCACGCAACGCGACCCGGAGGGTCGCAGCCGTGACAGGGGAGCGGCCCTGGGCCGCGGTCACGCAACGCGACCCGGAGGGTCGCAGCCGTGCAGGGGAGCAGCCCTGGGCCGCGGTCACGCAACGCGACCCGGAGGGTCGCAGCCGTGACAGAGGTCACCGAACGGGGAACAGCTCGGCCGCAGGACGGCCCAACGCCAGCCCGACGGCGAGCCTCAGACGTGCCTTCTGGGCGGTGAGAAAACCCGCCGGAAGGGCGCCGCGCCGGATGAGGTCGCTCTCCCCGCCCGGCATGCCGTAGGTCGACTCGAGGTTGCGGCCGCTCGGCGTGCGGCTCGCGATCACGACCGCGATTCCGGCCGCGAGCGCATCGTCCAGAGCGGGGAGCAGCCGGGTCGGGACGTGGCCCCCGCCGGTCCCGGCGATGACGATGCCCGCCGGCCGCCGCTCGCCGGCCGCGCGCAGCGTGGTCTCGGCCGTGTCGGCGGCGATTCCGACGAGCTCCACGGCGGTGCCGTCGAGCTCGGTCGGCAGGCCGACGTAGTCCTCCCAGGCCGGCCGGAACCAGACGTGCGCGCGGCCCTCGACGACCTCGCCCAGCGGCCCCGCACCGAGCGAGCCGATCGTCGAGACCCGCGTCGTGTGGAGCTTCTGGGCGAAGCGGGCCGCGTGGATCTCGTCGTTGAAGACGATCACCGGGCCGAGCTCGCCCGTCCCCGGGCTCGCGGCCACGATGGTTGCCGCCAGCAGGTTGGCCGGCCCGTCGGTTCCGGGCAGCGTGGGGTTCCGCATCGCGCCGGTGATGACGACCGGCGCGCCCCGCGGCAGCATCAGCGCGAGGGCGTAGGCCGTCTCCTCGATCGTGTCGCTGCCGTGGGTGACGACGACGCCGTCGCAGCCGTCCTCCCGCGCGCGCACGACCTCGCGGGCGACGGAGAGCATGAGACCGTAGGTGACGTCGAAGCTCGCGACGGTCGCGACGTCGCCGACGTCGAGATCGGCCACCTCGGCGAGACCCGGGAACGCTGTCGGCGATGTCGGCTGCGGTCAACGCAGCCGTGACGCCCTCGACGCCCTCGCGCGGCACGCACGAGATCGTGCCGCCGACAGCGAGGAGACGGACACGCGGGCGCGGTGGCACGGCCCAAGTCTAGAGTTGCGGTCCATTGGTTGGACAACGCTACGACGCGATCGTGGTCGGAGCAGGCTCCGCCGGCGCCGTCGTGGCGGCGAGGCTCTCGGAGGATCCCAGCTGCTCGGTGCTGCTCGTCGAAGCCGGCCCGGACTTCCCTGACGAGGCTGAGTCTCCACCCGCCTTCCTGACCGGCGGCAACGTGCTCGGGGAGGGCTTCGCAGGCGCCGGGGCCCCGGTCCCCGACCTCGACTGGGGCTACTGGAGCGAGCCGGTGGCGGACGGGCGCCGCGTCCATCTGCGTCGCGGCCGCCTCGTGGGCGGCACCTCGATGATCAACGGCTCTGTCGCGGTCCGGGGCGCGCCGCGGGACTTCGACCGCTGGCAGGAGCTCGGCGCACCCGGCTGGGCGTGGGCCGACGTGCTTCCGTACTTCGAGCGGGCCGAGTCGATGGTGCCGATCAAGCGCTACTCCCCCGATCGCTGGCTACCCCTCCAGCAGGCGTTCGTCGAGGGCTGCGAGCAGCTCGGCTTCCGCCGCGTCGACGACATGAACGCTCCCGAGGCGTGGGACGGGGTCGTCGGCGCGTGGCCGCAGAACCGGCGCAACGAGATCCGCCAGGGCACGCTCGTCACCTACGTCCGCGCTGCACGGGGTCGGCCGAACTTCGAGCTCCGTGACCGGACGCTCGTCGACCGCGTGCTCTTCGACGGGACGCGGGCGCGCGGTATCCGCGTCGTCCGGCCCGACGGCCGGCCGCAGGAGATCGAGGGCGATCTCGTCGTTCTGTCCGCGGGCGCCTACGGGAGCCCGGCGGTGCTCATGCGCTCCGGCGTCGGCCCCGCGGACGAGCTGCGCGCCCTCGGGATCGACGCGCTCGTCGACCTGCCCGTCGGCAGGCGGCTCGGCGACCACCCGCAGTGCTTCTTCCACCTGCGCACGCCGCCGGCGCTCGCCGCCATGGGCGGCCCCGGGTTCGCGGTCGTGGCGCGCGGCGAGGGCTGGTGGGCCTTCCCCTTCCCGCTCGACGAGGAGGGAGGCACGTGCGCCGTCGCGTTCGCGCTGGCCTCCGAGGAGGTGTCCGGAACGGTGACGCTCCAGTCCGCCGACCCCTCGGCGGCGCCCCGAATCGACCACCGCTACGCCGACGTCATCGCCCGCGGGGAATTCGCCGGCGCCGTCGAGACGTTCCGCGAGCTCGCGGGAGCGCCCGCGCTCGCCGGGCGCGGCGCGGTGAACGCGGACGAGGGCGTCGACCTCGCGACGATCCTCGCCGAGCGCCTGGGCACTGCATTCCATCCGATGGGCACGTGCGCGATCGGATCGGTCGTGGACGAGGAGCTGCGCGTCCACGGCGTCGAGGGGCTGCTCGTCGCCGACGCGAGCGTCTTTCCCGCGCACGTAACGAACAACCCGAACCTCACCTGCATCATGGTCGGGGAACGGGCCGCCGGGCTGATCACGAAGGAGGCCACACGATGAGCGCCACGGAATCGCAAACAGGCGTCGTGACGACGCTGCTAGGCAGGCGGGTACGGCTCTACGACCTTTCGCAGGAGGTCTCCCAGCGTACCCAGATGCACCCGCTCCACCCGCGCGTCGAGGTGTACCCGTTCGAGTCGCACGCGAACTCCAAGCAGGTGCTCGGCACGGGCTTCTCCTATCGCGCCTGCCTCCTGATCATGTCCGACCACGCCTCGACCCATCTCGACGCGCACTGCCACTTCGATCCCGACCCGTCCGCCGCGACGATCGATCAGCTCCCTCTCGATCTCTGCTGCGGGGAGGCGATCTGCATCGACCTCTCGCACCTGCCTCCCCGGGCCGGCATCACCGTTGCCGACCTCGAGGAGTCGCTCTCGCGCGACGGGCTCGAGCTCCACCAGGGCGACATCGTGCTGCTCTACACGGGCCACTACGAGCGCACGGCCGGCACTCCCGAGTACCTGACCGAGTTCCCGGGGCTCGAGCCCGAGTCTGCGCGCTGGCTGATCGAGCAGGGCGCGAAGCTCTTCGGCAACCAGGCGATGAGTGTCGACGTGCCCGAGCGGTACGCGTTCCCGGTGCACCAGGTGTGCCGCGAGCTGGGTGTCACGCACTTCGAGAACATCGGGCCGCTCGCGGCCGTGGCGGGCAAGCGCTTCACCCTGTTCGCGTTCCCGCTGCGGATCATCGACGGCACGGGATCCCCCGTGCGCCTCGTCGCGGCCGTGCCCGAACCGTGATCCGGCACAACAGCGGCATCTAGCCGCGAGTGACCGTCGTCCTTCTCGCGCTGCTGGCGGGCGTCTGCTTCGGCGTCGTCAACGTCGCCGTGCGTATCGCCCTGCGGCGGTCGCCCGACGCGGTCATTGGGGGGTTCGTGACCGCGGTGATCGCGTTCGCACTCGTGTTCGTCATCACGCTGGCGACGACGAGCCCCGACGAGGCGCACCTCGGCGAAGCGTGGCCCTTCCTCCTCATCGGCCTCATGGTGCCGGGCTTCTCGCAGATCCTCTGGATGGGGGCGATCCAGAACGCCGGGCCGTCCCGGGCGGCGGTGCTGATGGGAACCTCGCCGCTGTTGTCCGCGCTGCTCGCGCTCGTGATCCTCTCCGAGCCGTTCAGCGTCCCGCTGGCGATCGGCACGCTGCTCGTCGTCGCAGGCGGGATCACGCTCGCGTGGGAACGGGTGCGCCCGGCGGACTTCCGCGGGATCGGAGCCGTCCTCGCCGTCTGCGTGGCCGTGTGCCTCGCCTTCCGCGACAACCTCGTCCGCCTGGTGGCCGACGACAGTCCCGTGCCTTCGCTCGTCGCGGCGAGTGCGCTGATCCTCGGCGCCTGCGTCCTCCTGCTCGGTCACGTCCTGCTCGTCCGGCGCGGCCGGTTCCCGGTGGGCGAGACCCTGCGCGCCGCCGTGCCGTTCCTGCCGGCCGGGCTCTTCATGGGTCTCGTGTACGTCGCCCTGCTCTCGGCGCTCGACCGCGGCCCGGTCACCGTCGTGGCGCCCGCTGAACGGCACGAACGCGCTCTGGACCGTGCTGTTCGCCGCGCTCCTGCTGGGGCGCAGCGAGGCCGTCGGCCGCAGGCTCGTGCTCGCCGCCGTCCTCGTCGTGGCGGGCGGGGCGCTCGTGGCCGCCACGCGCTGACGCTACGTGGCGTCAGCCATGTGCAGCGCGTAGAAGCTGCGGAGGTGGTGCTCGACGCGCTGCGAGGCGAGCTCGGCGTCGCCGGCCTCGATGGCCTCGTAGATCCCCCGGTGCTCGGCGCGCAGGCGCTCGCGCATCGACGGCCAGTCTCCTGCGGCCTCCGCCACCTCGACCATCGTCCGCAGAATCGATGTTCGGCAGCCTTCGAGCACGAGCGTCGCCAGCTCGTTGCCGCAGGCGCGGGCCAGCGCGGTGTGGAAAGCGAGATCGGCCTCGAGGAACGCGCGCTCGCTGATGTCCTCCGCCTCCATGCGCTCCAGCGCCTCGGCCGCTTCCGCGAGCTCGGCTTCGGGTCGGCGGCGCGCGGCCGCGGCGGCCATCCAGGACTCGTGGGCCGTCCGGAACTCGAGCAGGCTCGCCATGCTCACGTGCTCGAGCGCCAGGTAGAAGCGGAGCAGGTGCGTGAGGGCGTTGCTCGGCTCCTCGAGCAGCGTCGCGCCGTTCTCCGCGCCGCGGCGCACGCGCACGATGCCGAGCGCCTCGAGCACCCGCAACGCCTCGCGCACCGACGTTCTGGAGACCTCGAACCGCTGGGCGAGCTCGCGCTCCGGCGGCAGCCGGTCGCCGGCCGAGAGATGGCCCGCCAGGATGGCATCCTCGAGCTGGAAGAGGATCTCCTCGAAGGCCCGCCGGCCCTCGACGGGGCGGAGGTACGGAGTGGGCGACGATGCCCGTGCCATTGGTCTAACCTTATCGCTCTCGACCATGACAAGCGGGCAGCCCGAGCGGTTACGTGAGGAGCGGGAGCGCTGGGAGCGAGAGGCGGTCGCGCCCTTTCTCGAGCGCTTCCCCGAGCGCCGCGAGCGCTTCGAGACCGGCTCCGGCCGCCCCGTCGAGCGCATCTACACGGCCGAGCACGCCCCTCGTGAGCCCGACGGCGAGGGTTTTCCCGGCGAGTACCCGTTCCTGCGCGGCCCCTACCCGACGATGTACCGCGCCCGGCCCTGGACGATGCGGCAGATCGCGGGCTACGGCGAGCCCGAGGACACGAACGAGCGCCTGCGCTACCTGATCGAGCACGGCCAGACGGGGATCTCCGTCGACTTCGACATGCCGACCCTGATGGGCCTCGACTCGGACGACGAGCGCTCCTACGGCGAGGTCGGCCGCGAGGGCGTGGCGATCGACCACGTGGACGATCTCCATCGGGTCTTCACGGGCATCGACATCGGGCAGGTGAGCGTCTCGATGACGATCAACCCGTCGGCGTGGATCCTGCTCGCCATGCTGCTCGTCGTGGCCGACGAGCGCGAGATCCCGTGGGAGCGGCTCTCGGGCACGACGCAGGCCGACATCGTCAAGGAGTTCGTCGCCCAGAAGGAATGGGTCTACCCCGTCGGCCCGTCGCTGCGGATCGTGCGCGACATGATCGTGTTCGGCGCCGAGCGGCTGCCGCGCTGGAACCCGGTCAACATCAGCGGCTACCACATCCGGGAGGCAGGCTCGACGGCCGTCCAGGAGGTGGCCTTCACGCTCGCCTCCGCGATCGCCTACGCGGACGAGGTGCTCGCGACGGGAATGCCGTTCGACGAGTTCGCGCCCCGGTTCTCGTTCTACTTCATCGCCCACTCCGACTTTCTCGAGGAGGTGGCGAAGTTCCGTGCGGCGCGCCGCCTCTGGGCGCGTATCGCGCGCGAGCGCTTCGGGGCGCAGCGGCCCGAGTCGATGCGCCTGCGCTTCCACTGCCAGACGGCGGGCTCCACGCTGACTGCGCCCCAGCCGCTCAACAACATCACCCGCGGCGCCGTGCAGGCGCTCGCCGCCGTCTTCGGCGGCGCGCAGTCGCTGCACGTGAGCGGGATGGACGAAGCGCTCGCGATTCCCTCCGAGCTCGCGATGAAGGTCTCGCTGCGAACGCAGCAGATCATCCTCGAGGAGTCCGGCGTGGCGTCCACGATCGACGCGCTGGGCGGCTCCTACGCGGTCGAGGCCATGACGGACGCCATCGAGCGCGACGCGCGCGCCTACCTGGACGAGATCGACGGGCGCGGCGGTGCCCGCGCGTGCATCGAGGCGGGCTACTTCCAGCAGGAGATCGCCGACTCCGCGTACTCCTACCAGCTGGCCAAGGACGGCGGCGAGCGCCTGGTCATCGGCGTGAACGCCTACCGCGAGGAGGCCGAGCCGCCGCCGTTCGCGCTGCACCGGGTCGATCCGGAGGTCGAGTCGCGCAAGCTCGCCGCGCTCCGCGAGTTCAAGGCGGCGCGCGACGAGAGCCGCGTTCGGGAGGCCCTCGACGCCGTCTGCGAGGCCGCGGGGTCGGACGAGAACCTCATGCCTCCGACCATCGAGGCCGTCCGGGCACGGGCCACGGGCGGGGAGATCGTCGAGTCGCTGCGCGCCGTGTTCGGCTCCTACGTCGAGACCGTCGTCTTCTGATGGTTCGACTTGACGAGATGACCGAGCCGCCGATCCGGGTGCTGATGGCCAAGATCGGCCTCGACGGGCACGATCGCGGCGTCAAGGTCGTGGCCCGGGCGTTGCGCGACGCCGGCATGGAGGTCGTCTACACGGGCCTCCACCGCTCGCCGGCCGAGGTCGCCCGCACCGCGCTCGACGAGGACGTCGACGCCATCGGCGTGAGCGTCCTCTCCGGGCGCGCACATGACGATCTTCCCACGGCTGCTCGAGCAGCTGCGCGAGGAGGGCGCGGAAGACGTGCTCGTGATCGCCGGGGGCACGATCCTTCCCGAGGACGCGACGGCGCTCGAGGAGCTCGGCGTCGCCAAGGTCTTCGGCGTCGACACGCCGCTGCCGGAGATCGTCGGCTTCATCCGGGACGCGGTGGGCGAACGCCGCGGAGCGCGCGCGTGACCGACGTCTGGCCTTCCGAGCCGCTCGTTCAGGTGCCCGCGGAGGGCGAGCGCTACTGGTCGCCCGTCGAGACGATGCCGCCCGAGGACCGCGCCCAGATCATCCTGCGCAAGCTGCGCGGCCAGGCGGCGTACGCGTGGGAGCGCTCGCCGTTCTACCGGCGGCTGTGGTCGGACGCCGGTGTCGGCCCCGATGCGCTCGAGTCGCTCGCCGACCTCGCGCGCTTCCCGTTCGTGACGAAGGACCTGATCCGCGCCGACCAGGAGGCCCACCAACCGTACGGCTCGAACCTCTGCAGCTCGCCCGACGAGATCGAGCGCATCTACGGATCGTCGGGGACGACGGGACGTCCCACGGTATTCGCCGTCTCCGCCGGCGACTGGGCCAGGATCGGCGCTGCGCACGCGCGAATCATGTGGAGCTTCGGAGTGCGGCCCTCGGACACCGTCTTCCTCGGGGCGATCTTCAGCCTCTACATGGGCAGCTGGGGCGCGCAGGCCGGCGCGATCGCCCTCGGTGCCGCCTCGATCTCCCACGGCGCCGGGGTGCCGGGACAGACGGAGCGGGCGGTCGAATTCCTGCGGACGCTGCGGCCGAGCGTCTTCTACGGGACGCCTTCCTACGCGCTCCACCTGGCGAAGGTCGCCCGCGAGCGGGACACCGACCCGGCCTCGTTCGGCTTCCGGATCATGTTCTTCTCCGGAGAGCCCGGCGCCGGGATCCCGGCGACGAAGCGGCGGATCGAGGAGACGTTCGGCGCGGCCGCGATCGACACGGGCTCGATGGCCGAGATGGCTCCGTGGATGACGAACGCCGAATGCGCCGAGCGCGCGGGCATGCACCTCTGGGAGGACGTCGTGTACACGGAGATCGTCGATCCGGAGACCCTGCGAGCCGGTCGACGACGGAGAGGGAGTGCCCGTCTACACCCACCTCGAACGGACATCGCAGCCGATGATCCGCCTGTTCTCCGGCGACCTCGCTCGCGTGACCACGGACCCGTGCCCCTGCGGGCGGACCTACCGCCGGCTGCCCGACGGCGTGTACGGCCGCGTCGACGACATGCTGATCGTGCGCGGGGTGAACGTCTACCCCCGTGCGATCGAGGATGCGATCGGGCGCGTGCCCGGCGTCGGCTCCGAGTACCGGATCGTCGTCGAGCGCCCGGACGAGCTCGACGTCCTGCTGCTCGAGGTCGAGGCCGACGACCACGGCATGGCGGCCGTGGTCGCCGAGAGCGTGAAGCTCGCGATCGGGCTCTCGCCGCAGGTCACCGTCTGCCCGCCCGGGAGCCTGCCCACCACGGAGTTCAAGTCGCGGCGCGTGACCGACCGCCGCGACTCAGCCCTTGAAGCCACGACCAGGAGGGAGTCATGAGCGCCACGACCGAGACCGGATCGGTGCAGACCGAGCGCGGGACGATCCTCGTCGATCTCTCGCTCGACATCACGAACGGCATGCCGGCGCACGCGTTCTTTCCCAGCCCGATCATCCTCCCCTACGTCACGCACGAGCAGGCGAAGTCGGCGGGCCTCGGCGAGCCCGGCGACCCGATGACGTACTCGATCAACTACATCTCGATGCTCGAGCACGTCGGCACGCACGTCGACGCGCCGCTGCACATCGGGGCGGACGGCGCCCCGATCAACGAGGTGTCGCTCGACTGGTTCACCGGCAAGGCCGTCTGCCTCGACCTGCGCCATATCCCCGACCTCGGCGACATCGACATCGCGGAGCTCGAGGCGGCGGAGGAGAAGTCGGGCATCAAGATCGACGGCCACATCGTGCTGATGTGCACCGGCTTCCACGACCGGCACTGGCCCGAGCGCGAGGTCGTGACGACGAACCCCGGCATCACGAAGGAGGCGTCGCACTGGCTCGCCGACCGCTCGCGCGTGCACGGCGTCGAAGGGCCCTCGACCGACAAGGCCGGAACGAAGGAGTTCCCGAACCATCGCGTCTGCCGCGACCGCGGCATGGTGCACTACGAATGGCTCGTCAACCTCGAGCAGCTGCTCGGGAAGGGCGAGTTCCAGTTCACCGGCTATCCGCTCAAGTGGGTCGGCGGCACGGGCTCGCCGGTGCGCGCAGTCGCAGAGCTGCCGGCGTGACCGACGCCACTCCCGCCGCGGCGTACCCGCGGGACATGGTGGGGTACGGGAGGAATCCTCCCGATCCCGCCTGGCCGGACGAGGCCCGCATCGCGGTCCAGTTCGTCATCAACTACGAAGAGGGCGCCGAGAACACGATCCTCCACGGCGACGCGGCCTCCGAGAGCCTGCTGACGGAGTTCGGCTTCGCGTTGCCCCGGCAGGGCGAGCGCTACCTGCCGGTCGAGTCGATGTACGAGTTCGGCAGCCGCGTCGGCTTCTGGCGGCTGCACCGCCTCTTCACCGAGCGCGGCATCCCGATCACCGTCTTCGGGGTGGCGATGGCGCTCGAGCGCAACCCGGACGCGGTCGCGGCGATGGTCGAGGCGGGCTGGGAGATCGCGAGCCACGGCTACCGCTGGATCGACCACCACGGGATGCCGGAGGACGAGGAGCGCGAGCACATCCGCAAGGCGGTCGAGGTGACGACCGCTGTCGCAGGCACGCGGCCGCTCGGCCACTTCCTCGGCCGCCGCAGCGAGAACACGGTGCGGCTCGTGGCCGAGGAGGGCGGCTTCGTCTACAGCCAGGACTCCTACGCCGACGAGCTGCCCTACTGGGTGACGGAATCGGGACGCCCGCTGCTGATGATCCCGTACACCGCCGACGTCAACGACCACCGCTTTACGACGACGCCGGGGTTCAACTGGGGCACGCCGTTCTTCGAGTACCTGCGCGACACGTTCGACGCGCTGTATGCGGAGGGCGCGCGCTCGCCGAGGCTCATGAACGTCGGGCTGCACTGCAGGCTCATCGGCAAGGCCGGGCGAATCGGCGCTCTCGAGCGCTTCATCGACCACGTGCAGAGCCATGACCGCGTCTGGCTCCCTCGTGGCATCGACATCGCGAATCACTGGCGGGAGCGGTTTCCCGCGACCTAAGCTCTTCCTAGTCCCACCACTGGAGGCACTCATGCGGATCCTGGTTGTGAACGCCAACACCTCGGAGGAGATGACCCGGGACATCGGCGAGGCCGCGCGACGCTACGCGCGGGCCGACACCGAGATCGAAATCACGCGGCCGGAGTGGGGCCCGCGCTCGATCGAGGGGCACTACGAGGAGACGGTGGCCGCGCTCGCGACGCTCGAGACGATCCAGGAGCGCGTGGCCGAGTTCGATGGGGTCGTGATCGGCTGCTACGGCGATCCGGCGCTGTACGCGGCGCGCGAGATCTCGCCCGTGCCGGTGGTCGGGACGGCGGAGGCCTCGATGCTGATGGCCTGCCCGGTGGCGCACAAGTTCTCGGTCGTCACCGTGCTGCCGCGGGTCAAGCCGTTCGTCGAGGACGTCATCCGCATGCACGGGCTCGAGGCCCGCTGCGCGTCCATCCGCACGACGCCGCTGTCGGTGCTCGACTGCGAGCGCGACCCGAGCGCCGCGGAGCGCGAGATCGTGAAGGCGGCGAAGGAAGCGGTCGAGGAGGACGGCGCCGAGGCGATCTGTCTCGGGTGCGCGGGCATGGGCCCGCTCGACAAAGCGGTCCAGAGCGCGGTCGACGTCCCGGTCTTCGACGGCATCGCCTGCGGCGTGAAGATGATCGAGAGCCTCGTCGACTACGGCGTGACGACGAGTCGCGCGGCGTCCTTCATGGCGCCGGAGCCGAAGGAGTTCGTGAGCTACCCGAAGGCATACGGCCCCGTCTCGGCCTGAGGCTCCGCTTTCAGCCGACGAGCAAGGCGTCCATCTGACCGACGGCCTGCTGCAGGCCTTCGGCCATCCCCATGTTCATCAGTTGCTCCATGTGCTCCTTGCTGCCGAAGACGGAGCGCAGCTCCATCCGGGTGCCGCCGTCGCGGTCGGTGAGCTGCACGTGCACCTCGGTCGTGGGCATGTCCTGGTTGGGCGTCCCGTCCTGGTCGGCAAACCCGTCCGTGAACTCGAGGGCGTCCGGCGGCTCGACCGACGTGATCCGCCACCAGCCACGGTGCCTGTCGCCCTCCGGGCCGGTCATGAAGTACGTGACGGCGCCGCCGGGCGTGAGGTCGTGCTCCTCCACGGTCGCCGGGTAGGTCGGCGGCCCCCACCAGCGCTCGAGCAGCCGCGGGTCGGCCCACAGCTCCCACACCCGCTCGATCGGGGCGTCGAAGTCGGCGATCAGGGTGAGGGTCATGCTGTCGAAGTCCTTGTCGATGCTGGTGACGCTCATCGGTCGTGTCCTCTCCTCGTGTTGTCGTCTTCGAAGCCCGGGGCCTCTGCCAGTAGCCGGGACATCCGGTCGACTCGCCCCCGCCAGGCCGTCTCGAGTTGGTCGATCGCCTGCCGTGCCCGGCGCACGGCTTCCGGGTCGCTGCGGACGAGCTGCTCCCGTCCGCAGCGCTCCTTCGTGACCAGACCCGCCCGCTCCAGCACCGCGACGTGCTTTTGCACGGCGGCGAAGCTCATCGGGTAGGCGTCGGCCAACCGTGACACGGACAGCTCGCCTTGGGCAGAGCGGCGGAGGATGTCACGGCGAGTGGCGTCGGCCAGCGCATGGAACAGGTCGTCCACGGCTTCGTCGGTGCCATTACATACAACCATTTGGTTGTAGGTTAGCAGAGCTCGCACCCAAGGAAGGGCGGCCTGGCCTCGTCGCGCCAGGCGCGGAGTGGACCGACCCGGGAACCTATGCTTGCGCCGTGAGCGACCCCGGCACGCGCACGGCCGACGACGGCGACGTCGAGGCGTTCCGGCGCGCCGCGCACGCGCTCGTCGACGGCGTCGCCGACCATCTCGCCGAGCTCCCGTCGCAGCCGGTCTGGCAACCGGTCCCCGAGGCACTGCGCGAGCGGCTGCTCGCCCAGCCTCTGCCGGAGGACGGCACCGACCTGGACGACCTGATCGCGGCCACGCTGCGCGACGTCCTCCCTCACGCTATGGGCAACGGCCACCCGGCCTTCTTCGGCTGGGTCAACGGGCCACCGTCGCTGGCCGGTGTCGCTGCCTCGCTGGCGGCGGCCGCGATGAACCCGGCGACCGTCTTCGGCGACCACGCGGACATGTACGTCGAGCGCGCCGTCGTGCGCTGGCTGGCCGAGCTCGTCTCCTTCCCGCACGAGCCGGGTGCCGGCCTCCTCACGAGCGGCGCCTCCGCGGCGACGATCGTCTGCTTCGCCGGGGCCCGGAACCGTGCGCTGGCGGCGGCCGGGCACGGCGCGCGCCGCGACGGTCTCGCGGGCGCGCCGCAGGTTGTCGCGTACGTGCCCGACGAGACCCACAGCTGTGTCCGCCGCGCCCTCGAGCTGCTCGGGGTCGGCAGCGTGTGGATGCGGGAGGTGCCGTTCTACGGAGGCCGCCTCGACGGAGACGCGCTGCGAACCGCCATCGCCGAGGATCGCACGGTCGGCGCCGTCCCGGCCTTGCTCGTCGGCTCGGCGGGCACCGTCAACGCCGGCCGGATCGACCCGCTGGAGGAGCTGGCCCACGTCGCGGCCGCCGAAGGCCTCTGGTTCCACGTCGACGGCGCTTACGGCGCCGTCGGCATCCTCGACCCCGCGATCGTGGACCGGTACCGCGGCATGGAGCGAGCCGATTCGCTGGTGCTCGACCCGCACAAGTGGCTCGGCGTCCCGGTCGACTCCGGTTGCGCGCTCGTGCGGCGGGCCGACGACTTGCGCGACGCGTTCAGCCTCATCCCGCCCTACCTGCGTCAGGACGCCGGTGCGGAGGTCGGCTCGTTCGCCGAGTACGGCTTCGAGCAGACGCGGCCGTTCCGCGCGCTCAAGACCTGGGCCACCATCGCCTCGCGCGGACGCGCCGGCATCGCCGCCCAGGTGATGCGCGCGAACGAGCTCGCCCGCGAGCTGGCGGGCTTGATCGAGCGTGAGGCCGAGCTCGAGCTGGCCGCGGTCCCCGAGACCTCCATCGTCGCCTTCCGGGCTCGCCCGGCCGCCTGTCCACCCGAGCGGCTCGAAGACGTCAACCGCGCGCTGCCCGCGGCCGTGCAGGCGAGGGGCCGCGCCTTCGTGACCGGCACGGTCTTCGAGGGCCGCGAGACGATGCGCGCCTGCATTCTGAACCCGGAGACCGGCTCCGATCACCTCGCGCTCCTCGTCTCCGAGGTCGTCGCAACCGCTCGTTCGCTCGCTGCGGGCGGGTAGCGTATCCACGGATGGACGACGCCGAGCTTGTTGAGCGGATCGGGCAGGGAAAGCTCGTCGAGGGGCCCGAGCACGCGAACGAGCGCTACGTCGAGGGCCTCAAGCGCACGCTCATCGTCTCGGGCGACACCGAGCTTGTCAGCGCCCCGGCCTACCTTCGGGCCGCGCAGCACGCGCCGCGGATGCAGTCCTACATCTCGGTGGTCGGGATCATCCAGGACGAGCTCGGCCACGCTCACATCGCGTACCGGATGCTCCGCGACCTCGGCGTCGACACAGACGCGCTCATCTACGAGCGCGAGCCGTCCGACTTCCGCTACCCGTACGCGTTCGACGTCCCGCTCGACTCCTGGTACGAGATGGTCGTCGCGAACGGCTTCTACGACCGGGCCGGGTTCGTCCTCCTCTCCGACATCTACGAGCACACGAGCTACGGCCCCTGGAAGCGCGCGCTGGTCAAGGTCGACCGCGAGGAGACGTTCCACCTCCGGCACGGCGAGCGCTGGATGCGGACGCTCGCGCAGGATCCCGAGCACAAGCCGAAGCTGCAGGCCGCGGTCGACTGGATGTTCGTCATGACGCTCGAGTGGTTCGGGCTGCCGGACGACCTCAAGCGCCACAAGGAGCAGCTCGGCTTCGGGCTGAAGGGCAAGAGCAACGACACGCTGCGGCAGGAGTGGATGTCCACCGCCGTGCCGTTCTGCGAGTCGATCGGGATCGATGTCCCCGCTCACCTCGACGAGGCGAGCGGGAAGTACGAGATCGACATGCCCTTCCCGGTCGAGTTCGACGAGGGCGAGAAGCGCTGGCTGCTCGAAGACGGCGCGATCACGTGGGACCAGGTGCTCGCGCGCTGGAAGCGGCGCGGCCCTTCGAACGAGGAGTTCGTCGCGCAGCTCCAGGCCGGCTACCGCGATCTCCAGGCAGGCCTGGCAGCGTGAAGCGCGCTTCGCGCGCCACACTCCGCGGCCGCCTTCGGCGTCCGCTGCGCGGCTGCGCTCTCGCGCAGTCACCGCAGAGAGCCTTCGCGATGCCCTGGCCGGCGTGCTCGACCCGGAGTATCCGGTCAGCCTCGTCGACCTGGGCCTGATCCGCGGCCTCGCGGTCGAGGATGGGACGGCGAAGGTCGAGGTCACGTTCTGCTCGCTTGGCTGTCCGTGCACGGAGCTGATCCGGGACGACATCGAGGAGCGCCTGCTAGAGCTCCCGGGCATCCACGCCGTCGAGATCGAGGAGGTCTACGAGCCCTGGTCGCGCGCCGACATCTCGCCGCGCGGTCTCGCCCGGCTGCGGCAGGTCGGGGTGACGTGAGCGCCGCGCCGGAGCGGGAGCACTGGGACGTGTTCGCGCGCGAGGACCGCGCCGTCCCGCTTCGCCACGTCGGATCGGTGGAGGCCGTCGATCAGTCCGACGCCGAGGTCTTTTCCACGACGCTCTACGACGAGTTCCGGTGGGTGGAGATGTTCATCGTCCCACGCCGTGCCGTCATCGAGGTCATCAGGCCGTCGTGACCGTCGTCCGCCCCTACCACGTGTTCGGCCGTGCCCTGTACGAGGAGCCGCTGCACGAGCTGGAGCTGCTCGCCGCCGGCGGCGACGAGCAGGCGCGCAGTGTGGCGCTCGACCGCCACGGCGAGGGGCTGATCGAGCTCTCGCTCGTGTGCGAGGACGACGTGGTCTGGGTCCTGCGCCGCGAGGACGAGGAGGACGGAGATGACGGCGACGGCGAGTAGCAGCCTCGACGCGGCGCTCGCCAACCTCGTCGTCGTGCTGGCCGACAACAAGTACTTCCTCGGCCGGCGGCTGTCGGAGTCGGCGATCGGTGCACCGACGCTCGAGAGCGCGGTGGCGTGCGCCGCGATTGCGCAGGAGGAGCTCGGCCACACGCGGCCTCTGTACTCGTTCCTCGAGCAGCTGCCGGGCGCACCCGTCCCGCTCGAGCGAGACGGCGACCGCGGCGCAAGTACTGCCTCACGCTCCTGCGCGAGCGCTTCCCGAGCTGGCCGTACGCCGTCGCGGCGCTCTTCCTCGTCGACGCGGCCGTCGCGATCATGCTCGAGGGGCTCGAGCGAGCCGGCCCCGACGTCCTCCGCCGTCGCGCGGCACGAATCGTGGCGGACGAGCCCACGCACTCGAAGTTCGCCGCCGGCCGCGTTCGCGAGCTCGCCGGAACGGCGGCCGCCTCTGAGCTCGAGCGCTGCGCCACCGCGATCTTGCCGGAGATCCTCTGCTGGTTCGGGCCTCCGGGCGAGACCGGCCTCGACGTCCTAAAGGGGGCAGGGCTCGTCGAGCTCGACAACGAGCGCCTGCGCCAGAGCTTCCTCGCGCGCGTCATGCCGGTTCTCGCGGCCGCCGGGGTCGACGTCGGCATAGTTTGGAACGCGAAGAGCGAGGCCTGGGAGTACGGGACGCTGCCGTGGGAGACGTGGAACAGCCTGGAGAGACGACTCGAGCCGGCTCCGACCGCGAGTCGCCCGTGACGTGCGTGTGGTGTGAGTCCGAGGACGTGGAGCGGCTCGCCGACTTCGGGCCGGGGCTCATGACCGAGCAGTGGTTCTGCCAGGCCTGCCACAGTCCCTTCGAGCTCGTCCGGAAGCGGGACCGGGCCGGATGAGATCCGGCCCCTACACCATCCGGGTGGCGGACTAGGAGTGGCGACGATCCTCTCCTTCGAGGGAGCGACGCCGGTCGTCGCCGAGGATGCTCTGCTTGCCCCGACCGCCTCCCTCATCGGCAACGTCACGGTGGGCTCCCGGGCGAGCATCTGGTTCGGCGCCGTGCTGCGGGGCGACTTCGACCGGATCGAGGTCGGGGAGGGCACGTCGGTTCAGGACAACGCGGTGATCCACTGCGCCCCCGGGCTGCCGACCGTCGTCGGACGCAACATCATCGTCGGCCACGGCGCGCTGCTCGAGGGCTGCGTGATCGAGGACGGAGCGGTGCTCGGCATGGGCTGCGTCATCCTGCAGCGGGCCCGGGTGGGGGAGGGAGCGATGGTGGCCGCGGGCGCCGTCGTGGCCGAGGGTCAGGAGATCCCCGCCGGCCATCTCGCGGTGGGAGTCCCGGCCCGTGTGGCAAAGGAGCTCGGCGGCAGCTCGAAGGCCTGGGTCGCCCAGGCCGCGCCCGCCTACGATGAGTTGCGGCGGCGCTACCAGAGAGAGGAGACGCGATGCCTGAGATGCTGATCGGCGGCGAGTGGTGTGCCGCGCGGAGCGGGGAGGAGCTGGACGTTCTCGACCCGGCCACCGAGGACACGGTGGCCACGGTCCCGAGCGGCTCCCCCGAGGATGTCGACGCCGCCGTCGCGGCCGCGCTGGCAGCGTTTCCCGCCTGGTCGCGCACCGATCCCGAGGCACGGGCCGAGATCCTACGCAAGAGCCTCGAGCTCCTCGATGCGAATCGCGAGCGCCTCGTCGACACGCTCGTGCACGAGCAGGGGAAGCCGACGTTCGAGGCCGCGGGCGAGCTTGATCACCTCATCCACGGGCTCCGTTACTACGCCGATCTCTCCACGAAGCTGCGCGGCTCCTACCAGCCGCTCCCCTCGGCGCTCGGCGAGTCCTACGGCCTCGTCATCCGCCGGCCGGTCGGCGTCGTCGCCGCCATCGTCCCGTTCAACTACCCGCTGACCCTGATGGGGACGAAGATCGGCCCGGCGCTCGTGGCCGGGAACACGGTCGTCGTCAAGCCCGCCAAGACGACTCCGCTCTCGGCCCTGATCGTCGCGGAGCTCATGCACGAGGCCGGGCTCCCCGCGGGCGTCCTCAACGTCGTCACGGGCACGGGCGCCAACATCGGCGACGCCCTTTCCGGCCATCCGGACGTGCGGCGCGTCGCCTTCACCGGCGAGACCGAGACCGGGCGCCGGATCATGGGGATCGCGGGGCCGCAGTTCAAACGGGTGACGATGGAGCTCGGCGGCTCCGACCCGGTGATCATCTGCGCCGACGCCGACGTGAAGCGCGCCGTGAAGGGCGTCCTCATCGGCCGGTTCTGGAACGCAGGCCAGTCGTGCCTCGCGGGCAAGCGCGTCTACGTCTTCGAGGAGGTCTACGACGCGTGCGTCGAGCAGCTGCTGGCCGAGCTCGAGCGCTACGAGCCGGGCGCCGGGTGGGTGAAGGCCGAGAAGCCGAAGATCCGCATGGGCCCCGTTCACACCGCCGGGCAGCGCGAGACGCTGCTCGCGCAGGTCGAGGACTCGCGCAAGCGCGGCGGAGACGTGCTCTTCGGCGGTACCGCCCCGGAGGATTCCGAGAAGGGCTACTTCATGCTCCCGACGCTCGTCGCCGGCGCGCCGGACGACTCGCGTGTCTCGGTCGAGGAGACGTTCGGCCCGGTGCTCCCGATCTTCAAGGTGAAGGACATGGACGAGGCGATCGAGCGCGCGAACGCCTCGCGCTACGGGCTCGGCTCGTCCGTCTGGACGTACGACGCCCGGCTCATCCATCGGGCCGCCCACGAGCTCGACGCCGGGATGACCTGGGTGAACCAGATCCACTACGGCTACGACGAGCTTCCGTTCGGCGGCGTCAAGGACTCGGGCATCGGCAAGGAGCACGGCATCGAGGGGCTCGACCACTACACCGAGCTCAAATCCGTCGTCGTAGGAGGGCTGGGATAATGGCTGTCGAGTTTTCGAAGGAAGGCGGCGTCGGCTTCATCACGCTCGGCAAACCCGCCCGCCAACTCCTACGACATGGCGTTCGTCGAGGAGCTCGGCGCGGCCGTCGACGAGTCCGCGGGGGACGGCGACGTCAAGGTCGTCGTCATGCGCAGCGGCCTCGACCGCTTCTTCTCGGCCGGCGCCGACATCAAGGCCTTCATGGCGAACACGCCCGACGCGAACATGGACATGGTGCGCCGGGCCCACGTGGTGCTCGGCTCGATCGCGGCGGTCCCCAAGATCTTCATCGCGCAGATCGGCGGTCACGCGCTCGGCGGCGGTCTCGAGATGGCGCTCGCCTGCGACCTGCGCTTCGGCGCGGAGGGCGAGCACCGGCTCGGGCTTCCGGAGTCGACGCTGGGGCTGCTGCCCGGCAACGGCGGGACCCAGCGCCTGCCGCGGCTCATCGGCGCGAGCCGGGCGCTCGATCTCATGGTCTCCGGCCGCACGCTGACCCCGGCCGAGGCCTTCCAGGTCGGCCTGCTCGACCGGCTCGTGCCTGCGGACCGGCTCGAGGCCGAGACGGCCGCCTACTGCGAGACGCTCGTCAAGGGTGCGCAGCGGGCGATCGGCTCGATCAAGCTCGCCGTGCACGAGGGCGTGGAGGAGCCTCTCGAAGCCGGCATGAAGCGCGAGCAGGAGCTGATGGACGGGCTCTTCCGGACGCAGGACGCGAAGGAAGGCGTCACGGCCTTTGTCGAGAAGCGCGAGGCGCAGTTCACGGGCAACTGATGACGGTCGTCGAGTCCGGTACGGAGCAAGGCATGTTCGTCGACGGCGCTTTCGTCGCCGGCGACGGGCTCGGGTGGACACAGGTCTGCGATCCCGCTACGGGCGAGGAGGTCGGCAAGGCGCCGCAGGCCGGCGCCGCCGAGGCCGAGCTTGCCGTCCAGGCGGCCGCCCGGGCGTTCCCGGGCTGGTCGGAGCTGCCTGCGGCAACGCGGGGCGAGGTGCTGCGCGCGGCGGCGGAGCGCGTGCACGAGGAGGTCGAGCCGCTGGCCTTGCTCCTGACGCGCGAGCAGGGCAAGCCGCTGCGGGAAGCACGGCTCGAGCTCAATCGCTTCGTCCACACGATCGAGCACTACGCCGGCCTGGCCAAGGCGATTCGCGGCGGCTACGTGCCGGCACTCGACGAGCGCGCGCACGGGTCTGATCCTGCGGCGGCCGCTCGGCGTCGTCGTCGCCGTCGTGCCGTGGAACTTCCCGACCACGCTGCTCGCGAACAAGCTCGGCCCCGCGCTGCTCACGGGCAACACGGTCGTCGCCAAGCCGGCCGAGACGACGCCCCTGACCACGCTGCGCGTCGCGGCCCTGATGCACGAGGCCGGCGTCCCGGCCGGCGTGTTCAACGTCGTCACCGGCAAGGGGTCCGAGCTCGGGCCGTTGCTCGTGCGCCACCCGCTCGTCCGGAAGGTGGCATTCACGGGCTCGACGCCGGTGGGACGGCAGGTGATGGCGCTCGCCGCCGAGGGAACGAAGCGCCTGACCCTCGAGCTCGGCGGCTCGGATCCGATGATCATCTGCGCGGACGCCGATCTCGATGCCGCCGTGAGCGCGGCCAGCGTCGGCCGCTTCTTCAACTGCGGGCAAGCGTGCCTGGCCGTCAAGCGGCTCTACGTCGAGGAGGCAGTTGCCGACGAGGTGGTCGAGAAGCTCGTGGGCAAGGCCGGGCGGCTCCGCGTCGGCCCGGGGACCCAGGAAGGAGTCACGCTCGGGCCCCTTCACACCGCAGGCCAGCGCGAGGCGATCGAGGAGCAGCTCGCGGACGCGCTCGACCGGGGCGGCGAGCTTCTGCACGGCGGGAGCCGGCCGGCGGGCGACCCGTACGACGCCGGGTTCTTCTACGAGCCGACGCTCGTCCTCGAGCCGGCGCGCGACGCGAAGGTCGCCACCGAGGAGGTCTTCGGGCCCGTGCTGCCGATCTGGCGCGTCTCCGGGCTCGACGAGGCGATCGAGCTCGCGAACGGCTCGCCGTTCGGGCTCGGCTCGTCGATCTTCACGCGCGACCTCGACTCGGCCACGCTCGCGGCCGAGCGGCTCGAGGCCGGCTACACGTGGATCAACTCGCCCCAGAAGATCTACGACGAGCTTCCCTTCGGAGGTGTCGGCGAGAGCGGCTTCGGCAAGGAGCACGGCATCGAGGCGCTCGACTACTACACCGATCTCAAGTCGGTCGTCGTCAAGCGCGGAGCGTGACGGACATGCCCCCGCTCTACTACGAGGACGTCGAGGTCGGCTCGGTGTTCCACACGCTGCGGCGGACGATCACGGAGGCCGATCTCGTCAACTTCGCCGGGGTCTCCGGGGACTTCAACCCGCTGCACATGGACGCCGAGTTCGCGAAGGAGTCGCTGTTCGGGCAGCGGGTCGCCCACGGCATCCTCGTGCTCGGGATCGCGACCGGCCTCCGCCAGGGCATCGGGCTCTTCGACGGGACGCTCATGGGCCTGCTCGAGCTCCGCGACTGGCGCTTCCTCGCGCCGGTCTTCATCGGGGACACCGTGCGCGTCGAGACCGAGGTCGTCGACCTGCGGCCGACGTCGAAGCCCGACCGCGGCGTCATGACGCAGCGCATCTCGGTCCTGAAGCAGGACGACACGCTCGTCCAGCAGGGCGAGCTCGTGGCGCTCCTCCGGCGGAAGGAGCAGGCCTGATGGCGGTGCGGTTCGCGCCCGGGGCAGAAACCGAGGGCGACGCCTCCGAGCTCGGCCTGTCGCGCGCGCAGCTCGTCGACATGCTGCGGTACATGCTGCTGCACCGCGGCGTCGAGGAGCGCGGGCAGCTCCTCTACAAGCAGGGGAAGGTCCCGGGGAGCTTCTACACGGGCCGCGGCAACGAGGGCGCCGCCGTGGGCACCGGCATGGCGCTGCGCCCCGAGGACGTCGCATCCGCCACCCAGCGGGACATGGCGGTGCACATCATCCGCGGTCTCGAGCCGTGGCGGATCCTCGCCCAGTACATGGGCCGGGTCGACGGCCCGGCGCGCGGCCGCGACGCGAACGTGCATTTCGCCGACGCGAGCCTCGGCATGGTGGCGATGGTCAGCCACATGGGCGCGATGGCGCCGATCGCGACCGGGCAGGCGCTGGCCTTCAAGATCCGGGGCGAGAAGCGTGTGGCCGTCACATGGTTCGGCGAGGGAGCGTCCGTGACGGGCCCGATCCACGAGGCGCTGAACTTCGCGGGAGTCCGCCGGCTGCCCGTGGTGTTCATCGTCGACAACAACCAGTGGGCCTACTCGACGCCCGCGAACCTCGAGTTCGCCACCGAGCACGTCGCCGACCGCGCGGCCGCCTACGGCTTCGAGGGCGTCGTCGTCGACGGCACCGACGTGCTGGCGGTGTATCGCGAGGCGAGGAACGCGATCGAGAAGGCGCGCGAGGGGGACGGCCCCACCATGCTCGAGTGCGTCACGCTGCGGATGGAGGGCCACGGGGCGCACGACGACTCCAGCTACATTCCGAGCCAGCTCCGCGCCGAGTGGGCACGGCGCGACCCGATCGAGCGTTTCCGCACCTGGCTGCGCGAGAACGTCTCGTTCGGCGACGATGAGGACGCCGAGCTCACGCAGTCGGTGAGTACGCTTCTGCACGAAGCGGCGCGCAGGGCGGAGGAAAGCCCGCTACCGGATCCGGACACGGTGCTCGACGGGGTCTATGCGGACGCCGACGAGGTCGAAGGAGGAGGAGATGAGTCACACGGGAAGGACGCCTAGATGAAGCTCGCCGGCGTCGACGTCGGCGGGACGTTCACCGACGTCATCGTCGCGGACACGGAGACCTCCGAGGTCCGGATCCACAAGGTGCCCTCGACCACCGCCGACCCCTCCGAGGGTCTGATCGAGGGAGTGAGCGCCGCCGACGGCGACCCGACGGCGATCGACACGCTGCTCCACGGCACGACGATCGCGACGAACGCGCTCCTCCAGCACGACGGCGCCACGGTCGGGCTCATCACGACCCGCGGCTACCGCGACATCCTCCACATCGCGCGGCACCAGCGGCCCCAGCACTACTCGATCCACCAGGAGGTGCCCTGGCAGGATCGCGCGCTCATCCGGCGCCGCTACCGCAAGGTCGTCACCGAGCGGATCGGGCCCGGCGGCGAGATCCTGACGCCGCTCGACGAGGACGAGGTCGCGGAGGCCGCGAAGGAGCTTCGCGAGAAGGGCGTCGAGGCTGTCGTGATCGGCTTCATCAACAGCTACCGCAACCCGGTCCACGAGGAGCGCGCCCGCGAGATCGTGCTGTCGGTCTGGCCCGACGTGTTCGTGACGACCTCCGCGAGCGTCTTCCCGCAGTTCCGCGAGTACGAGCGCTTCACGACGGCGGCGATCAACGGCTTCGTCGGGCTGAAGGTCACGCAACTATCTCGACCGCCTACGACGGGCGGATGACCGACCGCGGCATGCCCGCCGAGCTGCGCCTGATGCGCTCGAACGGCGGCGTCGTGACCGGTGAGGTGGCGGCGCAGCTGCCCGCCACGCTGCTGCTGAGCGGACCGGCCGCCGGCGTGCTTGCCGGCGCCCACGTCGGTCGCAGCTGCGGCCACGAGAACCTGATCACGTTCGACGTCGGCGGGACGAGTGCCGACATCGGCATCGTCACGCCGCGAGGCATCGCCGAGGCGACTGCCCGGGAGACGTTCATCGCGGGCTACCCGATCCTCGTGCCGATGATCGACGTGCACACCGTCGGCGCCGGCGGCGGGAGCATCGCCTACGTCGACGCGGGCGGCGCGTTCCGCGTCGGGCCGCGTAGCGCCGGCGCCGAGCCGGGCCCTGCCTGCTACGGGCGCGGGGGCGCGGAGGCGACCGTGACGGACGCGAACGTCGTGCTCGGCCGCCTTCGGGCCGAGTACTTCCTCGGCGGCGAGATGAAGATCGACCCGGGCCTCGCCACCGCGGCAATCGAGCGGCTCAGCGACCAGCTCGATCTCGGCATCCCAGAGGCCGCCGCGGGCGTGATCACGCTCGTCAACCACAACATGGCGAATGCGATCCGCTCGCGAACGATCCAGAAAGGGCACGACCCCCGCCAGTTCACGCTCGTCGCCTTCGGAGGCGCCGGGCCGCTTCACGCGGCCGAGGTGGCCCGCTCGCTCGGCATTCCGCAGGTGCTGATCCCGGTGTTCCCCGGGCTCACGTCGGCGATCGGGCTCCTCTCCACCGACCTGAAGTACGACCTGATCCAGAACGAGTTCATGCTCGACCGCGACCCCGACCTGGAGCGGCTCAACGCGGACTTCGCGCGCCTCGACGCCGAGGCCCGCGGGCAGCTGCGCAGCGACGGCGTCGCCGAGGAGCACATCACCCTCCTTCATGCGGCCGACGCCCGCTACGTCGGCCAGGGCTACGAGCTCCGGGTGCCGATGGCGTCGGGAACGCACGACGCGGAGGCCATGAGCGCCTTCACGGCCGACTTCAACCGGCTGCACGAGGAGGAGTACGGCCACGTCTTCCCCGAGAACCCGATCCAGATCGTCAACATCAGGGTCGTCGCGATCGGCGAGATGCCGAAGCTGCCGGCTCTGCCGGCGCCCGAGTCGACGAGCCTCGAGGAGGCGCGGATCGACGAGGCGCCCGTCCGGTTCACCGAGGACGGCTCGGTCGTCTCGCAGCCGACGGCCTTCTACCATCGCGAAAAGCTGCCGGTCGGCGAAACGGTTCAGGGGCCGGCCGTGCTCGTCCAGTTCGACTCGACCGTGGTCGTGCCGCCGGGAGCGAGCGCCGAGGCGCTCCCGACCGGGGACGTGCTCGTCCGCGTCTAGACAGGGGAGAAGATGGCAGTCACCGAGGAAACCACGAAGGCGCCGATCGTCGACGTCATCGAGTACGAGCGCGGCGAGCCGACCGAGGGCAAGATCGACCCGATTACGGCGCGCGTCATCGCGGGCGCGCTCGACAACATCGCCCTCGAGGTGGGGCACAAGCTCACCCGCATGGCGTATTCGTCGATCATCCGCGAGTCCGAGGACTTCGGCGTCGCGCTGCTCGACGCCGAGGGGCGGCAGATCTGCGAGTGCGCGCTCTCGACGCCGCTCCAGCTCGGCCCGATCCCCGGTTATGTGCGCGGCATCATGCGGCTCTTCGAGGAGCGCGGCGACACGTTCAACGAGGGCGACGTCATCGTGCACAACTCCCCGTACTACGGTGCCTCGCATGAGCCCGACGTCGGGTTCTGCGTCCCCATCTTCGTCGACGGCGAGCTCGTCGGCTTCAGCGTCACCACGGCGCACCATCTCGACGTCGGGGCCATGGCTCCCGGGTCGTGCGGCATCGTCGACGCCGTCGATGCCTACGCGGAGGGGCTGCAGTTCAAGGCCCTCAAGGTCTACGACCGGGGTGTCAAGAACGACACCGTCTGGCGCCTGATGCGCGACAACATCCGCGCCAGCGACATGGTCGTCGGCGACATGGAGGCCCAGGTCGCCGCCTGCCACATCGGCGCCCAGCGCTACGTCGAGCTGCTCGAGGAGTGGGGCCGGGAGACGGTCGAGGCGGCCTGCGAGGAGCTCATGGCCTACTCCGAGCGCATGCTGCGCCAGGAGATCGAGCAGCTCCCCGACGGCACCTACAGCGCCGAGGGGTATATCGACGGCTTCGCCGACGATCCCGACCCGGCCAAGCGCGACCAGCGGATCAAGGTGACGGTGACCGTCGAGGGCGACACGATGACCGTGGATCTCACCGGCACAGCGCCGCAGATCTCCGACCGCTCGATCAACATGCCGTTCGTCGGCACGGTCGACGTCTCGATCTACGTGACGCTGCGATCGATCCTGCTCGACACGGCGACGCACGAGTACGTCCCGCAGAACTCGGGGCTCGTGCGACCGGTGCGCATCATCGCCGAGCGCGGGTCGCTCGCCAACCCGACGTTCCCCTGTGCCACGATCGGCCGCTTCTGCCCGGGGAACATCGTTGCCGACACTCTCATGCGCGCGCTCTCCGAGATCTGTCCCGAGCGCGTCTCCGCCGGGATCGGGAACATGAAGGTGATCTCCTACTCGGGCGTCGTCGACCAGAACCACTGGGTGTACATGGACATCACGGAGGGGGCGTACGGCGGCCGGCTCGGCAAGGACGGCATCGACGCCGTCGACGTGCTGTACGCCAATACGCGCAACAACCCCGTCGAGGACATCGAGGCGCACTACCCGATTCGCGTGACCCGCTACGAGTTGCGCACCGACAAGGTCGGTGCGGGTCGCTGGCGCGGCGGCATGGGCTCGATCCGCGACATGCAGTTCCTCGACCGCGCCCACATGAGCCTCGAGGGCGACGGCCACCGGCACCCGCCGCCCGGGATCTTCGGCGGCAAGGACGGCTATCCGGGCGCGGCGATCTACATCACGAAGGACGGTAAGGAGATCCCGCTGCCGTCGAAGATCCAGTCCCGCTGGGCCGAGCCGGGCGACACGATCCGGACCGTCAGCCCGAACGCGGCCGGGTACGGCGACCCGCTCGAGCGCGATCCCCAGAAGGTGCTCGAGGACGTGCTGGAGGAGTTCGTGAGCGCCGAGGACGCGCGCGACGCCTACGGCGTCGTCCTCGACCTCGAGCAGGAGCGCGTGGACGAGCAGGCGACGGCCGCGCTGCGCGAGCGGCTGGCCTCCGCGCAGGGCTAGACAACGGGCGCCGATGCAGGCGACCGAGAAGATCTGGCGCAACGGCGAGCTCGTCGACTGGGCCGACGCCACTGTCCACCTCGCCGCGCACGGCCTCCACTACGGCTCCGGCGTCTTCGAGGGCATGCGGGCCTACGAGACGCCGGAGGGCCCGGCCGTGTTCCGGCTCGGCGACCACCTGGAGCGCTTCGGGCACTCGGCGAAGATCCTCCACATGGAGCTGCCGTACTCGCTGGAGGAGCTGCGGGCGGCGGTCCTCGACGTCGTGGCGGTCAACGGCCTGGCGGAGTGCTACGTCCGTCCCATCGCCTTCTATGGCTACGGCGATCTCGGCGTCGTTCCCGGCGGCAGCCCGCTCGAGGTCGCCGTCATCTCGTTCCCGTGGGGCGCCTACCTCGGCCGTGAGGCCCAGGAGACCGGGATCACGCTCAAGATCTCGACCTGGCGGCGGATGGGGCCGAACTCGATACCGCACGCGGCCAAGGCGACCGGGATCTACCTCAACTCGATGCTCGCGGCGCTCGAGGCGCGCCGCGCCGGCTACGGCGAGGCGTTGCTCCTGACCGAGGACGGGTTCGTCGCGGACGGCCCGACGGTCAACATCTTCGCCGTCAAGGGAGGACGGCTCGCCACGCCGGCCCTCTCCGCGTCGATCCTGCCGGGGATCACGCGCGACACCGTGCTCCAGCTCGCCGCGCCGCTCGGCTACGAGATCCGCGAGAAGCCGCTGATCCGCACCGACCTGTACACGGCCGACGAGCTCTTCGTGACCGGAACCGCCGCCGAGATCACGCCGGTGCGCGCGATCGACGACATCGAGATCGCCGCGCCCGGGCCGGTGACGGCCGCGATCCAGGCCGAGTACGGCGAGATCGTGCACGGGCGCCGGGAGCAATGGAGCCATTTCCTCGACCACGCGGTCGGCGCGGCCCGGGCCGTGTGACGTAGGCGAGGCTCCCGTGGAGCCCTTCAACGTCTCCGAGTACCTCCTCGACCGGCGGCTCGCGGCCGGGGACGGCGGACGCGAGGCGCTCGTGGCTCCGGGGAGGAGCGTCACGTACGAAGCGCTGCACGACCTCGTCTGCCGATTCGCGGCCGGCCTGCGCGATCTGGGCGTGAGGCCCGAGGAGCGCGTCGCGCTCGTGCTCTTCGACACCGTCGAGCTCGTTGCCACCTTGCTCGCGGCGATGCGCATCGGCGCGATCCCGCTGCCGCTGAACTCGCTGCTGCCCGGCCGTGATCTCGCGCTGACGGTCGCCGAGGCCCGGGCGCGGGTCGCCGTGGTCTCTGCGGAGCGAGCGACCGTCGCCGCCGAGCTGGTCGAAGGCGCGCCCGAGCTCGAGCGCGTGATCGTCGCGGGCGAAGGAGAAGCGCCGGCGCTTGCTCGGGCCGCCGTCGGAAGGTGGGACGAGCTGGCCTCGGCCGACCCGGCCGCCGGGGGCCCGTACGCCACGTGGGACGACTCCCCAGGCTTCTGGCTCTGCACGTCCGGGACCACAGGCCGGCCGAAGCTCGCGATGCACCGCCATGCCGACCTGCGGATCACGGCGGAGGGCTACGCGCGCGAGGTGCTCGACATCGGCCCCGACGACCGCTGCTTCTCCGTCGCGCCGCTCTTCCACGCCTACGGGCTCGGGAACGCGCTCGGCTTTCCCCTGTCGGTGGGTGCGACGGCGATCCTCGAGGCGGCGCGGCCCCCGAAGCCGGACCGGGTGGCCGAGGTCGTGCAGGCCGAGCAGCCGACGCTGTTCTTCTCCGTGCCGACCTTCTACGCCGCGCTGCTCGGCGCCGATCTCCCCGAAGACACGTTTCGCTCGGTGCGGCACGGCGTGTCCGCCGGCGAGGCGCTGCCGGCCGAGCTGTTCACGCGCTTCCGCGAGCGTTTCGGCGTCGAGATCCTCGACGGGATCGGGTCGACGGAGATGACGCACATCTACGTCTCGAACCGGCCCGGCCGCTGCCGTCCCGGCTCGTCGGGCACGGTGGTCGGCGGCTACCGCGTCAGGCTCACGGACGACGAGGGGAACGAGGTGCGGCCCGGGACGCCGGGCCAGCTCTGGGTCTCCGGCGACTCGGCCGCGACCGGGTACTGGTGCCGCACGGAGGCGACGAGGGCAGAGCTTCCAGGGCGAGTGGTTTCGCAGCGGTGACATGTACGTCGAGTCGGAGGACGGCTTCTACACGTATCTGGGCCGTGCCGACGACATGTTCAAGGTCGGCGGCGAGTGGGTCGCGCCGGCCGAGGTCGAAGCCGTGCTGATCCAGCACCCGGACGTGCTCGAGGTCGTGGTGGTCGGCGCGACTCGCACCGACGGGCTCGTCGAGGCCGTTGCCTGTGTCGTGCCGGTCTCCGAGCGGACGATCGACGCCGAGGCGCTCGCGGAGCACTGCCGCGGCCGCCTGGCGGGATTCAAGCGGCCTCGGCGCGTGCTCGTCCTCGAGGAGCTTCCGAAGACGGCCACCGGGAAGATCCAGCGCAACGTGGTGCGCGAGCGGGCGGCCGGCACGTGATCGACGGCGTCCCGCTGATCGACGCCCATGTTCATGCGCCCGCTCTGGAGGGGCTCAAGGTCCCGTGGGCAGACTGGACCGGCGGCTTTCCGTCGGGCGAGGCGACGCGGGCGCTGTACGAGAACGGCCTGGTCGTGCCGGAGCGCTTCCATGCCTACCTCGAGCAGGAGGGCGTCGACATCGCCCTCGTGTTCGCCGAATACAGCCCGAAGGTGACCGGCATCCAGCCCGTCGAGGACATCCTGCCGCTCGTGGAGCACGACCCCGGCCGCGTGCGCCTGGTCGCCAACCTCAACCCGCACCTGCATCATCCGGCGACCGACGAGCTCGAGCGCCAGCTGGCCCTCGGCGCAGTCGCCCTCAAGATCCATCCCGTGCACGGCGGCTTTCCCGTCAATGCGCGGGCGCTCTACAAGGCCTACTCGATCTGCGAGGAGCGCGGCATCCCGGTCATCGTCCACTTCGGGACGAGCGTGTACCCGGGAGCCTCGAACCGCTACGTGGACGCCGGGGAGCTGAACGACGTCGTCGACGACTTCCGCGACCTGACGCTCGTGCTCGCCCACGGTGGGCGCGGGTGGGCGTACGACGTCGCGGCAGTCCTCGCGCTCGGCCGCCCCAACGTCTGGATCGAGATCTCGGGCCTGCCCCCGAAGAGGCTGCCCGAGTACTTCGCCCGCTTCGATCTCGCCCGCCTCGCCGAGCGCTTCATCTTCGGCACCGACTGGCCGGGCGTCCCCGGCATCCGTGCGAACGCCGAGGCCGTCGCGGGGCTCGGCTTCGACCGGGATCTGCTGGAGAAGGTCTTCTACCGCAACGCGCTCGCCGTCTACGGGCTGGAGCTCCCGTCGTAGGCGTCACGCGCGAGCTCGCGGCGTTCGTCGCCCGTACCGGGTACGAGGACCTGCCCGAGGACGTGGTGGACGCCGCGCGCCTCGCATGCCTCAACATCGCCGGCACCTGTCTCGGCGGCTTCCAGACGAGGATCGGGAAGCTGCACGTCGAGCTCGCGAAGGAGCTCGGCGCCGGGCAGGAGCGCGCCACGATCATCGGTGACGGAGCCCGCGTCTCCGTCCCGGCGGCCGCCTACGCGAACGCGAATCTCGGGTTCGCGCTCGACTACGAGGACATGCTCCACTACGTCCTCCATCCGGGCCACGCCACGGTCGCGGCCGGCCTCGCGGTGGGGGAGGAGCTGGGCGCGAGCGGGCGCGAGCTGCTGGCGGCGATCGTGCTCGGCTACGAGGTCGGCGACCGGATCGCGGTCGCAATCCAGCCCACGGCCGAGCGCGGGGCGCAGGTGTGGGGCGAGGGCTACCACTCGTTTCCCGCTGCGGTCACGGCCGGCAAGCTGCTCGGGCTCGACGAGGAGGAGCTCGACGTCGCGCTCGGCATCGCGGGCGTCTACTCCTGCGTCCCTTCGGTCTACAAGTACTTCGGCCCCGTGTCGGAGACCCGGCCGATCCGCGAGGTCAAGCAGGGCTGGGGGTGGCAGACGCTCGCGGGCGTCGTCGCAGCGCTGTCCGTCCGGCGCGGCTTCGGGGGCGGTCACGGCATCCTCGACGGCGAGCACGGCTACTGGACGATGGTCGGCTCCGACCGTTGCGACTTCGACCGCATGGTCGACGGTCTCGGCGAAGCCTGGGCGACGACGGAGACCGAGTACAAGATCCATCCGTCGATCGGGGTCAACCACCCGGCGTTCTGGGCGACGAAGGGCCTCGTCGAGGAGCACGGCATTCGCGCGTCCGACGTCGACGAGGTCGTGGTGACGACGCTCTGGGCCGAGCTGCTCGGCGATTCGGCTCCCGGAAGCGCGGTCGACGCGCAGTTCTCCCTTCCGTACACGGTCGCCGCGACGATCCTCGGCGAGCCGCTCGGGCCGGAGCTCTACACCGAGGAGAAGCTGGCAGATCCCGCGCTGCAGGAGCTCCTGGGCCGCATCCGGCTCGTGCACGACCCGGCCGCCGACCGGGCGTTCTTCGAGGGCCAGCGCATCGTCCAGTCGGTCGAGATCACTCTCCGGGACGGCCGCAACGTCCGCCGGGAGATCGAGTTCCCGCGCGACAGGCCCGCTTACGGCAAGCCGGAGCTCGAGGCGAAGTTCGAGGCGCTCGCGAGCGGCGTGCTGGACGAGGCGAAGCGCGCGCGGCTGCGCGACGCGCTCGACGGCCTGGCCGAGCTCGACGACGTACGCCGCCTCACGGAGCTGCTCTCCTGATGCCCCACTCGGCTATTCAGGCCGTTCCCCAGGGGTTGTCGATCACGAAGCGCCAGGAGCCGTCTGCCTGACGACGCAGCACATCCGCGTTTTCTGCCGCCAGCTCGACCGGCTCGCCGCCCGGCCCGGTTCCGGTGAATGACCAAACCCCGATCACGAGTGCGAGATCACCTGCCTCGAGGACCCTTGTCACTTTGAGATCGAGTTTCCCCTTCATGGCAACGAAACCGGTCAGCGCTTCACGGACACCCGCAAGACCGTGAGCGAGGCTGCCCGGCTGGGTCGCAAAGGCCGCCTCGGGTTCGTACAGGGCCATGAGCATGTCGAAATCACCTGTATTGATCCCTTCAACGATCGATTCGAGCACCTTTTCAGGCGTTTCTCTGGACATACCTTCCTCCCGTGTTCGAGCGATCTCAGGGACCGAGCTCGTCGACGACGGCGTCGAGCGCCCCCTCGACGGCGATGAGCACGGGTAGGGCGACGCCGGCCCGGCGGTACTCGTCGATGCGGGCGCGGCACTCGTCCGGCGTCCCAGCTGCTGCGAGCAGGTTGACGACGTCGTCGGGAACGAGCTGTGCGGCGGCCTCGATCCCCTCGGCGTGGAAGCGCTCGCGCACCGCGTCCCGGAGCTGCTCCGAGACGCCGGTCTCCTTCGCGATGTTCGGGAAGAGCGAGAGGTAGAGCGCGATGAACCGTCGTGCACCGTCGCGTCCCTGCATCCCCGTCCTCGTGCGGGGAGACGAGCACGGCCATTCCGATGTCGAGGTCGTCGAGGGACCGCCCGGCCTTCTTCGCGCCGCGTTCGATGACCTCGAGACGCGACTCGACGTACGACGTCGGGAGGCAGACGTTCATGAGCACGCCGTCGGCGAGCTCGCCTGCCAGCTCGAGCGCCGGCCGCCCGGTGACGCCGAGGTAGAGCGGCATCTGGGCCGCCGTGGCCATCGCGCCTTCGCCCGCGAGGACGTCTTCGACGCGCGCGCCCTCGACCGTGACGAGCTCGCCGTGGTAGGTGACCTCCTCGCCGCGCATGAGCGGCCGGATCACCTCGACGTACTCGCGCATCCTCTGGACCGGGCGATCCCACGCGTAGCCCTGCGGGGCGAGGATCAGCGGGGAGCCCGCGCCGAGGCCCATGATGATCCGGCCCGGCGCGATCTCGTCGAGCGCAGTTGAAGGTGATCGCGATGACGACCGGCGCCGCGGGTGTAGACGTTCATGATCCCGGTGCCGACCTTGATGCGCTCCGTCGCCTGCGCGATCGCCGCGACCGGCGCGACCGCGTCCCGGGTGATGCGCGTCTCGGCCATCCAGACCGACTCGAAGCCCCGCTCCTCGGCCTTCTGAGCGATGCGCACCATCTCGGGCACGCGCGGCGCGCCGGCGAAGATCAGCCCGACCCGGTCGCCTGCCTGAGCGTCGTCGGTCACGGCGCCACTCTATTCGGAGACAGGAGCGCTTCGGTGCGCATCGACCGGGCGCGGTCTCGTAGGCTCCAGCACGTGGCGCGCGTCAAGGAGAACGTTCCCTACGTCTTCCTCCACCCGGCCTGGCGGGGAGCCTGGTGCTGGGACAAGGTGCTGGCCGTCATGGAGGCCTGGGGGCGCGAGGCCTACGCGGTCGACTGCCCGGGACATGGAACGCGTCTCCACGAGATCGAGGGTGTCACGCTGGCCGACTATCCACGAGTCGTCATCGAGTTCATCGAGGAGCGTGGGCTCGATCGCGTCGTGCTCGTCGGCAACTCGACCGGCGGCCTCGTCTGCCAGCTGGTCGCGCAGGAGATCCCCGAGCGCGTGTCGCACATCACGTGGTACATGGCCTTCGTCCTGCGCGACGGGGAGTCCATCCTGGACGCCTGCCCGCCGGAGTTCTCGGCGCACCTCGACGAGATGACCGGCAACCGTTACCCGGTGCCGCCCCACGACATCATCCGGGCCCGGTGGATGCAGGACATGTCCGCGGAGGCCCAGACCGCCGACCTCGCCCGCTGGCAGCCCCAGCCGTTGCGATCGTTCACCGACAAGCCCGACCTCGCCCGGTTCTACGGCGACCCGCGCGTGCAGGCGATCCCGAAGAGCTTCCTCAACGGCGTCAAGGACGTCTGCTTCGACTGGGACTACCGCAAGGCCTGGGATCCCCGTCTGTCCGGCAACATCACGGACTTCAGCTACGCCGAGGTGCCGGGCAGCCACTGTTGCTTCAACTGTCACCCCGAGGAGCTGGCGCTCGCCGTCATCGAGCTCGCCGAGTACGAGCACCGCGGCGAGGCTACGCGACGGAGCGGCTCTGGGAGAAGAGCCCGGGCTACCCGGGCTGACCGGAAGCTCTACCAGCCCGCGGCGGGCGTCAACACCCAGAGCACGCGCGTCTCGTCCCGCCCGGGGTTCTCCCAACGGTGAGGGAGCCGGCACGGGAAGGTGATCGCGTCACCCGGGGTCAGGTCGTACTCCGATCCGTCGACCCACATCCGAAAGGCCCCCTCGAGGACGATCACGCACTCCTCGAGGCCGGGATGTGAGTAGGCGTCGCCGCTGCCGCCGCCGGGCTGGATCACGGTCTCGAGCACTTCGAGCCGGCCGGAGCGGGTGGGCGAGAGCAGGTAGTCGTCGACGCCCCGTTCGCGAATCACGCGGCGGTCCCGTACCCGCACGACCGGGCCGTTGATGTCGTGGTCCCCGAACGCGTTCGAGACCGGCTCGCCCATGGCGCGCATGATCCGCGTGAGCGTCGAGACGGTCGGGCTCAGGCGCCCGTTCTCGAGCCGGCTCAGGTAGGCGGCGCTGACGCCCGCCCGCGACGCGAGCTCCCGGGCGGAGAGCCGGTGGGTCCGGCGGATCTCACGCACGCGCGCTCCGACGTGCTCGTCCTCGGACGCGAGACGCTCGCTGGCGATGGCTGTTTCCATACCCCTCTTTCGTCAGGTCAGGGGCACCGGTTCACGGCCCGGTGGGCCGCCCGCCGGCCTCGTGGGCCGCCCGCCGACGGGACCACGAGTGTACTCCTGGGCGTCGCGAAAGTGATGGACTATCAGTCAACATTTCTTGCCTTCCTATAGTACGGTGCCGTGGTCTGACCTTTGTCGAGCCGTAGCGAGAAGGGGGACGCCATGGCCACTGATGAGCCGCAGCGAGATCCACGAGCGGGGCTTTCCCGCCGGGACTTGCTCAAACGGGGAGGGGCGTTCGCCGGGGCGTTCGCGCTCGGCAGTCTCGCCGCCGCCTGCGGAGGCGGTGACGGCGAGGAGGCCGCACGCGCCGCCGGCCGGAAGAGGGCGCGGCCCCGCCGCCGCCCGCGGAGGGAGGCGGGTCCGGAGGAACGGTCAACTGGCTCTCGTGGCCCGGCCACAACGATCCGTCCTTCATCCAGCCGTTCACGGACGAGACGGGCATCAAGGTGCGCGGCAAGGAGTACTCGGGCGGGGACAACATGCTCGCCCTCGCCACGACGTCTCCGCCGGGTACCTACGACGTCGTCCAGGCGGACGCGGAGTACATCGTCCAGCTCAAGGACGCAGGCCTGCTCGAGCCGCTCGATCTCGCCGAGTATCCGTCGACTCGAGGACTACCAGGAAGAGTTCAAGCCGGGTGCCGAGCTCGTCCCCGGGCTCGTGCTCGACGGCGACACGTACGGCCTCATCCAGCGCTTCGGCTTCCTCGGGCTGGCCTACAACTCCGAGAAGGTGACGGAGGACGAGGCGCAGTCCTACGAGATCCTCTTCGACCCGAAGGTGAAGGGGAAGGTCGGCTGGTTCGACTGGTGGGCGCACATGGGCCCGATTGGGCTGTACGAGGGAGCCAAGGGCAGCTGGTGGCCGGAGGGTGAGCTCGATCCGTACAACATCGACGAGAGCCAGTTCACGACGATGGTCGACACGGTTCAGTCGCTGAAGCCGGCGACGGCGGGCTTCTACTCGATCGCCGACCTCTTCGGCGTGTTCGCCAACGAGGAGATCTGGATCCAGCCCGCCGGCGGCGGGTGGACGGCGCTGCTGCTCGAGGCCGAGGGGCACCCGATCAAGGCGAGCGTGCCGCAAGAGGGCGCCATCCAGTGGACCGAGACGCTCGGCATCTTCAAGGACGCGAAGAACAAGGACCAGGCCAAGGAGTTCATCCGCTACGCGACCGGCCCCCGCGGCCAGATGCAGACCGCGATCCTGCCGGCGTATCAGGCCGAGATCCCGAACAAGGCGGGATGGGAGCTCATGGCGCAGGAGCAGCCTGACTGGGTGGAGCGGCTCGATCTCTCGCTCGAGGGGCCGAACATCCTCGACCTCTACGGCGAAGGCAGGATCTCGATCCGCAAGCTGCCCGTGCAGCAGTCGATCGAGGACTGGAACGACGCCTGGACGGAGTTCAAGGCGTCCTAGCAGGAACGGGCAGGTCGACGCGAGCTTCCGCCGGGACGCGTGCTGCGCGCCCCGGCGGGAGAGGCGTCATGCAACAAGGAGGTTCGTCATAGCCGTCGAGACGGCTACCCCCGAGACGGCCGGCCGCAGGCGCGGGCTCCGGTCCCGCCTGAAGATCGACACGTTCGCGCTGTTCTGGGGCAGCCCGCTCATGATCTGGCAAGCGGTGTTCTTCATCGCCGCGCTCGTCTTCCTCGTGTTGATGAGCTTCTGGATCGTCGAGAACTTCCGGCTGGTGCGGAGCTACACGATCGACAACTGGACGCGAGTTGCTGCGGTCGGGTCTGTTCCACCAGGTGTACATCCGCACCATCGTCTACGCGCTCGTGGCGGCGGTGACGGCGACCGTGCTCGCGTTCCCCTTCGCCTACGCGCTGGCCTTCAAGGTCTCACCGGGCGCGCGACGTCTGGCGATCATGCTGCTGATCACCCCGTTCTTCACGAGCTACGTCGTCCGCCTCTATTCGTGGCAGCTCATCCTCGCCGAGGACGGCATCATCAACAAGGCGCTGGCGGAGGTCGGGCTCGGCCCGATCGGGATGCTCGGAACGCCGTTCGCGACGCTCATCGGGTACATGACGCTGTTCCTGCCGCTGGTGACGCTGCTGACCCTGCTCAGCCTCGTGAACGTTGACCGGGACCTCGTCGAGGCGGCGAACAACCTCGGCGCGGGCAGGATCCGATCGGTCTTCTCGGTCGTCATCCCGTCGGCGAAGATCGGCATCGTCTTCGCGTTCAGCTTCGCGTTCATCCTCGCGTTCGGCGACTTCATCGCGCCGACGCTGCTCGGCTCGAGCAACGCGGTGACGCTGTCGATCCTGCTGAACTCCAAGATCAAGTCGGGCGCCGACTTCCCGGAGGCTGCGACGGTAGCCATCGTCATGGTGGTGACGCTCCTCATCGTCGTCTTCGCGGCCTTCCGCGCCGCGTTCCCGCCTCAGAAGAAGCAGGCGACCCCGCAGCAGGAGAGCCTCGCATGAGCGAGCGGCTGATCAAGTACGGCTTTCGGCTCTACATCGTCCTCGGGTTCGCGTTCATCTTCGCGCCGATCCTCTCGCTGATGGTGTTCGCCTTCAACGAGGACCGGTTTCCCAGCCTGCCGTGGCGCGGTTTCTCGACCCGCTGGTTCGCGGCGGTGTTCGAGACCCCCGAGTTCACGTCCGCGCTCAAGAACAGCCTGGTCGTCGGCGGCATCGTCGCCGTCATCGCCACCTTCCTCGGCGGGACCGCCGCGTACTTCCTCAACCGCTGGAACTTCCGCGGCAAGGGCGTCTACCTCGGGATCGCGGTGCTGCCGCCGTGCATCCCGCTGGTGATCCTGGGGCTGGCGCTCCTCATCTACCTGAAGGAGATCCACCTCTCCGGGTCGTTGACGTCAGTGGTGATCAGCCACGTCGTGATCGCCTCCGCCTTCGCGCTCGGCATCGTGCGCATGCGCCTCACGGAGATGGACCCGACGCTCGAGCAGGCGGCCTGGAATCTCGGCTCGTCGCAGTGGCGGGCGATCAAGGAGGTCGTCCTGCCGCAGGCCCTGCCGGCGATCGTCGCCGCGCTGCTCATCACGATGGCCGTCTCCTGGGACGAGTTCATCATCTCGTGGTTCGTCTCGGGGCTCGACGTGACGCTTCCGGTCGCGATCTTCAACGAGTTGCAGGGCCAGGTCAGCGCGCGGATCAACGCCATCGGCACGATCGTCTTCGGCGTCACGATCTTCCTGGTGGTCTTGGCCCAGCTGGCGCTCTTCGTGTGGGCCAAGACGGGCAGCCGCCGGCTGGCCGTCGAAACCGAGGCCGCGGCGGAGGTGTGAAGGTGGCCGACAAAGCAGTCGTGCTCGAGAAGGTGGTCAAGCGGTTCGAAGGCGTCGAGGCGGTCAGCGGCGTGAGCCTCGAGGTCGACCATGGCGAGTTCGTGGCGTTCATCGGGCCGAGCGGCTGCGGGAAGACGACGACGCTACGCCTGATCGCCGGTCTCGAGGAGCCGACCGAGGGAGCCGTCTACATCGACGGCCGGCTGATGAACGAGCTGAAGCCCTGGGAGCGTGAGACGCCGCTCGTCTGGCAGAACTTCGCTCTCTTCCCGTATCTGACCGTGGCGAAGAACGTCGAGTTCGGCCTCAAGATGCGCAAGGTCGAGAAGGCGACCCGCCGGCAGAAGGTGCGCGAGGCCCTCGACAAGGTCGGGATCGGCGAGCTGGCCAACCGGCAGATCGCGCAGCTCTCGGGCGGCCAGAAGCAGCGGGTCGGTCTCGCGCGGGCGCTGGTGACCGACCCCACCGTGCTGCTGCTCGACGAGCCGCTCGGGTCGCTCGACGCGCATCTCCGCGTTCGCATGCAGAGCGAGCTGCGGGCGCTCCAGCGAGACACGGGCATCACGTTCGTCTACGTGACCCACAACCAGTCCGAGGCCCTCGCCATGGCCGATCGCATCGTGGTCATGGATCTCGGGCGGGTCCAGCAGGCGGGCTCGCCCCAGGACGTCTACCGAACCCCGCGGAACCGCTTCGTGGCGGAGTTCGTGGGCACGAACAACATCTTCTCCGGCCGGATTGCCGGGGTGGAGGGGCAGCGCATCACCGTCGAGACCCCGACCGGCGCCTTCACGGTGCAGACGCAGGACGGGATCCAGCCGGTGACCGGCGACGAGGCGAGCTTCGTGATCGCCGCCGACCGCATCTCGACTGCGTACGAGGGGGAGCTGGCCGAGAACCAAGTCGAGGGGAAACTGACCGGGAAGGAGTTCGTCGGCGCGGTCGCCACGCTCTTCCTCGAGCTCCCGGACGGCTCGGAATTCAAGGTTCAGAAGCAGGAGCACCAGATCGCGCTCGTCAGCGCCGAGCTCGGCGAGAGCTTCGTGGTCTCGTGGGAGCCCGAGGCGGCGTTCCTGCTCCCGAACCCGTAGAGACGGAGGAACGAATGGGCGAGAAGCTCGTGCGTGGGGGGTTCGTCGTCACGGATGCGTCGAAGCTGCCGGACGGCGGGCTGATCGAGCAGGGAGCCGTCGCCGTCGAAGGTGACCGGGTTGCCGCGGTCGGCGGCTATGACGAGCTGAAGGGGCGCTATCCGCAGGCGGAGGAGATCGGCTCCGACCGCCACGTCGTGATTCCCGGCCTCGTCAACACGCACCACCACGGTTGGGGCCTCACGAGCCTGCAGCTCGGTTTCACGGACGGCTATCTCGAGGCCTGGATCCCCGACATCTGGCAGATGAAGGTCGTCGACGCCTACCTCGACACCCTGTGGGCCGACATGCGAAACATCCGCTCGGGCGTGACGACACTGCTTCACGCCGCGTACGGGCGCGACTGGTCGAACTACGAGGGGGAGACGCGGGCCAAGCTTCGTGGGCACGCCGACTCCGGCATCCGGGCTGCGTACGCCGTCCACGCGCTCGACCAGCACACGTTCGTCTACCAGGACGACGAGACCTTTCTCGCGTCTCTGCCGGGCGGGCTCGGGGAGCGGATCGGGGCGATTCTCGCCGAGATGAGCCTCTCGGGCACCGACGACTTCTTCACGCTGACCGAGCAGCTGAAGGACGAGTACGCCGACCACCCGAGGCTCACGATCATGATGTGCCCGATCGCTCCTCAGTGGTGCTCGGACGGGTTGCTTCGCCGCATCCGGGAACGGGCAACCGACTGGGACATGGCGATCCACCTGCACTGCCTCGAGTCGCCGTACCAGCGCGAGTTCGGACAGCGCAGCTACGACACGAGCACGGTCGACCATCTGCGGGAGATCGGCTTCCTCGGGCCCAAGGTCTCGTTCGGGCACGCCGTCTGGATGACCGAAAGCGACATGGACATCTGCGCGGACACGGGTACGTCGGTCTGCCACAACCCGAGCTCGAACCTGCGCCTGCGGGTCGGCATCCTCCCTGCGGCACGTCTGCTCGAGAAGGGCGTGAACGTCTCGATCGGCATGGACGGCACGACGATCAACGACGACGAGGACATGCTCCAGGAGCTACGGCTCGCCGCGAAGCTGCACCGGCTGCCGCGGGGGCTCGAGCACACGCCCGCCCCCTCCTCGTTCGACGTGCTCGCCATGGGCACGGCCAACGGCGCCCGCTCCCTGGCGATGGAGGGCTCGATCGGCAAGCTCGAGCCCGGCTTCAAGGCCGACGTCGTGCTCATCGACGCAGAGCCGACGACGAAGCCCTACCTCGACCCGCGCGTCCACATCGTCGATGCGGTGCTCTACCGCGCCCGCGGGATGGACGTCGACACCGTCCTCGTCGACGGCGAGGTCGTGCTGCGCGACAAGCGCTTCGTCAGCCTCGACGAAAACGACATCGTCGAGCAGCTCGTCGCAAGCGCGGAGGCCGAGCCGTCGCCGCTCGCCAAGCGCTGGAACGAGGCGCTGCAGGAGCTGCAACCGAACGTGGCGCGCTTCTACGAGCGATGGGAGACGCCGGCCTACGAGCCCTGTTACACGGTCAACTCGGTGAGCTGAGAGGAGGCGAGGACGTTGTCGATGCTGATCAAGGGCGCGACGATCATCAGCGTCGACCCGGAGCGGGGCACTGACCCGTTCACGGGCGACATCCTGATCGAGGACGACCGGATCAAGGAGATCGGCCCGGGTCTCGAGGCACCGGGCGCAGAGGTGATCGACGGGCGGGACCGGCTCGTCATGCCGGGCCTCGTCAACGCGCACCTGCATTCCTGGGAGGGGCTCCTCAAGGGCCGCTACGAGAACCTGCCGCTCGAGCTCTGGATGCTCTACTCCTACCCGATCCTCGGGCTCGAGCCGCTCTCCGACCGGCTCATCTATCTCCGCACGATGCTCGTGGGGATGGAGTCGCTCAAGGGAGGCGTGACCTGCGTCCTCGACGACGTCCTCGAGATGCCGGGTCAGAGCCTCGACCAGCTCGGCATCGTGTTCCAGGCCTACGAGGATCTGGGCATCCGGGCGAACTGCTCGGGCCACATCATCAACAAGGTCTTCACCGACACGATCCCGTATGCCAACGAGGTGCTTCCGCAGGAGCTGCAGGACGAGGTGCGGAAGATCCCGGTTCCCTCGACGAAGGATTTCCTCGACTTCGCCCGTGATGCGATCGCGCGCTTCCACGGCCGAGCGGGCCGCCTGCGCTACGTCATCGCTCCGTCCGGGCCCCAGCGCTGCACCGAGGACCTGCTCGTCGGCGCGGAGGAGCTCTCCCGCGAGCACGGCCTCACGTACCACATCCATATCCTCGAGACCAAGGTCCAGGCGGTCACGGGGCGCGAGTTCTACGGCAAGACGCTGATCCGCTACATGCACGATCATCGGCGCCCTCAGCGAGCGTACGACGATCGCCCACTCGATCTGGGTCACGGACGAGGACATCGAGCTCATGGCCGACGCGGGCGTCTCCGTCGCCCACAACGCGATCTCGAATCAGAAGCTGATCGCCGGCATCGCGCCGTTTCGCAAGCTCTGGGACGCCGGCATCCCGGTCGCGCTCGGCACCGACGGCATCTGCTCGAACGACACGGCGCGCATCTTCGACGTCATGCGGATCGCGGCCCTGCTCCACAAGGTGACGACTCCGGACTACACGAAAGCCCCGACCGCGAGCGAGATCATCCGAGCGGCGACGCTCAACGGCGCGCGCAGCGCCTACGTCCACGACGAGACCGGCTCGCTCGAGCCGGGCAAGAAGGCCGATCTGCTCGTGCTCGACACGAGGACGCTCAACTTCACGCCGCTGAACGACATCCGGAAGCACGTCGTGTACTGCGAGAACGGCAGCTCGCTCGACAAGGTGATCGTGAACGGCGAGGTCGTCGTCGACCGCGGCAGGCTCACCCGCGTCGACGAAGACGCCCTGCTCGACGAGCTCCGCGAGCTGCTGCCGGAGTTCCTCGATCGCTTCGCGAAGGTGGAGGAGCTCAACAGCCAGTTCGTGCCGTATTTCGCGGAGATCCACCGGCGCTGCTGCGCCCAGCCGATCGGGATCAACCGCTATTCGGGCGACGAGAGCGAGTGGGTTGCCGAGGCAGCCCTCGCGGGCTAGGCCGGCGACCGTGGGCACGGTCGACGAGGGTTTCGCGCTCACGGCGGACGAGGGCGAGCCGATCTGGCTCCAGGGCGGCCTCTGCGTCATCAAGGTGCCGGGCGAGGCGACCGGCGAGCAGTTCACGCTCTGCGAGCAGGTCATGCCGAAGGGCATGTCGACGCCGATCCACGTCCAACCGGACGAGGACGAGGTGTTCTACGTCCTCGACGGCGTGATGACGTTCTACCTCGACGGTGAGCTGATCCCCTCGAAGCCCGGCGCGATCGTCGGCATTCCCCGTGGAGCCGCGCACGGCTTTCGGGTGGAGTCGGACACGGCGCGCTTCCTCGTGCTCAACACGCCGGCGGGGCACGAGCGCTGGTTCCGGGCGGCGGGCGTTCCGGCGACTTCCCGCTCGCTCCCCACGGAACCGTTCGACGAGGAGCGCGTCGCCGCCGCGTCGCGCAAGTTCGGCTACGGCTGGGTCGGGCCGTTTCCCGACGAGCAAGGCGGTGCGCCTCCGGGCGCGGCCGCATGACCAGGAGGGGCAGGATGGACAAGCTCGAGCTCATGCGGCTCGCCATCGAGCACTCGCGCGAGCAGCTCGCAAGCGGCGCCGGAAGCTACTGCGCGTCGCTCGTCGTGAAGGACGGCGAGGTGATCGGCAAGGGTTGCAACATCGTCGTCCAGGAGAGCGACCCGACGGCCCATTGCGAGATCGTTGCGATGCGCGAGGCGGGCAGCCGCCTCGGCACCTGGGATCTCTCGGGCTGCGAGCTGTACACGACCTGGGAGCCGTGTCCCCTGTGCGTGGCGGCAATCTGGCTCGCCCGCATCGACCGCGTCTACTACGCGAATCTCCTCACCGACAGCCTTACGTTCGGGATGGACTTCGAGCCGTTGCTCCGTGAGGTGCGTGCGCCGGTCGACCAGCGTTCGAGGCCCTACGAGCGCCTGCTGGGCGAGGAGGCCTTCGCCGTCGTCGACGAGTGGTGGCAGCAGAAGAAGCCCGAGCCGATCGCCTGATCTAGGCCGAAACGGCGGCAAGGCCGCCGTTATCGGCCGGGAGGGGCCCGTCAGGGCCCCGGTCACACTCGGGCCGAAACGGCGGCAAGGCCGCCGTTATCGGCCGGGAGGGGCCCGTCAGGGCCCCGGTTTCGAGGACTCAGTCGCGCGTTCTCCCCTCGCCAGCGTATTTAAGTTGACACTTACGTTAGCTTCTGCTTAAATAGCGCTCATGGAAGCTGCGCTGAAGGCGATCGCGGCGCCCAGGCGGCGTCAGATCCTGACGCTCGTTCGTGACGGCGAGCTGTCGGCGGGTGAGATCGCCGCGCACTTCGATGTCACGAGGCCCGCGGTCTCGCAGCATCTCACCGTGCTCAAGGAGGCGGGGCTCGTGGACGAACGACGGGACGGCACCAGGCGGCTCTACCGGACTCGACCCGAGGGGCTCGTTGACCTGCAGAGGTTCCTCGAAGAGTTCTGGGGCGACCGGCTGGATGCTCTCAAACGCGAGGCAGAACGAGAGGAGCGCAAGCACGATGGAAACGACAGCTGAGACGACGCTGGTCGAGCGGGAGCTCACGATCGCGGCCAGGCCGGAGACGGTGTGGGAGTTCCTTGTCGATTCCGACAAGCTCACCCGGTGGATGTGTACGGCGGCGTCGCTCGACCCTCGTCCGGGTGGGCTCTACCGGGCCGAAGTCATCTCCGGGAACACCGCGCGCGGCGAGTTCGTCGAGGTCGACCCGCCGAGGCGGCTCGTCTTCACGTGGGGCTGGGAGCCGGGCGGGATGGACACCGATGTGCCGCCGGGAAGCTCCACGGTCGAGATCGAGCTCGAGCCCCACGCGGAGGGCACGACGCTCCGCTTCACGCACAGCGGCCTGCCGAGCGCGAAGGCCGTGGAATCGCATGCGCACGGCTGGGATCACTACCTCGAGCGGCTCAGGGTCGCTGCGAGCGGCGGCGACCCCGGCCCCGACGCCTGGCTCTCACGGCAAGTGTGAGGAGCTGAGCGCCGAGCCCGGGCGTCTACCTGCGCGAGATGATGGTGAGCACGATCGTGAGGACGACGCTGAGGAGGATCGAGAGGCCGATCGGCACGTAGACGGTCCAGTTGCTCCCCCGGAGGACAACGGTGCCCGGCAGCCGCCCGCTCCAGCCGAGCCGGGAGGCGAGCAGCAAGGCGCCGCCCGTCACCGCCAGCACCGCGGCGCCCACGAGCATCGCCTTGGCGACGGTCTCCATCGCATCAGCGTAGCGCCGGCCGTCGAACGAGCCCGGGCCCGGTCTCAGCGAGGGCGCGCGGCGATCGCCTCCGCGATCCGCCGCGCGTCCCTGCCGACGCCGTGCAGCATGGACGACGACGCCGCGTAGAGGAACGCGAGGCCGAGGAAGAACAGCCCCGGCTCGTCGCGGACGATCCCGCGCTCGTGCCGGGGCTCCTGCTCCTCGAGCACGGGGACGTCGATCCAACTGAAGTCGGGGTCGAAGCCCGTGCACCAGACGACGTTCTCGACCTCGAGGACGCGACCGTCCTCGAGGAGCGGGAGCCCGTCCCGGGCTCCGACCGTCCGCGGGGCTCGCTGAACCCCGGCGGCGGCGAGATCGCTCGGCTTCGTCCGCACGAGCGGCATCCCCTGGGCGAGGACCTTGCGGCTCACCTTCCGGCCCATCGGGGTGCGCACGGTCAGTACCCGGTGAAAGACGCCGCGCAGCACGAGGTCGGCGAGCCCGTAGCGGGCCGCGAAGCCCTCGATGCGAAACGGGACGTGGCCGGTGTCCCTCCCGGACAGCAACGTCGGATGCTCGCGGGCCAGCTCGAGCGCGATCTCCGCCCCGGAGTTACCTGCTCCCACGACGAGCACACGGCCCTCGCGGAGCTGCGACGGGTTGCGGTACTGGCCGGAATGCAGCTGGACGACGGACGGATCGAGCTCCTTCGCGAACGTCGGCCGCCGGGGTCGCTGCCAATTGGACATCGCAACCACGACGTTGCTCGCCTCGAACCGCCGATCGCCGGCGGTGAGGACGAATCCGTTGCCGTTCCTCGAGAGCCTGTCGACCCGGGCACCGGTTTGCACGGGGAGTTCGAACCGCGTGGCATAGGCCTCGAGGTAGTCCGCCATCTCGTCCTTCGTCGGGAACGAATGGCGAGACGCCGGGAACGGCATGCCGTCCAGCCCGTCGTGGCGTGCGGGCGTGAACAGCCGCAACGAGTCCCAGCGCTTCCGCCAGGCGTCGCCCACCCGCTCGCCTGCGTCCAGGATCACGAAGGGGAGGTCGCGACGGGCCAGGTGGTATCCGGCCGAAAGGCCCGCCTGGCCAGCGCCCACGATCGCGGTCTCGACGCGCTCTGCCGTGCGCGCACCGTTGCTGTCGTCGGACATGCTCGCCTCCTACCGAGTTTCCTCGGACGGAAGCTACGCCCGCTCTCCCGCGCGGGCCATCGGGAGTTCTCCCCATCCCGCGAGGCCGTGCTGCATGGCGAAGAGCGCCGCGCCGGCCCGGGTCGAGACTCCCATCTTGCCGTAGGCGTTCTGGATGTGGCGGTCGGCGGTCTTGACTGAGATCCCGAGCGTGCGGGCCACCTGCTTCGTCTGCAGGCCGCGTGCGAGCAGGCCGACGACCTCGGCCTCACGCTCGGTGAGGCCTGCCGGCCGCTCGACTCGCGGCGCGCGCTGTCCGGCGACTTCGAGCACGGCGGCGACGGCATCGACGTCCAGCCGACCTGCGTTCGCCTCGCGACCGAGAGTCTCGGCGGCCCGGTCCGGCGGCAGGGCCTCGCGGTGCGGCCTGGGCTCGGTCATCGCGTGGTAGGCGTCGGCGGCGGCAAGCACCCGCGCGGGCGGAGAGAGCGCGGCGGCGCCCACACCGCGGTGGTAGCCCGAGCCGTCGAGACGCTCGTGGTGGGCCGTGGCGATTGGCGCGAGGCCCGCGAGGAACGGCGAGCGGCTCAGCACGCGCTCCGTGTGGTACGCGTGCAGCCTGACCTGCTCCCACTCGTCCGGCGAGAGCGGCGCCTCCCTTTGCCAGACGAGGACCGGCACCGCCAGGCGGCCGACATCGTGGACGAAGGCGCTGCGACGAACGGTCATGACGTCGACAGCGTCGAGACGGCAATGCCGCCCGGCCGTCGTGGCGAGCGCCGCCACGCCCGCTGAGTGGCCGATCAGGTAGTGAGACGCAAGGTCGGCGAAGTTGCCCATCGCCGCCAGGGCGTGGTCGATCGCCTCGCCCTCGAGTGTCACCTGCCTGCCGGGCTCGTGCGCGAGGACGTCGTCCCAGACCGAGGCGCCGGGCTCGAGCGCGAGGATCTCCGCTGCGTCGTCCGCGAGCCGGTTGGCGATCGCCGGATCGAAGGCGCCGCCCGCTCGCTGTCGGATGACGCGCGCGGCGAACTCGTTGCCGCCGAGCATGCGCTGGAAGGCGGCATCACGGGAGACGTGTGCGATTCGCACCGGCAGCGGGATCTGGTCACCCCTGGCGTCGCTCACCGGACCCTTGCCGTCCCAGCGCTCCATGGAGTGGGCGAACAGCGCGCGGACGGCTGCGGAAAGGCCAAGCCGATCGCTCAGCATCTCTCCCACCTCGCAGAACTCGGGGACGAGACGCTTGAACTCCTTGCCGGCCCGAGGGAGCTTGCGTGCGGCCACGACCGCGCGTACCGGCGCCGAGCGTCCCGGAGGGGCGAGCGCGCGCATGATTCCCACCAGCGACTCCGACTGCGAGCCAAATCTGCTCGCAGCCGCGCGCGCCGTCAGCTCGGCCTCACCGCCGAAGAGCTCCGCTGCTGTCTCCGCACCGGCCGTGCAGCCCACATAGGCCAGGAGGCACATGTAGTACGTCTGCGCGGCCGTGTCTGAATCGACGTCCAGACGGTCGCAGAGCCGCATCGCGAACAGCGCGCTCTGCAACCCGTGCTCGAGCGGCACCCCGATCGCGAGGTCTGTGGCCAGCGACAGCGCCGCGACCACTTCCGCGGCACGGATCTGCTCAGCGCCTGCCGGTACGTCCTCCGGCACGCCATGAGCGTACTCCTCCGCCGTCTACTTCAGTCCTGGACGGGCCGCCCCAGCACGCGCGCCGGCGCACCGTCGCCGCCGACGATGTTCAGCGGTAGGAACAGGAACTCGGCACGCCCGCCGGCGAGCGGGCGGGCGCCCGCGACCGATTCCGCGATCAGGACGCCGTCGCGCAAGAGCGTCCGGTGCACGGGGTAATCGAAGTCTTGCGGTCGTCTGCCGATCGAGAGCTCCGGCGTCAGCATGTCGATCGCCAGCAGCTTGACCTGCTGGTCGACGAGCCACTGTGCGGTCTCCACCGACAGCGACGCATGACGATCGTAGTCGGGTGTGCCAACGTGCTTTGCGATACCGGTCTCGAGCAGCAGGATGTCGCCGGGCTCCAGCCGAGGGCTCATCCGCTCGAGCTGCTCGGGCTCGATCAGGCTGTCCAGCGGCGCATCGATCGACCAGACGACGCCGGTGCCCATGAGGCGCGTGAGCGGGACGTCCTCGAGCGCCGGGCCGTCGCTGAAGAAATGTCGCGGTGAGTCGACGTGCGTGCCGGTGTGGACGACCATCGACAGCTCGGTGACGTTGAGCGGCCGCTCGGGGATGCTGGCGATGCGCTCGATGCGGGGCGGCGGGAAGATCCCGAGGCGAGGAACGGTGGGGGACAACGGCCAGGTGAGGTCGATCCAGTCACCGGCGGGGTCGGATGCCCGCGGTGCATCGCTCGTCTTCCATCCGCGCCAGCCCGTGCCGGACGCCGTGCTCATGGGATCGCACACGGTTCCTGCCTTCCCGCTAGACGGCGGGAGCCGACGCCGTGGCGCGCGCCTCGGTGAGCGCGACGTCGAGGATCTCGGCCGCGCGGTCGACCTGATCGGCGGTCGTCGAGAACGGCGGCACGAAGCGCACCACCGAGCCGCCGCGGCGGACGCTGAAGAGCAGGCCCTCACGCAGGCAGGCGCGGCGGATCGGCTCGCCCAGCTCGGTGGCCGGTGACCCGTCCGGCCGCACGAGCTCGATCCCCTGGAGAATGCCGCGTCCGCGGATGTCGCCGATCGCGTCGTGGCGGGCGCGCAGCTCCTCGAGGCTCGCCCGCAGTTGTGACCCGATCTCGAGCGCCCGCTCGGTCAGTCGCTCCTCCTCGATCGCCTCCAGGGTGGCGAGCGCGGCGGCGCAGGCGAGCGGGTCGTTCGAGTGCGAGTGGGCGTAGGAGAAGCCGCCCGCGATCGCCCGCTCCTCGATCTCCTCGCTGGTCACCACGGCGCTGATCGAGATGCCGCCGCCGAAGTGCTTCGAGACGGTGACGATGTCGGGGACGACGCCCTCCTGCTCGAAGGCCCACATCGTCCCGAGCTTGGCGAGGCCTGTCTGGGCCTCGTCGAGGACGAAGAGCGCGCCGCGCGCCCTCGCGTCCGCCGCCACCCGGCCGAGCCACCCCGGCGGCGGCTCGATCACCCCGCCCGCGCTGAACAGCGGCTCGGTGATGACGGCCGCCAGACCCGGAGAGGCCTGGGCGTCGAGCAGCTCGAGGCTCGCGTCGAGGCAGGCGATCTCGCATTCGGGGAACGTGTGCCGAACGGGGCAGCGGAAGCAGTACGGAGCGAGCATCGCGTAGCTGCCCGGCGCGCCCGGCGCCAGCCCGGCGCGCCAGCCCGCGTAGGTCACCGCGCGCGGCGTGTCCGAGAGCCCGTGGAAGCTGACGTGCGGGCTCGCGACCTCGAAGCGCCCGGTCGCCTTCTTCGCCATCCCGAGCGCGGCCTCGTTCGCGTCGGAGCCCGACAGCGCGAAGAAGCTCTTCGAGAGCGGCGGCGGCAGCGTGCCGGCCAGCCGCTCGGCAAGCGCGATCTCCTGGACGTTGTAGTACGTCGAGTTGGCGTGGATGAGGGTCTGCAGCGCCTCGGCGACGGCGGCGACGATCCGCGGGTGGTTGTGGCCGAGCGCCGAGCACATCTGCCCGGAGTTGAAGTCGAGGTACTCCTTGCCCTCGACGTCGACGACGACCGAGCCGGAGCCGTGCGAGAAGACCGGCCCCTCGGTCTGGGGGCGATCGAGGCGGCCGCGGAAGCAGTACCGCCGTGCGCGTTCGAGCCACTCGGCTTCGCTCACGTCGCGGCACTATACTCGCGGGCCGGCATGGAGCTGCTCGTGATCGGAAGCGCGCTACGCGAGGTCTGCGGCGATCAGGCCGCGCTCGGCCTGCGCTTCGTGGAGGAGGCGCGCACGGCGCCGCGCTACCGGCTCTTCGCGCTCGACGACCGCTACGCCGCGCTCGTGGAGACGGACGCTGGAGGCATCTCCGTTCCGGGAGAGCTCGTCGAGCTCGACGACGCGCGCTGGCCCGAGCTGCTGGCGACCGAGCCCGAGGGCATCGACCCCGGACCCGTGGAGCTCGACGACGGTCGCACCGTGACCGCGGCGCTCGGCGACGAGCGCTTCCTGACCGAGCACGGCGTCGAGATCACCGAGCACGGCGGCTTCGCCGGCTACCTGAGAGCCGTCGGCAAGCTGTCCTAGGGCGCGGCGAGCAGCACGCCGGGGTTCATGATCCCGGCCGGATCGAGTTGCGCCTTCGCGCCGCGCAGGGCGTCCTGGAAGAGCTCCGGCACCTCCTGCCGGTACCAGGGCGCATGGTCTCGGCCGACCGAGTGGTGGTGCGTGATCGTGCCGCCGAGCGACAGGATCGCCTCCGAGGCCGCCTGTTTGATCGCATCCCACTGCTCGAGCTCGGCGCCCGGGCGTCCCGGGGCGTAGACGGAGTAGTAGGGCGCCGGGCCGTCGGGGTACACGTACGTGAAGCGGCATGACAGCGCGCCGCTCCCGCACTCGCGTTCGACCGCCTCACGGACGGCCGCAAGCACTCCCTCGTGGAAGGCCGGGAAGCGATCCCACGTGATCGCGGTCTCGAACGTCTCGTGAATGAGCCCGAGCCTCGGCATGGCGTCGCGGATATGCGGGCCGCGCAGGAAGGCCGCGCGCCAGGCCGCCGCGGCGTCCGCGCCGGGCTCCTCCTTCGCGGGCTCGCCGCGGTGCTCGCGACAGAGCTCGAGGGCGCGCTCGAGCCACGGCTCGAGCTCGTGGTCGGCGGACTCGAAGCCGAGCACGAGGATCGCGTGCGCGCCGTCGCCGCTGCCCGAGAGCAGCGCTTCGTCGTGGTCGAGCAGACGGCAGTTGCTCGGGTGCAGGCCGGACTGCGCGATCAGCCGCGTTGCCTCGACCGCGTCGCTCGAACGAGGCGAACTCCACCGAGGCGCCCGCCCGGAACGAGGGGCGGCCCTGGAGGCGCATCCACGCCTCCGTGATCACGCCGAGCGTGCCTTCCGATCCGCAGTAGAGCCGGTCGGGCGAAGGGCCGGCGCCCGAGGCCGGCAGTCGCCGTGTCTCGAGGATCCCGCGGGGCGTCACCACGCGCAGCCCCTCGACGAACTCGTCGATGTGCGTGTGCAGCGTCGCGAAGTGCCCTCCGGAGCGGGTCGCGATCCAGCCGCCTAGCGTCGACCACTCGAACGACTGGGGGAAGTGGCGCAGCGTGAAGCCGTGCGGCTTCAGCTGGGCTTCGAGCGCCGGGCCGAGCGTCCCGCCCTGGATCCGCGCCGCGCGCGAGACCGAATCGACCTCGAGCACCCGGTCGAGATTGCGGAGGTCGATGCTGACCGTGCCGCGGTAGCTCTCTCCGACATCGGGCTCGACGCCGCCCGCCACGCTCGAGCCGCCGCCGAAGGGGATCGCAGCCACGCGCTCGTCCGTGCACCACTCGAGGATTTCCACGACGTCTGCCTCGTTGCGCGGGAAGGCGACGAGGTCGGGAGGATGCGGATACGCGCGCCGGAAGGCGCGCACGATGTCCCGCAAGGACTTGCCGTAGCTGTGGGCGGCCCGCTCGTACGGATCCGCCGTGAAGACGCTCTCGAGCGGCGCCGGAGGCGAGATCCGCGCAGGGCGCAGGTCGAGCTCCTCGACGCGCGGCGGCTCCTCGATCCGGACCCCGTCGAGCCCGAACCGATCGGCGAACGTCGGCGCCCAGCTGTTCGAGCTCCGCCTGGTCGAGACCCTCGTGCTCGAGCCCCCAGCCCCAGAACTTCCGCCGGGCGGTTGTCGTCGGCGAGGCCATCTCAGCGGGCCGCGCCGGGGACGGCGGCCTCATCCCATGTCCCCTGCTCGACCTGCAGCCGCCGCCACTCCTCCGCCACGTCGAGGTGGTGGGCGATCCACACGTCCGGGAAGCCCTTGATGTACGTGATCAGCTCGTCGAGCATCGCGATGCGCGGGTGGCGGCCGATGCAGAACGGGTGGACGACGAGCAGGAAGCAGCCGCCGGCCGCGTACGAGCCGTCGAACTCCGCCTTCCAGATCTCCAGCACCTGCGACGGCGTGCAGAAGCCCGACATGTAGGGGAAGAACGAGAAGAGGAAGTACGGCGCGTCGTCGAGCTCCCAGCTCACGGGCAGCTCGACGAAGTCGCGCAGGCGGCCGGTGACCGTCGGGACGCGCGGCCGGTAGGGCTCGTCGTGGCCGAACAGGCTCGAGTCGTAGGCGAAGCCGAACTCCTCGAGCAGGTCGGCGGTGTTGGGCCCGAGCGCGAACGGCGGCGAGCGGTTCCCGCGCGGCGTCTCGCCGAAGGTCTCCTCGAGCTTCGCGATCCCGCGCCGCATGAGCTCGCGCTCCTCCTCGATCGGGATGTCGAGGACGCTCTCGTGGTGGTAGCCGTGGTAGCCGACCTCGTACCCCGCGGGAGGCGATCTCGGCGCACGCCGCCGGATGCTCGTCGACGACCTGCCCCGGCACCATGAACGTGGCCGGCAGCTCGTGCCTGTCGAGCAGCGCGAGGATGCGCGGGAGGCCGGCTCGGATGTCGTAGTCGCCGCGCGACATCGGGCTCGGCGTCGTGAGCTTGAACGTGCCGCTCCAGAGCGTCTCGGCGTCGAAGTCGACCGAGAGCGTGACCGCGCACCGGTAGCGCCCCTTCCACATCGGCTGACGGCCTTGTATCCGCGGGTGCCGCCGGTGTCAAGCGGGGTATGATCGCCGCGCCGGCGCGAGGCGCCGCGTTCCAGCTCACCCGGAGGTAGCAGAGATGGCGTTGACCAAGGCCGCAATGATCCAGTTCACGGGGGCCTTCGAGAAGGAGAAGAACATCGCGAAGGCCGAGCAGTACATCGCGGAGGCGGTCGCGAACGACGCGAAGATCGTGTGCCTGCAGGAGCTCTTCAACACGACGTACTTCTGCTACACGGAGAACCCGGAGTTCTGGAGCCTGGCGGAGCCGATCCCGGGGCCGACGATCGACCACATGTGCGAGGTCGCGAAGCAGCACGGGATCGTGCTCGTCGCCCCGATCTACGAGCAGGCGATCAAGGGTGAGCTCTACAACACGGCCGTCGTGATCGGGCCGGACGGGCAGATCATGGGCAAGTACCGCAAGACGAGCATCCCGCTCGTCAAGACGGCGTCGCTGATCGGGAACGAGAAGTACTACTTCAAGCCCGGGAACCTCGGCTTCCCGGTGTGGCAGACGCCCTTCGGCGTCAACGTCGGCGTCATGATCTGCTACGACCGCCACTTCCCCGAGCACGCGCGGCTGCTCGCGCTGAACGGCGCCGACCTCGTCTTCGTGCCGACGGCGACCGGGGGGATGTCGCGGTACCTCTGGGAGATCGAGCTCCAGGCGCACGCGATCGACAACATCTACTACGTCGGCGGCGTCAACCGAGTCGGCTTCGACGAGGGCGGCGCGACGGAGCAGAGCTACTACGGCGCCAGCTTCTTCGCCGACCCGAAGGGGAGGATCCTCGACCAGGCGAGCGAGGAGGCGGACGGGATCGTCTACGCGGAGATCGACACGGCGATGATCGAGGACCTCCGCAACGAGTGGGGTTTCTTCCGCGACCGGCGGCCCGAGATGTACGCCGAGCTGTCCTCGTAGGTGGACGCAAGGGCCGTTTCCGGGCCGGATGAGATCCGGCCCCTACACGGAGCCTCATGAAGACGCTCATCTCAGGCGGCACCGTCGTCACGGCCGCCAGCACCTACGAGGCGGACGTCCTCGTCGACGGCGGACAGATCGTCCAGATCGGACGGGAGCTCGGCGTCGAGGACGCCGAGCGGATCGACGCCTCGGGCAAGTACGTCTTCCCGGGCGCGATCGACGTTCACACCCACCTCGACACGCCCTGGGGCGACAAGTACGTCACGGCTGACGACTGGCGGGTCGGCTCGATCGGGGCCGCGTGCGGAGGGACGACCACGATCGTCGACTTCGCCCTGCAGGCCAAGGGCCAGAGCCTGCGCGAGGCAATCGACGGCTGGCACGCGAAGGCCGAGGGAAAGGCGGTCGTCGACTACGGCTTCCACGCGATGGTCATGGATCTCACGGACTCCGTGCGCAACGAGATTCCGGTGATGATCGAGCAGGAGGGCATCCCGAGCTTCAAGGTCTTCATGGCCTACAAGGGCGTCGTCCAGGCGGACGACGAGACCCTCCTGCGCACGATGCTGACGGCCGGCGAGCACGGCGGCCTGACGATGGTGCACGCCGAGAACGGCGACGCCGTCTACGTGATCCAGGAGCGCTTCGCCGAGCAGGGCAAGCTCGGCATCGAGTACTGGCCGGAGAGCCGGCCGCCCGAGCTCGAGGCCGAGGCCGCCCACCGGGCGATCGTGCTGGCCGGGATTGCGAACGCGCCGCTCTACATCGTCCATGTCTCGAGCGCCCTGGCGGTCGACGAGATCGCGCAGGCGCGCAGCCGCGGCGGGCAGGTCTACGGCGAGACGTGCCCCCAGTACCTCGTCCTCTCCAAGGAGCGCTATCTCGAGCCCGGCGCGGACGCTGCCAGGTACGTGATGGCTCCGCCGCTGCGCGACGAGTCGAACCAGGAGCCGCTGTGGCAGGCGCTCGCCTCCGGGTCGCTCCAGGTCGTGGCCACGGACCATTCGGCGTGGCCGATCAAGGACCACAAGGACCAGAGCCTCGACGACTTCCGCTACATCATCCAGGGCGCCCCGGGCATCGAGACCAGGCTGCCCGTCCTCTACACGTACGGCGTCGCCGCCGGGCGCATGACGCTGAACCGCTTCGTCGACACGACCGCGACCGCGCCTGCACGCCTCTTCGGCCTCTACCCGCAGAAGGGCGACATCGCGATCGGCGCGGACGCGGACATCCTCGTCTGGGATCCCTCGGTCGAATGGACGCTCTCGGTGGACGGCCTGCACGGCAACACGGACTACACGACCTTCGAGGGGATGCCCGTGCAGGGCGCTCCGGCCGCCGTGCTCTCGCGCGGACGGGTCGTCGTACGCGACCGCGAGTACGTCGGCGGCGAGGGCGGCGGCCGCTTCCTGCACCGGCTCCCGTTCAACCCCTTGTAGGGGCCGGATCTGAGGTGAAACAGCGGATTCACCTCTGGAAAGCGGCCCGTCAGGGCCGCGGTCACTCATCCGGCCCGGGTCAAGACGTGACCTCGAGCCTCGACCTGTTCTCGCTTCGAGGGAAGGCCGTCGTCGTCACCGGCGCCGGCAGCGGCATCGGCCGCGCGATCGCGGAGGCGGTCGCGGAGGCCGGCGCGAGCGTCGCCTGCGCCGGTCGCACGGACGCCACCGGGGAGACCGCCGAGGCGTTGCGCGCGGCTGGGGCCGAGGCGTTCGACCTCCGCACCGACGTCACCGACGAGGAGGCCGTCGCGCACCTCATGGACGAGACCGTGCGCAGGCTCGGCAGCCTCGACGTCCTGTTTGCGAACGCGGGGAGCTCCGACCACTACAAGCGCCCCGACGAGGCCTCGCTCGAGGAGTGGAACGACGTCATTTCGACGAACCTCACGAGCGTCTTCCTGTGCGTGAAGCACGCGGCGCGACACATGCTCCGGCAGGGCAGCGGCAAGATCGTCCCGACGGCATCGATCTGGGGCGAGGTCGGAAGCGGCATGATCCCGGTTCCCGGCTATGCGGCGGCGAAGGGTGGAGTCATCAACCTGACGCGTGAGCTGGCGCTCGAGTACGCGCCGTTCGGGATCACCGTCAACGCCCTCTCGCCCGGCTTCTTCGCCACGGGGATCGGGAGCGACAAGGACGTGCCGGCGGAGGTCATCGACCGTCTCGTCGCCGCGGCGATCGAGTTCGTCCCGACCCACCGGATCATGGACCCGGCCGAGATCAAGGGAACGGCCGTCTATCTGGCGTCGGCAGCGTCGGATGCCATGAACGGCCACGTGCTCACGGTCGACCTCGGCTGCTTGGCCGGTAAGTAAGCGGCGCGTGAGCGCCGCGCGCAGCGGCCGCGCCCGAAGGGCGCCAGGCCGCGAAGCTTCACCGAGCCCGGAGGGCTCGGTACACGTTCGACCTCGGCTGCTCGTCGCCCATGAGCGCGGCCCTCGGGCCGCTTCACGGCCGATAACGGCTGCGCCCGTTTCGGCCTAGTGCGCCAACGCGGCGAACAGCTCTCCCGCGGCCTCGACGGCGTCTGCGACGTCCTGCTCCTCGGCAACGGTCGACGTCGCCATCAGCCCGCGCGGCGCGATGAAGATGCCGCGGTTCAGGAGGCCGATGTGGAATGCGGCGGCAGCCTCGGGGTCGGCGCCGGCGGCCTCCTCCGCGTTCACGGGCGCGTCGGCCGTGAAGTGCACGTTGACGAGCGAGCCGATGTGCGTCACATGCGCGGGCGCCCCGGTCTCCGCGACCCCGGCACGCAGCCCGTCGGCGAGCATCGCGCCCAGGCGATCGAGCTTCTCGTACGCCGCCGCGTCGAGCAGCTCGAGCGTCTTGAGGCCGGCGGCGACGGTCACCGGGTTGCCGTTGAACGTGCCGGAGTGGCCGAAGCCGGGGCTCGCGCCCGGCGCGAAGACCTGCATGGCATCGGCTCGGCCGCCGACCGCGCCGACCGGGAAGCCGCCCCCGATGATCTTGCCGAATGTCGTGAGATCTGGGCTCAGGCCGTGGAGCTGCTGCGCGCCTCCCGGGCCCAGGCGGTACGAGATCACCTCGTCGAGGACGAACAGCGCCCCCGCGGCCCGGGCGGCCTCCTCGGCGAACACGAGGTAGTCGCGGTCGCCCGGGACGACGCCGGCGGCGCCGAGCACCGGCTCCATGATGACGCAGGCGCACTCTCCCGCAGAGCCGCCGAGGGCGGCCTCGAGCGCGTCGGGATCGTTGTACGGGACCGTTCGCGTCGGGGTCGACTCCGGCAGCCCGGCCGGCTGGAACCCCGGCCGCAGGGTGACGTCGAGATCGGGATAGCTGCCGTGGTAGCCGCCGCTGATCTTGATCACGCCGGGGCGTCCGGTGAGGGCCCGCGCCACCCGCACGGCGGTCATCGTCGCCTCGCTTCCGGAGTTGACGAAGCGCACCCGCTCGACGCTCGGGACGCGCCGGACGAGCTCCTCGGCAAGCTCGAGCTGCCCGGGAACGGGCGCCGCGACCGCTGTCCCGCGGGCGACCGCAGCCTGCGCCACCGCGACGACCTCGGGGTGGGCGTGACCGACGATCATGGCCGTGTAGTTGAGGAGGAAGTCCCGGTAGACGTTGCCGTCGAGATCCTCGAGCTCGATCCGGGAGGAGGAGCGGATTACCGCGGGGTAGGGCTGGTAGAAGGTCACCGCCCGCGTGTCGGCGCCCGGCAGGACGGTCAGCGCCCGCTCGTAGCGCTCCCTGGACCGAGGCGTGCGCTGCTCGAACTCGCGGCGCTCGCGATCGAGCACCTCCGCCGCTCTGCCGACCTTCGTCGCCATCGCGGTCTCCACGCTACCAGCGGGGTATGATCGGCGCCCGGTCACTCCAGGAGGTCAGCGCGCATGAAGTTCGGTATCAGCTTCGGAGACGCCCCGGTGAGCCGCTCGCTCGAGCTCGTCCAGCTGGCGGAGGAGTCGGGCTTCGACCAGGCATGGAGCTGGGACTCCCACGTGCTCTGGAGCGAGGTGTACACGCTGCTCGGCTACCTGGCGGCGAAGACCGAGCGGCTCGAGCTCGGGACGTGCGTGACGAACCCGCGCACGCGCGACGCGACCGTGCTCGCAAGCGCGTTCGCAACGCTGAAGCAGGCGTCCGGTGGCCGGCGTGTGATCTGCGGCATCGGCAAGGGCGACAGCTCGGTCCGCCTGATGAGGCGCAGCCCCGCGAAGCTCGCCGATCTCGAGCGGACGATCGACGTCGTTCGGGAGCTCGGCCGCGGCAACCCCGTCGAGATCGACGGCGTGCCCGTCCAGATCACCTGGACGGAAGGAGGCTTCCCGATCTACGTGGCCGCCTACGGGCCGAACGCGCTACGTCTGGCAGGCCGCAAGGGCGACGGCGTCATCTTCCAGATCGCCGACCCGTTCTTCGTCGAATGGGCGATGCAGTTCGTGCGGGAGGGCGCCGAGGAGGCCGGGCGCGACCCTGCCGAGATCGTCGTCCACTGCGCGATCCTCTCGTACGTCTCCGACGATCTCGCCGAGGCCCGTGACCAGTGCCGCTGGTATCCGGCCATGGTGGGCAACCACATCGCCGACGTGCTGCGCTACCACGCTCCCGCCGAGATCCCTCCGGAGCTGCGCGACTACGTCGAGCGCCGGCCCGACTACGACTACCGGGTGCACGCCGAGCAGGGAACCGAGCATTCGACTACGTGCCCGACGAGATCATCGACCGGTTCTGCGTCATCGGCGACGCGGAGGCGACGATCGCGAAGCTCGAGCACCTGCGCTCGCTCGGCGTCGGCGAGATCAACCTGTACCCGCACGTCGCCGGGTTCGAGTCCGTGGTCGAGACCTACGGACGCGAGATCGTGCCCGCCCTCCGCGCGGCCGTTTAGGGGCCGGCCTCCCGGCGCCGACCCTTCAGGCGCGGCGGCGCTCCTCCACGACGACGCCCGTCTCCACGAGCGTGTCGATCTCCTCGACGGAGAATCCCCTCTCGGCGAGGATCTCGCGGCCCCCGGCGCCGAACCGGGGAGGAGGCCTCCGGACTTCGCCGGGCGTGCGCGAGAACTTGATCGGCAGGCCCGAGCCCTTGTAGCTGCCGAGCTCGGCGACCATCTCACGGTGCTCCGTGTGGGGATGCTCGAGCAGCTGGGCGACGTCGAGGATCGGGCCGGCGGGGACGCCGATCTCCAGCAGGCGGTCGCAGAGCTCCACTCCGTCCACGTCGGCGAGCAGCGCCTCGAGCTCGGCGTCGAGCTCGGCGCGGTTGACGAGCCGGTCGGCGTTGTGGAGGAAGCGCGGGTCGTCGGCCAGCTCGGGGCGGCCGAGCTCCGCGCAGACGCGCTGGAAGGCACGGTCGTTGCCGACGGCGAGGAAGATCTCCACCGTCCTTGTCGGAAACGTGTCGTACGGGCTGATGTTCGGGTGGGCGTTGCCCGTCAGCCCGGGCGTCTTGCCCGAGAGCAGGTAGTTCGGGATGTGCGGATGCATGAGCGCGACGCCCGAGTCGAAGAGGGTCGTGTCGACGAACTGGCCGAGGCCGGAGCGGTGCCGCTCCTCGAGCGCCATGAGCACCCCGATCGCCGCGAAGAGGCCGGTGCCGATGTCGACGAGCGGGATGCCGGCTCTGGTCGGCCCGGACTCCGGGCTTGCCGTTGACGCTGAACCAGCCGGTCATCGCCTGGATGACCGCGTCGTATCCCGGGTAGCCGCCCAGCGGACCGGTCGCTCCGAACCCGCTGATGCGGCAGTGGATGAGCCGCGGAAAGCGCGCCTGCAGCGTCTCCTCGTACCCGAGGCCCCATTTCTCGAGCGTCCCGGGCTTGAAGTTCTCGATCAGGACGTCCGCCTGCTCGAGCAGGCGCAGCAGCACCTCGCGGCCTTCCGGTCGCGAGAGGTCGAGCCCGAGCGAGCGCTTGTTTCGGTTGACGCCGATGAAGTACGAGGCGTCGCCGTCCTGGAACGGCGGCCCCCAGTCGCGCACCTCGTCGCCCTGCGGCGGCTCGATCTTCATGACCTCGGCGCCGTGATCGGCGAGCACCTGCGTGCAGTACGGCCCGCCGAGCACCCTCGTCAGGTCGACGACGACGAGCCCGGCGAGGGCGCCGCGGCCCGGCGCCGTCCCGCGCTCCACTACGCGACCTGTCCGAACACGCGGAGCGGCGAACTCCGGGTAGGCCTCGCTGAGCTCGTGGCCGATCTCGCCGCGCAGCAGCGCGAGCGTCTCGGCATCGGGCTCGGGCGTGGTCGGCACTCCCTCGCCAGCGTCGAAGTCGAACCCCGTGTTGTCCCGAATCCCCGCCACCGTCTCGCCCGGGTGGACGCTGGCCAGCGAGAAGCGTGCCTCGTCGCGGTCGAAACGAAAGACGCAGCGCCCGGTGACGAGCGCAACCGGCCCGCCGGGGCGGTAGACACCGGGCGGGCTGACACCGGGCGCGCTGACGAAGTCGACCCGCGAGACGAGCGTCCGCGTCGTGTGCTCCGGCTGGAACAGGATCACTCTCGGCACGAGGAAGTAGAGATACGCGGAGCCGAACGTGCCCGGGAAGCGAGCCTCGCTCGCGTGGATAGCCGCCGACGCCCACGCGGTTGATATTGGCCGAGCCGTCGATCTGCTGGCCGCCGAGGAAGAACGCGTCGATCCGTCCCTGGGCGGCGCAGTCGAACAGCTCCCGGCCTCCGTCCGTGAAGAAATTGTGCTTGGCGCTGTCCAGCAGCGAGACGCGCACGCGACCGCCGGAGCGCTCGCGCACGAGCAGCGCAGCGGCTCCGGGGATCGGGGACATGGCGCCGACCGCAACGTGGTTCGCGTCCTCGAGCAGCCCGGCAATGGCGGTGATCAGGAGCTCCTCGGGCCGGTAGCTCATCCGACCGGAGCGAGGATGTGCTCGTCGAGGTACTGCTGGAAGCCCTCTGCCGTCCTGGCCATCCCCGCGTAGAGCCGCAGGTGCTCGGCGTCGGCCGGGTAGGCAGCCCCGGAGCCCGATCGGCCATGCCCCCTCGGGCACTTCGGCAACTGCCGTGACGTACAGCGCCGGGATCGTCCCCGCTGCCGTGCGATCGTCCGCGAGGAGGTCGTCGTCCGTGATCTCCTCGACCGTGACGAGCGACTGGCTGGCCGCGTGCGCCATCAGTCATCAGCTCGCGCCGAACGCCGATCCATACGTTGCCCTCGCGATCTGCCGAGCGCCGCGTGGAACAGCGCGACGTCCGGCCGGATCGCGGGCAGCAGCAGGATCGGATCTGCCTCGCCGAAGGGATTGTCGATCACGCGCCAGTCCTCGCGGTGCTTCTGAACATCGGAACCGATGATTCCGCGCAGCGGGATGAAACGGCACGCCCTTCTCGGCCGCCTGGAGGCCGGCGTGAATCGCCGGGCACGTCGAGTCGCGGATCGCGATCTGCTCCCGGTCGACACGGCCTCGCGGAACCGCGGCGCCTGACCGTACTCGCCGAGAGTCACTCCCGAGGTCTCGACGGAGGCGACGCAGCCGGCGCCGATCAGCATGTCGGCCTGGAAGCCGGCCTGCGGTACGGTGACGAGCCGCAGGTCCCTGGCACCTCGCCGGATCAGGACCCGCACGGCTGCCATCGCGCAGCCGGAGTAGTCGGCCGCGACAGCCACGCTTGCGCCGTCCGGGATCCGCGCAATGAGCTCATCGAGGCTCTCGACGGCGCTCATTCCGTCAGCCCCGGCGCGGGGTTCGCACGACGCCGCCCGGCCGCGCGCCCGTCGGCTGCCCGTCTTTCCAAACGGCCTGGCCCGCCACCCAGACGCCGAGCACGCCGTCCGGCGTGTTGATCGGGTCGTCGTACGTGCCCTCGTCGACGTAGCGCTCCGGGTCGAGGAGAACGAGGTCGGCGCGCTTTCCGGGCTCGATTCGTCCGCGATCTCCGAGCGCGAGGCGGTCGGCGGCCCGCGCGGTCAGGCGCGCGACGGCTTCCTCGACGGGCACGAGCCCGTCGCGGATCGCGAACCGCCCGAGGAAGCGCGGCGCCGAGCCGTAGAGCCTGGGATGGGGCTTCGCGCCGAAGATGCCGTCCGAGCCGACGAGGTGCAGGCGGTGGCGGGCCACCTTGCGCACCGCCTCGTCGGAGGCGTAGTGCTCGATCATGGTCACGTCGAGCTCCGACTCGGTGAGCAGGCCGAAGACCGCCTCGATCTCGCCGACGCCGCGCTCCTTCGCGATGACGGTCAGGTCTTTTCCGACCGCGTCCTCGTTCGGTGGGGCGGCGTTGGCGATCACGATGCGCTCGGGCCCGATGGTGGCGAAGGTGTTCTCCCAGCCCGGGACGCCGTGCTGCATGTCGTGGCCCATGCGCTCGCGCTCGCCGGCATCCGAGAGGCGCTCGAGGGTGGCCGAGGCGCCGTCCTCCTGCGCCCAGGCGGGCAGCAGCGCGGAGAGAATCGTCGAGCCGGCGCCGTACGGGTACTGGTCGAAGGAGAGGTCGACGTCGGCGCTCGCCTGGTCGAGGAGCTCGAGCAGGGGATCGATGAGCGCCTCGTCGGCGAGGCACTTCAGGTGAGAGACGTGCAGCGGCGCGCCCGACCGGCGGGCGACGTCGACGAACTCGCCGATCGCCTCGAGCACGCCGTGGCCCTCGTTGCGGACGTGAGGGACGAGCGGCGCGCCGAACGCTGCCGCCTCCTCGGCCAGCGCCACGAGCTCGTCGGTGTCCGCGTACGTGCCCGGCAGATAGATCATCCCGAAGGAGAGCGTCCTGCCGCCCGCCTCGAGGCTCAGTGCGGGTCTCGCGCCGCATCGCCGCGAGCTCGTCCGCGGTCGGCGGTCGTTTCGCGCCGCCCATCACGAAGTCCCGCACCGCGTTGTGCCCGGCCGACGGGACGAGGGTCGTCGCCGGCCTCGTTCCCTCGAGCCATTCCAGGTACTCGTCGAAGGTCGACCACGGCCATTCCGCAGGCCCGGTCCCTTCGAGCCCGCGCAGGTACGCCTGTCGTTCGACGAAGCGCTCGCGCTCGACGGGAGCGGGCGGGAGCCCGTCCGGGTTGATCAGCTCGGTGGTGAAGCCCTGCGCGATCTTCGGCGTGAGCAGCGGGTCGACGTGCGAGTGCAGTGCCGAGTGGGCGTGCATGTCGACGAACCCGGGGCACAGCATCATTCCCTCGGCCGCGATCTCCTCCTTCGCGGGCCCGTCGAGGGAGGCCTCCACGGCCGCGATCGCGTCGCCGGCGACGCCCACGTCGGCCCGTCGCGCGGGGCCCTCGCCGGGGAAGACGTCCGCTCCGCGGATGATCAGGTCGAAGTCCACCGCGGGGTTGTACCACGCCTCACCCGGGCCGGATGAGATCGGCCCGACGGGCCGGACGGGTAGGGTCGGGCCGGATGAGATCCGGCCCCTACAATCCCGTCACGTGATCACGAAGTTCTCCGTCCTGTACGTCGGTCACATCCAGCTCGAGGACATCGGCCGTGACGGGAAGCCCGCGGACGAGCGGCGCTATCCGAACGAGCGCCTGATCGAGGCCTACGGGACGGCCAAGGAGCTCGCGCAGCTCATGGACGAGCTCGGCTTCCACTGCCTCTGGACGGCCGAGCACCACTTCCAGCGCGAGGGCTACGAGGTCTTCCCGAACCTCATCCTGCTCAATACGTGGCTCGCGACGCAGACGAAGCGGCTGAAGCTCGGGTGCGCGTTCAACGTGCTGCCCGCCTGGCATCCTCTGCGGCTGGCGGAGGACTTCGCGTTCGCGGACATCGTCACCGGCGGACGCATCATCTTCGGCGTCGGCCGCGGCTACCAGAGCCGTGAGGTCGAGACGCTGGGCGGGCCGCTGCTCGACAAGGACGCGAACCGCGAGCTGTTCGACGAGCAGTTCGAGCTCCTGCAGAAGGCGTTCAACGAGGAGTCGTTCTCCCACCGCGGCAAGCACTACACGGTCCCCGCGCCGGTCGAGTACCGCGGCTACCAGCTCGAGGATGTGACACTGGTCCCGCGCCCGATCCACCTCCCGGTCGAGATCTGGCAGGCGATCTCGAGCGGCCGCTCGATCCCTCGCATGGCGCAGCGTGGCATCAAGGGGATGGTCACGCTGACCGGCGTGCGGATGCTCGACGAGTGGGTCCACCTCTTCCAGGAGGAGGCCGCGAAGGCGGGCCGAGACCTCGCCCTCGGCGAGGACCTCTGCTGGGGCGTCGGCATGTGCATCGCCGACTCCGAGGAGGAGGCGATCCGAGCGCATGGAGCCCTACCACGACGAGCGCTACAAGTGGTTCGCGCCGTTCGGGATCGTGCGCTACATCGACGACCAGGGGCGCCAGTGGGGAACGCGAGGGAGCTCCGTCGGGCGTGCCGTCGCTGCGCGACGGTGTCGCCCAGCGCGCGTGGCTCTGCGGCCCCGCGTCGGCGATCGTCGAGCACATCCGCGAGATCGAGGAGCGCTACCCGGGGCTCGACCAGATGATGATCCACTTCCCCGAGGGCATGGCCCCCGCGGAGTTCATGGACCAGCTGCGCCTTTTCGCGCGCGACGTCATGCCTGCGTTCCAGCAGGCCGCCGTCAGCGCCGGCGAAGGCTGAGAGAAGGAGGCAAGGGCATGGAGCTGCACGAGTACGCCGCGCAGGACGCGGTCGGGCTGGCTGAGCTGATCCGTTCCGGCGAGATCACGGCGGCGGACGCCGAGGATGCGGCTCGGCGGGCCATCGCCGAGGTCGAGCCCACGCTCCACGCCACGGTCGGCGACTTGCTCGACACACCGCCCGACGCGAGCGCGGACGGCGTGTTCGGGGGTGTGCCGTTCGCGCTCAAGGACGTTGCTCCACACCTCGAGGGCCAGATCGTGCAGGCAGGCAGCCGCTGGACCGGCGACGGCGTTCGCGCCCCGGCGGACACGCATCTCGGCCGCCGCTTCCGTGCTGCGGGCCTGCGGATCATCGCGCGCACGCGCGCGCCCGAGTTCGCCTTCAACGCGACCACGGAGCCGGTCGTGCACGGGCCGACCCTCAATCCCTGGGATCTCGAGCGCAGCGTCGGCGGCTCGAGCGGCGGCGCAGCGGCTCTCGTGGCCGCCCGGGCGCTGCCGTTCGCGCACGGGACGGACGGCGGAGGCTCGATCCGGATTCCTGCGTCGCTCACGGGCCTCATCGGGCTCAAGGCCACGCGCTTCAGGCTCCCGGTCGGGCCCGGGCAGTGGGAGGCGCTGCACGGCTTCTCCCATGACTTCGTGCTCTGCCGTACCCTGCGCGACGCCGCTGCGGCGCTCGACGCCTTCCACGGGCCGGGGCCGGGCGACAAGTACGTCATCCCGCCGCCGGCCGGCCCGTACGCCCGTGAGCCTGGTGCCGATCCTGGGCGCCTCCGGATCCGCTGGACTGCCGACGCCTGGTCGGGCGCGGACGTCGCGTCCGAGTACCGGGCGGCCGTGGAAGCGACGGCCCGCGCGCTGGAGGGTTCCGGTCACGAGGTCGAGCAAGGCACGCCGGCCATCGACTCGGAGGTCCTCCTCCGGGCTCTGCTTGCGGTCTGGTCGGCGGGGCTCGCGCACCGCGCGTCGCTCGTCGATCGTGCCGTCGGCGGCGGCTGGAACGCCGAGAACGTCGAGGCGTGCACGCTGGCCATGCTCGAGGTCGGCAACGCCCTCTCGGCCGTCGACTTCCAGAACGGCCTCAACGACTGCAACGCGGTCGGGCGCGGGATCGGCGAGTTCTTCGAGACCGCCGACGTGCTCGTGCTGCCCTCGGCGGCCCGCCTCCCCTGGAAGCTCGGCGAGGTCGACCAGAACGACGCAACGCTCGACGCCGAGGGCTGGGTACGCAAGCTCTTCGACGTCTACGCCCCGTTCACCGCCATGTTCAACATCACCGGGCAGCCCGCGATCAGCTTGCCGCTCGCGTGGAGCGACGAGGGACTGCCCATCGGCGTGCAGCTCGTCGGGCGCTTCGGGGACGACGCGACGCTGCTGCGCGTCGCCGCCCAGCTCGAGCAGCAGTTCCCATGGGCAGACCGGATCCCGCCGATCGCTGTGGGCGCCGCCGACCGGGCCGCAGCGGGCTGAGCTCCAGCGGCTCGCTGACATGAAGGCCGGCGTCTACATCTTCCCGACCGCATACGCGATCCATCCGGTCGAGCTCGGGCGCGCTCTCGAGGAGCGCGGCTTCGAGTCGCTGTTCGTGACCGAGCACACGCACATTCCCGCGGCCCGCAAGTCGCGGTGGCCGCACGGCGGCGGCAAGGAGCTGCCGCGCGACTACTGGCACACGTTCGACCCGTTCGTAACGCTGAGCGCCGTCGCCACGGCGACCGAGCGCCTCCTCGTCGCGACCGGCATCTGCCTCGTCGGCGAGCACGAGCCGATCGGCCTTGCCAAGCAGGTCGCCAGCCTCGACGTGCTCTCGGGCGGGCGCTTCCTGTTCGGCATCGGCGGGGGCTGGAACTGGGAGGAGCTCCAGAACCACGGGACCGCCTTCGCCGAGCGCTGGGACGTCGTGCGCGAGCGGATCGAGGCGATGAAGGAGATCTGGGCCAACGACGAGGCCAGCTACGAAGGCGAGCACGTCCGGTTCGAGCGCATCTGGCAGGACCCGAAGCCCGTGCAGAAGCCGCATCCGCCGATCCTGCTCGGCGCCGAGAAGAGCGGCGCGCTGCAGCGTGTCGTCGATTTCTGCGACGGCTGGATGCCGACGGGCCTGCTCGAGGGCGACCTGCGGCCCCACGTCGAAGAGCTCGAGCGCCTCGCCGCGGACGCCGGCCGGCCGCGCCCGAGCGTCACCGTCTTCGGCTGCCCGGCCCGCGAGGAAGCGATTGCCAGGCACGCTGAGGCAGGCGCCGAGCGCGTGCTCTTCCGCCTGCCCTCGGAGCCCGCCGACGTCGTCCTGGCCCAGCTCGACGAGCTCGCGCCGCTCGTCGAGCTCGCCGCCCGCGCCGGCTGAGCTCCTACTCGCGCGAGTCGAGCAGGCCTGCGTCGATCGGCCTCGGCTCGATCGCGTGCTCGGGGCCGAGCGGCGGCATCTCCGGGTTCTCGACCGTGGAGGCGTACGCGGCAGGCCGGGATCCCAGGTCGAAGAGCGGCGACGCGGCCGTCCTCGGCGCGCCGACGACGAAGCTCCTCGGTTGCGACCTCGTCGACGCGTCAGCGCGCCGTTCGGCGGCAGGAGCACGACGGAGTAGTCCCGCTCTCGCCACCTCGGCCGACACGAAGCCCTTCTCGACGTCACGCAGCACTGCGCCGGGCGGACGGAGAAGTGGGTCGCCCCAGCCGCCGGCGCCGGCCGTCTCGAACACGAGTCGGTCGCCCGGCGCCACCTCGACGAAGTCGACCTTGCCCGGCAGATCGGCGACCGACCCATCGGCGCGAACGAGCCGCTTGCGCGAACGGCCGCCGTGCAGGCCGCCGCCGATGCCCCAGGGCGACGAGGTATGGCGGTCGTCGTAGATCGAGACCTGGCCGGCGCTCTCGAACCGAAAGACCTTGCGAACGCCGCAGCCGCCGCGATGGTAGCCGGCGCCCCCGGAGTCCTGGACGATCCCGGCTTCCTCCGTGACGAGCGGGTAGTAGATCTCCTGGTACTCGCACGGCGTGTTCTCGAGCTGCGGGTACCAGCTGTGCCCGTCCATGCCGTCGCCGGCGGGTCGGCCGGGTATGCCGCCCATGAGGATCTCGACCACTCCGAAGCCGGTTTCCCGTCCTCGTCCGTGCCGGAGAAGATCATGTGCGGGCTCGAGCCGTACCCCGCCGCGACTGCGGTCTCCGGGACATGCCGCCCGAGCGCGCCGGCCACCACCTCGACCCAGCGCGACAGCGTGTGGTGGCGGTTGCCGAGCGGCGCCGGGTAGCGCGGCTTGAGGATCGTGCCCTCCTCGACGCGGATGTCGAGCAGGTCGTAGAAGCCTTCGTTGAACAGGATCTCGGGGTCGAAGACCATGATCAGGTAGGCCCCGATCACCATCTTCATCATCCCCTCGTGCAGGTAGAAGTTGACCGGCCCCGGCGCCTGCGGCGAGGTGCCGTCGAAGTCGAACACGGCGCGCTCGCCCTCCCGCCACACCGTCAGCTTGATGCGGAACGGGCCGTTGCCCTGGCCGTCGTCGTCGACGAAATCCTCGAAGGACTGCGGCGTCTCCGGGATCTTCTCCACGATCAGGCGCTGCACCGCGCGGCGAGTGCGTTCGAGCAGCGCGTCGCAGGCGGCGAGGTACGTGTCCCGCCCGAACCGGTCGCAGAGCTCGAGGATCCGCTGCTCGCCGACCGCGGTGGCCGCGCACAGGGCCATCACGTCCGCGACGGCCGCCTCCGGCGCGCGAGAGTTCCGGGCCAGCACCTGGACGAGCGGCCGGTTCAGCTTGCCGCCGTCGTAGAGCTTCACGGGCGGAAAGCGGATGCCCTCCTCGTAGATCGACCTCACCTCGACGCTCATCGACCCGAACGTGCGGCCGCCGATGTCGAGCAGGTTGCCGAACTGGCTCGTCGAAGCCGACCAGCACGCCCTCGTGGAAGACCGGCCGCAGTTATCAGCACGTCCGGCGTGTGGGAGATCGAGCCGCCGCAGAGGTACGGGTCGTTCTGGATGATCACGTCGCCCGGGGCGAGCTCCTCGTCGAACTGCTCGAGGAACGCGGCGAGGTAGGAGCCGAACTGGCCGACGAGCATGCGACCGTTGCGGTCGGCGACGAGCGGATAGGTGTCGTGGGTCTCGCGGATCATCGGGCGAGATCGACGCCCGGAACATGACCGCGTCCATCTCGTGCCGCACCATCCGCAGCGTGTTCTCGATGATCTCGAGCGTGACCGTGTCGACGCGCGTCGTCGCCATCGTCACGCGTCCTCCCGGCGCAGGATGAGGTTGAGGTAGGGATCGACGCGTGGCGGTCGATGCCCGGGGTGGACGAGCGTCGTCGAGTCCTCCTGCTCGATCACGGCCGGGACCGGCGATCCGATGGCCCGGCCCCAGGCGTTCCCGGGCGTAGACGGGCGCCGGTCGATCCACTCGCCGTCCCAGTAGAGCGGTGGCCGCCGTCGACGACCGCGGCTTCTGCCGGGCGCGGCCGCCGGCGCGGCGGCCTGCACCGTCGGGCTCGGCGTCACGCCGATGGCGACGCAGCGGACGACGACGAGCTCCGGCTCGAGCTCGAGCTCGAAGCCGTACAGGAGGTCGTGTGCCGCCACGAAGCGTTCGGCGAGCGACGCGATCAGCTCGGCATCCGACGAACGGATCGGGATGCGTCACCGGCAGCTCGAAGCCCTGCTGGTGGTAGCGCATGCCGAACTGGAACGAGAGCCGCTGCTCGGCTCGGCGAAGCCTTCGCGCGTCGAGCCAGTCGCGGCGCGCTCGCCTCGACATCGCGCAGGATCGCGGCCAGGTCGCCGGCGGCGACGTCGGAGAGCCGCCGGATGTGGCTCACCGCGAACTCGCGCTGCATGTCCGCGACGAGGAAGCCGAAGGTCGAGAAGACGCCGGGCGCGGGCGGGACGATCGGCGACCGGGCTGCCGAGAAGCTCCATGAGCGCGTTGGCGTGCAGCGGCCCGGCGCCGCCGAAGGCGACGAGCGCGAACGCGCGTGGGTCCTGGCCGCGCTGAACGGAGACGAGCCGAAGGCCGCTCAGCATCTTCTCGTTCGCGATCGCGACGATCGCACGGGCGGCTTCCTCGAGACCGACGCCCAGGCGCTCCGCCACCTCGGCCGACCGCTTCGGAGGCAAGCTCGGGGTGGAGCTCCATTCGCCCGCCCAACAGGCTCGGGAGGTAACCGAGCACGACGTTGGCATCCGTCACCGTGGCCTGCTCGCCGCCCCTGCCGTAGCACGCGGGCCCGGGGCTCGAGCCGGCGCTCTCGGGCCCGACGCGCAAGCGCGCCCGTCATGGGGACATGGGCGATCGACCCGCCGCCCGCGCCGATCGCAACGACGTCCAGCGACGGGACACGAACGCGGAAGTAGTCGGTCAGAGGGCTCGTCCGCGACACCGCCGGATGCGCGTCGCGGTTCAGGGCGACGTCGGTGGACGTTCCGCCCATGTCGAAGCTGAGGACGTCGCGGTGGCCCGTGAGCTCGCCGAGGAACACGGCCGCCCGTACGCCGCCCGCCGGCCCGGAGAGCACGGTCTCGATCGGCCGCGCTCCCGCGTCGCGGGCGGACATGAGACCACCGTCGGAGCGCACGATGTGGAGCGCGGCGCCCGGCAGGCGCTCGGCGAGAACCGCGTGGAGGCTCTCGGTGTACCGCATCACCGCGGGCTGGACGTAGGCGTTCGCCGCAGCCGCGAGCGTGCGCTCGTACTCCCTGAACTCGGGCAGCACGTCGGAGGAGGCCGAGACCGGCAGGCCGTTCACGGCCTCACGCGCAGCGGCGACGACCTCGCCTTCGAGTGCCGGCCGGGCGTAGCCGTTGAGGAGAGAGACGGTAAGCGCCTCGACGCCGCGGCGCTCGAGCTCCCCGACGGCCGAGCGGATCTCGGCGGGATCGATCGGCTCCATCACCTCGCCGCGGGCGGTGGCGCGCCCCCGGATCTCCCGGATGTCGCGGACGTCGACGAGCGCCTGCGGCTTGTCCCACACGATCCAGCCGGAGATCGGCCCCGGTGTCCAGGATCGCGCGATCTCGAGGACGTAGCGAAAGCCCTTCGTCACGAGCAGCCCGACGCGGGCGCCCTTGCCTTCGAGCACCGTGTTCGTTGCGATCGTCGTCCCGTGCAGGATCGCGCGCACCTCGGCCGGGTCGATGCCCGCGCGGTCGACTGCCTCGAGGATCCCGGACACCACGCCGTCGGCCGGTTGCGGAGTCGTCGGCACCTTGGCGAGCACGGAGTGCCCACCGTCGAGCGGCATCGAGCAGGACGTCGGTGAACGTGCCGCCGACGTCGACCCCGACCAGGTGGGTCATGCGGCGGGGTCCGGCTCCGTCCTGGGCCGCACGACGAGCGCGGCCGTGTGCTGGACGTGCTCGCGCATTGCGGCGACCGCGGCGGACGTGTCGCGCCGCTCGATCGCCTCGACGATCGCCTCGTGGAAATCGAGCTCCTCGTGAGGGTTCGGCCGCGAGCGCTGGCGGTACTGCGATGTGCGTCGCAGCGGCTCGACCAGAACCTCGTAGAGACCGGCCAGGAGAGGGCTCCGAGCTGCTTCCGCGAGGCGCAGGTGGAACCGCAGCCCCAGCTCGAACGCCTCCGTCTCGTGCGTCGACAGGCCGTGCTGCAGGAGGCGGCGTCCCTCCGAGACGAGGTCCCGCAGCTCCGCGAGATCGCACTCGTCCGCGCGCTGCGCCGCGAGCTCGGCGATCCCGAGCTCGAGCACGAGCCGTGCCTCGTGGACCTCGTCGACGTGATCCGGAGATCGCGCGATCAGGTCGACGATTCCGTCCGGGACGAGCAGCGACGGGCGGGCCTCGAGGACGTAGGTACCCCGTCCGTGCACGACGCGGACGAGGCCCTGCGCCTGGAGCCGGTGGACGGCCTCCCGAACGCTCGAGCGGCTCACCCCGAGCTGCTGGGCGAGTACCGGCTCGGGGGGAAGCTGATCGCCTGGCCGCCAGCGTCCGGCGGCGATCTGCTCGACGAGACTGTCCGCTACCTCGTGGGCGAGGCTCGGTCGCCCGACGGCTCTGAGAGGCGTCTCCGTCCTGCGGGACATCAGACATCAGATGTCGTAGGCTACTGGCTCCAGCGCCTCGGCGTCCGGCAGTCCCTGAAGGAGGTCCGAATGGCAGCCGACGAGAAGCAGGGCCTTGCGGCGTGGCACAGCGTCGTGCGCCTGCCCGAGTTCCCGGTCGAGCCGCGTAGCACGCGCGCTCGTCGTCATCGATCTGACCTACCAGCAGGCATCGCGAGAGCACGGCATCTGCAGGCGCATCGCCGATGACGGCTTCGGCGACGACCTCGACTACTACCTGACCCGCATGGAGCAGAGCGTCGTGCCGAACGTCGCCCGGCTCGCCGACGGCTTCCGCACTGCCGGCTCCCCGGTGATCCACACTCGCTGCGTCTCGCTACGGGGCGACGGCTCCGACCAGACCTGGCGGCACCGCTCCTTCGGGCTCGTCTGCACGCTCGACTCGAAGGACGCGCAGTTCCTCGACGAGGTCGCGCCGCAGGAGGGCGACATCGTCCTCAACAAGACAGGCTCGAGCGTCTTCAACTCGACGAACGTCGAGCATCTGCTGCACAACATGGGCGTCACGACCCTCGTCGTCAGCGGGATCTTCACGAACAGCTGCGTCGAGGGAACGACCCGGGACGCCGGCGACCGGGACTTTCGCGTGCTGCTCGCGGAGGACGCCTGCGCCGCGATGAGCGCGGTCGGCCACAGGAACGCGCTCGACTACCTGGACGCGAACTTCTGCCATGTGAAGTCGACCGAGGAGATCCTCGCGCTGCTCGGCGTGCCGGCGGCGGCCGCGACCCGATGAGAAGGCTGGGTGTCGATGTCGGCGGCACCTTCACGGACCTGATCTCGCTCGACGACGCCGGCGGCGTCCGGGTGCACAAGGTGCCCTCCACGCCCGCCGACCCGTCCGCGGGGACGATGCAAGGCGCGCTCGAGCTCTGCGAGGCGGCCGGCGTCGGGCCCCGGCGAGATCGACCAGTTCTTCCACGGGACCACCGTGGCGACGAACATCATCATCGAGCACGACGGCGCCGAGGTCGGCCTGATCACGACGCGCGGCTTCCGCGACATCCTCCACATCGCGCGCCACAAGAAGCCGCTCAACTGGTCGAACTTCCAGGATCTCCCGTGGCAGCGCCACCCGCTCGCGAGGCGCCGCAACCGCATCCCGGTGACCGAGCGCGTCACGGCGCCGGACGGCGAGGTGCTGCTGCCCCTCGCCGAGGACGAGGTGCGCGACGCCGTGCGCACGCTCAAGGCGGCCGGGGTCGAGGCGATCGCCGTCTGCTTCCTGTTCTCGTTCCTGAACCCCGAGCACGAGCGGCGGGCGAAGGAGATCGTCCTCGAGGAGTTCCCCGACGCCTTCCTGTCCGTGCGGCACGAGGTGCTGCCGCAATACCGGGAGTACGAGGGCTTCTCGACCGTGTGCCTCAACGCGTACGTGGGCCCGAAGGTGAGCCGCTACGTCAGGGGCCTCGCCGGGGCGATGCAGGAGCGCGGCTTTGCGGGCGAGTTGCACCTCATGACCTCGGCGGGCGGCGTGATGACCGCCGAGAGCGCCGCCGAGAAGCCCGTGTCGACGCTCTTCTCGGGGCCGGTTGCCGGTCTCATCGGCGGGATCTGGGTCGGTCGCACGGCGGGCATGCCCAGCGTCATCTCGCTGGACGTCGGCGGCACGTCGGCGGACATCGGCGTCGCGCCCGCCGGCGAGGTGCGGATGCGGCACCTGCTCGACACGAAGGTCGGCAACTACCACGCGATGATCCCGATGGTCGAGATGGACACGATCGGGGCCGGTGGAGGCTCCGTGGCGTACGTCGATGCCGGCGGCATCTTCCGCGTCGGTCCGCGCAGCGCCGGCGCCGACCCGGGCCCGGCCTGCTACGGGCGCGGGGGAGAGGAGCCGGCGGCGACGGACTGCCTCCTCGTGCTCGGCCGCCTACCGGCGGGCGGGCTACTCGGCGGGCGCGTGCCGCTCGACGAGTCAGCGGCGCGCGCGGCGATCGAGACGCGCCTCTGCGAGCCGCTTCACCTGAGCGTCGAGGAGGCCGCGCTCGCGGCGCTCAAGATCCAGACGCACACGATGGTCCAGGCGATCGAGGAGAACTCGGTGCGCCGGGGCTACGACCCGCGCGACTTCGCGCTCGTCGCCTTCGGAGGCGGCGGTCCGCTGTACGCCTGCGACATCGCGCAGGAGCTCGGGATCCCGCAGGTCGTCATCCCTCCGCATCCGGGGATCACGTCGGCGATGGGCCTGCTCGCCACGAACGTCGCCTACGACTACGTGAAGACGAAGATGGAGCTGCTCCACGAGGCGAAGCCCGAGCGGCTCGAGGCCGACTTCCGCGAGCTCGAGGAGCAGGCGGCCGCCCAGCTCGCCCGCGACGGCTTCTCCGGCGATCAGGCGGTGCTCGAGCGATCGGCCGACTGCCGCTACGTCGGACAGGGCTATGAGCTGCGAATCGCGCTGCCGCCCGGGCCTGTCGACGACGCGTGGCTGGAGCGGGCGCGCGAGACGTTCCACGACCAGCACGAGCGGCGCTACTACCGCCGCTACGACGAGGCGCCGATCCAGATCGTCAACATCCACACCGTCGGTGTCGGGACGCTCCCCGAGCTGGCGCTCGCGCCGGTCGCGGTCGCCGACGGCCCCGACCCGTCGCGATGCGGAGACGGGCACGTCAGAGGTCACGTTCGTCGTCCGCGGCGCACCGGAGCGCCTCGACACCCGGCACTACGACCGGGCGCTGCTGAAGACGGGGCACGAGGTGGCCGGCCCGGCGATCATCCACCAGTTCGACTCCACGACGGTCGTGAACCCCGGTCTCGTCGCCCGTGTCGACGCGGTCGGCAACCTGCTCGTCGACTGCTCGGCCGTTCGCGATACCGGTCTGACGTCGCTTGCCCCCGACGCCGCGACGGCTGCAGGACCGGAGTCCGCGCTCGACCCGGTGACGCTGCGCGTCGTCGGCGGCGCGTTCAACGCCGTCGCCCACGAGATGGCCCAGACGGCGATGCGGATGTCGTTCTCGAGCATCATCCGCGAGTCCGAGGACCTCGGCGCCGGGCTCTTCGATGCCGAGGGCGAGGAGCTGTGCGAGAGCGACACGACGCCGCTGCAGGCGGGCCCGCTCCCGTGGAGCATCCGGGGGATCCTGGAGCGGATGCGCGAGACCGGGCAGGAGATCGAGGACGGCGACGTCTTCATCCACAACCACCCCTACCACGGCGCCTCCCACAGCCCCGACGTCATGATCGCGGTGCCGATCTTCCACGAGGGACGCCATGTCGCCTGGTCGGCGTGCGTCGCGCACCTGCTCGACATCGGCGGCTCCGCGCCGGGCATCAACCCGGACTCGATCGACCTCTGGGCCGAGGGCAAGATCTACTGGGCGCTCAAGCTCCACCAGCGCGGCGTTCGCAACGAGCAGCTCTGGCGCCACATCTTCGAGAACGTCCGCACCGGCCGGATGAACGAGGGGGACGTCGAGGCCCTGCTGAGCGCCTGCCTGCTCGGCCGCGATCGGCTGCTCGAGGTCGTCGGGAAGTACGGCGTCGACGCCGTCATGCACGCCGCCTCGGCCTGGAAGGACTACTCGGAGGCGATGCTGCGCGCGCGAGATCGAGAAGATTCCCGACGGCGTCTACGAGGCGCCGCTCGCGCTCTTCGACAACGACGGGCAAACGCTCGACAAGCCGCTGCCCATCGCGACGAAGGTGATCGTGAAGGGAAGCGACCTCACCGTCGACCTCGAGGGCACGAGCCCCGAGGTGCCGACCGGGATCAACGTGCCCTTCCAGGGCTCGACCCAGATGGCCGCCTATTTCACGGTTCGCAGCATCTTCATGGACGAGGCCACCTACGACGAGTTCATCCCCCAGAACGAGGGGATGTTCCGTCCGATCAAGGTGCTGGCGCCCGCGGGCTGCCTCTACAACCCGAGCTTCCCGCGCTCGTGCTTCTCACGCTTCCCGCAGCTGCAGCGCCTCTCGGACAACATCAACCTCGCGCTTGCGCCCGTGCTCGGCGAGCGGGCGATGGCGGGCAGCTCGGCGCACTGCCACTTCTGCGCGTACACCGGCTTCGACCAGGAGGCGGGCGAGTACTGGGTCTACCTCGAGGTCAACGAGGGCGCCTACGGAGGCCGGTACGGCAAGGACGGGCTCGACTCCGTCGACACGCTGATCCCGAACACGCGCAACAACCCGATCGAGGAGCTCGAGTGGCGCTTTCCGCTGCGCTGCGAGCGCTACGAGCTGCGCGACGAGCCGGCGGCGCCCGGCAAGTGGCGGGGCGGCATCGGCATCGTGCGCCAGAACCGATTTCTCGTCGAGGGCTTCTTCGGCTGCGAGGGCACGCGTCAGCTCGAGCAGGATCCGCCGCGGGGCATGTTCGGCGGCGTGAACGGCCGGGTCGGCTCGCTGACCCGCAACCCGGGCACGTCGGGCGAGGAAGCGATCAACGCGATGGTGACCGGGGTGCCGATCCACGCCGGCGACCTCTTCCAGATCGTGGCGCCGAACGGCGGCGGCTTCGGCGACCCGCTCGAGCGCGATCCGCTGCAGGTGCGGGAGGACGTCCTCGACGGCTTCACGAGCCTCGAGCAGGCGCGCGAGGCCTACGGCGTCGTGCTGGAGCACGGGACGCTCGAGGTCGACGTCGCCGGGACGACGGCGCTTCGCGAGCAGCTCGAGCGAGTCGCGCCGGCCGGGTGAGCCTCCGCCGGCCCGGCTCGCGACAAGCGATATCGTCGCGCTCACGCGGGAGTAGCCAGCGGGTGGCATCGCGACGACCGCTCTCCGTTCTCACGCTCACTCTTGCGGGCCTCCTGCTGGTGCTCGCCCTCGGCTCGGTCGGCGCGGACCGTGCTTCCCGCCTGACGGCTGCGGTGCCCCTCGGCTCCGGGACAGCCACGCCCGCAACGTCATCGTCATCCTCACGGACGACCAGCCGCGCGCACGCTCGCGGCATGCGCCACTGCAGTCCGAGCTCGTTGCGAAGGGCGATCACCTTCACGAACGCGGTCGTGTCGAACCCTCTGTGCTGCCCATCCCGGGCGACGTTCCTCACCGGGCGCTACGCCCACGAGACCGGGGTCTGGGACAACTCGCCGCGCTACGGAAGCTGGACCCACTTCGTTCCCTGGGAGAGCCGTACCGTCGCGGTCCGCCTCCACGACGCCGGCTACACGACGGCGTTCCTCGGGCAAGTACCTCAACGGCTACGGGCTCGACAGCGACCCTCCCGTGCCGCCCGGCTGGGATCGGTGGTTCGCGTTCGTGCCGTCGAGCGCGGCGAACTACTTCGACTACACGCTGAACGTCGACGGGGCCCTCGTAGCACCGCGGCCACCAGCCCGAGGACTACTCGACGGACGTGCTGGCGAGAGGAGGCCGAGCGCTTCGTTCGCAACGCCGACGGGCCGTTCTTCCTCGTCATCGCCCCGTACGCGCCGCACCAGCAGTTCGTGCCGGCGCCTCGGTATGCGGACGCGCCCGTCACCTTCGAGCCGGGGCCCGCCTACAACGAGGCGAACATGCGCGACAAGCCCAGGCTGGGCGCGGAGCCTGCGGCGAGTCGAACGCCGCGGACCAGGCCGTCGCCCAGACGCGAGCGCCTGATGGCCGTGGACGATCTCGTCGGCCGAGTCGTCCGGGCGCTCGAAAACGCAACGAGCTGGCCGACACGGCGGTGATCTACACGTCCGACAACGGCCTCGCCTGGGGCGAGCATCGCTGGCTCTGGAAGTCCGCGCCCTGGGAGGAGTCGATCGGCGTCCCCCTCGTCGTGCGGGCCGACGGGCTCGCAACGCGCGGCGAGGAACGGTCATCTCGTCGCCAACACGGACCTCGCGCCGACGATCGCGGAGCTGGCGGGCCTGCCGCCGCTGCGGACGGACGGGCGCTCGCTCGTGCCGCTCCTGAGGGGTGAAAAGCCGCGGAGGTGGCGAAGCTACGTCACGCTCGAGTCGATGCGCTACCGCGCCTCGCGCTTACCGCTGGCGCGCGTTCCGTCCTACTGCGGCCTGCGGGCGCGGGCGCTGACCTACGTCCAGTACGCCACCGGAGAGGAGGAGCTCTACGACCTGCGCGCCGACCCGTGGCAGCTGCGCAACCTTGCCGCTGACCCGGCGCAGGCGGGCCGGATCAGGCGGTTGCGCCGCCAGGCGCTCGAGCGCTGCAAGCCGCTGCCGCCCCTGCCGGCCGGCTGGAGGCTGCTCCGCCCCGAGGACGAGAAGTCGCCGCGGCCACGCCTCCGCCGCCGCCCGTCGAGGTCGGCGGGGCTCCCTAGGACGCGATCGCCCCGGCCGCTGCCCGCAGCCGGGCCGTCTCCTCCTCGTCGACTGTCAGCGTCTCGGCGTCGATCGCGACCAGGTAGATCTCGCGGGCCTGCTCGAGGCTCGTGAACCCGTCGAGGATGTCGCCGAGGACGAGCTTCGGGTCACGCTCGACCGGGTCGCCGTACCCGCCCGAGCAGGGGACGGTGATCTCGATCGCGTCCCCGGCCAGCAGCCGCTGGTTCGTGAACTTCGACGGCCAGCTGCTCCTCACCGGGAGTGCCGGGATTCTTCCGCAGCGTCGAGGTGAGCCCCGGATGCCCGCCGAAGATGCCCCACGGCGGATCGCCGAAGAACCGGTCGCCCTCGCACGCCACGATCGTGTCGGCAAGGAAGCGGTTGACGCGGACCGTGCCGATGCCGCCGCGCCACTTGCCCGGGGCGGCCCAGTCGTCGCGCAGCTCGTAGCGCTCCGTCCGCATGGGGTAGCGCCACTCGAGCTCCTCGATCGGGTTGTTGCGGGTGTTCGCGACGAGCGAGTCGACCGAATCCCAGCCGTCGGCACCCTGCCTGCCGCCGTGGGAGCCCTCGTTGACCTCGAGGTAGATCCAGTACTCCTCCGTCTCGGGCTGGAAGCCGGAGTAGGAGAGGAACGTGGTCGAGGCCGAGTTGCCCGCGGTGATCTTCTCGGGGATCGCGGGCGCGAGCGCCTGCAGCGTGAAGTCCGCCATCCGCTGGATCTGGCAGAAGCGCGCTTTCGTCGCGCGCGGGAAGCGCGGGTTGAAGATCGAGCCCTTCGGCGCGATCACGTTGACCGGGCGCAGCATCCCCTCGTTCTGCGGCACGAAGACGTCGTGCGTCGCCTCGTCGAGGAAGATCGTGCGCACGATGTACGTGGCGGCGCTGAGCACCGCGCCCTCGTAGGGGCTGTTGAACGCGGTCTCGACCTCGTCGCTGCTGCCCGTGACGTCGATCGTCAGGCTGTCGCCCTCGATCAGGACCTTCACCTTGACCGGCAGCAGCTTGCCGCGGTTCTTGCCGTCGTCGTCCATGTAGCCCAGCTCTGCCTCGTACACGCCGTCCGGTACCTTTGCGATCTCCTGGCGCAGCATCCGCTCCGAGTAGTCGAGCCAGGCGCCGGCGGCGCCCAGCACCGTCTCCTTGCCGTAGCGGCGGAGGAGGTCGAGGAGCCGTTCCTTGCCGCGCTCGCAGGCCGCGATCATGGCCTCGACATCGCCGCGGTTGAGCGTCGGCGCGCGGACGTTCGTGAGCATCATCTTCCAGACCGAGCTCTGGCGGACGCCGCGCTCGGAGAGCTTGATCGCATCGAGGATGTGGCCCTCCGACCAGATGTCCACGAGGTCGATCGCCATGCCCGGATAGGCACCGCCGATGTCGACCAGGTGGGCGGACGCACCCGAGAAGGCGACCAGCTCGCCTTCCCAGAAGATCGGGACGACGATGCCGATGTCGGGCGTGTGCGTCGCGCCCTTGTAGGGGTGGTTGTGGGCGATGATGTCGCCCTCGTGGATCCCGTCGAGCCCGAGCTCGCGGATGACACCCTTGACGATCTTCGGCATCGCGCCCATGAACATCGGCGTCGAGTCCGACTCGGCGATCTCGTTGCCCTCGACGTCGAACAGGCCTGCTCCGAGGTCCTCGGACTCGCGGATGATCGACGAGTACGAGATCCGGAAGAGGATCGCGCCCATCTCCTTGGCGATCGACTGGAACGCGCCGCCGATCACCCGCATGAGCACGGGGTTCGAAAGCCCGGCTCCGGCGTCGGCGGCCTTCGCAACTCCGGTGCAGTCGATGACGATGTTCCCGTAGCGGTCGATCTCGGCCGTCAAGCCCGGAGGGACGACCGTCGTCGAGTCGTACTGCTCGATGACGGCAGGGCCGGCGATCGTCTGACCGGCGCGGAGCTCGTCCCGGTCGTAGAAGGGTGTGGGCACGGCCTTGGCGCTGCCGTCGAGCTCGAAGACGACGTCCCGCTCGAACACCGGCTCGGGCTCGCCCGCCTGGGCCTCGGTCGCCGGCCACTCGAGCGGCGGCACGAGGCCGATGCCGTCGACTCGGACGTTGACGATGTCGATCTCGGCGTCGAAGCGCTGGCCGTACTCGCGCTCGTGGGCCACGTGGAAGGCCTCGGTCGTGCGCGCGACCCAGTCGTCCGCGCCAACGGGACCGCCGGGCACCTCGAAACGCACCTCGTAGCCCTGGCCTGCGTAGCGGCAGTCCGCGAGCCGCGTGACGACCGCGCGGTCGCCCGTATACCCGTCCTCGGCGAGCTGGCCGGTCGCCTGCTCCTCGAGCTCGACGAAGATGCGCTCGAGCCGCGCCGCGTCGAGGCGGCGCAGCGGCATCATCGTCGTCGCCACGAACTCGTGGGCGACGTCGGTCGCGAGCAGGCCCGTGGCCGAGGTGATTCCCGGATGCGGCGGCACCAGCACCCGCGGGATCTCGAGCTCGAGCGCGATGTCGCAGGCGAAGAGCGGGCCGGCGCCTCCCGCCGCGACGAGGGTGAACTCGCGGGGGTCGTAGCCCCGGCGCACCGAGTTGAGCTCGATCGACTGGGTCATCCCGTACTTCTGGATCTGCAGCACCCCGAGCGCAGCCTCGGTCGTCGTGACCCCGAGCCGGTCGGCGATGGTCGCCATCGCACGCTCGGCCGGCTCACGGTCGAGCTGCATGCGCCCACCGAGCAGCCCGCGATCGCCGCGCAGGCGGCCGAGCAGGAGCTGCGCGTCCGTCGAGGTCGGTTCCTCGCCGCCTCGCCCGTAGCACGCAGGCCCGGGATCGGCACCCGCCGACTGGGGCCCGACCCGGAAGATCCCGCCGCGGTCGACGTAGGCGATCGAGCCTCCGCCGGCGCCGATCGTGTCGACGTCCACCATCGGCACCATCGCCTGGTAGCCGGCGACCGTCGTGTCCACGAGATGGCGCATCCGCAGCTCGCCGCCGGGGGCGACGCCGATGTCGGCCGAGGTGCCTCCCATGTCGAGGGTGATGACGTTCTCGTGGCCCGCCATGCGGCCTGCCCAGATGCCGCCGATCAGCCCGGCGACGGGCCCCGACATGAGGAGCGAGACGGGCCGCGCGCTCGCGCGCGGCCGCGCCGACGGTTCCGCCGCTCGATTGCATCAGCTGCACGTCGCGGCGGAACCCCGCCTCGCGCATCGCGTCGGCGAAGCGCTCGACGTATCGGGTCACCTTCGGCCCGATGTAGGCGTTGAGGCACACGGTCGAGAAGCGCTCGTACTCCCGGTAGAGCGGCAGCACCTCGTGTGAGATGGACGCGTAGGCCTCGGGGAACTCCTCGGCCAGGATCGCCGCCACGCGGCGCTCGTGGTCGGGGTTGAGGTAGGAGTGCAGCAGGCAGACGGAGACGGCCTCGACGCCCGCCGCCTTCAGCTCGCGGACGCGCTCCCGGACCTCGTCGTCGTCGAGTGGGACGATGACCTCGCCGTCGGGCGCCGTCGTTCGTTCCTTCACGGTGAGCCGGTGGCGGCGGCGAGCGAGCGGGCGCGACTGCCAGGGCAGCTCGCAGTGGAGAGAGAAGTTGTAGGGCCGCTTGTGGCGGGCGATGTGGATGATGTCGCGGAATCCCTCCGTCGTCAGCATCCCGACCTCGGCGCCCGAGTGCGTGAGGACGATGTTCGTCGCCACGGTCGTCCCGTGGAGGATCCCGTCCAGGTCGGAGAGCGTGACGCCGCCGCGCTCGCAGACCTCCTGGACGCCTGCCACGGTGCCGCGCGCCGGATCGTCCGGCGTCGAGGGCACCTTGTCGACCGTGATCCGGCCCGTCTCCTCGTCGACGAGGATCAGGTCGGTGAACGTGCCTCCGACATCAACCCCTATGCGCCGCATCTAGGCGGTGGCGAGCTGGGGCAGCCGCTCGAGGTAGGCGATCACCTCGTCCGAATTCGTGACCTCGGCGTAGCGGCGGTGGACGTCGCGCAGATTCGACTCGTGGGCGTCGCGGCCCTGGTCGCCGATGCAGTCCTCGGGCAGGATCGTCCGGAAGCCGTACGAGAACGCATCGACCGTCGTCGCCCGCACGCAGCCCGAGGTCGTGCAGCCGGTGACGATGACCGTGTCCCGCTGCTGCGCCGTCAGCAGGGAGATCAGCGGAGTGCCGTGGAAGAACGACGGCCATTTCTTCGGCAGCAGCACGTCGGAGTCGTCCCACAGGCGCCCGTCGACCTCGGCCCACCGCGAGCCGGGCGTGATCTCGGCGCACGGGGGCAGCTTGATCGTCCAGAGGCCGATCTCCTTCTCGTCGCGCCACTCCACCACCGTGTGGAAGACGGGGACGCCCGCCGGCCCGCGCGACCTTGAGCAGGCGCGCGGTGTTGACGGTGGCGCGCTCGATCAGCTCGGCGCCGCCGAAGATGAAGTCGGGATCGGTGAACGCGTACTGCAGGTCGATGACCAGCACTGCCGGCCGCTCGCCGGGCTCGATGCGAGCCTGGCCGTAGCCGCGGCTTACCCAGGGATCGTCGGGAGCGAGCTCGAGGCCCATCTCATGCCTCCTCTGCCGTCGGGAATCTGCGGATCGCACCGCGCACGATAGAGGTTCAATGGTCTAACCGGCGGCGCCTTCGGCGGCCCGCCGCCGGGTGAGCGACACGAGGCGAGCGTTGAGGCGTTCAGGCGGGGCGCCGGGCTGCGTGCGCAGCGCCCTCGTCGTCCAGCGCGGGTGCCGCCGGGGCGCGCGCTGCTCCGCTTGCGGGCGGACGAGAGAGCCGTGACGTTCGACGGCGGCGCGGAGTAGCGCTCGGTCTCGCCGAGCATGTCGTCGATCAGCTCCGCGGCGACGGGCTTCGAGAAGTAGAAGCCCTGCGCGACGTCGCAGCCGATGCGCTTGAGCGTGAGGAACTGCGCGTGGTCTTCGACGCCCTCGCCGACGGTCATCATGCGCAGGCTCTGGCCGAGCCGGACGATCGTGCGCACGAGCTCCGTGTCCTCCGACGCGCCGCGGAGGTGATCGACGAAGGAGCGGTCGATCTTCAGCATGTCCACCGGGAACCGGTGGAGATAGCTGAGCGACGAGTATCCGGTGCCGAAGTCGTCGATCGCGAGCCGCACTCCCATTTCACGCAGGCTTCCGAGCAGCCGCGAGGTTTTCCTCGGTGTGCTCCATCAGCACGCTCTCGGTGATCTCCAGCACGAGACAGTTGGCGGGCAGGCCCGCTCGCGCTCAGGGCATCGGCGACGTCGTCGATCAGCTCGGAGTGCTTGAGCTGCCGGCCGGAGATGTTGACGCTGACGTAGAGGCGGGGATCGGCGCCGTGCTCGTTCCTGCCACGGCCACGGCCTGGTGGCACGCCTCTTTCAGCACCCACTTGCCGATCTGCCGGATCGAGGCCGCTGTTCTCGGCGAGCGGGATGAACTGCGCGGGCGGCACGGCCCCGCGGCCGGCGTGGTGCCAGCGGATCAGCGCCTCGACGCCCATGATCCGGCCCGACGCGAGCGAGAACGCCGGCTGGTAGTGGAGCGTCGAGCTCGTCGGCCTCGAGCGCCCGCCGCAGGTCGGCGCTCGAGCTGCAGCCGCTCGACGACGTCGGCGTGCATGTCCGGGTCGTAGCGCTCGAAGCTGCCCTCGCCGGCCGCCTTCGCCCGGTACATCGCCAGGTCGGCGTTGCGCAGGAGCTGGCCGGCGCCCCTCGACGTCCGGGTCGCGAACGGCGATGCCGACGCTCGCCGCGCACGTGGATGCTCCTGGCCCTCGACGACGAACGGCTCGCGCAGCGTCTCGGTGATGCGTGCCGCGACGACGCTCGCGCCTTCTCCTCGCGTCCCTCGAGCAGAACGGCAAACTCGTCGCCGCCGACCCGGGCGACCGTGTCCCCTGCCGCACGCACGTGCCCGCAGCCGCTCGGCGACCTGGGTCAGCAGGATGTCGCCCGACGCGTGGCCGAGGCTGTCGTTGACCTCCTTGAAGCCGTCGAGGTCGAGGAACAGCACCGCCACGCCGCCGCTCTCGCGGCTTCGGCGCTTGAGGGCGTGCTCGACCCTGTCCGTGAACAGCGCGCGGTTCGCGAGTGACGTGAGCGAGTCGTGGAACGCCTCGTGAACGAGCTGGTCCTCGAGCGTCTTCCGCTCGCTCGTGTCCCGCGTGTTCAGGACGAGGCCGCCGACGCTCGGGTTGTCGAGCAGGTTCGTGATCGTCATCTCCGCCTGGCAGACGTGGCCGTCGCGATGGCGGACGGTGAAGCTCCAGCACGCGCATGGCGTAGGGCTCGGATGCCGCCTGGCTCGAGGGTCTCGAGCAGCAGCGCGCCGTGGGCGCCGTCGAGGAGGTTCGTGAGCGGCTGCCCGAGGAGAGACTCGGGCGTGTAGCCGAAGACCCGCTGCACGGATTCGGTCTGATACGTGACGTTGCCGTGCACGTCGACGACGGTCACGACGTCCGAGCTGTGCTGGACGAGCGCCTCGAACCGCTGCTCGCTCGCGCGCAGCTCGTCGCATCGACGCGCGCCTCGAGGTGTCGGGTGAGGGAGATGGTTCTCGAGGATCGTGAGCAGCTGCCGGACGATCATCAGCACGATGATGAACGTCCGCAGTCCAGGAGACGATCGGCTCCGTCGTGCCCTCGAGGAACAGCTCGACCGACGCTCATCGGCCATCGCCGTGCCGACCGCTACGTAGGGGACGAGCAGTCCGAGCGGGCGGCCGATCGTCCGTCGGCTGTCGTCGGCGGCGGTCTCCGATCGTCGGCTTGAGGGCGGCGAGATGATCAGCACGTACCCGATGAACCAGCCGATATCGATGTAGGTTGCCCGAGGAGTACGACTCCGTCGCCGTCAGGTAGATGAAGCCGCTGTCCGCGACGGCGAATGCAACGAGTCCGGCGCCGACCAGCCCGAGCGGCACGGGTGTCGAGCCGCCCACCTGGCGGGCGCGGAGCCAGACGTAGAGAACGATGGTCACCACGACCACGTCGCCGACCGGGTAGGCGAGGCTGATCGCCTGCGAGAGGACGCTGTCGCCGCCGGCCTCGAAGACTGGGCCGAGCACGAGTACCCAGCTCATCAGCAAGCAGCGAGCCCGCGATCATCAGGCCGTCGATCACGGTGCGCACGCGGCCGGCAAGCGGTCTGCGCACGCCGTTCGGAAGCGTGATCAGCGCGGCCGCCGCGAACGGAACCGCGCCCAGGTAGCCGACGTCGGCGAGCGACGGGAACGGAACCTCCCGGCCGAGCACCGACTCGTACCAGGTCCAGATCGACCATGCCGCTGCCCCAGCAGCATGCGAAGAGCCCGAGCAAGAGCCAGACGTGCCGAAGTCGCCCGCGGTTTCGGCGCGCGGCGAGGACACAGCTGACCGCGGCGGCCGAGCGCGACCGCGGCGAGGCCGACGTTCGAGACCGCCTGAGCCGTGGTCGGCCCGCCGTAGCCCGTCACGATCGCCGCGATCCACAGGAACGAGAGCACGGCAACAGGGCACGCATGCGAGCATGAACCGCTGCGGGCCGCGAGCAGGAACCATTGATCGCGTTATCACCCGCGCCGGTGATTCGAACCAGCCCCACATCGGGGGATGTGCATCCAGGCGTCCGGGGCAGTTTGCTTAGGAATCAGCGATGCGGCCGACGCTTCTCGAGCACTCCCTGCAGCTGGAGCTTCCGGCGCATTGGCCTGCTGCGCTGCACCCGAGCGCCCTCGCCGACATCGACCACCCGACGCCCTACCTCGTCACCGACCTCGACACGATCCGGGATCGCTACCAGGCGCTGACGACGCATCTGCCCGATCTCCAGTGCTACTACGCGATCAAGTGCAACTCGTCGCCGGAGGTGCTCGAAACGCTCGCGGCGTGCGGTTCGCACTTCGAGATCGCCTCGAAGGGGGAGCTCGACCTGCTGCGGCCGCTCGGCATCGACCCGGGGGACGTCCTGTACAGCAACACGGTCAAACCGCCCTCCCACATCGCGGCCGCACACGACGCGGGGATCTGGCGGTTCTCCTTCGACTCGGAGGGAGAGCTCTACAAGCTCGCCGAGCACGCGCCCGGTTGCGCGGTGTACGTGAGGCTCCGCGTCGACGACAGCACGAGCATCTTCCCGCTGTCGCGCAAGTTCGGCGCAGAGGCGCACGAAGCCAGGGCTCTCATGCTGCTGGCCCGCAGCCTGGGGCTCTGGCCGTACGGCGTGACCTTCCACGTGGGATCCCAGTGCGCTTCGCCGAGCACGTGGCGGCAGGCGATCGCCGCCGTCGGCCGTCTGCTGGCGCGGCTGGCCGATGACGGCATCGAGCTCGAGATGCTCAACGTGGGCGGCGGCTACCCCGCCCGGTACGTGGGGGTCGTTCCGTCGATCGATCAGATCGCGGGCGCGATCCGCTTGGCACGGAGGAGCTGCTGCCCTACAAGCCGCGGCATTTCGCCGCCGAGCCCGGCCGCTATCTCGTCGCCGAAAGCGCCGTGATGGTCGCCGGGTCCTTGGTCGCGAGGTACGTGCCGGCGAGAACTGGCTCTACCTCGACGTCGGGGCTTACAACGGCCTCATCGAGACACACCAGGCCGTCGACCCGTGGAGGTTCCCGCTCTGGAGCTCGCGGCCGGACCACGCGCATCGCGCCGCAGGAGCCGTTCACGGTCACCGGCCCGAGCTGCGACAGCTCCGACACGATGTTCTTCGGCGTGGCACTCCCGGCGACGCTCGACGTCGGCGACGAGCTCTACATCGGATCCGCCGGCGCCTACACCCTGAGCTACGCGTCGTCGTTCAACGGCTTCCCCCCGCCGACATGCCTGTTCGTCGGGCACTGACCGGGCGCGGGTCGACCAACCCATTCGTGCGCACTCGGCTGCGCGCCCTCATGGGCGCGGGCCTGGTCGACTCTTTCGGCCTCTCGCTCGGCTGGACCGTCTTCAACCTGTACGCCGTCACGAGCCAGGGGCTCGACGGCCCTCGGGATCTACAACGCGGCGATGCTCGTCGGGATCGCCCTTTCGGCGCCGGCCACCGCCTTCCTGAGCGCTCGTCTCGACGGCAGGCGCTTGCTCCGGCGGACCGCGGTCGTCGAGGCGGCGCTGCGCGTGGCGATGTTCCTGCTGCTACTGGGCGGAGCGCCGATCGGCCTGATCGCCGGCGTCGTGCTGCTGACGAACGTCGTCGCGTGGACCGGCTACGCGGGCATGCGCGCGGAGGTGGCCGCCGTCGACTCGAGGGCCTCCGCGATGACGCGCTACGCGGTCTGCATCGCGGCGATCGAGGCGGTGGGAGTCGCCACGGCGGCGCTGCTGCCCGTGGGCGGGCGAGGCGTCGTCAGCGGCGAGCCTGCTGAGTCGCCGTCATCGTCGTCTACGCAGCGTCCCTGCTCCCGACGCTCGCCGTTGCCCGCGGTGCGCTCGTGAAGCCGGCGCCCGCCGTCGAGCGGACGCGGAGGCTCAGGCCGCCCGCGATCGCGACGCTCGGAACGGGATTCCTCGTGATGATGCTCGCGTCCGGGCCGACGTTCCTGTCGGTCGGCCTGGCGGTGGAGCTCCACGGTCGCTCGTGGGTCGCCGCGGCGGCCGTGGCGTTCACGGTGGGCTCGCTCGCCGCGCCGCGTCTGGCGACGCTGATCGAACGCCTCCGCATGCCTGATGCGACGAAGTGGTCGCTGCTCGGTCTCGGAATGATCGCCGGCTGGATGGTCGCCCCGTGGCACGCCGCGGGCCTGCTGGCGGCTCAGACCCTCGCGGGGATCTCGATGACGGCCCTCGAGGGCACCATGGACGCGAAGGTCGCGTCGGACCCGCGTCGGTCTGACGTGACCGCCGGGCTAGCCTGGGCTGCGGCCGCCCGGGCGCTCGGCGGCTCCGCCGCCGTCGGGCTCACCCCGGCGATGATCGCCGCGGCATCGGTGAGCGCCGTCAGCGCCACGGCCTGCTTCGCGCTCATGGCGGTCGGCCTCGTGCCGCTGCTGCTGCCTCTCCTGGGCGGCAGGCCGCGCCCGGCGCCGGCGGCGTCGCGGATCGAGCACGCGGGCCTCTAGCTGCCGGCGGCCGGTGGGCCCTCCCTCCGTCGAGTGCTCTAAGGTGCAAGTCGATGCTCGACCTGAACGGCGTGCGGCTGCGCAACCGCGTCGTCACCTCGGCGAGCCTGCTCGGTTACGGCGCCAAGCCCCGCGAACAGGTTCTTCCCCTACGGCATGAGCCCGGTCGGCCAGTTCCTGCCGCTCGAGCGCTTCGGCGCGGTCACCACGAGAACCGTGACGTTCGAGCCGCGCGAGGGTCACTTCACGACGAAGACCGACTGGCGCGTGCGCGAGTGGCCGGGGCTGCTGCGGCGCTACTCGGGCGCCCTTCGGCGAATCGACGGCGGCTGGATGAACGCCTTCGGCTGGTCGAACATCGGCGTCGAGGCGTACTTCCGGGAGTACCACCCGCGCACCGACGAGCTCAACCGCATCGTCTCCCTCGGCGGCTTCTCGGCCGAGGAGTTCTCGCGTCTCGTGGAGTACGTGAACGAGCACGCCGCGCCGGGATCCATCGCCGCGATCGAGCTCAATGTCTCCTGTCACAACGTCAACTTCGGCTTCGACGAGATCATCGACGCGGTTCTGACAGAAGCGGTGCCGCTGAGCCGCCATCCGGTGATCCTCAAGCTCTCGCCCGACTCCGACTATCTCGCGATCGCGAGGCTGGCCGAGGAGCGCGGCGTCGCCGCGCTCACGGCCGTCAACACCGTCAAGGGCCTGCGCCTCGACCCGGAGACCGGCCGGCCGTTCATGACCAACCGCTACGGCGGCATGAGCGGCCGCTGCATCAAACCCATCTGCCTGCGCGTCGTCTCCGAGCTCCGGGAGGGCGGCATCCGGCTCCCGATCATCGCCACCGGCGGGATCGGCAGCTTCGACGACGCCCGCGAGTACTTCTGGGCCGGAGCGGACGCGGTCAGCCTGGGCTCGGAGGCGTTCCTGGCGAGCTGGCCCGGCTATCTCGCGTCGCCGCTCAAGGCGCGGTCGGCGTTGCGCGTGCTGCGCCGCGTCGAGCGCTACGAGGAAGAGCTCGTCGGCCGCAGGGCCGCAGAGCCCGGCGGCGCCTACGCCGGCGCCGGCGGCGAGCTCTCCGCCTCCCGGTAGGCCTTCCAGCTCCCGTAGCCGGTCACCTCGACCGCACCGGCGGCCTCGAGCCACGGCAGCGGCCCGATGAGCGTCTCGACGCGCCGCCCGTCATCGAGCTCGACCTCGGCCGGAGTCATCTCGGGCGGCTCGCTCTCGACGATGCGCTGCCAGAGCTCGTCGGTGACCTCCCAGATCTGGACGGCGAGCGGGCGGCCCTGCGCGGCGTCCTCGACGAGCACGGGGAAGCCGTCGAGGCTGAACAGCCGGTAGCGGGGCGCGGTCTGAGCCGCCTCGACGAAGGACGCGCCCTCGAGCAGCGCCTCGCCCGGCGGCGCCACGGTGAGCGTCCCGTAGAAGAGCCTGGTCGCCGTCAAGGGCCGGTCAGGCCGAGTCGAGAGGGTCGAGGGGCCGTCGGGTGGGGCCCCGGAGCACCGTGCCGTCGGCCTGGTAGCGGCTCCCGTGGCACGGGCAGTCCCAGGTCTTCGCGCGGTGGTTCCAGCCGACCGTGCAGCCCAGGTGCTTGCACTTGGGGGACAGCATCGTCAGCTCTCCCGAGTCGTCGCGATACGCGGCGATCTTCTTCCTGCCGACCGTGACGACGGCCCCTTCGCCCGGCTCGAGGTCCTCGACCGAACGGCCGGTCGTGTTGACGACGAGCACGTCGCAGGGCGCGAAATGCGAAACCTTGTCCGGGACCGCTCCGAGCAGGAAGCGCAGCGCTCCCGACATCCCCTTGTTGCCCACGACGACGAGGTCGTGGCCCTGGGAGTCCGCGAGCTCGACGATCCGGTCTCCGGGATCGCCCTCCACCGTCCGGCGCGGCATCTCCTCGTTCCCCAGACGCTGAGCCGTGTCTCGCAGGATGATCGTGCCCATGGTCTCGTCGCCGACGTGCAGAAGCTCGACCTCGGCGCCCGCGACCGCGGCCACGTCGTTCCCGACCCTGGCAGCACGATCGGCCGTCGGCGAGCCGTCGGTGGCGATCAGCACGCGGGAGTAGACGCCCGGAGCCTTGCCGGGATCGCGCGCCGCTGTGCGGACGATCAGCAGGTCGCACGGCATCGCGTGGGAGATCTGATCGGCGACGCCCCCGAGCCGGAACCGCTTGGGGCCGCCGAGCCCGACGTCGCCGACCACGATCAGATCGGCGTCTCCACGGTCCGCGGCCTCTGTGACGGCGTCCGCCGGCTCACCTTCGATCGCCTGGGTCTCTACGCGGACGCCGCTTGCCTCCGAACGCTGCCGGGCGGCTTCTACGGCCTCCTCCGACCGCGTCTTGCCCTCGTCGTCCGTGTACGCGGACACGATCAGGAGCTCCGCCTCCGCCGCCCGTGCCAGCTCGACGGCCACGCGCTCCGCGACTCCCGCGGTGGGCGAGCCGTCGGTACCGATGACGACCTTCTCGTAGGGCATGGTCAGAAGGGCTTCTGGACCATCAGATAGGCGATGAACCCGAGCGACACCCCGCCGACCAGCAGAAGCAGCCTCGGACGACGGGACGTGAGCAGGGCGTCGAGCTCGGCGGGAGCCACGGTGCCGCCGCCGGACTCGTCGATCGTCATGACCTCGCGGATGCGCTTGTAGTAGGGCGCGGCCACCGCGTACATGAAGACCATGTTCGCGACAAAGATGCCGAGCGAGACCCCGATCCAGCCCTGGTCCCACCAGCTGCCCTTGAAGCCGGCCCAGATGCCTCCCAGGAGGAGCAGCAACGTGGACACGTAGAACACGCCCGTCGAAGACGCCGACAGCTGCAGGACGACGCGGATGCGGTCCGGGTTTCGCTCGTGCTGGAGCCGCAGCGCCATTGCCGTGCTCACCCCGTGGGCGAAGAAGAAGCCCAGGACTCCGATGATGTGGATGAAGACGAGCCAGCTGTACACGAACGCCCTCGTCCTGACGGACGGCGGCAGACTAGCGCACGGCGGCCAGCGAGTGGATCGCGTTCAGCATGACCTCGACCGCCAGCGCCCCGTCCGCCGGGTCCGCCTCTTCCGAGGGGTCGTGGCTGACGCCGTCCTTGCACGGGACGAAGAGCATCGCGCTGGGGACGAGCGGGGCGATCACCTGGGTGTCGTGGCCGGCGCCGGACGGCATCCGGCGGAAGGGCTCGCCGCTCGCCTCTGCCGCCGCCGCGAGCGCCCCGACGACCCCCTCGTCCATCGGGGTCGCGGGTGAATCCGAGCGCTGGACGAACTCGGCCCGCATGCCGCGGCGCGCGGCCGCCTGTTCCGCGAACTCGGCGATGCCGCGCGCGACCCCCCGGTAGGACTCGGCGTCGACGCTGCGGATGTCGAAGCCGAGGTGCGCCTCGCCCGGGATCACGTTCTTGAGGCCGGGCTTGAACTCGCACTGGCCGGTGGTGCCCACGGTGCCCTCCCCGGCCTCCCGGGCGAGCCGCTCGAGCTCGAGCGTGACCTCCGCGGCGACGGAGCCCGCATCCTGGCGCAGGCTCATCGGCGTGCCGCCCGCGTGATCGGCCCGGCCGTAGATCGTCAGATCGGCCCAGAGAAGCCCCACGATCGCCGTCACGACGCCGAGCCGCTCGCCGGCGTCCTGCAGAACCCGGCCCTGCTCGATGTGCATCTCGATCCAGCCGGCGAGGCCGTCGAGGTCGTGGATGCACTCGCGCCAGCGCTCGGGCTCGTAGCCGGCGTCCTTCGCATGCTCGAAGAACGAGCGGCCGTCGTCGAGGTGACGGACCCCCTCGCGCAGATGCTGCTCCTCGATCCGCTGCGCCATCACCCGGCTGCCCAGCAGCGGCTCGCCGAAGCCGGAGCTCTCCTCTTCGAGGAACGAGATCAGCTGCAGCGGCAGGCCGAGGTCGAGCTCCTGGTTGACGCGGCAGGCCTCGAGCGCGACGACGACGCCCATCGTGCCGTCGTACTTGCCGCCGTTGCGGTTCGAGTCGCAGTGCGAGCCGACGCCGTAGGCCTTCTCGCCTCGCGGCCGGTTGCGCCCGATCAGGTTCCCGACCGGATCCTCGAAGACCTCGAAGCCGATCGCCTCGAGCTCGCGGGTGAAGTAGTCGAGCGTGTTGCGGTAGGCGTCGACGTAGGCGTAGCGCCGGATTGCCTCGCTCGAGGTCGTGTAGTCCGGTCCGGCGAGCGTCTCGATGTCGCGCTCGATGCGCTCGGCGCTCTTCGCGCGGTCGATGCCGAGGTAGTCGGGTGCCATGCCGCTACGTTAGTACGCTTGCCGCCCGAGTCGAGGAGGAGCGATGAACCAGCAGTTCTTCGTGAGGGAGGACGGCCCGGCGGAGGGCCCGCCGCGCGACTACGTCGGGTACGGGGAGCACCCGCCGCGCATCCGCTGGCCCGGCGACGCGAAGGTGGCGGTGCAGATCGTCGTCAACTACGAGGAGGGCTCCGAGAAGTCGTTCCCGATGGGCGACGGGGTCAACGACGGCATGCACGAGATCCCGTTCCACCTCGAGGGGATCCGCGACCTGTGCGTCGAGTCCGTCTACGAGTACGGCTCGCGGGCCGGCATCTGGCGCCTGTTCCGGCTCTTCGACGGCGCCGGCGTGCCGGTCACGTTCTTCGCGGCCGCGGTCGCGCTCGAGCGCAACCCGGCCGTGGCCGCGAAGCTCGCGTCGAGGGGCGACGAGGCCGCCGGCCACGGCTACCGCTGGTCGAACCACTTCGAGATGACCCGCGACGAGGAGCGCGAGGCGATCCGCCTCGGCGTCGAGTCGATCGAGCGCAGCGTGGGCACGCGCCCGCTCGGCTGGTACTGCCGCGAGATGAGCGTCAACACGCGCGAGCTGATCGTCGAGGAAGGCGGCTTCCTCTACGACTCGGAGTGCTACAACGACGACCTTCCCTACTGGACGACCGTGCACGGGCAGGCCCACCTCGTCGTGCCGTACACGCTCGTCGTCAACGACGCCCGCTACGTGCTCGCGCAGGGCTACGGCAGCCCGGAGCACTTCTTCGAATACGCGAAGGCGACGATCGACCGGCTGCGCGACGACGGCGACGACTGCGCGCGGATGATGTCGATCGGGCTGCACCCGCGCTTCTCGGGACAGCCGGCGCGATCCGATGCGCCTCGCGCGCTTCATCGACTACGCGCAGGGATTCGAGGACGTCTGGTTCGGCCGGCGGATCGACATCGCGAGGAGCTTCGCCGAGCAGGTTCCGGCGTCACGCAACGAGCCGGCGTAGCCGGCTCAGCCGTGACAGGGGAGGCCCGCGTGAGCGGGCCGGATCTCATCCGGCCCGTGAAGTGGCCCTGGGTCGCGGGCCGGACAGGTCCGGCCCCTACAGTCGATCCAGCTGCCCCCAGGCCGTCAGCCCGGTGGCGATTGAGGGCCGCGAGCGCCAGGTTCTCTCGGGCGCGCCGGACGTGGGCCCGGCTTGCCTCCTCCGCCCGGTCAGGATCGCCCTCCCGCAGGGCGCGCGAGGATGGCCTCGTGCTCCTCGGCGATCTCTGCCGCACGGGCGGCGACCGCCAGCGGCTCGCGGCTGAACAGGCGCACGAAGTCGCGCAGCTCCTGCCCCATCCGAGTCAGCCTCGGGTTCCCGGCGGCGCCGTAGAGAACGTCGTGGAACGTGAGGTTCGCGGCCACGACGTCCCCGGATTCGTCAGCCGCCGCCTCGCGCATCGTCTCGATCGTCTCGGTCATCCAGAGGAGGTCGGTCTCCGAGATCCGGCGGGCCGCGAGCCGTGCGGCCAGGCCGTCGAGCACCTCGCGGATCGTGTAGATGTCCTCGATCTCGCGCTGCGTGGCCCGGTGCACGGTGAGCGCCCCGGTCGTGTCGCGCGAGATCAGGTGCTCGTCGAGCAGGCGGCGAAGGGCCTCGCGCACGGGCGTTCGGCTCACGCCGAGCTCCTCGGCGATCTGCGCTTCCACGAGCCGCTCACCCGGCTCGAGCTGCCCCGACACGATCAGGTCCTTGAGCTGGCGGTAGGTCAGCTCGCTCTGGTTCCGTCCCCCTGCCTACGCGCCACGGATCCTCCGCAGGTGCGGCGTGGACGTCGTCGCAGCTCGTCACGTCGGCGTACTTCCGGTCCATGTCGAAGAGGCTCGCCAGGTGCGGGAGCTCGGCGCGGTCCGCCACCGCTTCCTCGGCCACGATCGTCCGGAAGCCGAGCGAGCACGCATCGACGACGGTCGCGCGCACGCAGCCGCTCGTCGTCAGCCCGCTGACGATCACGGTGTCGACGTCGCGCTCGCGCAGATGGTCCGCGATATCGGTCTCGAAGAACGCGGAGGGGTGGTGCTTCTCGACGAGCTTCTCCGTCGGGAGGCGATCGAGGCGCGGGTGGAGCTTCACGAGGTCGCTGTCCGGTGTCAGCTCGCGCTGCGCGGGGATCTTCGTCGACCAGATGGTCCGTCCGGCGTAGACCGGGGCCGTGAAGACGATCGGGATCCCGGCCGTGCGGGCTTCCTCGACCAGGCCGTGTATCGCGTCGACGGCCGGCTCGGCGGAGGTGCCGAGCGGGGAGGAGGGGTCGGTGAAGGCGCGCGTCGCGTCGACGACGAGAAGCGCAGGCTTCTTGCCGAAGCCGACGCGGGCGCCGATGCCGCGCGCGGCGAAGGCCTCCCGCAGCTCGTCGAGCCCGAGCGGCGACGCGCTCACGAATGCCCCGCGGCCACGGCCGCTTCGGAGGGGGCCGGCACGAAGACGGAGCCTTCCATCAGCCGGCGGGCCGTGCGCGACGCCGTCACGGACTCGAGGCGCCAGCCGTCCGGCTGCGCACTGGCCCGCACGCGCAGCTCCATGACACCCGAGGGGTGGCCCACGCGAAGCGCGCCCCCCTCGCCGGTCGGATCGAGATTCCGCGCGAGGCAGTCGCGGACGACGGTGCCGGGAAGCGCGGCCGCCGCGGCGAGGCAGATGCCGCTCGTCAGCTGCACCGCCCGGTGCGCCCGGCCCATCGTCAGCGCGCGCACGGCGAGGTCGACGCCGTCGGCCGGGTCGACCACGGCCAGCTTCGGCACCGAGCGAACCGTCGAGGTCGCCTCCTCGGGTGTCTCGGCCAGCCCCGCCGCGACGGCGGCGTGGGCCCGCAGTCGCTCGAGGCGTCGGGCGAGCCCGGCGTCGGTCTCGAGCCGCTCGAGCGGATCCGCGAACGAGAGCCCGAGGTCGGAAGCACGAACGAAGACGGCGGGTGTCGCGGCGTCGACGATCGACACGGGGATCGTCTCGCCGTCGACTGCGAGCTCGTCACGCTCCTTGCCGGTCGGCAGCAGCGCTCCGGTCAGAGAGCCGCCCGGCTCCATGAACTCGAGGTCGATGCGCGAGCCGCTGCCCGGTACGCCCGGTAGCTCGTAGGCGCCCTCGGGATCGAAGGTCTCGCCCCGGGTCGGGACCTCGGCCACGATCAGCTTCTGCGTGTTCGTGTTGAAGATGCGGACGCGCGTCGTCGGCTCCGACGCTTCCACCATGCCCTCGTCGAGCGCAAACGGGCCGACGGCCGCCGAGATGTTGCCGCAGTTGCTCCGGCGCTCGACGGTCGGAGAGTCGACGACGACCTGCGCGAAGGTGTAGTCGACGTCGGCGTCGTCGCGTGCGCTCGGGCCGACGATCGCCACCTTGCTCGTCAGCGGGTGGCCGCCGCCGACGCCGTCCACCTGGCGGCCGTGCGGATCGGGGCTTCCCATGGCAGCGAGCAGGAGCGCGTCCTGCTGCGCCCGATCGACCGGCAAGTCCTCGGCCCGGAACACGAGCGCGCGACTGGTGCCTCCACGCATGAGGACCGCTCGCACCTGGGCCTGCATCGACCGCTCAGTATACAGTTGTAGACCGTCGTGCCTGACAACCCGATGACCGTTTGACCGAGCCGCGGCCCCGAATCGCCGTCGTCTTCACCGGCGGCACGATCGAGTCGCTGGGGCGCGACCGGCTCGACCTCGCCTGGTACATCGAGCACGGCGTGCGCCTCAGCACCGCGGAGGTCGTGGAGCGCCTACCGGAGCTCGAGCAGCTCGCGGACGTCGTCGAGATCCCGTTCCGCAAGCTGCCGAGCCACGCGCTCACCGATGCCGACTGGCTCGAGCTCGTCGATCTCGTCCACGAGACGCTCGAGCCCGACGACACCGACGGCATCGTGATCACCCACGGGACGAACACGCTCGAGGAGACCGCGTACTTCCTGCACCTGACGCTGAAGACGGAGAAGCCGGTCGTGCTCGTCGGCTCGATGCGGCCGGCCTCGGCCGTGAGCGCGGACGGCGATCTGAACGTTCTCAAGGCCGTGCTGACGCGCCGCCGCCCCCGCGGCCCGCGCGAAGGGCGTGCTCGTCGTTCTCAACGACACGATCTTCTCGGCGCGCGACGTGACGAAGACCTCCACCTACCGCGTCCAGAGCTTCCAGGCGCGCGACCTCGGGCCGCTCGGCTACGCCGACTCCGACCTGCGGGTCGTCGTGTACCACACGCCCGCGCGGCCCCACACGACGGCGACCGAGTTCGACGTCCGCGGGCGATCCGACCTTCCGCGGGTCGACGTGGTGACGTCGTACGTGGGGGCGGACGGCGCCATGATCGACGCGGCGGTCGCGGCCGGCGCGAAGGGAATCGTGAGCGCCGGCACCGGCGCCGGCCGGCCGACGCCGCTCGAGGACGAGGCGCTCGGCGCGGGCGACCGAGCAGGGCGTCGCCGTCTGCATCGCGAGCCGGATCGGCTCCGGGCGCACCGTGCGCAGCCCGGGGATGATCGCGCGCGGCCGCATCGGGGCCGACAACCTCCCGGCCTGGAAGGCGCGGATCCTGCTCTCGCTCGGGCTGACCGTGACGAGCGACCCGGACGAGCTCCAGCGCCTCTTCGACACCTACTAGCGCCCGAACAGCCGTGCGAACCAGGCCCGCACGGAGGGCCAGAGGCCGCGGCGCTCGGGCGAAGGGGGTGCCGCGCGGGAGCCTCGACGGGCGGTTGGGCCGCGGGCTCCGGCGTCCCACCGAGTGCCTGCGCGACGTTCCCGGCGAACTGGGTCATGATCTGGTCGGCCTTCTTGAGCACGACCGCCTGGCCGAGCTCGCCGAGCTTGCCGAGCACGGCCGCCTCGCTGACGACGTGCAGGTCGACCTCGCGCTCTGTCCGCTCCGTGAGCTGCATCTGGATCGTCGCGGTCATGGCGCCGCCGATCCGCTTGTCGTCCCCCTGCACGCGCATCGATGCGCGGTGGGCCACAGGATCCCGCTCCGTGACCTCGATGCGCCCCTGGAACTTGACCTTGACGGCCCCGACCCTCACGTTCATGACGCCTGCGTAGACGTCGTCGCCGAGCTCCTCGACCGACTCCACTCCGGGTAAGCAGCGGCTCACGGCGGGGACGTCCATGAGGAACGTCCACGCCTCGTCGATGGTGCTCGGGATGACGACGTGCTTCTCGAAGTCCATCAGCGCTCGTCCTCGTTCCCGCGCAGCCCCCGCAGCACCTTCTCGGGCGTGACCGGCAGGGAGCGCACACGCACGCCGCAGGCGTCGAACACGGCGTTCCCGATCGCGGGGGCGATCGCGGGGACCGCCGACTCGCCGAGGCCGTAGACGCGTCCCTCGTCCGTCCGAGGCCTCGACCAGAAGCACACCGAGGTCGCGCGGCAGGTCCTCGAAGCTCGGGATCATGTAGTCGGCGAGGCTCGCGTTCGCGACCTGGCCGTCGGTGACCACCATCTCCTCGAAGAGCGCCTGGCCGACGCCGAAGGCGACGTTCCCCTCGGTCTGCAGCTCGGCGAACGTCGGGTGGACGACCCGTGCCCGCGTACGCGCCCGCGGCGCAGGTCGCAGCACCTCCACCCGGCCGGTCTCGAGGTCGACCTCGACCTCGGCCGCGCACGCGCCCTGGAAGAGCGCCGAGGTTGCGACCCCCTGGCCCGTCTCCGCGTCGAGCTTGCCCGTCGGTGCGGTGCGTCCCGCTCGCCAGCAGGCTGCCCGAGCCCGGACTGCCGCATCAGCTCGGCGAGGCGAGAGCGCCTCGGGCTCGCCTCTGACGCGCACGCCGTCCGTGACGTGCTCGAGCTCGTCGGCGGGCACCCCGAGCAGCCGCGACGCCAGCTCGGCGATCTGCGTCGCGGAGCTCCGCGGCGGCCTCGGCAACGGCGCCGCCCATGGACATCGTCGAGCGGCTGGAGCTCGTCGTCTGGTCCCAGGGCGTCAGCTCGGTGTCCGGATGAACCGGGCCGCACCAGCTCGAAGGAGACCTGCGCCGCGTCGGCGGCGATCTGCGCGAGCGAGGTCCGCGCGCCCTGCCCGATCTCGGTCGTGCCGGCGATCACGCTGAGCGATCCGTCGGCGTTCAACCGCAGCGTCGCGGTCGAGGTCGACGGCGTCACCGTGCCCTTCGCGGTCACGGCGAGGCCGCGGCCGCGCGCCCGCCGACCCCGTGCCGGCGGCAGCTCGGCTCGCGCGGCCGATCCGCTCGGCCACGCCGTCGCAGCAGCTCCTCGTAGTGGAGGTCGTCCAGCACCTGGCCGGTGGAGAACCGGTCGCCGTCGCGCAGCAGGTTGCGCCGCCGGAGCTCGAGCGGGATCGAGCCGAAGGGCGGAGGCGATCTCGTCCAGCTGGCTCTCGTACGCCCAGGCCACCTGCGGCACGCCGTAGCCGCGGAAGCCTCCCGCGGGGGTGACGTTCGTGTAGACGGCGTACGAGTCGACCCAGACGTCGTCGACGCGGTAGGGGCCGATCGACGCGTAGCCGCCGTTCTTGATCAGGCGGGGGCTGATGTCGGCGTAGGCGCCCGCGCTCCAGAGGACGGTCGCCTTGCGCGCGACGAGCGTCCCGTCCCGCAGGACGCCGGTCTGCAGCCGCACGACGGCGGCGTGGCGGCTGATCGTGTAGAACTCCTCGGCTCGGTCGAGCTCCACCCGCACCGGCCGTCCGCCGACCCGCCACGATGCCGCGGCGACGAGCGGCTCGAGGCGCGGATAGGTCTTGCCGCCGAAGGCGCCGCCGATGTTGGCGGCGATCACGCGCACCCGGCTCTGGGGGATCCGGAGCGTCTCGGCGACCTGGAAGCGCACGGTGAACGGGCTCGAGGCGGACGACCAGACGGTGGCGCCGTCGCCGGCGATCCGGCAGATCGCGACGTGAGCCTCGAGGGAGGCGTGCTGGAGCGCAGGCGTCCTGTAGGTGGCCTCGAAGACCTCGTCCGAGCGCGCGAAGCCGGCCTCGGCGTCCCCGCGGCGGATCCGGAAGTGGTTGAGGACGTTGGCGCCGGCGTCCGGAGCGAGGACGAGGTCCGGGTAGGTCACGAAGTCGCGCTCGGGGAGGCTCTCGTGGATGGCGGCGGCGCCGGGTGCAAGCGCCGACTCGGGGTCGAAGTAGGCGGGGAGCGGCTCGTACTCGACGTCGATGAGCGAGCGGGCCTCGGCCGCGAGGTCGGGATCGTCGGCGATCACGACCGCCACGGGCTCGCCCGCGTAGCGCACGCGGTCGATCGCGACGAGCGGGCGGTCGGGGAAGACGGGCCCGTAGTGGGAGGCGATGCCGTCGTCCTCGCAGGTCGCTGCCGACGAGCACCGCTCTGACGCCCCGCACGCGCTCGGCGCGGCTCGCATCGACGGCCTTGAGGACGGCGTGAGGCGCGGTCGCGCGCAGGATCTTGCCGTGCAGCATGCCCGGGACGGCCGCGTCGATCGCGAACCGGGCCCGTCCGCTGACGCGCTCGTGGGCGTCCGCGGCCGGAACCCGGCGGCCGACGGAGCCTGCGCGTGTCCGCGTCGGCGCGGCGGGGTCGGCGACGCTCATTCCGGCGCCCGCAGGCGGGCCGCCGCGTCCATCACGGCGTCGAGGATCTTCACGTAGCTGCCGCAGCGGCAGAGGTTGCCGGCCAGGTAGTGCGCGGCCTCGTCGTCGGTCGGGTCGGGGTTGCTCGTCGAGCAGCGCCTTCGTCGCCAGGATGAAGCCCGGCGTGCAGTACGAGCACTGGAACGCGGTGTGGTCGACGTACGCCTGCTGGATCGGGTGGAGCTCGCCGTCCGGGCCCTCGAGGCCCTCGACGGTCGCGACGCTCGTGCCCTCGGCCGCGAGCGCGAGCATGAGGCAGCCGGAGACCGGCTGGCCGTCGACGAGGACGGTGCAGGCGCCGCACATGCCGACGCCGCAGCCCTCGCGGGCGCCGAGCAGCGCCAGCTCGCTGCGCAGCACGTCGAGCAGCGTGTCCGTCGAGGAGACGTCGAGCGCGTGTGCCTCGCCGTTGACGGTGAGCTCGATCTCCCTCGCGGCGTCCATCAGGCCGGCTCGGACGGCACGGCCTCGCGGTCGCGGATCGCGCGCAGAACCTTCTCGGGGGTGATCGGCAGGTCGAGATCCGGCAGCCGGTCGCCCGGGCGACGGCGTTGCCGATGGCCGGCATGACCGGCGGCAGCGAGGTCTCGCCGATGCCGTGGATCTCGTCGCCCTCCTCGGCCAGCGTCTCGAGTGACGAGGCGACCGCGGCATGTCCTCGATGCTCGGCGATCATGTAGTCGCCGAGGTTGCCGTTCTGGAGCTGGCCGCCGTCGAAGAACATCTCCTCGAACAGCGCCTGGCCGAGCCCGAACGCGACGTTGCCCTCGGTCTGCAGCTCGCCTGCGCCGGGTTGACGACCCGGCCGGCGTAGACGGCGGCGTGGTAGCGCAGGACGTCGACCTTGCCGGTCTCGAGGTCCACCTCGACCTCGGCCGCGCCGGCGGCCTGGTGCCAGTGGACGGCGCCGATCCCCTGGCCCGTCTCGGGGTCGAGCCCGCCCTCGGTCTGGAAACGCCCGTGCCCGAGGAGGTTGCCGGCCCGGGTGCCGCGAACCACATCGGCGAGCGAGCGGCTCGCGCCCGCGGCGTGCACCGCGCCGGCTTCCATCCGGACGTCCTCCGCCGGGGCCTCGAGCAGCTCGGCGCCGAGCAGGCGCAGCTTCCAGATCAGGTCGTCGACGGCGCTGACGACGGCCGTGCCCATGCAGAACGTCGAGCGGCTCGAGCTGGTCTGCTGGTCGTACGGCGTGACGTCGGTGTCCACGCCCGAGACGCGCACCTGTCGACCGGGACGCCCAGCCGTCTCGGCAGGCCAGGATGGCCAGCGCCGTCTGGACGCCCTGGCCCATCTCGACCGAGCTGGTGAGCACGTCGAGGCTGCCGTCGTCGTTCAGCTTGACCGTCGCGGTCGAGGTCGACGGCGTGACCGTGCCCTTGATGATGCAGCGAAGCCCTTGGCGCGGACCTTGTGCCGTTCGCGCGAACAGGCGCCTGACCGCCGTCCCAGCCGATCGCCGCCGCCGAGGCTCGAGCAGCTCCCTGAAGTGGCAGTCGTCGATCCGCTCGCCGGTCGTGATAGTCGTCGCCGTCGCGAGCAGGTTGCGCAGCCGCAGCTCGAGCGGATCGACGCCAGAGCCGCTCGGCGATCATGTCCATCTGGGTCTCGTAGGCCCACGCCGCCTGGCTGGCCGTAGCCGCGGAACGCGCCGGCGGGCGGCAGGTTCGTGTAGACCGCGTACGAGTCGACCCAGACGTTCGGGATGGCGTACGGCCCGCCGGTGCCGTAGCCACCGTTCTTGATCAGGCGCGGGCCGATGTCGGCGTAGGCGCCGGTGTTGAAGTGGCAGCGTCGTTGCCCGGGCGACGATCGCCCGTCGGCGTCGAGGCCGGTCGTCAGCGGATCTCGCACGCGTGCTTGGTGATGGTGACGAACTCCTCCTCGCGGGTGAGGTGGAGGCGGACCGGCGGCGCGGGCCGCGAGCGCGAGCGCGGCGGTGACCGGCTCGATCTTCGGGTAGCACTTGGCGCCGTAGCCACCGCCGAGGGTCGGCACGACGACCCGCACGCGCGAGGCGTCGATGCCGAGCAGCTCGGCGATCTGGGCCGCGACCGCGTACGGGATCTGGGTCGTGTCCCAGAGGGTGACCTCCGGGCCGGGACCGACGCTGGCCACGCAGGCGTGGGTCTCGAGCGGGACGTGCTGGACGGCCGGGGTCGTGAACGTGTCCTCGAAGACGTGAGCGGCCGCGTCGAAGCCCGGTCGACGTCGCCCTTGCGGAGCTTGAAGTGGTTGCAGACGTTGCCGCCGTCGCCTCGGTTCAGGACGATGTCGGGGAAGGTCGGGCCGCCCTCCGGCGGCTCCTCGTGGAGGAGCGGCGCGTCCGGGTCGAGGGCCGCATCGACGTCGAAGACGGCCGGCAGCTCCTCGTACTCGACCTCGACGAGCGCCGCAGCCTCTCGCGCCGCCGCGAGCGAAGAGGCGGCGACCGCCGCGACGGGCTCGCCGACGTAGCGGACCCTGTCGAAGGCGAGGATCGGCTGGTCGCGCAGCACGGGGCCGAAATGGCTGCGGATCGGGAGCCCGGCGATGTCGGCGCCGGTCAGCACGACCTTCACGCCGGGAACCCGCCGCGCGGCCTCCGTGTCGACCCGCGTCACGAGGGCATGCGGGCGGGTGCCGCGAGTCAGCGCGGCGTGCAGCATCCCGGGCAGCGCGACGTCGGGGACGAGCTCCAGGCGGCCCGTCACCCGGTCCCGAGCGTCGATCAGCCTGGGCTCGCTCACGGCCGGATGAACTCGCCCTCCGGAGCGGCATCGGGCGCGATCTCACCGTCTTTCGCGACGACCTTGCCGCGCACGATCGTGTAGACGGGCAGCCCCTTGACCTTCCACCCGTGCCAGGGGCTGAGCTTGTTCTTGCTGTGCAGGCTCTCCTCGTCGATGACGCCCGTGCGGTTCATGTCGACGATCGTGACGTCGCCGTCGGCGCCGATGTCGAGGTTGCCCTTGCGCGGCCAGACGTTCCACACGCGCGCGGGATTCTCCGCCTGCAGCTTCACGTACTGGTTGAGGCTCATCCGCCCCTCGTTCACGACGGTCAGCATGACGGGCACGTTCGTCTCGACGCCGGGCCAGCCGGACGTCGCCTTCCAGATGTCGCCCATGCCGGTCGTCGTAGCACTTCTCCTCGCGCGTGTGAGGCGAGTGGTCCGTGCCGATGACGTCGATCGTGCCGTCCATGAGCCCCTCGAAGAGCGCCTCGCCGTGCTCGGCCGTCCGGACCGGAGGGTTCATGCGCAGCAGCGACCCGAGTCCGAGCCGGACCATGTCGCGGCCGTCGAAGAGGAAGTAGTGCGGCCCGGTCTCGCCGACCACGTCGACCCTGCCCTCGGCCTTCGTCCGCCGGAGAATCTCGACGCCCTCCTTCGAGGACATGTGGTAGATCATCAGCTTGCTGCCCGCCTCGCCGGCGAACAGGATGGCCCGCTGGATCGCCTCGGCCTCCGCGACCGCCGGTCGCGACTCGAGGAAGGCGAGCGGGTCGTTGCGGCCCTCGGCCTGCAGCTTGTCGCGCAGGTAGAAGAGGATGGAGTTGTCCTCGGCGTGGACGCCGCAACGCAGGCCCGTCTCGGCCATCTGATCGCCACTGCTCGATGATCTCGCCGTCGGACGGCGCCGGGATGTTCCCGATCGTCTCGCCGAGGAAGATCTTGTAGCCGCAGACGCCCGCCTCGGCCATCGGCAGGATGTTCGGGCCGCTGCCCTCGACGAGGACGGCGTAGATCCCGAAGTCGCAGTACGACTGGCCCTGCGCGCAGTCGAGCTTGAGCTGCAGCGACTCGACGTCCGCGGTCGGCGGCTTCACGTTGGGCATGTCCATGATCATCGTGATGCCGCCGCAGACCGCCGCCCGCGAGCCCGTGTCGAAGTCCTCCTTGTACTCGAGGCCCGGGACCCGGAAGTGGACGTGCGGGTCGATGAGGCCGGGGAGCACGTGGAGCCCCTCCGCGTCGATGTCGGTCTCCGCCTCCGGCAGGTCGCCGTCCCGCAGGAACAGCTCCTTCACCTTGCCGTCGTCGATGACGAGGTGGCCGCGCAGGCTCGAGCTCGGCGAGACGATCGTGCCGTTGCGGATCAGCATCTGGACTGCCAAGGATCTCCTCCTTCTGTTGTGCGTTGTGTGCGGCTCACGGCTTCGATGCCCGGATCAGGGCGTGCCAGTAGTGGTGCCAGAGCTCGCCGTCGCGCCGCTCGGGCTGCAGGAGCTCTCTCGCGTCGCCTGTCGAGCTCTCGATCACGTGCTCGAGCGCCCGGGCTCGTTCCTCCGGGACGTCCATCGTCCCCATCCAGTTGGCAAAGCGCCAGGGCAGCTCCCTCCGGGAGGCCTCGTCGATCACGAAGCCGGCCGCCTCGAGCGCGCCTGTCCACTCGTCCAGCGTGTAGGAGCGGACGTGCGACGGGTCGCGCCCGAGCTCGACCTCGTGGAGGAGATCGCGGAGCGGCGGGCGGCGGCGAGCAGTCGATGAACGCGGCACGGCCGCCGGGCCGCACGACGCGTGCGGCCTCGCGAAGCGCCTGGCCGAGATCCGCGAAGTGGTGGGGGGCGGCGCGCACCACGTACAGGTCGAAGGACTCGGACAGGAACGGCAGCGCGCAGGCATCTCCGACGACCCAGGTGACGTTTCGAACCTCTCGCGCCGCGGCCTCGGCGGCGGCGCGCTCGAGCATCTCGGGCGTGAGGTCGAGCCCGATCACCCACGAGACGTGGGGCGCCAGCGCGAGCGCGGCGTTCCCGGTGCCCGTGGCGACGTCCAGCACGACGTCGCTCTCGCGCGGCCGTGCGAGCTCGATCAGCTCGCGGAGGTGATCCGCCCCGGCGTGGAAGTGCGAGGTCGCGTAGTTGCCGGCGACCGGAGCGAACTGTCGCCTGACGTCGGAGCCCGCCATCGCCGCGCTCAGGCCGCGATCCCGGTAGCGGCGCGCAGGATCGTCCGCCTCACCCAGACCCGGATCATCTCGGTGCGATACCACGCCGAGCCGCGCATGTCGTCGAGCGTGTCGATGCGCTCGGCGTAGCCCTCTGCGACCTCGGCGGCGAGCGTCGCGTCGAGCGGGCGCCCGACCGCGGCCGCCTCGAGATCGACGAAGCGCTGCGGCGTCTCGCTCGCCGCTCCGACGGCGACCCGGAGCTCCTCGCACCGGCCGCTCCCGTCGAGCCGCGTGGCGGCGAAGACGCCCACGCAGGGCCGGTCCTCCGAGGAGCGCGTCCGGTACTTCTCGTAGGCCGCCGTGGTTCCCGGCGCGGGAACGGGCACGCGAACGGCGGTGAGCAGCTCGTCCGGCTCGAGCGCGGTCTCGTAGAACCCCTGGAAGAACTCGCCGATCGGAAGGGTGCGCGGGTTGGGCCCACGCACCTCGATCTCGGCTCCGAGCGCGAGGAGCGCGCACGGCGGGTCGCTCGCGTAGTCGGCCTCCGCGAGCACGCCTCCGACGGTTGCGACCGAGCGCACGCGCACGTTGCCCACGACCGAGAAGACGTCGGCGAGGGCGGGGATCGCCTGCCGGACGACCGGGCTCGAGGCGACGCTGTGATGCGTGGCGAGCGCCTCGATCCTGACCGTCGCGCCGTCGCCGCCGATCTGTCGAAGCTCCTGCACCCGGTGGAGAAAGACGAGTACCTCCGGATCGATCAGGCGCTGCCGGAGCATGATCGTCATCGCGGTCGCGCCGGCCACGATCTTCGCGTCGTCACCGTGCTCGCCGAGCACCGCCACGGCCTCCTCCACGGTCTCCGGCTCGGCGGCGGCGGGCTTCAGGGGCATCTGAATGCACCAGTATACAATCGTTTACGAAGCCTTAGGAAGGCGTCGCCGGGAGATAGCGGCGGGGCGTCCTGCCGTCGAAGGCGAGCACGACGTCGTCCGTCCCCACACCCTGCCAGCCGGCCAGGTCGCGTGCCGTGACGGCCTCGTCCCCCTGCCTCCCCAGCACGACGACCTCGTCCCCCGGAGCGGCGCCGTCGATCCCCGTCAGGTCGAGCGTCGTGTGCTCGAGCGAGACGCCTCGGACCGGCGCCCGCCGACCGCGGACGAGCATGACCGCCGTCTCGCCAGGTCGAGCCGCGCGGTAGCCGTCGGTGCGGCCGAACGAGACGACGCCGGTGACGGCGCCCGCGGCGAGCGGCGCCTGTCCGCCGACGCCGGCGGCACGAGCCTCGGGATGTACCGCGACGGAGATGAGTCGGGTCGAGACCGAGCGCAGCACGGGCCGGAAGGCGGACGCGTCGACGACCTCGGGCGCAGCCGCCGGCAGCCCGTAGAGGACGTGTCCGGGGCACACGGCGTTGCAGCCGTCCTCGAGCCCCGCAAGGATGCCTGCGCTCGATCGCGCCTGGGTGAGCGGCGGCAGCAACCCCTCCGCGGCGAGTGCCTCCCGCAGCTCGCCGAAGGCGGCGAGGCGCGCCTTCGCCCACGCCAGACCGGCCGCGTCGACGAACGGCAGGTGGGTGTAGAGGCCCTCCACGACGAGGTTCGGCAGGCCGGCGAGGGCTCGGAGGAGCCCGGCAGCCTGGGGGAGGGGAACGCCGAGGCGACCGAGCCCGCTCTCGACCTTCACCCAGACCGCCGTCGGCTCGCGCGCCGCGGCGTTCACGGCGCGGCCTGTCTCGAGGTCGCAGACGGTCGGCGTGAGGCCGTGGCGCAGGAGCTCGGCCATGCCCTCCGGCAGCGCGCCGGGCAGCATCACGATCGGGAGCGTGACGCCCGCTTCGCGCACCGCGACCGCCTCGTCGAACGACCCCGTGGTCAGCAGCTCGACACCCTCCCGCGTGAGCGTCTCGGCCGCCTGGACCGCTCCGTGCCCGTAGCCGTTGGCCTTGATCGAGGCGATCACGCGCACGCCCGGCTCGAGCCGTGACCGCAGCTCGCGCAGGTTGTCCGCGAGCGCGCCGAGATCGACCTCGGCGAGCACCGGCCTCGTGGGCTCGTGGCCGCTCACGCCGCGAGCCTAGTGGCTACGCTGGCGGCGGCGCGTCCGCGCGAGCGTCAATCACGAGGAGGTGGGCACGTGAGCTACACCGTTCTCCGCCCGGAGGATCAGAGCTTCGAGGTGCCGAGCTGGCGACCCGAGGAGCCGGTGCGCAGGCTGGTCGAGATCCCGCTGCACGCGAACATGCAGCACTCGAGGGCGCATCTCTGGAAGTACCCGGCCGGCGCGGCGGGCCGCCGCCACAAGCCGGTCGTGCAGGAGGAGATCTTCTTCGTCCACCAGGGCACGTTCACGATGCTCCTCGGCGACGAGTCCGAGCGCTTCGAGCTTCCGGCGGGCAGCATCGTCGTCGTCGAGCCGGGCACGACGCTCAAGTTGATGAACGAGAGCGCCGAGGACGGCCTGATCTTCGCCTACGGCGCGCCCGCCGACCGGGCCGCGGAGATCCTCGAGGAGTAGGCGCACCGGACGAGCGGTCGAGATGGCGCGCGAGCGCTTCGACGTCGTCGTCGTCGGCTCGGGGTCGAGCGGCGGTGTCGTCGCCGGTCGGCTGAGCGAGAACGAGAGTCGCACGGTCCTGCTGCTCGAGGCTGGGCCGGACTTCCCCGACGAGGAGGAGTTGCCGCCGCTCTTCGTCGTCAGCGGCGGCCAGTGCTGGATCCCTGCCGGCATTCCCGAGCTCGACTGGGGCTACTGGGACGAGCCGCTGGCGAACGGCCATCGCGTCCGCCTGGCGAGAGGGAAGCTGGTCGGCGGCTCGTCGATGGTGAACGGGTGCGTCGCCGTGCGCGGAGCCCCGTTCGACTACGACCGCTGGGAGAGCTTCGGCAACCCCGGCTGGGGCTGGGACGACCTGCTGCCGTACTTCGTGCGGATCGAGAACGACCTCGACTTCGGAGCCGCCGCGTATCACGGGACCGACGGGCCGATCGCAATCCGGCGCTGGAAGCCGGAGGCCTGGGAGCCGGTCAACCACGCGTTCGTGGAGGCCTGCGGCGAGCTCGGCCTTGTCGAGCGGCCCGACCTGAACGCGCCGGAGGCGAGCGTGGCCTCGGTCGGGGCGTGGCCGCAGAACCGCCTCAACGAGGTGCGGCTCGGCACGCTCGTCACCTACATCAGGGCCGCGCGCAAGCGGCCGAACTTCGTCCTGCGCTCCGACGCGCTCGTCGATCGCGTTCTCCTCGACGGCGAGCGGGCCACCGGCGTCCGCTACGTCGACGGTAGCGGTGCCGTGGTCGAGGTCGAGGCGGAGCTCGTCGTCCTCGCGGCCGGCGTCTACTCGACGCCGCCCGTGCTGCAGCGCTCGGGCATCGGGCCCGCCGACGAGCTGCGCCGCCTCGGGATCGAGCCGGTCGCGGACCTCCCCGTCGGGCGGAACCTCCTCGACCACCCCAACTGCGGCTTCCGTGTCCACGCGCCTGAGCTGGCGGAGCGGCGAGGCCGCCTGTTCGTCACGAACTGCCGGGGGCCGCTCGGCCTGCTCGGCGAGCCCGAATGGCAGGCGATGCCGGTCCCGATCGACGAGGTGGCGGGCACCGTCGCGTTCGTCATCTGCCTGAACCGCGGCGAGTCCGAGGGCCGGGTGCTCATCCGGAGCCCGGATCCGACCGAGCATCCGCACATCGACCACCGGTACCTCTCCGCCGGCCGGGACTTCGAGCGCTTCGAGCACGGCTGGGAGTTCTTCCGCGAGCTCATTCGCCGCCCCGTCTTCCGCCGCTTCGGCGCGCGGGAGGTGACGGAAGGACAGAATCCGCGCGAGATCGTCGCCGCCCACGTCGGCACGTCGCAGCATCCGGTCGGGACCTGCCGCATGGGCCCGCCCGACGATCCGCGCACCGTCGTCGACCATCGGCTGCGAGTCCACGGGATCGAGGGGCTCATGGTCGCCGACTCGAGCATCTTCCCGGACAACACCATGAACAACACGAACCTGACCTGCTACGTGATCGGAGAGGTCGCGGCCGATCTGATCGGAGGCACTCGTTGACGAGCTTCCAGCCGCTCATGGAGGAGCTGCTCGAGCGCACGGGCGCGAGCCGGACGACGCTGCGCATCGACGACGAACCGGGTGTCGAGTTCCCGATCAAGGCCGAGGCTCTCGCACCCGGCATCGCCTCCATCGCGGGCGACCCGACGCTCCGTGTCCGCGTCTCCGCGACGTTTCAGTGGGTCGACCGCGAGCGGCGGGTGCTCGTGCAGGAGGATCTCCTCGAGGCGGATCCGGCCCCCGCGCCGCAGCTCGTCGAGAAGTACGGGGCGAGGGCGCAGATGCTCGCGCCGGTCGAGCGCGGCGGCGAGGTCGTCGGCCTCGTCTCCGTCCACTACGCGCCGGGGCCCCGCCGATGGACGGACGAGGAGGTCGCCGCGGTCGAGGAGATCGTCGAGCGCGGCGGCGTCGCGACGGAAGGCGAGCTGCGGGCCCCGTACGACGCGCCGTTACACCGGCTCGTTGCGATATGCGGAACGGGCGCGCCGCGCACCTTCATCGGCACGCGGTAGACGGAGCGCGACGCCGTGATGTAGAGCGTGCGCCAGTCGGAGCCGCCGAAGCACAGGTTCGACGCGGCCTCGGGCGTCTCGATCGTGCCGAGGTGCTCGCCGTCGGGGTCGATGGCCCAGACGCCGCCGGGGCCCGTTGAGTAGAGCGTGCCGCGCTCGTCGCATTTCATCCCGTCGGGAATGCCCTCGTCGAACGTGCCGCCGCCCGGCTGCGTGATGAAGAGGCGGTTGTTCTCGATCGTTCCGTCCGCGAGGACGTCGAACACGCGGATCTCCATGCGCCAGCTGTCGTTGACGTACAGCCGCCGCTCGTCAGGCGAGAAGCAGAGCCCGTTCGGAAAGTCGAGCTCGGCCGTCAGCAGCGTCGGCTCGCTGTCTCCGGGAGAGACGCGGAACACGCCGCGGAAGTCGAGCTCGGCCTCGCGCTCGATGCCCCAGTCCGCCGTTCGGCCCGAGGGGTGCGGGTCGGTGAAGCAGATGCTCCCGTCCGCGGCGACGCAGACGTCGTTCGGGCTGTTCAGCTCCTTGCCGCCGTAGTGGGATGCGACGACGGCCACCGTCCCGTCGGCCTCGGTCCGGGTCACGACGCTGCGGTCGTGCTCACAGCTGATCAGCCGGTACTCGGCGTCGTAGACGAGGCCGTTCGCGTGGCCGCTCGGCCGGCGCCAGTCGCCCGCGCCGTCGCTCTCGCTCCAGCGCACCGTCGCGTCGCCGGAGACGTCGCTGAACAGCAGAAAGCCCTCGCGCCCGTTCCAGACCGGCCCCTCCGTGAACTGGAACCCCGTCGCGACGCGCTCGAGCTCGGCGTCGGAGTCGACGAGGTCGTGCATGGCACTGGATCTGGCGGAGATGCCCACGGCTGTCGCATGGATCGTAGACTCCAGGAGGCGTGGACGATCCCTGGCTCGAAGATCTGCCGGCGCTCGACTCTGCCGACCTCTGGAGGCAGCTGGAGCGGATCGTCGCGTTCGGAAACCGCTTCGCCGGGACGCCGGGGGAGGCGCGTTGCCGCGACTACCTGTTCCACGAGCTCGGCGCCTGCCTCGGCGACGTCCGGCTGGAGGAGTTCCCCTATCTCGGCTACGAGCCGGAGGGATCGTCGTGCGTCGCTCTCGCCGACGGCTGGTCGATCCCGTGCGCCGGCCTCCAGTACACCGCAGACGCCGCCGCGGAGGGCGAGGCCGTCTACCTGGGCGCGTGCCGACCGGAGGACATCGAGGCGGTCGAGCGTCAGGGCGTCGAGCTCGCCGGCCGGGTAGCCGTCGCGCACTCGTACCACACGTGGCTCGTCGCCCCGCAGCTCGCGTCGAAGGGCGTCGCGGCCCTCGTCAACATCGGCGAGACGCCGGACGGGCTCGTCGGTCACTTCCCGGTCTCGTTCTACCCGGTCGGGCTCGAGCCGCCCTGGGAGGGCCGCGTCCTTCCCTTCCCCGGCGTCACGATCGAGGCGCAGGCGGCGAGGAGGCTCCTCAGCCTCGTGACGGCCGGCCCCGTTCGGCTGAGGGTCGAGCACCGCGGCCGCTACGTCGAGAAGACGGCGGCGAACGTGATCGGAGAGATCCCGGGCGAGACCGACGAGCGCGTCGTCGTGGGGGCCCACTACGACACGCAGCTCGAAGGGCCGGGCGCCGCCGACAACGCCACCGGGGTCGCCGCAGTGGTCGAGCTCGCCCGGGCCTGGCGCGACCTGTCGCCGAGGCGGACGATCGTCTTCGCGGCGTTCGCCGTCGAGGAGCTCGCGGCGTGGGGCTCGTACAGCTACGTCGTGCGTCATGCCGAGGAGAGCGAGCGGACGGTCGGGATGATCAACCTCGACGCGCTGGGGCTTCCGTTCCCGGGCCGCCGCGTCATCGTCGCGGACGCCGCCATGGCCGCCTTCGCACGCGAGAGCGCGGAGCGGACCGGCTGGGAGGTCGAGGGCGAGATCGACGCGAGCCTGTACGCCTGGGGCGACCACAACCCGTTCATCGACGCCGGTGTGCCCGCCTGCTGGGTGTGGCGCTACCCGCCGCAGCACCCCTACTACCACAGCGCGGGCGACGTCCTGCGCTACGTCGACCTCGACCGCACCGTCGACGTGGCGACCGTGAGCGCGTACATCGCCTTCCGCCTCGCGCACCAACCCGAAGTCGAGCTCGGCCGCGCGCGACCGACCCAGACCTTCGCATCGATCGGATGAGCGTCGCGTTCTTCTACGGGACGTTCATGCGCGGTCAGCCCGGCGAGGCGAACCTGGCCGGCGCGACGTTCGTGGGGGAGGCGCGCACGGCGCCGCGCTACCGGCTCTACTCGATCCGCGACGAGCACCCGCTGCTGATCGAGGTGGACGAGGGCGGCGCATCGATCGCCGGCCAGCTCCTGGACGTGCCGGACGACCTCTGGGAGCGAATCTTCGCCGCGGAGCCGCCCGGGCTGCACTTCGGCAAGATCGAGCTCGACGACGGCCGCACCGTCGACGGCATGTTCGGGGAGCCCGAATACGCCGAGCGCGAGGGGGTGGACATCACGAGCAGCGGGGGCTGGGCCGCGTACGTCGCGGCGGCTCGATGATCGAGCGCGTCGCCAGGCGCAGCGCGGAGCGTCGCGAGCAGCGGCGGCTCGACGAGGAGCGCCGCCGGTTCGGCCCGCCGCAGGGATGGGCTCCCGGCCAGCGGGCGCCGGCGCGACCGATGCTCGAGCTTCGAGGCCTGGCCAAGCAGTTCGACGGGCGGCGGGCCATCGACGGCGTCGACCTCGTCGTTCGGCGCGGCAGCGTTCACGCGCTGATCGGCCCGAACGACGCCGGCAAGACGACGCTGCTCAACCTGGTCACGGGGGTGCTCGTTCCCGACGCGGGGCAGGTGCTGATCGAAGGCGAGGACGTCACCGGGGCGCCGGCGTGGAAGCTGGCGAAGCTCGGCGTGGGGCGCTCGTTCCAGCAAGCCGAGCTCTTCTGGTCGCTCTCCGCGCGGGACAACGTGCGGCTGGCGAAGGCCGCTGCGACGGGCTCGATAGGTCGCGTGTACGGGGGGCTTCCGGAAAGCATCACGTCGGAGTCCAGCGGGTTCCTCACCCGCTTCGGGCTCGGCGGCCTGCAGGGCTGGCTTTCGGCCGCCGATCTCTCGAACGGGGACCAGCGGACGCTGGACCTGGCGACGTCCCTGGCTGCCCGCCCGAGGCTTCTGCTGCTCGACGAGCCGACCGCCGGTCTCTCGCCGCGGGAGACGAGGGATGCCGTGGATCTCATCCGCAGGCTCGTCCGCGAGGAGGATCTCACGCTCGTCTTCGTCGAGCACGACATGGAGGTCGTCTTCGGCATCGCCGACTGGATCACGGTCATGCACCAGGGCCGCGTCCTGGCGGGCGGGCCGCCCGAAGAGATCTCGGGCAACCCGGCGGTCCGCCACGCCTATCTCGGCGACCTCGTAATCGCGTAGCAGCGACGCCGTGGCGTTACGCCGCCGGCGTCAGGCCGTGGCGGCGCATGACCTCGCCGAGCGCCGCGAGGTCGGGCGGGCCGGCGGCGGCCGCGAGGACGGCGGCGAGCTCGCGGAAGTAGTCGGGGCCGAGGATCCCGGGGGTGACGATCGCGAGCACCTTCGCGTCGACGTCGTGGTCGTTGTCGAAGCGGTGGACGGCTCCTCGCGGGATGCAGAGCACCTCGCCCGGGCCGACCTCGACCTGCCGGCCTTCGAGCGTCCACGTCACGGTGCCCTCGAGCCCGTACACCGTCTCCTCGTAGCCGTCATGGCTGTGCGCCCCAGGCAGCCTGGCTCCGGCCGGCACGTCGAACTCGAACACCGCGACGGAACCGCCGGACGCCTCCCCTTCGAGCAGGAATCGGATCGCCATCGGCCCGACCCTGATCTCTTCGCTTGCACTCGTCAGCATGACTCCTCCTTCCGCGGCCTTCGGCCGCTTCCCGTCACGGCTGCGGCCCTGGCGGGCCGCGTTGCGTGACCAAGATGGTAAAGTGGCTTGACTTTATATGGCGACCGAGCAGAAGTCAAGTGACTTTACTCAACCGGGCGACGACCGGCCGCTGGGGCCGCCGCTGATCGGCGCCCTCCTGCGGATCCCGTGGGAGCAGGTGCTCCGGCGGATGCTCGAGCGGCTGCACGAGCACGGATTCGCCGACCTGGATGCGGCCCACCTGAACGTCCTGCTGTATCCGGGCCCCCAGGGCGCGCGGCCCTCCGAGCTCGCGGCGCGGCGGGGCATGACCAAGCAGGCGGTCAACTACCTCCTCGGGGAGCTCGAGCGTCTCGGCTACCTCGAGCGCCGGGTCGGACCCGCACGATCGACGCTCCAAGCGCATCGTGCTCACCCGCCGCGGCCAGCAGGCGGGACACACGATCCGCGACGCGGTGAGCGAGATCGAGCGCGAATGGGAGCAGCAGCTCGGGACGGAACGGTTCGCGGAGCTGCGACAGCTGCTGCGCGAGCTCTCCGAGCCGGCCTAGAGGCCGGCCGGTCGACGGCTACTCACCGAGGAACGCGAGCAGCTCGGCGAGCGTCTCGGCGGGAAGCTCCTCGGCGAGAAAGTGCCCACAGGGGAGCGCGCCCCCTCGCACGTCGGGGAAGCGCTCGCCCCAAACGCCGAGCACGTCGAACAACGGGACGAGATGCCCCTTGGCGCCCCACAGGACGAGCAGCGGGATGTCGACGGTGCGCCCGAGATCGGCCTCGTCGTGAACCAGGTCGATCGACGCTCCGGCGCGGTAGTCCTCGCACGTGGCGTGAATCGTGGCGGGGTCGCGGAAGCAGCGTTCGTACTCCGCCACCGCCTCCGGGTCGAAGTAGGCGCCCGCGCTCCAGCGGCCGAGCATCCGGTGCAGGAAGTACTCCGGCTCGTGGCCGAGCATCCGCTCCGGCAGGCCGTCCGGCTGGATGAGGAAGAACCAGTGGAACGTCGAGGTGGCGATCTCCTGGTTCGTCGCCTGGAAGACGTCCCAGGTCGGGACGATGTCGAGCAGGGCGAGCCTCGCCACCCGCTCGGGATGGTCGAAGGCGAGCCGGTGGGCGACCCGAGCGCCGCGATCGTGGCCGACGAGCGCGAAGCGGTCGAAACCGAGCTCGGCCATGACCTCGACCTGGTCGGCGGCCATCGCCCGCTTCGAGTAGCCAAAGTGATCGTCTCCGCCGGGCGGCTTCGAGCTGTCTCCGTAGCCGCGCAGGTCGGCGGCGACGACGGTGAAGCTCTCGGCGAGCCGCGGCGCGACCTTGTGCCACATGACGTGCGTCTGCGGGTAGCCGTGCAGGAGCAGCAGCGGCGGGCCGGAGCCGCCGCGGACGAGATTGATCTCCGCCTCGCTCGTCGTGATACGTAACCGGTCGAAGCCGTCGAACACGGCCGCGATCTTAGACTCATGTCGAGATGACGGCGGAATCGATCTGCGTGCTCGGGCTCGGCCTCATGGGCCGGCCCCTTGCGCGCGAGCTTGTAGCGTCCGGGCACGACGTCCGGGGCTGGAACCGCTCGCAGCTCGCGCCGGAGCTCGTCTCCGGCATCACGGTGGTGCCGGACCTCGGGCAGGCTGCAGCCGCCGAGACGCTCGTCCTGATGCTTCTCGATTCGGTGGCGGTCGGAGAGGTGCTCGCGGGCCTCGAGCCACACCTACGAGCGGGTCAGCTGCTCGTCGACATGGGTACCTCCCGACCGGCGGAGTCGGTCGAACGCGCCGTCCGGCTGGCGGAGCGGGGTATCGGCTGGGTCGACGCGCCGGTGTCGGGCGGGCCCCCCGCGATCGTGGAGCGGCGCCTGGCGATCATGGCCGGCGGCAGCGACGACGACGTGCGGCGTGCCGAGCGGCTGCTCTCGCCGCTCGGGCGCTTGGTCCATGTCGGAGGCCCGGGCGCCGGCCATGCGGTCAAGCTCGTCAACCAGGTGGTCGTCCCGCTCACGATCGAGGCCGTCGCGGAGGCGCTGGCGCTCGCGGAGCGCTGCGGGCTCGACCTCGAGGTCGTGCGGGACGCGCTGCGCGGCGGCTCGGCCGATTCGCGCATCCTCGAGGTGCATGCGAGCCGCATGATCGCGCACGACTACACCCCGGCCGCGCACGCGACGATCATGCTCAAGGACTTGCGCCTCGTGGAGGAGGTCGCCGCCTCCGTCGGGCTCGATCTTCCGCACGTCGAGAGCACGCGCGGGCGGTACGAAGAGCTCGTCGCCAGGGGCGAGGGCGAGCTCGACTCGACCGCCCTGCACAAGCTCCTGCTCGACTGAGCACTAAGGTCAGACCAATGCCGCTATGCTCGCGGCGACCGTGGAAGCGCGAGGAGCCGCCGAGGTCGTCGCCGTTGTCGACTGCGCGCCGGAGGACGAGCCGCTGCTCGAGCGCCTGCGGCGGGAAGCGCCGACGCGCGTGTCCTTCGGGCCGGCATCGGCCGATGAGATCGTCGCGCGCGCGGACGGCGCCGAGGTGCTCGTCACGCTCTACACCTATACGCAGATCGAAGCCGCCGTGCTCGAGCGTCTGCCGCGCCTGCGACTCGTCGCCACCCGCACGGCCGGCTACTCGCACATCGACGTGGAGGCAGCCACGGCGCGGGGAATCGCGGTCGCCATCGTGCCCGCAGCGACGACGCAATCTGTCGCCGAGTTCACGTTCGGTGCCGTGATCGCCCTGCAGCGGCGGCTCTTTCAGGCGCAGGAATCCACGCGCGGCGGGAGCTGGGAGTACCGCAGCTTTCGGGGCTTCGAGCTGGCCGGGAAGACACTCGGCGTCATCGGGCTCGGGCGCATCGGCGTGCGCGTCGCCGAGCTCGGGAGCGCCTTCGGCATGCGGGTGCTCGGCTGGTCGCGCAGCGAGCGCGAGATCCCGGGCGTCGAGCGGGCTCGACCTCGAGGAGCTGTTGCGGCGCGCCGACGTCGTGACCGTCAACGTCGCGCTCACCGACGAGACGCGCGGCCTGCTCGACGACGAGCGGCTCGGCCTGCTGAAGCCGTCGGCGATCCTCGTCAACACTGCGCGCGGCGGCATCGTCGACGACGAGGCTCTGCGCCGCCGGCTCGAGGAGGGGCTGCCTCGGCGGCGCCGTTCTCGACGTGCTCGAGCGTGAGCCGCCCGGCAAGGAGCTCGAGCGGCTCGCAGGCGCCCCGAACGTCCTCATCACGCCGCACATCGCCTGGCACACGGACGAGGCGCTCGCCCGCCAGTTCGAGGAGACCGACCGACAACGTGCTGGCGTTCCTCGCCGGGCGCTCCTCGCAACCTCGTCGCGGGCGAGTCGCTCGCCGTCTAGCAGGGAACCGAGGCAGGCACGATGGCACAGCTCGACCTCGCGATCAGCCGGCGGCACGTGTGCTCTCCGGACGGCCGGCTCGAGCCGGCTCACGTCGGCGTCAGGGACGGCCGGATCGCGTCGATCACCGATCAGGCGCTCGACGCCGACGAGACGCTCGACGTCGACGGCCTCACGGTCGCTGCCCGGGCTGATCGACGAGCACTTCCACGTCTTCTGGGGCTACGGCTGGGAGACCTACCAGGGCGCGACGCGCGCGGCGGCGAAGGGCGGCATCACGACCGTCGTCGACATGCCGCTCGACAAGCCGCCGCGACCCTCACCGCCGCAGCGCCTGCAGGAGAAGCTCGCGCACGTGCGCTCCGAGTGCCACGTCGACTACGCGCTGTTCGGCGGCTATCCGAGCGAGGACCCCGACGAGGTCGCGGCGCTCGCCGAGGCCGGCATCGTCGCGCTCAAGCTCTTCACCGGCGGCGTCGCGCCGCCGGGGATGTACCCCGGGGCCGACACCGGGCAGATGCTCGACTGCCATGCGCCGGGCGCACGCGGCGGGCCTCGACCGTCGTCGTCCACTGCGAGAACGCCGAGATCGTCGACTTCGAGACGGCGCGCCTCCAGGCGGAAGGGCGAACCGGCGCGGAGGCCTGGGACGAGGCGCGGCCGTGGTACAGCGAGGTCGAGGCCGTCCAGCGCGTCGCGCTCGCCGCCGAGGTGACCGGCTGCCGCACCGTGATCGCGCACGTGACCGCGCCCCAGTCCGTCGAGCGGTGCGCGACGCTGCGGGCGCGGGGCGCCGACGTCTGGGTCGAGACCTGCCCGCACTACCTCTGCCTCACGACTCGACGACATGGCGCGGACGGCCGCCTCAAGTGGAACCCGCCGAGCCGCAACCCCGAGTCGGTCGAGCGCCTCTGGGAGCTGCTGCGCGGACGGCCACGTGCACACGATCGGCTCCGACCACGCGCCGCTCGCCGAAGCAGCCCGGCGCCGACGTCTGGACGCAGCTCCCGGGCGCCGGCAACGGCCTCGAGCCGATGCTGCCCGTCGTCGCCACCGAGGCGGCGCGGCGCGGCGTCCCGCTCGCCGCAGGTCGTCGACCTGCTCTCGACGACGCCGGCCCGCGCTCTTCGGCCTCTACCCGCGCAAGGGCACGATCGCGGTGGGCGCCGACGCCGACTTCTGCCGTCGCTCGAGACGAACGGCCGCCGCACGCTCGACGCGCAGGAGCTCGAGTACCACGAGCAGGAGAAGTGGTCGCCCTTACGACGGGCGCGAGGTGACCGTCTACCCGGTCTACACCGTCCTGCGCGGCCGGCGTGATCTTCGCCGAGGGCGAAGGTGACTCGGCGAGCCGGGCTTCGGCGAGCTATCGTGACGCGGCCGGCGCCGCCGTGCGGCGTCTGATGCAGCTGACGCCGCGAGAGCACGAGCGCCTGCTCGTCTTCACCGCCGCCGAGCTGGCCCGGCGGCGGCTGGCCGAGGGCATCCCGCTCAGCCATCCGGATGCGGTCGCGCTCGCGTGCCGACACGGTGCTCGAGCGGGCACGGCGCGGCGCGAGCTACGAGGACGTCCGCGCGTCGGTGCACGGGCTCTTCCGCCGCGAGCCAGCTCCTGCCGGGCGTCGCCGAGCTGCTCGAGGCGCCGCACCAGGTCGAGGCCGTCCTTCGGCGACGGCAGCCGGCTCGTGCCGCTCGAGCGGCTGGTGGCGCGATTGAGACCGGGCGAGGCTGATCCCCGGCGACGGGCCGGTCCCGGTCGCGCCGGCGATCGCGGCGCGCGACGATCCGGATCCGGAACGCGGGCCGGTTTCCCGCCTACGTCGGCTCGCACTTCCCGCTCGTCCGCGCGAGCGCGGCGCTCGAGTTCCCGCGCGAGGGTCTCGAGGGCGCGCGGCCGGCGCTCCCGGCGGGAGCGACGGTCCGCATCGATCCCGGCGCCGAGGTCGAGCTCGAGATCCTCTGGCCGTGACGGACCTGACGCGCGCCGACTACGCGTCGATCTACGGCCCGACGGCCGGCGACCGTGTGCGGCTGGGCGACACCGATCTCGTGCTCGAGGTCGAGGCCGACGACACCGCGCCCGGCAGCGAGCCGGCCATCGGCTTCGCGAAGACGGTGCGCGACGGGCAGCTCGTGACGACCGGGAGCATCGCGCCGGACGATGCGCTCGACGTCGCGATCACGAACGTCGTCCTGCTCGACCCGGCGCTCGGCATCCGCAAGACCTCGATCGGCATCAAGGACGGCCGCATCACGGCGGTCGGGCGCGCCGGCAACCCCGACACGATGGACGGCGTCGTCGTGCCGCTCTCGTCGTCGACCGGGGTCGTCCCGGCCGACGGCCTCATCGCGACGGCCGGGGCGATCGACTCGCACGTCCATCTGCTCGGCCCGCAGGTCGTCGCCGGCCGCGCTCGCCGGCGGCACGACGACGCTCGTCGCGATGGGCTACGGCGGCGCTTTCGACCTCGGCGATCAATCCCCGCGGACAACTTCGACCGCCTGCTCGACGCCTGGCGCTGCCGTCGCCGCTCAACCTGCTGCCGCTGGCACGCGCGCAGCTCGTCGAACGAGGGGTTCCTCGAGCAGCTGCTCGCGCTGGGGCGCCGGCGGCTTCAAGGTGCACGAGGACGTCGGCGCCTACCCCGAGCTCGTCGACGCCGCGCTCACCGTCGCAGACCGCCACGACGTCCAGCTGGCGCTGCATGCCGACGGGATCGGGGAGTCCGCGACGCTCGAGGAGACGCTCGCCGCGATCGGCGGGCGCGGCGTCCACTTCTACCACGTCGAGGGCTGCGGCGGCGGCCCGGTCGACCTGCTCGAGGCCGTCGAGCCTGCCGACAACGTGCTCCCCTCGTCGACCAACCCGACCGTTCCCGTTCGGCGCGACGGCCGCCGCCGAGCACGAGGAGATGATCCGCACCGTCCACCGGCTGCATCCGCGCTTCGAGAACGACCTCGCGGCGAGCCGGGGCCGCGTTCGCGAGCTGGACCATGGCGGCCGAGAGCGTCCTCCACGACCTGGGCGCGATCAGCATCGACGAGCTCCGACTCGATGGGCATGGGGCGGATCGGCGAGGTCACGCGCCGGACCTGGCAGCTCGCGCACGTGATGAAGCGCGCCGCGCGGCGACGAGACGCGGAACGACAACGAGCGCATCCTGCGCTACGTCGCCAAGCTGACGATCAACCCGGCGCTGGCGCACGGGATCGCGCACGAGGTCGGCTCGCTCGAGCCCGGCAAGCTCGCCGACGTCGTCCTCTGGCGGCCGGCGTTCTTCGGCGCCAAGCCGCAGCTCGTGCTCAAGAGCGGCTTCGGCGCCTGGGCGCCGCTCGGCTCGGGCAGCGGCTCGACCCGGATCGGCGAGCCGCTCGTCTACGGCGGCCTCTTCGGCGCGCATGGAGCCGCGCCGGCGGAGCTGGCGGCGATCTTCTCGAGCGCCGCCGGCGCGGAGCGGGTCCGCGAGCGCTGGCCCGGCCACGTCGGCGTCGTTCGCGACGTGCGGAGCGTGCGCAAGGCGGACCTGGTTCGCAACGGCGCGACGCCGGCCGTCCGCGTCGATCCCGAGGCCCGGAAGGTGCTGATCGACGGCGAGCCGGTCCAGCTCGAGCCGGCCCGCGAGCTGCCGCTGAACCGGGCGCTACTTCCTCGCCTGACGGGTCGGCGACGGCCGGGCCGGACAGGTCCGGCCCCTACGCGCGCTGCGAGCGCGACTTCATCCTGTACGGGGCCGGATCTCGTCCGGCCCATCGGCTCAGATCACGCCGTCCGCCTCGAGCTGCTGCAGCTCCTCCTCGCTGAGGCCGAGCTCGCCGACGTAGACCTCGCGGTTGTGCTCCCCGAGCTCGGGGCCCGGGTGGTCGATCCGGCCCGGGCGTCTCGCTGCAGGCGTCGGGATCGACGTTCTGCATCGTCATCGGGCCGAGCTGCGGGTGGTCGACGCGTCGTCGATCGTCTCGCGCGCCGCGTACTGCGGATCCTCGAAGATGTCGGCGATCGAGTTGACCGGGGCGATCGCGGCCTCGTGCTCGGCGAACGCGGCGAGCACCTCCTCGGTCGTGTGCTCGCCGATCCACGTCCTGGATGATCGCGTCGAGCTCGTCGGCGTGCTCGACCCGGCCGGTGTGGTCGGCGAACCAGGGCTCCTCGATCAGGTCCTCGCGCCCGACGATCTGCATCACGCGCTCGGCGATCGACTGGGCGCTCGCCGGAGAGCCCGAGCCAGCGGCCGTCCTTCGCCTGGTAGGCGTTGCGCGGCGCCGTGAACGGCGCGCGCGTTGCCGGTGCGCCCCTGGACGATCCCGAGCTGGTCGTAGACGAGCGCCTGGGGGCCGAGGATCCAGAAGAGCGGCTCGTAGATCGACGAGGTCGATCACCTGGCCCGTGCCCTCGCCGCGCGTGCTCGCGCCACCAGAGCGCGAACATCGCGGCGAACGTGCCCGGTCAGCGCCGCGACCCCGTCGGCCGAGCGCGAACGGCGGCAGCGTCGGCGGGCCGTCCGGCCAGCCGTTGATGTGCGCGTAGCCGGAGATCGACTCGGCGAGCGTGCCGAAGCCCGGGCAGCGAGCTGTACGGGCCCGTCTGGCCGAACCCGCTCGTCCGGACGATCACGAGGCCCGGGTTGAGCTCGTGGAGCACGTCCGGGCCGAGGTTCCAGCGCTCGAGCGTGCCCGGGCCGGAAGTCCTCGATGAAGACGTCGGCGTCGCGCGAGCGAGGCGCTTCAGCGAGCTCCTGCGCCGCGCGGGATGCGGACAGCTTGAGCGTCACCGCGCGCTTGTTGCGCCCGACGAGCGCCCACCAGAGCGAGACGCCGTCCTTCGACCAGCCGAGCGTGCGCAGGCTGTCGCCGCGCGGGTGCTCGACCTTGATCACGTCGGCGCCGAAGTCGCCCATCATCGTCGCGATCACGGGCCCGGCGAAGAGTGTGGCGGCGTCGACGACCTTCAGGCCCGTCGAGCGGCAGCGGCGGCGTGCGGGCTCGCGTCACGCGGGCGCTCGGCGTTCCCGCGCGCGAGCGGCCTCGATACAGCCGCAGCTTCTGCTTCGCGCGCGTCGTAGAGCGGGTAGTCGACGAAGCGCCCGTCGACCTGGATCGACGCGGAGCCGGCGGCCTCGGCCGCCTCGAAGGCCTCGACGATGCGCCGGCAGCGCTCGGCCTCCTCGTCGGAGAGCTCCGAGTAGACGCGCTGCACGGGCTCCACGTGGGCGGGGTAGATCGACGACGCGGCCCTGGAAGCCGAGGCCGCGCGAGCGCCAGCAGTCGTCCTCCAGGCCCGTCGAGGTTCGGGAGGTCGAGGTAGGGGCCGTCGAGCGGCGGGGCGCAGGCCCGCGGCGCGCGCCGCGACGACGACGCGCGAGCGCGCGTAGAGCAGCTCGTCGCCTCCGGGCGTGATGTCGACGCCGATGTCGACCGAGAAGTCGCCGAGGCCGAAGATCGAGCGTGAGGAGCGCGCGGCGGGCGCGGCGGCCGCGATCTCCTCGCAGCGCACGAGCCCCTTCGCCGTCTCGATCAGGGCGAGCAGCCGGATCGCCGCCCGGCGGGAGGCCCCGCTCGCGCTCGCAGCGCCGCGAGGACCGCGTCGAGCGCGGGGAGGGTCTCCGGGCGCTCGACCTTCGGCACCATCACGCAGTCGAGGTCGCCGCAGACGACGGCGCGCACGTCGTCCTCGATGGCGGCCGGTGTCTGTCGCCGTTGACGCGGACGATGACGACCGTGCTCGTCGTCGTACGTCGGCGAGCGCGGCGCGGACCAGCTCCCGCGCGGCGTCCTTCTCGGCGTCGGCGACGGCGTCCTCGAGGTCGAGCACGATCGCGTCCGAGCCGAACGTACCCGACCTTCTCGAGCTTGCGGGGGTGGTTGCCCGGCGCGAAGAGGAGGCTACGCAGCGCCTGCTCGTTCCAGTCGATCACTACGGGCCTCCTCCGAGCGAGCTTTCGAGCGGAGCGGCGCTTCCGGCTGCCCGCTTCGAACGGCTGCGGAGCGGCCGACGGTCGCAGACTGTAGCCTTGGGCTTCCGCGCTTCCCGCTCGCTTCGCTCGGTGAACCGCAGTTATATTTGCTTTGCTCCTGTCAATCCGCGCGTGAGCCGTGGTGACGACCCTCGTTGACCACAAGACGAAGACGGAGCTCGCCCTCCAGGTGCTGCGGGACCGGATCCGGACGGGCGAGCTCGAGCCGGGACAGCGCCTCCGCCTGAACGACCTCACCGCCGAGCTCGGGATGAGCCCGACGCCGATCCGCGAGGCGCTGCGGCTGCTCCAGGCCGACGGGCTCGTCGACTACCGGCCGCACCAGGGCATCGTCGTCGCCGAGCTCTCGCTCGAGCGAGATGGACGAGGTCCTCCGCCTGCGCTGCCTGCTCGAGCCGTTTGCGGTGGAGCTCGCGCGTCCCGGCGCTGACGCCGGGCCCAGTCGCGCGAGCTCGAGCGGCTGCACGCGAGGCTCCTGGCGCGGTCGCGTCGGGACGCGGCACCGCGGTCAGCGAATGCAACGCGGCCTGGCACTGGGCGATCTACGACGGCGTCCGGCTCGCCGCATCCTGCGCGAGTTCATCCGCCGGCTCTGGGACGCGTATCCCGTGGCGCACGATGTGGGCGCTGCCGGGGCGGGCCGAGCAGTCGGCGATCGAGCACCAGGCGGTCATGAACGCGATCGCGGCGGGCGACGCCAAGCTCGCCGCGGCGAGGCTCGCGAGCTCACATCACGAGCGGCGAGACGTCGCTGCTCGACCGGCTCGAGCGTGAGCGCTCCACCGAGCCGGCGCTTCCGGAGCCGGTCGCGGTGCGATGAGCCTCCCGGACGACGTGACCCAAGGCGTCCCACCTGCCGACGGCATCGTCGAGGCCCTCCGGTCGGGCGAGCTGCGCTCGCTCGATCTCACGAGGGCGTACCTCGACCGGATCGAGCGCTACGACGGCGCCGTCCGCTCCTACATCACCGTCTGCGCCGAGACCGCTCTCGAGCAGGCCGCCGAAGCGGATGCCGCGCTCGAGCGCGGCGAGCCGCCGCGGCCTCTCCACGGGCTGCCGGTCGCGCTCAAGGACAACATCGACACCGCCGGCGTGCGGACGACGGCCGGCTCGCGTTTCTTCGCCGACACCGTCCCGACGGCGGACAGCGAGGTCGCCCGGCGGCTGCGCGAGGCGGGCGCCGTGCTGCTCGGCAAGACCGTCCTGCACGAGTTCGCCTTCGGCGCGACGAGCCAGAATCCGCATCACGGCGCCTGCCGGAACCCCTGGGATCTCGATCGAGTCCCGGGCGGCTCGAGCGGCGGCTCGGGCGCGGCCCTCGGCGCCGATCTGACGGCTACCGCGCTCGGCACGGACACGGGAGGCTCGGTACGGATTCCGGCCGCGCTCAACGGCGTGAGCGGGCTGCGGCCGACCTCCGGCCGGGTGAGCATCCGCGGCGTCTTTCCGATCACGTGGAGCTTCGACACGGTCGGGCCGCATGGCGCGCTCCGTCACGGACGTCGCCGCGCTGCTCGCGATTCTGCAGGGCTTCGATCCGGCCGATCCGAGCTCGGTCGACCGGCCGCCCTGCGAGGCGGTGGCCGCAACCGACCGTGGCATCGAGGGCATGCGCCTGGGCGTCGCGACCGGGTACTACCAGGAGGACGTCGACGCAGAGATCGTGGAGCTCGTAGGCGAAGCTGCCGACGTGTTCGAGCGTCTCGGGGCGTCGGTCGTCGATGTCGACCTGCCCGGTGCGAGCGAGGTCTTCGAGGCGACGAACCTGATCGTCCGCGCAGAGGCCTACGGGATCCACCAGGAGCGGCTCGCCACGCAGCCCGAGCTCTTCGGCGAGGACGTGCGGCGGCGGCTTCTCCTCGGCGAGCAGGTGACCGGCGCCGACTACGGCCGGTATCGGGACGTGGGACGGGTGTGGCGCCGCAACCTGGAGCTCGCGTTCGCCGACCTCGACGCCGTGCTCACCCCGGCCGCCGGAACGGTCGCGCCCCGCGCCGACGAGAGCGAGACGATCGAGACGACCCGCCGGCTCGCCCGTCTGACGTACGGCTTCTCGACGGCCGAGGTGCCCGCGCTCGTCGTCCCCTGCGGCTTCTCGTCGGGCGGCCTGCCGGTCGGCATGCAGATCGTCGCGCCGTGGTGGCAGGAGGAGACCCTGCTCTCGCTCGGGACCGCCTACCAGCGTGAGACGGACTGGCATCTGCGCCGACCCGAGCTTGCGGCGCTCGCCGCGTAGCTCCCTCACATCGACCCCGGAGGATCTCGATGCGGATCAAGTACATCGTCCCGTTCCCCTTCGACGAGGCCGGCATCGCGAACCGCGCCGCACAGCTTCCCGACGAGCTTCGCACCCCGGGCGTCGAGTACGACTTCGTGCCCGTGAAGAACTCCTGCCACAACGCGGACGGGCCCTACGAATGGCTGATCCTCGATGCGTACATCGCCGAGGCCGGTCTGCGGAGCGAGGAGGAGGGCTACGACGCCGTCGTGATGGACACGGTCTCCGACTCGGGGCTCGCGGCGCTGCGCTCGCGCCTCACGATCCCGGTCGTCGGCCCCGGCCAGGCCCAGCAGCACGTCGCGGCGATCCTCGGCAAGAAGTTCTCGATCCTGACGATGTGGCGGCGCTGGATCCCGCTCTACGAGAAGACGATGGCCGAGTACGGGACCCGTCACTACTGCGCCTCGATCCGGTCGATCGACGTCCGGCCGGATCAGGAGCAGCTGCTGGCCGGCAAGGAGGAGGTCGTGTTCGCCGCGCTCGAGGAGCAGGGGCGCAAGGCGATCGACGAGGACGGCGCCGACGTGATCCTGATCGGCTCGACCACCATGCACCAGGCGGTCGAGCACCTGCGGCGAACGCTCGGCGTGCCCGTCGTCAACCCCGGACTGCTCGCGATCAAGCTGGCGGAGCTGTTCGTCCAGCTCGGCCTCTCGCACTCGAAGGTGGCCTACCAGCCCCCGGAGACGCTCCAGGACGAGAAGCTGCAGTCGCTCGCGGCAGCAATGTAACTGGGTCTTTCGCGGATAGCAAGCCAGGCGGCTGAGCGGCCGGCTCGGCCGGCCGCGACCCGCCCAGGAGCGGCCGAAGGCCGCGGTTACTTTCGCGGATAGCGAACCAGGCGGCTGAGCGGCCGGCTCGGCCGGCCGCGACCCGCCCAAGAGCGGCCGAAGGCCGCGGTTACTTTCGCGGATAGCGAGCCAGGCGGCTGAGCGGCCGGCTCGGCCGGCCGCGACCCGCCCAGGAGCGGCCGAAGGCCGCGGTCACCGGGCTACGCGTCGCGCTGTGTGACCGCGGCCTCCGGGGCCGGCTCGACGAGGCCGGCGGCGACGGCGCGGTTGACGGCGCTCGTCACCGCCCGCAGCGATGCGGTCACGATGCTCGAGTGGATGCCGACCCCCCAGAGCACCCGGTCGCCGAGCGTCGCCTCGATGTAGCACGCGGCCTGGGCGTCGGCGCCCGCCCCGATCGAGTCCTCGTGGTAGTCGAGCACCCTGACGTCGATGCCCAGGTTGGACAGCGCGTCGACGAACGAGGCGATCGGTCCGTTGCCGGTTCCGACGGCGGAGCGCTCCTTGCCGTGGATCCGCAGACGGACCTGGAGCGTCTCCTGGAGGCTCTCGCCCTCCGCGGTGGAGCGGTGGCCGACGATCTCGATGGGACCGGGGCGGAGGTACTCCTCGGCGAAGCAGTTCCAGATCTGGTCCGGCGTCACCTCGCCGCCCTGGGTCTCGGCGACGGCCTGGATCACCCTCGAGAACTCGATCTGCGTGCGCCGCGGAAGGTCGAGCCCGTGCTCGGCCTTCATGACGTAGGCGACGCCGCCCTTCCCGGACTGGCTGTTCACGCGGATGATCGCCTCGTAGGTGCGTCCGACGTCCTTCGGGTCGATCAGGAGATAGGGGACTTCCCAGGGCGGGCCCTCGGCCTGCTCGATCGCCTCCATGCCCTTCTTGATCGCGTCCTGATGGGAGCCGGAGAACGCCGTGTAGACGAGGTCCCCGACGTAGGGATGGCGATGGTGGACCGGAAGCTGGTTGCAGTACTCGACCACGCGCCGCGCCTCGTCGATGTCCGAGAAGTCGAGCTCCGGGTCGATTCCCAGGCTGAACAGGTTGAGCGCCAGCGTGACGAGATCGACGTTGCCCGTGCGCTCGCCGTTGCCGAAGAGCGCTCCTTCGACGCGCTCGCCGCCGGCCATGAGCGCGAGCTCGGTGGCCGCGACCGCGCAGCCCCTGTCGTTGTGCGGGTGAATGGACAGGATGATCGAGTCGCGGCGTGAGACGGTGCGATGGAACCACTCGAACTGGTCGGCGTAGACGTTCGGCGTCGACATCTCGACGGTGGCGGGCAGATTGACGATCACCTTCCACTCCGGCCGCGGCTGCCAGACGTCCAGCACGGCCTCGCAGATCTCGAGCGCGAACTCCGGCTCGGTGCCCGTGAAGCTCTCGGGCGAGTACTCGAAGCGGATCTCCGTCTCGGGCAGCTCGTCGAGCGCGCGGGCGCACAGCTTGGCGCCGTTGACGGCGAGCTCGACGATCCCCGCCCGCTCCTCGCGGAAGACGACGCGGCGCTGGAGCTCCGACGTCGAGTTGTAGAGATGGATGATCGCCCGCTTCGCGCCGCGGACGCTCTCGATCGTCTGCTCGATCAGCTCCTCGCGCGCCTGCGTCAGGACCTGGATCCAGACGTCGTCCGGAACGAGGCCTTCCTCGATCAGGAGCCGCGTGAAGTCGAAGTCGGGCTGCGATGCCGACGGGAAGCCCACCTCGATCTCCTTGAACCCGAGCCGCACGAGCAGCTCCCAGAACCGCCGCTTGCGATCGATGTCCATCGGGTCGATCAGCGCCTGGTTGCCGTCGCGCAGGTCGACCGAGCACCAGATCGGGGCCTTCGTCGAGCCTCCGGTCCGGCCAGGTGCGGCGGGCCAGCTCGGGACCGAAGGGGTAGGCCCGATACTTGTCGAACGGCATGGCCATGCTCTGCTCTAGGTTAGCGCCGCGGCCGCGCATCCTCAGCGAACCGGCGGGGCCTCTGCCGGGTCGCAGGTGCATGCGCCTGCTCGCGTTCGCCTCCATCGTGGTCGTGACGGCAGCGGCGGCGGCCTCCGCGCAGGCTTCGTCCACCGCGACCACGCCGAAGAAACGGGCGCTCGTCACCTGGAAGGTCGAGGGCGAGAGGTTCCGAAGCTACGTGAACGTCCCGGCCGACATCGTTCTCGTCCGCGACGCGATCCGTGCCGGCACGGCCGCCGGGATTCCCGTCGGGCGGGTCTACCGTGGCACGCGCGAGAACACGGGCCATCGCTGGCACGTGCGCAACGTGCGGCTGGCCGAGGTCACGATCGAGCTCTGCGACGGCCTGCCTTCGAACGTCGACGACGACTCGGCTACTGGGTCAGAACGGTGAAGCAGTACTGCCCGTGGGGAGCGGTTCCGCTGCGCCTGCGCTGGGTCGTGCCGTGAACGTCTACGTCCGCCGCTTCCGACTTGATCTTTCCGGCCGGCAGGTAGGATCTATGCATCGTGGCTACGGGATAGGGGGAAATTGCGGCGGCGGGCCACGCTTGCCGTATTGGTCGCTCTGGCGACGGCGGGGGCGTGGCTTGCTCGTGGCGGTCGAGCCGGGGCGGCCGCACCGGCCGCCATCACGATCGATGTCACGGCGTCGCCCTCTCCGTGAGGCTGGCCGTCGGCGGCGACTGTCTTGTTCACGCTCTGATCACCAGACACCGGCGACGGTCGCGACACACGACGTTCACGAGCGCAGGCACCCGGCCGGTGCCACCGTCACTGAGCGCGAGCTCGCCGGACGGGGACGTGCACGCGTCCGTGCCGCGCAAGGTGGTCTGCAACCTCGGAACATCCGGAGCGGGCGACGCTCGCGTCACGGTGGAGGTCGATTTCACTGGCGCCGAGCTGCCGCCGGACTGATCAGATGTTCGGTCCGGCGTCCTTCGAGGAGGGCGCGAACGACGGCGACCCGAGTCACGGCGGCAACGACCGACACGTCCGGCGTGCGCAGCGTGTATCGCTGATCGTAGCGCGACCGATACCGAGGAATTCGTCGGCGGCTGCCTCGCCGACGGCGTGCACGCTGACGACCGGAGGGACGCGAGCGCGATCGAACCCCGTCGATCACGTGGACGCAGTCGTCGGAGGCGACGGTGTGTGTACGCCGTACACGATCGAGGAGGTTTCCGTCCGAGGACTGTTGCCCGCCGGGTGCCAACTGCAAGATGCCGCAGTACGTCGACGTGCTCTTCCCTGACCCGGTGACGACCCGGTAACGATCATCGTGCAAGACGTTCGGCAAGCTGAAGACGGTCTACGCGGACGGCGTCGCTCGTGCCGCACAGTGCCCGAGGCGGGGCACGATCACCGAAGGCAAGTGCCTGCGTGAGCATCAAATCGCTCCCGGGCGGCGGCACCGGTTCACGGTGCTTCGTGGCCTCGACATCCGGCTCAGCGGCGGCTGAGCTGCTACCGGCCTCCTCGAGCAGGCGCGTCGCGCGCGCGGCCGACACGCGGTTGCCCTTTCGCTCGTAGAGCCCGGCGGCGCCTCGCGTAGCACGCTGCGCGCCTCGCTCGTCGCGGCCCGCCGAGCGTCAGCACCTCCGCGAGGTCGGCGAGGGCGTCCGCCTGCATCACGATCGCGTCGGACTCGCGCAAGAGCTCGGATCGCCGCTCGCGCGAGCTCCTCGGCCTCCTCGAGGCGGCCCTGCCGCGCGCAGCACCTTCGCGCGGACGATCGCCATAGCGACTGGGCGTCGACGTCGTCGGGAGCGCCGAGCTCCTCGGCGGTCTCGCTGAACGCCATGCCTCGTCGTACCGGCCCTGGACGTACAGCGCCTGGCCGAGCAACGCCGCGACCGTCGGGAGGATGTAGTTTCTCGCCCAGGCTGTCGAGCGTCTCGTAGTCGCGGCTGAGCTGCGCCTCGGCGGTCGCGCCGTCGCCGGCGAGCAGCTCGACGGCCGCAGAGTCGAGCGACGCCGAGGCCGCGACAACGCCTTCCGCCGACGTCCTCGAGCAGCGCTCGTGCCCGCACGTGCAGCTCCCGCGCCTTCGGGATCGTCGCCTCGGAGCGCGTCGAGGTGTGACACGGCGCAGAGCACGAGACCCTCGGCCTGGCGGTCACCGAGCTCCCGCGCCGACGATCTCCTCGCAGCGCCGGATCGCCTCGTCGACGGGCGTCGGCCCGTGCAGCGCCGCAGTCGCATACGTCGTCACCGCACGGGCCTCCTGCCGGACGTCGCCCGCCAGGCGTGCGTGCTCGATCGCCTGCTCGGCGGCTGCGCGGCGGCCTCGGCGTACCGGCACGCGGTCGCGTGACGTAGCCGAGCGAGGCGCCACATCCGTGCCAGCTGCGCGTGGTCGCCAGCAGCCTCGAACAGCGGGCCTCGCGCGTTCGCGTCTCGCGGCTCGACCTCCTCGGCCCAGCCCTTCGGCGTCGGCCGCGTGGCGCGCGACGAGCAGGCGCACGAGCCTGCCCTTCGGCCAGAAGGCGCTGGTCGCCGATGAGCGGCGGCGCGCGTCGATCGCCTCGTCGAGCACGCGTGCCGGCTTCTGCGAACTCGCCGATGTCCATGAGCGCCTCGCCGAGGTCGGGAAGGCGTTCGAGCCTCGCCGGCGAGAGCTCCGGCAGCAGCGCGCCCGCCCGGCGCAGCAGGTTCGCGGCGGCCGGCATGTCCCCGCGGGCGAACGCCCGTCTGGCCGGCGGCCGCTGAGGCGGTCGGCCGCCCGTACGCCGAGCTCGATCCCGTGAGCGTCGAGGGGGCCGAGCTCGGCCAGGTTACGGTAGGCCTCCTCGAGGTGCCAGCCGAGGATCTCGTCGTACGCGACGCCGCGGTCGGCGACGACGCCGTCCGCCCACTCCACGAACTTCTCGTGCAGCGACACACGCGTCTCCTTGAGCAGACGGGCGTAGGCGGCATCGCGGATCACGATGTGCTGGAACCGGAACTGGGGCCCGACGTGGGCGTCTTCCTCGGCCGGCTGGAGGAGCTGCTTGCGCGACAGCGCGGCGAGGGATTCACCGACGCGCGCCCGCAGGGGGTCACCCACGAGCACTTCGAGGGCCGCCTGGGGGAACTCGTAGCCGCCGACGGCCGCGGCCTCGATGACGGCCCGCTCCTCGTCGGAGAGGCCGTCGAGGCGCGCCGCCATGAGCGAGTGGATCGTTGCCGGGACGGCGAGGTCGGTGAGATCGCCGGCGGCCTCCCAGGAGCCGTTCGCCTGGCGCAGCAGACCGTCGTCGATGAGCATCGACAGCACTTGCTCGACGAAGAGCGGGTTGCCCTCGGCAGCCGTCACGATCCGCGCGCGGAGCGCCGCGGGGATCCCGTTGCCGCCGAGCAGGTTCTCGAGGATCAGGCCGGCCGCGTCGGCCGAGAGAGGCTCGAGGTGAAGCCGGAGGCCGTCCGCTTCCCGAGGCGCGCGCCTCCCAGCGGTCGAGAACGTCCTGCCGCGCCGTGCACACGAGCAGCACGGGCGCATGAGCCGACTCGACGACGTGGTCGACGAGCTCCAGGAACGTCGTCTCGGCCCAGTGCAGATCGTCGAAGACGGCGACGACCGGTTGCTCCCGCGCGAGGCCCTCGAAGAGCTTGCGAGCGGCCCAGAAGATCTCCTCGACAGGGAACTGCTGAAGCGAGTGCCCCATCGCCGACGCGATGCGGTCACGCACCTCGACATCGTCGACGAGTGCCGTCAGCCGGGCCCCGGCGACATCGGCGGAATCCCCCTCCTGGATCGCGGCCGCCTCGCGGACGGCCTCGGCCAGCGGCCAGAACGTGATTCCCTGTCCGTACGGGAGACAGCGCCCGCGGATGACCGTCGCCCGCCCTTCGAGGCTTCGGACGAACTCGCCGGTGAGGCGGGATTTCCCGACGCCCGGCTCGCCGAGAATCGTGACGAGCCCGCACGCCTCGGCAGTCGCGCTCGTGTCGAATGCTTCCGCCAGCAAGCGCAGCTCCTCCTCACGGCCGACGATCGGCGCATCGAGCCGGCGAGCGAGCGGATCCCCGTCGCGCACGGACAGCAGGCGGAACGCGGGGACGGGCTCCGACTTGCCCTTCAGCTCGAGCGGCTCGACCGGCTCCGCGTCGATCGCGCCTCGGACGAGCCGGAACGTCTGGTCGCCGATCAGCACTTCCCCCATCGGCGCGTTCTGCTCGAGGCGCGCCGCGACGTTGATGGCGTCGCCGAGGACGAGCGTGTCCGTCGCCTCTTCGCGGGTGACGACCTCACCGGTGTTGACGCCGGTGCGTACCTTGAGGCGGAACCCCCACTGCTGCTCGTAGCCGTCGTTCAGGTCGTGCAGGCGGTCGCGCATCTGAGCCGCCGCCCGAACGGCACGGAGAGCGTCGTCCTCGCGGGAGAGCGGGATGCCGAAGATCGCCATGACGGCGTCGCCGATGAACTCTCGGACGACGCCGCCGTGTTGCTCGAGGATCGTCTTCATCTCCTCGAAGTAGCCGGTGAGCAGACGCCGAAGCGCCTCCGGGTCGAGTCGCTCGCCGAGCGCCGTCGAGCCCACGACGTCCGAGAAGACCACGGTGACGTTCTTGCGCACCTCCCGCTTCTCGGGCGCAGCCTCGAGCGGCGTGCCGCAAAATCCGCACAGGCGGAACTTTTCGGGGTTTTCCTCCCCGCAGCCGGGGCAGACTTTCACGTCCTGAGTCTAGGCTCCGGCGCAGGAACGGCTCAGCGCGCCACCCGCACCGAGGCTACGGGAGCGAGCCTCGTCGCGGCCGGGAACCAGGTCTCGCCGGCATCCGCGGAGCCGAAGACGTCGCCGGACGTCGCCCCGAAGTAGAGGCCGAGCGGCGAGCCTCCGTCGCCGTCGAAGGCCTGCCGGAGAATCGTGAGATAGGCCCCGTCCTGGGGCAGCCCGTCGCCGTGCGCCTTCCAGCTGGCCCCTCCGTCGCGAGTCTCGTACACGCGAACCTTGCCGTCGGGCGTCACCCGGTCGACGTCGGCGGTCAGGGGGATGACGTAGGCGCTGTCCGGATCGGCCGGGTCCGTCACGAGCGGGAAGCCGAAGCCCGACGGCAGCCCTTCCGCGATGTCCAGCCACGTCTCGCCCGAGTCGTCGCTGCGGTAGACGCTGCCGTGGAACTGCATGAAGAGCCGTTCGGGACGTTGCGGGGCGCGGTGCATGTTGTGAATGCAGAGCGCGTGCGAGCCCTCACGTGCGTCCTCGGGGAGATACCTGGGGTCGAGGCCGGTGTAGCCCGTGCGCCACGTCTCGCCGCGATCGTCCGTGAGCCAGACTCCTGCGGCCGAGATGCCGACGGCAAGCCGATCCGGCTCGCCCGGCCACGGGCAGATCGAGTGCACCATGAGGCCGCCGGCGCCTGGTTGCCAGTCCGCCCTCGTGGGGACGTTCCACAGCGCCCGGTTCAGTTCCCACGTCTCCCCGCCGTCCTCGCTTCGCCACAGGGCGGCCGGGGCGGTGCCCGCGTACAGAACGTCCGGTTTCCTCCGCGGGCTGCACGATCCAGATGCGCTTCACGGTCGCGTCGGGCACGTCCTCCGGGAACGCGAGCCCCTCTGCCTGCGACCACTCGCCCGTCGGGTCGTCGGAGAGCATCAGGCGAGGCCCGTAGAAGCCCGACGTGACGCTCGCGAAGTATCGCCCGCTGCGGGGGTCCCGGATCGCGTACTCGACGGCGTCGCCCGCAAAAGCGCGGTGCACGAGCTCGAACTCGGCGCCGGGCTCTCCGCGCAGCACGAACAGGCCCTTCTTCGTCCCGACGAGCAGCTCGGTCACCGGCTGCCGCCCGAGATCGCCGACAGGACGTGCAGCACGTCGTCGTGGCCGACGGCCGTCTCCTCCCGCGCCCGTTCGCCGTCGTGGAACACGTTCACGTGCTGCCGGATGCGCCCGTGCTCGTCGAGGATCCAGCCGACGATCGGCGGGTGCGCCCGCTCGAGGGCCTGCAGCGCCTCACCGACGGTCGCGCCGCCGACCTCTACCTGCGGTGACCCCCCGACGAGGTCGCGCAACGGCGCCCGGAGACAAACGACGGCCATACAAACAGTGTAGGAGCGCGATGGCCGCGGACGTCAGTGCACGCGGCGGTGACCGCGGCCCTGCCGGCCGCCACCCTAGCGGCCGAGGTCGCGGCCGTTCGGCGGTGTCGAGCCCTCCGGGCTCGAGCGCGCCCTTCGCGGCCGGCGCCTCCGGCCGCCGACGGCCGCTTCGCGCGCCGGCGCCTTCGGCGCCCTTGCTAGTACGACCTCGGCATGCCGAGGACGTGCTGGCCGACGTAGGCGAGGATCAGGTTGTTCGAGACCGGCGCGACGCGGTAGAGGCGGTTCTCGCGGAACTTCCGCTCGACGTCGTACTCCTCGGCGAAGCCGAAGCCGCCGTGTGCGTCGAGGCAGGCGTTCGCCGCCTGCCAGGAGGCTTCGGAGCCGAGGTACTTGGCCATGTTCGCCTCCGGCCCGCACGGAAGCCCCTGCTCGAAGAGCCAGGCTGCCTTGTAGCGCATCAGGTCTGCCGCCTCGAGGGCGGCGTGCGCCTGCGCGATCGGGAACTGGACGCCCTGGTTCTGCCCGATCGGGCGGCCGAAGACGACTCGCTCCGAGGCGTACGCCGTCGCCTTCTCCGTGAACCAGCGCCCGTCGCCGATGGTCTCCGCTGCGATCAGGATCCGCTCGGCGTTCATGCCGTCCAGGATGTAGCGGAACCCCTTGCCCTCCTCGCCGATGAGGGCGTCCTCGGGCACCGACACTCCGTCGAGGAAGATCTCCGTGCTTGCGTGGTTCATCATCGTCTTGATCGGCCGGATGGTCATCTTCCCGTCGGCGACGGCCGCCTTCATGTCGACGATGAAGGTCGAGAGCCCCTCCGTCTTCTTCTCGACCTCCTCGAGCGGCGTCGTGCGCGCGAGCAGGAGCATGAGGTCGGAGTAGAGGGCGCGCGACGTCCAGATCTTCTGGCCGTTCACGACGTAGCCGTTGTCCGACCGGGTTGCCGTCGTCTGGATGCTCGTCGTGTCCGAGCCCGCGGTCGGCTCGGTGACGCCGAAGGCCTGGAGGCGCAGCTCGCCGGAGGCGATCTTCGGGAGGTAACGCTGCTTCTGCTCGTCGGAGCCGTGCCGGAGGATCGTGCCCATGGTGTACATCTGCGCGTGGCAGGCGCTGGAGCTGCAGCCCGAGCGCGTTGATCTCCTCGAGGATGACGCTCGCCGCCGTCAGCGAGAGCCCCGCGCCGCCGTACTCCTCCGGAATCAGGGCGGCGAGCCAGCCGTTCTCGGTCAGGGCGGCGACGAACTCCTCCGGGTAGCGGTCGGGCTCGAGTTCGCGCCAGTACTCGCCGGGAAACCCGTTGCAGAGCTCGCGCACGGCGGCGCGGATCTCGCCGAGCTCGTCGGGAAGCGCGAAGTCCACGACGCCACTCTAGTGGCGCCCGCGGTCCGGAATCGTCACAACGCGCGAGGGCCTGATCTACCATGAGGCCGCTGTGAGCATCCCTGTTTCGCTGGATGCGCTCCGCGGAGGCCTCGCGGACTTCGGGCCCGAGGCGTACGTGCTCACCGTCGGCGAGGACGGGAGGGCTCACGCGGTGCTGGTGAGCGTCGGCTGGGAGAGCGATCTGCTCGTCGCCGGCGTCGGTAAGACGACGGCCCGAAACGCCGGCCGTCAGCCGCAGGTCTCGCTGCTGTGGCCCCGTCAGGAGCCCGGTGGGTACAGCCTGATCGTCGACGGCTCGGCCGAGGTCGATGACGGCAGGCTGCGCCTCGCCCCGTCGAGGGCGGTGCTCCACCGCGCGGCGCCCGCGGGAGCGGCGCCGGCGCCGGAAGGCGCCTGCGGCTCGGACTGCGTGCCGCTGCTGCGGTCGTAGAGTCCCGGACGCGCGCTCAGCGACCGTCCGGCTCGCGGAGCTCGGCGTTCGCGGCGGCGATGCCGCCG
>CAWACA010000018.1:0-294494 GCA_963780385.1 uncultured Thermoleophilia bacterium | reverse complement strand
TCCTGCGGCGGTGAGCCGAAGCATGAGCAAGAACGTCGAGTTAGGGCCCGTGGTTGAGACCGAAAGCGTCCCACCGGTCAGGGCTGTCGCCACGATTCCGCCAGCCTGGATGAAGAAGGGGTTTTCGGCGGCCCTCGACGGGGTCGACAAGCAGGCGGCGGCGTTAACGACCACGAGCCAGGACCTGACGATTGCCCTCTTCGGGGCGAGCAAATGGCGTGACAGCCTCAAGGACAAGGTTCAGCAGCTCGAGCGCGACGGTCACGTCAAGACGCTCGCCTTTGCTCGCAAGTCGATCAGGCCCACCGTTCGGCCGGACGGGCGGCCCGTGCTCTGGGATTTGCGCTCTGTCTAGGAGCGGGGCATTCCCGACCGGAGCTGACGTCGTTTCCGAGCTCGGCGTCTGTGCGGCCGGCGACGCGCGCGAAGCCGAGGCCGGGCTGCGGATGCTCGCGGCCCGTGGCAACGCTGTCGATGCTGTCGTTGCCGCCGCGTTCACCGGGTTCGTCGTCGAGCCGGCGAGTTGCGGCCTCGGGGGCTCGGGCCATCTCGCGCTCTTTCTGAGCGGGAGCGGCGAGTTCGTTTTGGTCGACCATAACGTGCGGGCGCCTCGGGCCGCGCGAGCAGATCTGTTCGAGGTCGATTCCGAAGCGCAACCGAACTACTACGGTGGGGTGGCCGTCGCCGGCCGGCTCAACGAGTGGGGCCATCTCGCGGTCGCCGTGCCGGGCGCGGTGGCAGGGCTTTGCGCGGCGCACGAACGCTGGGGCAGGTTACCGCTCGCTCAGGTTCTCGGCCCTGCGATCGAGGCAGCCGAGGCCGGCGTCGGAGTCACGTGGAGCCTCATCCTTACCATCGTCGAGCGGCTCGAGGAGATTGCGGCGACGCCCGTTGCTGAGTCGCTCCTCTTGCGTGGCGGGCGCCCGCCCAGGCTGACGGACGCCCTTGATACGTCGGAGCTCGCCCTGGTGCTTCGGGAGATCGCCGCGCACGGCGCCGCCGGCTTCTACTCGGGGTGGGTAGCGGACGCGATCGAGAGCGAGGCACGCAAGCACGGTGGCCTGCTCACCGCGGCCGACCTGGCTGCCTACACGCCGAAGATCGCGGTCGAAGAGCCCGCAGCGTATCGCGGTTGTCGGTACGCGACGGGGAGCGATCCGGTCGGCTACGAGGCGATGAACATCCTCGACTGCTTCGAGCTTGGCCCGCACGGTCCCGACGGCGTCGAATACCGGCACCTCATGGCTGAGGCCCTCGGCCACTCCTTTGCAGACAATGTCGCCCATTACGGAGACCCTGACGTCGTCGCCAGCCCGGTGAACGGCCTTTCGAGCCGCGAGTTCGCCGCCGAACGGGCGGGCGCCATCCGTCTTGATCGTGCGGCGCCGCGGCCGGTGGCCCCCGGGGACCCGTGGCCGTATGAACAGCTGGCCGTGCGCAAAGGCGCACAGGTGCCCGGTTCAGCTGTCCGCGGCGGCAGCAGCACCAGCCACATGGCGGTGGCAGACAGGGAGGGGAACCTCGCCGCTCTGTGCACCACCCTTACGACCGGCTTCGGGTCGCTGGTGCTCGTTCCAGGCACGGGGATACTGCTCAACAACACGATGCAGGACTACGATCCGCTTCCCGGGCGACCCAACTCGATTGCGCCTGGGAAGATGCCGATGTTCGCCGTGCCCACGCTCGTTGCCGCGCGGGAGGGAAGGGGCATGCTCGCGGTCGCCGGGGCCGGCGGGTATCGGATCACGACAGGAGTCCTTCACCCGATGGTCAACATCGTGGATTTCGGCATGAGCGTCCGGGAAGCGGTCGACGCGCCGCGCGTGCACTGCCAGGGCAACGAGACGTTTGTCGATAGCCGCATCCCCGAGCCCGTGCGCGAACGGCTTGCCGAACTCGGCCACAATCTGGTCGTGCAGGAGGAGCGGCCTGGTTCGGTCAACTTTGCACGCGTCGGCGCCGTCCGCAGCCATCCCGAGAGCGGTCTCCTCGAAGCCGGCGCCAGCCCCGCCTGGATCGCGGCCGCGGCCGGTCTCTGAGCGACCGGTCTTGCCGTAGCCTGGGGCCCCAAACGCGATCGCGCGTCGAAGGGGAGGGTGCCCGGCGCGCTCCGTCGAGCGACCTTGCCGCATTCGTACCGCCGCTGCGCCCTCGCAGCTCGAGCGGTACCTCTGCGTACTTCTCGAAAGCAGACAGCTCATGCGTCGTCGGACAGCGTCGAGGCCTTCGCGTGACGACAAAGTCAGACGCCCGCGCGCTGCTTCTCGCCGGTCGTAGGCGTAGACACAGAGTTCACCACCAAGGGGTTCTGCACGCCTCCACTTGGAGACCGACGGTCTGCAAGGCAATACGCTGGGTCGGGCCGTGCGAAAGTCCTCGCTTCACGTGCTTCGTCCATGTCGAACGCGAGCGATCCCAGCACGCGTGCCCTCGGGCCTTGCAGAGGCCGCTGTTGTCTCGGTCCACGGTTCCTCAGGTCAGCCTAGATCCCGGCCAGCGTGCCGAGCTTGCCGCCGTCTTCAAAGATGACGTTGACCGCTTGCGCATGCTCACAGGCCAGCGGTTGACACACTGGTCGGTCTGAGATCGCACGACTCGGCCCAGTCAACGAGAGGCCTATGCCGAGACTGGAGCGCTCTCCGCCAGGGCGGCGGGAAGCTCGCTTCGCGAGTCGAGCTGCAGTTTGCGGAAGACGCTCGTGAGGTGACCTTCAACCGTGCGTGCAGTGATGAACAGCGCTTGTGCGATCTCGCCGTTGGTGAGGTCCTGGCTGGCGAGCTCGGCGATCCGGCGCTCGCTGGCTGTCAGCGAGTCGAGTCCGGTGAGAACGATACGGCGCGGGCGCGCGCCGGTGGCGCGGAGCTCGGTCTCGGTCTGTTCGGCGAGCGGCCTGGCGCCCGCGCGGTGGGCGGCGTCGAGTGCCTCGCGGAGAAGCTCGCGCGCTTGGGTGCGTCGGTTGCGCCGCCGAAGCAGGGCGCCGAGGTCAGCGAGGGCTCGCGCTCTTTCCAACTTTGCGTCGCCATGCTCGAAGGCGTCGATGGCCTCGCGGAGCAGGAGCTCTCCACGCTCACCGCCGGCCACTACGCCGGCCGCGCGCTTCGCTACGCCCAAGGCGCGCGGGGCGCCGAATGCAAGCGCGAGCTCGAGCTCCTCTTCTGCGAGGCGTCCCGCCGGCTCGCGATCGCCCAGCGCAAGGTGGGCGAGCGCGGCCTCGGATCGCCAGGGGAGGTAACTCGGGCAGGTGACCACTGCCCGCGTCAGGTCTACGCCAACGCCCAGGAAGTCTTCAAGCCCTTCGGCGACTCGCCCTTGTTCGACTCGCAGCCGGCCGCGGGCGAGCCGAAGAACCGCGGCAGTGAGCGATCCGCTCTCTGCTACGGAGTCCAGCGGCGCGAGCGCCTGCTCTGCCGCATCGAGCTCGCCCTGAACGACGAGCGTCTTGATGAGCACGCCACCGTTCATCGTGCGGTACATGGGTGGTGCTGGGAGCTCGGTCGCGGCAAGTGCTGTCCTGGTGTCTACCTCGGCGGCGCGCAGATCGCCGCGTCGGAACGCGAGCCAGCCGCGGTTCGCCAGGCCCAGGGCAAGCCGGCCGCTGTCGCCGGTCGCCTGCGCCTGTGCGATCGAGGCATCGAGCGGCGGCCGCACCTGGGCATACCGTTCCGCCAAGAGCAGCGAGAACGTCGCCCGCGAAAACGTTGCGAACGAAAACCACGGCCTGCTGTCCGAGCCGGGGGCTGTGCTTTCTTCGGCCAAAAGCGCCCGGGCCGCAAGGTCGGCGCCGACCTCGGCGGGCTCGTTGGTCAGGACGGAGATGAACGCGGCCGCGGCCAGCAGCTCAGGTGGTGCTGAGTGATCGTCGGCGGCCCGCTCGCGCAACGCCTCACGGCGGAAGGCCATCGAGGCTGCGGTCGCGGGGTCGTTCATTCCGGCGACTACGGCCGCAGCCTCGAGCTGGAGCGCGAGCTCGGCGTGGTGGGAATCGAGCGCCGACGCTGCACGATCGAGAACCTCGACCGCCTCCGCGAAGCGCTGAGCGCGGCTAAACTCGAGCCCCAGCACCCTGGCTGCCTCGGCGGCTGCGGCGGCGTTCGGCGCGGCGTCTACGGCTCGCTGCAAGTGCTCGGGCCAGTCGACGAGCCCGGCGCTTGCCTCGGCCATTCCGAGCTCTAGTAGCAATCCCGCTTGATCGCCCGGCGGCGGCGGCTCAGCGAGCACTCGGCGCAGAAAGACGGCTGCCGACTCCGGAGCGCCGTTCCGGGTCGCCGCGCGTGCGGCCTCGACGAGCCGTTCGACGACCCAGCCATCGGCGGCCGGCTCGCAGTTCAGCAGGTGCTCGGCGACGCGCTCGTTCGCGCCCGGCCGCTCGGCGAGCAGTTGGGCCGCACGACGGTGGCTTTGTGCGCGCTCTGCGCTCGTGAGCTCTGAGTAGATACCACTGCGGACGATCGGGTGGACGAACGTCAGCGGCCTGCCGGACTCCAGGATCCCCGCCGTAGTCAGCAGCTCGGCTGCGTCGGCCGCCTCGGCGTCATCGAGCTCCGCGAGTCGCGCGGCCTGGAGAAGGTCGCTCTGCTCGAGCAGCGCCAGCGTCCGAGCCAGCCGCCGGGCATGCTCCGGCAGCGGAACGAGCCGGAGGCGAATCGAGCGGCCGACCGTCCGTGAGCCGATTCTCTCGACGTGGTGCGCGGCCTCTGCGGTCGGAGCGATCCTTCGTTCGCTGAGGGCCTCGACAAGCTCGCGCAGCAGGAACGGCGACCCTCGCGTTGCGTGCACACAGGCATCAACGAAGATCGGATCCGGAAACATGCCGAGCCTCGATTCGACCAGCTGGGCAACGGCGGCTCCCGTCAGCGGAGAGAGACGGATCACTTCAGCGGACGGATCGGTCGTCACCGTCGCAAGCAGCTCGGCATCGGTGCCCGCCTCGCGGGGGCGGGTCGCGAGGAGGAGGGCGACGTCCAGCTCTTCGAGACGCGTGAGCAGGAAGGCCAGGTAGCGCAGGGAAGGGGCGTCTGCCCAATGCGCGTCGTCGACGACCAGGCAGAGCGGACCCGCGGCGGCCAGGTTCGCGCATAACCAGTAGAGGCCGTGCAGGATCGCGAACGAGGGATCGACGCCCGACGAGGGCGGCCCGTCCGCAGCGGGGGCGCCTGGGAGCCCGAGTAGGCCGGCCGCCACGCCTGCAGCGCCTTGAAGGAGATCGGCGCGCTCGAGCTCCGATGCCTCGCCCAGCGTCGGCTCGAAAAGCTGCCGGACCACTCCGAAAGCGAAATCCCGCTCCAGCTCGGTCCCCCGCGACCGAAGCACGCGCATGCCGCCGTTTGCCGCCGCGGTCCGCGCCGCCGCGAGCAGCGCTGTCTTACCAATTCCGGCCGGCCCTTCGATCGCGAGGAACGTGCCGCGCCCCGAGCGAGCCCCGGCCAACGCAGACTCGACCCGCGTCAGCTCCTCGTTCCGCTCGAGGAGCGGTCCGGTGGCCGCGGCCACTTTCATATGCCTCGAGCGTAGCGCTCATGACGGGGAAAGTCAGGGCCGTCGCCACGGTGCGATCGCAAGTTCCCGGGCGCATGATCGCCGGTCGTGAACCCGCTGTAGGTATCGGCCACTCGGCCGATGCTCGTCATGCTCGTCGCCTCGGGCATCTACCTCGCTCGCGGCGAGTGCGGCGCGACCCCGCTACGTCGGAAATTCCGGGGGGTCTCCACGGTGCGAATCACCGTCCGAGCCTTCGAGGATCGGGGGTCCGATCCTGAGCTCGATCACGAGCTCATTACCCTCAGGGAGGCAAGTGGCATGAGAAAGATCACGCGCCCGCGCTGCTGGCTATTCGCCGCAGTGCTTGCCGCAGCGCTCGCTGCGACGGGCATCGGCTCGGCCGCCACGGCGGAGACCGTCAAGGGCACAGTCGGCCCTGGTTTCACGATTGGGCTGACCCTGCACGGGAAGAAAGTCACGAAACTGAAAGCTGGAAAGACCTACCGCTTTGTCATCAGCGACCGCTCGAGCATTCACGACTTCCATCTGAGTGGGCCCGGCTTCAATCGCGTTCTCACAAGTGTGAAATTCACAGGGACGAAGAGCTTCATCTTGAGGCTCAAGAAGGGGAGCTACCGCTTCGTCTGCGACCCGCACTCCGGGATCATGCACGGCGGCTTTCTGGTCTCCTGAGCCGCGACTCGGAGGGGCGGGACGTCGGCCTCGCCCCTCCAGCGCCCAGCCTTCGCCGGCGCTGAGGATCGAGCGGAACGAGCGAACGCTTCGGATGCCTACCAACAGCCGGGCGAGCACCAGGACACCGACTCCGAGCCACCCGAGGCAAGTCACGGCGATACCTGTCCGGCGAGAGCCCCATACGACGTGCCGTCAATGCGCGGTGTGCGAAGGCTGACTTCGCGGTAGCCGAGCAGCCGGAATTGATCTTCGTCGCGCGCTCGCGGTGCGGAGGAATCTCGGCAGGACGACTGCCTGCCCTCCGGGGATGACTCGCAAAAGACAGGGGGGTCGCCACGGTGCGAACGCGCGTCCGCCGTCTCCACGATCGCCGGGACAACCAAGTTCCTGAGCCGTCCGCGGCTCACTCGAGAGGAGACGTGTGGAGATGAAGAAACTCATTCGACCCAAGGAGTCACGAGCGGTGCGGTCGGCGCGGCGGACGGCTTGGGTTCTGGCCGTGGCCGGCGTCGTGGCCGGCTCGGCCGGGATCGTGGCCGGTGCGGCGAGTGCCGGGCCCGCAATCAAGGCCGGCGAGGCCTCGCAGTTACTGAAGAAGGGAGAGTTCAACGAGCCGACGCTGGAGGACGGTGTGCTGACGGTCGAGGGCACCAACGCGGGCGACAGGATCGCGCTTCGGCTGCAGTTCGGCCAGCCCGGCATCCTCCAGGTCGACGTCGGCGATGACGGCTCGGCCGACTTCGACTTCGAGCTCGCGAGCGTCGCCAGGATCGCTGTCAAGGCCGGCAACGGCGACGATTTCGTGCGCATCGACGAAAGCAACGGGGTCTTCAGCGACAGCATCCCCACGACGATCGAGGGTGGCAACCGAAACGACGAGCTGGTCGGAGGCTCCGGAGCGGGGACGCTGAACGGCGGCAACGGCAACGACAGCCTGGTCGGAGGCGCGGGAGCTGAGACGCTGCTCGGCGGCAACGGCGACGACTCGATCGACGGAAACAAGGGGAGCGACGTGGCCTTCATGGGCAACGGCGACGATACGTTCGTCTGGGACAACGGTGACGGCAGCGACACCGTCGAAGGCCAGAACGGCGCCGACACGATGGTCTTCAACGGCGCCCCCGGCGACGAGCAGATCGACCTGTCGGCGAACGGGAACCGGCTCAAGTTCTTCCGCGTCCAGGGCCCAATCACGATGGACACCGCCGGCGTCGAGCGGGTCGACGTCAACGCCCTCGGCGGCGCCGACCGCGTCACCGTCAACGACCTGACCGAAACCGACGTCAACGACGTGAACATCGACCTCGCCGCAACCCAGGGCGGCACCAGCGGCGACGGCCAGGCCGACCGCGTCATCGTCAACGACACCGACGGCAACGACACGATCAACGTCAGCGGCGACGCAGCCGGCGTGAACGTGGCCGGTCTTGCCGCGACGGTGCGCGTCCTTCACGCCGAGATCGCCAACGACCGTCTCGACATCAACACCGGGGTCGGTACGGACACCGTCAACCCCGGCGGCCTGGCCGCCGGCCTGATCCAGCTCTTCGTGAACGGCACCCTCGTCCCCTAGAAGAACCCAGCCCTGAAACGAAACGCGGGGCCTCCGTGCCGGGGGCCCCGCCCAAAGGAAGCAGAGGAGGTCTCGATTGTGCGACAGCTCTTCGGCATGTTGCTTCTGTCCTTCGGGCTTGCAATGCTGGTTGCGGCGCTCGGTGCTTCGACTGTCGAGGCGTCCACGCTCGTGCGGTCACAGAGCCTGCCGGCGCCCGATCGCGCCTTGGTGGTGCGTCTTGCCGAGAAGGTTCGGGAGCCGACAATCGTCGGCGGCAGCCCGGCCACTCCGGGGGAGTACCCGTGGATGGCGTCCGTCCTGCTCGCATTCCCCGACGGTGCAGACCCGGATACCGACATCGACATCTTCGAGTGCGCAGGCTCGCTGATCGGTGAGAGCTGGGTGCTGACGGCCGGGCACTGTGTGCTGGACGAAGCAGGCAACCCCACCGCGACCGGGGCCATCGCCATCATCGGGGCGAACGACGTGACCACCGCCCCGGATGAGTTGGTGTACGACGCGGATCTCATCGTCCAGTTCGGCTTCGATCCCGTCACCGGCGACAATGACCTAGCCCTCCTCAGACTCGTGAGGCCGGCCCCGGATCAGGGCATCGTTCTCGTCAGACCAGGTCAGGAAGATCTCTTTGCGCCGGGGACGCTTGCGACGATTGCCGGCTGGGGAGTCACCCAGGAGGAGGGGTCGCCGTCCAATGTGCTGCTCGAGGCACAGGTGCCGATCGTCGACGACGCGACGTGCGGGAACCTGCTTCCCGGCCTCTTCAGCCCGCTGACAAATATCTGCGCCGGCTTTCCGCAGGGCGGCGTCGACTCGTGCCAGGGCGACAGCGGCGGCCCCCTGATGGTGCCGAACGGGTTCGGAGGGTTTGCGCAGGCGGGCATCGTGAGCAACGGTGTTGGATGCGCGCTCCCCAACCTCCCCGGCATATATACGCGCGTCGCCACCTACAGCGAGCAGATCGTCTCGGCCCTGAAGGGACAGCAGGTGGCGGCGGTCGGCGATCCGTCGGCGCGAACAAACAGAGCGTCCAAGGTCAAGCGACGAAGCGCCCAGGTAAACGGCACGGTCGACCCGAACGGTCTCGCCGCGCACGCGTTCATGGAGCTTGGCAGGACGAGGAGCTACGGGCGGGTCGTCGAGAGCTACGTTGGCTCCGCCCACGAAGACGTCTCGGTCAACACCGTGTTCAGCGGTCTCAAGCGAAACAAGGTGTACCACTTCCGCGTCAGCGTCTTGACCTCAGCGGGCCTCTTCGTCGGCGCGGACCGGACGTTACGAACGAAGCGATAGCGAGCCGACGGCCGAGTGACTGCTAGTCGGCGCGGCCGGTCGGGCGGTCAGGCGGCGGTCATGAGAGCCTCCACCTCCTGAGGGCATCCCAAGCCTGTTTCCGTCGAGGGACGTGACAGCGATCTGAGCGTCGTGGCGAGTCTCGGCCTCGAACCCGGCCGGGTCGAAACGCCTCAGTAGACTCGGCTCACGTCGCCCGCCGGGACCTGGGGCTCGTGCCGGCCGGCCGGCTCCCGCGCCGCGATGTGCTTGGCGATGTGCTCGGCGTCCCTGCCGACCCCCCCGATCAGCACCGAGGCGAACGCGTACAGGAAGTAGAGCCCGATGAAGTACAGGCCGGGCTCGGAACCCACGACCCCGCGCTCGTGCACAGGATCTCCCTCCTCGTTGAAGACCGGAAGATCGATCCACGTGAAGTCCGGCACGAATCCCGTGCACCAGACCACGTTCGCGACGTCGAGGACCCGTCCGTCCTCCAGCGACCGGCACGCCGTCCCGGACGCTGGCCGTCCTCGGCACCAGCTCGACCCCGGCGGCGGTGAGGTCCTCCCGCCAAACCCGAACGAGAGGGATGCCCTTGGATCGGAACGTCCGCCGCGCCTTCCGGCCGAGGGGCGTCTTCACGGTCAGGACGTGCATCACCATGAACCAGAACAGCGGAGTGACCAGCCGGTCCATGCCGCTCCCAGGCCGGGCCGGTTCGTGCCCCGTGTCCCTCCCCGACAGCCAGGTTCGGTGACCGCGGGACGCTTCCAGCGCGATCTCGGCGCCCGAGTTGCCGGCGCCGATGACGAGGACGTCGCCTTCCCGCAGCTGGGAAGGATTCCGGTAGTCGCTGGAGTGCATCTGCAGGATCCCCGGATCGAGCTCGGCGGCGAAGGCCGGGACTCGGGGGCTATGGTAGGCGCCCGCGGCCACCACCACGTTGTCGGCCTCGAACCGGCGGTCGCCGGACGTCAGCACGAACCGGTTCCCGACCCTGGAGAGCCCCTCCACGCGGACGCCGGTTCGAACCGGAGAACTGAAATCGCTCCGCGTAGGCCGCCAGGTAGTCGGCCATCTCGTCCTTGGTGGGGAAGCTAATGGGCCGGCGCGGGGAACGGCATGCCCGGCAGCCCGTCGAGGCGGGCCGGGGTGAACACGCGGAGCGAGTCCCACCGCTTCCGCCAGGAGTCGCCGACGCTGGTCGTTCGCGTCCAGGATCACGAAGGGCCGCCCACGCCTCGCCAGGTGGTACCCCACCGCCAGGCCGGCCTGGCCCCCGCCGACGATCACGGTCTCGATCCGCTCGGGCTCCCGCATGGGTTCTCCCTTCCTCCTCGAACGATTCTAGGCAGGGCCGGTCGAGGGCTCATCGCCGGAATCAGCCAAATTCGGTTCTGAACGGCGTGGTCACGATTTGACCATGCCGCTGAGGGGGGACAAGGGGTGTCAGGCCGTCGGATCGGCGTTGGGTGCTAGGAGCGGACAGAGCTCGAGCGGGCGAAGGCCCCGCCGGGTTCAAATCCCGGCGCCCCGATCAGAGAACTCGCTGGAAATCGGCAGGATCGAGCGGTGTCAGCTGCCGCTGCCTGCCGGGGCCTCGACGACGTCGGCGAAGAAGCGTTCGTGGACGAAGCGCACGACCATCGCCCCCTCGCCGACCGCGGCGGCGCAGCGCTTGACGGACCCCGAGCGAACATCGCCCACCGCGAAGACGCCGGGCACGCTCGTCTCGAGGATGCCCTCGGCACCGGCCCTCTGGCCCGCGAGGACGAAGCCGTCGTCGTCGAGCGCGACCGTGCCAGCGAGCCAGTCGGTGTTCGGTGCGGCTCCGAGGAAGAGAAAGAGGAAGGAGAGCGGAATCCGCTCGCCGTCGCGGAGCGTCGCCGCCTCGAGTTGGCCGTCGGCGCCGTGCAGCGCGGCGATCTCGCTGTGTCCCCGGACGAGGACGCCGGCGCGCTCGACGTCGTGGATCAGGTAGTCCGACATCGTCTCGCTGAGGTCGGCCCGGCGGTGGAAGAGCGTCACGAGCGCGCCACCGCGGGCGAGCCAGATCGCCGCCTGGGCCGCCGAGTTCCCGCCGCCGACGACACCGACCCGCGTGGCGCTGCAGCGCCGGGCCTCCTGTGGCCCCGCGGCATAGAAGATGCTGACGCCTTCGTACGACTCGATCTCCGGGATCGGAAGCCGGCGGTACTCGGCGCCGGTCGCAAGAACGACGGCGCGCGCCCTCATCTCCTGGCCGCTCTCGAGCCGGACGACGTGAAGCTCGGCGCCGGGCTCGAGCGCGACGGCGCGGTAAGGCGTGGCCATGCGTGCGCCGAACTTCCGCGCCTGGCCGGCGGCGCGAACCGTCAGCTCCGAGCCGCTGATGCCCGCCGGGAAGCCGAGGTAGTTCTCGATCCTCCGCGACGTTCCCGCCTGGCCGCCGAGAGCGCTGCCCTCGACCACGAGCGTGTCCAGCCCCTCCGACGCGCCGTAGACGGCGGCGCCGAGCCCCGCCGGGCCGCCCCCGACGACGAGCAGGTCGACCGTCTCCGCCTGGTCGAGCTCGAGCCCGATGCCCAGCGCCCGGGACACCTCGCCGGCGGAGGGATTCCGAAGCTCAGGCCCTCCCGGCAGGCGCACGAGCGGGATCTCGTTATCCGCGAGCCCGGAGATCTGGGCGAGCCCCTCCGCATGCTCGGGGCGGTCGGTGTCCAGCCACGTGAACGGCAGGCGGTTGCGCCGCGCGAACTCGACGAGCTGTCGCGTCGCCTCGGACGAATGCGGCCCGACGATCTCGACACCGACACCGTCCCGCGCCTGAAGCCCCTCCCGGCGAGCCATGAAGGTCCAGAGCAACAGGTCGCTGAGCGCGCTGTCCTCGAACAGGAGCGTTCGCAGCTCCTCACGCTCGACGGCGATGTAGCGCATCGGCTCGGTCACTACGGCCGTGAAGAAGACGGTCTGTCCCGAGAGCAGGTTCGCCTCCCCGAGGAAGCCGCCCGGGCCGTGGCGGTTGATCTCCGCACCGGTCTGGTCGAGGACGGCCGCCTCGCCTTCGATGATCGCGATGAGCGGATAGCGTCGGTCGCCGACCCGAACGAGCACGTCGTCGACCTCCGCGCGCCGCTCCTCGCCGTGCTCGGCAAGCAGGGCGAGCTGTCCCTCGGAGAGCACCGCCGTCCGGGCTGCCATGGCCGCAGACTATCCCCCACCCTGCGTGCCGGTGAGCGCCGGAGCGATTGCATGGCTGTGTCAGCGCGTCCGCCGATTCCGCTTACGCCTCGAGGTGGCCGAGCCGCTCCCGGTACTCGTCATGCGTGATCTCGCCGCGCGCGTACCGCTCGGCCAGGATCGCCCGGGCATCGGGCCCGCGATGGCCGTAATGGGCCCATGGCCCCCGTCGCCCGCGCCAGAAAAACAGTCGCAGGACAAAGAAGAACACCAGCAACCACAACAGCGGCACCAGGGGCCAGAGCCAGAACCAGCCGTGATCGTGCCAATCCGAGCTGGACGCCAACATCGTGAACAAGGTCATGTCTCCACCTTTCGGTTGAATGGGAAAGACGTTAGCATGCAAATCGTTAGTGGACGAAGAGTTTCCTATCCGAGGCCGGCTCTACCATTGACCCGATGCGACCGAACGGTCCGCCGCTCGGGCTTCTCCTTGCCAGCACGTCGAAGGCGGTGGGCCGCGCGTTCAACAACGCACTTGCCGAAAGCGGCGGCTCGATTCCGATCTGGCTGATCCTGAACGCGCTCAAGAGCGAACCGCGGCGCACCCAGCTCGACCTCGCCAATGCCGTCGGGATCGAAGGCCCCACCCTGACCCGTCACCTCGACGGCATGGAGCAGGCCGGACTCGTCCGGCGACAACGCGGCACACTCGACCGACGCGCAGTCCAGGTCGAACTGACCCGCGCCGGCCACGCGCTGCACGGCCGCCTCTTGAAGGCTGTGATCAGCTTCAACCAACAGCTGCGAGCCGGCCTCAGCGACGAGGATGTGGAGACGCTGCGAAGCCTGTTCCGTCAACTGCAAGAGAACGTGGGGGGCGCGTCACGTACGACGCGCGTGCGTCCGCCCTAGGATGGCCGCGATGACTCAGCGGAGAAGGAGGGAATTGTGGCTTCTATCGCCAGGTGGACGCCGTTCCGCGAGCTCGACGCAATCGAGCGGCGAATTCGGCGCACGCTCGAGGACATCGGTGTGCGTGTCGACGTTACTGCCGGCCGCGGATGTCTACGAGACCGTGGACGAGTTCGTCGTCGAGCTCGAGGTGCCGGGCTACGAGGAGAAGTGAGCTCAGCATCGAGATCGCCGGCCACACGCTGAAGATCAGGGGCGAACGCGTTGAAACGTTCGACAAGGCAGGGAAGGACTTCCGGTCTCAAGGACGGCTCCGGCGCAAGTTCGAGCGTCGCTTCGATCTCCCGAGCGAGGCGGACACCGAGCACATCAGCGCTGTGTTCGACAAGGGCGTGCTCGAGGTGCACACGCCGAAGCGGCAGAAGGCGACGACGCACAAGGTCGAAATCTCGAAGCCGGGGGGCTCTAAACGACAGATTTGATTGTGAGTGCCGGCTGATCGACGTGAACAGGCTGGGCTAGCCCTAACTCCACGGGCGTAGCACCGCCGGAGCGTCGCCAATAGTCGTTGTCAGGAGACGGCCGCCTGCCGCTGGAGCTCGGCAGGCAGTCGGAAACTGACGTCTTCGGAAACGGCCGTCCTGGTGTGGAGCTCCCCGACGCCGCGCTTGCGGAACCACGAGACGACGCGGCGGACGAGCGACCTCGGGCGCCGAGGCGCCGGACGTGATCCCCACGGATTCGACGTCGGCGAGCCACCCGTCTTCGATCTCGCTTTCGTCGTCGATGAGGTACGCGGCAACCCCCCTCGAGCGAGCGACGTCGACGAGCCGGTTCGAGTTCGAGCTATTGCGCTGATCCGATCACGAGCAAGAGGTCGATCTCACCGAGCATCGCCTTGACCGCGCGCTGGCGGTTCGTGGTCGCATAGCAGATGTCTTCGCGCTTGGGCGACTCGATGCCCGGGAAGCGTCGCTCGCAGCACCTCGACGATCTCGTCGGTCTCGTCGAGCGAGAGCGTCGTTTGCGTCAAGTACGCGAGCCGCTCGGTCTGAGGTGGTGCGACCCGCTCCGCGTCCTCGACCGACTCGACGAGCAGAATCGCGTCGGGCGCCTCGCCGGTCGTGCCCTCGACCTCCTCGTGGCCGGCGTGACCGATGAAGATGATCGAGTAATCCCTTTCCGCGTAGTGCCGCGCTTCGGCATGTACCTTCGCAACGAGTGGACAGGCCGCGTCGATCGTCTGTAGGCCGCGGGCTTGCGCACGCTCATGGACCGTCGGGGCGACCCCGTGGGCGGAGAAGACAACCCGCGCACCGAGCGGCACGTCCTCTTCCGTATCGACGAAGATCGCGCCACGGCACTCGAGATCGCGCACGACGTGGACGTTGTGAACGATCTGCTTGCGGACGTATATGGGCGGGCCCCAGACAGCCAGCGCCTCCTCGACGGTGTCTACCGCACGAGCCACTCCCGCGCAGTAACCGCGCGGCGAGGCCAGAACAATGCGTTTGACCACCCGGGCCAGTGTACGTCAGCCCCCGCAAATGCGCCGCCTGCTGCCCGTTCGAGCTAGACGGGCAGCTCCGTCGACGACTCAGCTGGGCGCCGGCCAACCGGGGGCGCGGCTTTGGTGGCCGTTTCGTCGACGCCGAGCGGCGCATGCTCGGCGCGGACGGCAGTGCCGGCCAGAAAGTCCTGAAGCGCACGTCGCCGGTCGTCGAACAGCACCGGCAGGAAGCCGGCGAACAGGGGGATGATCGCGAGAACGAGCCCGATCAGGCGTACCAGCGATCGCCCAACGCCCGGCGGGTCGCCGCGAGGGCCGGCGACACGGAGGCGCATCATGCGCATCCCGGGTGTCTGGCCCGCGAGCGTTCCAGAAGAACACCAGGTACGCGCCAACGGCGATCGGCCAACCGGCCGGCGCCAGGAGCTCTGCAAGCCACGAAGGCCGCAGCCCGCCGACGAGCGACGCCACGAGCCAGACGAACGCTGCGCCCGCGAGAAAGACAGCAGTGCTGATCGCCAGATCGACCGCGAACGCGATCCCGCGGGCGCCGAGACCTCCGTAGTCGGCCGGCAAGCTCGGGGAGTGCGGCCGCTCGGAACGGTGGAACCATCGATGCACCGTGCGCTCCGCACCGTCGTCGAGGCGCGCCGTCTGGTGGCGAAGGCCGGCAGCCACCTCGTCTCCCAGGCTCGCCGTCTGCCGGACGAGTGCCGCGCGCACCGCGGGGCTCGAGGCGATTTCCTCGACCAGCCGCTGCATCTCTGGGCTCTCGACCACACGATCGGTCAGGGTCGAGGCAAGCTGGCTCTCGACAGCGCTGACCACGAGCCTTTCGAAGCCGGGGCTCGCCAGGATCCCCTCGACGAGCCGGCTAGTCGTCTCATGCTCGAGCGCTCTTTCGACCGCCGCCTCGATGTCGGTGCTCTCGAGCACCTGCTCGGCGACTCGCTGGACAACCTCGCGATCGACGAGCGAGCGCGCGACTGCCTCGGGCAACGGACCTGCCAGAGCGTGGTCGACAACCTGCGCGGCCTCGGGCGAAGCAAGCACGCCATCCGCCGCCGCCTCGAGTTGATTACGCCCGCGTTCGCGGGCGGCGCGTCCCTCGTTAGCGAGGCTTCCCCCATAACGCCCCAGCACCGGACCGACGAGCGGCGCGCGGGTGACAACGCGAACAGGAAGAAACGCGAACCGGACTACACCGGCGCCGGCGCGGGCGCAAGCCACGGCGATCCCAACCGCGACATCGCCCGCGTCCGCCGGACTGTCCACGCGACGTCTGCGGCCCATCGCCACCGATCTTAGAGGCGAGGGATCCTGGATGAGAGCCGGGTGGGTCGAGAAGCTCGAGATCAGGACTCTTCGACAGCCGCTGTATGGTCTGGGGAGATGGAGATCAACGAGGGCGCTCCAGCAGTCGCGCAAGGAGAAATCGAGATCGCTGCTCCGGCCGAGATCGTCTGGTCTGTTCTCACCGACATCACGAGTTGGCCGACGTGGAATCCCGACGTGAAGTCCGCGACGCTTGACGGGTCTCTCCTGGCCGGGGAGCAGTTCCGCTGGAAAGCCGGGCCGGGAACGATCACATCGACGCTCCAGAGCATCGAGGCGCCTCGCCGGATCGAATGGACGGGGACGACCTTTGGCATCAAGGCGATCCACGTCCATGAGCTCGAACAGCGCGGTGGTGGCACAGTCGTCAGATCAGCGGAGTCGTGGGAAGGCGTTCCTGTACGACTGTTGCGCGGCTCGATGGCGAAGACGCTACAGAAGGCGATCGACTCGGGGCTCTCGCACCTGAAGATCGAGGCCGAACGGCAGGCCGGACCCGGCGACGGGTCCGCCGGTGACGCTAGCTCAGGTCCGTAGCGTCCAGCACGGCTGGCCCGCGAGGCACCCTCCCTGACACGGAAACGCGGTCGGAGCCCTGCCGGCGTCAGCTTTCTCGCTCGATGCCGTCTCGAAGCTGGCTCAGCTGTGGGGGCAGGTCGTCGCGCCCTTCGAGGTTGACGAGCACGAAGCCTGCCTCAGCTTCGTCCAAGGCGAGCGTTCGTGGCTCGGGCGAGATCAGAACCTGGTGCAGCTTCTCGATGATTGCGGTCGTCTCGTGGTCAGGCGGGCGCGCTGCGAGCCGGCTCTGTAGCCACTCCAGTTCCTCGGTATCGACCAGGATCGACGTCGTCTCCAGCTTGACCGTCACAGCACCCACAGGTTCCCCTCCCTTTCGGTGACGCGGGCAGCGTACAGGCGTCTGCTCGCGCTACCTCGCGCGGGTCTGGCGGTGACCGTGGCGGCCATGCACGCGCTCTCCGGGCGTGGGGCGTGCCGAGGTAGAGTCGCGGACGCCCGATGACTCGGATCCTCCTGAAGAGCGCCTGGGGCTCAGACGATCCCACGAAGGCGAGCTTCGCGTTTCTGCACGCGAACGGGTTCGCCGAGCTCGGCCATGAAGTACAGATTTTCCTGCTCGGGGAGGCCGTCAACGTGATGCGGGACGAGGTCGCGAACGCGATCGTTCCCGTCGGCTGGCCGCCGCTCCGAGAAACCCTGGCGGCAACAATCGCGCACCGCATACCGCTCCACATCTGAGGAGCGTGCTCGCGGGCCCGTGGGGTCGGCGACGAGAACCTCGCCGGCAAGAATGCGACGTTCGCCGACGTCCAGATTCTCGCCGGTCTAATCGAGTGGGCCGACAAGATCGTGAGCGAGTAGCCGTCGCTCCCAACCAGGCTGCCTATGCTGCGAATCGATGGTCGGAGTTCAGGGCGAGCGCTTCCGGCTTGTGCTTCGCAATCCAGGACGACGAGTCGTGGCTCCCACTGGCGCGGCACGTCCGGATTGGCGCTCGCTCGCTGCGTGGTGAGCGACTCTCTCCGTCGTTCACCATCATCGGGACGATGCGGGGCGGGACCACGGGGATGTTCGATTATCTCTGCAGCCACCCATGCGTGGCAGCCCCGTTCCGCAAGGAGGTTCACTACTTCGATTTCAACTGGCACCGTTCGTCGTTCGTGGTACAGGGCTCACTTTCCGCTCGTCTCGAAAGCACCGCCTGACGCGATCACGGGCGAGGCGTCGCCCTTCTACCTGAGCCACCCGCTCGTCCCACGCCGCATGCGTGAGACGGTGCCTGCCATCAAGCTGATCGCCCTGCTTCGCAATCCTGTGCGTCGAGCCATATCCCACTACTTCATGGCCGTGCGGCTCGGTTGGGAGCGCCGTTCGATCCGGGACGCGTTCGCCCGTCCGGAGGCATGGGAGCCGCTCGAGCAGGCGCTGGAGCAAAACCCGCGTTTGAGTCACGCTCACCGTCTTCGGGCTTACATCGTGCGGGGGTTCTACGCCGATGAGCTTTCCCGCTGGTACGAGCATTTCGACCGGAGCGCCATGCTCGTTCTCCGCAGCGAGGATCTCTTTGCCGATGTCCGTACGGTGTACGAGCCGCTTGCGCGTTTCCTGGACCTCGAGGCCGTCGATCTGGGACCGCTCGTGGTACCGAACGCCGGTCGCTACCCCGACGTGGATCCTGGTCTGGTGCGTGAGCTCGAGGCGATCTACGCTGAACCGAATCGGAGACTGGCCAAGCTCCTTGGGACGGCGACGTGGTGGTAGACGACGTCGGGCGAGCGTATTTCTAGCCGGTGACCTAGGTGGCCGGAGACCGCCCCATGACCACGATCGGGACGGGGTCTGGCGGTGTAGCGGGCCCGGACGCCGTACTTCGGGCGCGCCTCTACGCGCCGGGGGACGAGCGCGCGATCCTGCGGATCTTCGAGCGGGTGTTCGGCCACCGACGGTCGATCGAGGAGTGGCGCTGGCAGTTCCAGCAGGCGCCCGACGGGCCGGCGGTCATCCTCGTTCTGGAGCACGACGGAACGCCGGTCGGGCACCTCGCCTACGTCGGGTTTGCCGTATCGGTCGACGGCCGCCCGGCGCGCCTCGCCCGAGGGTGCGACATGATGGTCCTGCCGGAGTTCCGCGGCCTCGGCGGCACCGGGAACCTCGTCCGTTTCTTCCTCGAGCACGATCATGGCTTCGACATGCGGATGGGCTTCCCGACCGACCAAACCGTTGCGCTGTTGAAGCGGTACGGAGGCGGCTCGCTGCTCGGTCGCCTGCCGAGCTGGGTGCGTCTGCTCGAGCGACCGGGTGAGTTCGGGACGGCGGGCCGGTTTGCCGCCGGGACGCTCGTGCGGCTGCAAGGTTTGCTTGCGAGCCCGCCTTCGCCTCGCGTCGAAGTCCAGCCGCTCGAGGAGCTTGGTCCGGAAATCGACGAGCTCGCGGAGGCGTCGATGTCGTTTGCGCCCTGCATCCGCATTCGCGACTCGGCGTATCTGCGCTGGCGGTGGCTCGAGAAACCTGGGTCAGAGTGGACGATCCTGGGCGCTCGCGAAGGGGGTCAGCTGCGCGGCTTCGTGGTCAGCGGCGTCGAGGCCTTACCCGCCGGCCGGCGAGGCCGCGTGGTCGACGTGGTCGCCCACGACGCGACGGTGTTGCACGCCTTGCTCCTCGAGTCGGTTCGCCGCCTCGCGAGGGCGGGATGCACCCGCGTCGACTGCGACTACCATGACCCGAGGCCCTGGACGCGCCGAGCCTTTCTCAGAGCCGGGTTCGTGCGAAGGCCCGGCGACCTGAAAGTCGACTGCCGGGCGCTCTCGAGCCGCGTCGGAACGCTGCCTCAGCGCCTGGAGTCGTGGTATCTCACGCGGGGGGATACCGACCTTGCATAGCGCGGCGGCGAGGCGGCGCGGGGGCGGGACCTCGACCGGGCACTCTGTCAACGCTGGTTTGAGGCCGTCAGGCTGAGACGACCGCCCGGCCGCCAGGGGTGTTGATCCGGTCGTCGAACTCCTGATCGATGACTCACAGACCGGAGAAAGGCCGACCTCCTCTGATTGAGCGCCAAGTTCGACGGGTCGCGAACGCGCGATCCGTCACCGTCGGCTTAGCCATAACCTTTGTGGCGCTCGCGCTCGTCGGGGCGATCGTGATCCGGATCGCCGATCCGGACAACTTCCCTTCCTTCGGTCTCGCGGTCTGGTGGGCGCTCCAGACAGTCACGACAGTTGGTTACGGCGACATAGTGCCAACGACCAGCTGGGGGCAAGTCGTCGGTGGCATCGTGATGGTCCTCGGCATTTCCTTCATCGCGTTTCTCACCGCTGGGGTGACGAGCGTCGTTGTCCAGCGCGGGCAGGCAGGGGCAGAGGAGGCCGAACGTCTGCGGGAAGAAAAGGATCTGCAAACGATCGTTGACGCATTGGCCGAGATCAGGGGCGCGATCGCTGACCTGGACAAACGCTACGACAACATGGAGTCAAGATTCGGCAAGTGAATGTCCGCGTCAGTAAGGCCGGTCAGCCCGTAGCTCCCGGCGTGTGGCGATGAACGTCGTCTGGGCGATCCTCATCATCGCCGGCGTATGCGCGGTGGCGGTCACGGCACTGCTGCTCGTGCGCCGTCGCGCACCCGAAGGCGGCTACTTCGAGGACGGCGATCGCGCAGCCGGGGTCTTCGGCGTGCTGGCCACCGGGTTCTCCGTCCTGCTCGGGTTCATCATCTTCCTCGCCTTCGAGAGCTTCGACCAGTCTCGCAGCGGCGCCGAGGCAGGAGGCGCTCGTCCTCGTGCAGCAGGTCGAGAACGCGCAGTTCTTCCCGCAGCCGGCCGGCAGCGCGCTGACCGGTGAGCTCGTCTGCTACGGACGATCGGTCGTCAACGACGAGTGGGACAGGATGCGCGCCGGCACGCAGGGAGACGCGATCAACCCGTGGGGTGTGGCGCTCTTTCGCACATTGCAAGACCGTGCAACCGCAGACGGCGACCGAGCAGTCTGCCTACGACAAGTGGCTCGACCAGACATCCGCCCGGGAAGAAGCACGTCGCGATCGCGTCCACGGCGCCGTCGGCGTGATCCCGACGACCCTCTGGATCGTGCTGTTCTTCATCGCGGCCGTGATCTTCGTGTTCATGCTCTTCTTCGCCGACCGCGGCGAGCGCGCGGTCGTGCAGGGCATGTTGATCGGATCGGTCGTTGCGGTAATGGCCGCGCTGCTGCTCCTGCTAAACGGGCTCAACACGCCGTTCCATGCCGGCGTGGGCGGACTGCAACCGGTCGCCATGGAGCGGTCGTTGCGGATAATCGACGAGGCTCTGGGTGCGGTCGACGCCCAGGTGCAGCTTCCCTGCGACGCACTCGGGAGGCCGGTGTCGGCGTGACGACCGCCGGCGCGGGGCGCAACTGGGTCGAGCTCGTGGCGACCGTGCTCCTCGCCGTCGCAACCATCGCGACGGCGTGGAGCGGCTATCAGTCGACCAGGTGGAACGGAGAACAGGCGAAGGCAGGGGCGCGTGCCAACGCGCTGCGGATCGAGTCGGCGAAGGCGGCGGGGCTCGCGAACACCCAGACAGAGATCGACGTGGCGACCTTCACACAGTGGGTCAATGCCTACGCGCAGAACCAGACGGAGCTCGCGGACTTCTACTTCAAGCGCTTCCGCGAGGAGTTCAGGCCCGCCGTCGACGCATGGGTTGCGACCAGGCCGCTCAAGAACCCGAACGCGCCGCTGACACCGTTCGCGATGCCGCAGTACAAGCTCGCAGGCACGCGCGGAGGCCGAGCGGCTCGACGCGGAGGCAGAGGTCTATGCCGCGCAGGTGCGCGAGAACATCCAGCGGGCATCGAACTACGTGCTGGGTGTCGTCCTGTTCGCGTCGGCGCTGTTCTTCGCAGGCATGAGCACCAAGCTGACGTCGCCGAAGCTGCGCGTCGTGATGCTCTCCATCGGCTGCGTCGTCTTTCTCGGCACCGCCATCTGGATCGCGACCTCGCCCGTCAGCGTCACCGTCTGAGCAGCGACGTCGACCCGTGGGCTGGCCGCAAGCCGGCGGCCTGATCCGCCGGATTGGAATTGATCCATCTGGGTCAAGCGCGTATCCGAGCAGCGGCCTCTACCTTGAATTGAGTCGATTCTTCGACTGCACGTCAGTCAGGCTCGTAGCCCACTTCCGAAAGGATTCGATGAAGAAGCTAGTCGCCACCGTCCTCGTCTGCCTCAGTGTTACGGCAGTCGTCTCGGGCTCGGCGTTCGCCGCCAAGCCCGGGCCGAGTTCGTCCGACCCGCATAACGCCTCGGTGAACAACACCAACGCCAACCCGAACGCGTGCTGGGGCCAGGATCGCTCGTTCTACGCCAGCGAGGGGTTCTTCGCGGAGAACATGGACATCAAGCAGTCTCTTCCCGACGAATCTCGGCAACGTGGGCGACCAGCGCGCCGCGTGGGTCGCGCAGTACTGCGACGCCGCCTAGTTCGCCAGAGTCCTTCCGTGGGAGTTGCGCGGGCAGAGATGCCCGCGCAACTTTTAACCCGTTCTCGGTGAGTCGACACGTTCATCGACATCCACCCGAAGCGCTCCTTTCCTTGCCGGTAAGACTGGACGAGGCCATGCGGCGAGCGTAGTTGCGGCTCGCGTCGACGCTCTTTTCCGAGGGCGACGGCGAGCTCAACGACGACGCTCGGGCGCGCGGATCAGCCACACTTCCGTGATGGCCACCGGCCTGACAGTCGGCGGCGACGTCGAGCAGGCTCTGGAGAGCGTCGGCGTCCCGAGCTACGTCCTCGACACAACGGGAGTCGTCCGCTGGATCAATCCGGCAGCCGAGCGGCTTCTCGGCGACGTTCGCGGTCGCCACTTCACCTCCGTCGTCGCGCCCGAGGACAGCCGGCGCGCCCGCGAGCTGTTCTCCCGGAAGGTGCTCGGCACCGCCCCGGCCACAGATGCGACCGGCGTCTTGGTTTCGACCGCCGGCGACGCGGGTGGGCGTGGAGATCAGCGCGGTGCCGCTCATGAGCGGTGAACGGGTGGTCGGCGTGTTCGGGCTGTTGGAGGGACGCCCCGACGACAGGCTCACAGCGCCACACCCGCATCTCACCCCTCGTCAGGTCGAGGTGCTTCGTCTTCTGGAGCAGGGCCGCTCGACGAAGCAGATCGCCGCCGAGCTCCACCTGAGCACGGAGACCGTCAGGAACCACATCCGCCGTCTCCTTCGGGCCCTCGGCGTCAACTCCCGGCTCGAAGCCGTCGCCGCCGCCCGGGCCGCATCCCCGCACTGATCGACGCACGAGCCTGCCGAACCGGCAGGATCGTTGACAACGCGCCACGCAGGTGCCAGAGTTTCGGCGACTCGGGAGGAGCCGAAGTGCGCGTCGTGGTGACCGTCGGCTTCTGCGGCCGCGTTCACGACCGCTTCGGCGGTGGGGGGTAGCCCGATGCCGACGCTCGCCTGGGTCGTTCTCGGGGTCGTCGCAGTGGTCTGCATCGACCAGGCGAGCAAGGCGCTGCTCCTCAGCCGAATGAGGCTGGATCGGTCGGTTCGAATCGGCAAAGGCGTCCGGCTGCATCACGTCGTGAACGTCGGGTGGGTCCACAGGGTCCGATCGCCGGCACGGTTGCTGCTCCTCTGGGGTGTCGCGGTCACGAGCGGTCTCCTGGTGCTCGAGCTCGGCGGGTCGTTCGGGGACGGCGCCGCGCTCGCGGGCGTCGCCGTTGCCCTCGGGGGAGCGACGGGCAACCTCCTCGATCGGCTCGTGCGCGGGCACGTGGTGGATTTCATCGAGATCGGCTTCTGGCCGACCTTCAACGTCGCGGATGCGGGAATCGTCGCCGGCGTCGGCCTGATCCTCATGGCGCCTCTGCTCTGATGCGGCCGCAGCTCGTGACCTGGCGGTCCGTGCGCGTCTCGAGCTACGTCGCGATGCTCTACCTCGGCCTTCTAGCAGGGACGTACACGACGTACGCGGCCGGCCGTGCCGCGGGGTTGTCGGGCGAACGATTCACGGCGGCAATCGTCGCGCTCCTCGTGCCGGCCGTGCTCGGAGCGCGTCTCGCATTCGTGGTGGGTCGGTGGCCCGTGTTTCGTCGAGAGCCGGGACGGATCCTCGCGCGAGGAAGGGAAGGCGGTGCCGCCTCGTACGGCGCACTCGTCGCCGTTCCGCTGTCAGTGCCGCTGCTCGTCGTGCTGGGGCTTCCCATTGCCGCCTTCTGGGACGCCGGCGCGCTCGGATTCCTCACGGCGATCGCCTGTCTGCGAATCGGATGTTTCCTGAACGGTTGCTGCTGCGGCCGGGCGACCGGCTCACGCCTCGGTTGCGAGTTGCCCGATGCCGCCGGCGTGGTCGCGAGGCGCATTCCGACGCAACTGCTGGAAGCGGGCTGGGCCGCTGTTCTGCTGGTCGGCGCGACACTGGCCGCGGGCAGGATGCCGTTTGCGGGCGCGCTCTTCCTGTCCACCCTCGCCGCCTATGCGGCGGGCCGCTTCCTCCTCGATTTCGCTCGCGCCGAGCCGCGCAAGCTCGGCAGGCTCACGGTCGCTCAGGCGTGCTCCGTGAGTTTCGTACTGCTTTCGGTGACGCTCCTCGTCGCCTTATGGGGGTGATCGGACGCTATGAACGCCTTGCTGCTCGCCGCGCCGGTGATCGTGTTCGTCATCGTCGTGCTGTTCGGATTCGCCGGCTGTTCGCTGGATAAGAGGGGAATACCCGGTCCTTCGCCCGAACCGCCGCCCGAGCCGAAGACATACGAGGACGAGGTCAAGAGCTCGAGTCCAATCGCGTACTGGCGCCTCTCGGATCCCGATCCAAGCGACACCGCGAAGGACGAAATCGGCGCGCCACCCCTGGGCGACCACTGGGGCACCTATCAAGGCACCGTGGCACTCGGCCAGTCGCCGGGCCTGAACGACAGCGACATCAACGCCACGCCGGCAAAGTTCGACGGGGACGGCTTCGTCGACGTCCCACACGCTGACGCCTTCGAGATGCTGACCTTCACCGTCGAGGCGCTCATCCACCCCGACAGCGTCGGCTCGGGCGGCGGCGTCATCGTCAGGAACATGTCACCCGGAGTGGGAGGCTGGCAGCTGGGCATCATCCCGCCGTCGGCCACCGACAACCCTGCGATCGACGGGAGCTTCGAGGCGTTGGTGAGCGACGGCGCCGGTGCCGGCGGTCCACTGTTCGAGTTCGAGCTCGCCAAGCTCGGCACCGCCTGGCACGTCGCGATGACGTTCGACGGCACGGAGCTCAGGCTGTACGTGGATGGAGCGCAAGCCAACCACATCGCGATGTCGTACGCCCCGAACACGGGAGAACCTCTCCGGATCGGCACCGACTTCCACGGTGCGATTCAAGAGGTTGCCGTCTACAACACGGTGCTGACGCCTGAGCAAATCGCCACTCACTTCATCGCGAACAAGCCTCCCGACGAGCCTCCCGACGTGGGCCCGTAGGGCGACAGGCGCACGGAGTCCGGGAGGTCCAGGAGCCAGATCAACGACGGTCCAGTGCAGATCCCTCGCGACCGCTTTCCTCCGGGCGAAGCCGTCGGCTGGTCCCGCCCCGGTGACTTCCTGCTTGTCAGCGGGACGTCCTGGCGAAGCAGGATCGTCTCGCGCTGTGAGCGGTCGCGCGCCCGCGGGCCCGAGGAGCGGCAGTGCGCGTACTGGACCCATGCGGCGCTCGTCGTGGGCGTCGACGGCGTGATCGTGGAGGCCGGGACCGCCGGGGTCGTTCTCCAGCATCTCGACAAGTACCGCGAGGAGGACTATCACTACGTGGCCGTCCGAGCGACGCCCGAGGAACGCTGGCACGCCGTCCGCTTCGCGCTGTCGCGCGTGGGCTCGCGCTACAGCAATCTCGCTCTCGGAAGCCTCGCGGTCTCGGCGCTCACACGAGGAAGGGCCCGGCTACCCGAGTCCCGCTACGAGCTCTGCGGGAGCCTCGTCGCCCGCGCCCTCGCGTGTGCGGGCGAGCGCTTCGTGATGCCTCCGGGCGAGATGCTGCCCGCCGATCTCGCCTTCCACTACGGAGTGATTCCGGTCTCCGGGCTGAGCGGTCCGGAGCGCTCGCCCTTCGCGCTCAGCGCAGCAGGCGGCGCGAGCCGCGCCACATCAGCAACGCGGGCGCGTTGAGCGCGAGCCAGATCAGCAGAAAGCCGAGCGCGACCCCGGCTGAGAGACCCTCGGCCAGCGTCCACAACCCGAAACCGAGCAGCAGCACCGCGCTCGTCGCGGCGAAGACGACGATTGCCAGCCGGCGCAGCACCCCCGCCGCCCGGCGGCGCAACGACTGGCTTCGGGCAGTCAGAAACGGGCGGGCGGAGGTCGAGAGCATCAGCCATCCGCCCCCGGGCAGGCCGCGTACGCTCGAGCTCAGCTCCCAGGCGGAACGAGCCGAGAGCGCCTTGTCGAGCCGTTCCGAGAGCTCTTGGTGCGTCAGATAGCCGCGGGCGTAGGCAGAGCGAACGACGTCGGCCGCGGAGTCTCGCTCACGATCTCCTACCAGTCCCACAGCCAGAGGATAACGCCCGCAAGCTGTAAGACCGCGCCGCCTGCCGGCTCGTCAGAACACACGCGTGAGCTTTCCGTGGATCGTGCGGATACCAACTGGATGAAGCGGGTTTTCGCGTTCCGCGCCGGCCGACGATGTGGCTTGGCTAGGCGATCGCTCGCGGGACAACGTCTGGGACGCCCGAGCGCGGTCGTGCTCCCGCTTCTCCTTTTCCTGACGGCCTGCTCGGGGACCGCGGCGCCCGACGCTGCTCAGCCGGCACGTTCAGCCCAGCAGGAAACGGCTACGCAAAAGGCCGGGGTTCCGACGACGACCTTCGCGGGCCGAGCTGGATGGCACGCGGCCCGTTCTCCTAGGCGAGCCGATCGACGTTCGCAGTCTCGACGGCGAGATCGTGTTCGACGACTTCGAGGACGTGTACGTGATGGAGGCCGACGGCAGCCGCGTCCGGTCTGTGATTGATCGTCCCGGCCCGGAGTTCGATGCCGCCTGGGCTCCGGACGGCCGCCGTATCGTCTACCGCGACTCGCGGCGCGGCATCAACGAGAACGACGAGATCTTCATCGCCGAGGCCGACGGCTCGGGGAGACGCAACCTCACGCGCAACCCGGCCAATGATTGGGGCCCCGACTGGTCGCCGGACGGCAAGACGATCGTGTTCAACTCGGATAGGACGGGGGCATGAGCGGCTACCTGGTGGCGCCGGACGGATCGAAACTGCGGCGCATCCGGGTGGACGTCTGGGTCGAGTACCCGGCCTTCTCTCCCGACGGCACGAGGATCGTGTTCATGGGACACGAAGCCGGCGACTACGACATCTACGTCGCCGAGCTCGCCACCGGCAAGGTGACACAACTGACGGACACGCCCGGCTCGGACGGCTGGCCCGTTTGGTCGCCGGACGGCTCGACGATCGCGTTCGCATCCGAGCGTGACGACTGCATCTATGCAGCCGAGGACGAGACGTGCTGGAGCACCGGCGAGCCCGGCGACCACCACGACATCTGGATCATGAATACGGACGGGACGAACGAGCGTCGTGTCACTCCCGAGTTCGGCCAGTTCGTCAGCTGGTCACCGGACGGCCGGTACCTGCTCGTCTCCGGCTACTCGCTCTACGTCATCCGTCCCGACGGCACCGGTCGTGCCGACGTGGCCCCGAATGTGGGCGGGATCCCGGATTGGAACGCGTGACGAGCAGGTCGGCGGCGAGACCGGGCGGACCGCCTCGTGGGGGGGACGGTCCTGGTTGGGTAGCCGCAGCTTCCCGATCCCGCCGCCGTTGACACGACGCATACCCCCTGCAAACGGGGCCCAAACGTCTGGCGGAGCCTAGATGTCGAGCCGCTGGTCCTCGAGGTCGAGGTCACGGCCGACGCGAAGCCAGACGTCGTTGCTGATCGCGCCTCGGCGACGGAGCTCGATGAGCGCTTCCCGCTCGGCGTTGAGCAGCTCCCGGCGCAGCCGCTGGTAGTCCTGTGACTGGCTCTCGATGGCGCCGTCGTCCTCGTCGTCGAGGCGGGCGCGAAAGCGATCGTTGCGGAACCGGTACAGGCCTCGCATGCGCTCGGCCGTATCGTCGCGCACCCAGTCCTCGGCCTGGAGCTCGGCGAGCCGGGCGACGGCGGCCTCGGCGGCCAGGATCCGCGCCTTGGCGTCTTCCCGATCCTCGCTGCCGTCGTCCGGGAGGTGAAGCGCCCGAATCACGATCGGCAGTGTCAGCCCCTGTCCGACGAGGGTCACGAGGATGACCGCGAACGTCAGGAACAGGATCAGGTCGCGCCCGGGCACAGGGCTCCCGGCATCGGTCGTAAGAGGCAGGGCGAGCGCAGCGGCAAGCGAGACGGCACCGCGCATGCCCGCCCAGGAGAGGAAGACGGCGCCGCGCCAGCTGGACATCCGTCCCGCCAACCACTTCGGCGCATGGAGGACGGCGAAGACCCACGCAAAGCGGATGGCGATCACGCTGAGGCTCACCAGCAGCGCGTAGCCGACCAGGCGGCCGTTCGGGATGTCGCCGAGCGCCTCGACGACGACCGGCAGCTGCAAGCCGATCAGCACGAAGAGCAGCGCGTTGAGCATGTACTGGACGATCTCCCAGACCGCGAGCCCCTGGAGGCGAACCTGCGGCGTCGTCAGCTCGGGTGTGTGCCAGCCGAGGTAGATGCCAGCGCTGACCGCCGCGAGCACCGCCGAGACCCCGGCGAGGTCGGCCGGGATGAACGCGAAGTAGCCCGTCAGCAGAGAGATCGTGATCTCCGCAGGTGGATTGTTGAGACGCCTGCGAATCTGGCGCACGATCCACCCGACCGCGAGCCCGACGGCGACCCCGCCGAGCGCGCTCAGGAAGAAGCCGCCGAGGGTCTCGAGCTCCGAGAACGAGCCGCTGAGAACCGCAGCCACCGCGGCGCGGTAGAGGACCAGGCCGGTTCCGTCGTTGACGAGGCTCTCGCCTTCCACGATCGTCACCAGCTTGCGCGGCACGCCGAGCCGGCGCGCGATGGCCGTCGCCGCGATGGGATCGGTCGGGGACACGATCGCGCCCAGGACAAAGGCGCTCGCCCACGGCAGCCCGTCGATCAGCTCGTGCGCGAGCACGGCGACGCCGAGCGTCGTGATCAGCACGAGGCCGACGGCGAGGAGGCCGATCGGGCGGGCATTCGCCCTCAGGTCGCGAAGCGATGTGAAGAACGCCGCGCTGTAGAGCAAGGGCGGCAGGACGCCGAAGAAGATGAGCTGCGGATTCAGCTCGACGGTCGGCATCCCCGGCAGGACTCCGATGGCCAGACCCCCGAGCACGAGCAGGATCGGGTACGGGATCCGCAGGAGAGGCGCCAGTGCCAGCAGCGTCGCGATCGCGGCCAGCAGTCCGAGCGCGACGAATCCATCGTGCACGTCGAGATGCACGGATCCATCGTGCCGCACCCGACCGCGCAGCGCCGTCGTCGCGACCAGGAGCAGTAGTAGAGTCGTTCGCCCTGAAAGCCGTCGTCTTCGAGAAGTACGGGCCGCCCGACGTTCTCCGGCTGCGCGAGGTCCCGAAGCCGGTTCCGGCGGACGGCGAGATCCTCGTCCGGGTCCACGCGACGACGGTCAGCTCGGGTGATGCCCGCTTGCGGGCGCTCCGGGTGCCGCGTGGCGTCAAGCTTCCCGTGCGCGTCAGCCGAGGCTTCTTCGGGCCGAGACAGCCGATCCTGGGATTCGATCTCGCGGGCGAGATCGAAGACGCGGGGAGGAGCGTCGAGACATTCACGCCCGGGGACCGGGTGATCGGTTCCGCGGGCTTCGAGCTCGGCTGCCACGCGGAGTACCGGTGCCTACCTGCCGGCGGTGCGATCGCGGCGATCCCGGACGGGATCGGCTATGACGAAGCTGTCGCCGTCTGCTTCGGGGGCGCCACGGCTCTGTACTTCCTCGAACGCGGAAACCTGCAGCGGGGCGAGAGGATCCTCGTCAACGGCGCATCAGGCGCCGTCGGGACCATGGCGGTTCAACTGGCGAAGCACTTCGGCGCCGAGGTGACCGGCGTCTGCAGCGCACGCAACGTCGAGCTGGTCAGGTCACTCGGGGCCGATCACGTCGTCGACTATGCGAGCGAGGACTTCACCCGAAACGGCGAGACCTACGACGTCATCATGGACACGGTCGGCAACGCGCCGTACGCCCGGGTGAGAGGGTCCTTGAACCCCGAGGGCCGGTTCCTGATGGTCATCGGCGATCTCGTTCAGATGGTTCGGGGTCGCTTCCAGCAAGCGGTCGTCGGCTCGGCCGCCAAGGACATGGAGCTCTTCACGGCGGAGGCCTTTCGCCGCTTGATGGAGCTCGTCGACGCGCGCGTGCTCAGGCCCGTCATCGATCGGACGTTTCCGCTGGATCGCATCGCCGAGGCACATGCCCTCGTCGACAGCGGCCGGAAACGAGGCGCCGCCGTCATCGAGGTGAGCTAGCGTCGTCCGACCCGGAGCGTTTGCTCCCGGCGGCACGCGGGAATCAGCTGCTTTCCTAAGGTCGAGAAGGGAGCAGCATGTCCGCCGAGGAATCTCAGAAGGACGAGCACCGTCAGCCCGGGCCCGGGGCAACGGCGCAGGGGGACCCCGCAGCGTCGGCGATCAGGGTGGTACGGGCGGCAGCAGCAAGAAGAAGACGAAGAGCGCAAGCGGCACGACCACGAAGAAGAACCGGAGAGCGACGTAAAGCCCTCCACCGGGGAAGCCGGCGCCGGCGCCGCGCGCACCGCATAAGAGTGGCCGAGGCCCGCGGGCCTCGAGCTACTCCCTGATCACGACGACGCGAACGGGCACGCCTTCGACGTGCCGCTCGGGGGACGTCCCGGCCGCCAGGGACTCGACGAGGCCCTGCTGATCCTCGGGGTGCACGGCCACGACGATCTCGTCGGCCGGAAACGTCGCGAGCGCGTCGCGGATCGCGAGATCGACGTCCGCCTCGCCCGGACCGGCGTCGACCGTCTCGCCGGGAAGCGCATCTGCCAGACGCTCGGCGAGGCGCTCGGCATGACCGAATGCCTTCTGATCGTTCGCCAGCCAGTCGAGGATGCCTTGCCGCACGACCGGCACGACGACCTTGATCCTGTCGGCCTCCCCGACGTATCCGCGGAGGAGGTCGTCACCATCTTCGACCGTGTCGACGACGAGGACGTTCTTGCCCATCAACGGTCCTTCTTCCCTTCCCGCGCGGGACGGAAACCGCCGGCGTTACGCCGCGTCGCTCGTGGGGTAACCGCGAGTGAGCGGGAAAACCGCCGAGAAAGGACGGTGGCGAGATGCAAATCGAGATGTGGGTGCTTCGGGAGCCGGTCTGGAACGAGCTCGATGTCGTCGGGTTCGATGTCGAGGCTCGGGACGGTGCGATCGGCAAGGTCGACGAAGCCACGTGGGACGTTCACGCCGGACGCATCGTGGTGGACACGGGCCCCTGGATCTTCGGCCGGCGGGTGCTCCTCCCGGCCGGTGTGATCGAGCGACTCGACCCGGACGAGAAGACGGTATTCGTCGCCTGCACCAAGGAGCAGGTGAAGGAAGCGCCGGAGTACGACGACGAGAACCTGGACGAGCAGGAGCGGTACTGGCATCACCTGCGCAGGTACTGGGGAGCTCCTGCTCCGACGGGCCCGGCCGTCGCGTCGGAAGACCGCGTCACGCACTGAAGCCGGGCGCGCCAGCGGTTGAGCCACTCCCGGTGTGCTGAAGCATCCGGCCGGCTCGGCCCGGGCTGTATCGAAACCGTTACGAAGCCGTGACGGCGGTGTTTCCGACGGCTCGCAGAATGAGCTGCACACAAGCCGGAGGAGGCCGTCATGAACCCAACTCGTACGCGCGGGCCGATCGTCGGGTCTCTATGCGGTGCTGCCGTCGTCATCAGCCTTGCGGCGACTGCAGTGGGTTGCGGGGGCGCGAGTACGGCCGCGGACACGGCGAGCGTCGGCGACACGACCAGGCCTGGGCAAGGCTCGAGCGGCGGGCTCATGGAGTTCGGCTACATCGACTCGCTGAAGCGCAAGGACGCCGGATTCGAGCTGCGGTTCGATCCGGCCTGGTTTCTCAGCGGTGTAACGGCGAACGTTGCCGCTGCCGAGGACGGTGCCGTCGAGCCGGGCCAGCCTGTTCCGAACGACAACTACGTCGTCGACGAAGGCCATCGACTGCTCACCTACCTGGTTCCGGAGACTGCACACGTGACGGTCCTGACCAGAGGCGGGGACCCGGCGCAGTTCGGCGCCACGCCGATCACCGTCGAACAGCTGGCCGGGATCCTGGCGGGCGACAACCCTCTGGAAAGCTCGCTTTACGAGCCCCTGTCGACGGGCTTCTGGATCCTGGTGGACATCGACACCGTTCGCTCTCTGGATCAGCAGTACCGGCCGTAGGCTCAGCCGCTGGTCTCGTCGAGCAGCTGCAGCAAGCGATGGGCGGCGAGCTCGACGTCCTTGTGCCGCCACTCGGCCGCCCGGTACTGGCACGCGATCAGGCCTGACCGGTGGACGCGACGGAAGTCTCCGAAGACGAACGCGTAGCGGGCCTTCGTCTCGTCGGCGGCGCCTTCGGTCAAGCCGAGATGCCAGTCGCCGTACTCGTCCCAGGAGTGCGACTCGAGATAGGCGTTCTCCTCGGCGGCGCGAGGCTGGACATCGCCCCATTCGCTGCGCAGGACGTACTGGCGGGCCTCGATCAGCTCTCGCGCCCGAGCAACGGCCCGCTTGTTCACCGCGTAGCTCGCCATCGCCCGTGTATCTACCCGCTTTCACGGGCGCCCAGTCGGCGACGCCTACGCGTCGCCGAGGAGGCCACGCACGGCCCGCGCGGCGACGACGTCCTCACGCGCTGCCACGACGACCACGCGCACGGGCGAGCCCTGCGCGGAGATGTCGGCGTCGGGCTCCGCGGCGGTGTTCGCCTGCTCGTCGAGACGGACGCCGAGGAAGCCGAGGCGGGCGCAGATGCGCCCGCGTACCGCGGCCGAGCCCTCGCCGACGCCGGCGGTGAAGACGAGCGCGTCGAGACCGCCCAGCGAGGCCGCCATCGCGGCGACCGCAGCGGCGATGCGGTGCACGTAGACGTCGAGCGCAAGCGTGCCCTCGAGGCGACGGACGTCGTCGGTCCCGCCGAGCGCCGACGAGCCCCGACTCCTGCTCGAGCGCGCGGTCGAGCTCGTCGACGGAAAGGCCGTGCTCGCGCAGGACGTAGAGGAGCGCGCCCGGGTCGACGGAGCCCGAGCGTGTCGCCATGGGCACGCCCTCGAGCGGGCTGAACCCCATCGTCGTGTCGATCGAGCGGCCGTCGAGCACGGCTGTCACCGAGCATCCTCCACCGAGGTGGCAGACGACGAGTCGCGCCGCCCGCACGCGCTCGGCGGCCCAGGCCACGGAGAGACCGTGGAAGCCGTAGCGGCGGATGCCCCACTCGTCGCGCCAGCGGGCGGGGACGGCGTACGTGCTCGCCTCGGGCGGAATGGTCGCGTGGAATGCCGTGTCGAAGACGGCGACGTGCGGGACGCCCGGGAACGTCCGTCGAGCCTCGTCGACGGCGCGGACCGCGGGCGCATTGTGGAGCGGGGCGAGCGCGGACAGCTCCCGGATCGCCTCCTCGACCCCGGCATCGAGCACGACCGGCTCGCGGAATCGTGCGCCACCGTGCACGATGCGGTGCCCGACCGCGTCGATAGCGGGCGGCACCGCGTCGAAGCTCCGACCGGCTCGGAGCGCTCCTCACCGTCGACGACCGACAGCTTGAGGCTCGTGGAGCCTGCGTTGACGACCAGGATGCGGTCTAGAACGGCCAGGTCCAGTCGCGCACGTCAGGGTGGTCGTCGCCGTGCTCGCGCGTCCATGCGCGCGCCTCGAGCCGACGGTCCGCCATCTCCTGGCGCAGATGGGCGGCCTCGCGGGCCAGGCCCGGGACTCGGTCGATCACGTCCATGACGAGGTGGTAGCGGTCGAGGTCGTTGAGCATGACCATGTCGAAGGGCGTGGTCGTCGTGCCCTCCTCCTTGTAGCCGCGCACGTGCAGGTTCGCATGGTTCGTGCGGCGGTAGGTGAGCCGGTGGATCAGCCACGGATAGCCGTGGTAGGCGAACACGATCGGTCGTTCCCTGCGTGAAGAGCGCGTCGAACTCCGTGTCCGCCAGGCCGTGCGGGTGCTCGCTGTCCGGCTGGAGGCGCATCAGGTCCACGACGTTGACGACCCGCACCTTCAGCGCCGGCAGTCGCTCACGCAGAATGGCCGCCGCCGCAATGGTCTCGAGCGTGGGGACGTCGCCGCAGCAACCGAGCACGACATCGGGCTCGGCACCGTCGTCGGTCGAAGCCCATTCCCAGATCCCGAGCCCGCGCGTGCAGTGGACGATGGCCTGCTCCATCGTCAGGTAGTTGAGGGCCGGCTGCTTGCCCGCGACGATCACGTTGACGTAGTGGCGGCTGCGCAGGCAGTGGTCGGCGATCGAGAGGAGCGTGTTCGCGTCGGGCGCCAGGTAGACCCTGACGATCTCGGCCTTCTTGTTGGCCACGTGATCGATGAAGCCCGGGTCCTGGTGGGAGAAGCCGTTGTGGTCCTGCCGCCAGACGTGCGAGGAGAGCAGGTAGTTGAGCGAGGCGATCGGCCGGCGCCAGGGAATGCCGCGCGTCACCTTCAGCCATTTGGCGTGCTGGTTGAACATCGAGTCGACGATGTGGATGAACGCCTCGTAGCAGTTGAAGAGGCCGTGACGCCCGGTGAGCAGGTACCCCTCGAGCCAGCCCTGGCAGAGGTGCTCGGACAGCACCTCCATCACCCGGCCGTCAGGGCTGAGGTGATCGTCCGTGGGCGCGAGCTCGGCGTCCCAGGCCTTGTCGTGACCTCGAAGACGCTCGAGAGCCGGTTCGAAGCGGTCTCGTCGGGCCCGAAGAGGCGGAAGTTGTCGGGGTTCGCCGAGATGACGTCGCGCAGGAACGCGCCGAGCACGCGCGTCGCCTCCGAGAAGGTCGTCGCCGGCGCCGGCACGTCGACCGCGTAGTCGCGGAAGTCGGGCAGCACGAGGTCACGGAGCAGCTCGCCTCCGTTCGCGTGGGGGTTCGCGCTCATCCGGCGGCTTCCCTGGGGTGCGAGCGCAGCGAGCTCCGGCTGGAGGCGGCCGTCCTCGTCGAAGAGCTCCTCGGGCCGATAGCTCTGCAGCCAGTCCTCGAGGATCCGGAGGTGCTCCGGGTTGCCGCGCACGTCGCTGACCGGCACCTGGTGCGCGCGCCAGGTGCCCTCGACCGGCAGGCCGTCCACCTCGGCCGGCCCGGTCCAGCCCTTGGGCGTACGCAGAATGAGCATCGGCCACGCTGCCCTGCGTGACGCACCGTCGGATCGCGCCGCGTCCTGGATCGAGCCGATGCGGTCGAGCGCCCGGTCGAGCGCGCCCGCGAACTCCTGATGCACCCGCAGGGGCTCGTCACCTGCGACGACAAGCGGCTCCCAGCCGTAGCCGCGGAAAAGGGCGAGAAGCTCCTCCTCGTCGATCCGGGCGAGGACCGTGGGATTCGCGATCTTGTAGCCGTTCAGATGCAGGATCGGCAGCACGGCGCCGTCCGAGCGGGCGTTCAGGAACTTGTTCGAGTGCCAGCTCGCGGCGAGCGGCCCGGTCTCTGCCTCGCCGTCGCCGACGACGCAGGCGACGAGCAGGTCGGGATTGTCGAACGCGGCACCGAAGGCGTGCGTCAGCGCGTAGCCGAGCTCGCCGCCTTCGTGGATCGAGCCGGGGGTCTCCGGCGCCGCGTGGCTCGGGATCCCGCCCGGGAACGAGAACTGACGGAACAGCGCGCGGAGCCCGTCCGAATCCTGTCCTATGTCGGGAGTACAGCTCGGTGTAGCGGCCCTCGAGATACGCGTTGGCGACGACGGCGGGACCGCCGTGGCCCGGCCCGGTCACGTAGATGGCGTTCAGGTCGCGGGCCCGGATGGCGCGGTTCAGGTGGACGTAGACGAGGTTGAGCCCCGGCGTCGTGCCGAAGTGCCCGAGCAGGCGCGGCTTGACGTGCTCGGGCCGGAGCGGCTCGCGCAGGAGCGGGTTGTCGAGCAGTAGACCTGGGCGACGGAGAGGTAGTTGGCGGCGCGCCAGTAGGCATCGAGAAGCCGGAGCTCTTCGTCTTCGAGCGGCCCGCGAGTTGCCTGCTCGGCGGCAGTCGTCTTCTCCATCAGCTCCCGAGTATCTTGGCCTTCTGCGCCTGGAACTCCGCCTCGGTCAGCACGCCGCTGTCGCGTAGCTGGGCATGCCCGGGAACTCGATCATGAGCCAGTCGATCGTTCCGGGCTCGTCGATGTCGTTCACTCCTCAATCCTCCAGTCCGTAGTTGTCGGCTTTCGAGAGATCGGTGCTCTCGCCGGTCACGAGTCGGTAGGTTCCGCCTCGAGCTTCTTGCGGGCCTCCAGGTTCGCGGCGTGCTCTGCCTCGGAGACCTCGGGCCAGCGCAGGTCGAGCGACTTGACCTTCTCGACGAGCGCGAGCGCCACCAGGGCCTGCGTCACCGCCTTGTGGTCGGCCGGGATGACGTACCACGGCGCCCACGGCGTCGACGTGGCCGTGAGCGCGTCCTCGAAGGCGCTCATGTAGTCGTCCCAGTGCGCCCGCTCCGTGACGTCGGCGGCGTTGAACTTCCATTCCTTCCCGGGCGTGTCGAGCCGGGCCAGGAAGCGCTGCTTCTGCACCTCCTTCGAGACGTGGAGGAAGAACTTGACGATCTTCGTCCCGTTGCGGTCGAGGTGCTGCTCGAACGCGTTGATGTCCTCGTAGCGCGCCTGCCAGAACCGCTCGTCACGCTCGCCGGGCGGGAGGCGCTGCGCCTCGAGCCACTCGGGATGCACCTTCAGCGCGACGACCTCCTCGTAGTGCGACCGGTTGAAGATGCCGATGCGGCCGCGCTCGGGGAGCGCCCTCGAGATCCGCCAGAGGAAGTCGTGGTCGAGCTCCTCGGCGGAGGGCTTGCGGAACGAGACCACCTGGACGCCCTGCGGGTTCACGCCGGACATCACGTGCTCGATCGCCGAGTCCTTGCCGGCGGCGTCCATCGCCTGCAGGACGACGAGCAGCGCATAGCTGTCGCTCGCCCACAGGAGCTCCTGAGCGTCGGAGAGCTCCTCGATACCGCGCTTGAGCGCATCCTTCGCCCGCTGCTCGAGCTCGTCGTGGGCCAGCTCCGCGAAGTCCGGACCGCCCGTCCAGCCGGGATCTCTCGCCGCGATGCCCGCCGGGCTCCCGGGCTCGACGATGAGCTGCTCCAGCAGTCGACTTCGATCGTCCATCGAGCCTCCTACGCGACCTCGACCGCAGGCGACACGGACACGGTTTCCGGCTGCCGCGGCCTGCCCTCACCCGAGTGCCGGGCAATGAGCTTCGCAACTTCGGCCACCGCGAGGAACGCGATCGGCGCAATCAGGCAGACGCCCCACTGCGAGCTCGTCAACGCGACCGTGTCGAAGATGCGCTGCAGCGCTCCGATCGACGTGATGACGAAGGTGAGCACCAGGGTGATGACGATCAGGAGGACGAAGCGCCGGTTCGACAGCGTGTAGCTCGAGAACGCGCTCAAGGTCATGTCGCGGACCTCGATCGCGGCCACGATGTGGAGAAGCGAGAGCGCGACGAGGCCCATCGTCGTCGCGACCGTGAGCTCGTAGCGGTGCTCGCCCCAGGCGACGACGCCGAGCGTGAGCGCCGCCATCAACAGGCCCGCCGCGACGATCCAGATGCCGACCGACCGCGAGATGATCGGCGCGTCGGCAGGGCGGGGCACGCGCTGCATGAGGCCCGGCGTCGGCGTGTCGAAGCCGAGGCCGATCGCCAGCAACACGTCGACGGCGAAGTTGATCCAGATGATCTGCAAGGGCGTCAGCGGTGCGCCGTCGGCGATCGAGAAGATCCCGGCGCCCACGAAGGCGAGGATGAAGCCGACGAGCATGATCATCTGCACGCGGACGTATTTCATGAGGTTGTCGTAGAGGCCGCGACCTCCCTCGACGGCCTTCACGATGGTGGCGAAGTTGTCGTCGGTGAGGATCATGTCCGCGGCCTCTTTCGTGACCTCGGTGCCCGTGATCCCCATGGCGACGCCGATGTCCGACCGCTTGAGAGCGGGCGCGTCGTTGACCCCGTCGCCGGTCATGGCCACGATGGCGCCCTTGCGCTTCAGCACGTCGACGAGGCGGACCTTGTCCTCCGGCGTGACGCGGGCGACAACTCCGATCCCGTCGACCTGCTCGTCCAGCTCGGCGTCGCTCATGGCCGCGAACTCGGCGCCGGTTATCGCCTGCCCTTCGATTCCGAGCTGGCCGGCGATGGCTGCCGCGGTCGTGGCGTGGTCACCCGTGATCATCCGGACGCGAATGCCGGCCTCCTTGCAGAGGGCGATCGCGTCCCTCGCCTCGCGGCGGGGCGGGTCGACGATCCCGACCAGCGCGAGCAGCGTCAGGCCCTGCACGAGATCGAGCGGGTTGTCCGCGGCGTCGACCTCGGCCCGGTCGAAGTCGCGCCTCGCCACGGCGAGGACCCGGAGCCCCTCGGCGGCCAGCCGATCGTTCTCCGCCGCGACCTTCTCGCGCCCTTCCTCGACGGGGATCGCGGTGCCGTCCGCGTCCCAGACGAGCGCCGAGCGCGCCAGCAGAACGTCCGGAGCGCCCTTGACGAAGCAGCGGACGACCTTGCGGCCGTCGTCTTCGACCTCGTGGAAGGTCGCCATCAGCTTGTACTCGGTGTCGAAAGGAACCTCGGTGACACGCGGGTAGAGGCGGCGCGTTTCCTCGACGTCCAGGTCGCCTTTCGCCGCGAGGACGACGAGCGCGCCCTCGGTCGGGTCGCCGATCATCTCCCCGTCGCGAACCGCCGCGTCGTTGGCCAGCGCCATCGGCATCAGAAACGGCTCGAGCGCCGTATCCGCTCCGGCGGCTTTCAGGATCTTCCCCTCGGTCGAGTAGCCCTCGCCCTCGACGTGGTAGCGCCGGCCGACGACCACGAGCTCCCGCGCCGTCATCTGGTTGAGCGTCAACGTGCCGGTCTTGTCGGAACAGATCGCGGAGGTCGAGCCGAGGGTCTCCACCGAGCGGAGCCGCTTGACGATCGCGCCGACTCCTGCGAGAGCCTGGGTGCCGAGCGAGAGCATCGTCGTCACCACCGCGGGCAGACCGGTCGGTATCGCGGCGATCGCGAGGCTGATCGCGAGGATGAAGATCTCGTCGAAGTCGTCCCCGTGAACCAGGCCCAGGATGATCACGAGGACCAGCGCCGCCGCGGCGGCGACCGTGATCAACACCGTCAGCTGGTCGAGCTGCCGCGTGAGCGGTGTCTTCTCCTGCTCGACCCGGCTGAGCATCCCCGAGATGTGGCCGACCTCCGTCGACATGCCCGTCGACGTCACCACCATCTCGCCGCGGCCCCGCGTCACCTGGGTGTTCATGTACGCCACGTCGACGCGATCGCCGAGCGCCACCTGCTCGCCCTCGACGGGGGCGAGGTCCTTCGCCACGGGCGTGCTCTCGCCCGTGAGCGCGGCCTCCTCGATCTCGAGCGACGCGGCGACGAGCAGGCGCCCGTCGGCAGCGATCCGGTCGCCGGCCTCGAACAGGACGATGTCACCCGGGACGAGCTCCTCCGCTGCGAGCTCCACGACCTGACCCTCGCGGCGCACGCGCGCCTTGATGATGAGCATCTTCCGCAGCGCCTCGACGCTCGCCGCCGCCTTGCCCTCCTGGCTCAGGCCGAGCAGCGCGTTCACGACGGTCAAGGCGATGATCACGACACCCGTCGCGAATTCCTGCAGCGCCGCCATGCTGACGATGGCCGCTCCGAGCGAGCACGAGCTGCATCAGGTCCCTGTACTGGCGCAGGAACGTGCGCCACCCGGGCTCCTTCTTCTCCTCGGCGAGCTTGTTCGGCCCGTACTGCTGCCGCCGTTTTGCGACCTCGGCCTCGTCGAGGCCGCGCGCGGGATCGACGCCGAGCTCCCGGCAGGCGTCCTCCGCGGAGATTCGGTACCAGTCGGTGCGTTCGGCGGTCGCGTTCAGGTGAGCGGCACCCTAGCGAACCCTCGGCGGAGCGGTGGGGGCAACCGTGGCGAGTTTGCGGCAGCCGTAGAATCAGCGACGCGGCGGGGTAGGTTCGAGCGTGCGCCTACCGATCCCATGATCTGGGGACGGTGGATCTCTGAGCGACGTACGAGCAGGCGGCTCCGGAGGAGGCAACGGGCAACCCGAAGCTCGCCATCTTGCTCGCGATGGCGATGTTCGTGCTCGTCGTCGACACGTCGCTGATGAACGTGTCGATCTCCGCCGTGGTCGAGGACCTCGACACGACCGTCAGCGGCGTCCAGTCGGCGATCGCGCTCGAGGCGCTCGTGTCGGCCGCGTTCATCCTGATCGGCAGCAAGGTCGGCGACCTCATCGGCCGCAAGCGCGCCTACGTGCTGGGCTGCTCGGCTACGCGGTCGGCGCGCTGGCGATGACGCTCGCCCAGAGCCTGACCGCGATCATCATCTTCTGGGCGATCATCGGCGGGCTCGGCGCGTCGCTGCTGCTGCCCGCCATGCAGTCGCTCATCCACGGCAACTTCGAGGGCGCCGCGCAGAGGAAGGCCTACGCGCTGGTCGGCGCCGCCGCCGCGATCGCCGCCGCCGTCGGGCCGCTGCTCGGCGGCTTCATCACGACGTACCTGTCCTGGCGGTCGCCTTCCTGCTCGAGGTCGTCGATCATCGCGGTCGTGCTGTCGGGCATCAAGCTCGTCCGCGACGCGCCCTACACGGGCCCGCGCAGCGTCGACGTCGTCGGCGCGGTGCTCTCGGTCGTCGGGCATGGGCGGGATCGTGCTCGGCATCCTGGTCTGGCAGGAGGGCGGCGAGTCGGTCGGCGCGCTGCTCGCGCTCGGCGCGCGTCGCGCTGGCGGGCCTCGTCTGGTGGCTCGTGCGCCGCAAGCGCGCAGGGCAAGCCGACGCTGATCGACCCCGACCTGTTCAGATCGCCAAGCTCTTCCGCTTCGGGATCACCGGGCAGATGCTCCAGCAGATCGCCCTCGGCGGCCTGATGATCGCGCTTCCGATCTACCTGCAGATGGTGCTCGAGTACAACGCGATGGAGGCCGGCCTGTCCATCGCGCCGCTCTCGCTCAGCATGTTCGCGGTGGCGCTGCTCGCCGGGAAGAAGGCAGGGCGCCGGCGGCCGAGCAGCATCATCCGGGTCGGATTCGCGCTCCTGGCGATCGGCGTGCTGATCCTGCATCCCGATCGTGCCGCGGGCCGACTCCGGCTGGTACCTCGTGGTGCCCGCTGATCGTCGCCGGAGCGGGGCTCGGCCTGCTCGTGTCCCAGCTCAACAACTACACGCTCGCCCCGATCTCGGAGGAGCGGGTCAGCGAGGCCGCCGGCGTGAACTCGGCCGGCGGTCGTTCGGGCTGTCGTTCGGCCTGGCGTTCGCCGGCGCCATCATGCTGGCCACGCTCTCGTATCACGTTCACGCACAAGGCCGAGGCGAGCACGGTGCTCCCGCCGGCGGAGCAGCAGCAGGTCGCCGACGCGCTCGAGGACGACGCGGAGGTGATGAGCAACACCCAGCTCGAGGAGCTGCTCGCCGGCGAGCCCGAGGAGATCCAGGACGAGATCATCGCCATCAACACCGACGCGAGACCCATCGCCCTCCAGGTGGCGCTGCTCGTCCCGATCCTCGCGGCGCTCCTCGGGCTGCTCAACTCCTTCCGCATGATGCGCCTGCCGGACCCGAAGCCCTCGGCGGCCGCCGAGGCGATGGCGCTCGGCTGATGGGTCTTCACGGTCAGCGCAGCCCGGCGTGAGCACCGCATCGGCAGATCAGCCGCCTGCCTCGACTCGAGCCGCCTCCGGCTCGATGCTCGTGCTGCTCACGCTGGCCGCGGGCCAGTTCCTGATGACGCTCGACAGCTCGGTGATGAACGTCTCGATCGCCACGGTCGCCAAGGACGTGGGCACGACGGTGACCGGGATTCAGGGAGCCATCACCGCGTACACGCTTGTCATGGCGGCGCTGATGATCACCGGCGCGAAGGTGGGCGCGATCATCGGCCGCAAGCGCGCCTTTGGGATCGGCTGCGTCATCTACGGATGTGGTTCGTTCGTGACCGCCATCGCACCCACCCTGCCGGTCCTGCTCCTGGGGTGGTCCTTTCTCGAAGGTGTCGGCGCGGCGCTGATCCTGCCCGCCATCGTGGCGCTCGTCGCCGGCAACTTCCCGACCGAGCGCCGGCCCGCCGCCTACGGACTGGTTGCGGCCGCCGGCGCGGCCGCCGTCGCCGTCGGTCCGCTGATCGGCGGCATCGCGACGACCTACTTCTCGTGGCGCTGGGTGTTCGCGGGCGAAGTCGTGCTCGTCATCGTCATCCTCATCGTCGGTCGCCGCATCGCGGACGCCCCGGCGGAGGAGCGGCCGCGCCTCGATGTGGTCGGTGCGGTGCTCTCTGCTGTCGGGCTGGCGCTCATCGTCTTCGGCGTCCTGCGCGCGGGCGAATGGGGATGGATCCAGGCGAAGGAGGGTGGGCCGTCGTGGGCGGGTCTATCGCCGACGGTCTGGCTCGTCATCGCGGGATTCTTCGCCCTCTGGGTCTTTCACCGCTGGCAGATCCGACGGGTTTCGAGAAACGAGGAGCCGCTCGTGCGCCCGGGGATGCTGCAGAACCGCCAGCTCTCGGGCGGCCTGACCATGTTCTTCTTCCAGTATCTCGTCCAGGCGGGGTTCTTCTTCGTCGTCCCGCTCTTCCTCTCGGTCTGCCTCGGGCTGACAGCGCTCGCCACCGGCGTCCGGCTGCTGCCGCTCTCGATCACGCTGCTCGTCGCCGCGCTCGGGATCCCGCGCTTCCTCCCGAACATCTCCCCGCGGCTCGTGGTCCGAACGGGGCTCCTGTCGTTGTTCGCGGGCACGCTGGTCCTGCTGGCAGGGTTCGACGCGGACGCCGGGCCGGAGATCGTCTTCGTGCCGATGCTCCTGATCGGGCTCGGTATCGGCGCGCTGGCGTCGCAGCTCGGTGCCGTCACGGTCTCGGCGGTTCCGGACGACGAGAGCCCGGAGGTCGGAGGCCTCCAGAACACGGCGACGAACCTCGGCGCCTCCCTCGGCACAGCCCTCGCCGGGTCGCTCATGATCGCCACCCTGACGACGTCGTTCGTGGCCAACATCCAGGAAAGCCCCGCCATCCCCGCGAACGTCAAGTCGCAGGCCGAGGTGCAGCTCGTGGGCGGAGTGCCGTTCATCTCGGACGCCGACCTCGAGGCGGCGCTCGCGCAGGCGCAGGTCGACCCGGAGACCACCGACGCTGCGCTGGCCGCCTACGGCGACGCGCGCCTCGACGGGCTCCGTGCCGCGCTCGCGATTCTCGCCGTGCTCGCCCTGGTGGCCCTGATCTTCTCCCAGCGCATTCCGTCGAGGCAGCCGGGCGGTGGCGGAGAACCCGCGCCCGCATCGTGAAACCGGCGGTCCCGGCCTCGCTCAGTCGAAACCCCGGTAACCCATTCGCGCTGCGACGAACGCGTTCGGGCTCCGGCGGCGAGCGCGGTGCTCGGTGCGCTCGTCCGGGTAGTAGTTCGAGCGCCACGAGGACTGGGATCTGATGGGCCGCGCCGACCGGGACTGCGTCTCGTGAAGCTCGTTGTGGAGGTTCGCGCTCATCTCGGTGCTCCTTTGTTTTCGGCTCCGTTTCAGCCCAGGACGCCGCCTGAGTGAGCTCATGGGAGGGCCTGACACCCGTCCTGTACGGGCGCTGGCACCCGGCGTAGGGTGCGGCTAACCGCACCCTCCCTCCAGGGGCGGCTGTGCAAGACTGGGGGGCGTTGCAGCGATCGAGGACGTTCGAGGCGGTCGTGACGAGCGACCGCAAGGGGCGTGTGCTCGTACCGGTTCCCTTCGATCCCGACGACGTGTGGGGGGCTAAGCGGGAGCACCACGTCCACGGCACGGTCAACGGCATGGGCGTGCGCGCTGTCGTCGAGCCGCTCGCCGCCGGGCGAGGGATCGTGCTCGGACCGGCCTGGCGCCGCGACTGCGGCATCTCGCCTGGTGACAGGGTGGCCGTCGCCCTCGAGCCGGAAGGGCCGCAGCGAGACGATCTCGCCGAGGACGTCGCAGCTGCTCTCGCCGCCGAGCCGGAGGCGGCCGCGTTTTTCGACTCGCTCGCGCAGTTCTATCGCAAGGCGTATCTCCGCTGGATCGACGCCACGAAGCGCCGGCCCGACGTCCGGGCCGAGCGCATCGACGAGATGGTGCGCCTGCTCAAGGCCGGCATGAAGGAGAGGCCGGCGAAGTAGGGATTCCAACCGGCACCGATGAGTTTCAGGGCTTCAGTTCGTCTTCCCGAAAGATGCGACACGAAGGGGCATACGCATGACCGAGCACGACCCAGGAGCTGACCGGGGCAGCCTGACGTCCCCGGGCGTCGGACCATCGGGCGGGCGGCGCGAGGCCCACGAGCGGCTGGCGACGGGAGCGCTCGCGAGCTGGACGCGGGCGTGCGCGGCGCATCCATGGCGCGTCGTGTTCAGCTGGGTCGGCATCGTCGTCGTTCTCGTTCTCCTCGTCGCGACCGTTGGGGGCGACCTTCGGGACGAGTTCGAGATCCCGGGGTCGGACACGCAGAAGGCGACCGACCTGCTCGAGGCGGAGTTCACCTCCGAGCAGGGGGCGGTGATGAACCTCGTCTTCGCGGCGCCTGAGGGACAGACGCTGGACACGCCCGAGCGCCGAGCCGCCATCGAGGAGGCGATCGCGCGCCTGAAGACGCCCGAGTTCGCGCCCAGCGAGGGCAAGGCGGGCATCGAGAGCGTCGACGATCCTTTCAGTGACGACACCGTCTCCGACGACGGCCGCATCGCCTACGCGGAGGCGCAGTTCGACCAGACGATCGAGGACAGCGACCGCGACGAGGTCGTCGCTGTCGAGGACGCCGTGCGCGACACGGTGGCGCCGGTGGGCGTGACCGCGGAGTTCAACGGCGAGGCGGAGTTCCCGCCGGTCGAGCAGGGCACGTCAGAGGCTCTCGGACTGCTCGCGGCGCTCATCGTGCTGCTCATCGTCTTCCGCACGTTCGTCGCGACGACACTGCCGATCGCGCTCGCTCTCGCCGCGCTGGCAACAGCATTCCTGTTGCTCTACATCCTGGCCGGCATAACCGACATCAACACGATCACGCCGATCCTCGTCTCGATGATCGGCCTCGGAGTCGGCATCGACTACTCGCTCTTCATCGTCACGCGCTTCAGACAGTTGCTCCACGAAGGTCTCTCGCCAAGAGACGCGGCCGCCGAGGCCGGCGCTTCAGCGGGTCGTGCAGTGCTGTTCGCGGGCGTGACAGTCGCGATCTCGGTGAGCGGTCTGGCCTTCTTCGGCCTCGACTTCGTCACCAAGCTCGGCGTCGGCAGCGCCCTCGGCGTCCTCACCACCGTGCTGATCGCGAACTCGCTGCTCCTGGCGGTGCTGTCTCTGCTCGGCCACAAGATCGACCGCCTGAAGGTGCCGTTCCTGCGGCCGCTCGACGACTCGGAGGCCGGGCGCAACAAGACGCTGACCGCCCGCTGGGGCCGGTTCGTGACACGGCACTCGCGGGTTGTGTTCGTCGTCGTCCTGCTGGTCGTCCTCGCCCTCGCGGGAACCTCCGCGCTCGTACGACTGGGCGCAGCGGACCAGGGAACGCAGCCCACGGGGCAGACGAGCCGCAGGGCATACGACCTGCTCGCGGAGGGCTTCGGGGCGGGCTTCAACGGCCCGATCCCGATCGTCGTCGACGTCAACGGCGACCCCCAGGCACCCCAGAGGGTCTACGAGGACGTGCAAGGGCTGCCAGGAGTGGCGTCGGTCGGCGAGCCCGAGTTCAACGATCCCAAGACCGTGGCCATCGTGTTCGTGACCCCGGACTCCGCTCCCCAGGACGAGGAGACCGACAAGCTCGTCGACCGCCTGCGCGACGACGTCGTGCCGGCGGCGACTGCCGGCGGCGACGCGCAGGCCTACGTGTCGGGGCAGACGGCGGCGTTCAAGGACATCGCCGATCGAATCGTCCAACGGACGCCGTACTTCCTGCTCTACATCATCGGCGTCACCTTCATCCTGCTCGCGATGGCCTTCCGCTCGATCGTGATCTCGCTGACGGCGGCGATCGCCACGCTCCTGTCCGCGTTCGTGGGGTTCGGGGTCCTCACGCTGGTGGTGCAGGAGGGCCATCTGCTCGGTCTGACCGGGCTCGACCGGACGGGTCCGATCGAGACGTTCGTCCCGCCGATCGCCTTCGCGATCCTCTTCGGGCTCTCGATGGACTACATGGTGTTCCTGATGAGCCGGATTCGCGAGGAGCACGTGCACGGCCTCAAGACCCGCCAGGCGATCGAGCACGGCATCGCGGCGATCGGCCGAGTCGTCGTCGCGGCAGCGCTGATCATGGGCACCGTCTTCGCTGCCTTCATCCTCTCGGCCGACCGGATTCCGAAGGAGTTCGGGCTGCTGCTTGCGGTCGCGATCCTGACCGACGCGCTCATCATCAAGATGACGCTCGTGCCCGCGTTGTTCAACCTTCTGGGCGAGAAGACCTGGTACATCCCGGGCTGGCTCGACCGGCTGCTGCCGAACCTGACCATCGAGCCGCCGCACGACGGCGAGCCGCCGAGAGCGCCCGCAGGCGTCAGGGGCGAAGCGAAGGCGGCCGGAGGGGAGGCCTAGGCTCGAGCTCCATCGCTGCCGCGCGCCGGAAACCGTGGCAGGACAGCCGCGTGCAGGCGGCGTAACTACGCTACGCGGGGAACCGCCTGCGACGATGGTCGACCGAGGCGCCATTCGACGACGACTGACGCTTGCCGTGCTCGCGGCGGCCGTCCTCCTCGTGTCGCCCGCGGCTGCCAGGGCCGACGACACGCTGCCGGCCGCGTTTCCGGCGGCAGGAGAGCTGATGCGAGCCCGCGGTGCTCGTCCGGGCCAGGCCCGATCCCGCCGCGAAGGTGCTGCGGAGGATGGCCCAGGTTCGTCCCGACCTCCAGATCCAGGTCGTCCTCGCGCTGGCAGCGCGGCGCGGCGCGGACGGTCTCTGGTGGTACAAGCTCAGCCTGCCGGGGCGCCCGAACGGCCGGCGGGGCTGGGTGCGAAGCGACCTCGTCGACGTTCGCCCGGTCCGGAATCGCATCACCGTCGATCGCGGGGCCCGGACGATCGAGGTTCGGCGCATCGGGGACGGGAAGCTGCTGCTGCGCAGCGTCGTCGCCGTCGGCAAACCCGGCGCCGAGACGCCGCTGGGGCGCAACTTCTACGTCCAGTCGCGCTACGTGCCGGTCGATGCGTTCTTCGGAACCTACGCGCTCGAGACCTCTGCCTATTCGAGGTTGACCGACTGGCCGGGGGGTGGGGTGGTGGGCATTCACGGCACGAGCCTGCCGCAGCTGCTCGGCCAGGCCGTCTCCCACGGCTGCATCCGCGTTCGGAACACGGTCGCCAGCCTCAAGGCGCTGCGCGAGACGTGTCGTAGCGCGCCGACCGGGACCGTGATCGACGTCGTTCCGCGGCGTGAGCGCCGCGCTGAGGCTAGCCGGGTCGCCCGGTCAGCGGCGGCGGCTTCCTCGGACGCAGCACGCCGACGCGAGTCTGACAGCCTAGGCGCGTCACGGCCCTCGTTCGGGGCCCGACGCCCTTGAAGCGGATGATGCCGAGCCGCGGCGCGGTGAAGACGAAGCGGGCGACTCCCCGCGCGTTCGTCCGGGCGCTCGCCTCGACGCCGGCCCCGCGCGCCCGAACCAGGACGCCCGCGAGCGGTCTACCGACGAGATTCCGGGCCGTCGCCAGGACGACGGACTCCCGCGCGGCCCTGAGCAGACCGGGCGACGCGACGAGGGAGCCGCAGCGGTCCGCGACGGGCGGCGGATTGCCGGTGACCCGGGCGAGCGCGCAGGCGGTGTTGTTGAGGTAATCGGACTCGATCTCCTCCGAACCGACCTCGACGCAGTTGACGGCGTCACCGACCTGCGTCGCCCTCGTGACGGCCGTGACCGTCACAGAGTCGCCGGGAGGCAAGCGACCGAGCGCACAGCCTGCTCCGATCGTGCAGACCCCTTGCGACGTCGTCAGGGAGAGCAGCCGGATCCCGTAGGGCCGGTCGTCGACCCTCGCCCCGTTTACGTCTGCCGCTTCCACGGACGACTCGTTGGTGACCGTCATCGTCCAGGTGATGACCTCGCCCTCCTGGACGGTCGTCGGCTCCGCCGTCTTGGTCACGACCAGGTCGAGCTGCTCCTCGGGTGGTGGTTCCGGACCAGGCGTCGTCGAGCGGCGGTTGGTGAAGGTGCAGACGACGACGTCGCCCGCTGCGACCGCGAGGTCGACCGTGCGTTCCCTGCACCGACACGGCCGGCTGACCGCCCCGGGTGCAGTCGATGGTCGACTGGTAGTCCGAGAGCGTGGTGGCGGCGTCGCCGGCTGTCTCGCTGACCGTTGCGGTGCCGTCGTCGACCACGACCTGGGCCGGTCGTCGTGCCGTTGCCGCCGGTCGCGTGGACGTTGCCGTCGATGAGGAGGTTGAAGACCCCGGGATCGTCGCCCGGGACGACGAGCTTCCTCAGCTCGATCGTCGCCGTGTCCTCGGGCGGCGGCGTGGTCGGGCGGCGGTTGGTGAAGGTGCAGACGACGGCGTCCCCACTTGCGGCGGCCACGTCGACCTGCGTTCCCGGCACCGACGTGAGCCGGTTGGCCGTTCCGGGTGCAGTCGATGGTCGACTGGTAGTCCGAGAGCGTGGTGGCGGCGTCGCCGGCTGTCTCGCTGACCGTTGCGGTGCCGTCGTCGACCACGACCTGGCCGGTCGTCGTGCCGTTGCCGCCGGTCGCGTCGACGTTGCCGTCGATGACGAGGTTGAAGACCCCGAGATCGTCGCCCGGGACGACGACCTTCTTCAGCTCGATCGTCGCCGTGCCCTCGGGCGGCGGCGTGGTCGTAGCGGCGGTTGGTGAACGTGCAGACGACCACGTCTCCGTTGGCGACTGCACCGTCGACCTTCGTTCCCTCGACCGAGAGAACCGGCACGCCGTTCCGGGTGCAGTCGATCGTCGTCTCGTAGTTCGCCAGGTTGGTGTCCGGGCTGCCGGCCGTCTCGCTGACCGTTCCCTCGCCGACGCCGACCACGACCGGGCCGGTCGTCGTGCCGTTACCGCCGGTCTCGAGGACTTCCTCGTTGATCAGGAGGTTGAAGACGCCGGGGTCGTCGGACGGCACGACGACCTTCCTCACCTCGACCGTGGCCGTGCAGCGGGCGAGGCGCTGGATGCCGTCGCGGTGTTCCCTGTCAGCGTCCAGACGAGCGTGCTGCTGCCGGCCTCGAAGGGCGTCTGGAACTGGCCGATGAGGCGGCTTCCTACTCGAAGATCGTCGGCTGGCCGAGGTTCTGGGAGGATCCGCCGCTGAACCCGTTCTCGTCGCCGATCGGAACGGTGACCACGAAGTCGTTGGGGTTCTGGTAGCCCCAGACGGCGATATCGGGCTCGCCGTTGTTCATGACCACGCACTCGAGCACCGGCGTCAGCGCCAGCGGGTCCGGACCAGGGCCCTCCTGGCGCGTGTTCGTGATCGTGCAAACGAGTGCCTCGCCCCGACGCCACGGTCACGTGGACCAAGGTGCCGGTGGCGCTGGCGACCACGTCCCCGTCACCAGCGTCCGTGCGGCAGACGATCTGCGTGTGGAAGCGCGAGAGATCCGTCCCAGCAGCGCCCGACTCGCCGACGGTGTGCGGCGCGGCGCTGACCGGCGCCGTTCTCGAGTCGCCGTCGCCCGCCGGCTCCCCGATCGGCTTGCCGTCGATCTCGAGGTTGAAGAGGGCGGGATCCGCATTGAGCGGGCCCTCGACCTTCTTGATGATCGTGATCGAGCCCTCGCACCGCTCCGAGCCGAGCGACGCCGTGGCGGTGTTGCCGGTGAGGGACCAGGTCAGGTCACTGCCGTCTTTCGACTCGGCCTGGATGTTGGCGTCGTCTCCCTCGACGACGCTGCCGCCTTCGAACGTGGTCGGCTGGCCCCGGTCCAGCGGCAGGGGCGAGTACCCATTCTGCGGGCCCACCGGCACCCGGTGTCCTGGCTGTTCAGGCGGTTGTCGTAGCCGAAGTGGGCGAGGAAGCCGCCGGCCGCCAGAACCTCGACACAATCGAGAAGCGGGGTAATCGGCTCAGGGTCGGGCGTAGGCGGAAGCGACGGCGGGTTGCAGTCGTTCTCGTAGATCGCCTGGCCCTCGGTGGTCCAGTTGTAGCCGGGGAAGAGCGCAAGCTGGCCGTTCGGCTTGACGGTAGGTGTACGGAGGAATGATGTCGCCCCAGTTGGCCGCCGGGTAAACAGGCCCCGTGTGATTGAGATGCCCGCCCTCGAGATCGCCGTTGTTCGCGATCGCGGGCCTGTTCCGGACGTATGGGTTCCTGTCAGCGCTCGTCCTGTGACAGATCTCGACCTTCTTGGAGATCACCCGATCGTCCCTGTACTGGATGTTGTCCGCCGCCGGGCATCCGCCGGTGCCGGCGTCACGACGATCCGGTACCCTCGTTACCCTGGAAGGCGTTCGCTCCGTCCCACACGAGCTTGGCGGTGAAGCCGCCGTCCGGCCCGCTGATGAAGCTCCCGCTGGCCACCACGGTGCCGCTCCCTTGGTGCGTGACGGTGAAGGTGAGCCCCGTGAGTCGCGGGGAAGTCCTTGCCGTTGATGAAGACGAGCTCGGGCGCGTTGAACTGCTCACGGGAGCCCTGGCCGCCGGCGCCAGTCGCCGTGATCTCACTGGCGCACGGCGCCCTGCGGCGCCGATCCCGCGTGCGCAGCGTCCGATCCCCCGAGCTTCAACGCCGAGAGCAACGCCGCCAGGGCGAGGGCCGCGACCGTGATGAGGAAGAGAATCCTCTTCATTGCTCGGCACGCCGGCCGCATCGGCGTCGTATGGGAGCACAACTCTATCGGGAAGCGGCCTTTTCCGCAATCTGCCCGAGCCGCGCGCGTGGCTCGAGGCCTTTCCAGTACGGTCAGCGGCGATGGAAGGGAACGGCGCGCCGCCGACCGGGCGCAGGCCCCGGGTTACCGCCAAGCAGCTCGCGTTCCTGCTCGTAGGGCTCGTCGCCGGCGGCATCCTCGCGATCGTCGTCGACCGGGCGTTGCAGGACTCGGGGCCCATGCGGGCCACCGGCACCGTCGCCGAGGCTCCCGTCGGCACGCTCGAGAACGTGCCCCAGCCGCCGGTTCGAGTGCTCGCGGAGCGCATTCGGCTCCCGGCCCGCTTCGAATCGACGCGCTACCACGGCGGACCGACGTTCGTCTTCGTCGACTTCGGGCGGGTCGAGATCACCATCGATGCCAGGAAGACGGTCTACGGCCCCAGCGCGTTCTTCTTCATTCCCGAGGGCCAGATCTACACGCTGCGCGTGCTCGACACCGCGCAGCTCGGGATCCTGCGCCTGCTCGAGCCGGGGGCGGAAGGCACGACCGAGGTGCGCTGAAAACGGCGCTCAGCTACTTTTCGGCAGCGTGAGCGGACGCATCGCAATCCTCGGCGCCGGCAAGATCGGCGAGGCGCTCGTCGCCGGCCTGCTCTCGTCCGGATGGAGCAAGCCGGGGGATCTCGTCGTCACGGCGCGTCGCAACGAGCGCCTCGAAGAGCTCCGTGACGCCTACGGCGTCGAGGCGACCGACTCGAACGTGACGGCGGTCGAGGGCGCCGAGCTCGTGGTCATCGCCGTCAAGCCTCAGGACATCGAGGCTCTGCTCGGCGAGATCGGCCATCTGCTCACCGGAAGCCAGACGGTGATCTCGATCGCCGCGGCGATCCCGACCGCGCTGATCGAGCGGCACCTGAGCGACGCGGTGCCGGTCGTGCGCGCGATGCCCAATACCCCCGCCACCGTCCACGAGGGCATGGCGGGAATCACTGCCGGCGCCCACGCAGGCGAGGAGCACCTGCAGCGCGCCGAGGAGCTGCTCGCCCACGTGGGACGCACCGTGCGCGTCACGGAATCGTCGATGGACGCGATCACGGCAGTGTCGGGCTCGGGCCCGGCGTATTTCGCGCTGCTGGCCGAGTCCATGATCGAGGCCGGGATCCTGCTCGGCCTGTCGCGTGAGATCTCGACGGAGCTCGTCGTGCAGACGATGCTCGGCACCGCCACGCTGCTACGGGACGCCAAGATGCACCCCGTCGAGCTCCGCGAGATGGTCACCTCGCCCGGCGGAACGACGATCGCAGCCATCCGCGAGCTCGAGCAGGCGGGCGTCCGGGCCGCCTTCCTGAACGCGATCCAGGCAGCGATGCAGCGCTCGAAGGAGCTTGCGGCCGGTCAGGACTGACGACGGCCGTGCCGAGCCCTCGGCGCTCGACGAGGCCGTCCGCGGCCGCCTTCGGCGGCCGCTGCGCGGGCTGCGCCCTGCCGGTGACCGCGGCCTTCGGCCGCTCCGACGGCTGCGGCCCTGACGGCCGCGTTGCGTGCCGCGGCCGCTCAGCCGCCCGGGCCGCGTTGCGTGACGACATCCGCCGCGCAGCCGAACACGAGCGCGCCCCGGACCTCGTCGGGGGAGACACCGTCGAGCGAGCGGTGCGTGAGATCGATCTCGATCCCGTCCCATTCGGTGAGCCCGAGCGCGGCGGCCCCGCCTTCCGAGCCGATGCGGAGGAGCTCGTCGGGCCCGATCACGTTGCGTCGCAGCTCCTGGCGCCGGGCGATGCCCTCGAGCTCGCGGAGCTCCTCGAACGGGTCGATTCGAACGTTCGAGTCCGAGCCGATCGACAGACCGATACCGCGCTCGAGCAGGCGCGCGACAGGTGCGAAGCCGTCCCCGAGGTTCGCCTCAGTCGTCGGGCAGATGCACACGCCTGCGCCCGAGTCGGCGACCAGGTCGAGCTCCGCGTCGGAGGCATGCGTCGCGTGAACGATCGTGGTCCGCGCGCCGAGGCAGCCGGTCTCGGCGAGCAGCTCGATCGGCCGCCGGCCGTGCTCGGCGACGCAGTCCTCGATCTCGCGCGGCTGCTCGTCGGCGTGAACGTGCAGGACGAGCCGCTCACGGTCCGCGTAGCTCCCGATCTCGCGCAGCCAGTCCGGCGGACAGGCCCGGACGGAGTGGGGGGCAACGCCGATCGGAACACCAGCTTCGGCCAGCCGCTCGACGGCCTGAAGGTAGTCCGCCGCCGATTCCTGACGGAACCGGGCGATTCCGCCGCGGCCGTACGCGACATGGAGGAGACGAAGGCCGATCCCGGCATCACGTGCAGCTTCGGCGGCGGCAAGCGCCTCGTCGTAGCCCACGTAGTGAAACTCGCCGACGGCCGTGTAGCCCGCCGCCAGCATCTCGCGGTACACGGCGGCGTAGAGCTCACGGACTCCGGCCGGCGTGAGCCCGTCGGCCTCGCCGAGCATCGCGTCGCGCCACCCCCAGAAGTCGTCGCCCTCGGCCCGGCCGCGCATCGCCCGCTGGAAGGCGTGGCTGTGAGCGTTCACGAAGCCCGGCAAAGAGAGGCCCGGCATCAGGCGATTGTACGGCGGTGCCCCGGACCGACCGTGGCGCCGGCGCCGTCCACGCGCGGGCCGGTGCCTACACTTGCTCTGATGGCGGTTCCGACGGTTGCGCCTCCGCTCGCCCAGCTGCCGAACGCGCTCACGATCGCGCGTTTCGCGCTGATCCCGGTCTTCGTGGTGCTCGTGCTCGCCTCGGACGGGGGCCATAGCTGGGCGGCCGCGGCCGTCTTCGCCGTCGCCGGCATCACAGACCAGGTCGACGGCTATCTCGCCCGGCGCTGGCACGTCGAGTCGGAGTTCGGCAAGTACGCCGACCCGCTCGCCGACCGCCTCATGATCGACGCCGCCATCGTGCTCCTGTGGATCGCCGACCGGCTGCCCTGGCCCGCGCTGGCGGTCATCCTCATCCGTGACGTGGTTCTCGTGGGCGGCTCACGCTTCGCGATCCGGCGCGGCTATACGTTCGAGGTGAGCTTCCTCGGCAAGGCGGCGACGTGGATCCTGTACGCCTCGATCGTGTGCATCCTCGCGACCGAGGAGGGAACGGACTGGCCGCTCGCGCTCTTCTGGGCCGGGCTCGTGCTGGCCCTGGTGGCCGGGCTCGACTACGTCGTTCGTGTCCTGAGGACGGTGCGATGAAGGCGGTCATCATGGCGGGGGGCGAGGGAACGCGCCTGCGGCCGCTCACGTCGAACCAGCCGAAGCCGATGGTCCAGATCGTCGGCCGGCCCTGCATGGAGCACATCGTCCACCTGCTCAAGCTGCACGGCTTCGAGGACGTGGTCGTCACCACGGCCTTCATGCCGCAGGCGATTCGCAGCTACTTCGGCTCGGGTGAAGGCCAGGGCGTCAACATGAGCTACTCGGTCGAGGAGGCCCCTGCGGGCACCGCGGGCTCGGTGCGCCTCGCCGCCGACCAGCTCGACGAGACGTTTCTCGTCATCTCCGGCGACGCGCTCTGCGACGTCGACCTGTCGGCGCTCGTCCGGTTTCACAAGGAGAAGGGCGCCTCGGTCACGATCGGCCTCGTGTCGGTCGACAATCCGCTCGAGTTCGGCATCGTCGTCACCGACGAGGAAGGCCGGATCGAGCGGTTTCTCGAGAAGCCGTCGTGGGGGCAGGTCTTCTCCGACACGATCAACACGGGCATCTACGTGCTCGAGCCGGAGGTGCTCCGTCACGTGCCGACAGACAGGCCGTACGACTTCTCCAAGGAGCTGTTCCCGCTCCTGCTCGACATGGGCAGGCCGCTCTACGGACATGTCCTGGACGGCTACTGGCAAGACATCGGGAACCTCGATCAGTACCGGCAGGCCAATTTCGACGCGCTGGACGGCCGGGTCCTGCTGAACGTGCCCGCGTTCCGCCTGCGCGGCAACGTCTGGCTCGGGGAGGGAGTCGAGCTCGACGACCTCGAGCAGGTCGAGGGGCCCGCGTTCATCGGCAACTACTGCCGGATCGCCCCCGGCGGGTCCGTCGGGCCGTACGCGGTGCTGGGCAGCAGCGTCACAGTCCGCGAGAGCGCGTCGGTGACGCGCTCCGTGATCGACGCGTCGACCTACGTCGGCCGCAGCGCGACGATCGAGGGCGCGATCCTCGGCCGCTCCTGTGACGTCCGCTCGCACGTGCGGGTGCACGAGGGCGCCGCGATCGGCGACGAGTGCACGCTCGGCGACTCGAGCGAGGTGCTCCCGGGCATTCGGATCTACCCCTTCAAGGAAGTGGAGTCCGGCACGATCGTCGACCGGAACGTCGTCTGGGAGTCGCGCGCCGGCGCGCCCCAGGGCAGCGGGCCGCACCTCGCGGGGCTCGTCAACGTCGACCTCACGCCCGAGGTCTCGCTGCGGCTCGGCCTGGCCCTCGGCACCGCGCTGAAGCGCGGCGCCCGCGTCGTCGCCAGCAGGACGTCGGAGCCCGCCTGCCGCCTCGTGAAACGGTCGCTGGTCTCGGGCATCAACTCGACCGGGGTGCACGTCGACGATCTCCGCGTGATGCCGACCGCGGTCAATCGCTACCTCCTGAAAGCGCAGGGGTACTCGGTCGGGGTTCACGTGCGACCGAGGGACGCGGACCCGGAGGCGGTGCAGATCGACATCTTCGAGCAGCCCGGCATCCAGGCGACACCCGATCTCGAGAAGGAGATCGTCAAGCACTACTCGCGCCAGGAGTTCCGCCGCGCCTCGTATTCGGACATCGGCGACCTGAGTTACCCGTCGCGGGCGTCCGAGAGCTACGCCGACGATCTGCTGCGCACCCTCGACGTCGAGGCCATCAGGAAGCGTCGATTCAGGGTTGCGATCGACTACTGCTCGTCGTCCGCGTCGCTGATCCTGCCGCTGATCCTCGGAGAGCTCGAGGTCGAGAGCGTCGCGGCCCACGCGTACGTCAGCGGCCGCCCGACCGAACCGACGAGCGTCGAGGAGGCGCTCTCGAGCACGAGGCGGCTCGTGACGGCCGTGGGCGCCGACCTCGGCGTCGTCATGGATCCGACGGCAGAACGCATCTCGCTCGTGGACGAGCTCGGCCGCGAGGTACCGCTCGAGCAGGACCTGCTCCTGCTCGTGTCCCTCATCACCGGCGACAGGACGACCGGAGCGGTGGCGGTGCCGGTGACCGCAACCAGCCTCGTCGACCGGCTCGTCGCGGGGAGCGGGGTGGAGGTCCGCCGCACGCAGGCCTCGGTCGCGGCGCTGACGAAGGCGGCTACGGAGGCCGGCACGATCTTCGCGGGCGAGATGGGCGGAGGCTTCATCTTCCCCTCGTTCCTGCCCGCCTACGACGCGATGGCGAGCCTCTGCCATCTGCTGCAGCTGCTCGCGCCGGTCGATCGGCCTCTGTCGGCCCTCGTCGACGATCTCCCGAAGCCGGCGCTCGTCCACCGGGAGATCCACTGCCCCTGGGCGCTCAAGGGAACGGTGATGCGGCTGCTCACCGAGCGGCTCAAGGAGCGCGAGACCGACCTGCAGGACGGGATCAAGGTGCTCTCGGAGGGTGGCTGGTCGCAGGTGATCCCGGATCCCGACGAGCCCGTCGTGCACGTCTATGCGGAAGGGGCGACCGAAGAGGAGGCCGACCGATTCGAAGCCGAGCTGACGGCCCTCGTCGAGGAGATCCTCGAGGCAGAGACGCCCCTCACAGCAGAGAAACCCTCAAGTGGAGGTTGAAGGATCGGCGCGCGCCTGCTTTACTGGAAGGGCACTGTCCATCCGGTTTGAACTGGAGGCGAGTTGGAACCCCTTCCCGACCTTGCCGCGCTCTCCGATGTGGAGCTGCGTGACCTCATCCGCACGCTTCTCAAGGAGGAGCAGGAGATCTCGTACCGCCGCAGGCTGCTGCACGGCAAGATCGACATCCTGCGTGCAGAGCTCGTCGTGCGCCTGCACAAGCACGTCGAGGAGGGGGAGAGCCCGCTCCACGAGGTCGATCTCGACAAGCTGACCGAGATCCTGGCTGTCAAGGCCGCGCCGCGGATCTCCGAGGAGGATCTGGAGGCGCTCGGCGGGGACCGCGGGTGACCTACGTCTACTGCCCGGAATGCGGCTTCCAGAACCTCGAGGCCGCGCGGTACTGCGCGAAATGCGGCACGCTCATGATCCCGGAGGACGCGGGCGCGGAGTCGACGCTCACCGGGCAGCCCGACGAGGACGAGGAGACGGCGGCGACGGTCGCGATCCCGCGGCCCGACGGGATGGCGATCATCGTGCGCTCGGGAGGGGGGAGGGCCGGCGAGGCCTACGTGCTCGAGCGCGAGCGGCTCACGATCGGCCGCTCACCGGACGCCGACATCTTCCTCGACGACGTCACGGTCTCGCGCCGGCATGCCGTGCTCGTCCGGCGCGGGCGTGGATTCGCGGTCGAGGACCTCGGAAGCCTGAACGGCACGTTCGTCAACCGGCGGAGGGTGGACGCGGAGACCCTCGAAGACGGGGACGAGGTGCAGATCGGCAAGTACAAGCTGACGTTCCTGGAGCGCTGAGCAATGGCTGCGATCACGCACGAGGCCCCGAGCCGCCCGCTCACGATCGGCGCCGTGTGCAGGCAGCTCAAAGAGGAGTTCCCGGACGTCTCGATCTCGAAGATCCGCTACCTCGAGGAGCAGGGGCTGCTGTCCCTGAGCCGCACGCACGGGGGTTACCGACTGTTCGCCGAGGAAGACGTCGAGCGACTTCGCACGATCCTGCGTCTGCAGCGCGACGAGTTCCTGCCGCTGCGCGTCATCCGCGAGGAGCTCACCGCGCCCGGTCGCGGGCGGCGCGACCGCAAGAAGGCGTCCGCAAGCGGCATCCGGGGGCGCCTCGAGCAGCGTCTCGTCTCGTTCGACGAGCTCTGCGAGCGGTCGGGCGCGCAACCCACGTTCGTGCGTGAGCTCGAGGACTACGGGCTCATCGAGGCCGAGGGCGACGATCATGCGTACGGCGAGTCCGACGCCGACGTTGTCGCGCTCTGCTCACGGCTGGCGCAGTACGGGATCGAGCCTCGCAACCTGCGGGCGATTCGCACGAGCATCGACCGGGAGGCCTCTCTGCTCGAGGCGATCGTCGCCCCGGCGCTGCGCTCCCGCAACCCCGAGCGGCGGCAGAGCGGCCTGGAGGACCTCGAAAGCCTGGCCGGCCTCACGCTCGAGCTCTCGCAGCTGCTCTTCTGGCGATCGCTCCGCTCGCTCGTCGGCCACTACGCGGCTGAGCGGCCGGCTCGGCCGGCCGCGACCCGCGATCGCCGAGCCCGTCAGGGCTCGGCACGGGCTTTGGCCCCGCGCGAGCCGGGCCGGTCACGGCAGGGCTCGGCACCGTGACTAGATTCCCGGGCGTGACCGTCGACCTCGCCGCGCGGATTCGCGACGTTCCCGACTTCCCGCGGCCCGGGATCGTCTTCAAGGACATCATGCCGCTGCTCGCCGACCCGCCGGCGCTTCGCGATGCGGTCGAGCGCCTCGCCGAGTTTGCGGAGCCGCGCCGCCCGGAGCTCGTCCTCGGCGCCGAGTCCAGGGGGTTCATCCTCGGCGGCGCGCTGGCCTACCGGCTCGGTTGCGGCTTCGCGGCCGCGCGAAAGCCGGGCAAGCTCCCCTGGCGGACGCGCAGCGTCGAGTACGCGCTCGAGTACGGCACCGACTCGCTCGAGGTGCACGAGGATGCGATCCGCCCCGGCATGCGCGTGCTCGTCCACGACGACGTGCTCGCCACGGGCGGAACAGCGCGCGCGAAGGTCGAGCTCGTCGAGCAGCTCGAGGGCGTCGTGGTGGGGCTCGCCTTTCTCGTCGAGCTCCGATTCCTCGAGGGGCGCAAGCCGCTCGAGGGCTACGAGGTCTGCTCGCTCGTCGAGTACGACTGACGCGTTGCGGGTAAGAACGGCCTACAGGTTGCCGTCGGGCTGTCCGATCAAACTAGGACGTGATGTACGAGCCGTTGACCGCGCGCTTTCGCTTTCGCTGTCCGGTACGGGCGGAGGCGGTGCGTGTGCGGCTTTCCGCGTTCAGGACCGTCGAGCGGCTGCCGGGCTCGGCCCATCCTGCCGTCTACGAGGTGCGCTTCTCCTGTCCGTGCGGCGAAGAGCACGCCGGGCTCGTCGCGCACGACGAGCTCGACTGGGCGCCGATCGGCCCGACCGAGGAGCGCTTCTTCAACATCATGACCGGGCGGCTCGAGCTCGCCGCCGATGAGCTCGTCGAGCAGTCCGCCGGGCTGATCAGGCGCGGCTTCTGGCCCTGGTGCTTCTTCTGCTACGCGGAGGAGCGGCCCCAGCCCCTCTTCCCGTCGGCCTTCCGTCTGATCGCGCCCGACGCGGGCCGCATGGTGCTCGCGGCCCGGTGTCCGGCCTGCGAGCGGACGTCCGTGAACGTCGTGTCGTCCGACCACGTCGACGTTCCGTTCTACTCCGACCGGGAGGTCGGCGTCGTCGAGCGGATCTTTCCGAGCGACGTGGAGGCCAGCCTGCTCCCGCTTGCCGACGAGCTCGTCGGCAGTAACTACTCGACGGGCCTCCGCCGGCTCGTGGCCTAGACAGCGCTCGGCCGGCGGCGCACGCTACTCCAACGGGGTAGCCCGTCCGCGGCGCCTGCTACCTCCCGCTAGGGATCGCAACCACTCCGGCCAGGGATCAGCGCAGGCGGGCCCGGAACCGATGCTCCAGTCATGAGCTGTGCGCCCTCCTCCCGCCAACCGCGGCGAGGGACCTGCCTGCTGATCGCTCATTGCAGCCCGTTCGAGCGCCGCTCGGGGGCTGCGCCCCGGCCGCCGCAGGAGCGCCTGGAAGGGCTACTGGGAGCGCGCTTGACCGTTGTGCTCGTACGCGGCCTGGCGGCGGGCTCCCGGCCGCGGCCGGCGCTCGACTGCCGCTAACGGGGCGGGGCTCCCTCGCCGAGCAGCCTCACGGCGAAGAAGATCACGAAGCCGCACGCGATCGCGGTGATCAGAGAGGTGGACTTCGAGATCGAGAGCGCGAGCATGCCCACGAAGATGAACCCGCCCAGCCCGAGCGCCCACAGGAGGGCCTGCGTCCCGGGGCTCACTGCAGGCGGGCGGGGGGGATGCATCGGCCGAACCTTACTTCACGGCCTGGCGCGTACGCCGGTGGGGTCAGCTCCCACGCACACCGACACATCGGACCGGGACCAAAGGTTCGCCGAGCCGGTAACGCTTTCGTCCACCTCACCAGCCAACCTTCCGCTGCCGCGTACTGTTGCCTGGTGGGGCTTCGACCTACTCACGCCCCGTGCTCGGCGCAAAAGTGACGCTATGTCTTTTTCGGACAGAAATCAAGCACTCGGCGACTACAGTTGCCGCAAATTGCGACATTTGAATTACTCACAGGAAAATCCACAGACATTGTGCCAAAGGTGTGGATAGGTGTGGAAAAAAGGGGCGCGCCGGGGATCAGCAGCCGATGGCGGCGTCCGTGTAGACGCCTTCCGAGTTCCACAGCATGAACCCCTTCACGTGGGGATCCACGTTGTGGGCGCGCCGCACGGCCGAGATCTGAGCCTGGACGTCCGAGAGCGAGTAGCCGAAGAAGTCCTGGAGCCAGGGGACGATGCGGGCGGTGCGGCCCTCGAGCTTCTTGCGGAAGTCGAGCAGGGAGAAGCTCACCGTGCGATCGGGCTCGGCGCTCGGGTCGGGGATGCCGTACTCGCCCGAGACGTAATGGGAGGGGTAGACCATCGGGTAGATCGTGTCGAGGTGCTTCGGCGAGCAGGCGCGGACGCTGCCCGATGCCGAGATCACGCGTGGCCGAGAGCCCGAAGACCGCCGCGGAGACCCGGACGCCCAGCGGCCTGAGGCGCGCGGTGGCGGCTTCCACGAACCGGTCGATCACTTCCGACTTCGCCTCGGCGGTCTTCCCGCGGTAGACCTCCGGCGCGACGCCGTCCGTGGGGAAGCGCACATAGTCGAACATGATCTCGTCGAACCCGGCCCGGGCGGCCGCCTCGGCGATGTCGATGTTGTAGTCCCACACGCGCGCGTCGTACGGGTTCGTCCAGGCGAGCCCGGCCTGCGTCCTCCAGACGTCCCCGCCGGGCGTCCGGATCGCGAGGTCGGGCCTGCTCTCGGCGAGCTGGGGGTCCTCGAACACGACCACCCGTCCGATCAGGTAGACGCCGGCAGCTTTCGCCTTCTTCGCCACCTGGCGTGCGTCGTAGTAGTCCTTCGCAGCGCCCACCCGGCGCGCCAGCGGCACGGCAGGACGGACGAAGCCGACCTCGCCGTTCTCGTCCTTGACGTCGAGCTCGATCGTGTTCAGCCCGCAGCCCTCGAGCGCCAGGTACGTGTCGAGCTTTCCGGGCAGCGAGGCCAGGGCGGCCGTCACGTGGACGCCGCGGATCTCCCGCGGCGCCTCCGGCGCGGTCGGCGCCGTGGCGGCGGCGCTCTGCGCCGGCTTCGCCGCCGCCGCGGCCGGTTGAGCCTTTTCGTCGCCGGAGATGAAGCGCGCGTTCACCGCGAGCGCAACGACCACGCCGATGAGGACGACAAGGACCGCCAGCCCGCGGAGGCGCCTCCGCCGCCGGGCCTGCCGTCGGCGCTCGCGAAACTGGTCGCTCGGATCGAGACGACCCGGAAAGACGGGCGGGTCGTTATGCACAGCGAGCCGTGAACGCTAAGGCCGATGCCGCTGTTTCGCAAGGGGATGTGGACAACGCCTACCTGTGGATTACGCGGGTCGAGACTGGGGTACAGGCGACGGCGGCTGCCTCACGTGCCTGGGCTTGACATAACGCAGCTTATCGTGCGTGGACTGAAAGCGCGCAAGGCAAGGCGCCACGCTCCGCAGTGACCGCGGCTTCCCTGTCACGGCTGGGCCTACGGCCCGTTGCGTGACCGCGGCCTTCGGCCGCTTCCCTGTCACGGCTGGGCCTACGGCCCGTTGCGTGACCGCGGCCTTCGGCCGCTTCCCTGTCACGGCTGGGCCTACGGCCCGTTGCGTGACGGGCGCAAGAAGTGGAAACCCGCGACCATCCTGCTAATGTGAGGATCGATTGGGAGCGATGGTCCCCGGCGCAGCCATGCGGTTTCGGGGACTGCTCGCGCGTGTCGGCATTCGTCTGAGAAAGAGGTTCACAGGCGCCTATGGCTGAGGAGACGACCGTCCAGTTCCCGCTCACGGAGGAGCTTCAGCAGCTGATCGAGGCTGCGGAGGCCACCGGAGTCATCGAGCATGCCGACCTCATGGAGGCGATCGAGGCGATCGAGTACGAGCCGACCGACCTCGAGATCGCTCCTACGCGAGCTAGAGGATCGGGGGATCGAGCTCGTCGACCGGCGGGCGGTGGCAGAGCCGGTGGTCGAGGCGACGACACCGGCGAAGGCCACCCCGGATCCCTTCGAGGCCGGAGTCGAGACCACGACGGACGCGCTCCAGCTCTTCCTGCGCGAGATCGGCCGCCACCCGCTGCTCACCGCCGCGGACGAGGTCGAGCTCGCCAAGCGCATCGAGAAGGGCGACATGGCCGCCAAGCAGCGCATGATCGAGTCCAATCTGCGGCTGGTCGTCTCGATCGCGAAGAACTACCGCAACCAGGGCCTTCCGTTCCTCGACCTGATCCAGGAAGGCATGTTCGGCCTGATCCGCGCCGTCGAGAAGTTCGAATGGCAGCGGGGCCTCAAGTTCTCCACGTACGCGACCTGGTGGATTCGCCAGGCCGTCCAGCGGGCCGTTGCCGACAAGGCCCGCACGATCCGCATGCCGGTCCACGTCGTCGAGCGCATGCAGAAGATGCATCAGGCGGAGCGGCGCCTCTGGATGCAGCTCGCCCGGGAGCCGACGCTCGAGGAGATCGCCGAGGAGGCCGGCCTCCCCTTCCAGCAGGCGGCCGAGGTTCGGGCCGCTGCCCGGACGTCGACGAGCCTCGACCAGCCGATCGGCGAGGACGAGGACGCGGTCTTCGGCGACCTCGTGCCGGGCGACGGCCCGCTTCCCGAGGAGGAGGCCGAGCGCCGGCTGCGCAACGAGGCGCTCGAGCGGGCGCTGGAGGCGCTGCCGGCCCGTGACCGGCGCGTGCTCGAGCTCCGCTACGGCCTGCGCGGCGCCGAGCCGCACACGCTCGAGCAGATCGGCAAGCGCCTGGGCATGACGCGGGAGCGCGTACGCCAGATCGAGGTGGAGTCGCTGAACCGTCTCGCGTCGCTGCGCGAGATCGACGGCGTCGCTATCCGCTAGGCAAGGCGAGCGCAAGCGAGCCGCGCAGCGGCCGCGCCCGCAGGGCGCCAGGCCGCGAAGCTTCAGCCGAGCCCGGCAGGGCTCGGTACGGTCGGCACGCTGCGGTGTCGTAACCGCGGCCTCCGGCCGCTGCCGAGCGCGGTCGCAGCCGGCTCGCGCGCCGGCCGCCGCTGCCGGCGCGCCGCTGCGCGGCTCGCTTGACGCTCGCCTTGCTTATTCGCTGCGCAGATAGAGCCGCAAGGCGGGCGCGTGCGACTGGAGCTCGCGGAAGGCGCTCGACTCGAGCTGCCGCACCCGCTCGCGCGTCACGCCGAGCACGCGAGCCGACCTCCTCGAGCGAGCGGGGCTTTTCCCCTGCCAGCCCGTAGCGCAGCTCGATCACGCGTCGCATCCGCGGGTTGAGCTTCGCGAGCGCCTCGGAGATCTCGACCTGCCGGAGCCGCTCGGCCGTGACGACCTCCGGCAGCGCCGAGTTCGTGTCCTCGAGAAGGTCTCCGTAGAGCGAGTCGCCCTCGCCGACCGGCGTCTCGAGGCTCACGGGATCCTCGACGAGCTCGAGCAGCTCGGTCACGCGCTTCGCCGGAAACTCGGTCTCGATCGGCGATCTCCTCGGCCGTCGGGTCGCGACCCAGCTTCTGCGCGAGGACCCGGCGCGCCCGCGTCACCCGCCGCACCTGGTCGACGACGTGCACCGGGCAGGCGGATCGTCCTGCCCTGGTCTGCGATCGCGCGCGTGATCGCCTGGCGGATCCACCAGGTCGCGTAGGTGGAGAGCTTGAAGCCGCGGCTGCCGTCGAACTTCTCGACCGCCCGGATCAGACCGAGGTTGCCCTCCTGGATCAGGTCCAGCAGCGGGACGCCCGCGTTCATGTAGTTGCGCGCGATCGACATGACGAGCCGGAGGTTCGACTCGATCGAGCCGCCGCTTCGCGCGCTCGTCGCCGAGATCCTTGCGGCGCGCGAGCTCGCGCTCCTCCGCGGCGGTCAGGAGCCGGCCGTCGCCGATCTGCCGGACGTAGAGCCTGAGCGGATCCTGCGTCTCCGGCGGCTGTTCGTCCTCCGCGTCGGCGCGCGGAGGCGTTCGCGTCGTCCTTTTCCTCGTCTTCGTCCTCGGCAGCGTCCGCCTTCGGGACGAGCTCCAACGGGCGGTTTTCCGCCTCGGAGTCGCCGTCGAACGGCAGCTCGGGGAGCACGCCGTGTCCCACGAACGGTTCATCGGCGCCGCGAAGCCGGCGCTTGAGTCACCCTCAGCGAGGCGTTAAGCGTGCCGTCCGGCTCGACTGTGACGCCCTCCGTCAGCAGCCGCTCGCGCACGAGGTACTGGAGCGTCGGCCAGGCGCCGCGGCCGGCTTCGAGCATGCGGTAGACCTGCCACTCGGTCAGCAAGGTGGGATCGGCGAGCCGTGCCTCCCGCCAGTCGGCGAACCGCGGCAGACGGCCGAGCCGCCGGGCGATCTCGACGCCCTGCACGATCGCCCGCTCGAGGCGCTCCTCCCCCACCGGAACGTCGAATCCCGCCGCCCGTAGCGCCTCCGTGAACGAGCCGAACGTGTGCCAGTACAGCGACTTCGACGGCATCCGCTTCCGCCGCGCATCGAGATCCTTCGCGGTCGGGACGCGTCCGAGCTCATCACCGAGCTGCCGGAGCTGGCCCAGCAGGTCTTCCCTCGTGGCGAAGCGCCTCGGGACGAGACCCGCACGGCGTTTCGCCTCGTTCCAGCTGCCGAAGCGCTCGACGACGGTCTGCGGATGGACCGCGCTCGCGGGATCGGCGGCGAACTCCCGCATCGTCGGTGAGCGGCCGAGGCGGCGCGCGCAGGCCTTCAGCTCGGCAAGGATCTCGCGGTCGCTGTAGCGCCGCCGCAGACCCTGCCGGAATGCCGCGAGAGCCTCCTGGTCGACGCGTGGCGGCGGTATCCGGGCGCAGTCTCCGCCTCATACCAAAGAGAATAGAGCAAGTTGAACCTACTGCAAGTAACCTAGAGTCGGCGAGCACCTCGCCGGCCTCGTGCTCGACTTCTGCCAGTTGCTCCGGGGTGAGTTCCTCACGGAATCGGCCCAGCGAATCCCCGTGCGCGGCCGAGAGCGCCGAGGAAAGCGATGTCACGGGCATCTCCAGGGCTCGCGCGAGCTCGGCCGCGACGTCCGCAGGCCGCGTGGCCAGATCCTCGTACGGACCTGCGTGACCTCGGCCGGCGCCGCGAGCGCGGCCGTCGACGTACCGACGCCACGCCCACGCCGCGCGCCGCGCATCGCTTGCCGCCTCGAACTCCGCGTGACGCTCGGGCTCGACCCAGAAGCGCGCGCCGGATCCGTAGGCCGCGCCCGCGTCGTCCACCCCGCTCCGGCCGCTGCTCAGCCACCCGCGCTCGAGCAGGGAGCAGACCACGTCCCGGCCGTCGCGCACGATGTGCACGAGGCGCGCCTCGGGGAAGGCCTCGGTGAGCGCGGGCGCGACGAACGCGGCCTCCGGCGTCTGCTCGACGGCGCGGAGGTGCCCGACGAGGGCGAGGCGTCGGGTCGTCGCGAGGATGCGCCTGATCTGCGGGGCGGCGTCCGACGGCGCCAGACCGGTGAGCTCGCGGCAGCGCCGCCTTGAAGGGCGCGACCTCTCCGAGATCCACGAACCCCGGGCACGAGCCGATCGCGTTGCCCAGGAACGTCGTGCCCGAACGAGGGCAGCCGATCACGAAGACGAGGCGCTCGTCGAGCGGTCCGGCGATCGACCGGATCGAGATCGGCTTCGTTCGGAGGAGCCGGGCGGCAGTGCGCAGCTGCAACGCGACCGTGCTGGGCGTCTCGGGCACGCAGCTATCGTTTCACGCGTGCAGCCGCTCCGGCGTCTCGTGGTCGGGCACCTGTATCCCGACTATCTCAACATCTACGCCGATCGCGGGAACATCGCGGTTCTCGAGCGCCGCTGCGCGTGGCGCTCCATCGGCTTCGAGGTCACCGGCATCGGCCTCGGCGATCCCGTGCCGACGGACGTCGACCTCCTCTACGTGGGCGGGGGCCAGGATCGAGAGCAGGCGCTCATCGCCGACGACCTCGCCGCCAAGGGCCCTGCGCTGACAGACGCTGTCGGCGCCGGAGCCGCGCTGCTCGCCGTGTGCGGCGGCTACCAGCTGCTCGGTCGCTTCTACCGCGATCGCTCCGGGGCGGAGCTCCCTGGCGCCGGTCTCTTTCCGCTCTCCACTCGGGCCGGCGAACGCCGCATGATCGGCGACATCCTGCTCGACTGCGAGCTCGACCCGGGAGCGCGACGGACGCTGTGCGGCTTCGAGAACCACGCGGGCCGGACCTTCCTCGAGCCGGGCGCCGAGGCGCTCGGGCGCGTCGTCGCCGGCTACGGGAACAACGGCGAGGACGGCTTCGAGGGCTGCCGCGTCGGTCGAGCCGTCGGCACCTACCTCCACGGGCCCCTGCTCCCGCGCAACCCGTGGCTTGCCGACTGGCTCATCGCGCAGGCGCTCGCCCGCAGGGACGGCGAGCCGCCCGACCTCGAGCCGCTCCCCGACGACCTCGAGGGCCGCGCTCACGAAGTCGCGGCCGGCAGAGCAAGAGCGCGCCCGGGAAAGTAAGGGCGAAGCCGGCGGCTGCGGCTCGGCGCTCGGCCGCGACCGCCTGCGGGCGGGCACGGCCGCTCAGCCTCAGCGGCGCCCAGCAGCGCGCCGAGGTACACGACCGGGTCGCCCGGCTGCCACCTCGAGAGGAAGCGCTGGATCGGAGGGTGCAGCGAGATCTCGGTGAGCTCGTGCAGACTCGAAGAGGCGGTGGCCGCGCACGGCAACGTCGCTCGAGAACACCGCTTCGAGCGAGCGATCGCCGAGATACCCGGCGAAGATGATGTGGACGACGTGCCGCGGCGTGGCCGCGTCCGCCGGGCTGATGGACTCGCAAACCGCGATCGGGCCCTCCAGCGGGAGATCGTCGCCGAGCCCCACCTCCTCCGAGAGCTCGCGGCGAAGCGCATTGACGAGCGTCTCGCCGCCGTGGACCCCCCCACCCGGGAGCAGCCAGTGCTGCTTCCCGCCCTTCTCGTGCCTGCACAGCAGGATCTTGCCGCCGCGCTGGAGTAGCGCCGACACCCGAATCCTGGGCTCCATCAGCGGTGGGAGGAGCCGAAGCCCCGAACGCTGCGCTCGCTTTCCGGCAGCTCTTCGACCTCGACGAGGTCGAGCTCCGGCACGGGGAGAACGACGAGTTGCGCGATCCGATCGCCGGCCTCGACGACGAACGTCTCGTCGCGGTCGGTGTTCAAGAGGATCACGCGAAGCTCGCCCCGATAGCCCGAGTCCACCAGCCCGGGCGAGTTCACGACGGCGATCCCGTGCCGCATCGCCAGTCCCGAGCGCGCCTGGACGAAGCCGGCGAATCCCTCCGGGATTGCCACCGCGATCCCGGTCGGGACGACCGCGCGCTCGCCGGGACGGAGCACCACGCGCTCGACGGCGGCGAGGTCGAGACCCGCGTCCCCCGCGTACGCGCGGCCGGGAAGCGACGCCTCGGGCCGCAGCCGCTGGATCTGGAGCTCGATCACCCGTGTACCCGCGCCGACGGTGCGTCGGCCACGAGAAAGCGCGCGAAGCGGGCCCGCTCGGCGCGCGGAAGCCGCGCGACGAGCAGGACCCCGTCGGGGCGGTCGCTGCGGTGCTCGATCGGCGCCCCCAGCTCGTAGAGCTCCGCCAGGCGCGCACCCTCGGAGTGTGGGATGAGCAGCCGGACCGGCTCGAAGCGCTCGGCAAAGCGCTCGGCGATGCGCGCCTTGAGCTCGGGGAGGCCCTCGCCGCTGCGGGCGGACACCTGAATCGCGTCCGGGAAACGGTTGCGGAGGCGGCGCCGGCCGAGCGGGTCGATCGCGTCGATCTTGTTGATCACGAGCTCGACGGGGAGCTCGCCCGCTCCGATCTCGGACAGCACGGCGTCGACGGCCCGCACCTGCTCGTCCAGCCGGTGGTCGGGCGCGGAGCCGTCGGCCACGTGAAGCACGAGCTCGGCGGCGAGCGTCTCCTCGAGCGTCGCCGCAAAGCCCTCGACGAGCTGGTGCGGCAGTCGGCGGATGAAGCCCACGGTGTCGGTCAGGAGATAGGTCCTGCCTTCGTGCTCGAACGTGCGCGTCGTCGGGTCCAGCGTCTCGAACAGGCGGTCGTTCACCGACACGTCGGCATCCGTGAGCGCGTTCAGCAGCGTCGACTTGCCGACGTTCGTATAGCCCGCGAGCGCGACCTGAGGAGTCTCGGCGCGCCGTCTGCCGGCCCGCTGGGTCTCGCGCTGGCGCTCGAGCGAGCGCAGCTTCTCCTTCACGAGCGCGATCCGGCGCCGGGCGAGGCGCCGGTCGGTCTCGAGCTGGGACTCGCCGGGCCCCCGCGTGCCGATCCCGCCGCCGAGGCGCTCCAGGTGCTGCCACAAGCCGCGCATCCGCGGCAGGTTGTACTCGAGCTGCGCGAGCTCGACCTGGAGCTTGCCCTCGGCCGTCCTCGCGTGCTGCGCAAAGATGTCGAGGATCAGCTGAGTCCGGTCGACGACGCGAAGCTTGAGGGCGTCCTCGAGGCGTCGCTGCTGGCTCGGATCGAGATCGCCGTCGACGATCAGCGACTCGGCCGCGCTGTCGGCGATGCGGGGCCCGAGCTCGTTGAAGCGCCCCTTGCCGAGATAGGTCCGCGGGTCGGGCGCACGACGGCGCTGGGTCAGCTCGCCGACGAGCTCGGCCCCCGCGGCGCGCGCGAGCTCGCGGGCCTCACCAAGCTCCTCCTCCTCGTCCATGTCGGGCGAGAGCACCGCGATGAGGAATGCTCGCTCCGGCTCCGCGCCCGGGGCAGGATCCGGCTGGTGCTGGCCCACTGCGGGGATTATGCCCGCTCCCCCGGGTGATCGACCACAGGCCCCGGATTCGCCGGGACTAGAGTTGCAGTCGTGGCAGCCGACGCAGCGACCGTCGAAAGGCTGGCCCAGCGCACGCTGGCACTCGTCGACATCCAGTCCGTCAGCCGTGACGAGGCCAGGCTCGCGGAGGCGGTCGCGGCGGCCGTCCCCGCGGGGACGTTCGCGACCCGCTATGCGGACGGCGAGGGGTTCTTCTACGCGACCGAGCGGCGATCCCGGACGGCCCTTCGTCCTGCTCGCGGGCCATCTGGACACCGTTCCGCCGCAGGACAATCTGCCGGGTCGGATCGAGGACGGCTGGGTGATCGGGCTCGGCGCGACCGACATGAAGGGCGGCCTCGCGGTCATGCTCGAGCTCGCCGCCTGGATGGACGAGGCGCGGCCGAGCAACGAGCTCGATCTGGGGCTGCTGTTCTTCACTCGCGAGGAGCTTCCCGTTGCCGAGAGCCCTCTCCCGCGCGTCTTCGAGGCCTGCCCGGAGCTCAGGGAGGCCGATCTCGCTGTCGTGCTCGAGCCCACCGACAACACGATCCAGGCCGGCTGCCTCGGCAATCTCACGGCCACGCTGACGTTTCTCGGCAAGAGCGCCCACTCCGCCCGCCCGTGGCTCGGGGTGAACGCGATCAACCGCGCCGTCGAAGGCCTCGAGCCGATCACGCGTGTGGCGCCCGTGCCGGTGGACATCGACGGCCTGGTGTTCACCGAGGTCCTGAGCGTCACGAGGATCGAGGGTGGCATCGCGGACAATGTCATCCCCGACCGGGTCTCCTGCCGACTCAACTTTCGCTTCGCGCCGAACCGGACGGTCGACGAGGCCGCCGACCGTCTTGCCGAGCTCGTCGGAGATGCCGGCACGCTCGAGATCACGAGCAGCTCGCCGCCCGGCCGTGTCGCAGCCCGGTCGCCGCTCGTCCAACGCCTCCAGGAGGCCGGCGCGTTCGAGGTCGAGCCGAAGCAGGCCTGGACCCCTGTCGCGCAGTTCAGCGAGGAGGGCATCGACGCGGTCAATCTCGGCCCGGGAGCAACCAGGTACGCGCACGCCCGCGACGAGAGGGTCTCGGCCGACGAGCTCGCGCGAACGCTCGAGGCGCTGCAGCGCTTCGTCGCCGGGAGGGAGACGCCGTGACTCTCTCCCCCATCCTGGCCGAGGTCGGCACCTATCCCTTCGTCAGGCTCGACGAGGCGAGGCGGCGCCGCGAAGAAGCCGGTCGGCCCGTCATCGACTTCGGCGTCGGCGATCCGAGAGAGCCGACCGCGCCGCTGATCCGCCAGGCGTTGATCGACGGGGTGCGCGAGGTCATGGGCTATCCGAGATCGCGCGGCCTGCCGGAGCTGCGCGAGGCGATCGCCGCCTGGGCGCAGCGGCGCTTCGGCGCTGCACTCGACCCTGAGCGGGAGATCATCCCGACGCTCGGCTCCAAGGAGGCGATCTTCAGCTTCGCACAGGTTGCCCTGGACATCGACGGCGGGCGGGACACCGTGGTCACGACGGAGCCCGGCTACCCGGTCGCCGAGCGTGGCGCCCGGTTCGCCGGCGGCGAGGTCGTCCGGCTTCCTCTCCTGGAGCGAAACCGGTTCCTGCCCGACCTCGATGCGGTCGACGCATCCGTCTGGCAGCGCACCGCTGTCGTCTGGCTCAACTACCCGAACAATCCCACGGCTGCCGTGGCGCCGATCGGCCTCTACGAGCGGCTGGCGGAGCTCGCCGGCGAGCACGGCTTCCTCATCGCCTCCGACGAGGCCTACAGCGAGCTGTGGTTCGACGGAGATCCACCCGTCTCGGCGCTCCAGGTCGCCGACCGATCGCGGGTCGTCGTCTTCAACAGCCTGAGCAAGCGCTCGTCGATGACCGGATACCGCTCCGGCTTCGTCGCGGGCCCGACCGAGGTGATGGACGCGCTCAGGGTGTACCGGCCGACCGTCGGAACGGCGCCGCAGGAGTTCGTCCAGCGCGCGGCCGTTGCCGCCTGGGGCGACGAGGCGCACGTCGAGGAGACCCGCGAGCGCTACCGGCGCAAGCGGGCGATCCTCCTCCCGTGCTTCGAGCGCAAGGGCTGGCGGGTCGCCGGCGGCGCCGCGACGATGTACCTCTGGATCGAGATTCCCTCCGGCGACTCGTCGGACGCGGTCGCCCACCGTTTGCTCGAGGACGGCCTGGTCGTCGCGCCCGGCGCCTACCTCGGACCCTCGGGCGAGGGGTACATCCGCCTGGCGCTCGTACCCACCGAAGACGACTGCCGCGACGCGGCCGCCATTCTGGAGGAGGTGCTTTGACCGCCACCGACGGGCTCGCCGCCGAGATCGACCGGCTCTGGGAGCTTCCGGCCGAGGAAGCTGCCCGCGGCGTCGAGGCCGTGGACGAGACGATCCGGCTGCTGGACGCCGGCGAGATCCGCGTCGCCGAGAAGCGGGCGGAAAGCTGGGCCGCCAACGAGTGGGTGAAGAAGGCGATCCTCCTCTACTTCCGCCTGAAGCCGGCGTGGCCGATCGAGGTCGGCCCGTTCCAGTATCTCGACAAGGTTCCGTTGAAGCCGATCGACGAGTCGCTCGGGGTTCGCGTCGTCCCTCCGGCCACCGCCCGCTTCGGCTGCTACCTCTCGCCGGGAGTCGTGCTCATGCCGAGCTACGTCAACATCGGCGCCTGGGTCGGGCCCCGCACCCTCGTCGACACGTGGGCCACCGTCGGCTCCTGCGCGCAGATCGGCGCGGATGTCCATCTCTCGGGCGGCGTGGGCATCGGCGGCGTCCTCGAGCCTCCCCAGGCGACGCCCGTGGTCATCGAGGACGGCGCGTTCGTGGGGTCACGCTGCATCGTCGTGGAGGGGGTCATCGTGGGTGAGGAGGCCGTGCTCGGCGCGAATGTGACGCTCACGGCGTCGACCCCGATCATCGACGTGACCGGGGACGAGCCCGTCGAGTCGCGCGGGTACGTGCCGCCTCGCTCGGTCGTCGTGCCCGGCACCCGCACGCGCGAGTTTCCCGCGGGCACCTACGGGCTTCCCGCCGCCCTGATCATCGGGCAGCGCACCGAGGCGACCGACCGGAAGGTCAGCCTCAACGACGCGCTGCGCAGCTACGGCGTAGCCGTGTAGATCTGCGCGGCCCGGCTCAGCTCAACGCGCCGGTCCGTCGCCCGCCTCGAGCCACTCGGGACTGAGCTCGCCGCGGCAGATCTCCTGCGCCGGCCCGACCAGAAGCGCGCTCAGTGCGTCGTCGAGCGTCACCTCGAGCTCGCCGCCCGGGAGCGTGACCCTGACCGGGCTCTGACACCAGCCGTTCGCGACCGCGGCCGCCGCGACGGCGGTGGCGCTCGTGCCGGACGCAAGAGTCTCCCCCACGCCGCGCTCCCAGACGGCCGCGGCGACGTCGTGCGCACCGTCCACGCGAACGAGCTGGACGTTCGTGCGCTCCGGGAAACGTGCATGGCGCTCGAGAAGCGGGCCGAGCCGCAGCAGCTCCTCGCGCCGGGGCTCCCGGCGCACGACGGCGTGAGGGTTCCCGACGACCACCGGGATGACCTCGACCTGCTCTCCCTCCACCTCGAGGACCTCGACGGAGAAGACCTCCACGCGTCCCAGCTCCGTCTCGACCAGTCCGTCCGGACGCAGCCGGGCAACGACCGTCCGCGCGCCGGCCACGATGCGCACCTCGGCCTCACCGCTGCGAAGGGCGAGCCAGCGCGCCGCGATCCGGACGCCGTTGCCGGAGAGCTCCGCCGTCGAGCCGTCCGGGTTCCAGATCACGATCTCCGCGGTTGCACCGCCGACAGCCGCGACCTCGAGCACGCCGTCCGCCCCGACTCCCGTGTGCGCCGCGCACAAGCGGCGCACGAGGCCGTCGTCGAGCGGCCCTCCCGCGTCAGCCCGCTCGACCAGCAGGTAGTCGTTGCCGAGCGCGTGCCACTTCGAGAACCTCAACGGCGATCTCCTCAGCTGGTCGGTCGGCCCGGAGGCTAACAACGCCCGGGATGCGCCGGAGCCATTTTCGCTGGTAGGCCGCGTAGCGCATGGTACGCCGCACGATGGCCTCGATCGCTTCCTCCCGAGGCAGGGCCCCGACCTCGCGGAGGCCGATGACGTGGCGTGCAGTGTCCGAGAGGCCTCGGGCCTGGGCACAGCGCACCTCGTCCTCGACGCCTCGCTCGAACATCGCGTGGGTGCGCTCCTCGATCCGCGCGGCGAGCGCTTCCCGCGGGACATCGAGCCCGAACACGACGGTCGGATGCCGCACATCCTCTGCGAAGAGCCTGTCCTCGGCGGGCCTCAGCGAGCTCCCCGCATCGAGCAGCTCGAGCGCTCGCACGACCCGCCGCCGGTCGTTCGCGTGAACGACCTCGGCCGCAGCCGGATCGCGGGCTGCGAGCGCGGCGTGTGTGCGCTCGGGGCCGAGCCGCTCGTACACGCGCTCGTAGTGCTCGCGGGCGCCTGCCGCCGGCGCTGGAGGAAGCGCGAGCTCGGCAAGCGCGGCACGGAGGTAGAGACCGGTTCCGCCCGCCACGACCGGCGTCCGGCCCGCGGCGAGGACCTCGTCGATTGCGGCGTGGGCCAGCTGCGCGTACTCCCCGACCGAGGCCGTGTGCGTGAGCGGCCAGATGCCGACGAGGCGGGTCGGGAATGCAGGCTGGTTCGTCAGGATCGGCAGGCCCTCGTAGGCCTGCATGGCGTCAGCCGAGACGATCTCGGCCGGGACGAGCCCGGCGAGCGCCTCGGCGACGGCGCTCTTCCCCGAGCCGGTCGGCCCGAAGATCGCGATGACAGGCAGGACGCCGGGGGGCTGGGACTTCACGGTTTGCTCCGTTGCGTAGAGATAGGGGTCCCCCGCCCGCCTCCCTGAGTTCGAGCCTAGCGTGTGGCGGGCGCGCGGGTGGTGCGCAGGCTGTCACGAGAGCGTGTCGGCGCTGTCACGAAAGAGTGCCGTCGTCCCAGGCGTCGGGTGGCGGCGAGCCCGTGGCGGAGCAAGCTTCTGGCTTCGGAGCAGCCCGGTGCCGTGAGCCGGGTCTCGGGTGTCCGCGAGGGCGTGCCTTCGTGGGTCAGGCTGCGACCGCCGCCACCTCGCGCCCACGCAGCGTGGTCGACGTCGCCCCTTCGACCAGGACGTCGACGAGCTCGCCCGGGGCCGCGCTGCCGGCGAAGTTCACGGTCGTGTTGCGGCGTGTTCGGCCACGGAGCAGCGCCTCGTCGGTTCTGCTCGAGCCCTCGACGAGCACCTGCTCGACCCGGCCGAGGCGCTCGCGGTTGCGCTCCCCCGCCACGCGCTGCACGACGGCCACGAGCCGCTCGATCCGGTCACGCTTGACCTCCTCGGCGATCTGATCGGGCATGGCCGCAGCCTCGGTCCCGCTCCGCGGGCTGAAGACAAAGGTGTAGGCGCCGTCGAAGCGCACCTCTTCGACGAGGGAGAGCGTCTCCTGGAAGTCCGCCTCCGTCTCGCCGGGAAATCCAACGATCAGGTCCGTCGTCAACGCGAGATCCGGCACGGCATCCCGAAGGCGCGCAGCCAGCGCGAGGTAACGCTCGCGAGAGTACGTTCGGCGCATCGAGCGCAGCACCCGCGTCGACCCCGACTGGGCGGGAAGGTGCGCATGCTCGCAAACCGCGGAGCACTCGGCCATCGCCGCGATCACCGGCTCGCGAAAGTCCTTTGGGTGCGGGCTCGTGAAGCGCACGCGCTCGATCCCCTCGACCGCGTCGACTGCCCGTAGGAGCTCCCCGAACTCCGTCTCGATCGTCGGCGCCAGGTCGCGTCCCCAGGAGTTGACGTTCTGGCCGAGCAGGGTCACCTCACATACCCCTTCGCGGGCAAGCTGCTGCACCTCGGCGATGATCTCGCCCGGCCGGCGGCTGACCTCGCGGCCGCGGACCCTGGGGACGATGCAGTACGAGCAGACGGAGTTGCACCCCATCGAGACCTGGACCCACGCCTGAAAGCGCCGTTCGCGCCTCGTCGGAAGGCCGGCCGCAAATGATCGCTCCTGGCCGGCGCCGAAGCTTCCGCGCGCCACGCCTGTCCCGCCGGCGCCGAGCCAGTCGCCGAGATGCCCGATCGAGCCTGGTCCGAACGCGACGTCCACGAAGGGATACAGGTCGAAGAGACGCTCCTGCTGTGCCTCCGCGTAGCAGCCGCCGACGGCAATGACGCGTCCGCCGTCACGCTCCTTGAGCGCCCTCGCCTGCGCCAGATGCGCCGCGAATCGCTGATCCGGCTTCTCGCGGATCGTGCACGTGTTGAACACGAGCACATCCGCCTCCTCTTGCGTCGCCGCCTCCCCGAGCCCGAGCTCCTCGAGCAGGCCCTTGATGCGCTCGGAATCGTGCGCGTTCATCTGGCAGCCGAAGGTGGTGACGTGGTAGCGCTGCACGGCCGTTCATGTTACGCAAGGCGAGCGTCAGCGAGCCGCGCAGCGGCCGCGGGCCGCAGGCCCGCCAGGCCGTGAAGTCCGGCGCGGGCGGCTGAGCGGCCGGCTCGGCCGGCCGCGACCCGCGAGGAGCGGCCCGAAGGGCCGCGGTCACATCGCCGGCCGCGGTCTCCCGACGAGCAGGCGGCTGCGGCGCGTACGGAGATCGGGCCGGATGAGATTCCGGCCCCTACCCGGCCAAATCGACCGCGGCTCTGCGCCGACGGCTCGGCGCCGCGGCGTGGCCGCCGCTGCGCGCGCTCCGCGCGCTTACTTCGCGAACTCGACCGCGCGGCTCTCCCGTATCACCGTCACCTTGATCTGGCCTGGATATTCGAGCTGACCCTCGATCTCGCGGGCGATCTCGTGCGAGAGCAGCACGGCCTCGTCGTCGTCGATCTCGGCGGGCTTCACCATCACGCGGATCTCCCTGCCCGCCTGAAGGGCGAAGACCCGCTCGACCCCCTTCTTTTGCGAGGCGATCTGCTCGAGGTCCTCGAGGCGCTTGATGTAGTTCTCGAGGCTCTCCCCGCGCGCGCCGGGCCGCGAGGCGGAGATTGCATCGGCCGCGATCACGAGGATTGCCTCGACCGTCTCCGGCTGCACCTCGTAGTGGTGCGCCTCGATGGCATGCACGACCTGCGGGCTCTCCCCGTACTTCCGGGCGAGCTGCGCTGAGATGGCGGCATGCGGGCCCTCGACCTCGTGCGTCATCGCCTTGCCGATGTCGTGAAGCAGTGCTGCACGCTTCGCCGTCTTGACGCTCACGCCGAGCTCGGCGGCCATGATGCCGGCCAGGTGGCTGACCTCGAGCGAGTGCTTGAGGACGTTCTGCCCGTAGCTCGTGCGGTAGCGAAGCCGACCGAGAACCGTCACGAGCTCATCGTGCATCTTGCCACAATTGGCCTCGAACACCGCCTGCTCGCCGGCCTGGCGGACGTGCTCTTCGATCTCCGCCTTGGACTGGTAGAACATCTCCTCGATCCGCGACGGGTGGATCCGTCCGTCCTCGACGAGCTTGAGGAGGGTGAGCTTTGCAATCTCCCTGCGCATCCCGTCGAACGACGAGAGCACGACTGCCTGCGGGGTGTCGTCGATGATGAACTCGACGCCCGTGAGGTTCTCGAGCGCGCGGATGTTCCGCCCTTCCCTCCCGATGATGCGGCCCTTCATGTCGTCGGAGGGAAGCTGAACGAGGGAAACCGTCGTCTCCGCCGCGTGGCTCGCCGCGACCCGTTGGAGGGCGTCCGAAACGAGGTTTCGCGCCCGCTGCTTGGCTTCCGTCTGAGCCTCTTCCTCGACCTGCCGCACCATGCGCGCCATCTCGTGGCGCACGAGCTCCTCCGAGCGCTCGAGCAGCTCCGCGCGAGCTTCGTTGACCGTCATGCCGGAGATGCGCTCGAGCTCCCGCATCTGAACGTCCCTTGCCTGCTCCAGATCGACCTGAAGGCGGGCCAGCGCGCCTTCGCGATCCGAGAGGGACTGCTCCCGGCGGTCGAACTCGCCGAGCTTCCGATCGATCTCCTCTTCCTTCTCGGCAACGCGCGTCTCGATGCGGATGATCTCCGCCTGCCGGTCATTTACCTCCTGGTCGACGTCCGCGCGCAGCTTGACTGCCTGCTCGCGGGCCGCGACCTGCGCCTCCCGACGGATGGCCTCACCGTCGCGCTCGGCGTCCGCAAGCAGCCGTTCACGTTCCTCCGCGGCTGCGCGCACGCGGCCGGTGAGCAGGAATCGCGCCACGACGTACGCGGCCACCGCCCCGACCGCGAGGCCGATCAGGATCCCAACGACAAGTTGCATGCTGTGCTCCTACGTCCATGCTGCGTAGGAGGACACGGAAGCGAATCCGGCGCGGGCGCGTAGGAAGGAGGGCCTAGCCCCCCGTCAGGAGGTGTCTCCCCCTCTCCTTGCCTCCGCGATCACTGTGCTCGTTTCCCCCGCTTGTCGCTCTCGACGCGACGTTTTCGCCTTAACCGTGCCCTTCCAGGCAGGTGTTCACTGGTTCGTAACGCCTATCGTAGCTCCGCGCCGGAGCCATCGTCCAGCGCTGCCAGCGCGGCTTCGATCGCGTCGGGCGCCGAACCCCCGCCGGTAAAGGCCCGCGGCCACCTTTTCCGAGCCGCCGCCGAGCTTTGCGACGAGCCGACGAGCCCGCTCCTGCTCAGGAGGCAGCCCTGCAACGGCCTCGCGGCGCTCCGGCTCGTCGATCCCGTCCGCCGCCAGACGCGCGTCGATCGCCGCATCGCCGAGGCCGCGCCCGGCGAGCACCGCAGCGCGGCCGGTTGCGAGGCGGCGGTCGTCCACCAGCCGCTCCGCGGCGAGCTCCTCGACCGTCTCGGCGCTCAGCTCCTGAGCGACGCCCGCTTTCCGGAGCCGGGAGTCGAGAGCGCGGCGGCTGAGATCGCGGCGAGCCAGGGCACGAGCGGCGAGCTCGAGTGCCGCCTCTCGCGCGTGCCGAGCCGACCCGTCGCTGTCCACCCCGCTAGGCGACCTCTGCGACCTCGACGACGTCGTCCTGCGGGCCGCTCTCGGCCTCGTCAGGCGGCGTCTCGGCGGCGGGGCTCACCTCGGCGCGTATGCGCGCCACGATCTCGTCGGCGACGTCAGGATGCTCGCGGAGGAACGCGACCGCGTTCTGGCGGCCCTGACCGAGCCGCTCCTCGCCGAAGCTGAAGTACGAGCCCGACTTCTGGACGATCTTTCGCTCGATCGCAACGTCGAGCACCGATCCTCCCCACGAGATCCCGTCGCCGTAGATGATGTCGAACTCGGCCTGCTTGAACGGCGGCGCCACCTTGTTCTTGACGACCTTCACCCGGGTGCGGTTCCCGATCGCCTCGACACCCTCCTTGAGGGTCTCGATCCGCCGCACGTCGAGCCGCACCGAGGCGTAGAACTTCAGCGCCCGCCCTCCCGGCGTCGTCTCGGGGTTCCCGAACATGACGCCGATCTTCTCGCGCAGCTGGTTCGTGAAGATGCAGACCGTGCCCGTACGGTTCAGTGTCCCGGCCAGCTTCCGCAGCGCCTGGCTCATCAGACGCGCCTGCAGGCCGACGAAGGTGTCCCCCATCTCCCCCTCGATCTCCGCCTTGGGCGTCAACGCGGCCACCGAGTCGATCGCGACGACGTCGAGCGCGCCGCTGCGCACGAGCAGCTCGGTGATCTCCAGCGCCTGCTCTCCGTGGTCGGGCTGGGAGACGAGCAGATCGTCGATGTTGACGCCGATCCTTCGCGCGTACGCCGGGTCCATGGAGTGCTCGGCGTCGATGAACGCGCAGATCCCACCGAGCTTCTGCGCCTCCGCGAGCACGTGGTAGACGAGGGTCGTCTTGCCCGACGATTCCGGCCCGAAGATCTCGACGATCCTGCCGCGCGGCAACCCGCCGATCCCGAGCGCCAGGTCGAGGGAGAGGCAGCCGGTCGAGATCGCGGGAATCGCGACCTGCGCCTGGTCGTTCATCTTCATGACCGACCCCTTGCCGAACTGGCGCTCGATCTGGCCCAGAGCGGCGCTCAGCGCCTGATCGCGGCTGTCGGGGGCGGGATTGTCGGAGTCGGTCGCCACATCAACCTCCTACGTGGTTGATCGGGAAGTGTGGTGCCGTCGAAGACGGCGAGTCAGCAAGCGCCGGTCGATCGGTGATCGCGCGTCGCCGTGCCGGGGCGAGCCGGGACGCCGTCGGGGCGACACAGGCGTAGCACGGTTTCTGATCACGTTTCCGATCAATCATCCAGGCGAACCGCGTCGAGGATCTCGTACGAGGCCCCGCTCGGGCCGGAGAATGGAATGATAGAGAGCGGCTTCGGACGGACTGAAGGCAGGAAGGTCGGGGAGCTCCGGTGCCGCCCGCAGCCGGCCTCGAAGCCGCGCCACGGTGACGTGCGCGAGCCACGGCCGTGACTCCGGCCGGTACACGCCCAGGCGCTCGAGTCGCGCGGAGAGGCGCGCCTGGACGAGTGCCGCCCGCCCCTCGAGGTCGTCGAGCACGAGCATCGCCACGCGCTCGGTCTCCCGGTAGCGGGCCGGGCTGAGCACCGGGCGTGACAGCCTCCGTCCGGCGGCGTGGAGCGCCTCGCGCAGCGCCTCGAGCTCTCCGGCCGGTCGCCCGCCGAGGAACGCGAGCGTGACGTGGAGGTGAGCGACGGGCAACAGGCGAACGGCCTTGTCGCCGCCCAGCTCACGCGAGGCCCACTCGGCCAGGCGCTCGGCCGGCTCGGGAGGGATCGGAAGTCCGAAGAAGAGCCGCAGGCGCTCATTGCGTCCGAGGCTAGCAGCGTCACTCACGCAGAAAGCTCACCGGACCGTGACAGAACGCGCCGAAGCTGATGCAAGAGCCACGCGGCCGCCCGACCCCGTATCCGGTCGCGGTCGCCCGGCAGCTCGAGGCGTACGGCCTCGGCGTCGTCCGCCGCGACCACATGGAGGAAGACCAGCCCGACCGGCTTCTCGGGCGTCCCGCCGGCCGGGCCGGCGACCCCCGTCACAGACGCGCCGACGTCGGCTCGCAGGACGTGCCGCGCGCCGGCGGCCATCGCCTCCGCCGTCTCGGCCGACACCGCGCCGTGTCGCTCGAGCACCTCGCCCGGCACTCCCAGCTGCGCTTCCTTGACCTGGTCGGAATAGGCCACGATGCCGCCGACGTAGGCGTCGCTGGCACCCGGTACCGAGGTCAGCCGCGCGCCCACGAGCCCGCCCGTGCAGGACTCCGCGGTGGCGATCGTCAGACCACGGGATCGCGCGAGCGCCAGGACGATCTCCTCGACCGGGCGCGCGTCCTCCGCGAAGAGGTCGCTGCCGAACTCGGCCCGCAAGGAAGCCTCCACGGCATCGCGCCGAGCCTCGGCGCCTTCCTCGGCAAACAGGTCGACGTGGATCTCGTAGTCCCGGGCGCACACTGTCACCTCGAGCCCGGATCCCTCGCCGCCGGCCTCCGCCAGCGCCCGAGCCACGCTCGACTCGCTCGGGCCGAAGAAGCGCAGGAGGCGCCTGCCACCGGGGCGCCGCACGACCGATGATCTCGCGCAGCTCGGGCGCCTCCGCAGCGCTTTGCCAGAGCCGTTGCAGCTCCTGTGGGGGCCCGGGCAGCGCAACCGCGACACGGCCCGGCGCGTGCTCGATCAGGACGCCGGGCGCCGTCCCGGCAAGGCCGAGCACCACGGCGCCCGCCGGAATCGACGCCTGCTTGCGAACGCCCTCCGCAAAGTCGGAGTAGGGCCGGCCGAGCCGCTTTGCGTAGCCCCGTGACACGTCCTCGATCTCCCGGGCGAGCTGCGAATCCATGTGCAGCGGCGCGCCCGACGATCCGGGCCAGCAGCTCGATCGTCCGGTCGTCGTGCGTCGGGCCGAGACCCCCGGACAGGACGCAGATCTCGGCCTCCAGTCCTTCCGAGATCGCCTCTTCGAGGTCCTCGACTCTGTCGCCGACGATCGACGATGCGCGCCGGCTCGGCACCGAGCCCGACGAGCTGGGCGGCGACGAACGGCCCGTTGGCGTCGCGGCGGTCTCCGCGCACGAGCTCCGAGCCCGTGACGACGACGACGGCGCGAGGACGAGGTGGCACGCGCGGCGACGTTTTCGCGACCGGTCTCGGCCGCCTCTACGGCGCGTCGGCAGGCTCGAGCCCGTCAGCGCTCGCCACGAGAACTGCCGGGCCGCGGACGGAAACGTCCTTCACGCGCTTGCCGTCGAGCTCGAATTCGAGGTTTCTTGGCTTCGAGACCGCAAGCCAGAGCTCGGTGCCGCGGAACTCCTGGCTCTTGCCCTCCTGCAACGTCCCCTCCCACCGGAGCTCGCCCAGCGCCGAGCCTTCGTGCACCTCGACGTGCGAAGGCCCGCGGGCGGCCGTGACGATCAGCACGACCGGCTCGGTCCCAGGGGCGGACGGAGGCGCCTCGGCACCGGTCGCAGGCGCAGGCGGAGTCGGAGAGGTCCCGTCTCCGCCCCGTCGGTCGTCGAGCCGAACCGCCAGGCGGCGATGACGAGGACCGTCACGGCGACGATCCCGGCGAGGGCGAGCAACACCGCATGCGACTCGGCCCGGGCCGAGCGAGAACGGCTGCGCGGCTGCGACGCGATCACCGGCTCCTCGACGTCGCCGAAGCGGGAGTTGAACTCGTCGACGTAGAGCTGGCCGTCGAGACCGAGGCGGTCGGCATAGGTCCGCAGGAACCCCTTCACGTACGCGTCGCCGGGGAGAAGGTCGAACTGCTCCTCCTCGAGCGCTTTCAGGTATTTCGCGCGGATCTTCGTCTGCGTCTCGAGCTCGGGCAGCTCGAGACCCTGGCGCAAGCGCGCATCCCTGAGGCTGTTCCCGATCTCGAACACGGAGCGGCAGATTGTATCCGCTGAGGCTTGAGCGTCCTCGCTACCCCTGAACGAGTACCAGCACCGCGTAGACGCCGACGGCCAGCCCGGCGGTCAGTGAGATCAGTACCGCAACGACGCCCAGGACGCGGGCGGCCACCGCGAGCCCGTCGCCTCCGGCCCGGCCCAGGGTGCGCTGGAACTCGAACCGCGCCCGCCGCGCCAGCGCGATGGCGATGAGACCGGCCACGAACCCGGCCGGAACCACGACGAGAGCCTCGAGCGGCTCGATCTCGTCCCGGAACTGCGGCACCGCGACTCCCGCCGCGAGGAACAACAGTGCGAGCACGCCGAACAGGAACGCCACGACCGCCTTCGGGTTCCGCACGACCGAAGAATCTAGATGGTCGGTCGGGAGGTGCGGCGCAGTCGGCGAAGCCGCGGCACGGCCGGCCGCAGGCCGGTCGGTAGGCGCGATCCCGCTCAGGGAAAGCTCCCGAGGCGCTCGAGCAGCAGCTCGAGGAAGGCATCGGCGTCGACGTCCACGCCGACGCTCGCGTTCGGCTCCTGCCCGGTTCGACGCCACAGATCGACGACGGTCCGACCCCGGCACAGGTCGGATTGGCGCTCGACGGCAACGTGCCTCGGCAGGGTTGTGACGAGCCCCGGCCTGATTACTTCGGCGACTGCAACGGCGTCGTGGATCGGCGCGCCGTCGAAGTCGTAGGTCGCCCGGTGGAAGCGGCTGAAGAAGTCGACCAGGTCGGCCACCATGGTCCCCGTGCGGCCTTGTGCCCGGAGCCGCTCGCTGTGAGCGGGAGTGAGCAGCGCCTTGTGGGTGACATCGAGCCCGATCATCGTGACGTCCAGGCCGCTCTCGAACACCCTCGCGGCAGCCTCGGGGTCCGCCCAGATGTTGAACTCGGCCGCCGGTGTCATGTTGCCCTCGGCGATCGCGCCGCCCATCAGCACGATCCGATCGAGGCGCTGCGCCGCCTCGGGGTGCCGGGCGAGCAGGAGCGCGACGTTCGTCAGCGGCCCGATCGGCACCAGCGTCACAGGCTCGGGCGAGGCCAGAATGCGTTCGGCGAGGAAGTCGACGGCGTGCTGCCGCCACGGGCCGTCCCTGCGGCGCCGGCAGCGTCCGGCCCGTCCATGCCGCTCTCCCCGTGGACGTACGCGGCGACGAACGCCTCACGGACGAGCGGCCGGTCGGCTCCCGCGGCAACCGGAACGTCCCCGCGGTCGACGAACTCGAGCACGCGGATCGCGTTCGCGGTGGTCTTGTCGAGCGTCGAGTTGCCGCAGACGGTCGTGACGCCGAGGACGTCGACCTCCGGGCTGGCCACCGCCAGCAGGAGGGCGATGGCATCGTCGTGCCCCGGATCGCAGTCGATGAGGACGGGAACAGTCATGCTCGTGCGAGTATCGCGTCGAGCTCGGCGGTCGTCGCCAGCGACGGCTGCGCTCCGAGCCTGGAGGCGGCAAGCGCACCGGCCGCGCAGGCCCGCCGGAGCGCCTCAGCGCGTCCCAGGCCGTCGAGCAGCGAGACGACGAGCGCGGCACAGAACGCGTCGCCCGCAGCCGTTCCGTCGACGGCCTCGACCCGGGGCGGGCTCGCCCGCGCAACCTCCTCCCCTCCGTCGAGCAGCATCGCCCCCTCCTCGCCGAGCGTGACCGCGACGAGGCCGCGGCACTCCTCGACGTCGATGGCCTCGAGCTCGTGCCGGTTGACGACGACGAGATCGGCGCGGCGCAGCACCCGCGACGGCAGGGGCTGCGCGGGCGCTGCGTTCACGCAGAAGAGGCCGTCCGCCGCGTCTGACGCGGCTGCGACCGTCTCCACGGGGATCTCGAGCTGTGTCAGCACCGCGTCGTACCCCGCGAGGTCGAGGTGCTCGGGGCGCAAGGCGAGGTTCGCTCCGGGCGCCACGACGATCTGGTTCTCGCCGTCCTCCGCCACGACGATCAGCGCGACGCCGGTGGGCTCGTCGGCCTGGACAATCCGCTCCGTCCCGACACCGGCCTCGAGCAGCGCCGCGACCGAGGAGCGCCCGCGCTCGTCGTCTCCGACGCAGCCGAGCATGGTGACCCGGGCGCCGAGGCGGGCCGCCGCGACCGCCTGGTTCGCCCCCTTGCCGCCCTGCGCCTCGATCAGACTCGGCGCCGGTCACGGTCTCGCCGGGTCGCGGGAGGCGCTCGCACGAGGCGACGAGATCGACGTTGATGCTGCCGACGACTGCGATCCGGCTTGGCACCGGCTACTGCTTGATGTAGGGGCGACCGATCGCGGCCGGTGGGACGGACCGCCCGATGAGGCCGACGAGCGCGACGAGTGTGAGGATGTAGGGGAGCATCGAGATCAGGTTCTCGGACACGGCCGCCTCACGCTGGAGCGGAATCGCGAGCGCGAAGCCGAAGCCGAAGAGCAGCGTGGCAGCGAAGGCCCACCCCGGGCGCCACTTGCCGAAGATGACGGCCGCGAGCGCGATGAAGCCGCGGCCGCTCGTCATGTTCTCGGCGAAGCTCCCGACCAGGCCGACCGAGAGGAACGCGCCCCCGAGCGCCGCCAGCACGCCCGACGTGACGACCGCGCCGTAGCGCACGCCGTAGACCGAGATGCCGACTGTGTCTGCCGCCCGCGGATGCTCGCCGACCGACCTGATGCGCAGCCCGATCGGCGTCTTGAAGAGCACGACGTAGGAGAGGATCACCGTGCCGAACATGATCCACACCAGCAGGTTGAGGTTCCCGAAGATGTCGCCGAGGAACGTGACATCGTCGAGGAAGGAGAGATGGACATTGGGGACGCGAGAGATGCCCGAGGGGATCCCGTCCGGATAGAGGGAGCTGAAGAGGTATCCCGTGAGCCCGAGGGCGAGGAAGTTCACCGCGAACCCGCTCACGATGTGATCGGCGCGGAGATGGATGCAGAACACCGCGTGGACGAGCGCCAGAAGGCCGCCGAAGACCATCGCGGCGATGAGCCCGACGACCCACGAGCCGCTCACCTCGGACCCCCAGATGCCGAAGAAGGCCCCCATCAGCATCATCCCCTCGAGGCCGATGTTCACGACCCCGGAGCGCTCCGAGAAGATCCCGCCCATCGCCGCGAACGCGAGCGGCGTCGCGAAACGCAGCGTGGCGCCGATGAGGCCCGCGGTGAGGATGTCGTTGAGGGTGTCCACGTCCTTCGTCTGCAGCCACACCGCGCCGAGCGTTCCTGCAATTCCGAGCACGATCGCCGCCCATCCCAGCCTGCGCTCGCCGCGGGGCACGGCCGCGATCCCGCAGGCGAGCGCCACGAACCCGGCCGCGATCGGGCCGGCGAGGTCCCGGAGCGTCCAGGGCGGCAGCGCGAGCCAGAACGCGATGAGGCCGCTGACCACGCCCACGATTCCGATCGTGCGCGGCGATGTGAGCGTGCGCAGCCAATCCGCCGAGGCGAACGTCTCGGTCGGACCGGTCGTCATTCCTCGCCTCCGGCCGGAGCCGCAGTGTCGAGCGGGGGCTTCGACTGCCGGAACGGCCGATACTTGCGCGCCTGCCAGATGTAGACGATGAGCAGCTCGGCGCCGACGAAGAAGATGACGAGCGCCTGGATCATGGTCGCGAGATCGGTCGCGAGCGCCGGATCGAACACCCTCGGGTCGAGCTGACGTGAGGACGTCCCCACCTGGAGCGCCCCGAACAGGAGACCTGCGAGGAGGATGCCGACGGCCTTGTTGCGTCCGAGCAGCGCGACCGCGATCCCCGTGAAGCCGATGGCGCTCGTGTCGAACGCGCTCGTATCGATGTCGTACCGCCAGCCGAGGATGTCGACGCCGCCGGCGAGCCCGGCGAAGCCGCCGGCGATGCCGAGCGCGAGGAAGTAGTTCCGCGGCACGGAGATGCCGCCGTACCGTGCGGCCTCGGGATTGAAGCCCACCGCCCGCACCTCGTAGCCGACTGTCGTGCGGTTGAGCAACAGGTGGTAGACGATCAGCGCAAAGAGCGCGATGAACAGCCCGGAGTGGAGCGCCTGGATGTTCCCCCAGATCGGCCAGAGCCTGGCCGACTCGAACACCTCGTCGGACCGTGGCAGCGAGGGCTGGGAGCCCTGGAGGGGCCCGTTGCGCTCGAATAAGTACGAGCCTGCGTAGATCGCGATCCAGTTGAGCATGATCGTCGTGATCACCTCGTGCGCCCCGACGGCGGCCTTGAGCAAGCCTGCGATCCCGCCCCAGATCATCCCCGCCGCGATCGAGCCGACGAGCGCGATCAGGACGTGGAGAGGACGCGGCATCCCCTCGAAGTGCGTCCCGATCCAGACAGCGGCGATCAGCCCGACCCAGAACTGGCCCTGACCGCCGATGTTGAAAAGGCCGCAGCGGAAGGCGAACGCGACCGCGAGGGCGGTCAGGATGAGCGGCGTCGCGATGAGCAGCGTCTGCTGGAGGTCACGGGCTGCGTCGTCGCGTGCGTCGCCGGTGACCCAGGGGAAGAACCAGTTGAGGCCGGTGCCCTCGAAGATCGCCCGGTAGGCCGTGACGGGGTTCTCGCCGTCGATCGCGACGATGAGGCCGCCGATCAGGAAGGCGAGTACGGTCGCGGCAATCGGGACAGCGATGCCGCCCAGCCGGCTCGAGAACCATTGCGAGACGGAGACGGTTCCGGTCGGCGGCACCGACTCGGGGCCGGCGCTCACGCGGCCTCCTCGCGTCCACCGCCCGTCATGGCGACGCCGAGCTCCTGCTCCGAGACGTCGGGTGGGTACTCGCCCACGATGCGACCCTCGTAGAGAACGATGATCCGGTCGGAGAGCGAGAGGATCTCGTCGAGCTCGAACGAGACGAGGAGAATCGCCCTACCCTCGTCCCGTTCCTGGACCAGCCGCCGGTGCACGAACTCGATGGCACCGACGTCCAGGCCGCGGGTGGGCTGGGCGGCGAGCAGGACCCTCGGGTCGCGCGAGATCTCGCGCGCGAGCACGACCTTCTGCTGGTTGCCCCCGGACAGCGCGCTCGCCGGCGTCTCGGGCCTCCCACCCCGGACGTCGAACTCCTGCAGCAGGCCGCGGGCCCGCTCGATCAGCCGGCGCGGAAAGAGCCAGCCGTAGCGGGAGTCGGGCGGCTTCGCATAGTCGTGGAGCGCGATGTTCTCGGCGAGCGTGAAGTCGAGCACGAGCCCCCGCAGCTGGCGATCCTCCGGGATGTGGCCGAGGCCGGCGTCGAGCGCCTCGCGCGCGGAGGCGCGGGTGAGATCCTCGCCGCCGACCCGGATCTGCCCGGACTCGACGCCGCGAAGGCCGGTCAGGGCGTCGATGAGCTCCGACTGCCCGTTGCCGTCGACGCCCGCAATACCCACGATCTCGCCCGCGCGCACCTGGAACGAGACGTCACGCACCGCTTCGAGCCCCCGCTCGTCGCGAACCGTGAGACCGTCGACGGAGAGGAGCGCCTCGCCCGGCTCGGCCGCCTTCTTGTCGACACGCAGCAGCACGTCGCGGCCCACCATGAGGCGGGCGAGGCCGTCCTCGGTCGCCTGCGACCGCGGCACCGTGTCGATCTTCACGCCGCGACGGAGCACCGTGATGCGATCGGCAATCTCGAGCACCTCGTGCAGCTTGTGCGTGATGAAGATGATCGACTTGCCCTGAGCCGTGAGCGAGCGGACGATCGCGAAGAGCTCACGCGCTTCCTGCGGAGTCAGGACGGCTGTGGGCTCGTCGAGGATCAGGATCTCGGCGCCGCGGTAGAGCGCCTTCAGGATCTCGACGCGCTGCTGCTGACCGACGCTGATGGACTCCACCCGGGCGTGCGGGTCGATCCGGAACGCGAGCGAGTCCGCCAGCTCGAGCACGCGGCGCTCTGCTTCGCCCTGGTCGAGGAAGGGGCCCTTGCTCGGCTCCATCGCGAGCACGATGTTCTCCGCCACCGTCATGACCGGGATGAGCATGAAGTGCTGGTGCACCATGCCGATGCCGTTCGCGATCGCGTCGTGCGGCGAGCCGATCCGCACGGGCCGTCCCTGGAGGAAGATCTCGCCCTCGTCCTGGTGGTACAGGCCGTAGAGGACGTTCATCAGCGTCGATTTGCCGGCGCCGTTCTCTCCGAGCAGCGCGTGTACCTCACCGCCTCGCAGGTCAAAGTCGACGTGATCGTTCGCAACGACACCGGGAAACCGCTTCGTGATTCCCCTGAGCTCGACGACGGGAGGCTCGGTCATGGGGGAGTAGGTGGTCGGGCGGCCGAGGCCGCCCGACCGAGTCTGATCTACGGTTTCTGGACCTCCTCGAGCGTCGCCGGCGGGTCGATCTCCCCGCTGGTGATCTTTTCCTGTGCCGCCGCGGCGGCGTCCTGCACGTCCTGTGGGACGTCGGCGCTAAAGGGCGCCAGCAGCTGCGCGTCCGGCAGATCGGCCACCCCGTAGAAGAAGTTGTCGCCCGTCGTGTACGTTCCTTCGGCGAATGACTTGGCCACGTCGTAGACCGACGACTGGAGCGGCTTCAGCGCGCTCGTGATGACGCAGGGCCCCACGAACGACTGGTCCGCATCGACGCCGATCCCATACACCCCTTCCGAGCAGGCGGCGTCGAGCGCGGCAAGCCCGCAGGGGCCGGCCACCTGGAAGACGACGTCGGCGCCCTGCGAGATGTGGTCGAGCGCGATCTCCCTGCAGAGAGCCTGATCGACGAAGTCGTCCGAGTACCCGCCCAGGACCTCTATCTCGGGATTCGTGTCGTAGACCCCCTGCTGGAAGCCGGCGATCCAGTTGTCGACCGACGGGATCTTTTCACCGCCGACGGTCGAGACGACGTTGCTCTCCGTCATGAGCGCCGCGACGACGCCCGCGACGTACCCGGCTTCCTCCGTCGGATAGACCATGCCGCGCGTGTTCGGCAGCGGCGGGTCGTAGAAGTGGTCGATGCCCGCGAACTGCGTGTCCGGGTACTGCTCCGCGACGGTGAGCGTATCCGGCGTCGTGTTGAAGCCGGTCGCGAACACGAGAGCATGGCCGTCCTCGGCTGCGGCTGTCAGGTTGGGAAGATAGTCCTCCGCGGAGTTGGAGACGTACACACGCGTCTCGAAGCCGAACTCCTCGGCCGCCTGCTCCAATCCGGCGATCGAGTACTCGTTGAAGCCTTTGTCGTCGACCCCGCCGACGTCGCTGACGAGGCCGATCGTAAAGCCGGCCGGCGGCGGCGTTGCGCCCGTGTCGGTGGCGCCGGTGTCGGTGGCGCCGGTCTCCGCCGGCGGCGGCTCGGCGGGCGCCGGCTCTGCCGGCGGCTCGGCGGGCGGCGGTGCCGCTTCCTCGTCACCGCCGCCGCAGCCCGCGGCGGCCACCGCAAGCGCGCCTACGACGAGCAGCAGCAGGAACCACGGCAGTCGTAGTCGTTTCATCTCTGACCTCCCCACATCGTCGCGTTCGCCCTCGCGAAATTTCGCCCTGGAATTCGCGGGATCCTAACGTCCCGCGTCTCCTCTTGCTGGGACGGAGGGCGGCAGAGAGGGTTAGGGGTCCGCGTTCTGGCCCACGCCTGCGAGCACCTGATCGAGGTCCGCCTCGGAGACGAGCACGCGGCGGGGCTTCGAGCCCTCGTAGCCGGAGATGATGCCCCGGCGCTCGAGCATGTCGATCAGCCGCCCGGCGCGCGTGTAGCCGACCCGGAGCCGGCGCTGGATGAGCGAGACGGACGCGGTCTGTGTCTGGACGACGACCTCGATCGCCTTCTCGAGCAGCGGATCCTCGTCGGGGTCGAATTCGTCGTCGCCGTCCTCGCCGTCGTCGCCCTTCCGTCCGCGTTCCGGCGCGACGAGCAGCGACTCGTCCAGCTCCTGCTCACGCTGCGCGCGGCACTGCTCCACGATCAGCGCGATCTCCTCCTCGCTGACGTACGCGCCCTGGAGGCGCTGGAGGCGCGACGTGCCGAGCGGCTTGAAGAGCATGTCGCCCTGGCCGAGCAGCGCCTCGGCGCCGGCCTGGTCGAGAATCACGCGGCTGTCCGTCTGGCTCGAGACCGCGAAGGCGATCCGCGACGGGACGTTGGCCTTGATCATGCCGGTGATGACGTCGACCGACGGTCTCTGAGTCGCAAGGACGAGATGGATGCCGACGGCGCGCGACTTCTGCGCCAGGCGGATGACGGCATCCTCGACCTCCTGCGGCGAGATCATCATCAGGTCGGCGAGCTCGTCGATCACGACGAGCAGATACGGAACGGGCGTCTCGCCGCGCTTCTCCAGTGCGCGGTTGAGCTCGACGAGGTTGCGGGCGCGCTGCAGGCTCATCCGCTCGTAGCGCCGCTCCATCTCCTCCGTGACGTTCGCGAGCACCGCGGCGGCCCGCTTGGGGCTCGAGACCACGGGCGTCAGCAGATGCGGGATCGACTCGTAGAGCCCGAGCTCGACGCGCTTCGGATCGATCAGGATCATCCGCACCTGATCCGGCGTCGCCCGCATCAGGATCGAGCAGAGCATCGTGTTGATGCAGCCGGACTTTCCCGAGCCCGTCGTGCCTGCGATGAGGATGTGCGGCATCCGGGCCAGGTCGGCCGAGACGGCCGCGCCCGAGATGTCCTTCCCGAGCCACGCGGAGAGAGGGCTGGCGCCGTTCGCGGGCTCGTCGAAGATGTCGCCGAGCGTGACGAGGTTCGGCACGATGTTCGGGACCTCCACGCCGACCGCCTGCTTGCCCGGAATCGGGGCGAGGATCCGGATCTCGGTCGTGGCGAGCGCGTACGCGAGGTCGTCCTTGAGCGCCGAGACCCGGGAGACCTTCGTGCCGGGCGCGAGCTGCAGCTCGTAGCGGGTCACCCTGGGGCCCGCCACCTGGCCGCTCATGGTCGCCTCGACGCCGAAGTGGCGCAGCGTCTCCACGAGCGTCTCCGCGACCCGCTCGGCCGCTTTCGCGGGCTGGCCGCTCTGCGGCCGCGAGCGGCGCAGGAGCGCGCGGTCCGGCAGCCGGTACTCGCCCGGCGGCTCCGGCCCGTCGAACAGGCGCTCCTGCGAGCTCTCGACGGAGCTGTCAGCAGGCTCAGCCAGCGGGAACGGCGGCACGTCGACCGGATCGGTGTCCTCCTCCCCCTGAAGCTGGTCGAGCAGAAGGGGCGGCAACTCGGGCGATGATTCGTCCGGGTCCGGCGGCGAAAGCGCGTCCGCGAACTCCGCCTCGCCGTCGACAGGCGGCCGCGTCGGGACCGGGAATGCCGGGGCGGCCGCCTTGACGGCCGACGCGGTGTGCAGGGCAGCCCGGGCCGTATGCCGCGCGACGTGGCGCCCCGCATGCGCAGACCGCCGCAGCATCGCCCCCGCCGACGCGCCCGTCACGAGCAGGCAGCCGCCGAGAATGGCGAAGACGGCGAGAATCGTGACGCCCACCCCGCCGACGAGGGCCTCGAACACGATGTACAGCAGGCCGCCGAGGACGCCGCCGTACTCCTGCATGCGATCGACGTCGAACGAGGTCGGCGCCGGCGGGTCGGGACCAAGCCCGAAGCGGCCGGCCCCGAACGCCAGCAGGAACGCGATCGACAGCGTGAAGAGCCCGGTTCGAAACGGCCGCAGGTCGAGCAGGCCGCTGCGGGCGAGCAACAGCCCTCCGATCGCGAGGAGCCCCAGGGGCAGCAGCACCGACGCGCTGCCGACGAGCGTCTCGAAGACGACCGAGACCTTGTCGCCGACAAAGCCGCCCTCCCACGAGAACCAGAACACGATGGCGAGGAAGATCCCGCCGGCCATGAGGCCGAGGCCGGTGAGCTCGCCGTGCTGGTGCTCCCGGCCCGGTGGGCCCTTCTGCGCCCGGCCTGCCCCCTTCGGGCGTGCCTGACGGGAGCGCGATTGCGCCATGCGACTGAGTTCGGCCGCGGCATCGGGGTTCCTTCCACGGCAGGGCGCGCGAAGCGTGCCGCGCCGTCACGCAACGGGGCCGAAGGCCCCAGCCGTGACGAGAGAGCGGCCGCACGGCCGCGGTCAAGGCGCGCGCCCGTACCGAGCCCTTCGGGCTCGGAGAAGCTTCGCAGCCTGGCGCCTTCGGCGCGGCTGCTGCGCGGCGGGCTCGCCCGCCTTGCCCGTACCGAGCCCTTCGAGCTCGGAGAAGCTTCGCAGCCTGGCGCCTTGGGCGCGGCTGCTGCGCGGCGGGCTCGCCCTTGCCCGTACCGAGCCCTCCGGCCGAGCTCGCGGCCTGCGCGGCCCCAGCTGGCACGTGGGCCTTGCTATGCCGCGAGGGCCCGCAGGTCTTCGGCTGCGCCGAACAGGTTCTCGCGCAGGTCGAACAGGCCGGCCCAGAGTGACGTGCGGTCCGGTACGGCTTCGAAGCGGGCGGAGGCCGTGAGGCCCTCCAGCGCGCGAACCAGCACGGCGAGCTCCAGGTACGCCAGCGTCACGCGGTGCGCCGAGGCCGCGACCCCTGCACGTTTCAGTACGGGCTCCCACTCCCGCACCTCGGCCGCCCCCGGCTCCCCGTACCAGGGCCGTCCTTCGGCCGAGTCTGCCTCGAGCTCGAGCAGGAATCGGTCGAGCGGCTTGTGGAGGTCTGCGATCGCGGTCTCGGCCCGCTCGGCGGCGCGCCGCAGAGCAGCCTGGCGCCGGCCCGGCGTGCAGGGCTCCGGCTCACCGCGCGCCCACCCGTCGAGCAGGCGGCAAAATGCGAGCGCCGCGGCCTCGCTCGCACGCAGGGAGCGGACGAGCCGGGTCGTGGTGCCGATCGACACCCCGTACGACGCGACGACCACGGACCAGCCCATCGTCGGCGTCAGACCTCGAGGACGACGGGGAGGATCATCGGCCGCCGGCCCGTGCGCTCGTGGACGAGCCGGCCGATCCCGTCGTGGAGGTGCTCCTGCAGCAGCTTGAGCTCCTCTATCCGCTGGGTGAGGCAGGAGCGCAGGATGCGCTCGGCCTCCTCCCGCGCCTCGTCGAGCAGCTCGCCGTCACCCCCGAAGCCGCGGGCGATGACCTCCGGGGCGCCGATCTCCTGGCCGTGCTGTGTGCCGATCGTCGCCACGATGATGAGCACGCCGTCCTCCGCGAGGTGCTGCCGGTCGCGAAGCGCGACGTCCCGGACGTCGCCAACCTCCAGGCCGTCGACGAACGCCACGCCCGCCGGTACCTCGTCGACGATCCGTGGGCGGGCCTCGACGAGCTCGACGACCGAGCCGTTCTCCGCGATCACGATGCGCTCGGGCGAGACTCCGGCGTCGCGGGCAAGCCGGCCGTGAGCCGCCAGCATCCGGAACTCGCCGTGGACGGGCATGACGGCGCGTGGCCGGAGCAGCCCCAGCACCATGCGCAGCTCCTCGGCATTGCCGTGCCCCGAGGTGTGAACCGGTGCGATCTCCTGATGGAGGACCTCGGCGCCGGCCTTGGCGAGTCTGTTGATCGTGTCGTGCACCTTCAGCTCGTTGCCCGGCACAGGCTTTGCCGAGATGATCACCGTGTCGCCCTCGCGGACGCCCACATGCGGGTGGTCGCCGTAGGCAATGCGGACGAGCGCCGAGAGCGGCTCGCCCTGGCTCCCGGTGCAGAGGATCATCGTCTCGTCCGGAGCGAGCTCGTCGATGTCGTTCGGGCGCACGATGATCTCTTCCGGCACGTCCATGTAGCCCAGGTTGCGGGCGATGTTGACGTTCTTGCGCAGCGAGCGGCCGATGATGGCGATCCTCCGGCCCGTCTCGATCGCAACCTCGACCGCCTGCTGCATGCGATGCACGTTCGAGGCGAACGAGGCGATCAGGACGCGCCCGTCGCACCGCGGGATGATCTGCCGGAAGGCCTCGCCGACCGTCCGCTCCGACGGCGTCACGCCCGGTCTCTCCGCGTTCGTCGAGTCCCCGAGGAACAGGTCGACTCCCCGGTTGCCGATCTCCGCCAGCTTGCCCACGTCCGTCCGGAAGCCGTCGACCGGCGTGTGGTCGATCTTGTAGTCGCCGGTATGGAAGATGCGACCGCCCGGTGTCTCAAGGCACACGGCGACGGAGTCGGGGATCGAGTGGGCCATACGGACGAACTCGGCGCCGAAGGGGCCGATGCGGACAGGCCCGGCGTCGGGGTCGGCCTCGATGAGCTCGGCAGAGCGGAGGAGGCCGTGCTCGTCGAGCTTCGACTTGACGAGCCCGAGTGTAAGCCGGGTGGCCCAGACCTCCGGCACGCGGAGCTCCCGCAGGAGGTACGGAAGCCCTCCGACGTGATCCTCGTGGCCATGGGTCAGGATGACAGCGCGGATCTGCGCCTCGTGCTCGCGCAGGTACGTGAACTCCGGCAGCAGCAGATCGACGCCGAGATGCTCGTCCCGCGGGAACGCGAGGCCCGCGTCGATCACGACGAGACCGTCGTCGGACTCGACCACGGTCATGTTCTTGCCGACCTCGCCGAGGCCGCCGAGTGGGACGATGCGCACCGATCCGGGCATCCGGGGCATTGTAGGAAGCCGGCGGGGGTGCGCCGCGAGGGTAACCGCGGCCTCCGGCCGCTCCAAGGCGGGTCCGGCCGGCCGACCGGCCGCAGCCGCGGGCCGCTTTCCTACGCGCGTCCGGCCGAGCCGGCCGCTCAGCCGCCTGGGCCGACGCTCCGCCGCTCCGCGCGCCGGCGTCCGCTGCGCGGGCTTCGCCCTTGCCGGCTAAGCCGCTGCGGGCGAGAGCACGCCGGCGGCCTCGAGGCCAGCGCGGATCGTCGCCTGCTCGTCCGCCGTCGCCTCGACGAGCGGAAGGCGCAGGCCGCCGACCTCGTGGCCGGCGAGATTGAGCGCGGCCTTGATCGGGATCGGGTTCGTCGTCACCGAAAGCGCCTCGAGGAGAGGCTCGAGCTCACCACCGAGCTCGTACGCGCCGTCCCGGTCGCCGGCCTTGAAGCGACGGATCAGCTCCTTCACCTGTGAGCCCACGACATGGGTGAAGACACAGACGCCGCCGGTGCCGCCGAGCTCGAGGAACGGGAGGATGAGGTCGTCGTTCCCGGCATAGAGATCGAGACCGAGCTCGACGATGCGCCGCGCCTGCTCGGGATCCGTCGTCGCCTGCTTGACGGCGGTGACGTTCGGGATCTCGGCGAGCTCGGCGATCGTCTCCGGCTCGATGTTGATGACAACGCGTTGCGGGATGTTGTAGACGAGGATCGGCCGGTCGGTCACCTCGGCGATCGCCGCGAAGTGAGCCACGATCCCGCGAGGCGGAGGCTTGTTGTAGTACGGGGTCACGACGAGGAAACCGTCGACCTCGAGCGCGTCGGCTTCGCGCGTCAGCTCGACGGAGTGCGCCGTGTCGTTGCCGCCCGTGCCCGCGATGATCGTCGCCCGGTCGCCGACCGCGTCAACCGCAGCGGCGAAGAGCTCGAGCTTCTCGCGGTCGGAGAGCGTCGGTGCCTCCCCGGTCGTGCCCGCGACGACGAGGCCGTCGGAGCCGTTCTCGACGAGATGCGTACACAGACGTCCGAACGCCGTCAGATCGACGGAGCCGTCCTCCCGGAACGGCGTCACGATCGCGGTGATGACCTCCCCGAGCATCCGCTCCACCTCCCTGGGTCTGGCCTCATTGTAGGCCCCCGGTCCGCGGCCGGGGGCGGCGCGCTCAGAGCAGCGCCTCCAGCCCGACCGTCAGGCCCGCCGGCAGGCCGTGGAGGCGCTCGAGCGCGAGCAGCACGCCGGGCACGAACGCGTCGCGCGAGGTCGTGTCGTGCCGGATGCTGAGGAACTGGCCCGGCGCGCCCAGGATGACCTCCTGGTGGGCGACGAGGCCGGGAAGGCGAACCGAGTGGATCGGGACGTCGCCGCCCATCCGTGCCGCCGTCGCCTTCGCCGTCCCCGAGGGCGCGTCGATCTTGCTCTCGTGGTGCAGCTCGATGATCTCGGCCCGCGGCAGATGTCGCGCGGCCTCCTCGGCGAATCGCATCATGAGCACGGCGCCGAGCGCGAAATTCGGGGCGACGAAGCACGGGATGCCCTTTTGCCGCGCGAGCCCGTCGAGCTCGACGAGGCCCTCGTCCGTGAGGCCGGTCGTGCCGACCACGCAGGGCACACCGGCCCCCAGCGCCCCGCGCACGTTGGCCAGCACGGCGTCGGGCGCCGTGAAGTCGACGGCTGCATCGTGCCCGGCGAGCTCGGGCGTCTCCCCCACCTCGACGCCGGTGACCTCGTGCCCTGCCGCCTCGAGCTGCGGCCCGAGAACGGATCCGACCTTCCCCTGGGCGCCGAACAGGAGAACGCGCACCGGCGTCAGGCCGCCGCGGCCTCGACGAGCGCGGGGTTGACGTGCTCGACGGCCTCCAGGAACTGCGCCTCGCCCGGCCCGATCCCCGCGGCGGACAGGCGCTCCGGCGACAGCAGCTCACCGGCGAGCACGGCGACGTCGTCTGCGTCCACCGCCTCGATTCGGCCGAGGATCTCGTCGAGATCGAGCAGCTCGCTGTCCGTGATGAGCGACTTTCCGAGCCGGTTGACACGACTCGACGTGGACTCCATCGAGAGCATGATGCGGCCTTTCATGCTCTCCTTCGCCCGGCGCAGCTCGTCGTCCCGGACGCCGCCGGCCGCGATGTCGTCGATCTCCTGCGAGACGATCTCGAGGCAGCGCTCCAGGTTGTCCTCCCGCGTCCCGACGTAGATCCCGAGCTCGCCGGTCTCGGCAAAGAGGGACGCGAAGGTGTAGATGTTGTACGCGAGGCCCCGCTTCTCCCTGATCTCCTGGAACAGGCGCGACGAGGCGGAGCCGCCGAGGATGCTGTCCAGAAGGGACAGGCTAAAGCGACGGTCGTCGTCGCGGGACAGTCCCGTAGCGCCGATACACACGTGGTACTGCTCGGTGTCCTTGCGGTGGAACACGGTCCTGGCCGGCGGCGCCTCGGCGAGCAGCACGCGCGGGCGCGAGTTGCGCGAGGGCAGCGGCGCCTTCTTCTTCGCGTGGCCGCGGATCAGGCCGACGAGCCGTTCGTGGTCGACGTTGCCCGCAGCAGCGACGACCGTGCTCGGCCCGATGTAGCGAGCCCGGTGCTGGGCGAGCAGCGCGCGGCGGGTCACGGACTCGATCACATCGGCACGACCGAGCACAGGCCTGCCCAGGGCATGGTCGCCGAAGATCGCCCTGCCGAGGAGATCGTGCACGAGGTCCTGCGGGGCATCCTCGACCATCGCAATCTCCTCGAGGACGACCTCGCGCTCAGAGTCGAGATCGGAGAGGGAGGGCGCGTACACCATGTCGGTCATGACGTCGAGCGCCGTCTCGAGATGCTCGTCCATCACGCGGGCGTACACGACCGTGTACTCCCGGGTGGTGACGGCGTTCAGCTCGCCGCCGAGCCCGTCGAAGATCTCTGCGATGTCCTGCGCGGAGTAGGCGCGTGTGCCCTTGAACAGGAGGTGCTCGAGGAAATGGCTCACGCCCGCCCGGGCATCGTCCTCGTCGCGCGATCCGCTCCCGATCCAGAAGCCGATCGCGACCGACCGGACGCGGTCGAGCCGCTCCGTGATCACCCGCTCGCCGTCGTCGAGCGCTGTCAGCTCGTAGTCCTGCACCGCGCGACCGGCTAGACGCCTTCGATCCGGTAGCGGCCGCCGGGGCTTCCCGCGAGCCTGGAGAGGCCCTCGACGACCTTCAGGGGCCCGCGCGCGATCCCGCCGGCAGCCCCCGGATGGCTCAGATCGCCGCGCAGCAGCCCCTCGACGACAGGCCAGACGAAGCCCGGTCGCGAAAGGGTGAACGCGAGCCGCGGGAAGCGGTCGAACGCGTGCTTCGCGCCCCACGATGCCGCCGTCAGGCGCGCGAGCTGGCGGCGCAGCGCCGAGTCGTAGGGCTCGAGGCCGGCCGCGTGCCCGCTGAGCACGTCGAGCGCGGCGGGCGCGGCCAGCCGCGCCGAGAGGAACGCCTCGTACATGCCGTCGCCGGACAGCGGATCGACGAGACCGGCCGCGTCACCCACGAGGAGAGCCCGTCCGCGGGCGAGCGGGGCGTCGGGCTTGCGCAGCGGCAGCCTGTACCCCCGCACGTCGGTCAGGCTCTTCACCGAGACGTCATGCGCGTCGCAAAGCTTCTGGAGGTGATCGCGCAGCGCCGGCCCCTCGCGCTCCCAGCCTCCCACTCCGAAATTGAGGTGGTCGCCCTTCGGGAAGACCCAGCCGTAGCCGCCCGGCACGGTTCCGAGCTCGACGACCGCACGGCCGCGATAGCGGCCCTCGTCCGCCTGGTCGGCGGCGAGGTTGCCCTCGAGCGCCACGCCGTAGGTCGGATCGGCACCGAGGCCGAGCGAGCGGGCTACGAGCCCGTTGACCCCGTCGGCGCCCACCAGCACGCGGCAACGCTCCTCACGATCGCCGACGGCGACCGTGAAGCCCTCCGATGTCTCGCCGACTGCCGTCACCTTCACGCCGTCGCGGAAGTCCGCTCCTGCCTGCCCGGCCTGCTCGGCCATATAGGCGTCGAGCCGGCGGCGCTGGGTCATCAGGATGAGCGGCTCCTTGCTGCGGCGGACGTAGCCCGACCGGTAGCCGAGCCGAAACTCCATGCTGTCCACCGAGTGCTCGACCACGGGGTCGATCGCGAACGGCAGCTGGCGCAGGGCGCGCAGCGTCACGCCGCCGCCGCACGGCTTGTCGCGCGGGAAACGAGCCCGATCGAGCAGCAGCACCGACGCACCTTCCGTGGCCAGCCGGTAGGCCGTGACCGAGCCCGCCGGCCCGGCGCCGACCACGATCGCATCCCACGTCGTCACGTGGCCATCGTAACGGCGGCGGAGGTGTTCGGCCCCCGCCGACGCCCGTCAGTCGTCGCGGCGAGGCCCGCGGTCGCGCCCGCGCGGGCGGCCCCCGCGCCGGTCACGGCCTTCGCCGTTGCCGCCTCCGGAACGCTCCCGCGGCGGCGCGTCCTTGGCTCGCTCCATCAGCTCCTCGGGGGTCACGAGCCCGCCGTTCTCGTGCTTGGCGACGAGGCGCAGGCTGATCCGGCCCCGGGCCTTGTCGATCTCCTGCACGAAGACGTCGACGGTGTCGCCCTTGGCCAGCACGTCCTCGATGTGGCCGAGCCGGCCGGGGCCGACGTTGGAGACGTGCAGCAGCCCGTCCGTGCCCTTCTTCAGCTCCACGAAGGCCCCGAACTCGGTCGTTCGCACGACCTTGCCCGTGTAGGTGTCCCCCACCTCGGGCTCCTTCGTCAGCGCCTTGATCGCCGCGACCGCCTCGTTTGCCTTCGTCCCGTCGGTCGCGTAGACGAGGACGGTGCCGTCCTCCTCGATGTCGACCTGGACGTCGTAATCGGCCTCGAGCGACCGCACGGTCTCGCCGCCCTTGCCGATCACGAGCCCGATCTGCTCCGGATCGATCTTGACGCTCGTGATCCGCGGCGCGTGCTCGGCCAGCTCCTCGCGCGCCTCGGAGAGCGTCTCGCCCATGCGGTCGAGGATGAACTCGCGCGCCTGGCGTGCCTGAACGAGCGCGGACTGCATGATCTCCTGCGTGACGCCCGTGATCTTGATGTCCATCTGGAGGGCCGTGATCCCGAGCCGGGTGCCCGCCACCTTGAAGTCCATGTCGCCGAGATGGTCCTCGGCCCCCTGGATGTCCGTGAGGATGACGAGGTCGTCGCCCTCCTTGATCAGGCCCATCGCGATGCCCGCGACCGGGCGCTTCATCCGCACGCCGGCGGCGAGCAGCGCCAGCGTGGACGCGCAGACGGACCCCATCGACGAGGACCCGTTGGACTCGAGCGTCTCCGAGACGAGGCGGATCGTGTAGGGGAAGTCCGCGGCATCGGGGATCATCGGCTCCAGCGACCGCTGAGCGAGGTTGCCGTGGCCGATGTCGCGCCGCTTCGGCCCGCGCATGAACCCGGTCTCGCCGACCGAGAACGGCGGGAAGTTGTAGTGGTGCATGAACCGCCGCTCCTGCTCGAGCGAGAGGTCGTCGATGCGCTGCCCTTCCTTGGCCGTGCCGAGGGTGAGCAGCGTCAGGATCTGGGTCTGGCCGCGCGTGAACAGCGCGGAGCCGTGGGTGCGGGGCGCCACGTCGACCTCGCAGGCGATCGCGCGGATCTCCTCCGCGCTGCGGCCGTCGGGCCGCCGCTTCTCGACGGCGATCTTGCGCCGCACGAGATCCTTGTAGATCGCGTCGACCGCCTTCTTGATGTACTGCCTCGTGAGGACGTCCTTCGCAGGCGCGGCACCCGGTTCCGCTTCGCCGGCCGCCGGTCCGACCGGGAAGGGGAGCGTGACCTCGTCGACGATCCGTGCGAGGAGCAGGTCGCGCTTCGCCGACTTGAGCTCCTTCGAGTCCTGCTCGGCATCCGTGAGCGCGCGCAGCTCTCCTTCGAACTGCTGGCGCACGGGGCCGATCACGGCGTCCAGGCGAGCCTGCTCGAGCAGCTGCGCGAGCCCCCACCTGGTCTGCGTGCGCCGCACGATATCGGTCTCCGTCGAGTCCATCGAGATGGCCGGGCAGAGCTCCTGCTCGAGCTCCTCGACGATCGTCTGTCCCTCGCGGAGCCCCTCGCTGTCGATGCGCTCGCGGATCCGGCGGCCCTGGCGCTCCTCGAGCTCGGCGACGGCCTCGGGGTCGAGCAGCTTGGGCTTGCCGGCTGCGCGGCGCAGCTCCTCCTGCGTCTCGCAGATGACCCTGATCTCGCGGTGGGCGAGCTCGAGCGCCGCGAGGATCGTGTCTTCCGGAATCTCGTCGGCCCCGCATTCCACCATCGTGATGGCGTCCTTCGTGCCCACGACGAGGAGGTCGAGCCGCGATTCCTCGAGGTCCGGCAGCGTCGGATCGACGACGAGCCTGCTGTCCGCGTCGATTCCGATCCGCACCGCTCCCACCGGGCCCAGGAACGGCAGCGAGGAGACCATCAGCGCCGCCGACGCCCCGTTGATCGCGAGGATGTCGTGGGCGACGACCTGATCGGTGGAGAGGATGGTGGCGATGACCTGGACCTCGTTCTTGTAGCCCTTCGGCCAGAGCGGCCGGATGGGACGGTCGATCGTCCGGGCGGTGAGGATGGCGCGCTCGGTCGGCCTGCCCTCCCGCTTGAAGAAACCGCCGGGGATCTTCCCGGCGGCGTACATCCGCTCCTCGACATCGACGGTCAGCGGGAAGAAATCGGCGCCTTCCCGGCCTTCGAGACGTCCCTGCGCGGTGGCGAGCACCATTGCATCGCCGGACCGAACGACGACGGCGCCGTCGGCCTGCTTGGCCAGATGTCCGGTCTCGAGCTGCATCTGGCGGCCACCGACGGTGCACGACACCGTGTGGCGCCCCGAAACAACGATCGACATGTCCCCTCCTCCTCGTCAGGCAGGAGGCAAGGCGGAGGTTTGAGGCAACCTCGCCGCAGCGGGCCGCGCGGCTCCCTCAAACTTCCGCCGGCTCCTGCCGGCGGCGGCTAGCGTCGCAGACCGAGCTCCTTGATCAGCGTCCGATAGCGCTCGAGATCATTCCTCTGGAGATAGGCGAGCAGCCGCCGGCGGCGCCCGACGAGCATCAGCAGGCCGCGACGCGAGTGGTGGTCCTTCGCATGCTGCTGCAGATGTCCCGTCAGGTCGTTGATCCGCCGGGTGAGGAGGGCAATCTGCACCTCCGTGGAGCCGGTATCGGCCCCGTCGCGCCCGTGCTTCTCGACGATCTCCCGCGTAACCTCGGTGGTCAAACTCATCGCACACAGGCTACCAGAGGGCCCACCGGGGCCCAGGCATGCTCCCGGCTAGGCTGAAGCGGCCTCGACGGCCGCAACCACCCTCGGATCGTCGCGGATCGACTCGAGATCGGCGTCCTTCGCCATCCACAAGGCCATTGCCGGGTCGAGCTCGAGCGCGCGCCGAAGGAGCTCGATCGCCCGCTCGCCGTCGCCCACCAGAGCCACGTAGCAGGCCGCGTTGTACTGCATGCTCGCGTTGTCCGGGTAGCGATCGATCCCTTCGTCCATCACGGCGAGCACTTCGTCCTTGTCGCCCCGGGTGAGCGCCGCGTCGGCGCGGAAGTAGGACTCCCAGGGCGAGATCGCGAACGCCTCGCCCACGCGGCCGCCGACCACGAGCACGGTCGTGTCCGGCTCGGCCGCGACCGCCCCGCGCCGTTCGGCAGGGTCGTCGCAGAACACGAGCGTCCCGGCCGGCGCGTCGAGCTTGTTGTCCGCCCACCGTGAAACGCGCCCGGCCCGAAAGGACGATGTAGAGCTCCTGGTGGCGGCCGGCGCCCGCACCGGTCTCGTCGTGCTCCTCGATCAGCTCTCCCCCGGCCTCCGGCTGGGTGTACGCGTTGACCCCGAACGCCTCGACGCCGAGCGTGTGACGAACCGGATGCCACAGGAACGCGAAGGCCCGAAGCCGCTGCGGCTCGACGTCCGCGATGTGGGCGCTGCGCACGGCCGGATACTACTGGCCCGGTCGCTCCGCGCTGCGCGTCTCCGCGACGTCGCGCCCGATCTGCTCCACGAGCGCCTGCTCGTCCTCGAAGACCCGCTCCTCGCGGAGCCGGCGCCAGAGCTCGACGCGCAGGCGGCGACCGTAGAGGTCGCCCTCGAAGTCGAGCAGGAAGGCTTCGATCCGGCGCTCGGAGCCGCCGTAGTGCGGATTGACGCCGATCGACACGGCCGCCCGGTGCGGCTCTGCCGCCGCCTCGGTCGTCTCGAGGGCGGCCCCCGCGTAGATGCCGTACTGGGGAACCAGCACGTTCGGCGGAACGGAGAGGTTCGCGGTCGGGAACCCGAGCGTCCCGCCGCGCTGGTCGCCGCCGACGACGACGCCCTCCACCTCGGCAGGCCGTCCGAGCAGGCGCGCTGCCTCGACGACGTCGCCCTGCAAGTAGGTGCTCACGGATGCGGCTCGACGACACGCCGGGGACGATCGGCACGGGCTGCACCTCGAAGCCCATGCCCCGGAGGAGCTCCACGTCGCCGCTCCTGGCGTGGCCGAACCGGAAGTCCTCGCCCGCGATCACGATCTTCGTTCCGATCGGCTCGAGCGTCGCCCGGACGAACTCCTCGGGCGGGAGCAGCGAGAGCTCGAGTGTGAACTCGAGCAGGAGCGTCTCATCCGGGCCGATCGAGGCGATCAGCTCGAGCTTGCGCTCGAGGGTGGAGAGCAGCTGGACCCCGTAGCCGAGCACCTCGCGCGGATGCGGGTCGAACGTCACGACGGTCGAGCGCAGACCGCTATCCCGCGTCGCCTCGATGACCGCCCGGTGGCCGAGGTGAACGCCGTCGAAGGTGCCGATTGCGACCGATCGCTCGGCCGGTTGGAGCTCCTCGGCAGCACGGGCGACGATCATCCCTCACCCCCGGGCTTCATCACGACGGTCTCGGGCCGGGCCAGCCCGCCGCCGAGGCGTGCCACGGCAACCAGCCTGTCGTCGTAGGTCAGGCGCGCCCGGCCGTCCCCGCGCCGCTCGACGGGTCGCCCGCCGAGCACCCATCCGACCTCCTCCGGGGTGAGCACGAGCTCCGGCAGGAAGGGGAGCGCCTCGCGCGGCGGCAGCAGGCGCTCATCGTCGGCCTGCTCGATGCGGAACGGGCCCACCGCAACGCGCCGGAGTGCGCGGCAATGCCCACCGAGCGCGTCCGCGATCGCGCGTACGTAGGTCCCGCTCCCGACGTGGAGCTGGAGCTGCGCCACGGGCGGGTCATAACGCAGCACGTCGATGGAGTGCACCTGGCTCAGCCGGACCGGCATCTCGACGGCGACTCCGCGGCGGTGCAGGCGATACGCGCGCTCCCCTCCCACCTTGACCGCCGAGGCGGCCGGCACGGGCAGCTCGACCTCGCCCGGTGAGCTCGGCCAAGGCGCGCGGCGAGGTCGTCCGGAACGGGCGGACGCTCGAGCTCGTCGCCTTCTGCGTCGCCGGTCGTCGTCCGCAGGCCGAGCTCCACCTCCGTGACGTAGCGCTTGTCGAGCCCGACGAGATACCGGGCGAGGCGCGTCGCAGGCCCCACCAGCACCACGAGCAGGCCGCTGGCAAGCGGATCGAGCGTGCCGGCGTGGCCCACCTTGCCGCCCAGGCGCTTCCGGATCTGCCGGACGACCGCGAAGGACGACGGCCCTGCGGGCTTGTCCACCAGCAGCGCCCCGGACGCCGCGCGGCTCGACCGCGGGTGACGGGCCGCGCGCCGGCTCATGGGGTACGCACGCCGACCTGCGCCAGGTACTCGCGGCGGATCAGCTCCGTGATCCCCTCGACCGACTCCTCGCTCGAGAAGCCTGCGGCCTGGCGGTGTCCACCGCCGCCGCTCGCGCGCGCGATCAACGACACGTCGATTCCCTCTGCGCTCGTTCGGAGACTGACGCGGCGGGTGGGGCCGTCCACGGTGGGCGGCTCGCGGATCAGTGCGACGAGGTCGGCGCCCTCCACCGCACGGAGATGGTCGATGATGCCCTCGGCAAAGGGCTCTTCGGCCCCGGACGCCGCGAAGTCCTCGCGGCGGAGCACCGCGATGATGATGCGCCCACCCTCGAGGACGTGGGCGCTGTCCAGCGCCCGCGCGAGCAGCTTGAGCTTGGCAAACGCGACGTTCTCGTACACGCCCTGGAAGACACGGTGGAAGTCGGCCCCCGCCTCGAGCAGCTCTGCGGCGAGCCGGTGCGCCTTCGGGGTCGTGTTCGCGTACTGGAACCGCCCGGTGTCGGTGACGAGCGCGATGTAGAGCGCCTCGGCGATCCCGGGTGTCAGCGTGACACCCAGCTCGCCCAGCAGCTCGCGGAGGATCTCGCCGGTCGACGACGCGTCCGCGACCACGAGGTTGACGGCGCCGAAGCGACTGTTGTCGTGATGATGGTCGATGTCGACGACCAGCGGCGCGCGCTCGACGATGCTCGGGTCCGGCCCCAGCCGCCGAACGTTCGCGCAGTCGAGGGCCAGGACGACCCGATCGCCGATGTCGCTCGGAACCGGGCCCCGGCGGAGATCGCCGAGGTTCATGAACGCGTACTCGTGCGGCAGCGGCACCTCGCCCCAGAGCCAGGCGTAGGCATCCTTGCCGAGCTGCTCGAGCGCGAGCCCCATCGCCCGAATCGATCCCAGAGCGTCCCCGTCGGGGTTCTCGTGGGTGGTGACGAGGAAGCGATCGTTTTCCTTGATCGCCTCCACGACCGCCTTCATGTCGCTCGTCCTCGAGGTCACGGTCAATCCGTCTGCGGCCTACGGGCCCGCGGAGCGATCGTACTGAAAGGGTAGGCGTGCCAGAAGGCGCACCCACCTCACGCGTCGGCGCCGCCGTCTTCCGGGGGGCCCGGGTCGGCATCGAGCAGGCTGTTGATCCTCGCCGCTCGCTCCACCGTCTCGTCGTAGGCGAACTGGAGCTTGGGCGTCCGCTTCAGCCTCAGCTCGTGGCCGACCCGCTGCTGGATCACGCCGTGGGCTGTCTCGAGCGCCTGGAGGGTATCGCGTGCGCCGCCGCTTGCCGCCGAGCACGCTGACGTACACGGTGGCCTGTGCGAGGTCCGGGCTCGCGCGCACCTGCGTGACGGTGACGAAGCCGATGCGGGGATCGGCGAGGGCCGAGATCGATTCGGAGACGACCTCTCGCAGAGCCTCGTTCACCCGGCGCATGCGCTCACTCATCGAGCGTCACCACCTGTCGCTCGACGGAGAGCAGCTCGAATCCTTGCCCGACCAGGTAGCGCTCGGCTCCGTCGAGCAGCTCTCCGAGCTCACGGTGGCCTCGGGCGACACACGCCATCGTGAGCCGGGCACGCTGCCAGACGTCGTGGTGATCGACCTCGGCAACCGAGGCGCCGAAGCGCCGCGCGAGCTGTGCCTTCACGGAGAGCAACTCCTTGCGCTTCCCCTTCAGCGAGTGGTTCGCCGGGAAGTAGAGCTCGAACGAGAGGATGCCGACGTACCCGGAGCCCATGCTTGCTCGTCGATCCCAGGCGCCCCTGGCGACTCTCGCTTCGGCCGGGCTGCCCCGAGGACGCTAGGAGGCGTCGGGCTCGGCGGGGGCCTCGGCCTCGGCGATGACCAGGTCCCGCTCGGTGCGCGCGATCTCGCGTGTCTCGTAGAACTCGAGCACGTCGCCTTCCTTGACGTCGTTGAAGCCCTCCAGCTGGATGCCGCACTCGAAGCCCGCCTGGACCTCGCGGACGTCGTCCTTGAACCGTTTCAGGCTCGCGAGCGTGCCCTCGTGGACAACCGTGCCGTCGCGCACGAGGCGTACCTGGGCGTTGCGGCGAATGACGCCGTTCGTGACGTAGGAGCCCGCGATGACGCCGATGCGCGAGATCCGGAACAGCTGCCGAACCTCGGCCTCGCCGAGCGTCTCCTCGACCTGCTCGGGCGCCAGCATGCCGACGAGCGCCTGCTGGATGTCCTCGGTGAGCTGGTAGATGACGCGGTAGGTCCTGAGGTCGACGCCCTCGCGCTCGGCCAGGCCGCGAGCCTCGGCGTTCGGTCGCACGTTGAAGCCGACGACGATCGCGCTCGACGCAGACGCGAGCATCACGTCGCCCTCCGAGATCGCGCCGATGCCCGTGTGGATGACGTTGACCCGTACCTCGGGATGCTGGATCTTGTTGAGCTCTCCGACCACCGCCTCGACGGATCCCTGCACGTCGCCCTTCACGATGACGTTCAGGTCCTGGACGACGCCCTCGCCCATGCGCGTGAACAGATCCTCGAGGGACGGCCCGCGCCGGCCCTGCTTTGCGAGCTCCTCGGCCCGCAGGCGCTGCACGCGCAGGCCCGCCAGATGCCGTGCCTGCCGCTCGTTCTCCACCACGCGGGCGTGCTCGCCCGCCTGCGGCGGCTTGTCGAAGCCGAGAATCTCGACCGGCGTGCCGGGCTTCGCCTCCTTGACCCGCTCGCCGTGGAAGTCGTAAAGGGCGCGAACCTTGCCCCAGGCGTCGCCGGCGACGATCGCGTCGCCGACCCGCAGCGTCCCGCGCTGCACGAGCATCGTTGCGGCGGGACCCCGACCGACGTCGAGACGACTTTCGATGATCGGCCCCGACGCGTCGGCCGTCGCGTTGGCGAGCAGCTCGAGCTCGGCATCGGCGACGAGCAGCACCTTCTCGAGCAGGTCGTCGAGGTTCTGGTGCTCCTTCGCCGAGACCTCCGAGAACTGCGTCGTGCCGCCCCAGTCTTCCGGCTGCAGTCCGTGGCCGACGAGCTCCTGCCGCACCCTCGTGGGATTGGACTCGGGCTTGTCGATCTTGTTGACGGCGACCACGATCGGCACCTCCGCGGCGCGCGCGTGGTTGATGGACTCGATCGTCTGCGGCATGACGCCGTCGTCGGCTGCGACGACGAGGACGGCGATGTCGGTGACCTTCGCGCCCCGGGCACGAAGGGCGGTGAACGCCTCGTGGCCGGGCGTGTCGAGGAACGTGATCCGCCGTCCGCCGTGATCGACCTGGTACGCGCCGATGTGCTGCGTGATGCCGCCGGCCTCGGTCTCGACGACGGCGCTCTCCCGCATCGCGTCGAGCAGCGTCGTCTTGCCGTGGTCGACGTGCCCCATGATCGTCACGACCGGCGGCCTCGGCGAGAGCTCGCTCGGGTCGTCCTCGTAGACCTCGGGCTCCAGATCCTCCTCGTCCGCGTGGGTGACGTGCACCTCTCGCTCGAGCTCCGATGCGATCAGCTCGATCGCCCCGTCTCCGAGCGACTGCGTGATCGTGACCATCTCGCCGACGCCCATCATGATCTTGATGATCTGGCTCGCCGGCACTCCGAAGGCGGCCGACAGGTCCTTGACCGTAGCCCCGGAGGAGACGGTGACCGGGCCGGTCGGCGGCGGCGGCGGCGGAGCCGCCTCGCGTTGCGCCTTGCCCGCCCCAGCTCCGTCACGGGGACGTCCGTCCGGCCGCGGCCGCGGTGCGTCGATCACGACGCGGCGCTTGCGCCGCCCGCCGGGCTGCCCACCGCGGGGCCGCAGCGGTCGCTGAGGCTTGTTTCCGCTCTCGTCAGCCATCGAGCAAGCTTATCCTTCCACCCAAAGTGCCTGCAAATCGCATAGAACTGGCGCCGCCCTAGGCGGCGGCCTCGCCCTCCGCGGCGAGCTCCCGGTGCCCCGGGATGCCGCAGTACCGCGATCCCGGTAAGGCCGCGTTCGGGCAGCGCTTGCCGTTGGACAGGATCGCCGCGCAGCGCCCGGAGAAGTCCTGATCGTCGCCTCCGCCGCCGAAGGCCGCCTCTGCCTCTGCCTCGGCGAACTGCCGCTCGGACTGGATGTCGACCTTCCATCCGGTGAGCCGGGCGGCGAGCCGCGCGTTCATGCCCTCCTTGCCGATGGCGAGGGAGAGCTGATCGTCGGGGACGATGACCGTGGCCTCCTTGCCCTCGTCGTCGATCAGCACCTCCCGGACCCGCGCCGGCGAGAGCGCCTTGGCGATGAAGCGGGCGGGCTCCTGGTTCCACGGGATGATGTCGATCTTCTCGCCGCGGAGCTCGGACACGACCATGCGCACGCGCGAGCCGCGCGGCCCCACGCAGGCGCCGACCGGGTCGACACCCTGGGCGTGCGACTGCACGGCGATCTTCGAGCGGTAGCCGGGCTCGCGGGCGACGCCGCGGATCTCGACGAGGCCGTCCGCCACCTCTGGAACCTCGAGCTCGAAGAGCGTGCGGATCAGCTCCGGGTCGCGGCGCGAGAGGATCACCTGCGGGCCCTTGGTACCGGAGCGGACCTCGGTGATGACGGCCTTGATCCGGCCGCCCTGCTCGTACCGCTCGCCGTCGACCTGCTCCGAGCGCGGCAGCAGCGCCTCGACCTTGCCGAGGTCGACGAGCACGTTGTTGCGGTCGCCGGCCTGCTGGACGATTCCCGTCACGACCTCGCCGACCCGGTCCACGTACTCGTCGTACATCATCGCTCGCTCGGCCTCGCGGATCCGCTGCAGGATGACCTGCTTCGCCGTTTGCGCCGCGATGCGGCCGAAGTTGTCGGGCGTCACGTCGCGGCGGCTCATCAGGCCCGACGGCACCTGCGACCAGTCGAGGTCGAGGTCGTCGTCGGAGATGAGCGTGTGGGACTTCTCGCCCGCCTCCGCCTCAGCCGCCTCGAGCTCGTCGAGCTTGCGCTCGCGCGCCTCCTCGAGCAGCTTCGCCTCGAGATCGGACGGCAGCTCGATCGCGAAGACACGGAAGTCACCGCTTCCGTGGTCGAGGGCGACTTGCGCATGGCGAGCCGCGCCCGGCGTTTTCTTGTACGCGGCGAGCAGCGCATCCTCGAGCGCCTCGATCAGCGTCTCGGCCTCGATGCCCTTCTCCTTCTCGATCTGGCTGACCGCCTCGATGATCTCCTTGGTCATTTCACCTGCCCTCGTCCATCAGGTTCCCCCGCACGATCTCGCCGTACGGGATCTCGATCACCCCGGCCGGCGCGGTCAACGCCACCGCGTCCGGTCGGGCCTCCGCCACCTCTCCCTTGAACCGCTTCCGCCCCCCGATGTCGTGCGCCGTGCGCACTGCGACCCGTTTTCCGTGGGCCGCCGCAAAGTGCTCCCGCGTCCGCAGCGGGCGCTCCTCGCCCGGGCTCGAGACGTCGATCGTGTAGCGGTCGAGATACGGGCGCAGCATGTTCGTCACCTGCTCGCAGAGCTTGTGATCGACACCGGCGGGATGGTCGACGTAGACGCAGAAGCGGTCGGCGGAGAGCAGCTCGACCGCGAGCACGTCGACATCCGGAAGGCTCGGGCCGAGCCTCCGCGCGATGTCCCGCTGCAACTCACGTTCTCTCTCATAGGTCTGCATCCTCGTCGATTCCCAGCCGCCGAGCCGCGGTCTTCTCCCCTCACAAAAAGCGGGCGCGGTCGCGCCCACTTCCCAGTTCCCAGAGCTGTGAGGTGGCGCCCTCAGGATAGCAGGGGACCGGGCAGCCGTACCGCGATCGTGACAGCGGTCTCAAGTGTCGAGGAGGATGGTGACCGGCCCGTCGTTGCCGATCTCGACCAGCATCCGAGCGCCGAAGGCGCCCGTCTGGACGTCCGCCACGCCTTCGAGTCTCAGCTGGTCGCAGAAGACCGTGTAGAGGGTGCGGGCCCGGTCCGGGGGAGCTGCGCCCCCGAAGCTCGGACGGTTCCCCTTGCGCGTGTCGGCGATCAGCGTGAACTGGCTGACGACGAGAGCCGCTCCCCCGGCGTCCAGCACGCTGCGATCGAGCCGGCCCTCCTCGTTCTCGAAGATCCGCAGGCTCGCGACGCGGCGCGCGAGCCGCCGTGCATCGTCGTCGGAATCCTCCTCCGCGACCCCGAGCAGCACGCAGACGCCCGGCCCGATCTCGCCCACGACGTCCGGCCCGACCGTCACGCGGGCGAAGCGGACGCGCTGGACGAGCGCCCTCAACCCTCAGGCGTAGACGTAGACCGTCTCGCCGACGGGCGAGCGGTTGTACAGCCAGTCCGCCGTCCAGATCGGGATCCGCACGCAGCCGTGGCTCGCCGGGTAGGCCGGCACCGACGGGAACCCGTGAATGGCGAAGCTGTTCCCGTAGAACGTGAGCGTCCGGTAGAGGATCGCCGGGCCGAGCCAGGTGGTCGTGGCCGGCGCCTTCCACCGGATCTCGTGCTTGCCCTCGGGCGTGTTGCCCGTGGCCCCGGTCGAGACGGGCAGAACGGCGACGACGCTCCCGTTGCGGACGTCGAGCAGGATCTGACGGGTCTTGTCGACCTCGATGTGGGCTTCGGGACCGCGATAGCGCGGGCTCAGCTCGCGCGTTCCGGTGAGCGCCCGCCAGGTCTGTGTGTCGACGAAGCCGGTGCGCGACAGCCCGTAGGCCTTCTGGAAGGCGAGCACGGAGTCCACGAGCTCGTAGCCGAAGCTCGACGAGATCGCGGGCACGCGGAAACGCAGATCGGCGAGGCGGCGCGTCAGGCCGCGGACGTCCGGCCCGCTCGACCCGTAGGACACCGTGCGCGCCGCCGAACGAAGTCGGATCGAGGCGACCCGTGACGAGAGCCCGCCCTCGGCCGGGAAAGTCATCACGACCACGAAGCGTCCGACCCCGGGCGCCGGCACGAGCATCGTGACCTTGCCGCCGGCAACCTTCCGCGAGACGGTCGCCATCACCTGCGTGCCGCTGCGTACCACGATCGACACGCGTCCGCTGTAGGACGCGGGTGTGACCCGAAGCTTCACCTTGGCCCCGACGAACGCGCGGCCGGGCAAGGCACGCGCACGGACGTTCGGGACGACGTCGAGCGCCCGGGGCTCGCTCATCGCCCCGGTGGAGAGCTCCCGCGCACGAACGAAGCCGCTCGCGGTGGCCTCGAACGCGGCCTCGAACGTCCCGGTCGAGTCGACGGTCGCCCGCGCGACCTCGGTCCAGGCGTCCCCGGTTCCTGTCTCGATCGCCACCTCCTCCCCGGCGACGGCAGGCTGAACCTGTCCGCTCGCCACGACGGCATGGCCGTGCACGGCGCTCGTCTTCGAAAGGGTCAACGTCACGGCCGTGTCTGCCGCCAGGGCCGAAGGCGCGAGCCAGGCGGCGGCCAAGCAGAGGATGGCGACGATTCGGGTCATCTGGCGCGGGCTGAGCATCGGTCGGCGCCGGCACGGCCGGCGCTCGATCACTTCGGAGGAAAGGCGCGAAACCCTTTTCGCGCCGGGGCGCTCAGCGGCCGAGCCCGCGCGCTGCTGCGTCTACGGCTGCCGCGATCTCAGCGGCGCCGCGCTCGTTCGGATGGAAGCAGTCACCGCGCCACACTTCCCCCACGAACGCCGCCACGGGCGGGAACGAGTTCGACTCGGGGTCATCCGGATACTGAAACCACGTGTCCGCGACGGCCGGCGGGTCCCCGCCGCATGAAGGCGAAGGCGCCTCGTGCCCGTGAAAGGCCTCGTGGATCGCGGCGATGCGGACGCGCTTGCGCGCCAGACCGTCGAGCACCGCGTTGAGCTCGTGGATGACCTGCTCGGTCCGTCCGTAGCACGCAGCCTTGTCCGAGCACGGCATGGGCCCGCCGAAGAGCAGGCTGTCGGTGTTGACGGGATTGGGGTACTCCGTCAGTACGACGGCGATCTTCGGGCGTGACAGCAGCCTTCGGACCTGCTTCCCGAGACTGGCCGCCACCCGCTCGGCGGTCGAGTCGACCCAGCCGTCGAAGCTCGCCTCCTCCGGGTCTCGCAGTCGGAGGTACGTCGCCACGATGTCCGACCACGCGAAGTCGTTGATGCCGATGGTGATGCTGACGAGCGTTCGTCGCGTCGTCGGCTTGGCGAGGACCGCGCTCACCTGGCGCGAGAAAACGCGCAGCCCGGCGCCGCTGCCGGCCGCCGTTGCGCCCGAGCAGGCGAGCATCGTGAACCTGACCCGGTCGTGGCGCTCGCGAAGGTCGGGAACGAGCTGCTGCGGGTACGCTCGGGGGGAACGCCGGCAGGCGCCTCCCTTGTCGAGCAGGCCGTGGCCCGAGGCGACCGAGTCGCCGAGCGCGAAGTAGTCGAGCGCCGGCGCCGCGGCGACGGGTTGCGCGAGGGCGAGCGCCGCGACGAGAACGGCGACGGATCGGGCGAGCGTTCGGATCCAGCCTCTCCCCTGCACCGGCGGTGAGGCCAGTCTAACGGTCGGGGCCGCTCACTCCTTCTTGAGGCGCCCGAGCTGGCGCGCCCACCAATCGTTCTCCGAGGCCTTGGGATCGTCGAGGTCCGGGTCGCCTTCGAGTGGCTCGAGCTCGACCGGTCGCTCGGGAGGACCGGCCGGGCCCCCCTGCGGCTGCTTCCGCGTCGAACGACGTGCCGAGCCGGGTCTGGGACGGTCGTCCGATCGATCCGGCCGCCGGCGGTCGGCGCCGAGCTCCCGAACGCCGAGCTCGCGCTTGAGCATGCCGGCAAGCGAGAGAGAGCTCACGAGGTCTGCTTCCAGCTCGTCGAGCCGGCCGTAGGCCGCCTGCAACGCAGCGTCCCAATCGACGCGCTCGCGCTCCAGCCGTTCCAGCTCGACGCTCAGCGCACTCTCGCGGTCGCTGAAGTCTGTCTCGCGATCGGCGTTCGACCGCTCCAGCTCGGTGATCTCGTTCTGGAGCGACGCGAGGGCGCGCTCTCGTTCGCCGACCTCGTCCTCCCGAGCGACAGCCGAGCGCTCTCGCGCGGCAAGCTCTTCCTCCCGCGCTTCGACCGAGCGCTCGCGCTCCACCACGTCGAGCTCCTGGGCGGCGAACTCGGCCCGCCGCGAAGCCAGCGAGTCCTCATCGGCGACAAGCCGGCGCTCGCGCTCACCGAGACCGTCCGCGGTCTCGCGCAACGCCGCCTCGCGCGTATCGAGCTCCCGCGCGCGCTCGGACAGCTGATGCTCGAGCTCCCCCACGGTCGCTTCCATGCGCTTGAGGCCGGCCTCGCGGGCGTCGAGCTCGGTATCGCGCTGGTCGAGCTCGGCGGCGCGCGCCGTCAGCTCGGTCTCGCGGCTCCCGAGCTGCTCGCCCTGCTGCGCCAGATCCTGTTCTGCCTGCTCGAGGTCGCGCGCCCGCGTCTCGATCGTCCCTTCGAGCTCGGCGAGGCGGCCACGAGACTCTCGTGTCGCCTCGCTCCAGATCGCCTGCTCCTCCTCGAGGCGGCCGGCCTCGGCCTGCAGCACGGCCTCGCGACTGCCGAGCTCGGTCTCCTTGGCCTCCAGGGTCGCCTTGCGCTCGGCCAGCCGAGCCTCGAGCTCGTCGAGCCCCTCGCCGCTGAGTATCAGCTCCTCCTCGCGGCGGGCAAGCTCGTCGGCGCGGTCGCGCAGCTCGTCGGTCTTCTCGACCAGCGATCGCTCCAACGCTTCCAGACGAGTACGGGCTTCGCTGGCCGGCAGTGCGTTCTTCTCGGGCGGCAGGTCTCTCGGGCCGAGCGTGCTGGGCCGTGTTTCGCCGGCATCCGGAACGCTCTCGGCGGACTCGACTGCCGGCTCCTCCGCGTCCCGCGGCTCGTCGCGGTCGGGCTCGGCCACGTCCTCGGCGGGCTCGAGGTCCTCGCCCTGCTCCTGGTCGTCGACGGGCTCCGCATCGGCTTCGGCTGTCTCCGCGGGCACCGCGTCTTCCGGCTCGACCCGATCGGCTGCCGGCGGCTCCGGCTCGTCGACCGGCGGCTCGGGCTCGGCCGAAGCCGGCTCGGGCTGAGCGGTCGCCTCGGGCTCGTCGTCCGACGGCCGGCGGCGAAGCAGCTCGGCCCGCAGGCCGAAGGCGTCCGGGTCGCCCGACTTCGATTCCCCGTTCGCCTCGCCGGAGGCGGCGGTCTCGGCCAGACGCAGCTCGGTGGGATAGCGGGAGCCCTCGGACCGCCCCGCGAGTGCCTCGGCCTTGCCGGCCGCCTCGGGATCGGGCACGGCCTTCAGGCGCTCCGGAGCGGGCGCGGTTTTCGCCGCGGGTGTCGGACGATCCTTCGGCTTCTTCTTCAGCAGGCCCATGCGGGGCCTCCTCAGGCGATTGCGAGCTGGTCGGTAGGCCCGCTGTGGACGGTGCAGCCGAGATACTCGAGCGCGAGCAGCGCTTCCTCGGCAAAACGGACTGCCTCGTCGAGGCTCTCGAAGCTATACGGCCCCAGAGACGTCGGCTCGAGCCCTCCCGTGGTCGTCGGGTAGACGCTCACCTCGACGACGCACTCCTCGCCTTGATCGATCGCGCGCAGCGATGCGACCGGTCGATCGTCCTTGCGGACGTGTCGCACGAAAAGGTGATGCGCAGGGAGGCCGGAGCCGTTCAACTTCATCGAAGGCTGCATCGGTCGCCGAGCAGCCCCTCCTGAGCGAGTTGGATCCCTCAGACGAGGGTCGCCCCCGCGAGGGACGGGACGGCGCCGGAAGCCGCATCGAGCGACCGATCGAGCGTGACGACGTCGACCGGGACGCCGTACGCCTCGAGGTGGCGCGCGACGTCGCCCGGCGAGGGCCGGTAGGGCCACAACGCGGCCGAGGCGATTCGGCGCCATCTGCCGGTGGGTACGAGGAGCGCCGTCGGGTATGCGAGCCCGCCGCGCCAGCCGGCGTCGGCCTCGACGACCCGCCCCCACAACGCCACCGTCCCCATCACCCGAGCGACTCCGGCTGACCTGCCCGGCGCCTCGCGTCGTAGGTGGGCAGCCGCCGCGGCCGGAGAGCAGACCGCGTGAATGCCGCAGCGGCAGGCGGCGTTCGGAGGCTCGTGGAGCGGCATTCGCGCCCACGGCAGCGCCGCGAGCGGCCGCCGGCAGCGGGCCGCCAGCTCCTGCCGCGGCGACCAGACCTCGCGGTAGGCCACCGAGCTCAGCCGGAGCGCGCCGTCGGCCTCGACGACGTCCCACACCCGCCAGCCGACGATCGGCTCGGCGAGGTCCGGAGCACGGTGGGCGTCCGCCTCTACCCCGGTACCTTCGCCGGTTCCTCGGGGTACTCGGCCGGTTCCTCGGGATCCGGGGCCGGCTCGGTGCGCGGCACCGGATCCTCGATCGGCTCGATCGTGTAAACCCGTTTCGGCTCGCCTATCTCCATCGCTCTCTCGGACGTCGGCTAGGCGCTGTGGTTAGGGTAGCGCGTCCCCGACGAGACCGCCCAGCCGGTCGAGGAGATCCCGCAGCTCGTCGAGGTCGGGGATGCGCGCGCCGAGATCGTCGAGCACGCCCTGAATCTGCTCGAGCCGATCGGCGAGCGGCTCGAGAGCCTCGGTCTGCTTCTCCAGCGCCGCCACCTGCCCCTCGAGCTCTGCGACGCGCGCCTCGAGGGCGTCCACCTCGTCCTGGGACGCGCCGCCGCAGCCGGCCGCGGCGAGCGCGGCCGCGACGGCCACGGCGGCGAGCAGCGCCCGCCCGGCGCGCTTGCCCTTCCGCCCTGCCGACCTCATCGCCATGGACGCCGAGCGTACTATGAGCATCCGCTAGCCGTGCGCCTCACGAGCATCGGACACGCCACCGTCCTGATCGAGCTGGACGGCGTTCGCATCCTCACCGACCCGCTCCTGCGCAACCGGGCCGGGCCGCTGCGCACCGGCCCGCGCGAGGTCGACCGCGCTCGGCTCGCAGACCTCGACGCGGTGGTGCTCTCGCACTTCCATCGCGATCACTACGACCCGCCCTCGCTGGCACTCCTGCAGCCCTCGACGCTCGTCGTGGGGCCGCCCGGCACGGCCCGCCGACTCGGGCGGCGGGGGCACTCCCGGGTCAGCGAGCTCCTACCCGGGGAGTCGGTCGCGATCGGCGACGTCGAGATCCGGGCCACCCCGGCGAACCACGGCCGGATGCCTGCCCCGCTGCGCTCAGTCTCGCTCGGCTTCGTGGTGGCCGGCAGCGCCGGCCTGTATTTCGCCGGCGACACCGACCTCTTCCCCGAGATGGCCGACCTCGCGGCCGACCGGCTGGACGTCGCACTGCTCCCCGTCGGCGGCTGGGGGCCGCGGCTGGGCAAGGGCCATCTCGACCCCCAGCGCGCCGTACAGGCCCTCGAGCTGATCAGGCCGCGGATCGCGATTCCCATCCACTTCGGCCTCCTGCGGCCGCTCGGCCTGGGCCACCTCGACCTCACCTACCTCTCGAAGCCCGGCGATCTGTTCGCAAGACTCGCCGCCGAGGCCGTGCCGGAGGTCGAGGTCCGCATCCTCGCGCCGGGACAGTCGCTCGTGCTCGAGCCGGGCGGCGCTACCGCCTGACGAAGAGCCCGCGGCCGGCTTCGAGAAGCCGCCGGTGCCACGGGCCGGGCTCTTCGGCGACGTCCGCTCGCGGCCTCAGGCTCGTCCGGCTCGCGGCTCCGCGGCCACTGAAAGGCGAGCTCGGCGCCGAAGAGCAGCACGCTCGCGCACGAGGAACACGGCGAAGAGGAACGCGAACAGGGACCCGAGCGACCCGTAGAGGACGTTGTAGGTGGCGATCGTCGCCAGGTAGAAGCTGAAGCCGACGTTCACGGCCTGGAACCCGAGCGCCGCGACGAGCCCCGCGACCCAGACGTCGCGCACACGGGGTCGCGACGGCGGCACGAAGTGGTAGAGGAGCGTGAAGGCGACGAAGATCAACGCGAACGGCACGATCACGCCGAGGGCCCCGCCGACGCCGAAGCCCGCGGCCCCGAGCGCTTCCCCCACCTCGTCGCTCAGCCGCTCGACGGCGTGCACGACGATCGAGAGCCCGAACGCGACGAGGATGATGGCCCCGATGCCGAGCACGAGCAGGAAGTCGACGAACTTCGAGGCGAAGAACGGCCTCCCGGGCCAGTCGTCGAAGGCTGCCGTGACTCCGATCCGGATGGCGGCCATGGCACCGCTCGCCGTCCACAGAAACGCGACGATGCTGACCAGCCCGGCGACGCTCACCGGCGTCGGGATGTTCGAGAGGATCCGCTCGAGGTCGATGCCGGCGTCCTGGGCGAGGGGGAGGCTGTCGACGATCTTGTCGATGAGCTCGGAGCGCCGCTCGTCGTTCTGGAGAACGAGCCCGAAGATCGAGACGAGGAAGACCAGCAGGGGCACGAGCGAGAAAAGGACGTGGTACGCGATCGCCGCGGCCAGCTGGGAGCAGTGGTCGCGGGAGTACTTTCCCGCGGCCCGCGAGGCGCTCCGGATCAGCCGCGCGCCGGCGTCGCGGGTCGCCGCCCACAGCCTGCGCCACGCGGCCTTGACGCGGCCGCCGACGCTCACCGGGGCGGGCAGCCGCTCAGCTGAACGGCCGTGGTCGTGTCGGTCGCGGCGCCGGCGGTGGTGTCGGCTGCTCGCGCGAGCGCCGTCAGCGCGAGGAGAGAGCCGGCAACGAGCACGCGTGCGGACGTTCGGTACGAGCGCGTCGTTTCCTGCCCTCCCGGCGTTCTCAGCCTCGACGACAATTCCGGTCGGCTCGCATAGACTCCGGCGACGTGGCCGAGCCTCAGCCCTCGAACACCGGTGCCGAGCCGCCGGACGAAACCGCGCCTCCGGAGCCGCCGAAGCGGAAGCGGAGGCTCGGCTGGCGGCGCATCGTCAGCCCGCTGTGCACCGTTCTGGCCTCGATCCTGCTCTTCGTCGCGGTGCTCGCGATCTGGATCGACTTCTCGGCGCTCGATACGAACGAGTTCACGGAGACGAGCGAGGAGATCCTGGCCGACCCGGCCGTTCAGGCCAGGCTCGCCCCGTTCCTCGTCAACGAGCTGTTCTCGTCGGCTCCGATCGGCCAGAATCTCGGACAATCGTTGCCGCCCGCTCTGCAGCCGTTCGCGGGGACCGTGGCCTCCGCCGTCGAGGACTTCGCCGTGCGCGCGGTCGACCGTTTTCTCGACACGCAAACCTTCCAGGATCTGTGGGCCGCCGCCACGCGCGTGGCCCATTCAGAGTTCCTCGCGATCGTGGAGGGGGACTCGGAAGCCATTGCCTCGGTCGGCGGCCAGGTCGTTCTCGACCTGCGGCCGATGACCCAGCGCATCCTCGAGCGTCTCGGCCTCGACCCCACACTGGTCGACCGTTTCCCGGCCGGCCGAGGCCAGATCGTGATCATGGACGAGAGCCAGCTCTCGGGCGTCCAGAAGCTCGTCAACGTGCTGCAGAAGACCGCCAAGTGGCTCTGGGTCTTCCCGCTTCTCCTGTACGCGGCGGCGATCTGGCTCGCACGCGGGCGTCGGCGCGAGGCGATTCGGGGAGTGGGCCTGAGCTGGCTCTTCGTCGGCCTCGGGCTGGTGGTGCTCGTGCGCCTCGGCGGCCCCCGGATGATCGGGTCGCTGGTCGCCGTGCCTGAAAACGAGCCGGCGGCACTGTCGGTCTGGCAGACCCTGACGGCCAACCTGCGCGACTCGGCGCGAGCCCTCCTGATGATCGGCGTGATCATCCTCGTCGGGGCATGGCTTGTCGGCCCCGGGCGCTGGGCAACCGCAGTGAGGGGATGGCTCGCTCCGTTCCTGCGCAAGCCGGTGCTCATCTACGCGGCCGTGGCCATCGCCGTCATGCTCATCCTCCTCTTCGTGCCCTTGCGGGAAAACCGATCGTTCATCTCCACGCTCGTGTTCCTGGCAGCGCTCGTGCTCGGCGTCGAGATCGTCCGCCGGATCACCATGCGCGAGTTTCCCGAAGAAGCCGCCGTCGAGAGTGATTCGTCCGAGCCGCCGGTGGCCGGCAAGACCACGCCCGGCTGATCGACCGCCCGCGCCGGCTTGGAGCGGCCGACAGGCCGCGGTCACCGGCGGATGAGCGGGCGGCTCGGCCGCCTCAGGCGCTGGCCGGCTCGCAGCCGCGCTGCGCGGCGTCCTGCAGCGCGTTCAGCGCCGCCACGACCTCCAGCGCCGCGGCGGCGAGCTGAGCCACGACCGAGGCCGTCGGGGCATCGCCCTGAATGCCCTCGATGAGATCCTGGACGGCTCCGACCGCGTTCTGGACGCGGTCGATCTGCTCGCTGTACTCATCGCCACCGGACGAGCGGACATTCTCGAGCGACGACCGCACCTGGTTCACCGCGTCCGTGAGGCCGGCCACGCCGCCGGCGAGCGTATCTCGGTCGATGAGGTGGTCGACTGCGTCCTTGAGATCGACGAGGCTCTGGCAGAACGCGTTCCTCGGGGGCGCCGTCGCGACCACGGCGTCCGGCTTCACGAGGTCGTCCGACCCGTCGCCGTTGCTCACGGTGAGGATGACCCGGTAGGAACCCGGCTCCTCATAGACGTGTGTCGGGTTCTGGTCGGTGGCGCGGCCGCCGTCTCCGAAATCCCACGACCAGGTCTCGGGATCGCCGCTCGACGCATCGGTGAAGGTGACCTGGAGCGGCGTCTCGCCGGACGCCGGCTGCTCTGTGAAGTCGGCCTTCGGCGGCTCGCCGCCGCAGCCGACGAAGACGAGCGCGAGAATCGCCCCGAGAGCGGCGAGGCCCGCGATCGCCGTCGCAATCTGCCAGGTTCTCGTGCTGGACCAGCGGCTCCCGGACTCCATGGCCCGTCGATTATGCCTGCTGGCCCCGGCTTCGGGATTCCCGCGCCAGGGAACCGGGAAGGTGTACGCTCGTGACCCTTGTGAGAGACGATCGAGCGCCTTCGACCGTGAGCGCGACGCCGCGCTCGAGCCCGCTTGGGCATCTCACCGAAGCTGCCTCGTCCCTGTACGAGCAGGCGCTCGACCGCGTGCTCGCCTCGCCGCACCGGGTGACGACCGCAGCGGAGGGCAAGGCGTTGCTGTCCTCGGACCGAGGTGGTGAGGCCGCCGCGGAAAACGTCCAGAAGGTGGCGGTGCTTGCGGTGCCCGTGCTCCGGGCCATGAGCAGAGGCGCGCGTTACAGTCGGGTCCCCTGGGCCCTCGTCGCCTCCACGGCGATCTCGATCGGGTTCACGGTGCGGGCCGGCGTGCGTGAGCTGCAGGTGCTCGGCTCCCTGGTCGCCGACCGAATCGAGCGCGCCACGGGACAGCCGGCCGACCCTGCGCTCGTGAAGAAGCTCGCGCTCGAGCTCTATCTCGCGCCCGGCAGGGAGCCGGACATGTCCGACCGCGGGCTGAGGCTCCGACGTGTCGTGCGGCGCTGGCTCTTCCGCGGCGTGCTCGGCCGTGATACGGGAAAGTCGGCGACGAAGGCGCTCGACGCGGCCGAGCGGCTCGACGTCCACGGCCTGGTCGGCAAATGGGCCGAGCCTCCCGCCGCAGGCCTGCCGCCGGTGCCCGGCGGGCGCTGACGGCACGCCCGGCCGGGCTTCCGGCTCTCCTCGCCTACGCTGCGGCGACCTTCGTGGCCGCGGCTTCGAGCTCGGCAGAGCTCGGGACGGCTCCTTCGGGGGTCATCTTGTCGACGACCTCGGGGATCGCGGTTGCGAGGGTCGCCTTCACTTCCTCGGGAGTCGTACCGGCCTCGGCGGCAAACTTCGAGATCGCGTCGGCGCCGACCACCTTCTCCACGGTTTGTGGGTCGACCGGCTTGTTCGGCCCGGTCGAGACCCACGACTTCGCCTGCTCTTCCGCTCCGGCGCCCTTGAACTTGTCGAGCATGCCCTGGAGACCGCCGCTGCCTGCGGCGGTTCCGACAAGCCCTCCGACGATGGCCGTGAGCCCGCCTCCGCCTCCCGTGGCGCTGCCGACGGCCTTGCCGCCGAGGGCGCCGATGACGCCCATGACCGCGGGCGCCGCCCAGTCGGGCAGGTCGATCTTCTGGTCTCCGGACTTGCCGAGTATCGAGTTGAGCCCGCCCTCGATCACGTCCTCCAAGCCGGCCAACGCAGCCTCCCTTCGCGGATTGCCGTCGCGTCAGGGTAGCCCCGTCCTGCGAGATCTGTCGGCAGCCTGCGGCGGCGCCCCCTGCGACTCGGTCAGACCGTGTCTCTGAGGTACTGGTGGACGAACGCGATCGCCATACTGCCTTCGCCGACGGCGGCGGCGACACGCTTCACCGGGCTGAACCGCACGTCACCGCAGGCGAAGATGCCCGGAACGCTCGTCTCGAGCAGATACGGATCGCGGTCGAGCTTCCACCGACCTGCGGTTCGCACATCGGACCCCGTGAGCACGTAGCCCTTGGCGTCGAGCGCGATCTCGGGCGGCAGCCACCCGGTGTCCGCGTCGGCTCCGATGAAGATGAACAGCCCACCCGACTCGAGCCGGGTCGTCTCGCCCGTCACGTTGTCGCGGACATCGATGGCCTCGAGCGATCCGTCGCCGTGCACGGCGGCCACCTCGGTGAGACGCATCACGTCGATATTCGAATCGCCTGCCGAGCTGCGCGACGAGGTAATGCGACATGCTCTTGTCGATCCGGTCGCCGCGGCAGAGGATCGTCACTTTCTCCGCGTGATTCGAGAAGAACAGCGCCGCCTGCCCCGCCGAGTTGCCGGCGCCCACGATGTGAACGTCCAGTCCGTGGACGTTCGATGCCTCGCTGCGCGCTGCTCCGTACCAGACGCCCTTTCCTACGAGCCGGTCGAAGCCCTCGATCGGCAGGTTCCGCCATGACACGCCGCAGGCGAGAATGATCGTCCGGGCATTCAGGACATCCCCGCCGTCGAGGTGCACCCGGCGTGTCGAGGCGTCGATCCGCTCAGTGAACCGGGTGACGAGGATCTCTGCGCCGAGTCGGCTGGCCTGCTCCAGCGCGCGGTTTGCCAACTCCTCGCCGGAGACCCCGCGGGGAAATCCGAGGTAGTTCTCGATTCGCGACGACGAACCAGCCTGGCCGCCGGGCGCCTCCCGCTCGACCACGATTGTCCGCAGCCCCTCCGAGGCTCCATAGACCGCCGCCGCCAGCCCCGCGGGCCCCGCGCCCACGATCACGGTGTCGTACCCGACGGCCGCGGGCTGCGTGGCGAGCCCGAGCAGCTCGGCGACCTGGCGCGGCTGCGGGCGCACTACGGTTTCCCCGTCCACGACCCGGATCACGGGACAGTCCTCGTCCACCGGCAGGGGGCCGCCCCACTGATCGACCGCATCCGGCTCATCGGGCGTGATCCAGGTGAACGTGACCTGGTTGCTAGCGAGAAAGCGCCGGAGCTCCGCGCACGCCGCGTCCCAACGATGACCGAGCACCGTTGCACGCGGCGGCGGCGCATCGCGCGTGATGTTCTGCAGCCCCTCGATCCGGGACCGCGCGAGCTCGCCGAGCTTCACCGCGACTTCCGGGGCGGAGCCTGCGATCGCGTAATAGTCCTTGGCCTCGACTCGCATGAGGCGGGACGGCTCGGCCGCCCGGAACCCGAACGGGAACCTGGTTCCGAGCGCGATCGGCACCTCTCCGATGAGCTCCCCGACGCGCCGGCTGCCGACGACGCGCTCGACTCCGTCGACGACCGTGACGGTATCGAGGTGGCCCTCGAGCACCGCGTACAGCGCGCGCTCGTCGCCCGCGTGAATGGCGAACTCGCCGGGAACCACCCTGATGTCTGCGGCAACCCGGGAAAGCCGCTCGCGCTCGGCCGGGCCGAGGTCGGCGAAGATCGAGACGCCGGCGATCTCCTCCGCCGTTACCACGGCCGGGCAGCCCGAGCCATCACGTGGCGACCTCCGCCTCGCGTTCCGCACCGAGGGCTCGCACGGCTCGCTCGAGCCACGGCGTCGCCCCGAGGCGCTCGAAGGTCTCGCGTGCCTCCGCAAGGAGCGCCGCGGCGTCGCTCGCCCGGGCCTGTTCGAGGAGCCACTCGCCGTGCTCGAGGAGCGTCACGGCGAGGTAGAACGGCGTCCCGAGCCCGCGGAAGATCTCCTCGGCGGCGCCAAACCGGGCCACGGCGACGGCGGGATCGAGTCGCGCCTCGAAGCGCGCCTGCTGCGCCCGCAGCAGGGGCGTCCGCAGGCCGGGGTCGAGCGCGGCCAGCGTGGACAGGTTCTGGTGGATCTTGGCGCCGTCACCGAGCGCGAACGCCGCCTCGATCGCCTGGACGTACGCCGCCTTGACCGCCCAGTAACAGCCGCCCAGTTGGGGCCGTGTCGCGAGCGCCCGCTCGGCGGCGGCCAGTGCCTCGGAGGGCCTTCCTTCGGCGAGCAGGATGGCGGCCTCAGCGGCGCCGTAGGCTGCGATCGCCTGCGGGTCGTCCGATTCGCCGACCGCCGCGAGGCCCGCGAGCCGGGCGCGCGCGGTCTCGACGTCGCCGCGCGCGCAACGAATCGGGATGGCCGCGCACATCCCGATGAGCGCATACGACAGCGTGGTGATCGCCTCTGCTTCGTCCACCCGCGCCAGCGCCTCGTCCCACCGCCCAAGCGCATGGAGCGCGATCACGGAGTCGGAGAAGAAGGTGCCCTCGTAGGTGCGGTCTCCGGCAAGGCGGGCAAGCTCGAGCGCGCGCAGACGGAGCTTGTCCGCCTCCGCGAAGTCGTCGAACGTATCGATCGTCTCCGCGAGGTTGGAGTAGGCTCGAATCGCGGCGAAATGGTGGCCGTGCTCGAGCGCCAGCGCCAGGGCTGCCTCGTGCGCCGCCCGGGCCTCGTAATAGCGATCGCGAGTCATCAGGAAGATGCCTCTCGTGCCGAGGGCGTGGGCAAGGGTCTCCGACAGATCGAGCACGGCAGACTGCTCGAGCGCATACTCGAGATGCGTAGCAGCGCGCTCCCGCTGACCGCTGAGAACGAGCATGCGGGCGAGCCGCTCGGCAACGGCCACCGCGTCCGCATCGGACGGACCGTCGCTGAGCGCTGCGACCGCGGCCTCCATCCGCGTGACTGCCTCCTGCAGATGCCCCTCGAAGAAGTCGATGTTCGCGAGGCGCGCGGACACGTGCGCGGCGAGCCGGCCGTCGCCCTCGGCCTCGTACGAGGCCTGAGCGCGTTCGAGGAGAGCGCGTGCCTCGCCCGGACGGCTTGCGTAGAACGCCATCTGTCCGGCGCGGTCGATCAGCGGCGTCTGCTCGGCCTGGGAGTCGGCAAGCTCGGCAGCCTGCTCGAAGTAGCGTTGTGCCTCAGCCCCGGCTCCCACCGAGGCGGCTCGGTCGCCGGCGCGTGCGAGGGCATCCCGCGCCTGCGCTTTCAGGTCTTCGGCGTCGTCGGCGTCGGGAGCGGCCCAGTACGCCTCCGAGAGGTGGAAGGCAACCACTTCTGCGATCTCGTCCTCACCGAAGCTGACGGCGAGCTGTTCGGCCGCCGCGAGGTGTCGCGTGCGGCGCTCGCGCTTGGAGAGGGTCTCGTAGGCGACACGGCGCAACAACTCCTGCAAGAAGCCGTACTGGCCATGCTCCGGCGAGCGTGGATCGACCTGTACGCCGAACACTTCCTTTCGGACGAGCGAGGCAAGGAGCGGCTCGAGGTCGTCCGCGGCCATGCCGCTCACGGCGGCAAGAGCGGGCTTCGAGAACGTCTTCCCGAGGACGGCCCCGTCCTGGACGAGCTTGCGCTCTTCCGCAGAGAGGCCGTCGAGCCGTGCCGCGATCAGCGCGTGCAGCGTCTCCGGGACCTCGAGCGACTCGATCTCGCCGACCGGCCGGTAGACCGCTCCGTCCAGGACGAGCGAGCCCCGGTCGAGCAGCATCCTCACGGTCTCGACGGCATAGAGCGGCACTCCCTCGGCGCGGGCCAGAATCTGGTGGTGGAGCGACTCCGGCAACCCGGGGACGAGACCCGTGAGGAGCTCATCCATCGCCGTTTCCTGGAGCGGCTCCAGGTAGATGGAGGTGAAGTTGCGGAGACCTGCGCCCCACGTCGGCCGCCGATCCGCGAGCTCGGGCCGCGCGAGCGCGACGACGAACAACGGAGAGTTGCGAGACCAGTCCAACAGGTACTCGATGAAGTCGAGCAGGGACACGTCCGCCCACTGCATGTCCTCGAACAGGAGCACGGTGGGCTCGACGTCGGCGATGCGCTCGAAGAACAGCCTCCACGCGGCGAAGAGCTCCTGCCGTTCCGTGAACTCGTGTCCGCCGACGCCGAGCAGTTGCGCGAGCCGCGGCTCGACGAACCGCCGCTCGTCCGGGTCGAGCACGAACTCCCTGAGGGTCACCGCCAGCTTCCCGGCGGCCGACGAAGGGTCCTCGTCCTCCGCGATCCGGCAACGCATACGTACCATCTCGGCCAGGGCCCAGTACGTGACGCCTTCCCCGTAGGCCAGGCAGCGTCCCGAGTGCCACGAGATCGTCTCGGCAATCCCGTCGAAGTACTTGTAGAACTCCCACGCGACCCGGGACTTTCCGATCCCGGCCGTGCCGATGACCGACACGAGATGGGCCTTTCTCTCGTCGGCGCTCGTATGGAACAGCTCCTTCATCAGGCGGAGCTCGCGGTCGCGACCGCCGAAGGGCGCCTCCAGTCCTTGCGACTTGCGCGAGCCCCTGACGCCGGAGACAACCCTCAACGCCCTCCAGAGCGGCGTCGGCCCTTCTTTGCCTTTCAGCTCGAACGAGCCCGCCTCTTCGAAGACGACCGCCGGCTCTGTCGCGCGACGCGTGGAGTCGCCCACGTAGCACCGACCCGGCTTCGGCGACCGACTGGACCCTCGACGCGGTGTTGACGAGGTCGCCGGCAACCATGCCCTGCCCCGCCGCGCCGAGCGTGACCGCGGCCTCGCCCGTGAGCACCCCCGCCCGCGCGCGGAGCTGCGGAGCTCCCAGCTCGTCGCCGAGCCCCGAGACCGCGGCCACGAGATCCAGCGCGGCACGCACAGCCCGTTCCGCGTCGTCCTCCGTCGCAGTCGGCGTTCCCCACACCGCCATCACCGCGTCGCCGATGAACTTCTCCACCGTTCCGCCGTACAGCTCGATCAACCTCCGGCAGATGTCGAAGTAGCGGGAGAGAAGCTCGCGAACCTCCTCCGCATCCCTGCTTCTCCGACAGCGCCGTGAACCCGACCAGGTCTGCGAACAGCACCGACACGAGGCGGCGCTCGGCCGCGGGCGCTCCGGCCGAAGCGATCTCCGTGGAGGTCGGCTCGACGGCCGGCGCGGCGGCGGCGAGCGCGGTGCCGCACTCGCCACAGAACTTCTGCCCGGGCACGATCGCGCTTCCGCAGGAGGGGCAAACCGAGGCGAGGGCGCTGCCGCACGACCCGCAGAACTTGTGTCCGGCGGGGTTCTCGGCGCCGCAGCTCGAGCACCTCACGGCGGGCACCCGGTCATAGGCAACAGCCTAGCGGCGGAAATTCCGCCGGCGGCGATGGAATGGAGGCGGCGGGAATCGAACCCGCGCAACATCCAATCGCCCCCGATCATGCTGCCGGAGTCAGCGGCGCCCTTCGCGAGGCGCCGTCCGCTGCTTCGTGAGACGCACGCGAGGGTCAGGCGGTCGCGGCGGCCTATTGCAAGTGACCCACGGGCCAGCGACACAGCCCTGTCTCAGCGCTCGCACGGGTGAGTTCGTCCGTCGCCCACGCGACGTGTCCGTCGGGACGGATCAGGAGGGCCTGTACCGTCTCCCAGCCGGCGGGTCGGTTGACGTAGTCGGGCGCGCACAACTTCGAGTTGATCGGAGGCCTCGGCGAAGGGCTCTGCGCCGGCGAGGTCGAGGAAGACGAAGCGGGCGGCGGTCAGTAGCCCGAAGATGCTCGGTTCGGCGGCTCCTTCGAGCTCGAGGTCGGGCACGCGTCGACCGACCAGCGGGTGGTCATCGCTCGCCTCGGGCCCGTAGTCGATCGCAAGCCCTGACAGTCGGAGCGCGAGCTCGCGGTTGACGGAGGGGTGCGTGCCGAGGATCGTCTCGAAGCGTTTCCGCAGAGCTCGGCCTTCGCGCGTCGCGTTCGCGACAAGCGCCATCTGGGCAAGCGTGTCGTCGACGACCTCGGCGCCGAGGGGCTGGCGCTCGGCCTGGTAGGTGTCGAGCAGCGCGTCTGGCGCCCAGCCGCGCACGACGGCAGCCAGCTTCCAGGCGAGATTGGTGGCGTCCTGCAGGCCGAGGTTGAGGCCCTGCCCGCCGAGCGGCGGGAAGAGGTGAGCTGAGTCCCCGGCGAGGAGGAGACGCTTCTCGCGGTACCGGTCGGCGAGGAGCGCGGCGTTCCCGTAGCGTGTGATCCAGAGCGCGGTGTGCATCCCGTAGTCGCTTCCTGCGACGCGCATGACCGCGGCACGGAGCTCGTCCAGCGTCGGCGGCTCGTCTCGAGCCTCGTGCATCGTCGCGAGGTCGAACGGCGCCATTCGAAAGACGTTCTCGCCGAGGCGGACCATGAAGAAGGCGCCCGCCTCGCCGTTCAGCGTGACTGTCGGCACGTCAGGCGGATCGTCGACGACAACGTCGCCCAGCAAGAAGTGCAGACTCGAACTGCTGCCAACGAGCTCGATGCCGGCGCTCCTGCGGATCGGGCTCGATCCACCCTCGCACCCGACGGCGTAGAGAGATCGGAACGTCGCCGCACCCGAGGGCGTCTCTGCGCTGACCGTCACCCCGCCCTCGTCCTGGATCGCCCTGGTCACCGTGTGCTCGCGGAGCAGAGGCACGCCGAGCGCGAGCGCGCGCTCTTCCAGCAGCGCAGCGGTCTCAGCCTGCGGGAAGAAGAGCACGTACGGGTAGCAGGTCTCGAGGGATGAGAAGTCCAGCCTCGTGTTCATCAGGGCGAAATGCGACGACGGCACCGGTACGCCGGTCTCTAGCCAGCGCCCGGCGATCCCGCGCATCGCGAACAGTTCGAGCGTCCGCGGCAGCACGGTCAGTGCCTTCGAGTGCGTGTCGTGTTCGGCCAGCTTCTCGAGCACGACGACGTCGACGCCGGCCGTCTTCAGTTCGGCGGCCAGCCAGCAGCCGACCGGGCCGCCGCCGGCAACCACAACCTCGCAATCAGCGACCCGGCTCATCACGCTTGCGCGCGCTCGAGGTAGCTGAGATCGAGGTAGGCGTCCGGGTCGAGCGGCGCGCCGTCCGCGAGGCGGCCGTTGTCGCACATGATCCGGAGCACGAGCTCCAATCCGGCGCGGCTTGGCTCGAGATCGTGTGGAATAACCGCGCCTTCGACGAGGTCGCGCATCGAGAGCTCCGCGAGGCGGCGCTCGACGCCGGTCTCCTCAACGAGCACGTCGGCCCCGCCAGGGAGATCGTTGTACAGCCACGCGGTCGCTTCGAGCAGCGCGCGGAGGATCGAGACCAGGAGGTCGTCGTTCGCAGCGGCCCACTGCGCGTCGACGGCAAGGACGCTGAAGGCGAACTCGGGGAACAACTCGCTCGGGTCGCCGAGGTCGGAGAACCCCGCTTCGATCGCGAGCCGGTCGAACGGCGTGAGCTGCAGCCCAGCGTCGATCGCCCCTTGCTGGAGGAGCTCCCAGCGGCGCGGGTGGGCGCCCACGACCTCGAGCGTGTAGTCATCCGGCTGACGGAGGCCGACGGCATGCGAGCATCGCCTCGATCACATACACAGTCCCCTCGGTCAGCGACGAGACGCCGATCGTGCCGCCGCGCAGAGACTCGAGGCTCTCGTGTCGCGGGAGGCCGATCAGTCGGAACGGCAGACGGTTGGTCAGACCGCCGATGACGACGAGGCTTCCGCCAGCCGCACGATCGGCGAGAGCCCCCTCGGGGGTGTTCGGCGCCAGTTGGATGCGCCCGGTGCGGAGCGCCTCGCTGACCGCGTCGCCCGAACCCACGAACTCGTACACGCAGTCGATCCCGCGGCGCTCGAAGAAGCCCCGCCGCTTGGCGGCAAACAGGGGCACAAACGTGAACGCCGGCGCGATCAGGCTGACGTCGATCCGTTCCACTGGGCGCGGCGTCAGTCTTGTGCCAATCCGGACGACTGTCAACGCTCTCCTGTCGACGACGCACGGCATCTACGGGCACCTCGACGGCTCCGACCTCGAGCGGGCGATGCAGGCGTTCGCCGCGGAGCTCGATCGCCGCCAGCGCGAGCCCTGATCGTTCGCTCCCGTCGTAACGCGGCCATGCCGCATGGTTGACGGGGATGATGGAGGCGGCGGGAATCGAACCCGCGTCCGCGGTCGCACCGGGGAGAGCGTCTACAAGCGTAGCCTCGGCTTTCGATTCGCCCGCCGGCCGGCTCCGAGGCGGCCTACCGACGGGCTAGCCATCCTTTGGTGTCCCGCTTCGGGCGATTGGCACTCCCTCGGCGGCAAGCCCGTTTGTTGACGCCGCTACCCGATCCACGGGCCGAGACCGGAGCGGCGCGTCACCTAATTACTTAGGCGGCGTATGCGAGTTCGTTATCCGCATATACGTGTTCCCGGTGGATTTACGAGGCCAACCGGGGACCTCGGCTTGCAGCTCAGCCGGAGAACCGACCACGTCGAAACCTGGTCGCCCCCGTATGTCGTACAACGAATTCTAGCGCGGTAGGCTTCCCTTCCCGTGACGGTGGAGCTACGTGACGTCGTCGACGAGACCGGATCGCGGCTGTCGCTCGACATCTGGAACGCCGTCTACCCGGTCATGGCGCACAGCCCTCGCCGACCAGCGCAACTACGAGGAGTACTGCCTCTCCTACCTCGACGTGCTCGCGGACACGGACGGCGAGCCGGCCGGCTCGGGGTTCGCCGGCATCGAGCCCGGCCTCGCCCCGCGCGGGATCTGCAAAGGGCTCGTCGCGGTGCTGCCGGCGCATCGCCGCAGCGGGATCGGCACTGCGCTCTACGTGCGGCTTTCCTCATTTGCCCGCGAGCACGGCTGTACCGAGCTCGAGACCTGGGTCCTCGACGCCGACCCTGCCGGGCTCGACTTCGCCCGGAAGCGCGGCTTCGTCGAGGTGACGCGAGAGCAGCTCGTCGCGCTCGAGCTCGGCGAGATCGACGAGCCGCGTCTCGACCCTCCCGCCGGCATCGAGATCGTGACGCTGGCCGATCACCCCGGCCTCGAGCCCGGGATGTACGAGGTCGCGCTCGAGGCCGAGCCCGACATCCCCGGGTACGACGAGCCCACACCGCCCTTCGAGGACTGGGTGCGGAATCACCTGCAGGGCGCGGGCGACCGGCCGGAGGCAACTTTCGTGGCGGTCGCCGGCGCCGATGTCGTCGGCTTCGCGAAGCTCCATCTCTCCGAGGCTCGCCCCGGAGTGGGCTTCCTCGACCTGACGGGCGTGAAGCGGGCCTGGCGAGGGCGCGGCATCGCCAGGGCGCTGAAGACCGCCGAGATCGCCTGGGCGAAGCGCGAGGGCTACGAGCGCCTCGAGGCGGCGAACGAGCTGCGCAACGCCCCGATCCGCCACCTGAACGAGGTCCTGGGCTACCGGCCGATCCCGGGCCGGGCGCTGCTGCGCGGACCGGTCGCGCCTTCGGCCTAGCGCCGCATCTTCATTGCCCGCTCCATCTCGCGCTTGGCCTCGCGGTCGGCGATGTCGCGGCGCTTGTCGCGGACGTCCTTGCCTCGCGCCAGCGCGATCTCGACCTTGACCCGGCCGTCCTTGAAGTACAGGCGCAGCGGAACCAGCGTCAGCCCCCGCTCGGAGACCTTGCCGGCGAGCTCGTCGATCTCGCGCCGGTGCAGGAGCAGCCGGCGGTCTCGCTCGGGCTCGTGGTTTCGCCGGCTCGCCTGCGGGTACTCGGCGATGTTCGCCCCGACGAGCCACACGTCGCCGTCACGCACCTGCGCGTGCGCCTGCTGGAGGCTCGCCTTGCCCTCCCGGAGGGACTTCACCTCGGTGCCCACGAGCACGAGGCCGGCCTCGAACCGGTCGAGCAGCTCGTACTCGTGCCGGGCGCGGCGGTTGTCCGCGATGAGCTTCGTGCCCGGGTTCCTCGCCATTCCAGCGATGTTAGAGATACGAAAAAGCCCCGCGTGCCGCGGGGCTCCAGAAAAAAGAATTCGCCGAGCCGGTGGCGCTTTCGTCCGCCCCACCGACCGACTTTCCGCTTCCGCGTACGGCCTCCCGGTGGAGCTTCGGCCTACTGGCGCTCCGTGCTCGGCGCAATGACCACCCTAGGGGATGCCGCAGGTGAACGCAAGGTGGACGCGAGGTGAATTTTGCGCAAAGAGCGGCAATTCTTTTCAACGCTCGCCCGCCCGGCCCGCGGGCGCCAGCTCGACCTTGCCCTGCGCCCGGTCGATCCGCTCGACCCGGACCTCCATCGGGTCGCCGAGCCGGAATCGCCGCCCGCGTTCGGCGGCCGACGAGGGCGGTTCCGAGGGCGTCGAGCTCGTAGTAGTCGCCGGCCAGCCTGCGCGCCGGCACGTACCCCTCGAAGACGCCGTCGAAGCGGACGAAGACACCGGAGGCGATCGCGCCGATGATCTCGCCGCCGAGCTCGGCGTCCCAGCCGAGCTCGAAGAGCCGGCGCTCGAGCAGCCACGCCAGGCAGATCGCATCGGCCGTGTGCTCGACCTTGGCAGCTTCGCGCTCGCGGATGGAGCACCACTCGCCGACGTCCTCGAGGTCGGCGGGCGGCGGGTCGTCGCCCGCGCCGAGCTCGAGCAGGAGCGCGCGATGGCAAACGAGGTCGGGATAGCGGCGAATCGGCGACGTGAAGTGGCAGTACGCACGGCTGGCGAGGCCGGAGTGGCCGAGATTGCGGGGGTCGTACCGTGCCTGCTTGAGGTGGCGCAGGATGAGCGCCGGAAACGCCTCCGCGCCGCGGTGCGACTGTCGTGCGTATCTCGTGACGAGCGAGCTCGCGCGGGCGGCAAGGCGCGTTGCCTCCCCCGGAGTCATGGTCTCCGGGCGCGGCGGTGTCGGCACCTCGAGAGCCTCGAGTTTCGCCAGCAGCAGCTCGACCGCCTGCGGGTCGGGCCGCTCGTGCACGCGGAAGAGCGTCTCGCGCCGCCGTCCCGCCAGCAGCGCTCCCACCGCCTCGTTGGCGAGGATCATGTGCTCCTCGACGAGCGCGTGCGCGGCCGGCTCTTCCTCCACCCACGCCCGCTCGACGCCGCCGCGGCCGTCGAACGCGAACTCGATCTCACCGGAGTCGATGCGCAGAGCGCCGCGGCGAAAGCGCCGTCGCCGAAGCTCGTCCGCGAGCGTCGAGGCCGTCCCGAGCGCCTCGCCGAGCTCCGGGTCGACGCGTTCGCGCCCCGCCAGGATTGCCTCCGCCCGGCTGTAGGTCAGCCGCGCGTCCGACCGGATGACGCTGCGATAGAACAGCGGCTCGCCCAGGACGAGGCCCGCGCCGAGCGGAATCTCGACGGTGACGCAGTTTCGCTCTCGAAACGGCACCAGGCTGCAGAGGCCGTTCGCAAGGCGCTCGGGCAGCATCGGCTCGACGAGGCCGGGGACGTACACGGAGAGCGCCCGTTCCGCGGCGTCGCCGTCGAGCACCGACCCGGCAGCGACGTACCGCGCGACGTCCGCGATGTGCACCCAGACGCGGAGCCCGTCCCCTTCCCGGCGGATGCTGATTGCATCGTCGAAGTCCTTCGCGCCGTCCGGGTCGATCGTGAACGTGAGCAGGTCGCGTAGGTCGGCGCGGCCGGGCTCGACACCCTGCGGCTCGTCGGGGAGGCGTCCCGCCTCGTCTTCCACCGGCCCCGCCCGCCCCCGTAGCGGGCGCACACCCGTCTCATACAGAAGGCCTTCGAGCACGGTCTCGACCGCGTTGCCCGGGCCGAGCACGCGCTCGACCCGCGCCCGCCCGCGGCGCCCCGCCGCGACCACCACCAGGTCGCCGACCGCCGCGTCCGCCGTGGCGCGCCGGTCGAGCGCGATCGGAGTGCCCGGGTCGAAGTACGGCTCACCGACGAGCTGCCTGCCACGCCGCAAGACCTCGCAGACGAGCGCAGCCTCCTCGCCCGAGGCCACGCGTCAGAGCATCGACCGGGAGGCGCGGCCGCGCACCCGGTCAGTCGTCGCTGACACGCTTCAGCAGGAAGGTCTCCGCGGCGATCAGCGCCTCGTCCTTGCGCGTGCGCGGGTTGTCGATCGCCTTGACCTTCGGCTTGATTCCCCTGCCGCCGATGCCCTTGCCGGCAGGCGTCCTGTACGTCGCCGTGGTCAGACGCAGGGCGGCCCCGTTGCTCAGCGGGAAGATGGACTGCACTGTGGCCTTGCCGTAGGTCTGGTCGCCGACGATGACCGCCCGGCGGTTGTCGCGCAGCGCGGCCGCGACGATCTCCGCCGCGCTCGCCGTTCCGTCGTCGACGAGTACCACGAGCGGCAGCTCGGTCTCGACAGGATCGCCTCCGGCCGTGTAGACACGACTTTCCTGGTTGACGCCCTCGGTCGAGCAGACGACCCCGCTTTCGAGGTACAGCGACGACACCTGGATCGCCTGCGAGAGCAGGCCGCCGGGGTTGCCGCGCAGGTCGAGCACGAGCGCTTCCGCGCCCGCCGCGACAAGCTCGCTCGTCGCTCGTCGCACCCGTTCGTCGACGTCCTCGGAGAATCCGAACAGACGGACGTACCCGACCTTCCGCTCGGACGTGGTGATCACGCGCGACGTGACCGCGTTCCGAGTCAGGAACTCGCGGACGACCCGGAACTCGATCGTCCGCGGCTCTCCGGGACGCCGTACGGTCAGGCTGACGGTCGTGCCGGCCTCCCCCGGGATCATCGAGGCGGCCACGTCGAAACCGAGCCCCGCTGCTTTCAGGCCGTCGATCGAGACGATCACGTCGCCCGGCCTGATCCCCGCCTGGCGCGCCGGCCCCTGCAGCGAGGAGGTCACGATCAGGCCTTCTTCTGCGGGGCTGACCGTGAGGCCCACGCCGTAGGACGGCTGCGACAGGCGCTCCTGCAGCACTGCGTAGTTCCGCGGGGTGAGGTACTCCGTGTAGGGGTCCTCGAGGCCCTCGAGGATCGACGGGATCGACGGCCGCGCGAGCAGCGTCGGCGAGACGTGTCTGTAATAGGCAGTCGCCAGGGCGTCGCGGACCTGGTCGAGCGCCACCGGCGGCCGCGGAGGCGGTGCGGGCGCGGGGATCGGCCCGTAGCTGCGGATCGGGCCCTGGTGCCAGATCGCCGGGATTTCGAACTCAGGGGTGCCTGCAGCTTGCTCGTCGCGGTCGGCGACGAGCCACCCGGCCGCCGCCCCCGCGACGAGAAGGGCACCGCAGATGGCAGCCGCTCGTCGCATGCGGGAGTGTGAGCGCCAGTATACGACTCGGTGTCGCGGTGCCGAGGCCCCGGTATTAAGCCGGGATTGCCCTTACGTGAAGGCCGTCAGACCCGCAGGAAGCGGCGCAGCGTGATCCCCGAGCCGAGCGCCCCGATGCCGAGCCCGAGGACGACGAGGATGGCCGCCACGACCGGGAACGCCCAGGCCTGGACGTTGGCGTCGGCCTCCTTGATCGTGTCGCTGAAGATCTCCGGAAGCGCGAGCTCGCGGCCCAGCAGCAGAAGGATGACGGCGAGGACGCTGCCCACGAGCCCGCAGATCAACCCCTCGAGCATGAAGGGCCCTCGCACGAACCAGTTCGTCGCGCCGACGAGCTTCATCACCTCGATCTCGCGACGGCGCGAGAAGATCGAGAGCCGGATCGTGTTGGCGATCAGGATCGTCGACGCGGCGAGCAGGATCACGGCCGCGACCAGGAACGCGATCTCGATGATCCTGGCCGTGCTGAGTATCCGGTCGGTGGTCTCCTTGCCGTAGTCGACCTTGTCCACCTTGGGCGGCGGCGGGTCGAGGCGGTTGGCGATCGCCGCCGCCTCCTCGCCCTCACGAGGCGTGATGCGCAGCGACCAGGGCAGCGGGTTGGTCGCCAGGCCCTCGACGAGCTCGGGAAAGTCCTTGCGCATCTCCTCGATACCGGCCTGGGGCGAGACGATGTCCACCTTCTCGACCTGCGGCAGCGTGCGCAGCCGCTGCGCGAGCTCGGCCGCGTCGTGGCGGCGCACGTTCGCTCCGGGCTCCGTGGAGAAGAAGACCTTGACGACGATCTCGTCCTTGACGTTCGTGCTCCAGGACACGACCCACGAGCCGAGTGCGATAAACAGGCCGAGCAGGAACATCCCGATCAGCACCGTCATCGTGGCCGCGATCGTGGTCGAGAGGTTTCCGGTGATCGAGCGGAGCGCCTCTCCGACGAAGAGGCGGGCTCTCACGTCACGTAGCCTCCGCGCCGCTCGTCCCGCGTCACGCGGCCCTCGTCGAGCGCGATCACGCGGCGTCGCATCTTGTCCACCATCTCGCGGTCGTGCGTGGCCATGACGACGGTCGTGCCCGTCTGGTTGATGCGGTAGAGCAGCTGCATGATCCCGACCGAGGTATCCGGGTCGAGGTTCCCGGTCGGCTCGTCGCAGATGATGAGCGGCGGATGGTTCACGAACGCCCGCGCGATCGAGACCCGCTGTTGCTCACCGCCGGATAGCTCATCCGGATAGGAGCTCATCTTGTGGGTCAGGCCGACGAGGTTCAGCACCTCGGGCACCTTCGCGCGAATCATCTTCGCCGCCCCCTGCACCCTGAGCGCGTAGGCGACGTTCTCGAAGGCCGTCCGGTTCGGCAGCAGCTTGAAGTCCTGGAACACGCAGCCGATGTTGCGGCGAAGCATCGACACCTGCGAGCGCTTCAGGCGGGCCAGCTCGCGGCCGCCGACGTGGATCCGGCCGCTGGTCGGCTCGACCTCCTTCAGCATCAACTTGATCAGCGTGGACTTCCCCGAGCCCGACGGCCCGACGAAAAACACGAACTCCTCCTTGCCGATCGTGAACGAGACCTCGTTGAGTGCCACGACGTTCGGCTCGTAGACCTTCGTCACCGCCTCGAACGCGATCATCGGCCGGTCGTCCGACCGGGCCTCGCGCTCCTCCTCGCCGGCCGGGATCACCTCGTCGTAGGTCCGCTTGCCGATGCCGTTCCCCTCTGCGCCGTTGGCGCCGGGACGAGGGGGCGAAACGGTTTTGGTGAGGTCGTCGTCGGCGCTCGTCACAGCTGGGCTTTCGTGAGGGCACGCCTCTATCCTTGAAGGCGGGCAGCCAAGGGCCGCATCGGCGCGCCGCGATGTCGCTCGTCGGCGGAGTCTAGCGCAAGAGGTGGCCGGAGGCGGCAGGGGAACCGACGGCTCAGGCGCCCGCCGTTTGCCGCAGATACGCGTGGATGAGCTCGTCGAGACGGCCGTCCAGCACGGCCTGCGCATTCCCCTCCTCGTAGCCCGTGCGGTGATCCTTGACGAGCTGGTACGGGTGGAGAACATAGCTCCGGATCTGGCTGCCGAACCCGATGTCCTGCGCAGCGCCGCGCTCGGCCGCCAGCTCGGCCTCGCGCTTCTCCTGCTCGAGCTCGACGAGCCGGCTCATCAGGATGCGCATGGCGGTCTGCTTGTTCGACAGCTGCGAACGCTCGTTCTGGCACTGGACGACGATCCCCGTCGGCAGGTGCGTGATCCGGACCGCCGAGTCCGTCTTGTTGACGTGCTGGCCGCCGGCGCCGCTCGAGCGATACGTGTCGATCCGCAGCTCGGTGTCGTCGATCTCGACCGCCAGATCGTTGGCGACGAACGGGCTGACGATCACCTGGGCGAAGGACGTGTGCCGGCGGTGCGCCGCATCGAACGGCGACAGACGCACGAGACGATGCACGCCGCGCTCGGCCTTCAGAATCCCGTAGGCGTTCTCTCCCGAGATCGTGAACGTCGCGGACTTGAGGCCCGCTTCCTCGCCCGGGGAGGCCTCGATGAGCTCGGTTTCGAACCCACGGTCGGCCGCCCACCGCAGGTACATCCGCAGCAGGATCTCCGTCCAGTCCTGAGCGTCGGTTCCACCCGTTCCCGAGTGGATCGTCACGACCGCGTCGCCGGCGTCGTACTCCCCGCGGAACAGCGCCGCTTCCTCGAGCTGCTCGAGCTGGCGGCGCAGGGCGCTCGACCGAGTCCGTCCAGCTCGTCGAGCTCCTCGTCGGACGAGATCGACAGCAGCTCCTCGAGGTCGTCCACCTCCGAGGCGAGCCCGTCGTAGCGCTCGACGCGCTTGCTCAGCCGCGCGTGCTCGGCCGAGAGCGCCGCGGCCTTCTTCTGGTCGTCCCAGAAACCGGGCGCGCCCATGGCCTCCTCGAGCTCGGACAGACGCAGGCGAAGCGTGTCCGGGTCAAAGGTAATCACGGACCCAGTCGAGCTGGGCCCTGATCTCCTTCAGATCGCTCTGCAGCTGTGGGCGCTCGGCCACGTCAGGCATTCTAGGCGACCGCAGGGCGCGCGTCTAGGCCGAAACGGTCGCGAAGCGGCCGTTCTCGGCCGTGAGGACGCGGCCCGCAGGGCCAGCCGTCTACCGGCCGAGAGCCCGCGCCGACGTCGGCCGGACTCGAGGGACGCGGCCGGGCGCCTCAGGCGCCGTGGCAGCGCTTGAACTTCTTCCCGGACCCGCACGGGCACGGGTCGTTGCGGCCGACTCCGGCGTACTCGCTCGGAACGGTCTGCGTCGCGACGGGAGACGCCGGCGCCGCCGTCTCCGTCGAAGGAGCAGCGGCCTGCGTGGCGCCGGGAGCGGGCTGCACCGCGCCGGCCGTCGCGGCAGCGATGGCGTCCGACCCCGCGAGCGACTCGTGCTCGTAGACGAGCGCGCCGTCCGAGGCCTCCTCCGGCTGGAGCTGCGGAGGCTCTTCCCGGGCAACCTCGACGTGGAAGAGGTAGCGGACGACCTCCTCGCGGATCTGGTCGTTGAGCTCGTCGAACATGGCGGAGCCCTCGTTGCGGTACTCGACGAGCGGGTCCTTCTGCGCCATCGCACGAAGATGGATGCCGTCCCGGAGGTATTCCATCGAGTCGAGGTGCTCGCGCCAGCGCGCGTCGACGATCTGGAGAACGAGGTAGCGCTCGATCTCGCGCATCAGCTCGCTGCCGAGCTCCTCCTCCTTCGCCTCGTAGGCGTCCAGCGCGTCGTCCTGGAACTCCGCGACCAGCTCCTCGCGCGACATGCCGCGTAGGTCGAGCTCGTCCGGCTGGATCTCGCAGTCGTAGAGCGACGTCATCTCGGAGAACAGCGCGTCGACATCCCACTCCTCGAAGTGCTCCTCCTCGGTGTGGTCGAGGACGAGGCGCTCGATGACGTCCTCGATCCAGGCGCGGACCTGCTCGGAGAGATCGTCCCCCTCGAGCACCTGGCGCCGCTGCTCGTAGATCACCTGGCGCTGGACGTTCATGACGTCGTCGTACTTGAGGACGTTCTTGCGCGTGACGAAGTTCTGCTCCTCGACCTTCTTCTGCGCGCCCTCGATCTGCTTCGTCAGGATCCCGGCCTCCATCGGCTGGTCGTCGGGGAGCTTGAAGCGATCGATGATCTTGTAGATCCGGTCGCCGGAGAAGAGTCGCACGAGGTCGTCTTGCGCGGACATGTAGAAGCGTGTCTCGCCCGGGTCGCCCTGCCGGCCCGACCGTCCACGAAGCTGGTTATCGATCCGGCGGGCCTCGTGACGCTCGGTGCCGAGCACGTACAGGCCTCCGAGCTCGCGAACGCCCTCTCCCAGCTTGATGTCGACGCCTCGGCCGGCCATGTTGGTCGCGATCGTGACAGCGCCGGGCTGGCCGGCGTCCTTGATGATCTCGGCCTCTCGCTCGTGCTGCTTCGCGTTGAGAACGTTGTGCGGAATGCCGTCCCGCTCGAGCAACTTCGACAGGAACTCGGAGATCTCGACCGAGATCGTGCCCACGAGGACCGGCTGCCCCTGGTCGTGGCGCTCCCTGATGTCGCCGATGACCGCCTCGTACTTGGCTTCCTTCGTCTTGAAGATGAAGTCGTTCTGGTCGTCACGCGCGACCGGCTCGTTCGTCGGTATCTCGACGACGCTGAGCCCGTAGATCTCCTGGAACTCCTTCTCCTCGGTCTTGGCGGTGCCCGTCATGCCGCCGAGCTTCTCGTACAGACGGAAGTAGTTCTGCAGCGTGATCGTCGCGAGGGTGACGAACTCCTCCTTGATCGGTACGCCCTCCTTCGCCTCGATCGCCTGGTGCAATCCCTCCGACCAGCGGCGACCTTCCATGATGCGGCCGGTGAACTCGTCGACGATCTTGACCTCGCCGTCGACGACCACATAGTCGACGTCGCGCTGGTAGAGGGACTCCGCCTTCAGCGCCTGCACAAGATGGTTGACGAGCTGGGCGTGGCGCGGGTCGTAGAGGTTCTCGATGCCGAGCGAGTGCTCCACGCTCTCGATCGCCGTCTCCCGCGGCGAGACGGTCTTGAACTTCTCGTCGAACTCGAAGTCGGCGTCGTCCTCCGGCTTGGGCAGCCCCTTCGGGACGAACTTCGCCGGGACGCCCTTGAGCCCGCGCACCACCCGAGCGAAGTCGTAGTACGTCTTCGCTGCGGTTTCGGGCTGGCCGGAGATGATCAGCGGCGTGCGTGCCTCGTCGACGAGGATCGAGTCGACCTCGTCCACGATCGCGTACGTGTGGCCGCGCTGAACGCAGTTCTGCAAAGAGACGGCCATGTTGTCGCGCAGATAGTCGAAGCCGAACTCGGAGTTCGTCCCGTACGTGATGTCGGCCTCGTACGCGGCTTGCTTCTCCGCGAAGGGCATCTGGGCGCGGATGAACCCTGCGCGCATCCCGAGGGCCTCGTAGATCGGCCCCATCCACTCGGTGTCGCGCTTGGCGAGGTAGTCGTTCACCGTCACGAGATGGACGTTGTCCCCCGTGAGCGCGTTGAGGTACAGCGGCATGGTGGCGACGAGCGTCTTGCCTTCGCCCGTCTTCATCTCGGCGATATCGCCCTCGTGGAGCACGATCGCGCCCATCAGCTGCACGTCGAACGGACGCATCCCGACCGTGCGTCGCGCCGCCTCGCGGACAGCCGCGTAGGCCTCGAAGACGAGGTTCTCGAGCTGTCCTCGCCGTTCTCCAGCTGCTGCTTGAACTCGACCGTCTTTGCGGCAAGCTCGGCGTCGGAAAGACGCTCGAACTCCGGCTCCAGCGTCGTGATGTAGACAGCCTGCTCGGCGAGCCGCTTCAGGCGGCGGCCCTCGCCCATGCGCAGGAGGCCTTCGAGCGCTCCGTAGCTCTGTGGCATCAGAGGACCGTCCCGGTGGGCATGAGGACAGGGTAACGATCAGAGCGGGTCGACAGTCAGCTCCCACCCGGCGGTCGAGCGAGCGGCCCGGGCGGCGAAGGCGGAGAAGCGCCGACGACCGAGCTCCTCCAGGAGAAGCGCCGCCTCCTCGACCGGCCCGTCCGGCTCGACCTCCCGGCCGTCGACGAGGACGGTTCGGCCGCCGTCGGGCGCAAGCGCGACGACAAGATCTTCGACGTGCTCGAGCTCGGGCAGCTCCACGAGCTCGACCGAGATCCGTCTCGCGGCGAGCGACCAGTCGAGAACGCCGCGCCGTACGGCCCTCACCTCACAGGGCGGCGCCAGCGACTCCGTGACGACCGCCGCGAGCCGGCTGAGCGCCGAGCTCGGGACATCGGGAGGCTCGGCACCCGCGACCCGTCCGTCGTCGAGGAGCCGGAAGGCGAGCTCGGAGACGGGTGCGCCGTCGAGCTCCGGGATGTCGACGATGCTGACGAGGTCCCACTCGCGCTGGCGCGGGACCCCGGATATCCCGACCTCCATCCAGCGCGGCACTCCCCGCGGATCCCTTATGTCGTCCAGACTCATGAGCGTGGGGAACCCATGGTTCCCCCCGTGATCAGGCGCTTGGCTCGATCAGGCCGTAATTGCCGTCGCGCCTCCGATAAACGACGTTGACCTCGTGGGACTCGGCGTTGCGGAAGACGAAGAAGTCGTGGCCGATGAGCTCGAGCTGGAGAACAGCTTCCTCGGGGGTCATCGGCTTGACGGCGAACTGCTTGGTCTTCACGAGCATCGGCTCGCTCTCGTCTGGCACGACCGGCCACGCCTCCTCTTCGTGCTGGTGATGGGGCCCATGGCGGGATACCTGCTTGCGCTGGCGTTTCTCCCGGTACCGCTTGACCTGGCGCTCGAGCTTGTCCGCGAGCAGGTCGATCGACGCCTTCATGTCGTCGGAGCTCTCGCGGGCGCGCAGGATCGGCCCCTTGGTCCACACCGTCGCCTCTGCAACCTGGCGCTGCGCGATGGACGGGTTCCGCTCGACCATGAGCTCGAGCTCGAGACGGGTCGCATCGTTGAGATGCCGCTCGAGCTTTCCGAGCTTCTCCTCCGCGTACCGGTAGAGGGTTTCGCTGACCTCGAGGTTCTTGCCCTTCACCTGAAGCCTCAATCGCGCCCCCTTTCAGTCGCCTGCAATCTATCTCACCCATCGCCTCGCCTCAGGACCGGCCGGGTGACCTGCCGCCTCTGAGCGTCCGGGCGAGCGTCACGACGTCGACCCGGCTGGCTCCCGCCGCGCGCAGGGCACGGGCCGCTGCCGTCACGGTCGCGCCGCTCGTGTAAACGTCGTCGACGAGCACGACGTGCCGGGGCGGACCGTCGGTCGCACGGAACGCTCCTCGGACGTTCGCGCGCCGCTCGGCGAGGCCGAGCCCGCGCTGGCGCCTCGTGGTCGAGGTGCGCGCCAGCAGCGGCAGCAGCGGGAGGCGCCACGACATCGCCAGCTGCTCGGCAAGGCACCGGGCAGGATTGTGGCCGCGCCAGAGCTCGCGGTCGTGCACGGCGGGGACGAACGTCAGCGCATCGGCGGGCGGCGCGGGCATGCTCCCGACGACGAGGCGAGCGGCGAGGGGCGCGAAGAGACGGCGCCCACCCTCCTTCCAGGCTCGCACGAGGTCGACCGCAGGCCCCTCGTACGCGATTGCCGCGCGGGCCCGCGAGAATGACAGGCGCCGGCCGGCGCACTCGGTGCAGCGCTCGACGGGCCAGGCAACGGGTGCTCCGCAGCGGGAGCACAGCGGCTCGCGGATCGGCACGAGCCGTGCAAGACAGTTCTCGCAGAGCACGCCCTCACGGCCGCACCCGACGCAGCGCTCGGGGAGCAGCAGGTCGAGCAGCCCCATGAGGCGAGGCTATGTGCGTATTCCGCGCAGAGTGCGCCGAACAGCTACGAGTCGCGCGCGGCGGGATAACGAAGGATGCTTTCGGCGAGCTTCGACGCATCGCCGAAGATCCCGGCGATCGCGATGCCCTCGTCCGGCACGAGGCTCCCGGGCAGCAGCGCCGCGCTGCGGATCGCCGCGTCCCGACCGACGTGCGACTCGGCGCCGATCGCCGCCGGCCCGCGAATCCGGGCGCCCTCCTCGATGACGACGTTCGGGCCGAGCACGACGGGCCCCTCGACGGTGGCCGTCTGGTGGATGTCGCAGCCCTCCTCCGCCCAGACGCCGGGCGCGATCTCCGTTCCGGGGATCGCGATGCGGACCCGGCCGGTCACGGCGTCGAGGATCGAGTTGCGGAGCTCGTCCAGGCCTCCGACGTCGTTCCAGTAGGCCATCGTCGTGTAGGCATAGACCGGCTCGCCGGCCGCGATAAGCGCCGGCCACATGTCCGTGCCGAAGTCGAAGAAGGTGTCGGGCGGCACGCGGTCGAGCAGCTCCGGCTCGATCACGTAGACCCCGCAGTTGGCGAGATCGGACTTCGCCTCGTCGCGGCTCGGCTTCTCCTGGAAGCCCCGGATCCTCGTGTCGCGGTCCAGGATGACGACGCCGTACGAGGACGGATCGTCGACCGGCTTGACGGCGAGCGTGGCGAGCCCACCGGTCCTGAGATGGTGGCCGAGCAGGGCGGTCACGTCGACGTCGTGGAGGCCGTCTCCGGACGTGATGAGGATCGTCTCGCGGCCCCAGAAGTCCTCGAGCTGCTTCGTGCCGCCGGCCGTCCCGAGCAGGGTTGGCTCCTCCGACCAGCGGATCGACATGCCGAGTGCGGAGCCGTCGCCGAAGTAGCGCTTGATCAGCTCGGGAAAGACGTGGATGTTGACGCCGACCTCGCGGATGTCGTGCCGCGCCAGGAGGTTCAGCAGATGGTGGAGGACCGGCCGGTTCGCGATCGGCACCATCGGCTTGGGCAGGACGTCGGTCAGCGGCCGGAGTCGGGTGCCCAGGCCCGCCGCCATCACCATCGCCTTCACGCCTCGACCCCCTGGTCGCTGACGTCCCTCGCCGGGCGAAGCCCGGCTTCGACGCCCCAGGAGGCCGAGGACGAAGCGGCGACGGCTGCTGCCAGCGAGCTCTCGTACGGCGGGCCATGCACGCCGGCCTCGGTGACGATCGCCGTGACCAGCGAGGCGGGGGTGACGTCGAACGCGGGATTCCGCGCCGAGAACCGATCGGTGACCTCTCGCGGGTCGCGCTCCTCGATCACGATCTCCTCGCCGCTCGGCGTGGCGAGATCGATCGTGGAGGTCGGCGCGACGACGAGGAACGGGAGCTCGTGTCGAGCTGCGAGAACCGCCAGCATGTAGGTCCCGATCTTATTGGCGACGTCTCCGGAGGCGGCGATGCGATCCGCGCCGACGACCACGAGCGAGACGTCGCCGAGCGCCATGAGCGCGCCCGCCGCGCCGTCCACGACGACGCTGTGGGGAATCCCGGCCTGTTCGAGCTCCCAGGCCGTCAGACGACCTCCCTGCAGCAGTGGTCTTGTCTCGTCGACCAGCACGTGACGTACGAGGCCGAGCGAGTGCGCGCTGCGGACCGCGCCCAGCGCCGACCCGTGGCCCGCCGTCGCAAGCGCCCCGGTGTTGCAGTGCGTCAGGGGACGTTCCCACTCGTGCGCGGGCTCGCCGAACAGGCGGGCGGCGTGCTCGCCCATGTCGACGCACCGTTCCACTTCGCGGCGGTGCAACTCCCGGGCGCGCCGGGCCAGCGTCTCGGGGTCGCGAGGGCCCCGGGCCAGCTCGGACAGCGCCCAGGCGAGGTTGACCGCTGTCGGCCGCGCTGCGAGCAGGAGCGCGGCCGCCTCGTCGAGGTCCTCCCCATGCGCGGCGGCGAGCGCGTACCCCATCGCGGCGGCGACCCCGATAGCCGGCGCCCCGCGCACGGCCAGGGTGCGGATCGCCTCTGCCACCTCGGCGGCCGAGCGGCACTCGAGCTCGACCACCTCGGCGGGCAGACGGCGCTGGTCGAGCAGGACGACGCGGCCGTCCTCGAGCCGGACGACGTCCTCGGGCCGCAGATCGTGACCGGCTACGTTCCCTCGTCCCAGGAGGACAGGTAACGCTCCTGCTCCTCGGTAAGCGCGTCGATCTCGACGCCCAGCGTCGCGAGCTTGAGGCGCGCGATCTCCCGGTCGATCACCTCGGGGACGTCGTACACGCGCCGTCCGAGCTGGCCGGCGCTGGCGATCACGAACTCCGCCGCCAGGGCCTGGTTGGCGAAGCTCATGTCCATGACGGCGGCCGGGTGCCCTTCGGCGGCCGCGAGGTTCACGAGACGCCCCTCTGCGAGCAGATACACGCGCCGGCCGTCGGCGAGCGTGAACTCCTCGACGTTGGGCCGCGCCTCGCGGCTCGAGGCCGCGAGCGCCCGCAGCGCGGAGATCTCGATCTCGACGTTGAAGTGGCCGGTGTTGGCGAGAATCGCGCCGTCCTTGAGCAGCTCGATGTGGCGGCGGGCAATCACGTTCTTGTCGCCCGTCGCGGTGACGAAGATGTCCCCGATCCGGGCTGCCTGCTCCATCGTCATGACCTCGAAGCCGTCCATCACTGCCTCGAGCGCGTGCAGCGGCTCGACCTCGGTGACGACCACGTGCGCGCCCATGCCCCGAGCCCGCATCGCCACGCCGCGCCCGCACCATCCGTAGCCGGCCACCACGAACTTGCGGCCTGCGAGCAGGAGATTCGTCGCCCTGATGACGGCGTCCACGGTCGACTGGCCGGTTCCGTACCGGTTGTCGAACAGGTGCTTCGTCTTGGCCTCGTTGACGGCGATGACCGGAAAGGCCAGCTTGCCGTCCGCCTCGAGCGCGCGCAGCCGCATGACGCCGGTCGTCGTCTCCTCCGTCGCCCCCAGGATGTCGCCGATCTGCTCGCGGCGCCGCGAGTGCAGCACGGAAATTACGTCCGCGCCGTCGTCCATGGTGATCTGCGGCCGGTGATCGATCGCCGCGTCGATGTGCGCGTAGTACGTGTCCGCGTCCTCGCCGCGGATGCAGAAGGCGGGGATGCCGTACTCGCTGACGAGCGCGGCGGCGACGTCGTCCTGGGTGGACAGGGGGTTCGACGCGCAGCAGACGACGTCCGCCCCTCCGGCCTTGAGCGTGCGCAGCAGGTTGGCGGTCTCCGTCGTGACGTGCAGGCACGCGGAGATGCGGTTGCCCGCCAGGGGCTTCTCCGACGGCGAAGCGCTCGCGGATCGCCCGCAGGACGGGCATCTCCCGGTCGGCCCAATCGATCCGCTGGACACCGGTGGGCGCGAGCGCGAGATCCTTGACGTCGTGCCGGTCGGCGCTCGTCGGCATGCGACGCCCAGTCTAGCGAGCAGGTGGCTACGCCCTATTCGGCCCGGCCGTACCGGTCCTCGAGGCGCACGAGATCGTCGAGCTCGGGCGTCGAGACCTCGAAGATCCGCGTGTCGGCGATCGCGCTGACCCTGTGCACGGTCTGCGGGACGAACCGGAACGCGTCGCCCGGGCCGATCTCGACCGTCTCGCGGGGCCCGTCCACGCTCCCGAACTCGAGCATGGCGCGGCCTTCGATCACGTACCAGGATTCGTCCCGCTCGCGGTGGTACTGAAGGCTGAGCGACTCACCGCCGCGAACGAACAGGATCTTGCCGCAGTAGCGGTCGGTGAGCGCCCAGATGAGCTCGTGACCCCACGGTTTCTCGACCGTCCGGGTCTCCAGCTCCGGCCGCGGCTCGCCCGTGCTCACGCCGACAGCCACTCCGGGTGCTCGGCCGCGAGCTCCTCGGCGCGACGCAGGTCCTTGGGGGTGTTCACCGTGATCCAGGTTCCCTCGTGGCGAAACGCGCGCAGGCGGCCCTCCGCGGCGAGCTCGGGGAACGTCGTCGTCTCGTGGTCACCCCGCTCGGGCAGCCGGGCGATCGCCTCCTCGTCGAGCACGTAGACGCCGCAGCTCACCCAGTGCGGCAGCTGGGGTGCTTCGCGGAAAGCCGAGACGGAGTCGCCTTCGATCTCCACGACGCCGAACGGCGACTGGAGCGGCACGACCGTGATCGTCGCCGCGCCGCCCGCGCCGGCGTGGTGCTCCAGCAGTTCCCCGAAGTCGACGTCGACGAGCTCGTCGCCGTTGAGCGCGTAGACCGGGCCCGGCTCGAGGCGCTGCGCGGCTGCGTGGCGCAGCCCGCCGCCTCGGCCCAGCGGCTCGGGCTCACCCGCCGCGGCGATCTCGGCCCCAAGGCCGGACAACGCCTGAAGGAAGAGCGCCTCCTGGCCTGCGGCGCAGGCAACGATCACGCGCGACACCCCGGCCGCCGCGAGCCTGGCCACCATGTAGGCGGCGAGGGGACGGCCCCCCACCGGCACGAGCGGTTTCGGAAGGCCGGCCGCCGCGTCACCGAGCCGTTCGCCACGACCCCCGCCGAGCATCAGCGCCTCCATCAGACGAGCGAGGCACGGCCGATCGACTCGTACGCGAATCCGGCGTCCCGCGCCTCCTCCGGATCGAGCACGTTCCGGCCGTCGATCAGCACGGCGCCCTTCATCGCGTCGGCTGCCGCCTCGAACGGGAACGCCTTGACCTGGCCCCACTCCGTCACGATGACGGCCGCGTCGGCGCCGTTCAGAGCATCGAGCAGGTTTTCGTGGAGCTCGACGCCCGGGAGCAGCGGACGGGCCACCTCGACGGCCACGGGGTCCCAGCCCCGGACGTGGGCGCCTTCGGCGAGCAGGCGGGCGGCGATGCACGAGGCTCGCCGCGTGCCGCATGTCGTTCGTGTTCGGCTTGAAGGCGAGCCCGAGCAGCGTGATCGTCTTGCCGCGCAGCGCGCCGAGATGCTTCTCGAGCTTGCCGATCACCCGGCGCTTCTGGAGCTCGTTGACCTCGATCACCGCGTTGAGAAGCTGGAAGTGATAGCCCGAGTTGCCCGCGAGCTGCTTCAGCGCCTCGACGTCCTTCGGCAGACAGTTGCCCGAGTAGCCGATCCCGGCCTGGAGGAACTGCGAGCCGATCCGGGGGTCGTAGCCCATGCCCTCGGCGACCCGTGTGACGTCCGCTCCCGTCGCCTCGCAGACGTTTGCGATCTCGTTGATGAACGAGATCTTCGTGGCCAGGAAGGCGTTCGACGCGTACTTGATCATCTCGGCGGTCGCCACGTCGGTGCGCAGGATCGGCCGGCCGAGCGGCTCGTAGAGACGCGCCACCGCGTCGCCCTGCTCCTCGTCGAAGGACCCGATCACCACGCGGTCGGCGTTCGTGAAGTCCCGGATCGCGGTGCTCTCGGCGAGGAACTCCGGGTTCGACACGTAGCCGACCCCGGCCCGGCCGAGCGCCTCGAGCTCGCTCCGCACCTTGTCACCCGTTCCGACAGGCACGGTGCTCTTCATGATCAGGATCGTCTCCGTCGCGGCGGGAATCTCCTTCAGGAGATGCCAGACGGCGGAGAGATCCGCATCGCCCGAATAGGTCGGCGGAGTCCCGACGCAGACGAAGGCGAGGCGGGCGTGCTCGAACAGCTCCGCCGCGTCTCTCGTGTAGTGCAGGCGGCCGCGGTTGCGGGCGAGCAGCTCCGGAAGCCCCGGCTCGTGAAGCGGCACGACACCGGCCTCGAGCGCCTCCATGCGGGCGACGTCGATGTCGCGCACCCAGATCTCGTGACCGAGGTCGGCAAAGCAGGCCGCGGTGACGAGGCCGACCCACCCCGCGCCCAGAATGCCGAGCGGCTCGTTCACTACTTCGCCGCCGAGAGGGGCTTGAGGCCTCTGGCGATCGAGATCATCGTCTCGTTGCTGAGGTCGTCGAGCAGCGTGTTCGAGACCCAGTACACGGCGCCGTTCTCCTGGAACGCGACCATGTGCAGCTTCGAGCCGCTGTAGTACAGCCGCAGCGTGCGGTCGCCGGCCCGCCGCTCGACGTTGGGCCCGTCGAGGATGGGCGGGTCGGTCCAGCTCGTCTCCATGATGCCCCAGTAGCCCCGGCTCGACCGGTACACGAGCTTGAGCGCGTCTCGCCCTTCGAGCTTGTAGACGCGCGCCGGTACTCCGCCTGTGTCGAGGCTCGAGGTCTCCTCGCGCACGAGCGGGACGAGCACCTTGAACCCGACCTTGCGTGAGGCGTCCCGGGCGTACGGCAGCACCTCGTCGAAGTCGCGGACCGTGTCCGGGTCCTGGTGCTCCGGCGTCTCGTCGACCGGTGCGCTCGCAAGCGTGTCATGGAAGGTCTGCCCGACGATGACCTCCAGCGTCGTGTCCATCTCGTCGTCCGGCGCGGCCTTGACGAGCTGGTAGTCGCCGAACAGCCGACCCACGGCCTCGGCAGCGGCCCTGGCACCGGGCACGACACCGTCGTAGGTGATCTGAGTCTCGAAGTAGTCGAACTTCTGGTTGCCGGCCTCGTCCAGCGCGTCGCCGCCGGACTCCGCGAGATAGCCGCGCTGGGCGAGCAGGTCGGCGGCGGTCCTGGCCGAGAAGTCCTTGCCGTTGCCGTTCAGCACCTCGATCGTCGTCGTATCCGGCGACGGCGCCTCCCCGACCGGCTTCTGGCCGCTGGCCGCGGCATCGGCCTTCGCCGCCGCCTTCACGTCCGGGTTGAGAAAGTCGACCACGGCCGCCCGGATCGCGTCCTCGGATGCCGACAGCTCCGTGTACCCGGTGACCTCCGACGCGCTCAGCCGCGCCTGGAAGAAGCTGCCGGACGGCAGCTCGTACACGAACCGGGCGTACGAAGCCAGGGTGCCGAGGTCGAGAGCCTTCTTTCCGGCGACCTGAACGCTGTCGACGATGACGTTGATGATCCCGGGGAGCTTCGTGATCGAGAAGTTCGAGTGCACCGCCTGCTTGAACGCCTTGACGAACTGCTGCTGGCGCGCGATGCGGTGGAAGTCGGAGTCCGTGTGGCGATAGCGGGCGAAGTCGAGCGCGGCGCCGCCGCCGAGCTTCTGGTACCCGGGCTGCAGGTTGATCCGGGCGTACTCGCCGCCGGTCGGGTTGTAGTAGCGCTGATCGACGTCGACGTAGACCCCGCCGACCTTGGCCACGATCTCCTTGAAGCCGTGGAAGTCGACGGTGATGACGTAGTTGATCGGCAGCCCGGTGAGCGCCCGGACGGTCTTGGCCGTGCCGCTCGGGCCGCAGAACGTGTACGCCGTGTTGATCCGGTCGCGCCACGGCGTCGGATGGGCGCGGCAACCCGGATGATCGACGACGAGGTCTCGCGGGAACGAGAGGAGCGAGATCGTGTCCTTGTTCGGGTCGGCGCGGACGAGCATGACGGTGTCGGAGCGGCCGACGTCGGCCTCCGCTCCCTTGCGGGCGTCGTAGCCGACGATCAAGGCGTTCGTGGCCTTGCCGGGCTCGGAGGCAACGAGGGGGACGCCTTCCTCCTCGATCTCCTTCTGGATGTCCTTCGAGTTGTCGACGATCGTGGCCACGCTCTCCTCGAGGTAGAGCCACACGCCGCCGCCGAGCGCTCCGGCGGCGACCAGCCCCACCACCAGGAGCCACAACAGGATCTGGCCGGTGAGCCGCAGCCCGCGCCGCCGAGCATGGCCGTACCGGCTCACCGGCCCGAGCGGTGCGCGAGGCGGCCGTGCGTTGCCGGCTCCGGGCTCGTCGGGCGGCCGCCCGTTGCCCAGACCGCTGCCGGCGCCTCTCTTCAGGGTCGTTCGCACGAGTTTCTTCGTCGTCGAAGGCCCCGCCGAGGCGTGCTCAGGCAGGCCGCGGACGAGGATACCGAACTCTTCGGCGCGTAGGGATCACACCCTGCCCTAGCCGGAAACAGCCGCCAGGCTGGTTTCCGGCGGAAAGCGGCCGGCAGGCCGCGCTCACCGGGTTGTCGGCTCCCCTCCCGGCTGTTTGGGGCGCTACTCGCGGCCCGCAACGGCGATCTTGTTCTCGGCGTGGCGGAGGCGCTCGGACACGCGCCAGCGGTCGATTCCCTCCTCGCCGGCGTCTGCGCGCTCGAGCAGCGCCCGAGCCTCGTCCGCCTCCTGCCGAGCCTGCTCCACGTCGATCTCCTCCGCCCTGACGGCGTCGTCGACCAGCACGATCGCGCGGTCACGCTGAACCTTGAAGAAGCCCGGGCCGGTTGCGAGCGCGGTCCACGCGTTTTCGGCCTTGATCCGGGTCTCCCCGGCCTTCAACATCGCCACGAGGGGCGCGTGACGCGCCAGCACGCCGATCTCGCCGGCCGCCCCGGGCACCACGACCATCTGCGCCTCGCCGTCGAACACGGCCCCCTCGGGCGTGACGACCGAGAGGTCGAAGGTCTTCTCGGAGCCTTCGGCCATCCGACCGGACGCTCCGAGCTCAGGCCGCCGCCGCGAGCTCGCGGCCGCGCTCGACCGCCTGGTCGATCGTCCCCAGCATGAAGAACGCCTGCTCGGGAAGATCGTCGTACTTGCCCTCGATGATCTCGACGAAGCCCTTGATCGTGTCCTCGAGCCGCACGTAGACGCCGGCCTGTCCCGTGAACGCCTCCGCGACGTGGAAGGGCTGGGAGAGGAACCGCTGGATCTTGCGCGCCCGCGTGACGACGACCTTGTCCTCGTCCGACAGCTCGTCGATCCCGAGGATCGCGATGATGTCCTGCAGATCCTTGTAGCGCTGGAGGATCTCCTGCACGCGCGTGGCCGTCTGGTAGTGCTCGTCGGAGACGACGCCCGGCTGCAGGACGCGCGAGCTCGAGTCGAGCGGATCGACGGCCGGGTACAGCCCCTGCTCGGCGATCGCACGGGAGAGCACCGTGGTTGCGTCGAGGTGCGCAAAGGTGTTTGCCGGGGCGGGATCGGTCAGGTCGTCCGCCGGCACGTAGATCGCCTGCACGGATGTGATCGAGCCGCGCTGCGTTGACGTGATCCGCTCCTGGAGCTGGCCCATCTCGGTGGCCAGGGTCGGCTGGTAGCCGACGGCGGACGGCATGCGGCCGAGCAGCGCCGAGACCTCCGAGCCGGCCTGGACGAACCGGAAGATGTTGTCGATGAAGACGAGCGTGTCCTGGCCCTGCTCGCGGAAGTACTCGGCCATCGTGAGGCCGGCCAGTCCGACGCGCAGCCGCGCCCCGGGGGGCTCGTTCATCTGCCCGTAGACGAGCGCGGTCTTCGAGATGACGCCGGACTCGGTCATCTCGAGCCAGAGGTCGTTGCCCTCGCGCGTCCTCTCACCCACGCCGCAGAAGACCGACAGGCCCGCGTGCTCCTCGGCGATGTTGCGGATCAACTCCTGGATCAGCACGGTCTTGCCGACCCCGGCGCCGCCGAACAGCCCGACCTTGCCGCCCTTCACGTACGGGGCGAGCAGATCGATCACCTTGATTCCGGTCTCGAAGATCTCGACCGTCGGCTTGAGCTCCTCGAACGTCGGCGGATCGCGATGGATCGGCCAGCGCTCGTCGACGACGACGGGCTCCTCGCTCTTGTCGATCGGGTCGCCGAGCACGTTGAAGAGCCGCCCGAGCGTCGCATTCCCCACGGGGACGGTGATCGGCTGGCCCGTATCGATCACGTTGGCGCCGCGCGGGATGCCGTCCGTCGAGTCCATCGCCACGGCGCGGACGGTGTCGTCGCCGAGATGCTGCTGCACCTCGGCGATCACGTCGATCGCCGGCCGGCCGTCGGAGGCGGGAACCTCGACCCGAAGTGCGTTGTAGATCGCGGGCAGCTGATCGGGAAAGACGGCGTCGACGACGACGCCCTTGATCTCGACGATCCTGCCGACGTTCGTTTCCGCGGGAGTCTCCGACATCGCGCTCCTGGCCTCGTGGTGGTCTCAAGAGGCCGGTGCCGGCCTCGTCGCTCGACGCCCCGAGTCTACCGAAGGCTCGGGCCCCCACCCGGAGCGAACCGCTCGACCGAACCGCTAGACGTTCACGGTCGGCGGCTGAGGAGCGGGCCGCTCGGGCCCCTGCGGCAGCTCGGCGATCGTCGGGCCGGGCGCCTGGGGAGCGATCGGCAGCGGCGCGTCGCGATCCGACCCGATCAGGACTCCGATTCCGATGCCGAACCCGGCCGCAACGGCCGCCAGCCCGGCGGCTGCGACGAGCCGGAAGCGCCGGGGCGCCGCCCGCACCGGAGCCGGATCGGGCCCGAGCGAACGCGTCGGGCGTGCCACCGGGGCGGCACGGACGAGCATCGTCGTCGACCGCACGCCTTCGGCGAACGCCCGGCAATCCGGGCAGCGGCCGAGATGGCGCCGGAGCAGCAGGCGCTCGAGCTCCGACAGCTCGCCGTCCATGCGAAGCGAGATCCACTCCCGCGCGCGGCCACAGCCTCGCTCCCGATCACGACTTACGCCAACCATCCCTGCCTCTTCCGACGATATCGCGCGGAAACGGTTAGCAACCGTTAAGCGACCGTGAAGCGTGGCATCCGCCGCCGGGCCAGCGCCGAGGCGATCGGCCGCAGCACGAAGCGCCGACGGGCGAGCTCGAACCGGTCGAGCTTGTCCGCAATCACGCGGGCCCGGTCACACCCATCCGCCACACGGGCGGCGTGGTCGAGGCTTCAGACCCAGCTGGAGATCAGCGTCGGCTGCATCACCGCTCGCTCGAGGATAGCCGCCGCGAGCACCGGCGAGCCGTTACGGGGCGCGCTGCAGCTTCTCGCCCGGCTCGAGCGGATACCAGCACGACGCGAGCCGGTTCTGGCCCACGGGCGCGAGCTCCGGGATGTCCGAGCGGCAGGATCTCGGGCACCTCGTCGCTCCGCCCGCTGACGAGGCGCGCCTTCGGGCAGCGAGGGTGGAACGAGCAACCCGACGGCGGGTTGACCGGCGACGGCACGTCGCCGCTCAGCACGATGCGGCCCTCGCCGTGACGCCCCGCCGTCGGCGTCCGCGCTCGGGACCGCCGAGAGCAGCGCGGCCGTGTAGGGGTGGCGGGGCGCGCGTAGAGCTCGTCCGCCATGCCCGAGCTCGACGATGCGGCCGAGATACATCACGGCTATCCGGTCGGAGATGTGCCGGACGACGCCGAGGTCGTGCGAGATGAAGAGATACGTCAGGCCGAAGTCCCGCTGGAGGCTCTGCAGCAGGTTGAGGATCTGCGCCTGGATCGACACGTCGAGCGCCGAGACCGGCTCGTCGCAGACGATCAGCTTCGGCGACAGCGCGAGCGCGCGCGCGACGCCGATGCGCTGCCGCTGCCCGCCGGAGAACTCGTGCGGGTAGCGGTTGTAGTGCTCCGGGTTCAGCCCGACGCGGTTCATCAGATCCTGCACCTTGCGCTTCGTCGAGCCCTCGGTGCGTGTGGATCGCGAACGGCGCTCCGATGATCTGGCCGACCGTCTGGCGCGGGTTCAGCGACGAGTACGGATCCTGGAACACCATCTGCATCTCGCGCCGCAGCGGCCGCATCTCGCGACGGCTCGAGCGCGTGATGTCGCGTCCCTCGAAACGGATCGTGCCGGCGGTCGGCTCGAGCAGCTTCGCAGCACGAGCCGCGCCGTCGTCGACTTGCCGCAGCCGGACTCGCCGACGAGCCCGAGGGTCTCGCCGCGGTAGATCGTGAAGCTGACGTCCTCGACGGCGTGCACCTCGCCGATCTTGCGCATGCAGGAAGCCCGTGCGTGATCGGGAACCGCTTCGTCAGGTGCTCGACCTCGACGAGCGGCTCGCCCGGCGCGCGGCGCCGAGACGACCGCGCTCGGTCGCCGTGCGACCTGGCTCATACGGCCACCCCGAGGCGATCGGCCTCCGCGCTCAGCCCAGAGACGGCGCTTCTCGTCGATCGCTGAGGTGGCAGGCCTCCGGATGGCCACCGCCCCGGTCGCGGAACTCCGGGCGCTCCTGGTCGCACGGTGCGAAGCGATGCGGGCAGCGCGGGATGGAACGGACAGCCCGGCGGTACGTTGATCAGCGACGGCGGCGCGCCCTCGATCGGCACGAGCCGCGACCCCTTCCGCTCCACGTGCGGGATGCGACTCCATGAGCCCCCACGTGTACGGGTGCAGCGGTCGCGTGAACAGCTCGCCGTCGCGCTCGCCTCCATCGCGCGCCCCGCGTACATGACCATCACGCGTCTGGGCCACCTCGGCGATCACGCCGAGGTCGTGCGTGATCAGGATCACGCCGATGTTGAACTCGGTCTTCACCCGGTCGATCAGCTCGAGGATCTGAGCCTGCACCGTGACGTCGAGCGCCGTCGTCGGCTCGTCCGCGATGAGAAGGTCGGGGTTGTTCACGAGCGCCATGGCGATCATGGCCCGCTGACGCATGCCGCCCGAGTACTGATGCGGATAGTCCGTGAAGCGCTGCCGCGGGTTCGGGATGCCGACCGCCGCGAGCATCTCGACCGCGCGATCCTCCGCCTGCCGCTTCGGAACGCTTTCGTGCACTCGGATCGCCTCGACGATCTGGTCGCCGACCCGGTACATCGGATGCAGGCACGCGAAGGGGTCCTGGAAGATCATCGCGATCTCCTTGCCCCGGACCTTGCGGAGCTCGTCGGAGCCGGCAGCGAGCAGGTCCTTGCCCTTGAAGAGGACCTCGCCCGAGATGAGCGAGCGCTTCCGGTTCAGGAGCCCGAGCACGGCGAGATTGGTGACGCTCTTGCCCGAGCCGGACTCCCCGACGATGCCGAACGTCTCGCCGCGGTGAACCGTGAACGAGAGACCGTCCACCGCCTTGACGACACCGTCCGGAGTCGGGAAGTGAACCGCGAGGTCCTTGACCTCGAGCAGGACGTCCGCCATCAGGCCCTCACTGGTAGCGGACGCGCGGGTCGAGGTACGCGTACAGGATGTCGACGACCATGTTCATCACGGCGACGATCGCTGCGAGCAGCAGCGTCACTGCCATCGACGGCCGGGAGGTCGCCGCGGAAGGTCGCCCGGACCGTCCACGCGCCCAGGCCCTGCAGGTTGAAGACGGTCTCGGTGATGACCGCGCCGCCGACCAGCAGCGCGAGGTCCATGCCGAACAGCGTCACGATGGGCGTCAAGCTCGAGCGCAGCCCGTGCTTGAGGACGACGCGGCGCTCCGACAGGCCCTTCGCCCGCGCCGTGCGAATGTAGTCCTCGCCCATGGTCTCGATCAGATTTCCTCGCGTCATGCGGGCGTAGAACGCCGCGTAGAGCAGGGCGAGCACGACCCACGGCATGGCGAGGTGGGCAAACCAGTCCTTCGGGCTATCCGCGAAGTTGACGTAGCCCGTCCCCGGCGCCCAGCCGAGCTTCTGCCAGAAGACGAACAGGAAGATCAGGGCTAAGAGGAAGACAGGCGCGGAGATGCCGAACAGCGCGAAGCCCATCGCAAACCGGTCGACGACCCCCCCGCGTTTGATCGCCGAGAGGATGCCGATACCGACGCCCATGATGAGCCAGATGATCGCGGCGCCCACGGCGAGCGCGATCGTCCTCGGGGCGCGGTCCTTGATCTCGTCGATGATCGGGACACGGCTGTCGTACGAGAACCCGAGACCGGGCCAGCCGTACTCGTCACCGGCGAAGAAGTTCTTCACGAAGATCCCGTACTGGTGATACCAGGGATGGTTGAGCCCGAACTGTTGGCGGATCTCCTTCAGGGTCTCCTCCCGTGGCGACTTGCCGGCGAAGCGGACGGCCGGGTCGCCGGTCGGCAGGAGGAAGAAGATGGCGAAGGTCAGCAGCGTCACGAGCGCAACGGTCACGACGACCCACCCGAGCCTTCTGGCGATGTATTGCGTCACGTCTGCCCTTCGCTATCCACTCTTGGAATCGGCTGGGGGCCGCCCGCTCCGGGCGGCCCCCACCTCTTGCTTCCGACTACCTACTGGAGCGACGAGTCGACGGCCACGTGTGCGTAGCCGATCGTCCCCGCGAACTGGTCGAAGTCCCACTCCACGACAGCGGGCCCCGTGACCGAGACCGCGGAAGCGTCCAGGTACGGCACCCACGGCACGACCTCTTCCATCAGCTTCTTGTCGAGGTCGGCCCAGCACTGCGTCCGTTCGTCGCCGGCCGGGACCTCGTTGCACGCGTCGATGTCGGCGTCGACGCTCGGGATCCCGTCGACCGTGCCCTCGGCGCCGATCTTCTGCGCCTGCTCGGGCGTCAGGCCGACCAGCGAGTAGTTGACGTTGCCGGCCGGCAGCGTGGAGCGGCTGTCGAACAGGACCATGAACGTGGAAGCGTCCGCGTAGTCCTTGCCCCAACCGGGCCGCTCGGAGATGGCCACCTGCTTGTTCACCGTCTGGATGACCGTGTACGCGTCCTCGAACTGCCGGGTGCGAAACGTGATCCCGATCTTGCCGAACGAGTCCTCGACCACCGGGATCATCGCCTTGCGAAGGCTGTCCGAGCCGGTGACATGCAGGACGTCGCTGCACTCGGGCGCGTCGCAGAGGCCGTCGCCGTCCGTGTCGTACTTGGACTGCTTCATCTCCTCCATCGCCGCGTCGAGATCACCGGCGTCGCCCTCGGACGGGTACGGGTTGTAGTCGTCGAGCACGCCGTTGAGCATGGCGTCCGGGATGATGTGAGTCGCGATCTCGCCGAAGAGCGGGCCACCCCACACGCGGCGCAGCCCCTCCTTGTCCATGACGAGGTTCGCGGCCTTCCGCACGTGGATGTCGTCGAACGGCGGCTGCGTCAGGTTCATCGTGATGTACCAGGTGCGGTCGCCCGAGTTCACGCGAAGGCGATCCTGCAGCTCCTCGTCCTCGGAGTACTGCTTCAGCACCTGGGCCGGCTCGCTGGCGACGTTGTCGTCGATGTCGCCCGCCTCGACGCGGTTGTAGATGTCGTCGACGTTCGTGTTGATCCGCCATTCGAACCCGTCGACATTCGTCTCGCGAGCTTCCGTCGTGTCGGTCGCCGGGTCGTAGTCCGGGTTGCGCACGAAGACGAGCTGGCTGTTCGGGTCGAAGCCCGAGAGCGGCTTGAGCGTGTCGCAGCTCGAGGCATCGAGCGCGTCCGAGCCCTCGATCATGTAGGGCCCCGACGCGATGACGTACCGTCCGTACTCGGCCGCCTCGGTGAAGCAGCTCGCCACCTCGCGTGGCACCGGCGCAGCGGCGGGCATGCCGAGCCGGAAGAGGAAGTCACCGGTCGGCGCCGTCGAGCTTGAACTCGATCGTCTTGTCGTCGACGGCCGTAATGCCGGAGATCGTGTCGGCCTTCCCGGCCGTGAAGTCCTCCATGCCCTCGATCACGGTGTAGTAGAACCCGTACTGGGCGACCAGGGACTCGGTACCGATCCGCTCGAACGCGTAGACGATGTCGTCCGACGTGATCTCGCGCGAGAGCGGCGGGCCGAACTTGATGCCGTCCTTGAGCGTGAAGGTGTACGTGAGCCCGTCGGACGAGACCTGGCCGAGATCGGTCGCCAGGTCCGGGATCAGCTCGTTGCCCGCTTCGCCGGCCGTGTGGCGGTAGCCGACGAGCGTCCGCAGCAGCAGGCTCGAGTAGATGCCGAACGCCTCGCCCAGGTACTCGCCGACCGGGTCGAACCCGCCGGTGAAGTCGAACGAGGTCTCCCAGTCGACGCGGTAGATGCCGCCCTGGGGAGCTGCGGGCTCCTCGGACGGCGCCGCGCCCGTGTCCGTCGGCGGCGCGCCGGTGTCTGCCGGCGGCGTCTCCGCGGGCGGCGTCTCCGACGGCGGCGCCGCCTCCTCCTCGTTCGTGCCGCCGCAACCCGCCGCGAGCGCCGCGGCGACGCCTGCAACAGCCAGGACCCCAAGAAGTCTGATCCGTCTCACATGTACCCCCTCTTTCTCTTTCGGAGCCGTCTCCCCGGCGGCTCGAATCGCGGGACTGTACTCGAAATTCTGGACGCTCGAATTGCGGGAAAAGTTAGAGACGTCAGGTCGGCGGCACTACCGTTCCGTCCTCGGATCGAAGCCATCCCTGAGACCGTCGCCGAGCAGGTTGAAGGCGAGCGTCGTGATCACGAGGAAGAGGCCCGGGAACACCCAGTACCACCAGGCGACGTCGAAGATGTCGGCCGCGTCCGAAAGCATCTGGCCCCAGGACGGCGTGGACGCCGGAACCCCGAGGCCGAGAAACGACAGGGCCGCCTCGAACAGGATGTTGCTCGGGATCAGGTAGGTGGTGACGATGATGATCGGGGCAAGGAGGTTCGGGAGAACCTCCTTGAACATGATCCGGGTATTGCTCGCACCGAGTGAGCGGCTTGCCTCCACGAATTCCTTCTCGCGGATCGAAAGCGTGTTGCCGCGGACGATGCGCGCGACGTAGGGCCAGGTGAAGATCGCGATGACGAAGATCACCGTCGGAAGACCGGGCTCGATCACCCCGCCGAGACAGCCTTCCTTCGTCGTGCCGCATGCCGCGACGATGCCGATCGCGAACAGGAGGATCGGCAGCGCGAGGACGATGTCCGACAGGCGAGAGAAGATCGTGTCCCACCAGCCGCGGTAGAAGCCGGCGGTGACGCCGACCACGACGCCGATCGTCACCGCGATGCCGGTGGTCACGACGCCCACGATCAGCGCGGTGCGAATTCCGTAGAGGACGCGGACGAACACGTCGCGTCCGTTCTCGTCGGCGCCGAACCAGAAATCCCCGTTCGGTCCGAGCGGCAGGCCGAACTCATCGGTCATCTGCCGTTGGAAGAGCTCGTTCGGCCCGTGCCCGACGATGTATTTCGCGATCACGCCGGCGAAGATCGCGAGCAGGACCAGTACCATGATCACGCCGAGCCCGAACAGCGCCGCCTTGTCTTTGCTGAAGCGCTCCCAGAAGAGACGCCTCGGCGACTTGCCTTCGACGGTCGTCTGGACCGCACCGACGTCAACGGGTTCGGCGAGCGTACTCACGGCGAGATCGCCCAACTGTAGCGCTCATTGCAAGCGAGATGGAGCACTTCCCGGCAGGAGTTCCCAACTCTTATATTTGGAAAACGCGACCCTACGGGCGGCTCCAGGCAGGTCACTCAGCCCGGCACGGCCGCTGTGCACGCGGCAGCCCCTTGGGTGCCGGTCCCAACCGGCGGGGTCGGCGTACAGCAACGCCTAGCCTTTGATGCCGGCCGCCGCCGGCCGGCAAGCCGCGGCCTAGGCGCGGCCGCTGTGCGCGCGGTCTCTGACCGCGGCCCTTCGGGCCGCTCCAAGCGGGTCGCGGCCGGCCAAGCCGGCCGCTCAGCCGCCCGTGCGGCACGCCTACCGGCGTGCCTTGTGCCGGCCGCCTGCGGCGGCCGGCGGAGCGTCGCGGCCTGGCGGGCCTTCGGCCCGCGGCCGCTGTGCGGCACGCCTTCGGCGTGCCTTACTCGAGCGCGTCGGCGCCGGCGACGACCTCGAGGATCTCCTGGGTGATCTCCGCCTGGCGCGCCCGGTTCATGTCGAGCGTGAGGCGGTCGATCAGCTCGTTCGCGTTCTTCGACGCGTTCCGCATCGCGGTCATGCGCGCGCCGAGCTCGGAGGCCGCGGACTCGAGCAGGGCGCGGTACACGGTCGTCTCGACGTAGGCCGGGAGCAGGCGCTCGAGAATCTCCTCCGGCTCGGGCTCGTAGATGATGTCCCCCTCGAGGGCGATCTCGAGCGGCGTCTTGTCTTGCTCCTCGCCCTCCTCCGAGCGCGCTGCGCGGGATGGGCAGCAGGTCGATCGTCTCGACCTTCTGCGTCAGGGGCGAGTAGTAGCGGTTGTAGACGACCACGAGCCGGTCGATCTCGCGCTCGACGAAGAGCTCGACGACTCGGTGCGCGACGGCGGCGGCGTCGCTGTACGCCGGCCGGTCCGTGAAGCCGACCCAGTCGCCCGCCAGCTCGTAGCGCCGGAACGTGAGCGTCGAGCGGCCCTTCTTGCCGACGACGAGCCAGCGCACGTCCTGGCCGGCACCGCGAACCTCGCGATCGAGCGCAAAGGCGCGGCGGAGGATCTGCGAGTTGAAGGGGCCGGCGAGGCCCCGGTCGCCCGTCACGGCGAGCAGGCCCGTCGTGCTCGCGTCCTCCCGCGCCTGGAGCAGCGGCAGGCGGGCGCTCGACGGGCCAGCCGCGCGGGCCGTGCCGATCATCAGCTCGCGCATGCGCTCGGCGTAGGGCCGCATCGCCTTGATGCGGGCCTCCGCCCTCCGCAGGCGGGCGCCCGCGACGAGCTCCATGGCCTTCGTGATCTTGCGGGTGTTCCGGACCGACCGGATCCTGCGTTTCAGGTCCTGCTGGGAGGCCATCGGTCAGCGTCCCTTCAGGCCGCGAGCCGGATGAGATCCGGCCCGTACACAGCCCGAGGTCGTTCGTGGGGGCCGCATCTCATGCGGCCCGTTCGTCCACCGAGACATCACGCTGCGGCGCTTCCAACGATCCCGACGTCCTCCTGGACGTTGAAACGTTCCACGAACTTCTTGAGCTCGCCGTGCAGCTTGTCCTGGAGATCGTCCGGCAGGTCGCCGCTCTCCCGGATCGCCGCATACACCGAGCCCTCGGTCCGGAGGTACTCGCGCAGCTCCTCCTGGAAGCGCGGAACCTGGGCGGTCGGCACCTCCGAGAGGTAGCCGTGGATGCCGGCGAAGATCGCCGCGACCTGCTCCTCGAAGGGCCACGGCGAGTACTGCGGCTGGTTCAGCGTCGCCACCATCCGCTCGCCGTTGGCGAGGGTCCGCTGGGTGACGGCATCGAGCTCTGATCCGAACTGGGCAAACGCCTCGAGGTCGCGGTACTGCGCGAGGTCGAGCCGCAGGCGCCCCGCCACCTTCTTCATCGCGCGGGTCTGCGCGTTGCCGCCCACCCGCGAGACGGAGATCCCGACGTTGATCGCCGGACGCACGCCCGAGTAGAAGAGGTCGGACTCGAGGAAGATCTGGCCGTCGGTGATCGAGATCACGTTCGTCGGGATATAGGCGGACACGTCTCCTGCCTGCGTCTCGATGACGGGCAGCGCGGTCAGGGAGCCGCCGCCCAGCTCGTCCGAGAGCTTGCACGCCCGCTCGAGCAGGCGCGAGTGGAGGTAGAAGACATCGCCCGGAAACGCCTCCCGGCCCGGTGGGCGGCGGAGCAGGAGCGACATCTGCCGATACGCGTCCGCGTGCTTCGAGAGGTCGTCGTAGACGCAAAGCGCGTGGCGGCCCGAGTAGCAGAAGAACTCCCCCATCGCACAGCCGGCGAACGGCGCCATCCATTTGATGGGGGCCGCCTCGGCCGCGGACGCGGCCACGATCACCGTGTAGTCCATCGCACCGGCATCCTTGAGGCGCTGGTAGACCTGCGCGACGCTCGACGCCTTCTGGCCGATCGCGACGTAGACGCAGATGACGTCGCCGCCCTTCTGGTTGAGGATCGTGTCGATGAGGATCGCGGTCTTGCCCGTTCCCCGATCGCCGATGATCAGCTCACGCTGGCCGCGACCGATGGGGATCATCGAGTCGATCGCCTTGAGCCCGGTCTGCACCGGCTCCTTCACGGGCTGGCGGTCGACCACGCCCGGCGCCTTGAACTCGAGCGGCCGGAACTGGTCCGAGGCGATGGCACCGGCCCCGTCGAGCGGGTTGCCGAGCGGGTCGACGATGCGACCCACGAGCGCATCTCCGACCGGGACGCTCGCGATGCGCCCCGTGCGCTTCACGACCGAGCCCTCCTCGATGCCCTCCCAGTGGCCGAAGAGCGCGGCGCCGACGTTGTCGGACTCGAGGTTGAGCGCGAGCCCGGTGACGCCGTGCTCGAACTCGAGCATCTCCATCGCGAAGCAGTGCTCGAGGCCGTAGACGCGGGCGATGCCGTCGCCGACCTGGAGGACGGTGCCGACCTCCGAGAGGTCGGTCTCGACGTCGTACTCCTCGATCCGCTGTTTCAGGATCGACGTGATCTCTTCCGGGCGCAATTTCATGTGGTCTCCAACTCTCCTTTGGGAATCACCGGGTTGCCAGCTGCTGGCGGAGAGCGTCGAGCCTGCCGCGCACGCTCGCGTCCGCGCGGAACGAGCCGGCCTGCAGGACGAAGCCGCCGATCAGGGTGGGGTCGACGGAGCGCGTGGCCTCGACCCGGCGGCCGGAGGCCTGCTCGATCGTCTGGATGATCTCGGCGGCCTCGGCGTCGGAGAGCTCGTTCGCGGTGGTCAGCTCCACCTCGAGCACGCGCTCCTCCTCCGACACGAGGCGCTCGAACTCGCGCTGGATGTCGTGCGTCTCGCCGAGGCGCCCCTTCTCGGAGGCGAGGCGCAGGAAGTTCAGGAACACCGGGTCGGCGTCGGCGAAGACGGCGTCGAGACCGGCGCGCTTGGCACGCGCGTCGATCTGAGGGTTGCGCAGGAGGCCGCGCAGCTCCGGCGAGGCCTCGACCGCCTCGGCGAAGTCTGCGAACTCGCTGCGCACCTCGTTCAGACGGCCCTGCTCCTTCGCAGCGTCGAAGAGCGCCTTCGCGTAGATGCGGTGGGCGACGGCCATCAGCGCGGGAGTCGGCGTTGCATTACGGCCGCCGCTCAGTTCCTCGAGGCGAGCTTGTCGAAGTCGATCTCGTTGACCGCCTCGTCGATCAGGCGCCGCTGGTCGTCCGCGTCGAGCACCTTGCCCGTGACCTTCTCGGCCGCGACGAGTGTCAGCTCGACCACCTCGCGGCGGATCTGCTCCACGAGCTTCTGGTTCTCTGCCTCGATCGACTTGCGGTTCTCCTCGAGCCGGCGGTCGAGGTCGGCCTGGGCCTCCTCGAGCACCCGCTGCGCGCTGTGCGTCTCCGACGCGGCGAGCCTCGCTCAGGATCTCCTCCGACTCGGCCTTCGCCTGGGAGATCAGCTGCTTGTGCTCGTCGATCAGCTGGCGAGCCTCGTTGCGCGCGCGGTCGGCTTCGTCGAGCGCCTCCCGGATTCGCTCGCGGCGGGCGTCGATCATCCCCTGGATCCGGCCGAAGGCCAGCTTGCGCAGCACGAAGAAGACGATCGCGAACGTGATCAGCGTCCAGATCATCAGCCCGGGAACGACCGAGATCAGGTCGTTGCCGGAGTCCTCCTCCTGTGCGAGGACGAGTGCGAGTGCCGTGTCGCCCATCGACTAGGCGAGCACGTAGGCGAGCAGGCCGCCGAGGAGGCCGTAGAACACGACCGCCTCGACCAGGGCGAAGCCGAGCCACTGGATGCCCTGGAGCTCGCTGCGCAGCTCGGGCTGGCGCGCGACCGACTGGATCATCGAGCCGAACAGATAGCCGAGGCCGACGCCCGCGCCGGCGGCGCCGAGCCCGACGCCGAGGCCGAACGCGATCGCGCGGCCCGCGCTGACGACGGCCTCGCTATCGACCTCCGCGAGGAGTGTTGCGAAGACAGATCCCATTGACCCTCCCTCTTGTCCCTGAATCTAGTGTTCCGGTTCGATCGCTCCGCCGATGTAGATGGCGGAGAGCAGTGCGAAGACGAACGCCTGGATCGTCACGACGATCGCCACTTCGAAGATGTAGACGCCGACTGCCACCGGCACGGCGATGATGGCGACGACGACGCTCTCGAGGATGATGATGAGGCCCAGCATGACGAGGATGAGCATGTGGCCCGCGAGCATGTTGGCGAAAAGCCGGACGGAGAGCGAGATCAGCCTCATGAACTGGGAGATGACCTCGAGGACCGCGATGAAGGGGAGCAGCCCCTTCGGCACGCCGGGCGGGATCCAGCTCTTGAAGTACGCAACGGGGCCGTTGTACCGGATGCCCTCGATGTGCGTCGCGAAAAATGTGATCAGCGCCAGCGCGAGCGTCACGCTCAGGCTGGACGTGGCGGCGTAGAGCGAGAACGTGGGCACCTCGACGCCGAAGATCTCGAAGTGCTCGTTCGAGATCGGCAGCGGGACGAAGCTGATGATGTTGAGGATCCAGATGAAGAGGAAGAGCGAGGCGACGAACGGGAACCACCGGCCGATTGCCTTGTGCGGCAGGTTGCCCTCCACGATCTGCCCCTGGACGAGCTCGTAGACGGACTCGCCCATCGTCTGCTTCCGGCTCGGTCGCAGCGAGAGCCCGAAGCGCATGATCCAGACGCCGATCAGGATGGTCACGACGGCGCCGATCCACAGGTAGACGACCGCCTTGTTGATCGAGAGCACGCCGAGGTCGACCCACGTGTCGAGGCTGAACTCGTCTTCGGGGTGGAACTCCCCCTTGGCGAGCACGCGTGATCACGGCTTGCTGCCCCCCGAGTAGTAGGAGGTGATCGACAGCGCGAGCTCGGTGGTGAAGGCGGCCGCGTAGACGAGCGCCGCCCCGAGCGCGAGCTCGGCGTCGAAGCCCGCGACGACGATCAGAGCGACCATCAGCAGGATGCCGCGGGACAGCATCCCGAACGCGACGACGCCCGAGCCCGAGAGTGTCGGCGCCCCGATGCCGCGGCGGGCGAGCAAGACGCCGGCCAGCTGCGATGCCACCCACAGGCCGGCGCCGAGCGCCCACGCGGAGACGTCCCAGCCCGCGGCGAGGAAGACCGGGAGCGCGAGCACGACGACGAGGCCGCCGGCGATTCCCGGCAGCCGGCGGTCAGGCACGCGGCGAGGGGTCAGAAGGCTCACGAGGGACGCTTCCCGTACCTGAGGATGACTCCGGCGACGCTCGCCGGAATGCCGACGATCGCCCCCACGCCGATCCCGACGCCGACGCTCCCCGCGGCAAGGCCGATCAACGCCCCGGCTCCGAGGCAGAGGCAGAGGATCGTGAGCAGGAACGCTCCCGCGCTGAGGGGGTCGAACTGTGCTTGCTGGACCATGCCACCGCCGGTCATCGAGGCCGCGGGCAGCTTACCAACTCATGAGCTTGTGACGCCCGCAAACCGTTCTGTTGGCCGAAAAACCCCGTCTTTGCGGCCGACTTTGTAATCGTATCACCGGCTATGCGGTCTTCCGGTGCCGCTTCGCCTCGGTATCCCGCAGCGACGACCCCCACGCGCGAATGCGGCGCAGCTTGAGGATCTCGAGGACGATCACCATGTAGAGCGAGGTCGCGAGCGCGACGAAGCCGATCACGGCGATCACGAGCGTCGGCCAGAGGTGCCAGTCGCCGTGCTCGCGGAAGGGGACGAAGCGTGTCGCGAGGGCGGCTCCGGCGAGCACGAGGCCCCACGCGTAGAAGTAGAGCGCGGCGCGGCGCTGGGTGAAGCCGATGTTGCGGAAGCGGTGGTAGAGGTGCCAGGGGGTCGGCTCCGTGAGCGGCCGATGGTACTTGAGGCGCTTCGCGATCACGAACGACGTGTCGAGCAGCGGCACCGCGAGCACGAGCAGCGGGAAGAGCAGGGCCACCGTCGCCGCGGTCTTGAGCGCGCCCTGGATGGCGACCGTCGCCAGGAGGAACCCGAGCAGGAGCGAGCCCGAGTCGCCCATGAAGATGCGGGCCGGGTAGAAGTTGTGGCGCAGGAAGCCGATGCACGCGCCGGCGACGATCGCCGAGAGGACCGCGGCCTCGGGGCGCCCGAGCGAGAGCGCGAGAACGGCGAACGTTGCCTCCGGCGATCGCGCTGATCCCGGCGGCCAGGCCGTCCATGCCGTCGAGGAAGTTGACGACGTTCATCATCCCGACGATCCAGAACAGCGTCAGGAGCACGGAGGCCCAGTAGGGAAGCTCGTGCACGCCGAGCAGCGGGAAGCTGAAGCGGTCGATGTAGACGCCGAAGGAGATCGCGATCCCCGCAGCGGCGCCCTGGCCGGCGAGCTTCACCCACCAGGCGAGGCCGCGGAAGTCGTCCACCATGCCCACCGCGGTCGCGACCGCGGCTCCGAGCAGGATCCCCCGGTAGACGCCCGTGAGATCGAGGAAGGCCAGCGCCGGGATGAAGATGCCCAGGAAGATTGCGAGCCCGCCGAGCCGTGGCACGGCCCGCAGGTGCATCCGGCGCGCCTCACCCGGCTCGTCGACGACGCCGAGCACCCGGGCCACGCGGCCGACCGCCGGCGTCAGCACCAGCACGACGCCGAGCGCCACGAGGAACCCCCACAGGACGTCCTTGGATGCGACGAACGTGTCAAGCACGACGCCCTCCTTCGGGAGGGAACTCTACGAATCCTGCGCGACGGCGGAGGGCCACTCCTCGATCCCTTGCCGGGCCGCTCATCGCGTCCCGTAGAGACGGTCGCCGGCGTCGCCGAGGCCCGGCACGATGAAGCCGCGCTCGTTCAGCTGCCGGTCGACGGCCGCCACCACGATCGTCGCCTCGGGATGGTCGCGATGAACGCGTTCGATCCCTTCCGGGGCGGCGATCAGCGCGATCACCGCGACCGATTGCGCGCCGGCGCGCTCGACCAGATCGATCGCCGCCGCAGTCGAGTTGCCCGTCGCCAGCATCGGGTCGAGCAGGATGACGTCGCGGTCGGAGATGTCCTGCGGCAGCTTCACGTAGTACTCGACGGCCTGGAGCGTCTCCTCGTCGCGGTAGAGGCCGATGAAGCCGACGCGGGCCCCCGAGATCAGCGACAGGACGCCGTCCAGCATGCCGATGCCGGCCCGGAGAATCGGGCAGACGGCCACCTTCTTCCCGGAGATGCGCTCGACCTCGGTCCACTCGTTCGGCGTCTTCACCCGCACGATCTCGGTCGCGAGCTCCTTCGTGGCTTCGTAGGTCAGAAGCAGCGTCAGCTCGTTGACGAGCTGGCGGAACATCTGCGTCGTGGTCGTCTCGTCGCGGAGCAGCCCGAGCTTGTGCCGCACCAGCGGGTGCTCGACGACGACCAGCCTGGAGCTCGTCGCAGCCGCCGGGGTCCCCTCGGCCGTCATTGCCCGTAGGACGGGAACCCGCGGAAGCCCGGATAGAGCGGGTACCGCTCGCAGAGGGCCCGGCTGCGCTCGCCGAGCGCGGCCGTGTCTCGCGCCCTCCGCGAGCGCGCCCGCGATGATCCCGGCCACCTCGCGGAGATCGTCCTCCAAGAAGCCGCGCATCGTCACCGCCGGCGTGCCGAGCCGGACGCCCGAGGCGACGGTCGGCGGCCGCTCGTCGAACGGCACGGTGTTGCGGTTGGCCGTGATGCCGACCTCGTGCAGGCGGTCCTCCGCGTCCTTGCCGGTCCACTCGCTCCGCCGGAGGTCGAGCTGCACCAGGTGCGTGTCGGTGCCGCCGGTCAGCAGGTCGAGCCCGCCGGTGAGCAGGCCCTCCGCGAGCGCATCGGCGTTGGCGCGGATCTGCTCCTGGTAGGCGCGGAAGGGCTCGGAGGCCGCAATCGCGAAGCACGTCGCCTTCGCGGCGATCGTGTGGAGGAGCGGGCCTCCCTGCAGCCCCGGGAAGATCGCGCGGTCGAGCGCTTTCCCGTGCTCCTCCCGGCAGAGCACGAAGCCGCTGCGCGGGCCGGCCAGGGTCTTGTGCGTCGTCGAGGTGACGAAATCGCAGTGCGGGACCGGGTTCGGGTTCTGGCCGGCCGCGACGAGGCCGGCGAAGTGCGCCATGTCGCAGAGCAGCAGCGCTCCCACCTCGTCGGCGACGGCCCGAAAGCGGTCGGCCTCGATGGCGCGGGGGTACGCCGAGCCGCCGCAGACGATCAGCTTCGGCCGGTGCTCGCGCGCGAGCCGGCTCACCTCCTCGAAGTCGACGAGACCGGTCTCGCGCTCGACCCCGTAGGAGACGATCGTGTAGAGGCGGCCGGAGAAGTTGACCTTGAGCCCGTGGGTCAGGTGCCCGCCGTGGTCGAGCCGCATTGCGAGGATCGTGTCGCCGGGCTCCAGGCAGGCGTGGTACACAGCCATGTTGGTGGCCGAGCCGGCGTTCGGCTGGACGTTCGCGTGCTCCGCGCCGAACAGGCTCCGTGCCCGATCGATCGCAAGGCGCTCGATCTCGTCGACGACCTCGCAGCCGCCGTAGTAGCGCGCTCCCGGGTAGCCCTCGGCGTACTTGTTCGTGGGCACCGAGCCCACCGCCTCGAGGATGCTCGGCCACGTGAAGTTCTCCGAGGCGATCAGCTCGATCGTCGCACGCTGGCGCTCGAGCTCGCGGCCGATGAGGTCGGCGATCTCGGGATCGATCTCCGCGAGGCCGGCGGAGCGGAGAACGTCGAGCGACGTAGCGGTGACCGCCATCGGCGGAATGCTAGAGGCTCCTGAGCGCGCCGCCGTGCAGGACGCCCGGATCTAGACGGGCGCGGCTCGAAGCTGCTCGAGCGCCTCGGCGGCGGGCACCGCGCCCTCGCGCAGGATGCGCGGCTCGGGCGCGGTGAGATCGACGACCGTGGACGGCACGCCGGGCAGCTCGCCTCCGTCGACGAGCGCGCCCGCCCGGCGGCGAAGCTCCTCCGGGACGTCGGCGAGCCGCCGCGCCTCGGGCCCGCCGTGAAGGTTTGCGCTCGTCGAGGCGACGACGCCGAGGGGGTCCAGGACGGCGCGCGCCACGGCCGGCAGCCCGGGAACGCGGATGCCGATCGCCTCGGGACTCGAGCCGCACAGCCACCTGAAGCGGCGCGCGGGATTCGGCAGCACGAGCGTGTACGCGCCCGGCAGGAGCGCCCGCGCCGTCACCGCGGGGCGCCCGCGGAGCTCCGGAACCGCTTCGAGGATGGCGTCGAGGTCGGCCGCCAGCAGCGCGCACGGCATCGCTTCCGGCCGTCCTTTCAGGCGATACAGAAGCCGTGTCGGCGCCTCTCGGTAGGCATCGGCGACCAGGCCGTACACCGTGTCCGTCGGCAGCACGACCGCCTGGCCCGCCCGGATGGCCGCGACCGCCTGCTCGCTCATGACCCCAGCGTACGCAAGACCGTGAGCCACCTCCTCCGCTCCCAAGACCGTGCCGAGCCCTCCCGGGCTCGGCGACCGGGGGTCGCGGCCGGCCAGGCCGGCCGCTCAGCCCCTGCGCCGGCCCTCGACTCCCCGGTCGCGGCCGGTGAGATCGGTGAAGACGGCGACGTCCTCGTAGCCGATCGCCCGCAGCTCGGCCGCCGCCTCGCCGGCCCGCACATCGCTCGACTCGAGGACCAGCCAACCGCCGCCGCGGAGGACGTCGAAGCCGCGCCTGGCGACGCTCGCGGTCTGCCCCCGGCCGACGAGCGCCTCTCGGGGCTCGTAGAGCCTGATCTCGGGCTGGAGCGTCTCGTACTCCTCCGGTGTCACGTACGGCGGGTTCGAGACAACGAGGTCGAACGGGCCCGCGCAGACCGGCGACGACATGACCGAGCACGAGCTCGACACGCTCGTCGAGGCCCAGCGCGGCCCGGTTCTCGGCGGCGACCGCGAGCGCGTCGGCCGAGATGTCCGTCGCCACGACCTTCGCGCCCGGATGCTCGCTCGCGAGGGCGAGCGCGATCGCGCCGGAGCCGGTCCCGACGTCGAGGACGAGGGGCTCCGGCTCGTCTTGCAGATGCCGAACGGCGCGCTCGACGACCACCTCCGTCTCGGGCCGCGGCACGAGGACGCGGGGATCGACGCGCAGCGTCAGCTCGCGGAAGCCCCACTCGCCGAGGATGTACGCGACCGGCTCGCGCGCCGCGCGCCGGTCGACCAGCTCCCGGTAGCGGCGCTCCTGCTCGCCGCTCAGGGCGCGGTCCGCGTCCGCAAAGAGCTCCGTTCGCGACGCGGAGAGCGCGTGCGCCAGCAAGAGCTCGGCGTCGATGCGGGGCGTCTCGCAACCCGCGTCGGCGAGCATCCGGCCGCCGTCCTGCAGCGCCTGGCGGACCGTCACGCCGATGGCCGTCTCAGGCCGCGGCCCCTTCGAGGGCACGCCGGCGCTCCTCGGCGGTGAGCGCCTCGGTGAACTCGTCGAGCTCGCCCGTGAGGATCTTGTCCAGCTGGTGGATCGTCAGCTTGATGCGATGGTCGGTGACGCGGTTCTCGGGGAAGTTGTACGTGCGGATCTTCTCCGAGCGCTCGCCGGTGCCGATCTGCGCGCGGCGCGCCTCCGAGACCTCCGACTGCTGGCGCTGGCGCTCGATCTCGTAGAGCCGCGCCCGGAGGACCCGCATGGCCTTCTGCTTGTTCTGGAGCTGCGACTTCTCGTCCTGCATGGAGACGGCGAGCCCCGTCGGCAGGTGAGTGATGCGCACCGCCGAGTCCGTCGTGTTGACGCTCTGCCCGCCCGGGCCCGTCGAGCGATAGACGTCGATCTTCAGATCGTTGGGGTCGAGGTCGACCTCGACCTCCTCGGCCTCGGGCATGACGGCGGCCGTGGCGGTCGAGGTGTGGATGCGGCCCTGGGACTCGGTCACGGGCACGCGCTGGACGCGGTGCGTCCCGCCCTCCCACTTGAAGACCGAGTACGCGCCGTCGCCCTTGACGGCGAACGCGATCTCCTTGAAGCCCCCCGCCTCGCTCGGGCTCGAGCCGAGCACCTCGGTCTGGAAGCCCCGCCGCTCCGCGTAGCGGCTGAGCATGCGATAGACATCGCCCGCCCACAGCCCCGCCTCGTCGCCGCCGACACCCTGGCGGATCTCGACGATGACGTCCTTCGCGTCGTTCGGGTCGCGCTCCACGAGGGCAATCCGTACTTCGCCTTCGAGCCGTTCCGCCTCGACGGCGAGGTCGCTTGTCGAGCTCGGAGAGCTCCTCGTCCGCCCGGGCGTCTTCGAGATCCCGTGTCACCTGACGCCATTGCTGGGCCAGCCGGTGCGGTTCCTCGAGCTCCTTCAGGCGACGGCCGGCCGCGGCCGCCTTCTGGCGGTCGGAGAAGACCTCGGGGTCGCTCATGCGCTCCTGGGCCTCGGCGTAGGAGCGCTCGAGCTCCTCGACCAGCTCGTCGAGCCTTGCCATCGCGCGGTCATTGTACGGCCGGGTGCAGGCGCTTCCGGCCCGGGCTCGCGGGCGCGGGCTAGGCCAGCGACGCGCTGTGCGTGATCTTCACGCCGGCCAGGGCCTTCGACACAGGGCAGTTCTCGGCGGCGGTCGCCGCCGCATCTGCGAACGCGCTCGCGTCGATCCCGGGCACGCGGCCCTGAACCTCGAGGTGGCTGCCGGTGATGCCCTCCCCCGGCTGAAAGCCGACCGTGGCCGTCACCTGGAGCTCGTCGGGCGAGGAGCCTGCCTGGCTGAGGCCGTGCGACAGCGCCATGCAGTAGCAGGCGGCGTGCGCGGCCGCGATCAGCTCCTCGGGGCTCGTCGCCTCGGCGCCCTCCTCCGCACGGCGCGGCCACGTGACGTCGACAGCGAACGCGCCGCTCGCGCCTGCCACGCTCCCGCTGCCCTCCAGGAGGCTGCCCTTCCATGTTGCGCTCGCGCGCTTCTCGACGGCCATCTCAGGCTCCTTCGGCTCGTGGGGTTCCTGCATGTCGTGAACGCGGCCCTCCGGGCCGCTCTCCGGCCGATAACGGTCGCCGTCGCGACCGTTTGGCCTCGTGCACTCATGCCATGACCTCGACCTTGCGCTCCTCCGGGGTCAGCCTTCCCTCGAGGCGCAACACCACGCGCAGAGCGCGGATCGAGACCTCGACCTGGTCGAGGGAGGGCTCGCGCGTCGTCAGCCTCTGGAGCCAGAGGCCGGGCGCCAGCAGCGTGCGCAGGAAGGGGTTGTCCGGGTGCCTGCCCGCGAAGCGGATGATCTCGTAGGCGATCCCGGCGATCAGCGGCAGCGCCAGGATCCGCGACAGAATCAGCAAGTACCAGTCGGGCCGCCCGAAGAACGCGAAGACGAAGATGGCGACGACCATGACGTAGAGCAGGAAGGCCGTGCCACAGCGGACGTGGAGCAGGCTGTGGCGCTGCACGGTCTCCGGCTCGAGCTCGTCGCCGGCCTCGTAGGCGTTGATCGCCTTGTGCTCGGCCGCGTGGTACTGAAAGACCCGGCGCAGGTCCGGCCAGAGCGAGATGAGGACGAGGTAGCCGATGAAGATCGTCACCCGTATCAGGCCCTCGACGATGACGAACCACGAGGTGCCCTCGATCGGCAGCCAGTTCGTGATCAGCGCCGGCGAGACCTTGAAGAGCATGATCGCGAAGCCGATCGCGATCGCGAACGCAAAGATCAGCTGCGTGCGGGTCAGCTCCACGTTCGGCTTCCCGTCCTCGTCCGTGCCCTCCTCCTGGGCCGCGTACTGCGCGGAGATCGCGAGCGCGCGGAAGCCGATCGCGAGCGACTCCCCGAGGGCGATCACGCCCCGGATGATCGGCGCGCGCAACAGCCGGTGACGCGCGAGCGCCGACGAGATCGGCCTGTTGACCTCGGCGATGGCGCCGTCCGGCTTGCGCACCGCGAGCGCCCAGGCGGTCGGACCGCGCATCATCACGCCCTCGAGGACCGCCTGCCCTCCGATCGGAGCGTTCGCTGCGATGTTCAGGGCGTTCGCGCTCAGGAGCGGCGCGCCTGCTCGGCCCTTTCGAGCCGGCGCTGGAAGCGCTCTACCCGGCCTCCGCTGTCGACGAGCTTCTGCTTGCCGGTGTAGAACGGATGGCATTCCGAGCAGATCTCGACGTGGAGATCGGCCTTCGTGGAGCGCGTCGTGAACGTGTTCCCGCAGGAACAGCGGACGGTCGCGAGCACGTACTCAGGATGGATGTCGGCCTTCATCAAAATTGAGGATACCAGAGGCGATTTCCGGGCTTACGTTGCCCCCTGAGACAACGAGCGCGACGGCACCCGCACCGCCGAGGTCGAGCTTGCCGGCGAGGAGGGCCGCCGTCGTGGCGGCTCCGGCCGGCTCTGCGGCGAGCTTCGCGCGCTCGTAGAGGAATCGAAAGCCGGCCCGGAGCTCGTCCTCGGTCACGGTCACGGACTCGTCGACGAGCGCGCTTGCGACGGCAAAGCAGTGCTCGCCCACGATCGGGCAGACGAGGCCGTCCGCGAGCGACCGGCCGTGCTCGACCCGCACCGGCCGTCCGGCTGCCAGCGAGTCGTGCAGGACCGCCGACCCCTCCGGCTCGACGGCGACCACCCTCGCGTCCGGGCGCCGGCCCTTGACGGCAGCCGCGACGCCCGCGACGAGCCCGCCGCCGCCGACCGGCACGACGACGACATCCGCCTCGGGCGCCCCTTCGAGGATCTCGAGCCCCACGGTGCCCTGTCCGGCGATCACGTGCGGGTCGTCGAACGGGTGCACGAGCGTCCGCCCGGTCTGCTCGCACAGCTCCGCGAGCCGGACGAAGGCCTCGTCGGGGCCCGACGCCTCCAGATCCACCTGCGCGCCGTAGCCGCGCGCCGCCGCGACCTTGAACGGGCTGGCAGCCGCCCACATGACGACCAGGCAGTCGATCCCCTCGCGCGCGCTCGCGTAGGCGAGCGCCTGAGCGTGGTTCCCGGCCGAGATGGAGATCACGCCGTTGCGGCGCTCCTCCGCCGAGAGCACGTCGAGGCGGGTGAACACGCCTCGCGGCTTGAACGAGCCCGTCTTCTGGAGCAGCTCGGCCTTGAGCAGGACGGGAACGCCTACCGACTCGGCCAGCGTGCGCGAGGTGAGCAGCGGCGTGCGGTGCAACCGGTCGCCGAGCTGCCGGGCCGCGCGCTCGACGTCGTCCAACGTCGGCACCGCGCGGTCGTTGGAGCCGCCGGGCATCCCCGGCCTACATCACGGTGTATTCGGGACCGTCGCCGCCCTCGGGCATCGTCAGGCGGCCGCCCTTGGCCGTGATGGCCCCGCACTGGACGCAGTTCGACGCCGTGACCTCCACCTTCACGAGATCTCCCTGCTCCCCCTCCGCAATCGAGTAGACCTGCGCCGGACACATGTGGATCCACGCCTCGGCGAGGCGTCGGGGAACGTGCTGCCGCACCCTGATGTGGCTCGGCGCGTCGTCTCTGGACCTGTTGCCGGAGGCGAAGACACTCGAGAGCTTGTCGAACGTCAGCGCCCCGTCCGGCCGCGGGTAGCCCCGCTTCCCCGGCGAGCGCAGCTCCGCGTCGGCGTCGCGCTCGAGGCGCAGGTCGCGCGGCGGAAGTGCCCCAGCGTCACCGTGGAGAGACCGGCGAGCGCCGACCCCATCACGAACCCGTGCTGGAACGCGGGGCGCAGGTTGCGCTCGCGCCGCAGGTCCTTCCAGATGAAGCTCTCCCGGACTGCTTCGTCGTATGACTCGAGCTGGCCCGGGGTCCAGGCGGTTGCCCCCGGGCCCACGGCCTCGACCGCAGTTTCGGCTGCGAGCCGCCCTGATTCGATCGCGTAGTGGATTCCCTTCAGCGCCGGGACGTTCACGAGGCCGGCGGCGTCCCCGACGAGCATGCCGCCGGGGAAATGGAGGCGGCTCGGCAGGGCCTGGAAGCCCCCTTCGGGAATCGTCTTGGCGCCCCACGCGATGCGCTTCCCGCCGTCGAGGATCTTCCGGACCCGCGGGTGCGTCTTCAGCTGCTGGAGCAGGTCGTGCACCGAGAGAGCCGGGTCGGAGTAGTCCAGGCCGACGACCATGCCGAGCGAGACGAGGTTGTCGCCCATCGGGTAGATGAAGCTGCCCCCGAACTCGCGGTTCCTCCGCCCCATCCGCAGAGGCCAGCCGATCGTGTGGATGATCGGGACGAGGGGCTTCTCGACCTCCCACACCTCCTTCACCCCGAGCGCGTAGACCTGCGGCTGGCCGCCGAGCTCGAACTGCTCGACCGCCGCCCGCGTGAGGTGACCGAGCGTGCCCTCGGCGAGAATCGTCACCCGGGCACGGATGTCACTGCCCGGCTCGAAGTTCGGCAGCTCCTCGCCGTTGCGGCCCCGGCCCCGGTCTCCCGTGCGCACGCCGACGACCCTGCCCCCGCTGACGAGCAGCTTGACGGCGGCCGTCTCGGGCACGATCGTCGCGCCGAGCTCCTCCGCGCGCTCCGCGAGCCAGCGCGAGAGACGGCTGAGGGAGACGAAGTAGTTCCGGTCGTTGCGCATCTGCGGCGGCATCGGGATCCGCAGCGAACGCTTCTGCGTCAGGTAGTAGACGGCCTCGTGCTCGACGAGGCCGGCAAACGGCATCTCGGCGGCGTGCATCCCCGGGAACAGGAGCTGCATGCCGCGCGGGTTGACGACCGCCCCGGAGAGCAGGTGCGAGCCCGGCGCTTTCCCCTTCTCGACGACGCAGATCGGCACGTCCCCGAGCCGCTCGGCGAGCTCCGGCCGCTCCTGCAGGATCTGGCCGGCGCGAATCGCGGCGGCGAGACCCGCCGGGCCTGCGCCGACGATGAGGATCCCGACGTCGATCCGCTCGTCGGCCGGGTCAGTCGGCTCCGCGACCACCTCGGCCGGGTCGAACGGCGGCGGGAAGTCGGAGGGTTTCACGTCACGCCCCCTTCCTCGCCCGCACGAGCTCGGTGAGCTTCGGCAGCACCTGGTGGAGGTCGCCCACGACGCCGAGGTCGCAGAAGTCGAAGATGGGAGCGTTGCGGTCCTTGTTGATCGCGACGATCGTGCCGGCGTTCTGCATCCCTACCTTGTGCTGGATGGCGCCCGAGATGCCGCACGCGATGTAGAGCTTCGGCGAGACGGTCTTGCCCGTCTGCCCGACCTGGCTCGCGTACGGGTACCAGCCGGCGTCGACGACCGCCCGGGTTGCCCCGACGGCGCCGCCGAGCGCCTTCGCGAGGTCCTCGACCAGCGCGAAGTTCTCGGGCTTGCCGAGGCCGCGCCCGCCGGCCACGATGATCTCCGCCTCCTCGATCGACGGCCCCTCGCTCTCGGCGTGCGCCTGCTCTGCCATTGTGGCCGCCCGCGACCAGTCGTCGACCGCCGCGTCGACGGTCTCGACGGTCGCGGCACCCCCGGTCTCGACCGGTTCGAGCGTGCCGGAGCGGACGAGCGCGATCCTCGGCTCGGCCCGCCACCCGACGTCCACGTACACGGAATCCTGGAGCGCCGGGCGGGTGCCGACGAGCTCGCTGCCCTCGAGGCGGAGGTCGATCAGGTCCCAGTTGAGCCCGCCCTCGAGGCGCGCCGCGAGCGCGGCCGCGACGTCGGAGGCGAGAACGGAGGCGCCGAACAGCACGGTGTCGAAGCCCTTGTCGGCGACGAGACGGGCCAGGACGTCGACCCGCGGCTGCGGCAGCGGATCGGCGAGCGCCGCGTCGTCGGCGACGAAGACGGTCTTCGCCCCGCACGCACCTACGCGCTCGGCGAGCGCCGCGACGCCGGACCCGCACAGCACCGCGGCCGTGTCGTCCCACAGGGTCGCGGCCTTGGAGAGAACGCCGAGAGACGGCTTCAGCGGCTCACCGTCGTGGTGCTCGATGAAGACGAGGGTCGGCATCAGACGAGCTTCTGCTCGGCCAGGTAGTCGACGATTCGCTGCGGCGCCGAGCCGTCGTCCTCGACGACCACGCTCTCGCTCCGGGGCGGCGGCTGCTTCAGCTCGCGGACCACCGTGCCCGAGCCCGCTTCACCCGCCTCGTCGGGCGAGACGCCGAGCTCGGCGAGGGCGATCGTCTCCTGCGGCTTCTTCTTCGCTCCCATGATCCCCTTGAGGGAGGGATAGCGCGGCTCGTTGATCGCGTCGGAGACGGCGACGACGCAGGGCAGAGGCGCCTGGATGACGTCGTACCCGTACTCCGTCTGGCGGCGCACCGTGGCCCGGCCGTCCGCGATCTCGAGCGTCGCGGCCTGCGAGACGAGCGGCAGGCGCAGGCGGTCGGCCACCGCGGCCCAGAGCACCGCGCCGTCCGAGTCCGACCCTTGCTGCCCGAAGAGCACCAGGTCCGCGCCCTCGCGCTCGAGCGCCTTGGCGAGCACCCGGCTCGTCGCCACCAGGTCGGCGCCGGCCGCCGCGTCGTCCGCCACGAGCACCGCCCGGTCGGCGCCCATCGCGAGCGCCTTGCGCAGCGACGCCGCGGCGCGCTCCGGCCCCATCGAGACGGCAACGACCTCGCCGCCGCTCGCCTCGACGAGCCGCAGGGCTTCTTCGAGGGCCGAAAGATCCCAGGGGTTCAGCGTTCCCTCGCCGGAGCGGTCGAGTCGCAACGTCGCCGGGTCGATCCGCCGCGGAGCGCTCGACTCCGGGACTTCCTTGACGCAGACGGCGACCTTCATCCGCGCCGCACTCTATCCATCGCCGCGGGCAGGAGCCACGCGAGCGTGCGCCTCCTCGCGGCGACTCGTGGGCGTTATCGACGCCTCCGGGTAGAGGGCTTGCTAGGGTTCTGCACTTCTCGTGCGCGAACCGGAGCAAAGCGGTCGCCACCGGACGTCCGCTCGAGTGGCTGTCATCCTCGTCGTTGCGTGGGCCGTCGTCCTGACCATGCAGGTCGGCGGCGCGTTCGCAGGCGTCCCCCGCCTCCTCTTCCCGGTCGTCGGCCAGGTCCAGTACCAGGACGACTTCGGCGACGCGCGCGGCCAGGGAGCCCATGAGGGCAACGACATCATGGCCGCCTGGAAGTCCCCTGCGATCGCGGTCGAGGCCGGGAAGGTCAAGATCTGGACCAGCTCCGCGCGCGCGGGCTGCATGCTGTACCTCTACGGCTCGAGCGGCACGACCTACCTGTACATCCACCTCAACAACGATCGCACCGCGAAGAGCGAGGACTCGGGCGGCTGCAAGCGCGGAGTGGCCTACGCTCCCGGGCTCAAGGACGGCCAGCGCGTCCGCGCCGGACAGCTGATCGCCTATGTGGGCGACTCCGGCGACGCCGAGGGCGTCGGGCATCATCTCCACTTCGAGCTCCACCCGGGGGACGGCGCCGCGGTCTCGCCGTACCGCTACCTGCGCCGCGCGGAGAAGCTCCTCTTCGCCGTGCCGGAGGGCCAGGGGGCCCGCGGCGCCGCGGCGGATCTCGTCCTCACGCTCACCGGGAAGGTCGTCGCCTACGACCCGGGCACCGGGTCGCAGGACCCCGAGCCGCCCGCCGGGGGCTCGGGCGGCGGCTCGTCCGGCGGCGGCCAGGGTGGCGGGTCGTCGGGCGGCGGGACGAGCGTGGAGCCGCTGCCACCGCCTCCTCCCCCACCCTCGCGATCGGCCGGCGACGGCGGTGCCGGCAAGGGGAGCCTGACCGTGCGCGTGACGCGCGTGCAGCTCTCGAGCGGCGGCTCGTGGCGTGTGACGCGGCAGGTCGTCCTGGCGGTGACGAAAGACGTCGTGCTCGAGCGTTCCTCCGGCAAGAAGGTTCGCCTCGACGACCTGGCGAACGGCGTCGCCGTGACCGTCACGACCGCTCCGGTCGACGTGTCGCTCCAGTCGCAGCGCGCCCGCCCCGGAGTCCTGCGCGCCGCGCGGGTCCTCATCCGCTGAACGAGCCGCGCGGCCGCGGCTCCGCTCCCTCTGCGCCTGCCGCCTACGACGGGGCGGGACAGCGCGCCGTGTTGGGACAGCGCTTCAGCACCTTGATCCTCGGAACCGAGTTTTTCCCCTGCGGCCAGGTGAGCCGCAGGAGGAGCGACGAGGCGTTGTTCGTGTACTTGGACTCGAGCAGCCGGCGGCCCGGATTGACCCGGTGCACGAGGACGTACTTCCCTGCGGGGAGGCCGGTCAGCTCGACGTACTGGCCGTCCCGCCACGGCTCGTAGTTGTCGCCCCAGCCGACCGAGATCCCCTCCTCGAGGCTGAGAAGGTCAGGCGTCCCGGGCCCGCAGTTCGTGTTGTAGACGCGGTTCGTAGGCTCGCCGGGCAACGTGCTCCCCGGGTCGACGTTGTAGCGGTCGCCGAGGCAGAACCCGGTCTTCCGGTCGGTCACGGCCAGGGCGAAGCTGCCGGCCTTGCGCAGCTCGTACCGCATGAACGGGAGCAGGTGAAAGTGCTGGTGGGTCGGGTCGGTGACGTACTCGAAATGACCGACGTTGGACACGGTCTCCGTTTGCCCGTTCGCGAGCATGACGATCTGGTCCGCCACCAGGTTCGGCTGCCCGAGGTTCGGACGGTATCCCTGCACGATCAGCGGGCCCTTGCCGACGTTCTCGCCGCCCGAGGCGAACCCGAGCAGGATCCGGCGTGCCTTGCCGACACCGGCGTCGATGCGCACGCCGAGCTCCGACGGCAGAGCCGGGTGCAGGTCCGGCAGACGCTTGCCGTAGGTACCCGACGGCGTTCTGGGCCGCGAGTCGCCGGGCGCGGCACCGAGCAGGACGAGGATTCCCGCGATTGCCAGGGCCGCCAGCACGACGCAGCCGGCAAGACGGAGGGGCTTCACGGGACGGCCACCCCGGCGCGCTCGAGCACGCTCCTCAACCCGCGCGCCGCCTGTTCGGGGTCGCGGGCCTCGCCGATGGCGCGGACGACGGCGAGGCGCGTGGCCCCGGCGTCGACCGCGAGCTCGGCGGTCGCGGCGTCGATGCCGCCGATCGCGAACCAGGGCACGCGAAGCGTGCTCGGCCGCGTACCGGACGAGGTCGAGCCCGACCGGCGCCCGGCCCGGCTTGGTCGGAGTGGCGAAGACGGGGCCCACGCCGAGGTACTCGGCATCGGCCGCGTCGATATCGCCCGGCGTGTGCGTCGAGAGGCCGACGGGCAGGCCGAGCCTGCGCACTGCCGCCGTCGGCAGGTCGTCCTGGCCGACGTGTACGAGGTCGGCGCCGATGAGCTGCGCGAGGTCGGGACGATCGTTGACGACGAGCGGAACGTCGTGACGCCGCGTCACCTCACGGGCGATCTCGAGGGCCGCCGAGCAGCTCACGGTCGGTTGCGCTCTTGTCGCGAATCTGCACGATGTCGACGCCGCCGCGAATCGCGGCCTCCAGCAGGTCGGCAAGGTGCGGTCTCAGACCGGTCACGAGGTACAGGCGCCGGTCCTCGATCATCGGGGACAGCGTAGACGATGCGTTGGCGGTCTCTTGCCTGCCACGGTGCGTCTTTATCGATTCCGAACAAGTCCTTCCGCGGGGCCTAGCCGCCGGCGACCGGGCGGGCGACGACGAGCGTGTCTCCCTCCTCGAGCGCAACCTGCGCGTAGCGGGCGCGCTCCACGGGCTCGCCGTTGCGCTCGACGAGGGCGTAGCGCGCGGTGAGCCCGAGCCGCTCGAGCAGCCGGGCGATCGTCTCGCCCGCCTCGAGCTCGTGCTCCCGGCCGTTGACGACGATGCTGATCACAGCGGGCTCAGGGCTTCGTGATGACGCCCGCCAGCGGGCTCGAAGGCTCCGCCGTCGCGCGCTCCTCGATCAGCCCGGCAAGCCGCGCCGCACGCCCGGCCTCCACGGCGAGCCGGAACGCCCGGGCCATCGCCACGGGGTCCTCCGCCGTCGCGATCGCCGTGTTGACGAGCACGGCGTCCGCGCCCAGCTCCATCGCGGCGGCCGCGTGCGACGGCGCGCCGAGCCCTGCGTCGACGACGACCGGCACGCTGCGCTCCTCGACCATGATCTCGATCGTCTCGCGCAGCTTGAGACCCCAGCCGCTGCCGATCGGCGCAGCGAGCGGCATCACCGTGGCGCAGCCCACCTCCTCGAGCTTCCGGGCCAGCACCGGGTCGGGGAGCATGTACGGGAGAACGGTGAAGCCCTCCTCGACGAGGATCTCCGCGGCCCTGAGAGTCTCGACGGGGTCCGGGAGCAGGTACCGCTGGTCGGGGATCACCTCGAGCTTCACCCAGTCGGGAAGGCCGCCGGCGCGCGCCAGCCGGGCCATGCGGACCGCCTCCTCCGCCGTCTCGGCGCCCGACGTGTTGGGAAGCAGCAGGACCCCGTCGGGAACGGAGGCCGTGATGTCCTCGCCGGGCGCGTCGAAGTCGACCCGTCGCACCGCGACGGTGAGCATCTCGCAGCCCGAGGCGAGCGCCGCGTCGCGCATCACGTCGAAGGAGGCGTACTTGCCGCTGCCCGTGATCAGGCGTGACCGGAACTCCCGTCCGGCGATGACGAGGGGGTCGGTTCGGCTCATCGTGCTCCCTTCGCTGGCATGACCCAGATCAGGTTCGGCGGTCGCTGCCTCGTGTCCAGCCTCTCAGCCCCCGGCAGGGGCTCCCGCTTGAACCAGCGTACCAGCCGCTTGCGCCCGGGCACGCTCCCCCGCGGCGAGCTCGACGGATCGACTCAGCTCGACGCCGAGGGACGCGCCAGCGCGTTGTCCCGGAGGAAGTCGACGATCCCCGAGAGGGGCGCCCCCGGCGTGAAAACCTCGCCGACGCCGAGCTCCTTCAGGGCGGCCGCGTCTTCCTTCGGGATCGTTCCCCCCACGATCACGAGGACGTCGGCGGCCTCGTTGGCCTTCAGCAGCTCGAGGATTCGCGGCACGAGCGTCATGTGGGCGCCGGACAGGATCGAGATCCCGACCGCGTCGGCGTCTTCCTGGATGGCAGTCTCGACGATCTGCTCCGGCGTCTGGTGCAGACCGGTGTAGATGACCTCGAAACCCGCGTCACGCAGCGCTCGCGCGATCACTTTGGCGCCGCGGTCGTGCCCGTCGAGACCGGGCTTCGCGATGACCACCCGGATGGGCCGCTCCACGTCGGCAAGTATATGGGGGTGCGACTCACCGTCATCGGAAGCTCACCCGCCCACCCGAACCCGGGCGGCGCGCACTCCGGCTACCTCCTCGAGAGCGACGGCTGCGGCCGCCTCCTGCTCGACTGCGGCCCCGGCGTGCTCGCCAGGTTGCTCGCCGGCGACCTCCTGCCGATCGACGCGATCGCCGTCACCCACTTCCACCTCGACCACTGGGGCGATCTCGTGCCCTGGGCCTGGATGCGCCTCTACGGGTCCGCCGGAACCGATCCCCCGCCTGCCGTCTGGGTCCCGCCCGCCGGCATCGAGGGGCTCCACGTCTTCGCATCGCACTGGGGCACGGCCGGGATGTTCGAGGGCGCATTCGACCTCGAGGAGTACTCGCCCGGCACGCCGTTCGAGGCGGCCGGCTTCGAGATCGAGGCACACCCCGTCGAGCACTACGGCTTCCCCTCGTACGGGTTCAGGGTGCGTGACCGCGACGGTCGCCTCCTCGCGTACTCGGGCGACTCCTCGCCGTGCAACGGCCTCCGGGACCTGACCGTGGGCGCCGATCTCTTCCTCTGCGAGGCGACCCTCGCCGATGCGGCCGCCGACGCCGACCCCCGCGGGCACATGAGCGCGGAGGAAGCCGTCGCGGCCGGGCAAGGGCGCGTCATCCTCACGCATCGCCCGGCAGAGCTGCCCCTGCCCCCAGGGCTCGAGCTGCGCACGAGACGGCGTCGTCGTCGAGGTCTGAGCGATCCGCCGCTTGCGAGACCGTGGCGCCGTGACCGCGGCCTCGGCCGCTCATCGCCCGAAACCAGCCTCCGACTGTTTCGGGCTAGCTCGTGACCGCGGCCTCACGGCCGCTCTTCGCCCGAAACCAGCCTGCGGCTGTTTCGGGCTAGCTCGTGACCGCGGCCTCACGGCCGCTCTTCGCCCGAAACCAGCCTGCGGCTGTTTCGGGCTAGTGGGCTAGCGCGCCGGCTGCCCGAGGCGCTCGGAGAGCTCGGCGATGACGTCGCGCAGGATCGTCTCGAGATCCCGCTCCGGCGCCCAGCCGATCGTCGCGCCGATCTTCTCGATCGACGGGGTTCGGTGGAGCATGTCCTCGATCCCGAGCTCGTACACCTCCTCGTACGGGACGAAGACGATCTCCGAGGCGCTTCCGGCCAGCGACCGAACGCGCTCGGCCAGATCGAGGATCCGGATCCCCTCGGTCGATCCGACGTTGAAGATCTCCCCGGAGAGCTGCCCCGCCTCCATGAGGCCCCTCAGGGCGCGGATCGTGTCCTCGACGTGGCAGAAGCAGCGCGTCTGTGTGCCGTCGCCGTGGACCTCCAGCGGCTGCCCGGTGAGCGCCGCTTCGACGAACCGGGGAATGACCATCCCGTAGCGGCCGGTCTGGCGCGGCCCGACCGTGTTGAAGATGCGCGCGATGATGCAGTCGAGGTCGCGCTCCTGGTGGTGTGCGAGCGTGAGGAACTCGTCGATCGCCTTGGAGTCGGCGTACGCCCAGCGGCGCGTCGTGGTCGGTCCGTAGATGCGCCGGTCCGCCTCGGAGAGCTGCCGCTGCTCGCGGTGGTCGCCGTAGACCTCCGAGGAGGAGGCGATCAGCACCCGCTTGGAGAAGCGGCCGCAGTAGTCGAGCACGATCTCGGTGCCCTGGATGTTCGTGACGAGCGTCCGCACCGGCTCCTCGATGATCAGCCTCACGCCGACGGCGGCGGCCAGGTGGTAGACGACGTCGCACTTGTGCACGAGCTCGCCGACCACGCTCGGCGAGAGCACGGACTCGACGACGAAGTGGAAGAGCGGGTGCCGCCGCAGGCGCTCGACGTTGTCGATCGATCCCGTCGAGAGGTCGTCGAGCGCGTAGACCTCCCAGCCGTCTCTGAGCAAGAGCTCCGCGAGCTGCGAGCCGATGAATCCCGCGCCCCCGGTGACGAGCGCGGTGCCTTTGCGGATGTCCAGGTCGTCCAACGCGAGCCCCCTGTCGCGCCGCAGCATAGAGGCCGCGCGCCGGCCTCCGCCCTGGTCAGACGACGATGCCCGCGCTCAAGCTGCGGCCGCCGAGAGATCCGGGGGGCATCCAGCGACGTGAAGCACGACGATGCGCCGAAAGTCTCGTGCTTCGGTCACCGAGCAGCGCTGCTTGACCGCGTCGAGCGCCTGCTCTGCGCTGTCGAGGACGACGCTCGTCTGCACGACCCAGAACGGGCTCTCCCCGCCTGGCCACGTCGAGCAGCTTCGAGCCGTCGCTGTTGCCGGGAACCACGACGAACCTCTGCGGTAGACGCTCGTCCTCCTCACCCTGCCAGATGAGGTGGTCGCGGTCGATGCCGAAGCCCCTGCCGTAGTAGAGGAGGCCGTCGACAGCGGAAATATCGCCGCCCAGAAAGGCGATCGGCTCTTCGGGCGCCGACCGGGTCGAAAGGTGCGCCGCAACACCCGGCCAGTCCTCTTTTGTCACGTCGATTGCGCCGCGAATCGTCGACGCGAGAAATGCCACCATCACGACTGCGCCGAGCGCCAGCGCAACGCGCATCCGCATCAAGCTCAGGCAAAACGCGATCAGAAGACACAAAGCAGGAAGGCTCTGAAGCACGTAGCGCGTGACGAGAACGGGCTGGAAATGCGAGACGGTGAAGAGCACGAGAAACGGCAGCAACAGCCACACCGCGAGAAAGAGCGGCATCGTGTAGGAGACACGCAATTCGGGATCCGTCCTGCGCCAGAGCACCATTGCCGCGATTCCGGCGGCGATCACGAGCACGCAGGCCGCGAATCCCCACCAGTCTCCCGCAAACGTCAGAGCGCTATCTCGACCGCGAGCCAGCGGCCCGGGCGCGGGCACCCACCACAACGCGTTTGCGCCCTGGGTCGGAGGCACGAGTATGAGCAGCGAGATGATCGCGATGACCAGCGGCGCCACGCAGATCGTGAAGCCGATCCTCGCGCGGCGACTCGCACCGAGCAGCAGCAACGGGTGAGCGAGGACGCTGAGGACGGCGAAGTCGTGTGAATAGACGAGCAGCACGAGGGACGCGGCGTAGAGCACCCAGCGGGAGACGGTCGGCCGTTCGATCGCGCGCAGCAGCATCCAGACGGAGACCACCGAGAAGAGCAGGACGAAGCCGTACGGACGCGCCTCCTGCCCGTAGTAGACGGCGAAAGGGTTCACCGCGAGGAGGGCGGCCGCGGCAAGGCCCATCACCCGCCCGCCGAGGCGGGCCCCGACCAGGCCGATGACGACGACGGCCAGCACCGTCGCGATCAGCGCGGGCAGTCGAACGACCTCCTCGCTCGCGCCGCCGACCTTGACGACCGGCCAGAGAACGATGTCGTAGAGCATCCCGTTCTGGCGGTCCGGAAGCTCGCGCAGGAAATCGCCGAACGACCTCTCGGCGAGCGCCACGGTCAGGAGCTCGTCGATCCAGAGCGGCTCGCGGCCGAGCGTCACTGCGCCGAGGAGCGCCGAGACGACGGCGGAGACGGCAAGCCCGGCGCGAAACACGCGATCCCCGATCTCCGCGGATCCCCACGCGCGGGTGGGGGCCGGTGCGATCGCCGAGGGAGGGGAAGCGGCGAGCTCGTCCACCATCACACCGAGTTTGCAGCGAATCGCCGGTAGCCACAAGTCGAGGCGGCCTGCGTGCCTCGGCGCCGGCAGCGGCCTCCGACGCCGCTCCGTAGCCCACGACGCCCGACCGTGGCCGCTGCCGAGAAACCCTCGCATGAACGACGTCGGAACAGCCCTCGCCCGGTGGGAATTCCGGTCGCTCTTTACAGATTGTTTACAAGATTCGGCGCAGGGAATCCGAGCGGCGACCACTCGTTTGTCTTTGAATCGTGGGGAGGCGATTGGCAAGCGCGCCCGCAGTCGTGCGCGGGCGCAAATATCCCGGAGATGTGCCGCTCGGCCGGGTTGCCGAGACCTCCGAGTACCCGAAAAAGGGAGGCGCGCGTGAGGCGACACCACCGATTTCGTGCGGACTGCGACATCCTCGACCGCAAGCCGAGCTCCCGCCGCTGGAGCCCGGGCACCGGGACACGAATCGCTCTCCTCGCGACATTGGTGGGCCTCGCGCTCAGCTTTGCGACAGCTGCAACAGCCGGTCCGGTCCGGCTGGGATTCTGGCTCACGGCCAGCGAGATCACGGCGAGACCGATGAGCGGCACGCCGTGGACGCGGCTCAAGGCAGCCGCCGACGGCTCGCTCGGAACGCCGAACCTCGCGGACAACAACACGGACCACGACGCCCGCACGCTCGCGGCGGCGCTCGTCTATGCCCGGACGGGTATAGCCAGCTATCGGACGAAAGCTGCGAACGGAATCATGGCCGCTATCGGGACCGAGAACAACTACGGTGCGTCGTGGCTGTCGGTCGGGATGAACCTCAACTCGTACGTGATCGCTGCGGACATCGTCAATCTGGCCGAATACAGCCCGTCGTCCGACGCACAATTTCGAAGTTGGCTGAGCACGCTGCGAAACCGAGTTATCGGGAGCTCGCACGCTCGCCTCGACGAACAACGACCGCCCGAACAACTGGGGCACGTACGCCGGCGCAACCCGCGTCTCGGTCGACCTCTATCTGGGCGACGTCGCCGATATCGCCAATGCGGTCAGGACCTTCCGGGGCATGCTGGGTGATCGCTCGGTCTATGCCGGCTTCAAGTACGGCACGGACCTCTCCTGGCAGGCGAATCCGTCCGCCCCGGTCGGGATCAATCCGCCCGGCGCCACGATCCAGGGCCGCAACGTCGACGGCGTGATTCCCGACGACCAACGTCGAGCCGGATCCTTCTCGTGGCCTGCGCCGTGCGAGAACCACGTCCGGATGGGCATGAACGGTCTCGTCGTCGAAGCCCAACTACTCGCGCGGGCGGGCTATCCGGCCTGGACCTGGTCGAGCAGCGCGATCAAGCGCGCCACCACCTGGCTGACGACCGTCACCGGCTGCGGCTTCCCCGGTGACGACGTGTGGATGCCGTACCTGCTCAACAAGGCCTACGGCCTCAGTCTTCCGCTCGATCCGACCTCCGACTTCGGAAAGAACATCAGCTGGGTCTCCTGGACGCACGGGACCGGCAGCAGCTCGTCGCCTCCGCCGCCGCCCCCTGACGGCGGCACGGGCGGCGACCGGGCAGACCAGGTACGTGGGCGACATGACGTGGACGTCGTCGACGAACGGCTGGGGCCCGGCCGAGCGCAACAAGAGCAACGGCGATCTGGCGGCGGGCGACGGCAGGACCATCACGCTGCAGGGCGTGACCTACGCCAAGGGCATCGGCGCCCACGCGGCGTCCGACATCCGTGTCTCGGCCACCGGCTGCAGCCGCTTCCAGAGCGCAATCGGGATCGACGACGAGGTCGGCAGCTCGGGCAACGTCATCTTCGAGGTGTGGACGAACGGCAAGGGTCGTACTCCAGCGGCGCGATGTCCGGCTCGACGGCGACGAAGACCGTCGATGTCCCGCTTTCGGGGTCGAGCGAGCTCCGGCTCGTGGTCTCGAGCAACGGCAGCATCAACTCGGACCACGCGGACTGGGCGGACGCGCGCCTGACCTGCTGAACGGGACGCGCGCTAGTCGTCGAGGGGAGGCCAGGCAGCGTCCTGCGCCGGAGATCACGTCGACCGCGATCGGCCACTCGATGCCGATCGCGGGGTCGGCGTGATGCACGCCGGCCGAGGCTGTCGCGCACGTAGACATGCGTCGTCTTGTACGTGACCTCCGTGTCGTCGCGGAGGGTCAGGTAGCCGTGCGCGCACCCCTCCGGGACGTAGAGCATCCGATGGTTGTCCTCCGTGAGCTCGACGCCGAACCACCGGCGATACTCCGGCGAGCCCGGCCGTAGGTCGACCAGGACGTCGAAGGCAGCTCCTCGGATGCAGCGAACGAGCTTGACCTCCTCGTGCGGCGCCCGCTGGTAGTGCATTCCCCGGAGCGTCCCGCGCCTGCTGCTGACACCGGTGTTCTCCTGGACGAAGCCGGTCGCGAGGCCGTGCTCGCCGAACTCGGCGGCACACCAGGCCCGCGCGAAGAAGCCGCGGTCGTCCACGATCGGCTCGAGCTCCACGAGCCAGGCGTCCGGGATGGAGAGCGGCGTGAAGCGCACGGCGCGCGCCTACAGCCCGATGCCGTCGTAGTCGGCCACCGCGCCGCGCTCGAGCATCCGCCTGCCGTCGACGACGACCGGCGCCTGAGCGCCGAGCGGCGCGAGGATCGACGGAAGCCGTTCGTATTCGGGCCACCGGGTGACGATCGCGACCACGTCGGCGTCCCGGACGGCCGCTTCGAGCGACGCCGCGATCTCGACCCGATCGCCGTAGCGCTCGGCCGCGGCGGCGCCGGCAACCGGGTCGTGCACGACGACGCGGGCGCCGAGCCCGAGCAGCCTGTCGATCACCGGCACGGCAGGCGATTCCCTCGTGTCGTCGGTACCGGGCTTGAAGGCGAAGCCCAGCACGGCCACGCGGACGCCCTCGACAGCTGAAGTGACGAGCGACATGGGCCACCAGGACGTCGGCCCGACCGTCGTTCACCTCGAGCACGGCGCGCAGCAGCGGCACGGGCCCGCCGCGGCTTCCGCGTGCGCGACGAGCGCTCGACGTCCTTCGGCAGACAGCTCCCGCCGAAGCCGCAGCCCGCCTCGAGGAACGACGTGATCGGCGCCGTCGAGGCGGCTCCGTCGGGCCCGAGCGGCGTCAGGTACGCGCGACAGATGGACGCCGCGCATGACGTCGACGACGTCGACGCCGCCGACCGCGCGCAGAGGTCGGCGATCTCGTTGGAGAACGAGATCATCGTCGCGAGCAGCGCGTTCGACGCGTACTTGATCATCTCGGCGGTCGCGGCGTTCGTGCGCGATGCGCGGGACGTCCGCGAAGCCGTCGTAGAGCGCGTCGAGGACGTCGATGCGTGCGCTCGTCGATCGCCGCCGAGCACGATGCCGGTCGGGGTGCATGAAGTCCTCGACCGCCTGCCCCTCGGTCAGGAACTCGGGGTTCATCGCCAGCGCCGAAGTCGACGCCCGGCGCCTTGCCCGAGCGCCTCCTCGAGGAGCGGCGCGCACGACGTCGTCGGTCGTGCCCGGCACGACCGTGCTCTTGACGACGACGACGTGGTAGTCCGTCCTGCCGCGCGAGCGCCGCGCCGATCTCGCGGGCGGCCGCCCGCACGCGGCGAGGTCGATCCGCGTCGCCGTCGAACGGCGTGCCGACCGCGATCAGCGTCAGCGTCGCGCGCCGGCGACGGCCGCGCGAGGTCGGTCGTCGCGCGAAGCCGCGCGCCGACGTTGCGCGCGAGCAGCTCCTCGAGGCCCGCCTCGTGGATCGGCGCGCGGCCGGCGTTGATCGCGTCGACCTCGCTCCGCGTCGATGTCGACGCAGACGACGTCGTGGCCGCTGTCCGCGAGGCAGGCGCCGGTGACGAGCCCGACGTAGCCCGTGCCGACGATCGCAGACCCTCATCAGGCCTCCGCCGCCTCGCGGTTGTCGCGGTACCAGACGCAGCGAGCGCGCGCAGCCCCTCGTCGAGCGTCGACCGTCGGCTCGTAGCCGAGCTCGGTCCGCGCCTTCGTCGATCACCGGGCAGCGGCGGTTCGGGTTGTCGACGAGGTAGTCCGCGTCCGCGCTCGGCCGCGCGGACCACCGCGCCCTCGTAGCCGAAGCAGCTCCCGCGCCGATGCTCGACGATGCGCTCGGCGAGCTCGCGCCATCGAGATCTCCGGCTCCTCGACGCCGATGTTGTACGCCTCGCCGGGCCGGCCGCGCGACGAGCACCTTGTAGTAGCCGACGACGGCGTCCGCGACGTAGCAGAACGTGCGCGTGGCGCGTCCGTCGGAGAGCATGCACGATGTCCCGGCCGGCGAGGATGTCGCGCGCGAAGTCGGGAATCACGCGGCGGTCGGTGATCTTCAGGCCCGGGCCCGTAGTTGTTGAACGGGCGGGCGATCGTGACCGGGCAGCGCCGTGCTGGCGCGCGAAGTTGACGCACAGCGTCTCGCCGTAGCGCTTCGACTCGTCGTAGCAGGCGCGCGGGCCCGTGCAGGAGACGTTGCCGCGGTAGGTCTCGGGCGTCGGGATCGCGTCCGGGGTCGGGTCGCCGTAGATCTCGCTGCTCGAGAAGAAGAGGAAGCCCTCGACCGGCTCGGCCGCCGCTCGCGCTGCGCGAGCGCGTAGTCGAGCAGCGTGCGCAGGCCGTTGACGTTCGCGTCCATCGTCTCGATGCGGATGCTGGCGGTAGTAGGTCGGCGAGGCGATGCCGGCGGCGTGGACGATGTAGTCGAAGTCGGCCGCATGTCGTCCGGCAGCGGCTCGCGGATGTCGTGGCTCGACGAGCGCGAGGTCCGGGTCGCCGGCGAGCGCCTCGAGCCAGGCCGGCACGCCGCGGGCGTAGTTGTCGAACACCGTCACGCTCGATGCGGCTCGCCGGCGCGCGCGTCGCTCGTTCCAGCGCAGGGCGGCCTGCACGAGGTAGTAGCCGAGGAAGCCGCGCCGCCGGTGATCAGCAGCCGCTTGCCGGCGAGCAGCGCGGAACTCGTCGGCGCAGGCCGCGAGGATCGTGTCGAGGTCCTGCGCGAACGACGCCTCGGCGGCCGGTGCCGCCGTCATGCCAGCATCGAGCTTCCGGCAGTGGAATGCCTCGGCGTACAGCCGCTCGGGGAGCTCGCACTCGACGCCGCGCAGCCGCATCAGCGCCGAGGAACGTCTCCTGCGTGAACCAGTGCTTGTCGCGTCTGGCTCGCGAAGTGCTCGACCAGCATCGTCGGACCTTGCGGTCGCACGTGTGCCTCGGTCGAGACGGACGAAGACGTTCGGGCGGCCGAGGTCGCCGTCGTACTTCGGGATCTCGTACTCGAGGACGAGTGGTCGCGGAACGTGTTCCACGTCAGCTCGGAGAGCGACGCGGTGGTCCTGGTGGAGGTCGTGGCGGTAGTGGGTGAAGACGAGGTCGGGCTCGATCTCGCCTTCGAGCTCCTCGAAGTACTCCTTGATCTCGGCGCCGACGTACGGGAAGAAGCGCGTCGCGGAAGCTCGCGAGCACGACGCTCGGCGCGGCCGCGCCGCCGAGGAACGCGGCCGCGCTCCGCGCGCGCCTCGCTCGCGCCGCTCGTCGTCCGCGCTGAGGACGACCCAGTCGACGTCGGACGTCCGGGTACGCCTCGACGAGCCGGAGCACGGTCCCGCCGCAGCCGATCTCGATGTCGTCGCAGTGGGCGCCGAGAGCGAGGACGCGCCGAGGCGGCCGCGGTCGTCGCCGCGAGCGATCGGCAGTCGCGAGCGGCGAGCACGGCGTCAGGCGACTCGGCGCCGCGCGGCGTCGCGCTCGTCGCGCCGTCGCTCCCAGACCGCCCAGGCGCGTTCCCGCCTCGACCATCGTCTCGAGCCGCTGCTTGTCCTTCAGCGTGTCCATCGGCGCCCAGAAGCCGTCGTACCGGTAGGCGAGCAGCTGCCGCCCGTCGATCAGCCGCTGGAACGGCTCCTCGACGAGCTCCTCGCCCGGCTCGATGTAGTCGAAGATCTCGTGCTGGAAGACGAAGTAGCCGCCGTTGATCCGGAGGTCGGCCTGCGTGACGTCGTCGATCACGCCGTCGACGTAGTCCGTCGTCGTCGACGTGACCATGTGGAACGTGTAGCTCGCGGCCTGCACGCACAGGAAGCTCGCGACCGTTGCCGCTGCGCTGCGAGGTCGTCGATCAGCTCGGGCAGCGGCGCGTCGGTCAGCCCGTCGCCGTAGTTCGCGAGGAAGCACGTCCTCGCCCTCGAGGTGCTGGTCGCACCGCCCGCAGCCGCTCGCCGACGTTGGCGCTGCAGCCCGGTGTCGACGAACGTGATCGCCCAGTCGTCGATGTCGCTGTCGAAGCAGCTCGACGCTGCCGGCCGCCGCTCCGGCAGCACGAAGTCGTTCGAGAGCGCCTCGTTGTAGTCGAGGAAGTACTCCTTGATCACCTCGGCCTTGTGCCCGAGGCAGAGGATGAAGTCCTTGTGCCCGTAGTGGGCGTAGTACTTCATGACGTGCCAGAGGATCGGCCGGTTGCCGATCGGGACCATCGGCTTCGGGATCGCGCTCCGAGTGCCTCCCGCATGCGCAGGCCGAGCCCGCCGCAGAACAGGACGACCTTCATGCCCCCGCGTGGGCTCCTTGCGCGGGTGACGAATCGTGCGCTCACGGCTTGAAGCATACGTCGCGACCACTGGAACTCCGGTGAAATCGGTTGATCTCGCAGAGCCGCCTTCGGCAGGCGGCCCAGTCACGGCGTCGGCAAGAAGCGAGGCCTGTCTTGAGCGGGCGAACCGTGTCGAGACTGTGTCGTTTGCTTGAAGCCGTGCGGAACAGCGCTAGCCTCTAAGGGCGTATACGCGAGGCGTCGATACCGAAGGGAGCTATGGCTCCGGCCACAACAGCGCGGGTTCCAAGGGTCACGGTCTCCGTGGCGGTGCACAACGGCGCGACTACCTCGGTGACTGCGTCGAATCCATCCTGGCCCAGTCGTATCCCGATTTCGAGCTCGTCATCTCCGACTCCGCGTCGACGGACGGCACCGAGGAGCTCTGCAGGAGCTACGCGGCGCGGGACCGGCGGGTGCGATACCTCCGCTCGGACGACTACCTCGGGATCACGAGAACCACGAGGCAACGCTGCGGGCGGCTCGGGGTGGCTCTTCTGCTGGATCGGCGCCGACGATGCCCTGCACGAGGACTATGTGAGCGCGTGCGTCGAGGCGTTCGACGCCGACCCGACCTCGTCCACGTCTGCGCCACGGCGCAAGGCATCGACTCGCTGTGGCATCGCGACGCGCCCACGCCGCTCCTCGCGGGCTATCGCGACGACCGGCTGACGCTGCTCGACCCGAGCCCGTCGGCGAGGCTGCGAAACCTCATCCGCCAGCTGCGCCAGTGCAACGCGTTCATGGGCTTCTACCGCACCGACCTCCTGCGCTCGCTGCTGCCGCTCGAGCCGGCGCCCGGCTTCGACCGGGTTCTGCTCGCCCAGGTCGTCCTCCACGGCCGTTCGGAGCAGCTGAAGCGATTGCTCTACTACCGCCGGATGCACCCGACCCAGACGTCGCGGCATATGACCGAGGCCGCCACGCAGCGGATCTTCAACCGCCCGTTGCCGACGGTCGCCTACCTCGAGTCGGTCAATCTGTTCGGGCCGGCAGGTTGCCGCGATCCGGCAAGCGCCTCTCGACGCAAGCGAGCGGCTCCGCTGCTTCAGGGTGCTCGGCGCCCGCTGGTTTCCCGCGCGGCACCGAGCCCTGGCGAAGGAACTCGTACGCACCGCAGGGCGCACTCGAACCCGCCTGCTCCACACGAGCGACCCCGCGGAAAACGGCTCGAAGAGCTCGGACACGCTCTCTCGTAGCGCCTGACGGCGCCTGACGGCCGGCTCGCCCAAAACGGGCGATAGCGCCTCACCCAATCCATCTACCTCGAACGGCGCAGCGCCGTTGAGGCCGACGCGTGGGCGCTCGATATCCGAGGCACCGTCAACCCGAAGGAGTGATCGCGTTGTGCCTCTTCCCCGTCCCCTCCCGCACGTATCGGCAGACAGGCGACACGGAGCACCGACCCGCGTCGCCGTCTGCAGCGGCGACTCGTTGCGAGCATTGCCGCGCTCGTGACTCTCGTAACGGGGGGACGGCGCTGGCCGCGGCGCCCGCGAAAGGCATCTGGGCGAGCGGGCCTCAGATCCAGGCCCTGCCCACGAGCGGGCCCGGCCTGGACGCAGCTGCTCGCCGCTGCCAACGCCTCGCCCGGCGTTCCGAATATCGCTGACATGACCTCGGGCCACGACGTCGCGACGCTTGCCGAGGCGCTCGTCTACGCCCGCACGCGGAACGACGACGTACCGCGCCAAGGCGGCCGACGCGATCATGCGCGCGATCGGCACGGAGAACGGCGGCCGCACGCTGGCGCTCGGCCGCAACCTCGTCACCTACGTGATCGCGGCCGACCTGTCAACCTGCCGACTTCGACGCGGCGAAGGAGCAGCAGTTCCGCACCTGGCTGGCGGCGGTCCGCACCGAGAACCTCGACGGGCAAACGCTGATCTCGACGCACGAGGACCGCCCGAACAACTGGGGCACGCACGCCGGCGCCAGCCGCATCGCCGCCGACCTCTACCTGGGCGACGACGCGCGACCTCGCGCGCGCGGCGCAGGTGTTCAAGGGCTGGCTCGGCGACCGCGCCGCCTACGCCGGCTTCAACTACGGCGACCTCGTCCTGGCAGGCCGACCCGACGCGAGCCGGTCGGCGATCAACCCGACGGGCGCGACGCAAGGACGGCCACTCGATCGACGGCGTGCTGCCGGACGACCAGCGCCGCGCGCGGCGGCTTCACCTGGCCGCCGCCGAAGGAGAACTACGTCGTGGGAGGCGCTCCAGGGCGCGATGGTGCAGGCCGAGCTGCTGCACCGCGCCGGCTACGACGCCTGGAACTGGTAGCGACCGGCGCTGCTGCGGGCGGTCACCTGGCTCGACACGCAGGCCGCGTTCCCGGCCGAGGGCGACGACACCTGGATGCCGTGGCTCGTCAATCACGCCTACGGCACGAGCTTCCCCGCGTCGATGCCCGGCCGCGCACGGGCAAGAACATGGGCTTCACCGACTGGCTGTTCGGAAGCGCCACCGGTACTTCCGAGCGCGCCGGTCTTTACGGTGCTGCCGGCGGCGAACGCGCCCGCAGCGAACTTCGACGGCACGCCGACGTCAGGTACCTCCCCGCTCTCCGTCGCGTTCGTCGACCGGTCGACCAACTCGCCGACCGCATGGACGTGGAACTTCGGCGACGGCACCACCTCGACGCAGCAGAACCCGGTTCACGTCTACTCGAAGGCCGGGGCGTTCTCGGTCACGCTGACCGTCCGCAACTCGGCCGGCTCGACCACGAAGACTCAGCGCCGGCCTTGTCGGTCTCGCCGCGCCGGCCGCCCGACGACGACAAACGCGCCACGCCTGGCCGACCCGACGAACACACAGCCGCCGGACTCCACCTCTGCGGCGACCCTGACGTTCGTGCCGACGGCCGACGCGAAGGTCAACTCGCTGAACCCGGGCAAGAACTACGGCAGGGAAGACTTCCTTCGCGCCCGGCTGGCTCGGATCAGACCTACCGCAGCTACCTCCGCTTCGACGTCACCGGCGTCTCCCGGCCGATCGTGAGGGCGAAGCTCCGTATGCTCGTCATCGACGACAGCCCGATCGGTGGAGAGATCCGGCCGACCGCCGCCGCCTGGTCCGAGACCGGTTCACCTGGGCGAATGCGCCGGACCCCGGGTCGGCCGTCGCAAGCCTCGCCCGTGTGGCCGTCGGACAATCGGTCGAGTTCGACCTCACGGCCGTCGTCACACACACCGGCAGCTACGACTTCGTGCTCACGAGCCCGAGCACGAACAGCATCTTCTACGCGAGCCGGAAAGTGCCTCTCCGCCCCAGTTGGTGCTCACGCTGGGTTAGCTCGACGAAGTGCAGGCGGATCGTCAACGGCCCGTTGACGGCTTAACGGGCCGCCTGCGACGATTTCCGCCGCTGCCCCTCCTACTATCTGTAAAGTGGACGGGAAGCACGGACTGATGAAGGAGCATGCATCCCGCTCTTAAGGTCCCGGGAAGCACAGACCGACACTACAGGTCAGGCATCCAACAATGGCAAGGAATAGTGCGAAGTTGGCGCAGGTACACGCCAGAGTTCGAGAGCGGCCTCAGGGCCTGATCTTCCCGGCGAAGATGGGCGGCACGACGACACTGCGAGGCGCCGCTACGTCGTCACCGGGTGCGCCGGGTTCATCGGGTCGCACCTCGCCGAGGCGCTGCTTGCCGCCGGAAGCGCGGTCGTCGGGATCGATTGCTTCACGGACTACTACTCGCGCCGGCTGAAGGAGGAAAACCTCGCCCGGCTGGCCCGTGACGAAGCGTTTCTCCTTTCTGAAGCTCGACCTCGTGGACGAGCCGCTCGGACGAGGTGTTCGACGGCGCCGACGGGATCTTCCACTTCGCGGCACAGCCGGGCGTCCGGGGGAGCTTGCGTCCTCGTTCGACCTCTATGCCCGCAACAACTGATCGTCGCGACACAGCGCGTCCTCGACGCCGCGGCGGACGCCGGCCTGCGCGTCGTGCATCGCATCGTCCTCGTCCGTCTACGGCAACGCCGACCGGTACCCGACGCCGGAGGACTCGCCGCTGAGACCACTTTCGCCGTACGGTGTCACGAAGCTCGCAGGCGAGCAGCTGGCGCAAGCCTACGCGGCGTGCCGCGAGGCAGATTTCGTCGCGCTCCGGCTCTTCACCGTCTACTGGTCCGGTTCAGCGCCCGGAGATGGCGTTCGCCCAGCTCGCGGACGCAGTCGAGAGCGGCCACCCGTTCGCGCTCCACGGCAGCGGGCAGCAGTCCCGGGACTTCACCTACGTCGAGGATGCGGGCACGCGCCGCCGTCCTCGCCATGGACCCGACCGAGCGGCAGCATCTACAACGTCGGGGGCGGCACCGAAGCCTCGCTGCTCGACGTCGTCGAGACCTGCGAGCGTCTGTCGGGCCGAAAGATCGAGCTGGTTCGACTACCGACCGTGCGGGCCGACGCGCGGCGGACGGTCGCCGACACCGGGCGAATCCGGGAGGAGATCGGCTGGTCGCCGCTCGTCGGCCTCGAGGAAGGCATCGGCCGCCAACTGGCGGCGAGGGCGCTGGCGGCGTCGACCGGCGCCGCCGGTGGCGCAGGGTACAATCGCAACGACCGTGAGAACAGCGGCTGATCGCGGCGTAACGCCGTTGTCCAGCGGTCAGAGTCACCCGCATGCGGCCACTTACTTGCGGCTAGGAGCAGTGAGATAGCGACCTTTTCCACATCCACGAAGTACAGCGACGGCAGCTTCAGCGTCTCGACGATCGCCACGATCGCGCGGCGGAGCTGGTGGCTCCTCCTCGTCTCGATGGTGCTCGCGGCTGTCGCCGGTGACATCGTCAAGTCCCACGCCGAGCCGCGCTACCAATCTGCGGTGCAGGTGCTCGTCGGGCCCATCACGGGCGACGACTCGTCCCTGAGCGCCGCCGGTCAGCTCGTGCAGACCTACGCCGAGGTCGTGACAACGCAGCCTCTCCTGAGCGCCACCATCGAGGATCTCGGCCTGTCCATCTCCCCCGGGGAGCTGCGCAGCGAGGTGAGCGCGAGCGCGAGCGATATCACACGGCTGCTGACGATCCGGGTCGCCGACCACGATCCCGCTCAAGCGGCGCAGATCGCGAACTCGCTCGCCGCCAACCTGGCCGAGTTCGCCTCCACTGGACCGACTGACCCGGAGACCGGGGTCGGTCGACCCGAAAGCGAGTTGCAGGGCCCGAGGCGGCTGCTCCGGCGGCGAGCCCCGAGGGGCCCGGGACGACGTTCGTGGTCGTGGTCGCGGCGTTTGCCTGCCGGCCGCCCTCGCCATCGCGCTCATCGTCGAATACATCCGGGACACGGTTCGAAGCGGCGCCGAGGCGGCGGAGCTGAGCGAGGTCGCCTTCCTCGGCTCTGTCGACGGCCATCTCCCACCGTCTACCGGCAGGCTGCTCCTGGAGGAGATGCCGAATTCCCCGGCCGCGACGAACTACCGTCGCATCGCCACGGGCTCCAGTTCTCGGGGGATCGCGAGCTGAGCAGCGTCCTCATCCTCGGCGCGCAGCCCGGAGACCAGACCGGCGAGGTCGCAGCCAACATCGCGGTTGCATTTGCCGAGGCGGGCCTGCTGGTCAGCCTCGTAGACGCGAACCCGGAAGAAGGCGCGATCACAAAGCTGTTCCAGCTCCAGGGCAGGCCCGGGATCGGCGATGTCTTCCTGCGCGACCGCGGTGCGGCCAAAGCGCCCGGGGACCCCACCTCTCGATCCAGGCGAGTCGAACGCCCGCCCCTCGACGTCATCCCGCTGGGTCGCGCCGACGGGGCAGACGTCGTCGACCTCCAGAACGCACGAGACTTTCTCCAGACGCTCCTTCGCGAGCGCGATCTCGTCATTGTCAACGCCTCATCGGTCGAGCGCTCGTCCGGTGCGCTCGTCTGGGCGCGGTCGGTCGACGGCACGATGATCGTCGCCCGGCGGGATCACACGAAGCGGAGCGTGCTCGCGCGCGCCGCCGAGAGCCTGCGCCTCGTCGGCGCCACGCTGATCGGCTGCGCGCTGAACCAGCCCAGCTCTGCCGCGACTGGTCGGAGCCCGGTGACATGCCGCGCGAACGCCCTCATCGCGTTCGTGACGAGCCCGTCCCGCAGCCCCCGCTCCCTACCGAGCGGCCGGCCAGACAGTCGACGACGGTGGCTCAAGCGGAGGGGACCGAGAGCCCGCACCAGTAGCGGCACGGCTCCGGGCCGGTTCGATCTGCTCACGGACGAAGGTCAACCGGCCCCAAAGGGCACTGCAGAGCTCCGCGGCGCGCCCCGCCGCGCGCCGCTCGTCGCCTACGTCACCTCGCGCTTCCCGAAGCTGAGCGAGACGTTCGTGCTCGCGAGCTCCTGGCGCTCGCGCGCCGCGGCGTGCCGGTCGACCTCTACCCCCTGCAGCGCGAGCGCCGCCGGTCGTGCACCCCGAGGCCGCGCGGTCGTCGCCGCGCGCGCGCGCTACTACGCCGTTCCTGTCGCCGGCCGGTTCGCGGCCAGCCAGCTCTACTGGCTGCGCCGCCGCCGCGCGCCTACCTGCGCGCGCTGGCCGACGTGCTGCCGGGACCTGGGGCAGCCCGAACTTCTTCGCCGGGCGCGCTCGCCTGCCTCCCGCAGGCCGCCCACGCGGCCCGGCGGATGCAGGCCGACGGCGTCACCCACGTCCACTGCCACTTCGCCAACCATCCCGCGCTGGCCGGCTTCGTCATCCGACCGGCTGACCGGGATCCCGTTCAGCTTCACCGCGCACGGCTCGGACCTGCACGTCGACCGCCGGATGCTCGCCGCGAAGGTGGCCGAGGCCGCGTTCGTGGCGACCGATCTCCGACGACAACCGCCGGCTGATCGTCGCAGGAGTGCGGCGAGCACGTCGCCGCGAAGGTGCACGTCATCCGCGCCGGCGTCGACACGCGCCTGTTCGCGCCCGTCGACGCGCAACGCCGCCGGGCGCCCGCGCGGCGCGCTGACGGATCGTGTGCGTCGGCACGCTGCACGAGGTCAAGGGCCAGCGCGCACCTCGTCGAGGCCTGCCGGCTGCTGGCCGCCGAGGGCGTCGACGTGCGCTGCCGCCTCGTCGGCGACGGGCCCGGACGCGCCGACGCTCGCGCGCGCAGATCGCGCGCGGCCGGCCTGCGGACCGCGTCGTGCTCGCCGGCGCCGCGCACGCGCGAGCAGGTCGCCGCCGAGCTGCGCCGCGCGGACGCGCTCGTCGCGCCGAGCGTGCCGACCCGAGCAGGGCCGCCGCGAGGGCATCCCGGTCGTGCTCATGGAGGCGATGAGCACGGGCCTGCCGGTCGTGGCCAGCGCGATCTCCGGGATCCCCGAGCTCGTCGAGCGACGAGGTCGAGCGGCCTGCTCGTGCCGCCCGCGCGACGCCGCGGCGCTCGCCGGCGCGCTGCGCGCGCCTGGCCGCCGACCCCGCGCTGCGCGCGCGCCTCGGGGCCGCGGGCCGCGCGCGCCGGTGCTCGCGGAGTTCGACCTCGAGACGAGCGCCGCCGAGCCTCGGCGCGGCGGTTCGGCGCCGGAGGCGGCTGCGATGAGCCGCGCGGCTCTTCTGGCTGTCGCTGCGGCGCTCATCGGCTACACCTACGTGCTGCTTCCCCGGCCTCGTCCTGCTGCGCGCGCGGGCTGCGCCCGCGCCCGCACCGCAGCGCGCCGATCACGCCCCCGGTGAGCGTCGTCATCGCCGCGCGCAACGAGGAGGCGGTCGATCGGCGCCAAGCTCGACAACCTCCTCGGCGCTCGACTACCCGCCGGACCGGCTGCGAGGTCCTCGTCGCCTCCGACGGCTCGGACGACGGCACGGACGCCGTCGTCGCGCGAGCCGCGCGCGACCCGCGCGTGCGCGTGCTGCGCCTGCCGCGCGTGGGCAAGGCCGCGGCGCTCAACGCCGCCGTCGGCGCAGCGACGGGCGAGATCCTCGTCTTCTCCGACGCCAACAGCATGTTCGCGCCCGACGCGCTGCGCGCGCTCGTCGCGCCCTTCGCCGACCCGCGAGGTCGGCGGCGTCGCGGGCGACCAGCGCTACCTCGCCGACGGCGCGGAGGCGACGCGGTGGCGGCCGGCGAGCGCAGCTACTGGGACCTCGACCGCGCGCTCAAGCGCGCCGAGAGCCGCGGCGGCAACGTCGATCTCCGCCACGGGCGCGATCTACGCCGTGCGGCGCGAGCTGTTCCGCGCGGTGCCGCCGGGCGTCACCGACGACTTCGCGACCTCGACCGGCGTCATCGCGCAGGGCCGGCGGCTGGTGTTCGCGCCCGACGCCGTGGCCTACGAGCCGGTCGGCCCGATCGGCCGAGGTCGAGTTCGCGCGCAAGGTGCGCGTCATGACGCGCGGGCTCAACGGCGTGCGTGGCGCGGCGCGAGCTGCTCGACCCCCGCCGCCACGGCTTCTACGCGCTCCAGCTCTTCTCGCACAAGGTGCTGCGCCGGCTGATGGCGCGTCCCGCTGGTCGCGCCTCGCTGCCACGACCCCCGGCCTGTGGCCCGCCACGCTCGGGCGTTCTACCGGGCGCTCGCGGTCGCGCAGGGCGCGCTGTCTACGGCCTCGGCGCGGCCGGGCTCGTGCTCCGCGACCGCGGCCGGGCGCGCGCGCGGCTCCTCGCGCTCCCGGCCTTCTTCTGCCTGGTCAACGCTCGCCTCGCTGCGGCGCCGTGCGCAACCTCGTCGCGGGGCGAGCATCGACCGCTGGGAGCCCGAGCGCCGCGCGCGGCCGAGGAGCCGGGACGTGAGCAGGCACGGCCCCGCGGCCTCCCGCTGACCCGCACCCCAGCCCGGGATCGCCGTCGCCGCGGTCGCGGGGTGCGTCCTCATCGCGGCCGCGCTCGGCGCTGTGGCGGCCTCGAACCCCGTGGCCGCGCCCGTCGCTGCGGTGGTCGTGCTCCTTCGCCGTCGCGATCGCCACCCGCCCGAGCGCGACGCTTCTCGCCTTCGGCTTCTACCTCAACGTCCCGATCCTGCTCAGTTCCACGGCCTGCCCCGCTCGGCGGCCGTCGCGCTCCCGCTGTCTCGTCGTCCCCGTCGTCCACGCTCGTCATCGAGCGCCAGCCCGTCGTCGCCACGCCGGCCATCGTGGCTCTTCGTGGTCAATCTGGTCAGCGCCCTCTTTGCGATCGACCGACACCCGCGGGGCGAGGTCGAACGATCGTCGTGGAAGGGATCGCGCTCCACTTCTTCATCGTCAACCCCGTGCGCACGCCCGAGATGCTGCGCCTGTTCATCTGGGCGCTCGTCCGCGCCGGGGCCGCGATCGGCGCGATCTCCTCTTCCAGGAGCTGACGCACACCTACTCGAACACCTTCGGCGGCTTCGCGCAGGAACGAGGTTCGGCCGGGAAGGGCACGAGCTCGCCCGCGCCAGCAAGGACCGATCGGCGAGCAGAACCGCTTCGCCCAGGTGATGCTCTACGCACTGCCTCTCGCGGTATACCGCGCGCTCGACGAGCCGAAGCGTGCGCTACGCCGGCTGGGCGCCGTCTGCGCGCTCCTCATCGCCCTCGGCGTGGTACTCAGCTTCTCGCGCGGCGGCGCTGTCGGCCTCGTTGCCGTCCTCATCGGCCTCCTGCTCATGCGGGCGATCCGCGGCGGCAGATCCTCGCGGTCGTTCTCGCCGTGGTGGTACGCTCGTTGCGTTTCCCGACTATCGGGAGCGCGTGTCGTCGCTGCTCAGCGTCACCGAGATCTTTCAGGCTGAGTCGACGCACGATCGCGCCGACTATTCCGCGCGCGGCCGCGCAACCGAGAACCTCGTGGCCTATCTCATCTGGATCGACCATCCCATCTTCGGCGTCGGGCCCGACTCAGTTCGCCGCCTACCACCAGGCGTACGCAGACCGGGTGGCGGAATACTCGAACCTCATCGACGTCCGTCAGCGCTTCCAGCAGCGCGAAGCCCACATCCTCTATCTCGGCGTCGCGGCCGAGACAGGCATCCTCGGCCTCGGCTGCCTGATGGGCATCCTGCTGGGCACCCTCTACGAGCTGCAGCGGGCCCGCCGAAGACATGCGGGCTCACCCCAGCTCGCGAACCTCGCCTCCGGCCTGTTCCTGGCGGTCATCGGGTACATGGTCACCGAGCGTGTTCTTACACATGTCGTACGTCCGCTACTTCTGGCTGCTGATCGGAGTCTCGTCCGCGGCAAGCGTGGTGCTGCTGAAGACGGACCTCGCGCCGGCGGCTCTCGTCAAGCCACGCCCGAGCCGACTGCCGCCGTCGAGCGTTCGCGGTCTGCTGCGATCTCACCTGCGGTGAGCCGCCCTGGTTTCTCGTCCTCGCTCCCGGCGACCCGTACGACCCGTCGACGTGGTCCGGCATCTCCGCGCGCCTCGTTGCGGCGCTCGGACGCCCGGCGGCTCGTCCGGCGCGATCAACGGCCGCTCGCCGAGCGTCGAGTACCTCGAGAAGCTCCTCACCATGTCGAGGGACCGCGAGGTCTGGCGTCAGCGACACATGGGCTCGGTGACGCCCCTCTTTCCGGTCGCACGCCGCCTGGCTTCGGTTTGGGCCGCTGGGGAGGCGGCCCGGATCGATCCGGCCCCGGACGTCGTGCTCCAGATCGGCGCCCGGCAGGATCTCACCGGGTCGCCGCTTCCGGCCCCGGCTTCGCTGCTCGTACAACGACGGCAGCTTCGCCCTGTACACCCGCCGTCCCGACCAGGTGCTCAGGCTGTCGGCCCGCCACGTACAGCGGGTCATGGACTACGAGCGCCGGGTCTACGAGGGGCTCGACGTCATCTTCGCGTTCAGCGAGTGGCTGAAGCAGTCCTTCGTCGAGGATTTCGGGCAAGACCCGGCGAAGGTCGTGTCGTCGGCGCCGGCGCGAACGTCGTGCCGCTCGAGAGCCCCTGCCGAGCGCGACTTCTCGACGCCGCGGCTGCTGTTCGTCGGCAAGCATTTCGCGCGAAAGGGCGGACACACGCTGCTCGAGGCGTTTCGCCTGGTCCGCTCGGCCCATCCGGAGGCCGAGCTCTGGATCGCCGGGCCGCGGAGACCTTGCCGCCCGAACCGGGCGTACGGCAGCTGGGCTCATCGATCGCTCCACCGAGGCGGGCGAGGCGGCGATCCGAGAGGCGTACCGCCGCGCAACGGCATTCGTCATGCCGTCACGCTACGAGCCGTTCGGCATCGCGTTCCTCGAGGCGATGGCGTACTGGCTTCCGTGTGTCGGCTCCCGGACCTGCGCGATGCCTGAGATCATCGACGAGGGCGTCACGGGCCTTCTGGCCGAGCCGGACGACGTGGACAGCCTCGCCGAATGCCTGTCCTCGTCCTGGACGACGAGGACCGCGCGCGCGCGATGGGTGCGCCGGCCACGCGCGCTTCCGTCAGCCGTTCACCTGGGATGCCGTCGCCGGCGCGATGGTCGCCGCGCGCCGAGGAGCGCCTCGCCCCGGCCGCCAGCGCTGCATGAAGAGGACGACGTAGCGGCAATAGCGGCGCAGGCCGGGCACCGCGCCCAGCAGCTGCTCGTCGAGCCGCTGCAGACGGGGCATCGGCGCGCCGGCGCCGAACGCGCGCTCGAGCATGCCGAGCAACTGGATCTCGCGATAGCGAAAGCTGCCGAAGCCGGCGCCCCAGGCGTGCACGTCGTCGTAGGTCAGGGGCTTGTCGTCACCGACGCGGCCGCTTGCCCGGATACCAGACGTGGTCGCGCGTCATGGTGAGCAGCGGGTTCATCCCCAGGGCTCGGAGATGGCACGCACGCCCGCCCGGCCGCAGGACACGGAGCAACTCCGGCCCTGCCGACGTCGACGTCCAGATGGTGGAGGATCGCCTTGCCGAAGGCGAGATCGAACTCCGAATCGTCGTAGCGGCAGCTCCTCGGCGACTGCGACGCTGAGACGGATCCGATCTCCGAGACCGTTGACCTCGGCCCGGCGGCGCGCGACGTCGACGCTCTCGGGCGAGATGTCGAAGGCATCGACCTGCGGCGCCGCTTCTCGCCAGCAGCACGGTGATCCGCCCCAGACCACAGCCGTATTCGAGGACCCGCTTGCCGGCGAGATCGCCGAGGAACTCCGCGACGCCCGGCAGCGTCGTGCTCTCGGCCGCATAGGAGGCGAACGAGGCGTCAGGAGGAAGAAGGAGATCGGGACTCCGACGCACTGTGCGCCAGGGCGTCCCACTTCAACCGCTCACGATCGTGGATCTCGGACAGGGACTGTGGCTCATCCTCCTTCGCCACCCCACAATTCTACCGCCGGGGTCAGACCGACACGTGCGCTCCGGCCTTGCGCGCGGGTGGTAGACCGCCGCGCTCAGGCTCCTGGGTAGCCTTGCCGCCCATGTGCGCCCCGCAGCGGACGACCGACCCATGCCCGGCATGAGCGAGGCAACCGAAGCCTCCGAAGAGACGCTGGCGGCAAGGAGACGAGTCGAGCACACATCTCCGCGGGTCGACGCTCCTCCTCGGGGGGCGGCTTCTGTCGATGGGGATCAACATCGCGACCGAGATCCTCATCGTCCGGTACCTGACGAAAACGGAGTTCGGCGCGCTGGCCTACGCGCTCTCGATCGTCACGCTGGGGCAGACGATCGCCTCCCTCGGATTCAACCGCTCGATCGGGCGGTTCCTCGCCATGTACGACGAGCAGCGGGACTACACGCGGCTCTTCGGCACGTTGTTCGCTGTGGCCGGGGTAACGGCCGCGATCGGAGTCGCCGATCGTCGCGTTCATCTACGCGATGCAGGGAATCCTCTTCGGCTCCCTCCTGTCGGAGGGCCTCGCCCGGCCGCTGCTGCTCATCGTCATCTTCCTGACGCCGTTGCAGGCGATCGATTCGCTCCTCCAGAGCATCGCGGCGGTGTTCGCCCGCCCCAGGGCCATCTTCTACCGCCGCTACGTCGTGGCGCCGGCGCTTCGGCTGACGCTCGCGCTCCTGGTCGTCCTCACGGACAGCGGCGTGAAGTTCCTCGCCGCCGGCTACGTCGTCACCGCGCTGCTCGGCGTGCTCTTCTACACCGGAGTCCTTCGTCACGAGCTTCGTCTGAGAGGGCTCGCCCAGCACGCACGGCGCTCGGCGCTCTCGATACCGGTGAAGGACCTGCTTGTCTTCACGCTGCCGCTCGTGACGACCGATCTCATGTATGCGGCGATCAACAGCCTCGACGTCCTTCTGCTCGGCCACTTCCAGGGCGCCGACGCGGTGGCCGTCGCTCCGCGTCGTCTGGTCACCGGCGAATCTCAACTGGCTGGTCATGTTCACGTTCGGCCTGCTCTTCGCCCCGCTCGCCGCGCGGCTGCATGCACGGGGAGACGAGCAAGGTATCCGGGACCTCCACTGGCAGTCGGCGATCTGGATCGCCGTGCTGACGTTTCCCGCGTTCGCTCTGACGTTCTGCGTCGCCGACGACACGATCGTGACGCTCTTCGGAGAGCGCTATGCGGGATCGGCCCCGTATCTCGCCATTCTCTCGGTCGGGTACTACGTGAGCGCCGCGCTCGGCTTCAACGACACGACCCTCCTCGTCTACGGCAAGGTCCGCTACCTCATGGTGTGCAACATCGCGGCGGCCGTGACGAGCGTGATCCTGAACGTCGCGCTCATTCCACCGTTCGGGGCGCTCGGGGCAGCGATCGCCACGGCGTCGGGCATTCTCGCGCATACGGCGATGCGGCAGTGGGGCCTCGGCCGCTACACCGGCACGCCGATCTTCGAGCGCAAGTACACCCGTGTCTACGGGACGATCGCGGGCGCGGCGATCGCGCTCTTCGCGCTCAACCAGGTGACCGACTTCGCCACGCGTCGTCATGTTCGCTCTTGCCGCTCTGACGTCGCTCGGGGTCATGCTCGTGAACCGCCGGCTCCTGCGGATCGGCGAGTTCTTCCCCGAGCTGAGACGCTTCCGGCTGCTGCGGATGCTGTCCGCTCCCTGACCGGGGGCGCAAGACCCGAAGTTGCTACGATTCCAGCCCTGCGGCCGCTGATTCGATGCGACCGAACCCTCATCCCAGCCTGCCCCGTCGAGCCGCGCAATTTGCCGGATTCGCGCTCGCCGGAATCGTGCTCGCGGGCGCCGCCGCGGCCGTGTCCGGCTCGACCAGCGGCACGCGCTCCCAGTCCGCGCACGGCCTCCAGCCCGCCGCCCATCGTGTCCGAGTACCCGCCGCCCGTCGCGATCGGGATGTGGATCTCGCTCGCCGAGTTGCGACGTCTCCCGATGAAGGGCGTCGCCTGGGAGGAGCTCCGGCAGGCCGCGCGGGGCTACCTCGGACGGCCCGATCTCTCCAGCCTCAACTCGAACCATGACGTTCGCACGCTCGCTGCCGCGCTCATGTTCGCCCGAACGGGACAGGAGACGTACCGCTCGAAGGCCGTTCGCGAGATTCGCCGTGTCATGGAATCGGAGATCGGCGGCTCGACGCTGGCGCTCGCGCGCAATCTCGTCTCGTACGTCATCGCCGCGGATCTCGTGAACCTGCCGGCCTACGACGCGTCGATCGACGCATCCTTCCGAGCCTGGATCGGCGGCCTGCGCACCGAGCGCTTCGGCGACCGCACGCTCGTGTCCACGCAGGAGGAGCGACCCAACAACTGGGGAACGCATGCGGCGGCGAGCCGGATCGCCGTCGATCTCTACCTCCACGATTCGCAAGACCTGAGCCGGGCGGCTGCCGTGTTCCGCTCGTACCTCGGCGAGCAGGTCGCCGACGTCCAGTTCCGCTTCGGCAGGGATCTGTCCTGGCAAGCCGATCCGCTCAATCCTCGCGGCATCAACCCCCTCGGGGCGGTACGCGGGGGAATCTCGCTCGACGGCGCCCAGCCCGAGGAGATGCGGCGCGGCGGCAGCCTGAGCTCGCCGCCCCGGCACACCGGCTATCCGTGGGAGGCGCTTCAGGGCTCCATTGTCGCCGCGACACTGCTCGGCCGGGCAGGATTCGACGCCTGGAACTGGGGCGATCAGGCCATCCGGCGGGCCGTGGGCTTTCTCGAGCGTCTCGACAGGCACTGGGGCGGGTGGTGGGCGACGGGCGACGACACCTGGCAGCTCTTCCTGATCAACCGCGCCTACGGAACCAGCTTCGCGACCGACCCGCACGCCACGTTCGGCAAGAACGTCGGCTGGACGGCCTGGACGCATTCCGCCAAGTCGCAGACTCGGGTTGCGCGCCGCCGCTGACCGGCCGGCTCGGCCACACGGCTAGGCTGCAATCAGGATGACTTGCCCGACCCGGGAACTGACGTCCATGGTGCTCCGGCGGCGTCGCCCGACCGTGTTCTACGTGCTCTACTGCAGCAACCTCTACGGGACCGAGCGGATGGCAATCGAGACGCTTCGAGCGGTCGCCGACGCCGCCGACGCCGTCCTGGTCGCTCCGGCCGGACCCGTCCATGAAGCTGCTCGCTCGGCCGGAATCGAGACCGTGGAGCTCACCGGCGACGTTCAGCTCGGCCGCGCGCTCCTCTCGCGTTTGTCGCGCGCACCCGCGGGCCGCGATTCTGACGACAACCGTCACGCAATCCGCGATCGGCGCCGCAGCCGCGGCGTGCGTCCCGTGGGTGCGGACGACCCAGTTCCACGTGGTCCACGGGGGTCCGATGCCGAATTGAGCTGGGCGCGGAAGCGCAAGCTCAACCGCGTCCCGGTCAAGGTCGCCGCCGTCTCGGGGTTCGTGCGCGACGAGCTGGTGCGGTACGGTGTCCGGCCCGAGAAGATCGTCGTGTTGCGCAATTTCCTGGGCGACGACGACATCGCATCCGCGCAGCGGCGCCCGGAGTTCTCACGTGACGGCGTCCGGAATGTCGCCATGATCTCGCGGCTCGTGCCGGCCAAGAAGCTCGAGCTGGTCTTTCAGGCCCTGGACCGGCATCCGGCGCTCGCAGACATGACGTTCACCATCTGCGGCGACGGTCCGCTGTACGACGACCTCGCCCAGCGGACGAAGGCGCATCCGAACGTTCGCCTTGCGGGGTTCGTGCCGTCGATCCCGGCAGCGCTGGCCGAAGCGGACTTGTTCCTTCACCTCAATCACGACGAGCCGTTCGGCCTCGTCGTCCTCGAGGCGCTCGCGGCGAACGTGCCGGCGCTCGTCCCGGACGCCGGCGGCTCGCTCAAGATCACCGAGAGGACGTCCGCGGTCGGCACGTTCCAGAGCGGGGACGCCGAATCGCTCGCGCGAGCGCTCCGCGAGATTTCGCGGAATGGCTGCCTCGGTGCTTGCCGCTTGGCACGCGAGGCGGCCGCCGTTCTCGAGCTGGAGTTTGTGGCTTCGGCGCGCCGGCCCGAGCTCGGGAGCTTCTGCTGGCGCGTTCGGCCGATTCCGAGCCGGTGGCGCTTGCATCAGGCTCCGGCTTGCCGTGACGATACGCTACGGCATGCCGCCGCGGGTGCTCGTCACGGGTGCGTCAGGCTTCATCGGCCGTCACTGCCTGCCCGACCTTCAGCGCCGCGGCTACGACGTGCACGCCGTCTCCTCCCGGGAGGCCTCGAACGAGGCCTCGAGGGCGACATGGCACACGGCCGATCTGCTCGAGCCCGGCGCGGCGGAGCGCATCGTCGCCGAGGTGGAGCCCACCCACCTTCTGCACCTCGCCTGGATCGTCGCGCCCGGCGAGCTGATCTCCTCGCCGCTCAACGTCCGCTGGGTGCAGGTCGGCGCCGACCTCGTCGGCGCGTTCCAGCGCCTCGGCGGCGAGCGCGTCGTCGTGTGCGGCTCCGCCTACGAGTACGACTGGCGGTACGGCTACTGCAGCGAGGAGCTGACGCCGCTCGCCGCCGACACGCTTGTACGGGGCCTCGAAGAACGCCTTGCACTACCTGTTCGACGGCATGCTCGGCGGCTCGTCGACGTCACTGGCGTGGGCGCGCGTCTTCTTCCTCTACGGGCCGCACGAGCATCCTGCGAGGCTCGTGCCCTCGGTGATCCGGTCCCGCTCGCCGGCGAGGCCGCGGCGTGCAGCCACGGGCGCCAGGTTCGCGACTACCTCCACGTGGCTGACGTCGCGAGCGCGCTGGTCACGCTCGTCGACAGCGATCTGGCCGGCGCGCGCAACGTCTGCTCGGGCGTCCCCGTGACGCTGCGTGAGGTGGTTCTGAGCGTGGGTGCGAAGCTGGACCGCCCCGACCTGATCAAGCTCGGCGCGATCCCCGCCCGCGCCAACGACGCGCCCCTCGTCGTCGGCGACCCGAATCGTCTGCCCGATGCTCGGCTGGCAGCCGCGCTACGACCTCGACAGCGGCTCGATCGACCCTATCGCGTGGTGGCATCGAGGAGAGCGCCTCGACGACGCCTGACCCGTGATCCACCACCGAGAACCCTGGGAGAGGAACTGACGCAATGACGGTCATCGCCATCCTCGGCTCCGGCATGGCGGCTTTCGGCGCCGGGCACGCCGTCACACAGCGCCGGCTGAGCCTCGTTGATGTTCGACAAGCACGGATGGCACGGCGGCCACACCGCGACCTACGACGATCGGGCGACGGCTTCGTCTTCGACGACGGTCCGCACGTCTCGTTCACGAAGGACGAGCGGATCCAGGACCTTCTCGCCGGCAACGTCGATCAGGAGTACGAGACGTCGCCGGCCCAGGTCAACAACCACTGGCAGGGCCACTGGATCAAGCACCCCGCCCAGTGCAACCTGCACGGGCTGCCGACCGACCTGGTCGTCGCAGTCATCAAGGACTTCGTCGCCGCGAGCAGGCGCCGCGACGACGGCCGATCGCGCAACTACGCGGACTGGCTGCGGCGCCGCGTTCGGCGACACGTTCGCGGAGACGTTCCCGATGGAGTACACGATCAAGTACCACACGACGACCGCGGACAACATGACCACCGACTGGCTCGGGCCGCGGATGTACCGGCCGAAGCTCGAGGAGGTGCTCCGCGGCGCGCTCGAGCCGACGACGCGCAGACGTCCACTACATCACGACGTTCCGCTATCCGAGCCACGGCGGCTTCGTCGCGTACCTCGGCCGCTTCCTCGAGCAACGCCGACGTCCGCGCTCGGATCACGAGGTCGTCGGCGATCGATCCCGCGGGCGTCGACGGTGCTCGCTTCGCGAACGGCTCGACGACCGCGACTACGACCGCCTGATCTCGTCGATCCCGCTGCCCGGAGCTGATTCCGATGATCGAGGGCGCGCCGGCCGATGTGCGCGAGGCGGCCGCGCGCCTTGCGTGCTCGACCGCCGTGATCGTGAACATCGGGGTCGACCGCGCCGGACCTCTTCGACGCGCACTGGACGTACTTCTACGACCGCGACGTCTTCTTCGCGCGCCTGAGCTCCCGCACCTCCTGTCGCCGCACAACGTCCCGCCGGGCTGCGGGAGCGTCCAGGCGGAGTGCTACTTCTCGCGACAAGTACCGGCCCCTCGACCGGACGCCCGAGGACGTGCATCGACCCGGTCATCGCGGATCTGCGACGGTGCGGGCTGCTCCGCGAGGACGACGAGATCCTGCACCGGAGCGCGTTCCTGTCCCGTACGCGAACGTCATCTTCGACCTCGATCGCGCGGCGGCGGTGGCGGTCGTTCACGGGTACCTGGACGAGCTCGGCATCGCGTACTGCGGCCGCTACGGCGACTGGGTACCTCTGGACCGACGAGTCGTTCCTGAGCGGGGAGCGCGCCGCGGAGCGGACGCTCGCAACGCTGACCTGAGCGTCAGCCGATAGAGGCGCCGCAGCGGACGTCGCCGGCAAGCTGGAGGCGCTCAGGGAGGGTCGACCGGCGGCTACGAGGATTCGGCGACCGGCGCCGGGCTACATGATCGAGTGCGACGTCGTCGAGGACCCTCGGAATCCGGTCCCGCGACTCGCCGCCGGCAGACCCGGGACGTCCTCGCGCTCCTTCGCGCCTCGCGCAGCGGCGATGCACAGCTCCTCGAGCTTTGCGGCGCTCGCCGTCCACTCGAAGTGCTCGGTGACGTACGCGCGGCCCGAGCGACCCAGCGCGCGGCACCTGTCCGGCGAGGCGATCAGCTCCGCGATGGCGGCCGCGAACTCGTCAGGGCCGTCGGCCACGACGATCGGAGGCGTGGTCCCGTCGTCGAGCCGAAGCCCATCGGCAACGAGAGATGTTGCCACGACCGGAAGCTCCATGGCCATGGCCTCGAGCACCTTGTTCTGCATTCCCGCGCCGAACCGGATCGGCGCTGCGAAGACCGCCGACGAATCGAGGTACGGCCGCATGTCGTCCACCGAGCCGGTGACAGTGACGCCCGGGGTCGAGGCGCGATCGAGCAGGCGCTGCTTCGGCTCGCGGCCCACGATCATCAACTCGACGCCGGGAATCCGATCGGCGAGCCGCGGCAGGACGCGATCGATGAGCTGTAGCGCCGCATCCACGTTCGGCGCGTAGCGCATGACCCCCGTGAAGACGACGCGCGGCGTCTCGGAGGGGCGTTCGCGGGCGGGCGTCCAGTAGTCGACGTCGACGCCGTTCGGGATGATGGCCGATCGTGGGCTCGCCTGCTCCACGGCATCTCGATCGCGCGGGGAGATGAACGCGTGGTACTCGACGCTGCGAACGATTCGCTGCTCGAACCGCCGAACCTGCAGATATCCAGAGGCGTAGGCGGGCGCCTTGAGGCGGCTGCCGTAGCGCAACAAGCCGAGGAGCCGCATCGACGTGGCGTCGCAGAGGTCGTAGACGGGCGGAACGCGGCCAAGGCACTCGAGGACCGGTGCCAGAAGGTCGCCGTGCACGACCGCGACATCGAACGTGTCGGAGCCGACGCGACGGCGCACGTCCGCCAACAGCTGATCGCGCGCCTGCTTCGCCGCCCGGAGCCTCGCGATCCGCGTTCCGTTTCGGGGCCGTTCCTCGAACACGCCCACCTCGGCCGCGAACGAGGCGACGTCGGCCAGAGCGTCGGCCGGCACCGGCCCCCGAGCGGGGCTGAGCAGCACCACCTCGTGCCTCTTTGCCAGCTCGCGGGCGAAGAAGTAATGCCTCTGCGAGCCGCCGAGCAGCGGGTGATGGAAGAACGAGGTCAGGTAGAGGATGCGCATCGCTGGATTATCGGCCCCGGTGGGGCCGGCGCAACCGAAGCTCAGACGCCGGAGCCCTTGACCACCGAGGACAACGTCCACCAGATGATCTTCAGGTCGAGCGTCAGCGACATGTTGTTGATGTACTCGATGTCCAGTCGGAGGCGCTCGTCGAACGTCGTCACGTTGCGGCCGCGCACCTGCCACAACCCGGTGATGCCCGGAGTGACCTCGAGCCTGTGGGTGTGCCAGAGATCGTACGTCCTGGCCGAGAACGACGTGGGCCGCGGCCCGACCAGGGTCATATCCCCCTTGACGAGGTTGATCAGCTGCGGGAGCTCGTCGAGGCTCGTCTTGCGCAGGAACTTGCCGACGCGCGTCACGCGTGGATCGTCGAGGATCTTGAAATCCGGGTAGGGCAGGACGTTGAGATGCGCGAGCTCCTGCTTGCGCTCCTCGGCGTCAACGACCATCGTCCGGAACTTCCACATCTTGAAGCGAACGCCGTGCCGACCGGTTCGCTCCTGCGCGAAGAGGATCGGGCCCGGCGAGCCGAGCCAGATCGCGAGCGAGCACAGGGCGAACGGAATGAGCGCCAGGGGACCAGGAGCACGCAGACGGCGAGGTCGATGACGCGCTTCCCGGCGAGATAGGGCCGGCTCGGCGCGGGCAACCTTATTCCGCCCTTCCGGCGGGCGACCAATACGGAATACAAGGGCTACTACTCAGCGTGTAGGCCGGCGAGGTCGACGTTACCGCCGACGAACTCGCCCGCCTCTCGCCGCTTGCCTTCGAGATCCACTGGGCGTCCGTCGAGCGCAGCGAGGAGCGCACCGCTGGTCAGTCCATCGCTCGGGAAACACGCCATCGTCACGCCGTCGGCCGGAAGCAGATCAGCCGCCTCGCGCCGGACGCGGGCCAGGAAGGCCTCGCCTTGCATACGGGTGCACTCGGGAAGCAGCAGATACGTCGCCGACCCGACAGTCCAGGCCCTGTCCACGCTGCGGAGGAATGACCCGAGCCGAGCGAAACGCTCTTGACCGCCCCGGCGCCTCGCCTTCGCCCCTTCGGGCGGCTGCGTGATCGCGACCAACACGAACGTGCGGCCGTAGCGCCTGCTGCGATCCAGCTCGCGTCGTAGCTCGTCCCAGCCGGCCTCCGCGCTTCCTCCGGCCGTGCCTTGCGCCGAGTCGCGCGTGAGCGACGAGTACAGGCGCGTTGCGATCGATTCGGCGCGGGCTCTTACGAGAGTCCTGTCCGCCCCGGTCCCGTCTTCACCAGCGCTGGAGCCGTTCGGAGCCGCCTTATCCAGCGAGACGCCATCGTTGTCCATACTTCTTCCCCATCCCTCTTCCTTCAGACGCCTGACCTTGCCGCTACTCGGGTTTGGTCGAGAACTCGCTTTTCCGGGAGGCGCCGCCGTCAGGTGTCGGTGCCGCATTCGTGGACACTGCAACCCGCACACTCGAGCGCGGGCGGCCGTGTCCTCTGACTCAAGATAGTCAGCATTCGGGAAAACATCAACACCGTTGTGGATAAGCCCTCCGTTACGAGTTTGTAAGCGTCTGTTGGAGCCGGCTTCTCGCGTTCGAACGACCGGCACGGTACAGCGGCCGGTGGACGTGAATGGCGGACGCCGCCGGTGAAGCTACGCTGGGACACGTGAAGCAGATCGTCGCCGAGCCGGCGCGTACGCCCGACGTCACGTCGCCCTCCCCCCTCGAGCGGGTCCGTGCCGTGCCGATCGCAAGCCCGGCAGGCGCGCTCGGGCTCGTCTTCGTCGGGTGTGGCTCGCGTGGGCCTGGCTCGACGGCGCCCTGGCGCGCGAGGACTGGACCGTCCTCGCCGCGCTGCTGCCCCTGACGCTCCTGCTCGCCATTGCGACCCACGGCGTCCCCGGCCTGCTCGGCGGAGGCTTCGCGACCCGGCTCCTCGTCGGCAGCAGCATCGGCCTCGTCGCCTGGAGCTTCCTTTCCATGATCTGGGCCGACCTGCCGGGCGACGCGCTGATCGGCTCCGATCGCCTGCTCATCTACGTGATCGGCCTGCTGGCCTTCGTGCTCTTTCCCCCGTCGGCCAGGACCGCGATCCTCGTCCTGGCCGCGTACGGGTTCGGCGTGGCCGCTCACCGGTGCGGTGGTGATCGCGCGCGCCGCCGTCACGAGTGATCTCACGGCGCTCTTCCAGCGCGACCGGCTGGCGGCGCCGACCGACTACGTGAACAGCACGGCGGCTTTCTGGATGCTGGGCTTCTTCATCTGCCTGTTCCTCGCCTCGTCCCCGTCATCCACCGGTACATCCGGCCGGCGGCGCTGGCGAGCGCCGGCCTGCTGTTCCAGCTGGCACTGCTGGGACAGAGCCGCGGCTGGCTCATCGCGACGCCCATCGCGGCCGCGATCGGGTTCGCGGTAGCACGCGACAGGCTGCGCCTGGCCGTTGGCCTCGCGCTCGTCCTCCTGGCGACCGCGGCTGTTGCCCTTCCGGTTCTCGACGTCGCCCGTGGCGGCGGCGAGCTCGACCCGGAGATCGAGCGCGCCGCGATCTTCATGGGGCTGTCGTTCGCCGCTCTCGTCGCCGCAGGCTTCGCCTGGATGGCCCTCGAGCCCCGCCTCGCAGGTCGCCGGCGCCCACGGCTCCTGCTGCCTGTAGCCGTCGTCGCGATCGCGCTCGTCATCGGCGCCGCGGCCGTCGTCAGCATCGAGTCGACGGAGCGCCAGGCACTGGGTCACCGACCGGTGGGACGAGTTCGCCCACGGCGGCACACAGACCGACGACGACGGTCTCACGCGGTTCGCGTCGCTCGAGACAAACCGTCTCGCGGAATGGAGGGTGAGCTGGAACCTGTTTCGCGAAGAGCCTGTCCACGGGATCGGGTCCGAGAACTTCGCGGCCGCCTACCTCCGTGACCGGCAGACCTACCACGACGCTCGGTATCCGCTTTCGACCCCGCTGGGCATGCTCGCCGAGCTCGGCGCCGTGGGTTTCGCGCTGTTCGTCGTGATCATCGCCTCGGCCCTGACCCTGGCGCTTCGCATGCGCCGGCGCAGCGGCCACACGGCTCTCGTCGTGGCGGCGGCGCTCACGGCGTTCACCTACTGGCTGCTGCACGCGTCTGTCGACTGGTTCTGGCCGATCATGGCGATCACCGCGCCGGCGATCGGCCTGCTCGGGCTCGCGGCTGCAGTCGGCCGCGAGCGCCGCGTGGCGCCACGGCCGCTGCGATTCGGGTCGGCGCGTCTAACCAGCATCGTCGTCGCAGGGCCGGTGCTCGCAGTCGCCGCGGCGGCGCTCGCCATCCCGTGGCTGGCAGCCGGCTACCAGCAGTCGGCAAGTCGAATGTGGCGCGAGTCGCCCGAGACGGCATATGCGCGGCTGGAGCGCGCCGCCTCGCTCGATCGGCTTCGGGCCGAGCCCTACGTCGTGGAGGCGTCGATCGCCCTCGTTCTGCGCGACGCTGCGAAGACCCGCCAGGCGCTCACGCGGGCGCTCGAGCGCGAGCCGGACAACTGGTACGCCTATCTCCAGCTCGGGCTGCTCGAGGGCTATCTCGGCAACTACGGGGCAGCGGAGCGGGCGATCGTGCGCGCGGAGGAGCTCAACCCGCAGGACAGCATCATCGGCCATGCACTCCGGGTCGTTCAGAGGCACCAGGAGGTCAACCCCGACGACGTCAACTCCCTCTACCTGAGGCGGCTGAACGCTCGGCTCGGGACGGATGCCTATCCGGAGGACGTCCGGCGGCCCTTCACGCCCTCGGACGGCTAGTGCGACCCTTTACACCTTCCGACGGCTTGCCTATAGTGAGATCAGTAATTCCCTGCGGCATTTCGACCTGGAGGTAGTGTTGTCTAGACTGCGTGTGCTTTTCGGAACCCTCATACTGGCGCTGATCGCTGCGCCTTCGGCTCTCGCCGTCGAGACCGGCGTGAACGGCCACTCGACTGACGGCGGCGCGACACAGGGCGGGATCAGCGGCGGTGGGATCGGCGGCGCAGGCACGTCTGACGCGCTCCCCTTCACCGGCATGAACCTCGCGCTAATCCTTGTTGCCGGTGCGGCTCTCGTCCTTGCCGGGCTGTTCCTCCGCCGGCGCGGCGGCACCGCCAGCTCCTAGCGATTCCTCGCTGTCTCCCGTGTCGGCTCTCTGAGAGCCGGCGCGGGTGTCAGCGTACGCCTTTTCCCTAGGCCCGAGCTGCCGGCGCAGCCGCCGGAGCTGATCACGCGGCGACAGCTGCGCGGCCACGCTGACCCGCGCTCGCTCGAGCGCGGCGATGTGGCCGCTGCGGAAGCGCAGCGGGACCGCGTCTCGCAGGCGGGCGGACGGCGACGTCGTCGGCGAGCAGGAGCCGCCCGAGGAGCTCCGTGTACGCGTTCTGAGGCGTCGCCGCGAGCCACGGCTTCTTGTGGGTGTGGTGCACCACGAACGGTGAAACGCCGTCGGGGAACTCGCAGCGGAGCGCCTCCAGATCCACCACGGACAGGTCACGCGCCGCGATCGCGAACGGCGCAAGACGATGGTCGAGCACGACGAGCTCCTCGCGCGCGAGACTCGCCATCAGCACCGCGTTCAGTACGTCCTGGTCGCGCCAGTAGAACGGGTCGACCCGGCGAGACCCGCCATGCTGCGCCTTTCCCGCCAGCCGGGACTGACCAGACCGGATCGTCGTCAGGACGTCAGCCCCCCGAGACCCGGAGAACACGAGCAGGCCGGCGTTCACGTACGCGCGCCGCTGAACGATCTCGGGAAGGCCCAGCGCTGCGCTCCACTCGGGAAAGTACCGCTCGCGGAGCCGGTCCTCGAACGCGACGACGATGCGCGTTCCTGTCCAGGCGAGACGATGGGCTCGAGGTGACGCGTGACAACCATGTCGGCGTCGATCAGGACCATGGTCTCGGCAGGACGCAGGCGCGGGCCTTCCCAGACGCACGAAAATGGGTGGAGCCCGGGCGGCGCCGGAACCAGCACGACGTGGTCCTCGAGGAGCGTCCGCTGCCAGCCGGCGAGACCGCGATCCACGACGATGACCGGCTCCGGGTGACCGAGGAGCCGCAGCGAGTTGACGAGCCCGGCGAGGCCGAGGAAGTAGTTGGCGTCGGCGGCCGTGTAGAACGCGAGAGCGCTCGCGGGTCGCAACGAAATCAGGGTCCGGGAAGCGTCAGCCTCAGCACGTAACGTGTGCGTCGGCCCAGTCGGCGTGATCGTAGTTCACGTTCACGTTGACCGACTTCGTCGCGGTGGAACCGGTCATGACGCCGCTGTCGTCGACCTTCGATCCGTCGGTGAAGACCTCGAAAATGACCGATCCGGAGTTTCCGACCTCATCGTCGACGCCGACCTTCGCAGTGAACGTGCTGCAAGCGCCGCCCAGTGTGAGCCGGACGTCGGAGACCGCATCGTCACGCTCCACCGGCCCAAAGCCATTCGTCGCCGACGTCCACGTCATGTCGCTCAGGTACGTCGTCGTTAGCCGCCCAGGGGCGGCACTGCGATCGTGAACGCCTGCCACGTCTCGGTGGCGCTCATCGTGTACGTGCCCGGGTCCTCGCTGGCGGCCGCGTTGCTGCGCGAGCCGCCGCGGATCGCCTGGCCGCTCGCCACGGCGTTGTTCGAGAGGATGAAGTTGCTGTAACCGGCCGGCGTGGCGCCGGTGTGGGTGGGCAACGCCGACATGTCGGCGCCGTAACCGCTGATCCAGAAGTAGTTGTTGAAGCCGCCCGCAGGGGTATTGACGGGCGGGTTGGGGTTGGCGTTGTTGCCGGTCGCCGGGGTAGGGGCAGTCGGGGTGCCCGCCCCGGTGAAGCGCCACACCAGGCCCGACCAGTGGTCGGACTGGGTGCTGGTCACGACGACGTTGGTTTCGCCCCCGGCCGCGATCTTGTACCCGGCCGAGCAGATGATGAAGCCGGCGTCCCGATCGAACAGCTCGTTGAAGCCGCCGCCCCAGGAATGGGTGAACGTGCCGGTGCCGCCGTCCTGACAGACGGCGACGACGATCAGGTCGCCCGCGCTGGCGGTGAACCCGAAGTCGACCGGGAACGTGTAGCTGTTGACGGTCTGGTTGAGGGTGCCGGTCGAGCTGACCAGGGTCGGGGACACCCCGCCGCTGCCGGTGAACGTGGCCGTGTACGTGGCGTTCGTCGTCCCGATCGTGACGTCGTGCGATTGCGCGCCCGAGTCGGACCAGGAGCCGAAGGTGAAGCCGCCCTGAGGCGAAGGCGTGAAGATCGTATGGGTCGAGCCGACGATGGCGGAACGCACCATCGGCGACGTGCCCGTCTCGCCGCCCCAGACGACCTGGAGCCCGGCCGGGACAGTCTTCAGGGTGACCTGCACGGTCCGCGGCTGGATCGTCACAGACGTGGACGCCGATTTTCCGTCGCCGTCGGTGGCCGTCAGGACGAGCTCGTAGGTGATGTCGTCGCCGTGGTTCTCCGCCACGAATTTGTCTTGCGCGGTGCCCTTAGGCGTGACGTTTTCGAGGATCGTGTGCGGGTGGCAGCTCCCGCCCTGGCAATGGTGGAGGATGACCGTCCAGCGCATGCTCGAGAGGGGCAGGGCTCCGTCCTCGGGATCGCTCGCGGAGCCGGCGAAGTGGATCTCGTCGCCGATCGCGAACAAGAAGCTCGAGCTGGGAGCCGTGATCGTCGGGTCGGGCGCCTGGTTGCCGCCGCAGGCAACGAAGGCGTCGGCCCAGTCGGCGTGGTCGTTGTTGTTGCTGCCGTTGCTCGAGACGTAGAGACGCAGCTCGTTCACGCCCGTCACGTTCACGTTGACGGACTTCGTCGCGGTCGAGCCCGTCATCACGCCGCTGTCGTAGACCGGCGTCGCCGAGCCGTTGGTATAGACCTGGAAGATCACGTTCCCGGCGCTTCCGACCTCGTCGTCGATGCCGACCTTCGCCGTGAAGGTCGTGCAGGCGCCGCCCAGGTTGACGCGAACGTCGGACACCGCGTGAGCGCCCAGCCCCTTCGCGTAGGTGACGCCGGCGAGCGTTAGCGGCCCCCCGTCGCCGGCGGCGATGTCACCGTTGCTCTCGTCGCGCTCGACCGGTCCCCAGCCGTTCGTCGACATCGTGAAGGTCATGTCGCTCAAGTACGTGCCCTCGTCCGGCGGCGGCGGGGGCGGCGGGGGCGGCGGCGCGCCGCCGTAGTCGATCCGCCGGACCTCACCTGAGCTGATCGCCACGTAGTACAGGCGCCCGTCGGGGCCCATCTCGAAGTTCACCGGGCCGTTCGCTCCGGTCGCGAAATCGGTCGGCCCCGAGCTCAGGTTGTTGTTCGCATCGACCTTGAGGTACCTGATCCAGCCGCGCGCGTAGTCAGCGTAGAAGTACGCGCCCTGGTACTGGGCCGGGTACACGGTGCCGGTGTAGAACGTCCCGCCCGTCGCCGGCAGAGCTCTGCCGTTGTGGTTCCACTGGACGAGCGGCGCCTTGACGGCCGACGGCTGCCCTGGGCGTAGAGCGCCTGGCACTCGGCGAGCGCCGCGTAGCCGCCCTGCTGCGCCGCGCCCTCGTAGCAGGGCCAGCCGAGGTTGGCGCCGGCGGTCGCGACGTTGATCTCCTCCCACGTGTTCCAGCCCACGTCGCCGAGGTACGGCACGTCGGTGCCCGGGCTGCAGCTCGAACCGGTAGGGGTTGCGCAGGCCGTAGGCCCAGACCTTCGAGCGGTTCGGCGTTCGGCGTTGCCGTTCCAGAACGGGTTGGCCGGCAGCCCCTGGCCGGTCGGCGGTGATGTGCAGCACCTTGCCGGCGAGCGAGTCGAGGTTCTGGGCGCGCAGGGCGTCGTCGTCGACGACGTTGAAGTTGGCGCCGTCGCCGACCGTCGACGAACAGCGTGCCGTCGGAGGCGAACTTGAGGTTGCCGACCGAGTGCGAGGGGCTCGTCGGACGGGATGCAGTCGGCGCCCGCCGGGAAGCTCGTTGCACGCGGCGCCGACCTGCGTGCCGAGAATCACCACCTCGGTTGCGCGCGAGGCGGTGTCGCCGGACGACCGTGAAGCGCGCGAGGCGCGCGGTCTTCGCGCCGTTGTACTGGCCGCGTTGTTCTCGTAGGTGTAGAGCAGGTAGACGTAGCCGTTCGTGGCGAAGTTCGGGTCGACCGCGATGCCCGAGCAGGCCGCGGTCCCAGTAGTCGTTGACGTGTCGGGCGTGGTTTGAGGTCGATGACGGCGTCGGCAGCAGAGGCCCCGTTCTTGACGATGCGGACCATGCCGCTCTTCAGCGCGATGAGCATCCGCCCGTCGGGCAGGAATGCGATCGCGTCGGGCTCGACAGGCCGGTCGCGACGACGCCTCGGTGAACCCGCTGGGGAGCGCGGCCGCCTGAACACTTCGGGTGGCCGGCGCCACCGGAGGCCGGGGTGCCGACTGCGGCCGGCCGCCCCAGACGCACCCGGTGCGATGCTGGCGGGCATAGGCGGCCGCGGCGCGGAGAGCCGCGTTCTTGCGCCCGTGTTGGTTGAGCTTCGCGTAGCCCATGCGTACGAGCTTCTGCTCGACCGATCGCCCGCGAACGTTCAGCCTGTACAGCCGAAGGCCGTGGCGAGTCGAACCCGAGGCCACGGAGCTCGGTGAAGAGCCCGCCCGTGAACACGAGCCCCTGCAGGGCATCCCACGACTGCATGCCACACGGCGTGTTGCCCTGCGGGACGGTGATGCCGATCAGGCGGATGCCGACGATGTGTCCGTCGACGTGGGCCTCGATCGTGTTCCCGTCGATCGCACGGAGGAACCCGCGAATCCGCAGGTCGCCGCTTCCCGGCTCCGGCGCCGTCCCGGGCTCCGCGACGGCAGTCGGGGTCGGATCGGCGTGTGCGATCGGCGCGCCGATCAGGCCGACCGAAATGATGAGTCCGAGAAGTAGTAGTGCGCGGCTAAGCCGACCGGATGAGTCTTCTCTCCGTTCTAGAGACCACGGGAAGGAGACTCAAAGCATAGCTGCAGCCTGGAGGGCCGTAAAGACGTTCAGGGCCTGCCGGAGCCTGTCCGTTCGCGAGGTCTGATGCGCGCCGCTACTGTACGTTCGTGAAGGTGCGCCGCAGGATCGGGACGGTTCTCCTCGCGGCTGGCCTGCTGGCTCTCGTCTACGGCGCCGCGGTCTACTTCTGGCGGGATCCGGTGACCGACCTGTACGCGCGGTGGAAGCAGCACGAGCTCGCGCAGCAGCTCGACGAGGCCGTCGCCGAGTACCGGGCCGACTCCGGCTCCACTCCGGGAGCAGCGGCCTCCACCGACGTGCCGGACACATCGTCCGACGGGCCAGTCGGGCACCGATGTCGATGCGGCGGCGCAGGCCGCTCAGGCAGAGACGCGTCAGTCGGCCGAGGCCATGTACCAGGAGGTGAAGACCGAAGACGGTCGCCCCCTCGGCCGCATCCGCATTCCGCGGCTCGACATCGACCCGGTCTTCGTGAACGGGACGCGCTGGGGCGCCGACCTCTCGCGGGGCCCCGGGGCTACCCGGAGACGTTCCTGCCCGGCATGGGCCGGATCACCGCGATCGCGGGGCACCGGACGACCTTCGGGGCGCCGTTCCGGCACATCGACGAGCTCCGCGCGGGCGACGACATCATCGTCGAGGTGCCTTACGGGACGTTCACCTACGAGGTGGACGGTCACGAGATCGTCGACGACGAGGACTGGAGCGCCATCCGCCGGCGAGGCACCGAGACTCTGATCCTCTCCGCGTGCCATCCGCTCTTCAGTGCCTCACACCGCTGGATCGTGTACGCACACCTGACGGAGGTCGAGACTCCTACCGGGTACTCGTTCGCCGCGTCCGACACGACTCGCGCCGGCTACCTCCTGACCGACGAGGCAATCCGACGGACGCCCGTCGGGACGCTCAGCGGCGCGCGCGGCCCACGGCCCTGAGGCCCCACGCGGCGAACGGCCGCGGGTCCGGCTTCGCTCACAAACCGCATCCCGGCCGCGCGGCGCGTTAGTCTGCGCGACGTGGCGAAGCCGTTTGGGCGGAAAACGGTTCGTATCGTGCCTACCCGATCCGGCTCGGAGACGATCTCCGGCCGATCGGCGCCAGCCGATCGGGACCTGAGAGATTTTGGCCTGACCTGACGCCTTTGCGCCTCGTCCCAACTCGCCTGCGGCTGTCTCGTGTCGTGTTCCACGGCGCCGTCGTCGCTCTTGCCTCGACCCTCGGGGCCCAGTCCGCTGCCGCCTGGCCGGAGACGACGCGCCAGCGCCTCGGCAGATCGACCGCTGCGATGGTGAGCCAGATCAACTCCGCCCGTCACGCGCACGGCCTGAGGGCGCTGCGCCCGTCTCGGCGGGCCCTGGGACGCGCCGCCCGGGCGCACGCAGGCTCAATGGCGGAGGACGGCTACTTCGCGCACGGGTCGCCGGCGGCGCGGATTCGCCGCTACTACCGCGGCTCGAAGGTCAGCGAGGCCATGCTGTTGGCGCTCACCGACCGTCGGCGCCAAGGAGGCCGTGCAGGCCTGGCTCGCAAGCCCGGCGCATCGGCGGATCCTTCTACTCGAAGAGCTTCCGCGAGGTCGGAGTGGGCCTCGTCTCCACACGCTCGGGAGGCGCCTACGACGGCCGCACCGTCACGATCGTGGTCGCCGACTTCGGGGCGCGCTCCGGAGTGATGACGGGCAGGGCAGGGACGGCGCTAGGGGCGGATCACGACCGGAGTGCCGGCCGGCGTCTTGTTCCAGATCAGCATCAGGTCTGCGTTCCGAGCCGCAGGCAGCCGTTCGAGGTCGGCTTGCCGATCGACGACGGCTTGTTCGTGCCGTGGATGGCGATCGGGCCGCCCTGGGGCCAGTAGACGAGCACGGGCGAGAAGGCGCTGATGCCGATGCGCCGCGGGCCCGTAGCGGGCCGGTGGGGTTCGGCGGGATCAGGCGCTGGTTGACGTAGTAGCGGCCGGTCGGCGTGGGCGTGGATTTCGACCCGACCGCCGTCCTGAACCTGTCGACGAGCGTCCCACCGCTGTAGTACTCGAGCCGGCGCTCGGACAGGTCGACGGCGATCCGCGTCCGCACCGCCACGCTCGAGCGGCCGCGGCCCGCACGTAGCCCACCGAGCCGTTCGGCCGTATCGGCAGCTGGACCCGGTACCAGGCAGGACGGCAGTCGGCGCCGTGGACGACGGCGAGCACCCCGAAGATCGTCGGGAAGTCGTTCGCGTTCATACGCCGGAACGTCCGGAGCGCTCTCACGCCCGGTCTGCGGTATGCGGTGACCCGCCGCTTCACGACGCCGGCGAATGCCAGCGAGCGGTTCTGAGCTTCGCTCGGTGCCGCGACCTTGCGCCCGTCGCGGCGGCGGGACGCCTTCCAGCTCTGCGGCCCCCCGGACAGCTCGAGGACCGCTTCTGGCGAGACCTCCGGTCGACCCGCGGACACGGCGGCGCGGCGCCACCGTGGGGCTCGACGAGCGGGGCTCCGCTCCACGGGCGGCTCCGCCTCGCTCGCGGCGGCACCGCAGCCGGCGGAGGCGCCACCACGAAGAGACCCAGATCGCATGCCGCATCCCGGAGATAGTAGGAGAGCGGCGGGTGCAGCGCGAACTCACGGGCATGCGGCGGCCCGCGTTCGGCCGCCCTGAGGGCCGACGACCCCGGGTCTCGAGCCTGCCGGGCCCGTATCGGCGCGTCCGTCGAGCGCCATGTGGCTCTCGCTCCGCAGCCGTCGGCGCGGCCGTGTGCGCCGCCCTGCTCGTCGTCCCGACGGCGCTCGGCGCGGCCCGCTCCCCGACCGCGAGCCGAACGCGGGCACCGGCTTCGCGGAGCGCGCTCGCAGAGACGAACGCGGCGCGGCGCGCGCAGGGCCTACGGCCGCTCCGGCTTCACAACGCGCTGACTCGCGCGGCGCGGCCGCGCACGGCCGTCGCATGGCCCAGAGCGGCCAATTCGGGCACGCCGACGCCGAGGGATCGGCCTCAGAGCGGATCCGCCGCTACTACAAGGGCTCGGCCGTCGGCGAGGCGATCGCCTGGCGCGAATCGGAGCTCTCGCCCGCAGCAGACCGTCGCGGGCTGGCTCGCGAGCCCGGTCCATCGCGCGATCCTCCTGCACCCGAGCTTCCGCCATGTCGGCATCGCCGTCTTCCGCGTTCCCAGCGCTCCCGGGGTCTACGGCGGCCTCGACGCGACGATCGTCGTCGCCGACTTCGGCGCGCCATAGACCTGCCCCTCACCCGTTCGGGCGATCGATCGAACCCCCGTTTGGGGGTTGTGAGCGGCCCGCTAGCGGGGAAGAGTGCGACCCGAGGGCGCACCGACGCGCCTGCCGTCGAGCGACTGGAGACCGGGGACAGGCTCGCATGTATCGCACATCACGTATCACGCTCCTCGCGATTGCAGCAGCTGTCCTTACGCTCGCGCTCTCTTCCGTCGCCACCGCCGGCCCGCTCCAGGCCACTGCCGGTGTTCGCGATGCGAACACGCTCGAGTCGCCGCTGCTCGCGAAGCTCAACGCGACCCGGCGCTCGAAGGGCCTGGCCCGCGCTCCGCCGCTCCCCGGCGCTCGCCCGCGCAGCCGCCGACCACGCTCGGGCGATGGGGCAACGGGGCTTCTTCAGCCACTCGTCGGCCGACGGCACCTCGCCGGGCGCCCGGATCCGGCGCTACTACCGGGGCAGTGCAGTCGGAGAGACGATTCTCTGGCGCTCGCCGGACGTCAGCGCGGCCGAGGCGATCAGCATGTGGCTAAAGAGCCCGCCCCACCGCGTGATCCTGCTCCAGCCGCGGCTTCCGGGACGTCGGCTTCGCCGCGGTGCACGTCGAGAACGCCGGCGGCGCGTACGGGAATCGGTCGGTCACGATCGTCGTGGCCGATTTCGGCGCCCGGTAGCCGTTCAGGCGTCCCGCGAAGCGCCCGGCTTCCACAGGGGCTCGTCGCGACCTTCGGCCAGATTCGCGGCGCGCGCCAGGATGAAGAGCAGGTCGGAGAGCCTGTTCAGGTAGCTGAGGGCCGCCGGGTTGATCGGCGTCTGGGCGGCCAGCGAGACCGCGAGGCGCTCGGCGCGCCGGCAGACGGTGCGGGCGAGGTGAAGGCGCGCTGCGACCTCCGTGCCGCCCGGCAGCACGAAGCTCCGCAGCGGCTCGAGGCGCTCGTTGACCGTGTCGCAGAGCTCTTCCAGCCCGGCCACCTGCGACTCGTCGACGCGCAGGCGCTCGCGCTCGTCGGAAAGAGGAACGGAGAGGTCGGCGCCGACGTCGAACAGCTCGTTCTGGATCCGCTCGAGCCAGGGCCGGAACTCGCCGGGCGGTCCGGAGGCGAGGACGAGGCCGATGACGGCGTTGAGCTCGTCGACGGTCCCGTAGGTCTCGATGCGCGGATCGGTCTTGCTGACCCGGGACCCGTCGCCGAGGCTCGTCTCGCCGGCGTCGCCCGCCCGCGTGTAGATCTTCGTCAGCCGGACCGGCTCCTCGCGTTTACGCATAGACGTAGATCCCGCGGCCGCTCTTGCGACCCAGGTGCCCGGCGGCGACGTACCGGCGCAGGAGCGGGCACGGGGCGAAGCGGGGATCGCCGAGGCCGTCGTGGAGCACCTCCATGATCGAGACACAGGTGTCCAGGCCGATCAGGTCGGCGAGCGCGAGCGGCCCGAGCGGATGGTTGAGCCCGAGCTTCGCGATCGTGTCGATCGCCTCCGCGTCCGCGACGCCCTCCATGAGCGCGTACGCCGCCTCGTTGATCAGCGGCATGAGAATCCGGTTGGCGACGAAGCCGGGGAAGTCGCGCGCCTCGGCCGGCGTCTTTCCCAGGTCGCGGGCGAGCCCGGTGATCGCGTCGGCCGTCTCGTCCGAGGTCTCGAGGCCCCTGATCACCTCGACGAGCGCCATCAGCGCCACCGGGATTGAAGAAGTGCATCCCGATCACGCGGTCCGGCCTCCCAGTGACCGCCGCCAGCTGCGTGATCGAGATCGAGGAGGTGTTCGACGCCAGGACCGCCTCGGGCGGCAGCACCTCGTCGGCCCGGCGGAAGAGCTCCTCCTTGGCGGCCGCTTCTTCGACGATCGCCTCGACGAGCAGGTCGGCCGGCACGAGATCGGCGGCCGGCTGGATGCGCTCGAGCGTCTCGTCCGGCGGCGGCGCCGCGCCCTTGGCGGCGAGCTTCTCGAGGCTTGCCCGAATCCGCTCGAGCGCCGTCTCGACCGCGCCGGGCACGGTGTCGACGAGCGTCACGCGCCGCCCGGAGGCAGCCATGACCTGGGCGATCCCGCCCCCCATCTGCCCGGCGCCGACGACCAGCACGTGCTCGAAGCTCATGCGGCTAGCCTACTGCCGGTGACCGTCCGAAAGCTCGCCGGCGACCTCGAGCTCGACGACGACCCGGTGAGGATCGACGTCGAGGCCGTCCACCGCTTTCTCGCGCTGGAGTCCTACTGGGCCAAGGGCCGGGCGCAGCCGGTCGTCGCGGCGCTGGTCCGCGGCGCCGCGCGTGTCGTCGGCCTCTACGACGGGCCTCGCCAGATCGGGTTCGCCCGTGTCGTGTCGGACGGGCATGTGGTCGCCTACCTGGCCGACGTCTACGTGCTCCCCGCGTACCGGGGCCGCGGCCTCGGGATCGAGCTCGTCCGCGAGGCCGTCGAGAACGGGCCGCAGGCGGGCCTGCGCTGGCTGCTCCACACGCAGGACGCTCACGGGCTGTACGAGCGGTTCGGGTTCGCGCCTCCGCCCGACACGCTGCTGGAACGACCGCGGAGCGGCTGACGCTCAGGCCGGCGGCGGGACGGGTCGGCCGGTCGCGATCGGATGCCCGCCCTGAACGGACTCGAGCGCCACCACGAGCGGGCTCGGGAGTCGAGTGAGCTCGCGCAGGCTGCCGCCGGGCGGCGAGGCCTCGAGGACGAACGGCGCGCTGAGCACGATCAGCCGCTGCCCGAGGAGGGTCGCATCGTTCCCGAACATCACCTCACCGCGGCGGACGGTGCCGAGCGAGAGGTCGTAGACCCTCACCCGGTCCAGCTCGCCCCGCGTGGGCACGAAGACGACCCGGCGCGGACCGAGCCAGAGCATCTCACCGAAGACGTTCGAGCCGCCGAGCGGCGCGGTCTTGACGCGTCGCGGGGTGACGCCGAGGTCCACGAGCACGGCCCGTGACGGGGCGGCGTCGGAGCCGAACGGCGAGCTGTACGACACCCCGGCCAGGTACCGCCCGCCGGGGCTCGCGACAAGCGGCCCGGTGCCCGCCGGGACGCGTGCCAGCGTAGCCGTACCGCCGGTGCGCAGGTCGACCCGCAACACGTTGCGCCCGCCCGCACCCGCGCAGACGAAGGCCCGCTTGGCGGTGAACGTCGCCGCATCGGCCTGGCCGCGCCACACCGTTCGGGCCCCTTCGGCGGAGAGGATCAGCAGGCGGTCGAGATCCACCTCCGAGCGCGCGAACACGGCCGCCTCCTCGCCGAGCGGGTCGAGGCAGCGCAGGCGGTCGGGCAGGGCGCTTCCCCACACGAAGCCCGGGGCGAGCTTCGCGACGACGGCCATCGTGCGCAGGTCGCGAACCTCGATCGAGTACGCGGGACCTTCGTCGGTCGGCTCGAAGACGCCTTCGACCACCCGCTCGGCACCGGGACAGACGGCGAACGCATACGCCTCGCCCTCGCCCGGGCCGTACGCGAGCACCCGGCCCTGGGCGTCGAGCGCGGCCACTCGCATCGGCCCGTAGCTGCCCCCGGCGAGCAGCGCCACCGGCCCCGATCCGGTCGGGGTGGGCAGCGGCTCGGCCGCCTCGAGCATCACGTCCGGGAATGTCTGAAGGCAGAGATTCGTCGTCCAGGCGCTCCCCTCCCGGACGAGGAACAGGGCGACCCTGTCGCCGATGCTCGACTCGATCCCGCACGCGGCGCCGGTGATCGCCGTGCGAACCTCGACGGTCGAGCCGAGCTCGCCCTTCACGGCCTGCTCGACGCTCAGCGTGAGCACGGCCTCGTACGTCTCGGGCTCGTCGCGGCGATCGAGGATCGTTCCGATGAAGGCGCCGTCGGAGCTCTCGAGCGTGTCGCGCGGATCGCTCACCGCGCAGGAGCAGGCGAACGCCTCGCCGGCGACGACGAGCGTCGCCGCGAGCAGACTGAAGAGGAGCGCGATGCGTGTCATGCGCGTTCGACCGCGGCCAGGCGCGGAAAGTTCCGCTCTAGCCGGAAACAGCCGGGGGCTGGTTTCCGGCGGGGAGCGGCCGTTAGGCCGCGGTCACCCGCTCTAGCCGGAAACAGCCGGAGGCTGGTTTCCGGCGGGGAGTGGCCGTAAGGCCGCGGTCACGGGTACGAACCTCGAGAACCGGGCCGGATGAGATCCGGCCCCTACGCCTCGATGATCACGGCGTCGCCCTGCCCGCCGCCCGAGCAGATCGCGGCCACTCCGAGACCGCCGCCCTGCCGGCGGAGCTCGTATGCGAGCGTCGTGACGAGCCGCGCGCCGGACGCTCCGATCGGATGCCCGAGTGCCACGGCCCCGCCGTTGACGTTCACGGTTTCCGGGTCCGCGCCGAGCATCCGCGTCGAGTGGAGCGCCACGGAGCAGAACGCCTCGTTGATCTCGATCCGCTTCACGTCCCCGATCGTCTTGCCGGCCCGGTCGAGCGCCTGCTGAGCGGCCATCGCCGGTGCCCGGGCAAGGAAGGCGAAATCGTTCGCCGCGTAGGCGGAATCGACGATCCGGGCGAGCGGCTCGAGTCCCCGCCGCTGCGCGTACTCCTCAGACGCGACCACCAGCGCGCCCGCGCCGTCGTTCACGCCGGGCGCATTGCCCACAGTCGTCGTCCCCTCGGGATCCATGACAGGCGGGAGACGCGAGAGCTTCTCGAGCGACGTGTCGCGCCGCGGTCCCTCGTCGTGGTCGAGACCGTCCATCGCCACGATCTCCTCGGCGAGGCGCCCGGAGTCCATCGCGGCGATGGCGCGCTCGTGCGAGCGCAGCGCCCACGCATCCTGGTCGTCACGCTCGATGCCGAGCTCCCGGGACACGCGCGAGGCCTGCTCGATCATGTGGCAGCCGTCGAAGGTCGAGGTGAGACCGTCATGGACCATGTGGTCGACGATCTCGCCGTTGCCGAGCCGGTAGCCGAAGCGGGCCTTCGGCAGGAGGTACGGCGCGTTGGACATGGACTCCATCCCACCGGCGACGATGACGTCCTGGTCGCCGGCGCGGATCATCTGGTCGGCGAGCGTGACCGCGCGCATCCCGGAGGCGCAGACCTTGTTGATGGTCTCGGAGCCGATCTCCAGCGGCAGGCCCGCGGCGATCTGGGCCTGACGGGACGGAATCTGTCCGACCCCGGCCTGCAGGACCTGGCCCATGATCACGTACTCGACGTCCGCATCGGGCACGTCGGCGCGGCGCAGCGCCTCCCGGATCGCCTTCGCGCCGAGCTCCACTGCGGTGAAGCGGGCCAGCCCGCCTGCGAACTTCCCGAACGGCGTCCGGGCGGCGCCCAGGATCACGCTCCGCCTCACGAAGCCAGCCTACCAACACGCCCCGCGCGTCAAGTTGACGCGGGCGGGAACGCTCGCGTACCCTCCGTGGCAATGACGACTTCCGTCCGCACCTGGTGGGCCTGGCGCCATGAGCGGGGCGGGAGCGTCGCCTAGCCTGCGAGGTACGCCAGCCCGTTCCGCTTCCGACCTCCCGACCGGGGGTCGTCTTGTCATGAGCCGATGCTGAGAGCCACAGCCGCAAGCCAGATCTCCGCCGACCTGATCACTCCGCTCGGCGCGTATCTCCGGCTGCGCGACAACGAGCCGAGCTTCCTGCTCGAGTCGGTGGAGCAAGGGCGCCTCGGCCGCTACAGCTTCCTGGGCACCGGGGCGAGGCTGCTCTCGTTCGAGGACGCCGAGGTCGCCCTGGAGGGAGGCGCCCCGGTCGTGGGCTACCTCGGCTACGACCACGTCGCCCGCCTCGAGCCGACGGTGCCGCTCCCCGACGAGGGTCCCGACCTGCCCGAGAGCCTCTTCGTCGTCGCGCACACCCTCGTCCGTTTCGATCACCTCGCGGGCCTGGCCGAGGTCCTTGCAGGCGACCCGGAGGAGGTCGCCGCGCGCCTCGCCGGCCCGCTGGTCGAGCCCCCGGCTTCGACCGGCCACCCCGCAGGGCCACTCCGGCGCTTTCCGTCCCGCGACCAGTACGAGCGCGCCGTCCTTCGGGCCAAGGACTACATCCGGGCGGGCGACGCATTCCAGATCGTCCTCTCGCAGCGCGCCGAGCGCCCCACGGCGGCGTCTGCGGTGGCGATCTACCGGGCGCTCCGGCGCGTCAACCCCTCGCCGTACCTCTTCCTGCTCGAGCTCGGCGGCATCGCCCTCGTCGGCTCCTCGCCCGAGACGCTCGTCAAGCTCGAGGGTGCGCGGGCGAGCGTCAACCCGATCGCGGGGACGACGCGGCCCGGGGAGGGCGATGCCGAGCGGCTGCTCGCCTCGGAGAAGGACCGCGCCGAGCACGTCATGCTCGTGGATCTCGGCCGCAACGACCTCTCCCGCGTCTGCGCCGCGGGGAGCGTGAGAGTCGAGCGCTTCCTGGCAGCCGAGCGCTACTCGCACGTGACCCATCTCGTCTCCGAGGTGGTCGGCGACCTCCGCCCGGGAGTCTCGCCGTTCGATCTCCTGCGGGCGACGTTCCCGGCCGGCACCGTCTCGGGAGCCCCGAAGGTGCGCGCGATGCAGATCATCTCCGAGCTCGAGGGCTACCGGCGCGGCCCATACGCCGGAGCCGTCGGGTATGCGCTGCCGGCCGCGAGCGCCTTCGACACCTGTATCGGCATCCGAACGATCGTGCTTCGCGACGGCCTCGCCTACCTGCAGGCCGGCGCCGGGATCGTCGCGGATTCGGACCCGACCGCCGAGAACCAGGAATGCCTCAACAAGCTGGCGGCGCTGCAGGCGGCCATCGACCTGGCGGAGGCGTCATGAGCCGGCACGTCCTGCTCGTCGACAATTACGACAGCTTCACGTACAACCTTGCGCACATGTTCGAGGAGCTCGGCGCCGAGGTCACCGTGCTGCGCAACGACGCCGTCGATGCCGACAGCGCCGAGGCGCTCGATCCGACCCACCTCGTCGTCTCACCCGGCCCGGGGCGTCCCGCGGACGCCGGAGCGAGCGTCGAGATCGTCCGCCGGCTGGGCCCCCGCGTCCCCACACTGGGCGTGTGTCTCGGGCACCAGGCGATCGTCGAGGCGTTCGGCGGCGACATCGGACAGGCGAGACGCCTCGTCCACGGCAAGGCCAGCCTCGTCGAGCACGACGGTCGCGGGCTGTTCGAGGGGCTGCCGAGCCCGCTCGAGGGCGGCCGGTACCACTCGCTTGCGGCGACCACCGTCCCGGACTGCCTCGAGGTGTCGGCGACGACCGAGGACGGCGAGGTCATGGCCGTACGCCACCGGCAGCACCCGATCGACGGCATCCAGTTCCACCCGGAGTCCGTGCTGACTCCGCTCGGCCCGGAGATCGGCAAACGCTTCCTCGAGCCGCGCCGATGATTCAGAGCGCACTCGCCCGGCTTGCTCGACGGCCGCGACCTGACGCGCTCCGAGGCGCGCGCGGCAATGGACCAGATCATGTCCGGGGAAGCGACGGGAGCCCAGATCGGCGCGTTTCTCGTCGCCCTGCGGCTCAAGGGGGAGACGCCGGACGAGATCGCAGGCTGCGCCGAGGCGATGCGCGCGCACGTCCTCGCGGTGCACCCGAAGCGGAGCGACCTGGTCGACACCGCCGGGACCGGCGGCGACGGAGCGCGAACGTTCAACATCTCGACGGCGGCGGCGCTCGTGGCGGCGGCGGCCGGCGCCGGCGTGGCCAAACACGGCAACCGCGCCGTCACCTCGGCATCGGGCTCCGCCGACGTGCTCGAGGCCCTGGGGTTCAGCCTCGACCTGCCCGCGGAGCAGATCGAGCGGTCGATCGACGAGCTCGGGTTCGGCTTCCTCTTCGCCCCCACCCACCACCCCGCGATGCGCTTCGCGGCGCCGGTACGGCGCGAGCTGGCGGTGCGGACGGTGTTCAACGTCCTGGGCCCGCTGACGAACCCGGCCGGCGCACGGGCGCAGGTCGTCGGTGTCTATGCGCCGGAGCTCGCCTCCACGATCGCGGAGGTGCTCGCCCAGCTCGGCGCCGAGCGCGCGTTCGTCGTGCACGGCGCGGACGGCATCGACGAGCTCTCCCCCACCGGCCCGAACCTCGTCTGCGAGGTGAAGAACGGCGAGGTGAGCGAGCGCGAGGTCGACCCGCTCGACCTCGGTATCCCGCGCTGCCCCCCGTCCGCCCTCGCAGGCGACTCGCCCGCGGAGAACGCGGCGACGATCCGGGAGATCCTCGGCGGCGCGACGGGGCCGCGTCGCGATGCCGTGGTTCTCAACGCGGCCGGGGCCATCGCCGCCGCCGGGCATGCCCGCGATCTCGCGGACGGCGTCGGGCGGGCCGCCGAGGTCATCGACTCGGGCGCGGCCGGTGAGCGGCTGGAGGAGCTCGTTGCCTTCTCGAAGGCCGCCGGCGGGCGAGACGGCAGCGGGACAACCGAGCCCGCCGCACCCATCGCGGAAGGAGACGCCTGATGGGCCGCTTCCGTGACGCCCTCCGCGCAGACGGCCTTGCCGCGGTGGCGGAGGTCAAGCGCCGCTCGCCGTCCATGGGCGACCTGCGTCCCGATGCCGACCCCGCCGAGCTTGCCGCCGCCTACGAGCGGGCCGGGGCCGCCGCCGTGTCGATCCTCGTCGACGCCGAGCGCTTCGGCGGCAGCTGGGACGACCTGCGGGCCGCGCGGGCCGCGGCCGGTGTGCCCCTGCTCGCCAAGGGCTTCTTCTCGAATGAATCCGACGTGCAGACCGCGGCCGAAGCGGGCGCCGACGCGCTGCTGCTCCTGCTCCGCGACCTCGACGACGTGGCCTGTGCGCGCCTCATGGCCGCGGCGTCCGCGGCCGGCCTGGATGCCTTCGTCGAAACGCACGACGGCGCCGAGCTCGCGCGGGCACTGGCGCTCGGCGCGGACCCGATCGGCGTCAACGCCCGCGACCTCTCGACGTTCGCCGTCGACCGCGCCGCCCAGCTGCGGCTCGTGTCCCAGGCGCGCGCCGAAGCACCCGAACGCGTCGTCGTCGCCGAGAGCGGCATCTGGAGCAGAGCGCAGGGCGCCGCGGCCGAGCTCGCCGGCGCCGACGCCGTCCTCGTCGGCTCCTCGCTCATGAAGGCGCCCGATCCCGCCGCCAGGCTTGCCGAGCTCATCGCCCGCCCCCTCGTCAAGGTGTGCGGGCTGACGCGGGAGGAGGACGTCGCGACCGCGGCCGCCGCGGGCGCCGACCTGGCGGGGTTCGTCCTTGCAGAGTCGCCGCGGCGGGCGCCCGGAGTGCTCCCCGTGCCCGACACCATGCTCTCCGTGGCCGTCTGCGTGGAGGAGCCCCAGAGCGGAGCCGATCTCGTCCAGCTCTACTCGCGGGAGAACGGCAACCGCAGCCGGGAGGCGACGCTGCTGCGCGACGGCGCGCCGGTTGCCCGCGTGCTCGATCTGCCGTGGCTCGAAGAGGACGACACGCACTGGGAGCAGGCGGCGATCCGCGCCCGCAGCGAGCGCGTCGTGCTCGCGGGCGGCCTCGCGCCCGACAACGTCCGCGCCGCGATCGAGGCCGTGCGGCCCTGGTGTGTCGATGCCTCACGCAGCCTCGAGGCGGCGCCCGGAGTCAAGGATCCGGAGAAGGTGAACGCGTTCGTCGCGGCGGCGCGGGCCGGATGAGATCCGGGCCGTACTTCGGGCCCTACGGCGGCCGCTACGTCCCGGAGACGCTCGTTCCGGCACTGGAGGAGCTCGAGCGGGGCTGGGCCGAGGCGAAGGCCGACGACGCGTTCTGGCGGGAGCTCGACGAGCTGCAGCGCAGCTATGCCGGGCGGCCCACGCCCCTGACCCTTGCCGAACGGCTGGCGCCCGGCAAGCGGATCTACCTCAAGCGCGAGGATCTCTGCCACACCGGCGCGCACAAGGTCAACAACACGCTCGGCCAGGTGCTCCTCGCGCGCCGGCTCGGCAAGACGCGGGTGATCGCCGAGACCGGCGCCGGGCAGCACGGCGTCGCCACCGCGACCGTCTGCGCCCGCTTCGGGCTGCCCTGCGTCGTCTACATGGGTGCGGAGGACGTCCGCCGGCAGCGTCCCAACGTCGAGCGGATGCGGCTGCTCGGCGCCGAGCTTCGTCCCGTCGAGTTCGGCACGCGAACCCTCAAGGAGGCGATGAGCGAGGCGATCCGCGACTGGATCACGAACGTCGAGACGACGTACTACCTGATCGGCTCCTGTGCCGGCCCGCATCCGTACCCCGAGCTCGTGCGCGACCTCCAGGCGGTGATCGGCCGGGAAGCGAGGGAGCAGATGCTGGCGGCGGAGGGCCGCCTTCCCGAGGCCGTCGTGGCCTGCGTCGGCGGGGGCTCGAACGCGATCGGGATGTTCACCGGCTTCCTCGACGACCCCGGTGTCCGGCTGATCGGTGTCGAGGCGTCGGGCGCGGCGAGCCTCGGCAACGGCCGCACCGGCGTCCTGCACGGGTCTCGTTCGTCCATCCTGGCGGACGCCGACGGCCAGATCCTCGACGCGCACTCGCTCGCCGCGGGGCTCGACTACCCGGGCGTCGGCCCGGAGCACGCCTTCCTCCGCGACTCCGCCCGGGCGGAGTACGCGCCCTGCACCGACGAGGAGGCCTCGCCGCCTTCCACCTGCTCGCCGAGCGGGAGGGGATCATCCCCGCGCTCGAGCCTGCGCACGCGCTCGCCCGGGCCGTGGAGCTGCCCGAGGAGCTCGTGCTCGTCTGCCTCTCCGGCCGCGGCGACAAGGACCTGGACACGGTCCTCGAGGCCGAGCGCGTCGGCGGATGAGCAAGGCGCTCAACGTCTACCTCATGGCGGGCCCGGAGACGCCGGCGCTCGCGGAGGCCGCGGTCGCCGGAGGCGCCGACGGGCTCGAGATCGGCTTCCCGTTCTCGGACCCGCTTGCCGACGGCCCCGTGATTCGCCTGGCCGGGGAACGCGCCCTCGCCGCGGGCATGCGCACGAAGCAGTGCCTCGAATGTGTGGCCGAGATCCGCCGGCGGGTCGCAGTCCCCCTCGTGCCGATGACGTATGCCTCGATCCTCGAGGCCTACGGCTACGAGCGATTCGAAGCCGATTCGCGGACCGCCGGCGCGACGGGGCTCATCGTCGCCGATCTGCCCGTCGAAGCAGCCCCCGAGCTGCACCGGATCCACCTCGTCGCGCCCACGACTCCGGCCGAGCGCATCCGGCTCGCCGCCGAGCGCACCGACGGCTGGCTCTACCTCGTGGCGCTGACGGGCACGACGGGCGCCCGCTCGGGGCCGTCCTCGCAGCTCCCCGGCCTCGTCGAGCGGGCGCGGGCGGTCACGTCCGTGCCGCTGTATGCGGGCTTCGGCATCGGAACTCCCGAGCAGGCCGCCGAGGCGGCGGCTCTGGCCGACGGCGTCGTCGTCGGCAGCCGCGCGATCCAGGTCTCCGACGAATCGGGGCCCGGCGGGCTGCGGGACTTCGTCGCCTCTCTGCGGGCGGCAATCGACGCCGTCGCGTAGTCGGGGCGTCGCGGCAGAGGGTCACGGCCGCCCCGGCGGCCTGAGCACCGCGAAGTGGTCGGTCACCTCGAGCTCCCGGACCCGGAAGCCGAACAATGCGGCGGGCCGGCCTCCCGACCGGCCGGGCTCACGCCGTTCGCCCGTCGGCACGAGCAGCCTCCGCCGGACGAGCACGCGCTGCAGGTTCGTCGCCGAGACCTCGTGGCCGAGCGCCCCGACGTAGAGGTCGCGGAGCTCCGAGATCGTGAAGGCGGACGGCGCAAGAGCGAAGCCGATATTCGTGTAGGAGAGCTTGGCGCGTAGGCGGTCCCGACCGGCGAGCACGATCTCGCGGTGATCGAACGCCGTCGGCGGCACGGCGTCGACCGGGTGCCAGCCGGTATCGGGAGGCAGCACCGGGTCGACGTCGCTCGGGACGAGACCCAGGTAGGCGGTGGCGAGCTGCCACTCCCCCGGATGACGGTGCGGCTCGGAAAGCGTCTCGAGCTGCTCGAGGTGCGACAACTCCCGTACGTCCACCTTGACAGCCAGGTGGCGGCGGATCGAGCTCTCGAGCGTCTCCCCGGGCAGAAGGTAGCCCCCGGGCAGCGACCAGCTGCCCGCAAACGGCTCGAGCGCCCGTTGCCAGAGAAGCGCCTCGAGCCGGCCGCCGCGCACCTGCAGGACTACTGCAAGCGTGACGTGGGCCGGGTTCGCTCGCTCGGCGTTTTCGACCATGAGGCTTGAACTATGCTAGACTCTCGGAACAGGTTTTCGCCTACTGAGCGCAAACTACGACACCGCTGTGAGCCCTCCTTCTCCCCGTTCCGGTCTTCTCGTGGCCGGCACCGGCACCGCCGGGCTCGAGCTCCCCCTCGCCCGCGTCGTCGACGCAGCGCTCGCCGAGGATCTCGGCCCCGGCGACGTGACCACGGTCGCGCTCATCGGGCCGCGCGAGACCTGCGTCGCCCAGCTCCTGCTCAAGGAACCAGGCCTCGTGTGCGGGCTTGACGCCGCGGAGGCGGTCTTCCGTGCCCTCGACCCCGGCTTGGAGCTCGAGGCGCTCTCGGAGGACGGCGATCGCGTGCTCGACGCGCCCGCCGTCCTCGCCCGGGTGGAGGGCGAGGCTCGCGCCATCCTCGCCGCCGAGCGCACGGCTCTCAACCTGCTCGGCCGGCTCTCGGGCGTTGCGACCCTGACCCGTCGCTACGCCGACGCGATCGAGGGTACCGACGCTGTGCTCCTCGACACCCGCAAGACGACACCCGGCCTGCGGTCGCTCGAGAAGTACGCCGTGCGCTGCGGGGGCGGGCAGAACCATCGCCTCGGCCTCTTCGACGGGATCCTCGTCAAGGACAACCACCTCCGCCTGGCCGGGGGCATCGCCCCCGCAGTCGCACGGCTCCGCGAGACGGCACCCGCGCTGCCCGTGGAGGTCGAATGCGACACGCTCGCACAGGTTCGAGAGGCGCTCGCCGCGGGAGCCGACCGCATCCTGCTCGACAACATGAGCCCCGGGGAGCTCCGCGAGGCGGTGCTGCTCACGAACGACCGCGCAACGCTCGAGGCCTCGGGCGGCGTGACGCTCGAGACGATCCGAGCCGTTGCCGAGACGGGCGTCGACGTCATCTCGGTCGGGGCACTCACGCACTCCGCCCGCTCGCTCGACGTCTCGCTCGAAGTCCTCAGCTAGGGCTGAGCGGCCCCCGGCGGCTGAGCGGCCGCGGGCGGCTGAGCGGCCGGCTCGGCCGGCCACGACCCGCCTAGGAGCGGCCGAAGGCCGCGGTCACGGGCTAGACGGCTCAGGAGAGAAGGGGCGCGGTCACCCCCGCCCCTCGTCGCAGCCCAGGGAGGTGGGCTGGGTCTTTGGCCCCGGCCGCGCCGGCCGCTCAGCCCCTACACCGTGCCGAGCCCAACGGGCTCGGCGACCGGGGGTCGCGGCCGGCCGAGCCGGCCGCTCAGCCCCTACACCGTGCCGAGCCCAACGGGCTCGGCGACCGGGGGTCGCGGCCGGCCGAGCCGGCCGCTCAGCCCCTACACCGTGCCGAGCCCAACGGGCTCGGCGACCGGGGGTCGCGGCCGGCCGAGCCGGCCGCTCAGCCCCTAGACGGCCTCGTCGTCGCCGGTCGTGACGACGTTCACCTGCTCGCAGCCGACCGCCACGTCGTTCGCCCGGATGAACGCCTGGTCGAAGCCCGGCCCGCAGTTGAGATAGTCGGGGAGCCGATCGTCGGCGCGGGCGAAGAGCACGTCGTCGCCCTGTCCGCCGTACAGCGCGTCCCGTCCGTTGCCGCCGCCCATGCGGTCGTTCCCACCATCGCCGTAGAGGACGTCGTTGTCCTGGTTGCCGCGCAGGCGATCCGCGCCCTCACCGCCGCCGATGTTGTCGTTGCCCTCGTTCCCCCACAAGAGATCGTTGCCCCAGTTGCCTCTGATCAGGTCGCCGCCGCCCAGGCCGCTGACGGTGTCATCGCCGCCCCTGGCGTAGATCTGGTCGCCGACCGCGGTCCCGTTCAGCACATCGGGCCCACGCGTGCCGACGATGATCGCTGCGCCCGCCGCTCCCGCGAGCGCGAGGCTCGCCACGACGACTGCGCACCCAATGAGCAGCCTCCTCTGCATGCTTCCTCCTTCGGTCGCCTGCCGCCTGGGAGGAATCGAAGCACCCTGTCTTGATCGGACCATGGTGATTCTGTGAGGAGTCGGTTTGCCTTTGTAAGCCCACCGTGAACGTGACCCCGGCCTTCGGCCGCTCTTGGCGAGTCGCGGCCGGCTGTGCGCGCTTCGCGCGCGAATCTTCGCGGCCGCCCCCGGCGTCCGCTGCGCGGGCTTCGCCCTTGCCGGCCGCTCAGCCGCAGCCGCGGGCTTCGCCCTACACGCATACGCTTTCGGCATGCACACAGTCGAGCTCACCGACGAGGAGCTCAGGATCGTTCGCGAGGCGCTCCACTCCTACCTCGACGCCTTCGGGCACGAGGAGGCGGACATCTTGCAGCTGCTCAAGATGATTCTCGCGAAGCTCCCCGAGCCCGAGTAGCCGGTTGGCTGTCCTCGAGTCGCGAATCGACCCGGCGAGCCCGGAGTTCGCAGCGCGGCGGGAGCGCATGGAGGAGCTCGTCGCCGAGCTCCGTGACCGCACCGGGATGGTCGCCGCCGGAGGGCCGGCGGAAGCCGTGGAGCGTCATCGTGCGCGCGGCAAGCTGCTCGCCCGGGAGCGGGTCGAACGGCTGGTCGATCCTGACTCCGCCTTTCTCGAGCTGAGCCCCCTCGCCGCCTGGGACTGCTACGAGGGCGAGGCACCCGGCGCCGGGCTCGTCACGGGGATCGGGTCGATCGAGGGAACCGAGTGCGTGATCGTCGCCAACGATGCGACGGTCAAGGGAGGCACGTACTTTCCGCTGACGGTCAAGAAGCACCTCCGCGCCCAGGAGATCGCCGAGCAGAACGGCCTGCCGTGCGTCTACCTGGTGGACTCCGGCGGCGCCTACCTCCCACTCCAGGCCGACGTCTTTCCGGATCGCGACCACTTCGGCCGGATCTTCTTCAACCAGGCGTCGATGTCGTCGAAGGGCATCCCGCAGATCGCGCTGCGTCATGGGCTCGTGCACCGCGGGCGGGGCCTACGTGCCCGCCATGTCGGACGAGACCGTGATCGTCCGCGGCACGGGCACGATCTTCCTCGGCGGGCCGCCGCTCGTGAAAGCTGCGACCGGCGAGGAGGTGACGGCCGAGGAGCTCGGCGGCGCCGACGTGCACGCGAGGGTCTCGGGCGTCGCGGATCACTACGCGACCTCGGACGAGCACGCGCTCGCGATCGTCAGGGAGATCGTGCGCAACCTCGATCGCGGCAAGACGGAGCCGCCGTGGGAGGTGGAGACGCCCGAGCCCCCGCTCTACGACCCGGCCGAGCTCCACGGCATCGTCCCCGAGGACTACCGCGTCCTCTACGACGTCCGCGAGGTCATCGCGCGCCTCGTCGACGGAAGCCGCTTCCACGAGTTCAAGGCGCTGTACGGGGAGACGCTCGTCTGCGGCTTCGCGCGGATCGAGGGCTATCCGGTCGCGATCCTCGCGAACAACGGCGTGCTCTTCTCCGAGTCGGCGCTCAAGGGGGCCCACTTCATTCAGCTCGCCTGCCGGCGCCGTGTGCCGTTGCTCTTCCTGCAGAACATCACGGGCTTCATCGTCGGCCGGGAGTACGAGGCGGGCGGCATCGCCAAGGACGGCGCCAAGCTGGTCACCGCGGTCTCCTGCGCCCGCGTGCCGAAGTTCACGGTCGTCATCGGCGGCTCGTTCGGCGCCGGGAACTACGGGATGTGCGGCCGCGCCTACAGCCCCCGCCAGCTCTGGATGTGGCCGAACGCCCGCATCTCGGTGATGGGCGGCGAGCAGGCCGCGCTCGTGCTCTCGATGGTGGGCGACGCCGACCCGGACGAGATCCGGGCGATCTACGAGGCCGAGGGGAATCCCTACTACGCGACCGCACGGCTCTGGGACGACGGGATCCTCGACCCGCTCGACACGCGGCGCGCGATCGCCCTCGGCATCGCGGCGAGCCTCCACGCTCCGATTCCGGAGACGACGTTCGGCGTCTTCCGGATGTAGGAGCTCGGGGCCAAACGGGCCGGATGATGAGATCCGGGCCCTACAGGACGACGTGCTCGGGGGGAACGGTGCCCTCCGCGAACCGCCCGAGCCGGTACGGCGAGAGATCGAGCGACGCGCCGCCTTCGAGCAATAGCTCGGCGACGGCCTTCCCCACTGCCGGCGACTGCATGAAGCCGTGTCCCGAGAAGCCGCAGGCGATCACGAGCTCGTCCCGCGGCCGGTCGATGATCGGATGGGCGTCGGGGGTCATGTCGTAGAGCCCCGCCCACGCGCGCTCCACCGAGACGCCGGCGGCCGCGGGGAGGCGCTTCGCCAGACGCTCCAGCCGGTCGGGCAGAACCGACGTGTCGACGGTCTCCTCGAAGCCCCAGCGCGGCGCGCTGTCGGCCATCGCGAGCAGCAGCCCCGCGTCCCGCCGGCGGAAGTGAAAGCCGGTCTCCGCCTCGATGACCAGCGGCAGGCGCTCGGACAGCCCGGTGACCGGCGTCGTCAGGATGAGCTGGCGGCAGAGCGGACGGATCGGCAGCTCGACGCCGTAGTGCGACGCGACCTGCGCCGACCAGGGCCCGCACGCGATCACCCTGACCTCGCCCGCGACGTCCCGGCAGTCGGTGCGCTCCCGCACCTCGACACCCAGCGCGACGGCGCGGCGTACGAGCTCCCGGGTCACGGCCGGAGGATCGGAGAGCCCGTCGGACGGCCCGAAGACGCCTCCGAGCACGTCCTCGGTGAACACGCCCGGAAAGCGTTCGGCCACGTCCTCCGCGGTCACCGGCTCCACGTCTGCGCCCAGCTCCTCCTGGGCGCGGCGCCGCTCCTCGAGCTCCGCAAGGCCCGCCTCCGTGAGGGCGAGAAACAGGTACCCGACCTGGCGGAAGAGCGGCTCGCCGAGCTCCTCGAAGAACCGCACGCTCTCCCTGGCGAGCTGCACCTCCGCGGCGCTCGAGAACTGCTGGCGAACGCCGCCGAACGCCTTGCCGGTTGCCCCGCCCGCGATCTCGGCGCGATCGCACAGCACCACCCCGCGGGCGCCGAGAAGGGCCAGGTGGTACGCGATGCTGGCACCGACGGCGCCGGCCCCGCACACGACGATCGACGCCAAGGAGCGACACTCTACGCTCTAAGCTGCGGCTCATGGCGGCGCTTCGTGTCGGGCGCGACGGCCCTCTGCTTCGGGTCACGCTCGCGCGGCCGGAGAAGCGCAACGCGGTCGACGCCGGTCTGATCGCAGAGCTCGCCGAGGCCTTCGCCGACGTCGGCGACGCGCGCGCCGTGCTGCTCGCGGGCGAGGGCGAGAGCTTCTCGGCGGGCGCGGACATCGAGTGGATGAAGGCCTCCGCCGATCTCTCCGAGGAGGAGAACCGAGCTGATGCGCTGCGGCTGCGGCGCGTGCTGCAGGCCGTCGATTCGTGCCCGGCGCCGGTCGTCACCGCCGTCCAGGGTCACGCGTTCGGCGGAGCGCTCGGGCTGATCGCGTGCTCGGACATCGCCGTTGCGGCCGAGGACGCACAGTTCGCGTTCTCCGAGGTCCGGCTGGGCATCGTCCCGGCGGTCATCTCCCCGTTCGTGCTCCCGCGCATCGGCCCCGGGCCGGCGCGCCGCTACCTCCTGACGGGCGAGCGCTTCGGCGCCGAGGAGGCGCTGCGGATCGGGCTCGTCCACGAGATCGCCGACGACCTCGATGCCGCCTGCGAGAGGATCGTCGAGCAGCTCATGGCCGGAGGGCCCGAGGCCGTTCGCGCCGCGAAGCGCCTCGTGCTCGACGCGCCGCTCGGAGACGAGACGGCGGCCCGGATCGCAGAGCGACGGGCGAGCAGCGAGGGCCAGGAAGGGCTTTCGGCGTTCCTCGAGCGACGGGCCCCCGCCTGGCGGGCCCGACAGACGTGATCAGGACGTTTTCCACAGCCTCGGTGTCCGCCTGTGGAAAACGCCGCCGGCGCTGACGGCGCATGCCGATTCAGCGGCTGTTCATCGCAAACAGGGGCGAGGCGGCCGTCCGCATCGCGCGCACGTGCCGCCGCCTCGGCGTGGAGAGCGTCGGCGCCGTCGAGCCCGGGGACAAGGGGTCGCTCCACACGCGGGTCGTCGACGCGACGGCCGAGGTGACGAGCTACCTCAGCGTCGCGGCCGTTGTCGACGCCGCGGTCGCCTCGAGCGCCGATGCCGTTCACCCGGGCTGGGGCTTCCTCGCAGAGCAGCCCGAGCTGGCCGAGGCCGTGCTCGGTGCCGGCCTCGACTGGGTCGGCCCGCCGCCCGCCGCGATGCGCCTGGCCGGCGACAAGCTCGAGGCGAAACGGGCGGCGGCCTCTGTGGGGCTGCCCACGCTCCGGAGCGGCACCGCGGCCGAGGTCGGGCTCCCGCTGATGATCAAGGCCGCGGCGGGGGGCGGCGGCCGGGGGATGCGGGTCGTGCGCGAGCCCGCCGACCTCGACGAGGCGCTGGAGGCGGCGAGGCGAGAGGCGCTGGCGGGGTTCGGCGACGACCGCGTCTTCTGCGAGGAGCTCGTCGAGCGGGCCCGGCACGTCGAGGTTCAGCTGCTCGGCGACCGGCACGGCGACGTGCGCAGCCTCGGGGACCGGGACTGCTCGATTCAGCGGCGCAACCAGAAGGTGCTCGAGGAGGCTCCCGCGCCCGACGTCGATGTCCGGGAAGCACTCGCCGAAGCGGCGGTCGCCCTCGGTCGAGCGCTCGGCTACGAGGGTGCCGGCACCGTCGAGTTCCTCGTCGCGGACGGGCGGTTCTGGTTCATCGAGCTCAATGCGCGCCTTCAGGTCGAGCATCCGGTCACCGAGGCTGTTACCGGCCTCGATCTCGTCGAGCAGCAGCTGCGGATCGCGGGCGGCGAAGCCGTGCCGCCCGTTCCGCCGCCGGCGGGTCACGCAGTCGAGGTGCGACTCTACGCCGAGGACCCGCTGACATTCCTCCCGCAGACAGGACGGATCGAGGCGCTCGAGCTTCCCGGAGAGCTACGCGTGGACGCGGGAGTCGAGCCGGGCGACGAGGTCGGCACCGCGTACGACCCGTTGCTCGCGAAGCTCATCGCAGCCGCACCGACGCGAGACGACGCGTTCGCCGAGCTCTCGAGCGCACTGCGCCGCGCGCGCGTTTCGGGAGTGACGACGAACCTGCCCTTCCTCCGCTGGCTCGTCGACCATCCCGAGGTGCGCGCCGGGCGGGTTACGACCGCATTCCTCCGGGACCATCCCCCGCTCTCGCGGCGCCGGCTGCCGGCGGGGCCCTGGGCCGGCTACTGGCGCGCGGGCCGAGACCCCGACCTCCCTCCGCCGGCTCCACAGCCGCCGCCCGCCGAGGAGGCCGCCGCTCACGTCGGAGGAAGCGCGCAGGATCGGAGCACCGTCGCGGCCCCCATGCCGGGCTCGGTCGTCAGGGTGCTCGTCGGGGCAGGCGACCGCGTCTCGCCGAGGCAACCGCTCGTCGTGCTCGAGGCGATGAAGATGGAGACGCCGCTCGTCTCTCCATTCGAAGGCGTCGTGCAGCGGGTGCTCGTGGCCGAGGGCGACCAGGTCGCGGCGGGCGCAGTGCTCGTCGAGCTCGGCGAATAGCACGTAGGCCCTTTCAATCGGCCCGGCGGAGTTGCGATGCTCACCCGCTGATGGCATGGCTGAAGGAGAAGGTGCGGGAGCCGCTCGCAGCGTTTCGCGAGGTGTTCCGCAACCCGGGCCTGCGGCGACTCCAGCTGGCGTTTGCCGGGTCGGAGCTCGGCGACTGGGGAGCGACGATCGCCCTCTCCGTCCTCGCCTTCGACTCGGACGGCGCCGCCGGCGTCGGGCTCCTCCTCGTCATTCGCATGGCGCCGGCGGCGCTGGCGGCGCCGTTCACCTCCATCCTGGGCGACCGGCACGACCGGGTGGTCGTGATGCTCTCCGCCGACCTGATCCGCGCCGCCGCCATGGCCGGTGCCGCGGCCGCGGCCTTCGGCGGCGCCGGCATCGGGGTGCTCTACGCCCTCGCCGGAGTCGTCTCCGTCGTCGCCACGGCCTTCCGGCCCGCGCAGGCCGCGATCCTCCCCTCCCTGGCCCGGACACCGGCCGAGCTGACCGCGGCCAACGTGGCGTCGAGCACGATCGAGAGCGTCATGAGCTTCGCCGGGCCCGGCGATCGGCGGAGCGGTGCTGGCGGCAACCGAGCCCGGCGTCACCTTCGTCCTCGCCTCCGCGACCTTTCTGTGGTCCGCCGCCCTCGTCGCCGGGATCGGGCGCAGCCCGGTCACCCGTGAGGACGAGCCCGGCGTGCGACTGCTCCGCGTCGCAACCGCCGGCTTTCAGGCCATCGGCTCCGATGCCCGCGTCCGCGTCCTCGTCGGGCTCTTCGCCGCGCAGACCCTCGTCGCCGGAGCCCTCAACGTGCTCGTCGTCGTGCTGGCGCTCGACGTGCTCGGCATCGGCGAGGCCGGGCTGGGCTCCTGAACGCTGCGCTCGGCGTCGGCGGCGTCCTCGGGGCGGTTGGCGCCATCGGCCTCATCGGCAGGCGACGGCTCGGACGAGCCTTCGGCCTCGGCACCGCGCTCTGGGGCGTGCCGATCGCCCTCGCCGCCCTGTGGGACAGCCGCGGCGGGACGCTCGTGCTGCTCGGCATCGTGGGGCTCGCGAACACCGTCGTGGACGTCGCCGGCTTCACGCTCCTCCAGCGGGCGGTGCCGGACGCCGTGCTCGCCAGGGTTTTCGGGGTCCTGGACAGCGTCTTCCTGGGCACGGCGGCGCTCGGGGCCGTGGCCGCCGCCGCGCTCGTCGAGGGCGTCGGCGCCCGCGCGACATTGCTCGTGGCGGGCATCTTCCTCCCGGTCGTCGCCGTCCTGGCCTGGCGCCCGCTCATGCGCATCGACGCGGCCGCGCCCGGGCCGCCTCCCGAGGTCGACCTGCTGCGCGGCGTGCCGTTCTTCTCGCCGCTGCCGGAGGCGACCCTCGAGCGTCTGGCGAGCAGTCTCGTCGCCCGGCGTGCGGTGGCCGGAGAGGCGATCGTCACGCAGGGGGAGCCCGGGGACCTCTTCTACGTCATCGAGGACGGCGAGGTCGAGGTGGAGATCGACGGCGCCCCCGTGCGGCGCCACGGTCCGGGGGGCTTCTTCGGAGAGATCGCGCTGCTGCGCGACGTGCCGCGCACCGCGACCGTGCGAGCCCTCATCGAGACTCGGCTGGTGGCCGTCGAGCGCGACGAGTTCCTCGCGGCCGTCACCGGCCACGCCCCGAGCGTCGAGGCCGCGGGCGCAGTGGTGGCTGCGCGCCTCGGCATGCGCCCCAACCTCGGTCCGCTCTAGCCCGAAACAGCCGCCCTAGCCCGAAACAGCCAGAGGCTGGTTTCGGGCGGCGAGCTGCCCGGAGGGCGGCGATTCTGGTTTCGGGCGAAAGCGGCCGAAAGGCTTCTGCTCCACAGGGGAAGATTCCGGCCGGCTCGACCGTCATGTGGGCATGGCGACTCGCGACATCCGCAACCGCGCGGAGCTCGTTCGCCGTGCCCGACGGCAGGAGCTCGCCGTCGCTGTGTCCGAGGCCCGCAACCACGAGCGCAGCACGCTGCTTGCGCGGCTCTGGCTCGAACGGACACCTTCCCGGGCGGCCCCGGGCACCCATTGACGACTACACTTTCATTCTCCCGCGGTGGATGGGATAATTCCGTCGGACCAATCGTGGAAGATGGTGCGGACGTGCGACGTGTAGAAGCTCCGTGCGAGCGGCGAAAGGGGGGCGCGCAATGGAGCACGGCAAGAAGCCCCGCTAGCGAATCGCGCTCGACGAAGAGGCCCGGGCCGGCGAGAGCCACCCGGGCTTTTTCGCGTTCACCGGGGAAGAAAGTGGCACGGGCCCTCGTCCTGTGGTCAGCGAGAGGAGAGGAGCCCGCATCATGCTGACCCCCCAGTTCCACGAGGACATCGCCCGTCAGAGGCGCGAGGAGCTCGTGCGAGCGGCAGAGCTGCATCGGCTCTCGGCCGAGGCTCTCGAGCACGACGAGCTCGTGCCGGCTCGCGGCCGCTTCGCCGCGCTCGTTGCGGGCCGTCCCTTCACGCTCCGCCGCCCGCAGCCCAGGGGCGGCGCGCTCGGAAGCATCACCTGATCTCCCCCTCCGGTAGGGCGAGAGCACGCTCACGAGGCACGCTGCGTCTGGCTCGCTCTCGTACCCCGGCCGTCCGGAGCCGCCGCGGGCCTCCCCTCTGTCCGCGGCGGCAGCCGGCAGCTTTCCTTCAGGCCGTTGCGGCAAGCAGCGCTTCGCCGCGACGAACGTCCGCGGTCGCGCCGACGGAGCGAAAGAATGCAAGTGCCCGCGCGAGCTGCTCCTCGCCCTCGCCGCGACGGCCCCCCGCGAGAAGCGCTTCGGCACCGAGGAGTCGCGCCTCGGCCTCGCTCGGCAGGTCGCCGATCGCCGCGTAGACGTCCGCGGCCCGCGCGAAGTCGGCATCCGCGAGCGACGTCGTGCGCGTCGACCCAGCGCGTACGCGCTCCCGGCAGCAGCCGCAAGCCGGCGCAGCTCCTCCCAGCGGCCGAGCGAGCCGAGCGCCAGCGCGGCCTGGTTGAGCAACGCCGCCTGGCCTGACGCCCCTTCAGCGGCGAAGTGCTCGAGCAGCTCCCTCGTCCTCGTCAGTGCCGCCTCGGGTGTGGACGCCGCCGCCTGCAGCCGGACCATCGTGGCAAGCACCGGAATGAGCACCTGCGGGTCCTTGGCCCGCCGCGCAAGCGCTTCGGCTTCCGCGGCGTCGGCAGTCGCGCCTCCCGAGGTCGCCGCGGGCGATGCGCACGAGGGCACGGATCTGACGCGCCTGGGTCTCCATGTAATGACGAGCTCCGCCTTCGGACTCGGCGATCTCGTCGTCCACGAGCGCGAGCGCCTCGTCCCAGTCCCCTGCCCTGTAGCGATCGCCCGCCAGCTCGGTGCGGAGCCAGCGCAGGCTCGGCGTGCGATTGAGCTCGCGTGCGCGCTGCCAGGCGGCCTCCCGGAGCTCGGTGCAGCGTCGAAGATCGCCGAGCAGGTACGCCGTGTCGGCCAGGTTCTCGATCGCCCTGAACTGCGCGCTGAGGTCGCTGATCTGGGTGGCAAGCTCGACCGCCCGCTCGACGTCTGTCGCACCATCGAAATCGCCGGAACCGACCCGGGCACAGCCGATGGTGTTGAGGGCCTCGGCCTCGAGCCGGACGTCGCCGAGGGCCTGCGCCATCTGCAGAGCCTCCCGTGCGACGCGGATCGCTTCCTCGTTGCGGCTGGCGACCATGAGGAGGCGCGAGCGTTCCGAGAGGACGTAGGCCTTCGTCGGGGACGGCGGCGCCGTCGCCAGCAGGGCGCTCGCACGCTCGAGCCCCGCGAAACCGCCGTCCTGGTCGCCGCCGCGCCAGGCGATGTCGCCGAGACGCGTCTGCGCTTCGGCGGCGCCCTCCACGTCTCCCGCCGCGAGCAGTGCTTCGAGCGCAGGCTCGAGGATCTCCGGCGCCGCTGCGAAGTTCGTGTTGTGCAGGGCTCGACCCAGGGCGAGCAGGAGCCGCGGGCGCTCCGGGTCCGAGGGGCCGGCGAGGTCGACCGCTGCCCGATAGAAGCTCTCGGCCGCCGCGTACGCGTTGAGAACGAGCGCACGATCACCGGCCTCCCGCAGCGCGCGTCTCGCGGCGACCGCCAGCTCGGGGACGCTCTCGCCGACGGCCCGCGTGAGCTCGAGCGCCGCCAGATAGTGGTGCGCAAGCATCTCCGCGTGATCCTCGGGCCGGCCGAGCGACTCGATCCAGCCGGCGGCCAGGCGATGGAGCTCGGCCCGCCGCGCCCGCGGAATCTGCGCGTAGCGCGACGTCCCGGACGAGCACGTGGCGGAAGGCGTACTCCGACTCGGCCCCCACGGAGGAGCGCCGCTCGCGCCGCAGGAACTCTCTCCTCTCGAGCGCGTGCAGGCGCTCCTCGATCTCCCAGCGCGCGACGCCGGAGATCGCGGCAAGCGATCCGACCCAGAACACCTTGCCGACCACCGCCGCGTCCTGGAGGAGCGACTTCTCCGCGGGCGGGAGCGCGTCGATGCGGGCGGCGATGATTCCCTGGACCGTCTCGGGCAGCGCCTCCGCGAACGGCGCCCGGCCGCTCCTCGAGCATCCTGACGTACTCCTCGGCGTACAGGGGATTGCCACCCGCGTGCGAGAGGACAGTCGTCTGCGTCTCCGCCGGCAGGACGCTGCGGTCGAGCAGCTCTGCGACGAGCCGCGCCGTCTCGGCGTCGGAGAGCGGCGACAGGGAGACGGTCACCGCGTTGCGCTTTCCCCCTCCCCAGCCGGGCCGCCGCTCGAGCAGCTCGGGCCTTGCGGTCCCGAGGACGAGAAGCGGGACGCCCGTCGCCCAGTCGGCGAGATGGTCGACGAAGTCCAGCAGCCCGTCGTCCGCCCACTGAAGGTCCTCGAAGACGAGCACGGCCGGCCCGTGCGCGGCGAGCGCTTCGAAAAACCGGCGCCACGCCGCGAAGCTCTCTCCGCGCCGATCGCCACGCTGGTCACCTTCACCGGGGAGGCCGACGAGCGGACGGAGGTGTCCCTCGATCCAGCTTCGCTCCGACGGCTCGTCGAAGAGGTCGGCCAGCACGGTGCGCAGCTTCTCCTCCGCCGCCGCGTCGGCGTCGGTCTCGAGAATTCCGGCCTCTGCCTTGACCATCTCGCTCAGCGCCCAGTAGGTGACCCCGTCGCCGTAGGGAAGCGACCGGCCCTGACGCCAGACGATCAGCTCGGGATCGGCGTCGACCGATCGGAAGAGCTCCCAGACCAGCCGGCTCTTCCCGATGCCGGGGACGCCGACGATCGTGACGAGCTGCGGCTCGTGCTCCCCTCGGGCCCGTGCGAGCGCCCCGGCGAGCAGCTCGAGCTCCTGCTGTCTGCCCACGAGCTGCGTGCGGCCGAGCTGGACGACGTCGACACCGAATCGCGACCGGGCCGCGACGGCCGCCCAGACGGGCACCGGGCTCTCCTTCCCCTTCGCGAGCACGGGCTCGGCCGGCTCGTAGGCGATCTCCCGCTCGGTCGACCGGTAGGTCGTCTCGTCGACGAGGATCGAGTCCGGCGGGGCTGCCGCCTGCAGCCGGGATGCCGTGTTGACGACGTCGCCGGACACCATTCCCTCGCCCTCTGCCGGGCGGGCGCCGAGCGACACGACCACCTCGCCGGTCGTCACACCGACCCGGACGTGCAGATCACGCTCCTGCAGGTTCAGCTCGGCGATCGCTTCCCGGATGGCCAGCGCCGCGCGGACCGCCCGCTCGGGATCGTCCTCGTGCACGACGGGCGCGCCGAACAGGGCCACGACGGCGTCGCCGATGAACTTCTCGACCGTGCCGCCGTGCCGCTCGAGCTCGGCGCGGACGAGCGCGTGGTAGTCGGCGAGCTCTCGCCGCACATCCTCCGGGTCGAGCCGCTCTGCCCGGCCGGTGAACCCGACCAGATCGCAGAACAGCACGGAGATGACCTTTCGCTCCTCGCGGACCGGCTCGGACGCGCCGAGCGCCGCGCCGCAGGAGTTGCAGAAGCGCGCGCCCTCCGGATTCCCGTGGCCGCACGCCGGACAGCTCATCGACCCGTTGTCCCCCATGCCTCCGCCCAGAATAGGGCGGCCGCGCCCGGGTAGGACTACGCGTCTTCCAGGCGCCGGCGGACCGCGTCGAGCAGTGCCGAGGTGGGCGCGTAGCCCTCGTCCGCGAGCGCAGCTTCGAGGTCCGCGATCAGGGCCGCCCTGAAGACGACATCCGCCTCGGCCCGCGCGACGATCTCGTCGAGCTGGGACCGTGCCATGGGCAGCTCCTGCGCAGCCTCCACCCAGCCCCGGGGAGCCGGCGGCAGAGCCCTCAGATGGACGGCCAGTCGCTCCTCGTCATGCCCAGGCATGTGCGTCACCTTCCTCAAGACGGGCCCGGAGGTGTTTCTCTTCCCTCGACATCGTCTCCCTCGAGCTCGCGCCGCAGGCGCGAGAGGCAGCGGGAGATGCGGCTGGCGATCGTCCCGAACGGGAGCTCGAGCGCCTCTCCGATCATGCGGTAGCTCTCGTCCCTCGCGAAGAAGCGATCGAGGATCTCGCGGCATTCAACGGACAGACGAGAGAGTGCCTCCTGCACGGTCAGAGCCTCCTCGATGCCTTCCAGCCGGGCATCGAGGTCGGCCGGCTCGGGAGGGTCCTGACCCGGCTGGAGGTGACGCGCCGCACGGAGCCGGTCGACGCAGAGCCGCCGCGTCAGCTGACCGATCCACGGGCGGATGGCCTCGTCGCTGCGCAGCCGCGACAGGTGCTCGTACACCCTCGAGAAGGTCTCCTGGAAGACGTCCTCCGCATCCTCCGCCGGCAGCCGGTAGGCCTGGGCGGCGATCGCGTAGACGTAGCGGGAGAAGCGCTCGACGAGCTCGTTCCACGCACCGCGGTCGCCCGATCGGCAGCGCGCGACCAGGTCCGCGTCGGAGAGCTCCGCGAGGTTCACACCGGCTACGCCGTGGCCCTGACCGCCTGCTTGGCGGACCGGGTCGCGTTGTCGGCGAGCATCAGTGCCCGCGCGACGCGCTCGTCCTCCTCCTGCATGGTCAGGTTGATCGCGACGAGGTTGGCGCTGATACGGGCGGCCGCCTCGGCGAGCACGGCGGCTGCCGCCGCGTCGCCGCGGAGATTCGGGTTGCCTCGCTCGACGACATCGGCCGCGAGCGCTGCGATGTCCGCCGCGACCTCGGCGATCTGGAGCGGGACCTCGGCCGCGTGGGACAGCGCATCGCCGATCCGTGCGTCGCGCTCCTCCGGGTCTGCTCCGCCCGGCTCGCGCAGCACTGCGAGCGCCACGGAGTACGCAGCTGCATCCGCCTGTGCCAACGGCGCGGCCCGCGCGCGCAGCGTCTCGGCCTGCGCCGCGGCGCCGGCCGCCTCGGGCCAGTCCGCCGAGAAGCGCGCTGCCATGGCGACGAGCCCCGCTCCGAAGGCGGCGGCAAACGCCGCGACGGACCCCCCGCCGGGAGCCGGGGTCTTCGCCGCCACGCTGTCCAGCAGCTCCTGAAGGGGCGTTTGCAGGAACGGGCGCTCCTCGGTCACGGCGGACATCGTATGGGCGCTGCCGCGCGCGCGGGGCCGCGGCCGGCCGGAGCGGGAGCTAGCCCGCTCGGGCGGCTGCCTTGAGCAGCTGCCCGTAGGCGCGCCCGGTGCGGGGGCGCTCGGCGGGGTCTTTCGCAAGCGCGCGCAGAATCGCCCAGCAGACGTCGCCGGTCAGGTCAGGCCGGCGCTCGGCAGGGTCGGGCGGCTCCTCCTCGACGTGGGCCCTTGCCAGGCGGAGAAGGCCGAGCCCGGCGAAGGGCGGCTCGCCGGCGGCGCACTCGTAGACGAGACAGCCGAGCGCGTACACGTCGCTCGCCGGTGACGCCTCGCCCCCGAGCACGAGCTCCGGAGCAACGTAGTCCAGCGTCCCCATCATCTCCCCGTCACGCGTGACGATCGAGTAGCCCTCGCCCTTGGCAAGGCCGAAGTCCGTCAGCAGCGCCCTTCCCTCGCCGTCCAGCATCACGTTCCCGGGCTTGACGTCCCGATGTACGAGGCCTGCGGCATGCACCGTGTCGAGCGCCTCGCCGATCTCGATCGTGACGCGCACGATGTCGTCGAGCGGCAGCGGGCCTCCGGAGCCGATCCGCTCGGCGAGCGTCGTCCCTTCGACATAGGCAACGGCGAGGTAGGCGCGCCCGTCGGCATCGCCGGAGCCCACCACCGCCACGAGGTGAGGATGCTGCACCGCCGCGGCCGCCCGGGCCTCGCGCGCGAACCGGCGCCGGAACGCCTCGCTGCTCGAGACGTTCTCCTGCAGGACCTTGAGGGCGACGACAGACCCGTCCTCCTCGTTGACGGCGCGGTAAACGACTCCCATCGCGCCTTCGCCGAGCACTTCCTCGATCCGGTACGGACCGATTCTCACGTGCCGGTCAGCGTCGCAATCCGCTCGCCGAGCCTCTGGGCGGCCGCGTCGTCCCCGAGCTCTGCGGCGCGGTCGGCGGCCCGCTGCAGGTACTCGAGCGCGCGGTCGCGGTCGGCGCTTCGGGCGTAGTGATACGCAAGCTCTTCGAGATGCTCGTCGAGGGCTCCCGCATGAACCCGCTCGATCGCCTCTGCGACCCTGCCGTGCAGCTCCCGCCGCCGGACCTGGGTCAGCGACGAGAGCACCGCCTCCTGGAGAAGGCCGTGCGTGAACGCGTACTGGGGCTCCGGGAACCGCCCCGCCTCGACGACGATCTCCGCCCGCAGCAGGCTCGCGAGAGCCTCGTCGAGCTCGCCGACCTCGCCCGTCGCCTCGACGACGCGCGGCAGGAAGGTGCGACCGCAGAGTGCGGCCACCTGCGCCAGGCGTCGTGCTCCCGGCTCGAGCCGGTCGATGCGCGCGACGAGCAGCCCCTCGAGCTGGGGCGGCAGCTCGGCGACGATGTTCGACGCGATCGTCCACGTGCGCCGCCGGACGAAGCCCGATCCCTCGACGAGCGCCTGGAGGAGCTGCTCCAGATAGAGCGGATTTCCCTCGGCCCGCGCGGCGATGTGGTCGACCGCCCCTGGGTCGAGCACCGGCAGCAGGGTGCGCAGAAGCTGGCGACTCTCCTCGACGGACAGCGGGGAGACGGCCACCTCGACGAGGCGATGCGCGTGATCCGTCATGGCCGTGATACGCAGGGCGTGTCCCTCGGAGGCGCGATCGGGCCGCATCGAGACCACGATGAGCACGGGGGCCCGGTCGGTGAGCCGACAGCAGTCCCTCGAGCAGGCCGCGACTCGCAGCGTCGAGCCACTGGACGTCCTCGATCGCGAGCACGACAGGTCGGGACACGGCCAGCGCCTCGAGCACGGCGCCCGCGGCGGCCTCGATGCCGGCCCGGAGCTCGGGGGGCGACAGAGGCGCCCGGCCGGGCTCCCCGCGCAGCGCGAGCAGCTGCGCCAGGGGCGGCAGCGCGTCCGCAGCGTCGTCGCCGAGCAGGCTCACGAGACGGGCCCGCAGCCGCGCGCGCACGGCGAGGTCGGCGTCGTCCTCGCCCACCTCGAGCCAGCGGCGCAGGACATCGACGAACGGCCCGTAGGGGACTTCGATGCCATGGGAGACGCACGCGCCCGCGATGTAGGAGACGCGTTCTCCGGCTCTCGCCCGCAGCTCCTCGAGCAGCCGGGTCTTGCCGATCCCGTCCGAGCCGGTGAACATCAGAATCCGCCCGCGCCCCGCGATCAGGTCGTCGAGCATCTCGTCCAGCCGCGCGAGCTCGCTCTCGCGGCCCACGAGTGGTGTCTGGAGCCGGGCGCCTCGTCCCCGCTCCTCCCGAACGAGTCGAAACGCCTCGATGGGCTCCTCGCGACCCTTGATCGCCAGCTCGCCCACCGGCTCGAGCGCGAAGCGGCGCGCGAGCCGCCGAGCCGTCAAGGGGCCGACGAGAATCGCGCCGGGCTCGGCGGCCGCCTGCAGCCGCGCGGCGACGTTCGTCGTGTCGCCCAGAGCCACCTGCTGCGGAGCGGAGGCGCCTACCGATCCGACGGCAGCCGGGCCGGAGTTCACGCCGACCCGGACGGTGAAGCCGCTGATGCCGAACGCGGCCTCCACCTCGCGCCCGTGCTCGGCGATCGCACCGAGGATCTTCAGTGCGGCCCGGGCGGCGCGGTCCGGATCGTCCTCGTGCGCGACCGGCACGCCGAAGTAGGCGCAGATCCCGTCGCCCATGTAGGACTGGACCGTCCCGCCGTGCTCCTCGACCACCGCTGCCATACGGGTCACGCATTCCCCGACGACCGCCTTGACCTCCTCGGGGGCGAGGCGCTCGCCGAGCCCGGTCGAGCCGACGACATCGGCGAAGAGGCTCGTGACCGGCCGTAGCTCGTCGTCGCTGACCATCCCCTGATTCTTCCATCCGGCCGCCAGGACCGGCGGCTGCCGCGAAAGTGCGGCCGATCCTATGATCCTGCGGTGCCGATCGACCGGCTCGACGCACTCACCCGCGTCCCGCTGCTCGCGGCTCTCAGCCACGCACAGCTCCGCGAGCTCGCCGAGGTCTTCCGGGAGCAAATCTTCGAGGCCGGCAGCACGGTCATCAGGGAAGGCGAGCGGGGCGCGAGAGTCCTCGCGTTCTTCATCGTCGTGGACGGCGAGGCGGCGGTCTCCCTTGGAGGGCAGCAGCTTGCCGTGCTCGGCCAGGGGGAGCATTTCGGCGAGATCGCGCTGTTCAACGACGTCCCACGGCGTGCCACCGTGACCGCCTCGACCGAGCTCCGCTGCCTGGCCATCAGCTCCTGGGAGTTCCGGCCCTTCGTCGAGAGCCACCCGGAGGTCGCCTGGAGGCTGCTCGAGTCGATGGCCGAGCGCCTCGGGACCGACCCGTCCTGACCGTGGTTCCTCAGCCCCCGCGCGCGCCGTCGGCCATGGCCGCCAATCGTCGTCAGGGCAGACGGACGCTAAACGCTACTGCTTCGAGGAATCGACCGCGAAGTGCGCGTACGCCGCCTCGGCGGGGAACTGGTCGAACCCGTACTGGACGACCGCGTCGCTGACAACGTCGGCGTGGGTCTCGTTGAGGTACGGCACCCACGGGACGACCTCCTCCATCAGCTTGCGGTCGAGGTCAGCCCAGCACTGGACGCGCTCGTCCCCCAGGAGCACAGAGCAGCGGTCGATATCGGCGTCGACGCTGGGCACGCCCTCGGCGTTGCCCTCGAACCCGTCGAGCCCGGCCGCCTGCTCGGGCGTGATCCCCACGAGCGAGTGGTTGGAGTTGCCGCTCGGGAGGATGTTGCGGGAGTCGAAGAGGACCATGTAGGTCGCGGCGTCGGCGAAGTCCTTGTTCCAGCCGAGCGCCGAGGTGAACGGGACGTTGTTGGCCGGGGTCTCGACGACGCCGAACGGGTCGTCGTAGCCCTGCGACCGAATCGTGATGCCGATCTTGGCGAGCGAGTCCTCGATGATCGGCGCCATGTCGCGGAACGTCTGGACGGTGGGATAGGCGTTGAGGACCTCGTCGCAGGCGGCCGCGTCGCACATGCCGTCACCGTCGGTGTCGTAGGCGGACTGGCGCATCTCGTCCTGGGCCGCCTGGACGTCGCCCGCGAAATCGGGACTCGGGTACGGATCGTAGTCGGCGAGCAGATCGTCCACCATCGAGTCCGGCAACACGTGCCTCGCGATCTCGCCTCGTAGCTGCCCGCCCCAGACCCGCCGCAGGCCCTCCTTGTCCATGACGAGGTTCACGGCCTTGCGGACGTGGATGTCGTCGAACGGCGGCGTGGTCAGGTTCATCGACAGGTACCAGGTGACGTCGATCGGGAAGAGGAAGAGGCGGTCCTTCAGCTCGTCGCTCTCGCTGTACTCCTTCAGCACCTTCGGCGGCATGCTCGCGATCTCGGCCTCGAGCTCGCCGGCCTTGATCTTGGCGTAGATGTCCGACCGGTTCGTATTGATCGTGAACTCGAAGCGGTCCGGCAGGCTCTCGCGGGCCTCCGTGTCGTCGGTCGCGGGGTCGTAGCTCGGGTTGCGCACGAGCACCATCGACGCGTTCGGGTCGTAGCCCGAGATCGGCTTGAGCGTGTCGCAGCTCGTGGCGTCGAGCTGGTCGGATCCCTCCAGCATGTATGGGCCCGACGCGATCACGTAGCGGCCGTAGTCGCCCGCCTTGTCGAAACAGCCGGCGACCTCTTTCGGCATCGGAGCGGTCGCGGCCATGGCCTCATGTAGAGGAAGTCGCCGGTCGGCCTCGTCAGATGAAACACGATGGTCTTGTCATCCGGCGTCTCGATCCCCGAGATCGAGTCCGCCTTCCCGTCCGTGAACTGGGCCATCCCTTCGATGACCGTGTAGTAGAAGCCGTATTGCGCGACGAGAGACGGCGTGCCGATCCTCTCGAACGCATACGCGATGTCCTCGGACGTGATCTCGCGATCGAGGGGCGGGCCGAAGCGGATGCCGTCCTTGAGCCGAAAGGTGTAGGTGAGCCCGTCCTCCGACACCTCGGGGAGGGCCTCGGCCAGATCGGGAATCACCTCGTTGCCCGCGGGCCCGGCGACGTGCCGGTAGTTCAGGAGCGTTCGCAGCAGCAGGTTCGAGTAGATCTCCCAGGCGTTGGTGAGGTACTCGCCGGTCGGATCGAACCCGCTCGTGAAGCCGAATGCTGTCTCGACGCCGACGCGGACGACGCCGCCGCGCGGGGCCTGCGGCGCCTCCGGCTCGGTCTCCCCCCCGCCCGTCGCCGCGGGTTGCGCCGCCGCCGGCTCGGTAGCGCTGCCGGGCGACGCGGAGTCCTCCGCTGCCTGCTCCTCGCCTCCGCACGCAGCCGCCCCGAGGAGCGCCACGGCGGCGATCACACCTGCGATCAGACGGCGTGCCATCTCAACGCACGGACTTCCCGGGTCTCACTCATGCCCCCTCGATCTGCGCGACGCCGCCCGCCCGGCCGGGGGTATTCGGCCGCGCGGGCGACCTCGCGATGCCCTCGCAGCGCGCGGAAGCAGCCCCTTGCGGCATGGGGCGGCGACCGCGCGCCGACCTGCAGGAAACCCGGCCGCCGTAAGAGAAGCATGAGGCGCCGCGAAGAATGCTCTTATCCCGCAACGCCGTCAGACCCGCGCGTGCTGGTAGGGCGCGAGCTCCTCGGCGGGCTCGGCGAACAGCTCGGGCGCATCCGTCGTCACCGCAGCGGTGAGGTCGAGCGTGAGGCACGCGCCGCCCCCGTCTGCGTTGCCCGCACTGACGGTTCCGCCGTGCAGCTCGGCGACGTGCCTGACGATGGCGAGCCCGAGGCCCGAGCCCGGGAGCGCCCGGCCTCCTGCGAGCGGTAGAAACGGTCGAAGACATGCGGGAGATCACGCGGCGCGATCCCCGGGCCGTGGTCGCGCACGGTCACGATGCCGCGCTCGACCGTCACGTCGATGAGGCCCTCCGGCGGGCTCCATTTGATCGCGTTGTCGAGGAGGTTGCCGACCGCACGCGACAGCAGGTCCGGGGCGCCCACGACCGCAGTCGGCTCGAGCAAGGTCACGAGCTCCGCGGACGGAGCACGCCTGGTGGCCCGCTCGACCGTCTCGCGAACGAGCAGGTCGAGCCGGATCGGCTCCCGCGTCACCTCCTGCTCCTCGCCGCGCGCCAGCTCGACGAGGTCGTGGATCAGGCCGCTCAGCTCCTCCACCTGGCCGAGCGACTGCCGCAACACCTGCTCGCGCTCCTCCGGCGACAGATCCTCCTCGCGCAGCGCGAACTCGAGGTACGTGCGCAGGCTCGTCACGGGCGTCCGTAACTCGTGCGACGCATCGGCGACGAGCTGACGCTGCGAGCGATTCGAGGCGTCGAGCGCCTCGAGCATCCCGTTGAAGTCGGCGGCGAGCGCCGCCACCTCGTCGCGCCCATTCACCTCGACGCGGGCCGTGAGGTCGCGTGTCGAGCGCACGCGGCGTGTGGCGAGCCCGAGCCGCCGGATCGGCGTCACGGCTCCCCGCGCGACCAGCTTTCCGAACACCGCACCGAGCAGAAGCCCCGCGCCCGTGACCGCCGCCAGCAGGACGAGCACGCGGTTGAGCGTGTCGTCGACCTCGGTGAGCGGCCTTGCCAGCTGGACTGCGAGCCCCGGCGAATCGGTCCCGTCAGCACCCGCAGGTGCTGGCCGCCGACTCGAGCGTCCCGGAAGAAGGCCGGCTCCTGTCCGGCCGCAACCGCGCGGTCGCGACCGCCGACCGGCAGCGCCACGCCGCCGCTGCCGCGTACCGCCTCCGGCGCCCCCGAGGCGATGACCTGCGCATAGACCTCGGTACCGCCGAAGCGCTGCTCGGCCGCCAGCGGGTCGTCGATGGCGGAAAGCCCGGTCTCCGGGCGCGCATCGGACGGCTGGCGGCTGATCTGGTCGATCGCCAGCGCCTCCAGCCGGTTCTCGAGCGAGCGGTCGACCTCGTCCCGGAGCGCCCCACGCACGCCCACGTACACGCCGCTCGAGGCGACGGCGACGGCGATCGCGACCGCCGCGCCGGCCAGTACAACAAGGCGTCGCTCGAGCGTCACGGCTCCCGCAGAGCGTAGCCGACGCTGTGGACCGTATGGATCAGCCGCGGCTCGCCGACCGCCTCCGTCTTGCGGCGCAGGTAGCCGATGTAGACGCCGAGCGAGTTCGAGCTCTCGGAGAGGTCGTACCCCCAGACGCGCTCGAAGATCATGGTCCGGGTGAGCACCTGTCGCGGATTGCGCAGGAAGAGCTCGAGGAGGAGGAACTCCGTGCGGGTCAGCTCGACGGGCCGCGTCCCACGCCGCGCCTCCCTGGTCCGGAGGTCGAGCGTGAGGTCGGCGAACGAGAGCTGAAGCCCAGCGCCCTCGTAGGTCGACCGGCGCACGAGCGCTCGTAGGCGCGCGAGCAGCTCCTCCAGAGCGAACGGCTTGGGCAGGTAGTCGTCGGCGCCCGCGTCGAGGCCCGCCACCCTGTCGTTCACTGCCTCCCTCGCCGTGAGCATGAGCACCGGGGTCTGATCGCCCTCGACGCGCATCCTGCGGCACACCTCGAGCCCGCTCATCTCGGGCATCAGCACGTCGAGAATCACGACGTCCGGCTGCGCCGCCTTCAGCTTGGCGAGCGCTTCCTCTCCGTCGGCCGCCGTCTCGACCTCGTAGCGCTCGGACGCAAGCACGCGGCGCAGCGAGTCGCGTACCGCCGGCTCGTCGTCGACGATGAGCGCCTTCAACCCTCGCTGACTCTACGGGACGGGGCTAAGAAGGGTGTAAGAAGCGGCCTTGCCCCTTTTCAGCCGGTGCGCCTCGCTCGGCGCGGTCAGTACGATCCGGCCCGGTGACCCTCGACGAGCACACGGTCGACGCCGATCCGATCGTCCAGTTCTCGCGCTGGCTCGCCGAGGCCTTCGACGCCGGCATCCAGAACGCCGACGCCGCCGCCCTGGCGACGGCCGGGCGCGACGGGCGTCCGAGCGTGCGTTTCGTGCTGTGCAAGGCTGCAGACGAGCGCGGCTTCGTCCTCTACACGAACACCGAGAGCCGCAAGGCCCGGGAGCTGGCCGAGAACGCCGAGGCGGCGCTCGCCTTCTACTGGGTCTCGCTCGGGCGTCAGGTCCGCGTGGCGGGCTCCGCCGAGCCGGTCGCGCGGGATGAGGCGGAGGCGTACTACGCGACGCGACCGCTCGGCTCGCGGCTCGGCGCCTGGGCCTCGCCGCAGAGCCGTCCGCTCGCATCGCGCGCGGAGCTCGATCGGCTCTGGGAGGAGACGGCGGAGCGCTTCGCCGGCGGCGAGCCGCCGCTGCCGCCCCACTGGGGCGGCTACCGGGTCGTGCCGCGCGAGCTCGAGTTCTGGGAGCATCGCGACAGCCGGCTCCACGACCGCGTCCAGTACACGCGCACATCCGACGGCGGCTGGAGCCGGCGCCGACTCGCTCCCTGAGACCGGCGGCTACCCGAGCAGGTCCTTGAGCCTCATCACCATGCCCATGTCGCCGTCGACCCTGATCTTGCCCATCAGGAACGCGGTCATCGGATTCTGATCGCCGCTGAGCACCCGCAGGAACACGTTCTCGTTCATCGACACGACGCAGTCGCCGCCCTCGTTGCTCTCCGTCACCTCGGCCTTCCCGTTCGCGAGGTCGACGCGCCAGCTCCCCGCGCCGCTGATGTCGAAGCGGTACACACCGGTGATGTCCCCGGGCCCGGACGCGTTCAGCCTGCTCTCGAGGCTTTCGAAAAACTCACGTGCGGTCTGCGCCATTCCACCTTCCTCGCCGATTCAGGGGGTCGAGACTGCCGCGCTTTCTACCATTCGCACCGGCCGCTCCCGCGGCAAGCCGAACGCGAGCAGCGCGCCGAGGGCCGGGCCGGCGGTCGACACGAGCAGGGCCGTTTTCAGGCCGACGCTGTCGGCGAGCCCGCCGAGCGACAGCGCGAAGATGCCGCCAAGCCCGATTGCCAGGCCGATCGAGAGCCCCGCCGCCGTCCCGATCCGGCTCGGCAGGTACTCCTGGCTCAAGACCGTCGTCACGCCGAAGGTCCCGATGATCGTCGCGCCGGCCAGCGCAATGCAGATGTAGCCCACCACGCCGCCGACGAGCACGTAGGTGGCGATCAACGGAACCGACGCGGCGAGGGTCGCGATGATGACCGGCTTGCGCCCGAAGCGGTCGGCGAGGGGGCCGCCTGCGAGCGTTCCCGCGGCGCCCGTGATCAGGAAGAGCGAAAGCAGCAGCGTCGCCTGCGCCTCGCTCGCGCCGCGGACGTCGTGCTCCCAGAGCGGGATGAACGCGAACATCCCGTAGTGCGCGACGCTGCGCAGCATCACGACGACCTGGAGCAGCGCGAACGCCTTCGGGCGGTCCGGGTCGCTCGAGAGGCGTCCGGGCGTGTCTCCGGCGGGCACGAACGAGGCGAGATAGCTCCGCTCGGCGACGAGCAGAGCCGCCACGACAAGCCCCGGGAGCACGAGCAGGAGACCGCCCTCGAGGCCGAGCGCGAGGACGAGCCCCGAGGCGAGCAGTGGCCCGATACCGAACCCGACGTTGCCTCCCACCGAGAACACGGCCATGCCGCTCGCGCGCCGCGTCCCGCTGACGTAGGCGGCGAACTTCGAGCCTTCCGGATGGTAGGCGGCCACTCCGAGCCCCGAGACGAGCACGGCTACGAGCAGGAACGCGTAGCTCGGCGCGACGGACGCCAGGGCGACGCCCACGCCGGCCAGCAGGACGCCGCCGGGCAAGAGCCACATGGCGCCTCTGCGATCCGACCAGAACCCGAAGGCCGGCTGGACGATCGAGGAGCTGAACGTCGCCACGAGCACGACGGCCCCGACGAGGGTGTACGAGAGATCGAGCTCGTCCGCGAGGAACACGAGCAGGGCCGGCACCGCGCCCTGCGGCAGATCGACGGCGAGGTGTCCCGCGGAGAGGCTGGCCATGCCACGCCGGTCGACGCCCGCAGACCGCCGCCAACCTCCCACGCGCGGAGCATAGCCCGGCCCCTCCGCCGCTCCGGGCGCCAACCCGTCTCCGGGACGGGCCGGCGAGCCGCCGGGAGCTCGGTCAGGCTGCCGAGGCCTGCGCGCGGTGGCGCTCGACGAGCGCGTGGGAAAGCTGCCACTGCGCCTGCACGATGGCGAGGCGATTCCGTTCGAGCTCCGCGGCCTCGGCTCGGTGGGTGCGCAGCTCCTCCCGTTCCCGGACCAGCCCTCCGAGGAGATCCTGGAGGGCTTCGACTGGGAGAGGAGGTTGCCCGCCGGCGTACCCGACGGACTGGGACGATGCGCTTGCGGCGCGTACTCTCGTCCGTTGTGTGTATCGGCGCGCTCGTTTCACGACTTGAGCCCAACTTGCGTTGTGTTCGGTATCGGCACGCCGAGCCCTTTGTTTGAGCCCGGTTTCGCAGGGTAGTAACGGATTCGGCTAGCATGGCCCGCCGGTTCATGGAGATCGCCGCAGTCGAGACGCCGCCCGAGTCCGTCGAGGCTGATCTCCTCGTCCTTCCGATCATGGATCCACCGCGGCTCAGCGGCCCGGCATCGCGGCTCGACGGCATTCTCGGCGGCCGGCTCGAGCATCTGATCGAGGACCGGGAGATCAAAGGCGGCGTCGGCCAGCTCGCGCTCACCCACACGGCCGGAGAGCTCGGAGCCCACCGCGTGGCGGTGGCGGGCGTCGGGAAGCCGGCCGGCGTCGACGGAGACAGCCTGCGAACTGCTGCAGCTCGCGCCGCCCAGCGCGCGATCGGGCTCCGCGGCGGGACGGTGGCCTGGGTGCTCGATCCCGATCTGCCGCTCGCTCCGGCCGACCAGGCGCGGGCGATCGTCGACGGCACCATCCTCGGGTCATTCAACGCCGGCGGCTGGAAGACCGACGACGAGGAACGGCACAGCATCGAGCGGCTGCTCATCTGCGGCGACGGCGCCGCGGGCCCGGACGAGGCGGCGCGCCGCGCCGGAGTCGTGGCCGAGTGGGCGAACCGCTGCCGGGAGCTCGTCAACGCACCGGCGAACGAGCTGACCCCCACCGTCCTGGCAGAGCGGGCAGAGGGGCTCTTCTCCGGGCTCTCGAACCTCTCGTTCGAGACGATCGGCCGGGACGAGATCGAGGCGGCCGGGATGGGCGCCTTCGTCGCGGTCGCGCGCGGCAGCGACCACGAGGCCCGGCTCATCACGATCGAGTATGCGCCGCCCGGCGCGCCGGAAGGGCTCGTCCTCGGGCTCGTCGGCAAGGCAATCACCTTCGACTCGGGCGGCATCTCGATCAAGCCGGCCGCACGCATGGAGAACATGAAGAGCGACATGGCCGGCGGTGCCGCCGCGCTGTGCGGGCTCGGCGCCATCGCCGAGCTCGGGCTCGCGCTGCGCGTGGTCGCCGTCGTGCCCGCGACGGAGAACATGCCCGGCGGGCACTCGTCACGGCCGGGGGACATCGTCACCGCGCTGAACGGCAAGACCATCGAGATCACGAATACGGACGCAGAGGGCCGCCTCGTGCTGGCCGATGCCCTCGTGCACGCGCGCCGCCGAGGCGCGACGCACGTCGTCGACCTCGCCACGCTCACCGGCGCCGTCGTGATCGCCCTCGGCGACTACTACGCCGGCGTCATGGGCAACGACGACGCGTTCGTCTCGGACGTCCTCGCCGCGGCGGCGGCGTCGGGCGACCACGCCTGGCGCCTTCCCATCCACGACACCTACAAACGGCTGTTCCGATCGACGTTCGCCGACCTGAAGAACTCGTCCGACCTCCGCCAGGCCGGGCCGGTGTACGCCGCCCGGTTCCTGCAGGAGTTCGCCGGCGACGGCCCCTGGGCGCACCTGGACATCGCCGGGACGGCGTACCTCGACCGGGCGCGCGGCGACTACTACACCGGCATGGGAGCGACGGGCTACGGCGTGCGGCTGATCGCGGAGCTCGCGCAGCGACTTGGCGGCAATCCGGGCGAGGTCGAGGCGGCTCCGGCGGCATGAATCTCGATCTGGGCGAGGAGCGGGAGCTCCTGCGGCGGACCGTCAGGGAGTTCGCCGAGCAGCAGATCGCCCCGGTCGCCGAGGAGCTGGACCGCGAGCATCGTTTCCCCTACGAGCTCGTCGAGGGTCTCGCGGGGTTGGGCGTGATGGGGGTTCCGATTCCGGAGGAGTACGGCGGCGCCGGTCTCGACACGCTCTCCTACGCCCTCGTCGTCGAGGAGCTGGCCCGGATCGACTCCTCGATCGCGATCACGGTCGCCGCGCACACGTCACTCGGCACGATGCCGATCCTCCTCTACGGCTCCGAGGAGCAGCGCCGGACGTGGCTCCCGGATCTCGCATCGGGCCGCCGTCTGGCCGCGTTCGGCCTCACCGAGCCGGGAGCGGGATCCGACGCGGGCGCGACCCGCACGCGGGCAGAGCTCCGCGACGGCAGCTGGATCGTGAACGGCGCGAAGCAGTTCATCACGAACGCGGGCACCGACATCACCGCCTGCGTGACGATCACCGCCGTCACCGGGGAGCGGGACGGCGCGCCCGAGATCTCGAACCTGATCGTTCCGAGCGGGACGCCCGGCCTCGAGCTCTCGGCGCCGCTCAGCAAGCTCGGCTGGTGCGCCTCCGACACCCGCGAGCTCGCGTTCCGCGACTGCGCCGTGCCCGAGCACAACCTCCTCGGCGAGCGCGGGGCCGGCTTCCGTCAGTTCCTCGAGATCCTCGACGGCGGGCGGATCTCGGTCGCGGCGCTGGCCGTGGGTCTCTCCCAGGGCGCGTACGAGCAGGCGCTCTCGTATGCGCGCACCCGCGAGCAGTTCGGCCGGCCGATCGCCGGCTTCCAGGCGATCCAGTTCAAGCTCGCCGACATGGCGACCGAGATCGAGGCCGCGCGGGCGCTGACCTGGCGCGCCGCCTGGCTCAAGGACGAGGGACGGCCGTTCGCGCGCGAGGCTGCGATGGCGAAGCTGTTCTCCGGCGAGCTCTCCAACCGCGTCGTCAACGACGCCCTCGAGATCCACGGCGGCTACGGCTACATGAACGAGACGCCGATCTCCCGCTTCTACCGCGACCAGAAGGTGCTCGAGATCGGCGAGGGGACGAACGAGATCCAGCGCCTCGTGATCGCCCGCCAGCTCGGCCTCTAGCGCGGGCTGGAGTGGGCGCGAGCCCGCGGCGGGCGTAAGGTCCCACGGCAGGCGCACGTCTCACCGCCGGCGCACGTCACGCACCGGGCAGGCGCATGTCCCCGGGCAGGCGCAGGTCTCGACCGAAACGCGAGTCTTTGCGCACCCGCGCGACGCTCTTTTCACGTTTGCGACGGGCCCGTCGCTCGGCGGGCGCTACCCTCTGCCCCCACCCAATTGGGTGGGGGTGGGTCCGAGGCTGTAGCCGGAGCCCGATTTCTCGCGTGGCACGACGCTGTAAGCCGCTTGCGCCCCAGGCGCGCCCGGCTCTTACCGGCGCTCGAGCAGCTCGATCGTCGTGTAGCGCAGCGGCGCGTCCCCGGTGTTCGCCAGCTCGTGCACGAGCGTCTCGCCCGGAGCGAGCTCGTGGAACGTGACCTCGCCGGCGGCATCCTCGCCGTGGATCACCTCGCCGTCGATGCTGCGCAGCCGCCAGCGCCCGCCCGAGTCGCAGCGGTAGAAGTAGGTCGTGCGGTGGCAGTGGAACGGCGTGCGCTCGCCGGGAGGAAGCGTCAGGTCCCACACTCGCACGTGCTCGTTCTCGAGCAAGAGCGTCGTGCCGACCGTGTAGTTCGTGGCCGCTGCGGAGAGCTCCTCGGCGTCGACGTCGGGAAACGGGCTTGTCGTGCTCATCCGCTCGAACGCTAGCGCACCCGCGTCGCCGGGTAGCCCCAGTCGGCCATCAACGCGAGCAGCTCGCGGCAGTGCGCCTCGTCGCGGGTCAGCAGGGTGAGCGCGATCTCCGTCTCCCAGACGTCGATGTCGACTCCCTCGCGATGGTGCTCGACCTCGACAACGTTGACGCTGTGGCTCGCGAGCCGGGTCAGGAGCGCACCGAGCTGGCCCGGGCGATCGGGAACCCGCGTTCGAACGACGAGGTAGCGGCCCGCCTGGGTCAGCCCGTGCCGTGCCACCTGGATCAGCACGGTGGCGTCGATGTTGCCGCCGGAGAGCAGCGCGCAGGCCGGGCCCTCGCCCCCGGCGAGCCCGGCGAGCAGCGCCGCGACGGGAGCCGCACCCGCGCCCTCGACGACGAGCTTCGTTCGCTCGAGCAGCAGCACGATCGCCTCGGCCAGCTGCTCGTCGGAAACCGCGACGACGGCCGTCAGGCGCTCGTCCAGGATCGGCCTCGTGAGAGTCGCCGGGCTGCTTCACCGCGATTCCGTCGGCGATCGTGTAGCCGAGCGCCTCGCCGCCCGCCAGCGGCGCGCAGCGCTCCGCCTGGACGCCGACGATACGCACCGACGGCCGCAACTCGGCAAGTGCGAGTGCGATGCCGGCCGCCAGACCGCCGCCGCCGACCGGCACGACGAGCGTCTCGATCTCTCCGAGCTGCTCGTCCAGCTCGAGCGCGATGGTGCCCTGGCCGGCGATGATCGCGGGATCGTCGAACGGATGCACGACGACGGCGGCCGTCGTAGCCGCGCGTTCGGATGCCGCCGCCAGCGCCTCGTCGATCGAGTCTCCGCCCAGAATCACGTCGGCGCCGTAGCTCTTGGTCGCCTCCACTTTGGCGAGCGCTGCATCCTCGGGCATGAACACCGTCGCTGCGATACCCGCCTCTCGGGCCGCCCATGCGACCGCCTGTCCATGGTTACCCGCGCTTGCGGCGATCACGCCGCGCTCGCGCTCCTCGGGCGAGAGCGCCCCGATCCGGTTGACAGCTCCGCGTACCTTGAATGAGCCCGTGCGCTGGAGATTCTCGGCCTTGAGCCAGACGCTTCTCCCGGCAAGGCCCGACAGGGTCTCCGACCGGTACACGGGCGTCGCGCGAGCGATGCCTGCAAGCCTGTCGCGGGCGGAGCGGATGTCGGCGAGCGTCGGCCGGGCCGCCATGCGCGCACGGTAGACGAGCCTGGGGCGGCCGGCGGGTGCGGAGACAGCTCAGGAGGGAAGCCGGAAGACTCGCTCCAGAATCTCGCGCACCGCGGTCAGCGGGTCGAGGTCGCGGCGCTCGACCGCATCGAGCACGCGGCGGAGCTCCGGGTCGTCCGCGACGGCCCGCGCCAGATGCTCCTTCGCCCTTCCGCTCGCGAGCGAGAAGACCTCGGCGGCGAGCTTTCGGCGTCGGCGCTCCTCCAGGCGGCCCTCCTCCGCGAGAAACGCCCGATGGGACTCGATCGCGTCCCAGAGCTTGTCGACGCCCTCCGGTCGAAGCGCCTCGGTCAGCACGATCGGCGGGGCCCAGTCGCGATCGGGCGTCAGTGCGAGAACTCCTCGAACCTCCTGGAACAGCGTCCGTGCGAGCGGATGATCGCATTTGTTGATCGCGATCACGTCCGGGATCTCCATGATGCCCGCCTTGAGCGCCTGCACTGCGTCGCCCGAGCCGGGCATGAGCACGAGCAGGACCGTGTCGGCAACCTGGGCGATCTCGAGCTCGCTTTGCCCGATCCCCACGGTTTCCAGGAACAGCACGTCCTTGCCGGAGGCATCGAGGATCAACGCGGCCTGGAGGGTCGCCTCGGCGAGGCCGCCGAGGTGGCCGCGCGTGGCCATCGAGCGGATGAAGACGCCGGGATCGAGGAAGTGGTCGGCGAGCCTGATGCGATCGCCGAGCACCGCGCCTCTCGTGAACGGGCTCGTCGGATCGACCGAGATGACGCCTACCGTTTGCTCTCGCGCGCGGAGGAGACCGACCAGGGCGGCGACGAGGCTCGACTTGCCTACCCCCGGAGGCCCTGTCACACCGACGGCATACGCACGACCCGTATGCGGATAGAGCTCACGCACGAGCTCGTATGCCACCGGATCGCCGTTCTCGACGAGGGTGAGCGCGCGGGCGATCGCCCGGCGATCCCCCTGCTCGACGCCCTCGACGAGCGCGGCGCGCGTGAAGGTGCGCGGCATCAGGCCCCCTGTCGCGAGGGAAGCGCGGGCTCGGGAGTGGACCCCGGCGGTGCGAGGCCGACTCCGCGGGTGAGGACGAACGACAGCGGCGCCGCCGCGAGCAGGAGCGCGGCGGCCAGCCCCCAGACCTCGCGCGGCCCAAGGCTGTCCGTCAACGGCCCGGACGCGATCATGCCGAGCCCGAGCGCTGCGAAGCTGGCGCTCATTGCGAGGGTGAACGCGCGGCCCCGAAAGACGTCGGACACGCCGCGCTGGATGAGAACGGCGTTGCAGACGAGAGCCGACCCGTTGCCGAACCCGGCGATCACGAGCAGCCCGGCCGCGACCCAGACTCCCGGCGACGCTGCGACGGCTCCTATCCCGAGAGCCATGACGGCGATCGACGTGGCGTAGAGGCTGCGCACGCCGCGAGAGTCGACCCAGGTGCCGGCAAGGTAGCTCCCGAGCACGAGGCCGATGCCCATGGCGCTGAGCATGAGACCGTAGCCTGCGTCGCCCGCGACGAAGATTTCCTTCGCCAGCACGACCTCCGCGACGCTGACCCCGGCCGACCCGAGCATGACAAGGCTCCACGTGAACACGACCGCGCGCAGGGCGGGCGCCTTCTTGAGCAGCGAGAGCCCCTCGGCGACATCCCGCCAGTGGCCCTCGCTCGACGCCTCTCCTTCCTGGAGGTTGCGGCGGATTCTCACGATCAGCAGCGCCGAGGCGACGAACGACGCCGCATTGAACAGGTAGGCGGGATCGGGGCCCACCCAACCGACGAGGATGCCGCCCACGACCGGTCCGAGCGCGAGCGTCACGTTCTCGGCGGACTGGAGCAGGCCGTTCGCGCGTGGCAGCTCCGCGTCCGTCACGAGGTTCGGGAGGCCCGCGTAGACGGCGGGCCTGAAGAAGCTCGTCGCGACTCCTGCGACTAGAGCTAAGAGCACTATCTGCAATGCAGCTTGTTGCAAATGGAATAACACAAAATACTCCTGCTCGTACAAGATCTGCGGCAATTAGAACTGTGCGGCGTGGCGAACGGTCGAGCAGGGGCGCCGCGACCAGGCCGATCACCACGAGCGGCAGGAACTCGGCGACGAGAAGGGCACTGACCCAGGCAGCGCTCCCCGTCCGGTCGAAAACGTCGATGACGAGCGCGACGAACGCAAGCCAGGTACCGATCGAGGACGCGAGCATGGCGAGGAACAGGCGGCGGAAATCGCGCCGCTCTCCCAGCAGCCCGGCCCTCACCTTCAGGCTGCCCGGCACGCGCGAAACGCTAGCACCACCCGGCGACGCCGCAAGCGCCTTCCCGTCCCGGCGCAGGCCGATCCGGGCGCCGGGAGCCCGTCAATCAGACTGTCGCCGGCTCGCCGCGGCGCAGCCCGGGCTGCTCGGCGAGTAGCCGTCCGAGCGCCCCCAGGCAGATCTCGCACTCGTCGGTCGTGCCGACGCTGACGCGGAGGGCCGTCGGCGCGCCGAACCCGTGCAGCGGCCGGACGATCACGCCCTCGCGCAGGAGCGCCTCGAACAGCGGCCGGGCGTCGCCCTCGAGCTCCGCGTACACGAAGTTGCCTGCCGGCTTGCCCGCGACCCGCAGCCCGAGCTCCGCCAGGCCTGTCTCGAGCAGCGCGCGGCCGTCGGCGTTGGCGCGTCGCCGGCGGGCGAGCTCATCAGGGTCACCGAGGCTTGCCAGGGCCGCATCCTGGGCCGGCTGCGTGACGTCGAACGCGTTCTGCACCTTGCGGATCGCCTGCACGACCTCCGCCGGACCGACGCCGTAGCCGACGCGCAGCGAGGCGAGGCCGTAGATCTTCGAGAACGTCCGCAGCGCGATCGCCGGCCGGCCCGCTTTCACGTACTCCTCGATCCCGTCCGGGTAGTCCTCGTCCTCCACGTACTCGAAGTACGCCTCGTCGAGCACCGTCAGCACGTGCGCGGGCACCTGGTCGAGGAACGCGTCGAGCTCGTCGCGGGGCACGATCTTCCCCGTCGGGTTGTTCGGATTGCAGACGAAGACGAGCTTCGTGCGCTCGGTGATCTCGCCGAGCATCGCTTCGACGTCGTACCGGTCGTCGCGGAGGGGCACGCGGCGCACGCCTGCGCCGAGCTTCATTGCGTCGAGCACGTAGCTCGGGAACGACGGCCAGCCGCAGACGATCTCGTCACCGGGGCGGAGGCACGCGATGGACAGGTACAGGACGACGCCGTCGGCGCCGGCCGCCGGCGCCACGTTCTCCGGCGCGACGCCGTGACGCTCTGCAAGAGCCTGACGAAGGCGGTAGAAACCCCCGTCCGGGTACCGGTTGAGGTCGCGGATGCCGATCTCGAGCGCCTCCTGCGCCGCAGGCAACGGCCCGAACGGGCCCTCGTTCGAGGCCAGCTTGACAACGCGCGAGAGCCCGAGCTCGCGCTGCACCTCTTCGGCCGGCTTGCCCGGCTCGTAGGGCACGATGCCCGCCAGCTCTGGCTTGAAGAACGACTCGGCCACGCGGGCAATGGCGCTGGCGGACACGCGAGGCACCTTACTCTGTCGGCGTGGACGACCTCGGACTCTTCCCGCTCGGCCTCGTCCTCGTCCCGGGCGAGCGGATCCCGCTGCACATCTTCGAGCCCCGCTACCGCGAGCTGATCGGCGAGTGCCTCGACAACGACAGCGAGTTCGGCCTCGTGCTCGGCGGCGATCAGGAGATCCGTTCGGTGGGGACGACCGCAGCCGTCGTCGAGGTGCTCGAGCGCCACGAGGACGGCAGGCTCGACATCGTCGTCGAAGGCCGCGAGCGCTTCCAGATCCTCGAGGAGACCGAAGGGCGCTCTTTTCGGACGGCTCAGGTCGAGGAGCTTGCCGATACCGGCGAAGAACCTGACCCCGACGAGGTCGAGCGCTGCCTCGCAGCGTTCCGCCGGCTCGTGGAAACGGCCGAGGCAGAGTTGGAGGAATCCGAGCCCGGATCCGAGGGCCTCGCCTACTGGATCGCAGCGCGCGTCGACTTCGGCGTCGACGCGAAACAGGAGCTGCTCGAGCTGCTGTCAGAGCGCGAGCGGGTCGTCCGCCTCGCGGAGCTGCTCGCGCAGGCGACCGGCGCTCTGCGCTTCGCGAAGACCGCGAGCGAGCGGGCTGCGGGCAACGGCCGCGTCGAGCCGCCCGGCTGAACCGGCCTCAGACGCGCTTCACGCCGTGCACCGGGCGGCCCGCCGCCTCCCAGAGGTAGTACGAAGCGCAGGGGCCGAAGGCCGGCTCGTAGGACACGACGCGCGGGTTTCTGCCCACCTCCTTGGCCCGCTGCGCGTGACGCAGCAGGTTGGGATCGTCGCGTTCCTGCCAGACGAGAATGAGATGTGCTGCGGTCATGAACTCCGCCACGTAGGAGCAGCCGGATGCGGGGCACGGGAACGGATCGGTGGCCACGCAGAACCAACCCGTGTAGTCGGCGTCCGTGTCGTCCGTCCACAGCTCCTCCTCCTCGGTGAGCTCGAGATCCTCGAAGGTGATCGTGCCGCGTCCGGGCTCCTGCTCCATCGGACGAAGGATAACCGCAAAAAGCCCAGAGCAAAATCGAGGCGCCGCAAAGGATCAGCGCGGCAGGTGCTTCGCCATCAGCACGGCATCGACCACTGTGCCCGCTCTGCTGAAGTGCCCCCGCCGATAGCCCTCGCGGTCGTAGCCTGCCGACTCGTAGAGCCGTAGGGCAGCGTCGTTGTACGGAAAGACGTGCAGCTCGATCTTGCGGATTCCGGCGCCTCTCGCCCATTGCTCGGCGGCACGGAGCAGCGCCTTGCCCACTCCCCGTCGCCGATGATCCCGAGCAACCATGATTCCCACGTCGGCGACGTGCGCACAGGCCGGATGGGAGTCGCGGACGATCGAGAGGCGGCCGACGATCTCGTCGCCGTCCTCGGCGACCAGGACGGCCGCGTGTGGCGAGTCGTGCACCGCGCGCAGGTAGCGGCGCTCGTCGCGCCTGCTGCGCCACTCGCCGGATGTGACGAGCCAGCCCTCGGGCTCGGCGCCCACCAACTTCGCCAGGGTGACCAGCGCAGCGGCATCGCCCGGCCGTGCCCGCCTGACGCGCACCGGCGCGTGTCCCGACGTCGGCTACGACCGCGTCGGTCGAGTCACGGTCGCTCATCGCACGACCACGCCGTGCCCGCCTCGTCGGAGGTCGCCCGCCGCCTCGAGGGTGCCGTCCCTCTCCATCGCAACCGCCGAAACTCCGCCGAAATAGAGGTTCCGATCCGGCCCGGGCCACTCCACGAGCGGGTACCCGAGCTCGGCCAGCCTCGCGGCCGTCGTGGCCTCCGTGCCTCCTTCCAGATGGAGCTCCGCGCCGTCCAGGTGCGAGCGGGGGCGCTCGATCGCGGTACGGAGATCCATGCCGTGGTCGATGACGTTCACGAGAATCTGCACGATCGCGCCGCGGAGGCGCTCGGAGCCGGCGCTGCCGACCACGATGTGCGGACGTCCATCTCGAAGCGCGATCGACGGCGCCATCATGCTGGTCATGCGGCGGCCCGGCCGCAGCGGGCGCACCCGAAGGGTTGAGGTCGAGCTCGCCGAGCATGTTGTTGAGCTGGATGCCGGTGCCCGGTACGACGAAGCCGGAGCCGATCCCCGTCGACGCGGAGAGAGAGGCGGCATTGCCGCGAGCGTCGATCACGCTGATGTGCGTCGTCGACGGCATCCCCGCGGGCTCCCTCACGGGGACGGCGAGCCCCGCGCGGATCCGGCCGACCGCCTCCGCGACACGCTCGTCCGCGAGCAGGCGCCGCGCGAGCCCCCCGCGGAAGAGCTCCGACGCGAAGCTCCCTTCTCTCGCCTGCGCCGTCTCGCGCGCCGTCTCCGCGAGCAGGGCGATCGCCTCGACGCTGCCGGGCTCCCCGCCGACCCCCAGCCGGTCGATCAGCCGGAGCGCGAAGGCGATCAGCACTCCGCCGGACGACGGCGGCGGATTCGAGACGAGCTCGTGCCCTCGGTAACGGGCTCGAACCGGCCTTCTCCGCACGACCCGGTACGCGGCGAGATCCTGCTCGGTGAGCTGGCCGCCGCCTTCCCGACAGGTAGTGACGATTGCGCCGCGCGAGCTCGCCGCGGTAGAAGGCGTCGGCGCCCTCGCTCGCGAGCAGCGCGAGCGTCCCGGCGAGATCCGGCATGAAGAGGCGATCGCCCGGCCGCAGGGGCCCGGACGCGCCCCACACGCGCCTGCCCTCCGGCCGGTTGCGCAGAACGGCGTCGAGCACCTCGTGGAAGAGCCCCTGCACCGGGTTGAGCTCGACGCCTGCGCGTGCCAGCTCGATCGCCGGCTCGAGCAGCTTCGGCCACGGTAGGCTCCCGAACAGCCGGCTCGCCTCGGCGATCCCGGCCACGGTTCCGGGCACGGCGCAGCTCGGCGGGCCGATGAAGAACCGCTGGGTCGTGTCACCGGCTCCGAACGGCACGTCGACGACCTCCATCTCGACGCTCGAGCGCGAATCGAGCCCGAGCCCGGGCACGGCCACGAAGAAGTCGAGCAGCACGTCCCGTCCCCTGCCGGCGTCGTGGACGAGCATGAAGCCGCCCGCACCAGGCCCTGTCAGCGGGCTCTCGACGATCCACGACACGGCGGCCGCGGCAACACACGCGTCGACCGCGTTGCCCCCTTCTTCGAGCACCCGCGCGCCGGCCTCCGCCGTCAGCGGATGCCCCGCCGCGACCGCTCCTCTCATGTCGTGGAGTCTAGGCGCGGGCGCAGCCGGTCACGCCCGCCCGACGGGCTCCTTCAGCCCAGGAAGCCCGAGAAGAGCTGTGGGTCGAACGGGATCGGATTGGCGGGTGCTTCGATCTCGACGTCCTCGTCGAAACCGCCGATCTCGGCGTCCGCGTCCAGGGTCAAGCCGTCGACGCCCGGAAGCAGCGCACCGAGGGAGCCTGCCAGGACGAGGTGAGCCGCCGCTCGACGAGGCAGCAGATCCTCGGTGCCGATCCAGACGTCCGCCCTGCTTTCCTGCACGGCGTCGACCACGGAGGCTCGAAGCTCCTCGAGCTCTGCGCCCTCGGGGAGGCTGCGGCCTCCGAGCAGGTTCGGCGCCTTGCCGAACAGATCGAGCGCGTAGTCGAGCACCGCCTCGGTCGCGATCTCACCCTGGAGATGGACTGTCGGCACCCCGTCGATCTCCTCGCGACCCACCTCCTGCGGCTCCGCGATGAAGCGTGCCGGCTCGGGCGGAAGCTCCACCGCTCGAGCCTGCTCGGCGGGAAGGTCGAGCTGGAAGTCGGCGCCGAGAACGGACAGGTAGACGGCGTCGTTCACCTTCGTCAGCGTCCCCTGGACGTCGAAGCCCCCGAGCTGGATGTCGAGATCGAACGAGAACGCCGACCCTCCCTCTGCAATCGGCCTGCGCACGGGGCCGTCCGCGACGATCGTCACCGGCTGGCCGACGAAGCGGCCGAGAATCCCTTCGGGAGGAGCCGAGCCCGACGCAGCCAGTTCGAGCGTCAGCGTGACGTGCGCATCGTAGGTGGCCACTTGCGCGGCCGCCTCGCGACTGCTCTCGAGGATCTCTTCGGGGCTGAGCCCTTCCGTCAGATCCTCGTCGCCGCCGCAACCCGCCGCCGCCAGCGCGCACGCTGCGACGACCGTCAGCAAGACGGCGAGGACGGCTGCGCGCGGCCGCCTGCCCATTGGCGGACCAGTCTAGGCCGGGGTCGGCGGTTACGGTGCTACAGGTCGCGGAGAAAGCTCGGAGGCTCGAGCGGGGCGGCGTCGCCGTCCTCCGACCTCGACGTGGACACCGAGGGACGGGTGGTGCGCTTCGTCTTCCCGAGGCCGGTGGCGATCACGGTGACCCACACCTGACCGTTCAGCCGCGGATCGACGGTCGCGCCGAAGATGATGTTCGTGTCGTTCGTCGCGGCGGCACGGATGACCTCGGCGGCCTCAGTGACCTCGAGCAGCGACAGGTCGTCGCCGCCGGCGATCGACAGGAGAATGCCGCGGGCGCCTGCGATCTCCGTGTCGATGAGCGGCGATCGCAACGCACGCTCGGCCGCATCCTTGGCCCGGGTCTCGCCGGTGGCGAAACCGATGCCCATCAGGGCCGAGCCGGCGTCGCGCATGACCGTCCGCACGTCGGCGAAGTCGAGGTTGATGAGACCCGGCATGGTGATCAGGTCGCAGATCCCCTGCACGCCCTGGCGCAGCACGTCGTCCGCGATACGGAATGCCTCGAGCATCGACGTCGAGCGGTCGAGCACCTCGAGCAGGCGATCGTTCGGGATGACGATCAGGGTGTCGCACACCTCTCGCAGCTCGTCGGCGCCCGTCCTCCGCTTGCTCGCGGCGTCGGCTGCCCTCGAACCGGAACGGCATCGTGACGATGCCGACCGTCAGCGCTCCGACCTCCCGCGCGATGCGCGCCACGACCGGCGCCGCACCGGAGCCCGTCCCGCCGCCTTCTCCGGCCGTCACGAAGACCATGTCGGAGCCGCGAAGGACGTGCTTGATCTGGTCGTACGACTCCTCGGCGGCACGGCGGCCGACGACTGGATCCGCGCCGGAGCCGAGCCCCTGGGTGAGCTCCCTGCCGATATGGAGCTTCACGGGCGCTTCCGAGGTACGAAGCTGCTGGATGTCGGTGTTGACCGCGATGAACTCGACCTGTGAGATGCCCGCGTCGATCATGCGGTTGACCGCGTTCAGGCCCGCCCCGCCCACACCGATCACGCGGATGACGGCCAGGTACGCGGCGGAGTCGGCTCGAGGGACGCGTGAGAGACGCGGTGCGGTCGCGGCGGCCGCCTGGGCCCCGGCGAGCCGGGCCGCCGGCGCCGGAGCGGCCTTCGACTTCTTGGCGCTCTCGGAATCGGCACGCCTCGGCGGCGGCGCTGCCCCGGCAGCGGGGTCGGACGTCGCGGCGCGGCGCTCATCGCTCGGTCGCTCGCGGCTGGGGCTCCCCGCCTGATCGGGATCGGGTCCAGCCGCGTGAGCATCGCCGGAACCCGCGCCGGTCGCCGGCGGGGCCTCCGGTCCGTCGGCGGGCGCGTTCGCCTGCTCGGACGGCTCCGGGGGTGCGGCGCCCGCTGCGCCCGTCTGCTCCGGCTCGCCCGAGAGGTCGAGAGCTTCCTGCGGCAGCGCCGAGATGAGCTCTGTGGGCTCGTCCGCCCGCGCGGCCGACTCGACCGTCAGGGCCTCGGGCTCCTGATCCTGGCCCGCCGACTCCTGATCTGCCTTTTGCTGCGCCGCCTCCGTCGCACGGAACAGCTCCGACAGCGGGCCCTCTCGCATGCTAGCTCGGCGACGCACCGTTCAACACCTCCCTCGCAAGCTCACGGTACGCCTCGGCCGCGACGCCCTCCGGCTCGTACTTCAGCACCGAGCTTCCCTGCACCGGCGCCTCCGCGTAACGCACTGTTTTTCTGATCCACGTCTTGAAGACGAGGTCTCCGAAGCTCTCCTGGAGGATCTCCACCGCCTCGCGGCTGTGCACGAGCCGGCCGTCGTACATCGTCGGCAGGATGCCGCTGATCTCGACGCTCGGGTTGAGGTTCTCGCGAATCATCTCGAGCGTGTGCTGGAGCTGCGCCAGCCCGCGGAGCGAGAGGTACTCGCACTGCACCGGGACGATGACCTGGTCGGACGCGGTCAGCGCGTTCACCGTCAGCAGGCCGAGCGACGGCGGCGTGTCGATGAGAATGAAGTCGTAGTCGTGCCTGGCCGAGAGCAGCGCCTTCTGCAGCGCCCGCTCGCGACCGATCATGCTCGAGAGGGCGAGCTCCGCGCCGGCGAGATCGATCGACGAGACGGCCACGTCGACTTCCCGCCGGTGGATCGCCTCCGCGATCGGAACCTGCCTGACGAGCACGTCGAACATCGAGACCTCGAGCTTGTCGGGGTTCAGCCCCTGGCTCATCGTGAGGTTGCCCTGAGGATCGAGGTCGACCGCGAGCACGCGCAGGTCGAGCTCCTTGAAGGCGACCCCGAGGTTCAGGGTCGTCGTCGTCTTGGCCACCCCGCCCTTCTGGTTGGCGAACGAGATGACCTTGCTCAGCGTTGCTCCTTGCGAAGAATGGCCGCTCGGCTTGAACCGCGACAGGAGGGAAACCATGGCCGCTCCTTCTTCGTGTCAAGCTAGCACAATCCTTCTGGCCCACCCTCGCCACCGAGAGCGAGCGGGCGGGTCGGGCACGGCGCCGTCCACGGCGCTTCGATGGACGCGGTTCAGCGGCGCAGCGCGAGCAGCGAGAGCATCTCGAAACAGGCGTTTGCTGCCACGAGCGCGGTCACGCCGGACGGGTCGTACGGCGGCGAGACTTCGACGCAGTCGAAGCCGCGGAAGTCGAGCCCCGCGAGGGTCCGCAGGTACGTCAGCGCCTCGCGGCTCGACGGTCCGCCCACCTCGGGAGTCCCGGTGCCGGGCGCCGACGCCGGGTCCACGAAGTCGATGTCGAACGAGACGAAGCACGCGCCGGTGCCGACCCTCGCGTGGGCACGCGCGGCGAACCCGGCAGGGCCGAGGGCGGCGAGCTCCTCGTAGCTGAGCGCCTCGATCCCGAGCTCCGCCGGCATGGTGAGATCGTTCGGCCCGTACAGCGATCCTCGGAGCCCCGCCTGGATCGACCGGGCGGGATCGATGAGCCCCTCCTCGACGGCGCGGCGCACGATGCTCCCGTGGAACACCTTCTGGCCGAAGTACTCGTCCCACACGTCGTGGTGCGCGTCGAGCTGGACGAGGGCGAGCGGACCGTGTACCGCCGCGAGCGCTCGGAGCTCGGCGAGCAGCACGGTGTGGTCTCCGCCGAGGCACAGCGTCACGACGCCGCTGCGGGCGATCTCCTCGATCGCTTCACGCGTCCGCTCGAGTGACTCGACCACGTAGCCCGGCACGGTCGGCGCGTCTCCCCAGTCGACGATCGAGAGGCGCTCCGTCAGGTCGACACGAAGTATCGGGTTGTAGTTGCGCAGCAGAACCGACGCACTGCGGATCGCCTCCGGCCCGAAGCGGGCTCCGGTCCGAAACGAGACGGCGCTGTCCGTCGGAATCCCGACGATCGCGACGTCCACCTCGTCGAGCTCGCGGACGTGGGGAACTCGCATGAACGTCCGCACGCCCGCATACCGCGGCAGTTCGAGCGCGTTCGGCGGTCCGTAGCGTGGCACGGCGCGCGATTCTAGACGGCATGCCTCTCGGCGACCACCTCCCCGTTGTCCGCGGCCGACCTCGGTATCGGCGCGCTCCTCGATTCGCTCTCCCTCGAGTCGCGCCCCCGTCGTCCCCGCCGCATCGCTCTCCGCGGCCGCACACGGAGCTTCCCACCTCCGGCTCGCTCGGACGGCCGGGCCGACCCGGGGCAGCCCGCCGGACCTCTTCCTCGAGCGACGCAAGCGACCTCCCCGCCCGGCGCAGCAGGCCTCCGTCCTCCCCGACGTCGGAGCCGGTTCGTGCGACGCCGGCCCGCTCCGCGGCGAGCCAGGCCTCCCCTTCGGAAAGCAACGCGCGCAGCTCGCCGATCAGTTGGCCTGCGCCCGCCTCGGCGTCACGCAACTCTTCGATGCGGCGGAGTCGTTCCGCGACCTGTCTCGCCTCGTCCATGGAGAAACCCTACGCCGGACATCCGCAGTGAATTGCGGCGCAATGTGCCGGATCAGCGCCGCGGGTGTCCCAACTTTCGCGCGGCCGCGCGCCACGCCCTCGTGGGCGTGCCGCCCGTATCACCGTCCGGTCGCCAGCGCGGCGATCAGCCGGCGGCGAGGACCCGCGCGGCGCCCGTCACCTGCGGATGCGGCCTCAGGCCGAGCAATGCCTCGTCGAGCCCCTCGACGAGGGCCGTCCGCGACCCTGCCAGCAGTGCTTCGACGAGCGTCCGCCGAACCGCATCCTCCGCGCGTGACCCCGGCCCGTCGCCGTCGACCAGCGGGCGCAGCGCCTGAAGCAGCTCGACGCGGTCGGCGGCCGCTTCCCCGAGCAGGACGGCGCAGCGCACGGCGGCCGCCCACGGGCCCTCGTCGCCGCCGAGCAGGAGAACGAGTGCCTCGCGCAGCTCGTCTGCGCGCAACGGGCCTCGGTTGAAGAGCGCGATCTCGAAGCGCTCCAGCGCCTCGAGCAGGTCCGGGTCGGTCGCTCGGATCGTTGAGACGCCCGATCAGCTCGCCGGCGAGCTTGCCGCGAAACGGATCGAGCCGAGTCGGCTCACCGGGCGGCTGCTGGGCCGCAAGCGGTGGCATCGGCTTGATGTCGTACGGACGCCAGTCAAGCCGCTCGAAGAGGACCGGGCCCGCCGCGATCGCTCCCGGGGTGGCAAGCCGCAACGCGCTCACGGCCTTCCCGAAGACGGCGGCGGCGTCGGGCACCTGCGGGGCGGCCGCGTCGAGGTCGCGCGAGAGCTCGATGACGAGCGTCCGGTCCCACTCACGGCCGAAGTCCCGGGGCAGCAGCCTGGCGGCCTCCGGCCAGTGGGCCGAAAGCTCGCCCGATGCGGCCGGACGAACCCGAAGCCCGTCGCCGAGGTCGATCTCCCCGCCCGCCGTCAGCCCGACCAGCGGTGCAAGCGCCCCGTAGACACGGCAGGCCCCGTAGAGGGAACGCTCGAGCTCGGCGTACGCTCCCTCGAAGGCGCTGTCCTCCCAGTCGAAACCGCCGCAGCGCTCGGCCGTGCGAACCAGGAGCGGCAGCAGAATCGTGCGTCGCAGCGCCTCGTCTTCGCCGACGTGGTCGTTCTCGTGGGCGCGCGCGAAGATCCCGGCCGCGGGCTCGTCCTTCAGCGCGACGAGGGCTTCGAGGGCGTCCTCTCGCTGACCGAGCCACGCGGCCCGCTGCTCCACGAACGCACCCACCAGCGGCCGGTACTCGTAGAGCGTCGGCCGATCGGGGCCGGGATGCTCGGTGAGCGCGGCGGGCAGCTCGGCGCCGGACTCGAGCTCCTCGGCGAGGGTGAAGAAGGAGCCGAGGCAGAAATTTCGGAGCGCACGGTAGAGATCGGGGGACTTCACCGGGCGCTGGCTCACCGCGAGGGTATTACGCGGTCGCGAGCGCCGTTCCTGCCTGGCAGGCCGGACACCAGTACGTCGTGCGGGCGGCGTCACCCTGCCGACGGGACTCGATCCTGGCGTCGCACTGCCGGCAGGGCAAGCCTGACCGCCGATAGACGAAACGCTCGCGTCGTCCCTCCCGCATCGCGGCGGCGGCCGTGTCGAGGACGTGCCGGAGCTCGCCGTCGGAGAGCTCCCCCACCGGTCGCCACGGTGAGCAACGAGCGAGGAACAGTGCCTCGGATCTCCACATGTTCCCGATGCCCGCCACAAGCCGTTGGTCGAGGAGCGCCTCTCCGATCTCGCGACTCTGGTCGACGGCTCGCAGCCGAGCGACCATCGCGTCGAGGTCGGGCGAGTCGGCCATGATGTCGGGGCCCAGCCGGGGCACGACGGAAGCCGGGCGGCCGCGGTGCAGCTCCAGCACCGGGCCGTGCCAGAGCACCGCCTGGCGGGTCCGGCCCCTCAGCACGAGCCAGGGTCGCCCACCGGGAGCAGCGTCCGCGGAACGCACCTGCCAGCGGCCCTTCATCCGCAGATGGCTGCGAAGCACGACGCCGCCCTCGAACGAGAGCAGCAGGTTCTTCCCCACTGCCTCGACACGCTCGAGCCGCTTGCCGTCCAGCCGGGACGCGACGCCGAGCGCCGCAGCCCGTGGGTTCGGGCTCTCGACCGCGAGAACCTCGCCTTCCAGAACGCGTAAACGTGCCGCCGTCCGGTGAATGCTGTCGCCCTCAGGCATCGCTGCGGTGCGCCCGAACCAAGGTGTCGATCGCCTCGTGGGCTCCGTTCTCGTCCTCGACATGACGGACGACGCTCTCCGCTCGGTCGATCTGCAGGCTGACAAGGCCCGCGGCGACGAGCTCCGGCGTGAGGTGCACGTCGGGGTCGGACGGGCCGCCCCACCCCTCGGCCAGATTGCGCAGGTCGTGCCCGACGACGAGGATCACGCCGCCGGGCGCAAGAGCTCCGGCCGCCCGCTCGAGCACGACGCGGCGTTCTCCGGCCGGAATCTGGAGGTACATCACGCAGACGAGGTCGTAGGCGCCGGCCTCGGGCACCCAATCCGTCACGTCCGCGAGAACCCATTCGATCTCGAGCCCGCGGGCGGCGGCGCGTCTGCCCGCCTCGGCGAGCGCGACCTCCGAGTAGTCGACGCCGGTCACGCGCCAGCCGCGCTCGGCGAGCCAGATCGCATTCCGACCTAATCCGCAGGCGACGTCGAGCGCGCGGCCCGGCTCCAGGACCTCGACCTCGGCGACGAGGTGACGGCTCGCGTCGTGGTACCCGTCGCCGAGGCGCTCGCGCCACTTCTCGTTCCAGCGCTCCTGCTTCAAGGCTGTTCGCTCATGAGCCGCCGACGACCGGCAACGGCTCGTAGCAGTCGTAGTTCTCCTGCCGGAAGACACGCCCGTCCCGGACGGTGAAGAACATCGCGAGACGTGCCCGCAGCGTCGAGCCCGCTCGCAGCGGCGCGGCGTCGACGGCAAGCGTGCCGCTCCAGGCGGCGCGCGCGACGACGTAGTCGCCGGCCGGAAGAACTTCCAGATCTTCCAGTCGCTGCTCGCCCATCAGCCGGCGTCCGGCCTCGAACGACGCAAGCAGAGCGCTGCGGTCGCGCCTGCTGCCCTGCGGGCTGACCAGGTTCGGGTGCTCGACGAACACGACATCCTCGTGGAGGAGGTCTCCCAGCTGCGCGCTCGTGGCTGCCGGATCGAAGAGCAGTGCCAGGTAGCGCTCGACGACCGCGATCTGGTCCGCCGCCATGTCAGCCTGCGCGCAGCACAGCCCGGCGCGGGCCGACGAGAAACCCGGCCTCGGCGAGCAGGTCGAGCACGCCGCTCTCGACGACCGGCTCCCCGTCGAAGCGCTCGACTGCCAGGCGCTTGGGGCCGAAGCGCCGCGCGTGCTCGACGAGCGCGTCGAGAGCGGGCCGCAGCCATGCCGGCTCAGGGTCACGGAGCGGCAGGAGCGTGCGCCCGCCGCGCTCGACGTACAGCGCGGCGTCGCCATCGAGCAGCACGACGTAGGCGCCCGCCACCCGGGCCGCCCGCCCGCCCGCGCGCTTCGGCCACTGGAGAGCGGCGCCGTAGGGCTGCGCGGGGTCCGCGGCCGCGAGCACGACCGCGTCCGGACCGTCCTCGTCGGCGGGCCGCTCTCGCAGCCGTTCGACCGCCCCGGGCAGCGCGAACTGGGCGCCGCCCAGGCGCTCGACGAAGTACCCGCGCCGGCAGACGCCGAGCGTCTCGAGCTTGCGGAGCTCGCGGTAGACGGGGGCGTAGCCACCGGGGAGACCCTCGCCGCGTACGCCGTCACGGGTCAAGATCCCCTGGCGCTCGAGCAGCAACTCGGCGAGCGCTCGCGGGTCGGGCTCACCCGGGAAGAGCCCGTCGGTGAGCGACCATCGGCCCTGGGTCGCGGTCACAGCGTCCGCGCGCTGCCTCGAGAACCGTCTCGCCCTGGGCCGCAGCTCTGCCGGCCTCGGCGCCGCGTACCGCCTGCGCGATCGCAACGGCTGCCAGGCGTCGTTCGTCGCCTCGCCTGCCCAGACGAGCTCCCACAGGGCAGGCAGCGCGACCTCCGGCTCGAGCCCGCTCGCAGCGACCAGGTCATGCCAGAAGAGCGCGCCTGCCCGGAGCGTGGCGCGGAGCCGCTCGACCGCGTCTCCCTCGGGCGGCGGCAGAGCGCCGGGGCGCCCGAGCGCCGAAGCATCCTCCCGGTAGTAGAGCGCCACCCGCTCGAGCCCCGCCCCCACCCAGACGACCTCGCCGGTCGCGCAGAGCTGGTCGAGCTGCTCGGGCCGGTATCCGGGAACCCGTCGCGGGAGCACGTCCGCCTCCCAGAGCGGCACCGGAAGCGGCACCCCCTGCAGCGGGACGAGCGCCTCGCGCAGCCCTGCCCTCCGCCCCACCCCCTGCCACGCGGGCAGAAACCGCGCGAGCGCGCTCTGCTCGACCGGCTCGACTTCCTTCCTGAGGCGGGCGAGCGTAGCGCGGCGAAGTCGCCGCAGGACGTCGGGGTCGCACCACTCGCGCTCCGTGCCACCCGGTCGCAGCTCCCCTCGCACGACCCGGCCTTCCCGCTCGAGCCGGCCAAGAGCATCCTCGGCGTCGGTCATGTCGAGGCCGAACCGCTCGCTGACCTCGGCCGTTGTGAACGGCCCGCGACCGCGCGCAAAGCGTACGAGGACGAAACCGATCGGGTCCTCCCCGCCCTCGAGGAACGTGTCCGGGAGCCCTCCGGGCGGCATGGCGCCGAAGGCGTCGCGGTAGCGCCCGGCGTCTTCCGCGGCAACCAGGCGCCGTCCGCCGGCAAGCCGGAGCCAGATCGCCCGTCGCTCGGCGACGAGCTCCTCGGCCAGGGCCGGATCGATCTCGTCCGGCAGCTGATCGCCTCGGCGCAGAAGGAGGTCGTGCAGCTCGTCGGCCGTCCGGGCGCCTCCACGCAGCTCGGACTCGACCTCTTCGATCGCATCTCGATCCAGGAGATCGCGGAGCTCTTCGGCGCCGAGCAGCTCGCGCAGCAGGTCACGGTCGAGGGTGAGCGCCTGCGCCCGACGCTCGGCCATCGGCGTGTCGTCCTCGTACATGTACGTGGCGACGTAGTCGAAGAGCAACGACGAGGAGTACGGCGATGCCTGGGCCGTCTCGACGTCGACGAGGTCGAGACGACGGGCCTCGAGGTCGCCGAGCACGCGGCGCAGCGCCGGCATGTCGAAGACGTCCCGTAGGCACTCGCGGTAGGTCTCGAGCACGATCGGGAAGTCCGGATAGCGCCGGGCGACCTGCAGCAGGCCCTGCGCCTTGAGGCGCTGTTGCCAGAGAGGCGTGCGCTGGCCCGGACGCCGGCGCGGGATCAGCAGCGCGCGGCCGGCGTTCTCGCGGAAGCGGGCGCCGAACAAGGCGCTTCCTGCGAGCTCCGTGACCACGAGCTCCTCGACCTCGCCGGCCGGCACCAGGACGTCCTGCGTCGGCGGCGGCGCGTCGGCCTCCGGGAGGTGCAGAGCGATGCCGTCGTCCGACCAGATGGCGTTGACCTCGAGCCCGAGCGACTCGCGCAGCCGGGCCGCGAGTGCGAGCGCCCACGGCGCGTGCACCCGGCCGCCGAAAGGCGTGAGGACGCAGAGCCGCCAGTCGCCGATCTCGTCGCGGAACCGCTCCAGCACCACCGTACGATCGGACGGGAGGACACCGGTCGCCTGTTCCTGCTCGCGCAGGTAGGTGAGCAGGTTGCGGCTGCTCGCTCGTCGAGCCGATGCTCGGCTCGAGAGGCGGGCGAGGGCCTCGTCGTCCGGAAGCGCCACGAGCTCGCGCGCTGTCCGGCCGATCGCCTCGCCGAGCTCGAACGGCCGCCCCGCTCCCTCCCCCTTCCAGAACGGGATCGCCCCGGGGATCCCGGGCGCGGGCGATACGAGCACCCGGTCTCGCGTGATCTCCTCGATGCGCCAGGTCGAGGCGCCGAGCATGAATGTCTGGCCGTCGCGGGCCTCGTAGACCATCTCCTCGTCGAGCTCGCCGACCCGGCCGCCGCCGTCGACGAGGAAGACGCCGAACATGCCCGGTCGGGGATCGTGCCGGCGTTCGTGACGGCGAGCCGACGAGCGCCCTGCCGCCCGCGCACGACTCCGTTGACGCGATCCCAGACGATCCGCGGGCGCAGCTCAGCGAACTCCTCGGAGGGGTACCGCCCCGCCAGCATGTCGAGGACGTTCTCGAGCGCCGCTCGCGAGAGGTCACGGAAGCTCCAGGCGCCGCGTACGAGCTCGTGGAGCTCGTCGACGGCGATCTCCTCGTCGGCGCAGATGGCGACGATCTGCTGGGCGAGCACGTCGAGCGGGTTCCGCGGAATCTGGGTCTCCTCGATCGCGCCCTCCTCGATCCGCCGGACAACGACCGCGCACTCGAGCAGATCGCCTCGGAACTTCGGGAAGATCCGCCCTTTCGAGACCGTGTCGAGCGTGTGGCCGGCGCGCCCGACCCGCTGGAGCCCGCGCGCGACCGACTTGGGCGACTCGACCTGGATGACGAGGTCGACGGCGCCCATGTCCACGCCGAGCTCGAGCGACGAGGTGGCGACCAGGCACGGGATCTCGCCCTTCTTCAGCAGCTCCTCGACCTCCACGCGCTGCTCACGGGCCAGCGAGCCGTGGTGCGCGCGGGCGATGGGCTTCTCGGCCAGCTCGTTCAGGCGGAGCGCGAGCCGCTCCGCAAGCCGGCGGTTGTTGACAAACAGGATCGTGGAGCGATGTTGCTCGACGAGCTCGAGGATGCGGGGATAGATGGACGGCCAGATCGAATTCCCCGGCTGGCCGTCGTCGCCCCCGGGCTCGCGCATGTCCTCGACGGGGACCACCACCTCGAGGTCGAGCTGCTTGGCCCGGCCGGCGTCGACGATCTCAATCGGCCGCCCGCCCGACACGAATCTGGCGATCTCCTCGAGTGGGCGCTGGGTCGCGGACAGGCCAACACGCTGGATCGGCTCGCCGACGAGCCGCGCCAGACGCTCGAGGCTGAGCGCGAGGTGCGCGCCGCGCTTCGTCCCGGCCACCGCGTGAACCTCGTCGACGATGAGGAAGCGCACCGTCTCGAGCACCTTGCGGGCCTGCGAGGTGAGCATGAGGAAAAGCGATTCCGGGGTCGTGATGAGGATCTCGGGCGGCCGCTTGAGGATCTCCGCCCGCTCTTTCTGCGGCGTGTCGCCCGTTCGAACGGCCACGTTCAGATCGAGGCCGATGCCGGCGAGCGGTCCGCGCAGGTTCCGCTCGACGTCGTAGTTCAGGGCCTTCAGTGGGCTGACGTAGAGCACGTGGAGGCCCTCGCCCGGCCGTGCCTGATCGAGCGCCCACAGGAACGCGGCCAGGGTCTTGCCGGACCCGGTCGGGGCCTGGATGAGCGTGTGGCTTCCCGACGAGATGACGGGCCAGCCATGCTCCTGCGCCGGCGTCGGGCTGTCGAATGTCTGCCGAAACCAGGCGCGAACCGAGGGCGAGAACGGCGCCAAGGCATCCATGGGAGCAGGGTACCGCGGCAAGTCTCCGGCACCGCAGTCGGCCGCAGCGAGAGCGGCTTGCGCGGCCGGGCTGCCGCGGAGCATCATTGACGCTCCCGCAACGAGGAGGTGCATACGAGATGGCCCTCTACCTGATCCGACTCAAGCAGGCGCCCGCGACCTTCCAGCGCATGATCGACCAGCCTGAGGACCGGCGGCCCGTCGTCTCCAAGACGCTCGAGGGCGCCGGCGGAAAGCTGCACGGCATGTGGTACGCGTTCGGCGAGTACGACGTGCTCGCGCTGGTCGAGATGCCGGACAACGTCTCCGCCGCGTCGGTCATCTCCAGCGTCGCCGCGAGCGGCGCCTGGAGCGGCGGCGAGACGACCGTGCTCCTGTCGGTCGAGGAGATGCTCGAAGCCTTCAAGAAGGCCGGAAGCGTCGAGTACCGATCGCCCGGCGGCTAGCGAAGGACTTGACCGCTCGCCGCACGGGCGGCGGCGAGATCCGGGGCCCGCCGCCATCGCCATCCCGGTCCCCACCCTGGGTGGGGGTCCCAAGAACCCGCTCAAACCCTAACGGGCGCTTTCACCTCGATCTGGATCCCACCATGCCGAGTTCGTGCCGTCAGCGTGGCGATTCGCGCTGCCCGCCGGGAGCTACACTTGGCGCCGTGGCGACGACTGCCGACCGCCTGCATTTCACGGGCAACGACGAGGCAGACCGGCTGCTCGTCGAGGAGCCGCTCGCCCTCCTCATCGGCTTCGCGCTCGACCAGCAGGTGCCCGTGCCGAAGGCGTTCTCGGGCCCGCTCGAGCTCAAGCGGCGACTCGGCCGGCTCGACGCCGCCGAGATCGCCGGCATGGACCCGGCGGATCTCGAGCAGGCCTTTCGCGACAAGCCGGCCCTTCATCGCTTCCCCTCGGCGATGGCGAAGCGCACCCAGGAGCTCTGCGCCCTTGTGGCGGAAGAGTACGGCGGCGACGCCGCGCGGGTCTGGGAGGAGGCCACCGACGGCCCCGACCTCGAGCAGCGGCTCAACTCCTTGCCTGGCTTCGGCGAGATGAAGGTGCGCAGCCTGGCCGCGGTGCTCGGCAAGCGGCTCGGAGTGCAGCCTCCCGGCTGGGAGACCGTCGCCGCCGACCATTTCTGTCTCGGCGACATCGACTCGCCGGAGATGCTCGCCGAGTATCAGAGCGCGAAGCGCGCCCGCAAGGCCGCGCTTCGCGACGCCGCGAACGCGTAGCGCGGCCTACGAAGCAGGCCTGAGGCCGCTCACGACGCGCCAGCCGTCGCCGGTGAGGCGCAGCTCGATCGGGCGGAAGACGTCGCCGGGGAGATCCACGGTCGCCCGCGTCGCCGTTCACGTCGACGACGAGCGCGTCCCCATCTCCGGCCACGAGATCGTCGATCCGCCAGACCCGGCGGCGCCGAGCGCTCTCGCCGAGCACCTCCCCGTAGCCTCCGTAGACCGCCTCGCACGAAGGCGCCGCCCGTGCCGCGAGCTCGGGCGCCATAAGCGCGCAGGCACGCTGACCGTCGCTCTTGGCGAGCGCGGACAGCCAAGCCACCACAGTCTTGCGCGGGTCGGCGGCGTCATCGCCGCCACAGCCGCTCAGTGCCCCCACGGCCGCGACGGCAGTCGCGACCGCGAGCGCGACCCTCAACGCCCGAACCGGCGCACGCGCTGCTGGTAGGTGCGCAGCGCGCGCAGAAAATCGAGCTCGCGGAAGGCGGGCCGTCGACGTCGGTGAAGTAGAACTCGCTGTGCGCGCTCTGCCATGGGAGGAACCCCGAGAGGCGGAGCTCGCCGCTCGTCCGGATGATCAGGTCGGGATCGGGCCGGCCGGCGGTGTAGAGGTGGGCGGCGAGCGCCTCGTGCGTGACGCGTGCCGCCATCTCGTCGGGCGGCACTCCCTCCTCGACGAGCGCGCGCAGCATCGCCCGGCAGGCATCCACGAGCTCGTCGCGACCCGAGTAGCCGAGCGCGATGTTCAGGTGCAGCCCCGGATTCTCGGCCGTCCGCGCCTCCGCCCGGTCGATCGCCTGTTGCAGCCGCTCCGGGAAACCTCCAAAGCGGCCGAGCACACGGATCCGCAGCGGCCGCTCCGAGAGGGCATCGAGCTTCTCGACGACGACGTCGAGAAGCGCGGCCGCTCGCCGCTGTCCCGGCCGAGGTTCTCGCCCGAAAGCGCCCACAACGTGACCTCGGCGACTCCGAGCTCCGAGCACCAGTCGAGCAGATCGTCGATCTTGGCGGCCCCGTGCCGATGTCCGGCCGAGAGGTCCGGCAAGCCCCGCCTCGCTGGCCCAGCGACGGTTGCCGTCGAGGATGACCGCGAGGTGATGAGGCACGGTGGCCTGCCTCACCTCGTGGCGGAGCCGCCCCGTGTACGCGCCGTAGAGGGGCGCCAGGACGAGTGCTCCGGCACTCCGCCGGACGCGCGCCAGCCAGGAGAACGGCGACGCGTAGAGCGGCGCGGCCTCTACGCGCTCGGCCATCGCCCGCTACGAGACTCCGGCGAGCAGGAACGCGCGCTGCTCGCGGAGCATCTCGCGCGCGATCACGAGCCGCTGGATCTGGTTCGTCCCCTCGTAGATCTGCGTGATCTTCGCGTCGCGCATCATCCGCTCGACCGGGTACTCGCGCATGTAGCCGTAGCCGCCGAGCACCTGCACGGCGTCGGTCGTCACGGCCATCGCGGCGTCCGAGCAGAAGAGCTTCGCCATCGCCGCGCCTTCGTCAGCTCGGGGCCGTCGGCGCCGGCGTCGATGCATGCGCGCCGACCCGGTAGAGCAGCCCGCGCGCCGCCTCGCACCGCGTCTCCATGTCGGCGAGCATCGCGCGCGACCAGCTGGTGCTTCGCGATCGGCTTGCCGAACGCCTCGCGTTCCTCGGCGTACGCGAGCGCGTAGTCGGTCGCGCCCTGCGCCATCCCGAGCGCCTGCGCCGCGATCCCCGGGCCGCGAGCGGTCGAGCACGCGCATCGCGATCGCGGAAGCCTTCACCCTCCTCGCCGACGCGGTTCCCGGCGGGGACCCGCAGTCGTCGAAGACGAGCTCGCCGGTCGTCGAGCCCTTGATCCCCATCTTCGGCTCCACGCGGCCGACCTCGAACCCGGGCGTGTCGGCCTCGACGACGAAGCAGGAGATCCCGGTGGCCGGCGGCGGGGTCGGTCTTCGCGAAGACGGTGTAGAGGCCGGCGACGCCCGCGTTCGTGATGAACCGCTTGCCGCCGTCCAGGACGTAGCCCTCGCCGTCGCGCGCGCGCGTGGTGCCGCAGCGCCGCCGCATCGGAGCCCGCCCCGGACTCGGTGAGCGCGTAGGCGGGGAGCCACTCGCCGCTCGCCAGCTTCGGAAGGTAGCGCTCCTTCTGCTCGTCGGTTCCGGCCAGCTGAGCGCGATCGCCCCGAGCGCCTGGACCGCGAGGATCAGCCCGCTCGTGGCGCACACCTTGCGAGATCTCCTCGATCGCGACGAGCAGCATCAGCGTGCCCGGTGCCGGTGCCGCCGTAGCCGCTCGGCGAACGGGCAGCGCCAGATGCCCGTCTCCGCGAAGCGCCTCGACGACGTCCCAGGGGAACTCCGCCGCTCGCGTCGATCTCGGCGGCGCGCGGCGCCACGCGCTCGGCGGACCACCTCGCGGACGAGCTCGCGGAGCTCGTGCTGCTCGGGGGTGAGGAAATCGGTTGCCACGAGGCGATTGTAGTTCTCGCTCCCGGCTGGAGGCGGCGCCTCCCCCGAACGAGCTAAAGCTCCCCGGCCTCCGGCCGATAGTGGCGTGTATGCGCCCCTCCTTCGCGAAGTTCCTCGTCGCGGGTCTTGCTGCCGGTGCGCTCGCCTTCGGCGCCACTCTCTCCTCGGCCGCGCCGAGCGTGATCTCGAGCGGTGCCGTGAACCTGGCGATCCCCGAGACCGCCGGCTCCTCCCTCGAGAACGAGATCTCCAATGTGGATCTCGGTGACGGCTTCGAGAACGCCAGGATCACCGACGTCAATCTCCACGTCCGGATCGACCACGCCGCCGACCAGGATCTCGACATCTCGCTGATCCACGACGGCGTCACCGTGCTGGTCTCGAGGGACAACGGCGGGGACGGCAACGACTACGGCACCGGCGCCGGCTGCGACGGCACGATGACGGTGTTCCGTGACTCGGCGACGACTGCCATTAGTGACGGCGCAGCTCCGTTCGGCGGCTCTTTCAGGCCCGACAGCTCGCTCGGGGCGTTCGACGGCAAGCTCGCCGAGGGCGACTGGAACCTCAAGATCGTCGACGACTCCGACAACCTGGAAGTCGGCACGCTCGTCTGCTGGAAGCTCGAGATCACGGTCGCCGTCGCCGACCTGGAGGTCACCGTCACCGACACGCCCGACCCGACCGCGCTCGGCAACGCAATCTCCTACCACGCGAGCGTGAAGAATCTCGGGCCCGACCAGGCGGCTGCCACGAAGCTCACCGTCAAGCTGCCGACCGGCGCCGAACTCGCCTCGGATTCGCCCGACGTGTGCGGCGACGTGAGCGGCGGCCAGGTTGTGTGTGACGTCGGCGATCTCGACAACGGCGCCTCGAGCGCGATCGACCTCGTCGTCATGCCGACCACGACAGGCACGGCAAGCGCCTACTTCACCGCCGCGAGTGACGCGACCGACACGGCGACCGCGAACAGCAACCTGCTTCAGGTCGACACCGAGGTCAAGGCAGACGGCAGCGGCGGCACCGAGACGATCACTGTCGAGACGCTAGGCCTGGGCCGCGGCAGCGTGACGAGCGACCCCGCCGGCATCAATTGCGGCATGGACTGCGAGGGTGGCTTCCTGAAGGGCACGAAGGTCACGCTGACCGCGACTCCCGAGACCGGCTCGACGCTCGCCGCCTGGGGCGGCGCCTGCGACGGCACCCCCGCCGACCAGGCGTGCGAGGTCACCGCGGACGGCGCGATGACCGTGACCGCCACGTTCGACAAGAAGAGCGGCGGCGGCAACGGCGGCGGAGGCGGCGGCGGTGGCGGCGTCTACGACGTGTGCACGGTCACCGGGACGGCCGGCAAGGACATTCTCCGCGGCACTCCCGGCAAGGACGTCATCTGCGGCCTCGGCGGCAACGACAAGCTCTACGGCCTCGGCGGCGAACGACCGGATCTACGGCGGGACCGGCAAGGACCTCGTGTACGGCGGCAAGGGCAACGACACGCTGTTCACGACCGACAGGTTCGCCGACAAGCTCTACGGTGGCAAGGGCACGGACAAGGCTCGCGGCGACTCGCGCGACTCGATGAACGGCGTCGAGCGCTTCTTCTAGCCCGACCCCGCTCCGAACGCCCTCCTACAGTTCGATCAGCTCCTCCGGTGCGCTCGTCAGACGCTCCACGGCATCTCCCGTGACCGCGTAGGAGTTCTCGATCCCCACGGCGCCCTCGCCCGGGACGAAGAACTTCGGCTCGAGCGCGAACACCATGCCCTCCGCAAGCGGCTCGTCGTAACCGCGCGCCAGGAACGGCGGCTCGTCGATCTCGAGCCCGAAGCCGTGCGCGACGAACGAGACTCGCTCGGCGCTCGCAAACTGCTCCGGTCGTGGGCCGGCGAGCTCGAGCGCGAGCTCGTACAGCGAAGAGGCGACAACTCCCGGCGCGGCCGCCTCCGCCACGCGGCGCATGATCGCGCGCGCCGCGTCGTGTGCCTCTCCGAACGGCGCCCGCACGGGGCCGAGCGAGAACGTGCGGGTCTGATCGCACATGTAGCCCTGCGAGGAGCCGACGAGATCGACGATCACGGGCTCGCCGCGGCCGATGGGCCGGGGGGAGGCGCCCTTGGCCACGTAGGGGTTCGGCCCCAGCCCGACGAGCGGCGTGTCGGTCCCCCCCGACTCCGCCGCGGTCGGCCCGGCGGCAATGGTGCCGTAGTGAACCTCGCCGTCGAAGGCACGCATCCGCAGGACTCCCTGGTGCCCCTGACGGCGCAGCCAGGCTTCCACGTCCGCGGCGAGCTCGAGCTCGGTCATCCCCTCGCGGAGGACCGACGCCAGGCAGTCGGCCACCCCCGAAAGCATCGCGCCCGCCTCGCGGATCCGCTCCAGCTCCCACGCGCTCTTCACGGCACGCAGGCGCCGGAGTTGTCCCGCACAGTCGGTGAGCTCATAGTCCGGCAGGCGGCGCGCGTAATCGAGGTAGCGGGCGGCGGGCAGCACGTCGAGCTCGAGCCCGAGCCGGCCGCTCTCGACTCCGGCCGCGGCCAGCGCACCGGGGAGGTCGCGGAGGGAGCGAAGCGGCTCGATGCGCTCGAGCGGTGACTCCGCACGGGCGCGCTCGAGCGTCTTGCGAACGAGCAGGACTGGCTCGTGCGTCGCCGGGACGACGAGGTGGGCGTTCTGGGTCGTACCCGCCAGGTAGTAGAGGTCGACCGGCTGGACGACGACGGCTGCGTCGATGTCCGCATCCCGTAGCGCTGCCTGGAACGCTGCCAGGCGCGCCTCGATCTCGCCCTCGGGGACAACCCCGCGAGGGCTCCAGTCGGCGGTGGTCTGCACGGCAGTACATTCTCACGCGTGATCCTTACCGGGGGCACGATCCGCACGATGGAGCCCTCGCTTCCGACCTCGGCGGCGCTCGCCGTCGCAGGTGACCGCATCGCGGGAGGCGTCGGCACGCACGAGACTGCGCTGCCGGGCCCGGAGCGTGTCGATCTCGGCGGGCGCTGCGTCGTCCCGGGGTTCAGCGACGCCCACGTCCACTACCCGACCTGGGCCCTGGCGCAGCGGCAGCTGCGGCTCGAGGGCTGCGTCTCGCTCGCCGAGGCCGTTACCCGCGTGGAGAAAGCCGCAGCAGAGGTTGCGGGCGGAGGCCCCACCCGATGGCTCATCGGTCACGGCTGGCGCAGCGGCGACTGGTCCCGCGGGCCCGAGCCCACCCGCCACGACCTCGACCCCGTCACGGGCGACGTGCCGGTGGCGTTGTGGTCGAAGGACGAGCACTCGCTCTGGCTGAACACGGCTGCTCTCGCCCGCGCCAACGGCGATCTCGCCGTCGCGGGCGGCGTCGTCGAGCTCGACGAGCACGGCGATCCCACCGGCGTGCTGCGGGAGGAATCGGCGTGGCGCTTCCGCGCGAGCATCGCCGTCTCGGACGACGAGTACGTCGAGGCCATGCGAGAGGGTCTCGCGACCGTGCACGCTCGCGGCGTCACGGCAATCCACGACAAGGACGGCCGGCTGGGTGCCGTGCGCCTCTGGCAGCGCCTCTGGCAGGAGACCGCGCCGAAGCTGCGCGTCTGGCAGTCACTGCCGCACGAGCGCATCGAGCAGCTCGAGGGACTCGGCCTGCGCTCGGGCTTCGGCGACGACTGGCTGCGGGTCGGGTACCTGAAGGCGTTCGCCGACGGCGCCCTCGGCTCGAACACCGCGTGGCTGCTCGACGGCTCGGGAGTGCCCATCACCGTAGGCGAGGAGCTCACGGAGCTCGTACGGCGGGCGGCGCGCTCGGGGTGGCCGGTCGCAGTGCACGCGATCGGCGACCGCGCGAACCGCGAGGTGCTCGATGCGTTCGAAGCGACGCGTGGCGAGTGGGCGCCGCGTGGCCTGCGCCAGCGGGTGGAGCACGCCCAGTGCGTCGACCCGGCGGACCTCCCCCGCTTCGAGGCGCTCGGCATCGCTTGCTCCGTCCAGTTCAGTCACGCGCCGTCCGACCGGGACCTGGCGGAACGCAGCTGGGCGGACCGGTTGGACGGCGCCTACGCCTACCGATCGCTGTGGGACTCGGGGGCTGCGATCGCGAACGGCTCGGACGCGCCGATCGAGGAGCTCGACCCGCTGCTGGGAATCCGCGCGGCCGCGCTCCGGACGCTCGACGAGCGCGACGGCTGGCGCATGCAGGAAGCTCTGACCCCGGAGCAGGCGCTGCACGCAACCACTGTCGCCCCCGCGTGGCTCTGCGGCGACGAGCGCCGCCGCGGCAAGCTCCTGCCCGGCTACCTCGCCGACCTGGTCGTGCTCGATCGCGACCCGGTCACGTGCCCCGCCGACGAGCTTCCCGAGGTTGGAGTCGTTGCGACCATGGTCGGCGGGCGCTGGGTGCACAACCCACCCCCCTGGGAGGGCTGATCGCCCGCCCGGGCGGCGGAGAACCGCGAGAAACGCGAGCCGGGTATCTCGCTACTATGCGTCCATGCGCACGATGAGGCCGGTCCACGATCGAGACTGCGCCGTGGCGTGCACTGCCGACATCATCGGCTCCAAGTGGACCGCGGTGATCGTCCACGACCTCTCCGAGGGCCCGCGCCGCTTCTCGGAGCTCGAGCGCGCGTGCCCGGGCATCAGCCCGCGGACGCTCTCGGAACGGCTCGACATGCTCGAGAGCCAGAGCATCGTCGGTCGGCAGAGCTATCCCGAGTCCCCGCCGCGCGTCGAGTACGAGCTCACCGCAAAGGGCCAGGCGCTGCTCCCGATCATCCAAGCCATGAGCGATTTCGGCCACGCCTGGCTCGTCAGCGACGCCGAGCACGCGAAGACGCACGGCGCCAGCTCGGCGCGAGTCGCCTAGCGGCTGAGCGGCCGGCTCGGCCGGCCGCGACCCGCTTGGAGCGGCCGGCACGGCCGCGGTCATCGCTCTAGGCCGAAACGGCGCGAAGCCGCTGTTATCGGCCGTGAAGCGGCCGAAGGCCGCGGTCATCGCTCTACGCCGTCGCCGCGGCGGCAGGACGACCCGCAAGCGCTTTCGCCGCGGCTTCGATCGCGCGCTCGATGTCGTCCGCGCTTACGTCGAGGTGGGTGACGGCGCGGAGGCAGCCGCGCCGGATCGCAGCGGACATGAGCAGCCCCTCCTCGGCGAGGAGGGCCGCCGCCTCGGGAGCGGTGAGCCCGAGCGCGCCCGCGTCGAGGAGCACGAAGTTCGTCTCGGTCTCCTCCGGGTCTACCGGCAGCCCCGCGTCCGCCAGACCCGAGGCCAGCCGGCGCGCGTTTGCGTGGTCGTCGGCAAGCCGCTCGACGTGATGATCGAGCGCGTATACGCCCGCCGCGGCCGCGATCCCCGACTGGCGCATCGCACCGCCGAAGAGATGCTTGTACCGCCGGGCCTTCGTCATGTGCTCCGTCGAGCCGGCGAGAACGGCCCCCAGCGGGCAGCCGAGACCCTTCGAGAGGCACAGCGTCACCGTGTCGAATTGGCGGCCGTAGTCGGCGGCCGGCACGCCGCTCGCAACGGACGCGTTCATCAGCCGGGCACCGTCGAGATGCACCGCGAGCTCGTGACTCCGGGCTTCCGCGCAGACGTCGCGCAACAGGTCGAGGGGCCAGACCTTGCCGCCCCCGCCGTTGTGGGTGTTCTCGAGGCAGAGCACCCGTGTCGGCGCCAGGTGCACATCGCCCGGATTGACCGCATCCCGCACGTCCTCGGGCGAGAACAGGCCTCTGCGACCCGCAATTCGCTTCATCGCGAGCCCGGAGTGGAACGCCGGGCCGCCGAGCTCCGAGCGGAACACGTGCGCGTCAGCCTCAGCGACGACCTCGTCGGCGGGCTCGGAGAGCACCTTGAGGGCAATCTGGTTCGCCATCGTCGCCGTCGGGACGAAGATCGCGTCCTCGTGACCGAGCAGCTCTGCGGCACGCTCCTCGAGCGCGCGGGTGCTGGGATCCTCCCCGCGCTGCTCGTCGCCGACCTCTGCGTCGGCGATCGCCCGGCGCATGCCCGGAGTCGGCCGGCTTGCCGTGTCGGAGCGGAGGTCGATCACAGCCGGGATTCTAGGCGTGCGCCCGGTTCCGCGGGTGCCTCAGTCGTCGGCTGAGCAGACCGGCCGGGCAGGTACGAGCGCTTCTTCGAGGATCTCACGCAGGAGGAAGTGGCCCGCACGCTCGGCCTATCCCAGGTCCACGTGTCGCGCTTGCTTCGAGACGCGATCGAGAAGATGAGGGTCGAGCTCGGTGCCTGAACGGCCCGCATCGAGCGGGCGGCCCGGAGAAGGGAGTCGCCCCGGCTAGAGACGACCGAACGCGAGCAGCGTCTCCCGCGCCGCCTCGACGCCGAGAGTCAGGTGCTCGAGCGGGAAGCGCTCGTTGGGGGCGTGCAGGTTGCTGCCAGGCAGCGTGAAGCCGGAGAGGATCGCGGGTATCCCGCGCTCGGCAAGCGCCGGAATGACCGGCAGCGTGCCACCGGTCCGCAACAACAGCGGCCTGCGCCCGACCACGCGCTCGAACGAGTCCTGGGCGAGCTTCACGGCGGGCGCGTCCGGCGGCACCAGTCCCGGCGGACTGGTGCTCCAGTGTTTCACGTCGAGGTCGGCGCCGGGCGGCGCCGCTTCGCGCAGGAGCCGCTCGAATGCCGTCTCGATCTCCTCCACATCCTGTCCCGGGGCGACGCGGATCGAGACGTTCGCCTGGGCTTCGACCGGCAAGACCGTCTTCATGAGATCCGGCTCGCCGCCGTAGATGCCGTTGACGTCGACGGCGGCGCCGGCGAAGGTGCGCGCGTAGAAGTCCTCGGCGGCCCGGCCGTCTGCCGGTCTGGCGCCGTCGCCCGCGAGCACCGCCGCTCCCGGCTCGAGCGCGCTCCACGCCGCGAGCTCTTCCTCCGTGGGCTGCAAGGCGCCTGCGCGCAGCTCCTCCGGCGTCCCGATCACCGCGTCGAGCGCCTGCATCAGGACGTGGACGGCGTTGAGCGCAGCACCGCCGAAGATGCCCGAATGGAGATCCTGCTCGCCGGTCCGAACGCGGACATGGAGGTAGACGAGCCCCCGCGTCCCGATATCGAAAGCAGGCACGCCCGGCGCAGGCATGCCGCTGTCGAAGATCAAGCAGGCATCGGCGCCGCGCTCGTCGGCCGCCAGAAAATCGACGACCGACTGCCCGCCCGTCTCCTCCTCGCCGTCGGCGACGACCCGCACGTCGACCGGCAGCGCGCCTTCGGCCGCGAGCGAGGCCGCGGCTTTGAGCAGCAGGTAGAAGTTGCCCTTGTCGTCGCCGCTGCCCCGTCCGTAGATCCAGCCGTCGCGTACCTCGGGCTCGAACGGCGGTGAGACCCACAGCGCCGGATTGCCGGGCGGCTGCACGTCGAAGTGCCCGTAGAGGATCACGGTCGGCACCCTTCCGGCTCCCGTGGAGCTCCGCAGCTCGCCGACGACGAGAGGCGGGCCGGCCTCGATCGGGACGAGGTCACACGTCCCGCCGGCACGCCGGACGAACTCGCACACCCACTCGCCGGCGGCGCGGACGTCGTCGGCCCGGGCCGGGTCGGCGCTGACGCTCTCGATTCGCAGCCATTCGAACAACTCGTCCAGCCAGGCGGGATCCGGTGCCGTCACGCCGGGCAGTCTACGAGGGCGCTGCGCCAACCCCGCGATCTAGCCGGTGGAAGC
>CAWACA010000017.1:0-20177 GCA_963780385.1 uncultured Thermoleophilia bacterium | reverse complement strand
CGAGCCCGAGCGGCGTGGCTATGCCCATCTGCGCGCTCGTACCGAGCTCACCGGCCGCGGTCCCGGCCGAATTGTCGGTGTCTCCCAGCGTCAAGTACCAGTTCGCCAGGCTGCCCGGTGCGGTGCCCGCGCGGTCGCCGAGCGTGCCGACCATCACGAGGACGCGCTCTGCGCGTGGGAAGGAACCCCGACCGTAGGAGCGCCCGCGACGCCCATGGGCGGGGATCGTGAAGGAGGAGCCGCACTCCGCTGCAGCCTTCGCGACGGAGGGAGCGCGACGCCTCCAGCAGCAGCGCCCGCGCGGAGCGGGCATCGGCAGCAAGGAGATCGCCGATCAATCCATGTGACGACCCGGACTCCCGGCCGAAGACGATCCAGCCGCTGAGGGTACCGTCCCGCCGACGAGCGGCACGGATCGTCCACCGCCCCCCGGGTTGCTCGGCCCAGCGCCACCGGAGGTAGTCGGCGTCGCGGATCCGGATGCAACGTGCGAACTCCGCCGAGTCCTGCGCGAGGTCGTCGATCTCGGAACCGATGTCGCGTAGCGGCTCGATACGGACCCGATCCGGGCCGGCGGACGCCACGGCCGATGCGCCCCGTGCCGTCAAGGTGAGTGGGAGCGCCGCCGCAGGCGACTGCCGAGCGAAGAAGCTCCGGTTGTGGGCTCGAGCCCATATCGACGCTTCGCCGACGACCGTTCCGAGTCCCAGCCGTTCGAAGACCTGCGCCGAGCGCTCACCGGGGTAGTTGATTCGCACGTCGAGACCGTGATCGCTCGCCAGGAACGCCTCGACGAGCCGGCGCATGCCGCCCGGCCCCTGGAACCCGCGCTTCACCCAGCTGTCGCCGCCGATGCCGACGTGCAGGCGCCGTCCGTCGACCCACATCTCGCCCGGCACGTGCGACTGGTGGCCGACGATCGTCCCTTCGCGTCTCGAGGACGAAGATCGTCGCCTGGCCGCACGGGTTTTCGAGAAACCACCACCGCCACGCCTCGTCCGAGCGGTCCGTCGACGATGACCTCGCGGAGGCCCGCACGGAGCTGCTGCTCGTCGCCGGGCTCGTATGCCCGTGCGTGAGCCGGGGTGGGACGCCGGGCCATCAACCCAGGATACGGGGATGCCGCTCATGCGGCCCGCTGGTACCGTCGGCGTGGTGCGGGCGAGGCTGCCGGGTAGCCGGATTCCGCTCGCCTACGTCACATCCGGAAGGTCCAGGGCGATCGTCCGGCCGCCGATCTTGCCGCGCAGCTCGATGGGCGCGGCCGGATCGGGCGGGTCGAAGAAGCGCAGCTTGCCGCGGTCGGTGCCCTTGCCCTCGATGGTGAGCGTGCCGGTGATGTTGCCGGTGTCGAACGAGAACTGGACGAAGCCCGTGACCGCGACGTTCCGGACGAATCGCGCACCCTCGAAGCTGACTCGGAGCGCGTTGAGCTCCTCGATGAACTCGGGGAACGGAGAGACGAAGCCTCCCCGCAGCCCATGTCCCGTCCCGGACGTGCACGAGTGTGTCGAACACCGTGTCGACCGTCGCAGCGACGGCCTTGCGGTCGCGGCCGGTCGAGTGATCGCCGCTCGCACGGCTCACCGGGACGGACCTCGTCCGCGGCATCGAGCGGGAACGTCGTGTAGCCGTAGAACGGCGGCGGCTCCGCCGCGCAGCTCGTGTCACCCGGGTCCATGGACTCCATGAACGTGACGATCATCGTGAACGCGCACGGCCCGCTGCCTGCGACGCCGTGCCCGACACCGGCGAACTCGACGAACGTCCCGTTGGGAAAACCGCCGGCAACGCCAAGAGCCGCATCGACGGGCGTGATCTTGTCGAGGTCGCCGTTCATCACGAGCGTCGGAGCGGTGGTACGGGAGGCGTTCGGCGGCACGAGCGGCGGAACGTCGCGGTTCGGAGCCGGCCAGGCGGCGCACTCCGGGTTCGCGAGCAGCCCGATGAAGCCGCCGCGCGACGCCTCACGCCATGCCGGCACAGAGAAGGGCGCGAACAGCGCGTCCGCGATCGCGTCGAACGCCGCGTCCCACTTCGCAAGCCTCACGTCCTGCGAGTCGGCGACGTCCCAGGGGAAGCTCGTCTCGGTACAGGTGACAGCGAGGAAGTCTCCGACGGACAGCAACGTGGGATCCGGCGGCGCAAAGCAACAGATCGCCTCCGCGCCGAGCCGCAGGATCGGCTTCGCATCGCCGCGCCGGAGCGCCGCATGGGCACCGTCGATCTCGACCTGGCCGGGCTCGAAGCCGTAGCCGGAGAGAGCCTCGATCAGCGCCGTCTCGTCGAAGGTCACGGGCACCTTGCTCCCGTCGATGGGGCTGAAGCTCTTGCCTCGAACCGGCTGGTTCCGAACACGGGAGATGAGCGACCGCATCCTGTCGTCGATGTTGCCGCCGACCTTCTGGCACAAGAAGCTCCGATCACAGAGACGGGAGACGGCGATGAGAAGCGCCTTGCCCGAGATCCGGTCGAAATCGAAGAGATCGGTCCGCTGCGTGAGCGGATAGGCGGAGTCGAGCACGAGCGTCCGAAGCCGGTCGCCGTGACGGACGGCGTAGACCTGGCCGACCTGGGTTCCGTAGGAGACCCCGTAGAAGTCGAGCTTCTCGATCCCGAGGGCCTGGCGCACGGCGTCGATGTCGTCGGCCGAATCGGGGCTCGTGTAAAGGTCCGACGCGTCACCAAGGGATGCGGCGCAGGCAGACACCATCTCCAGCGTGGGAGACAATACGGCCTGTACCTCCGGACAATCGATCGCCCGGGACTTCCCGGTGCCCCGGACATCGACGAGCAAGAGGTCGCGCCGGTCGAACAGCGGGCCGAGCAGGTCGTAGAAGAACCGGAGCTCGGTCGACGCGCCGCCGGGCCCTCCTTCGACGACGACGACCGTCCCGAGCGAGGGTGCCGACCGGTTTCGCCGGGCGTGCAGCTCGAACGCGATCGGTATCGTCCCGGCGCCCGGGGCCTTGCGGTCGAGCGGAACATCCACGAACCCGCAGAGGGCGCCCTGCGCCTCCTCGCCGCACGGCGCAAGCGACGTACCGGCGCTCGCCGTCGACGCCAGTAGGAGCGACCCCACCAGGGAAACCAGAAGTACGCCCGCTCGCCGCATGCCGACCCATCCTCCCGTCTTGACCCGCCTTCCCGAAGGTGGTCGAGCCTATCCCACTCGAGGTCCCGCGTGTCATCCACAATCGGCGCCATCTGTTGGAGCGGCCGCCGACCGGCCGAGCGATGCAGTGGCACGGCTTTCCCCGGCCGCGCTGCGTCAGACCGCGTGGCCCTCCTGCTCGGCGATCAGTTCCGTCGGGGTAGAGCTGCAGCCGAGCACGCGTTCCAGGTCGGACAGCCGGGCGCCCGCCGCCGGATCGCAGGCCGGAACCTCCGGAACATCTTCTTCGCCCTCGATCGCGCGCGAGAGATAGCCGATGCCGAGGAGCGGCGGGATATGCTCGCTGCGACACCGCTGCTCGTCCTAGGCGCCTTTGCCTGTGCAATCGGCGTCCTCACCGCCCCGTCACGGCGGACGAGCTCAGGCCAGAAGGCCGAATGATCACCGCAGCGACCACGACCACCACCCGGTACTTCGATGTCCTCGGCCTGAGGGTCGCGGTCTCCGGCTGGGACGAGGTCGTCGCGAACGTCGCCCTCGACTTCGCCTGGTTCGAACGACCAGGAGCTTCCGCGGGCCGATCTCGCGGTCGTCGTCGAGCAGGCGCCTCCGCAGTACGAGCGTTTCGGCCCGACGCTCGCCTCGTTCGTCACGCCTCGCAATGTCGTCTATCAGCGCGAAGGCGCGACGATCATCGACTACTTCGGAAAGGCCGTCTCGGTGCTCGACCGGAAGGCCGGCCGCCTGCTCGTCCAGGGCGAGGACGCGCCGCTCGTCCACGAAGCGGTCTACCTCTTCCTCCTCTCGCGTGTCGGCGAGCACCTGGACGATCTCCGCCTGCCGCGCCTCCACGCCCTGGGTCTCGTCGGCGGCGACGGGGCGGTCGCGGTCATGCTGCCTTCGGGCGGCGGCAAGAGCACGCTCGCTCTGCGCGCGCTGCAGTCCGACGGCGTCCGTCTCCTCTCCGAGGACAGCCCCTGCTCGACCGTCATGGGCGGCTCCACCCGTTCCCGCTGCGAATCGGCATCAACGAGTCCGACGCGGAGCGCCTGCCCGTCGCTGGACGTGCGACGCATCGAGCGCATGGAGTTCCATCCCAAGCTGGCGCTCGACCTCTCCGCGTTTGCGGACCGGATCGAGCCCGAGCCGCAGCCGTTGCGCCATCTCGTGATCGGCCGCCGCTCGCTCGGAACCGAGTCGATGCTCACGCCGCTGCCGCGGACGGCGGCGGCGGGGCCGCTGCTGCGCGAGATGGTCATCGGCGTCGGGCTGTACCAGGGGATGGAGTTCGTGCTGCAGCACGGGATGGGTGACGTCGTTCAGCAAGTTCGGAACGGCGGCGATGCGCGGCGCCTGCGCCGCGGCCGTGCTGCGTCGGGTGCGTGTCTGGCGACTCGTTCTCGGCCGCGACCACGAGCGCAACTGGGACGCGCTCAGCGCGCTCGTGCGCTGAACGCGACCGGCGCTCTGCCCGGCTCACGCTGAGCTCGAGCTCGAGCCCTTCGTGTGCGATCTCGATGCGTTCGCCCGCGGCGCCGGCGAGCTGCCGGGCGTCCGCATGCATCGCCTCGACGTCGCTGTCGGAGTGCGCGGGGTCGTGGTGGAACATGAGCACCCGGGCCGGGTCGGCGCGCTGCACGAACGCGGTGAAATCCGGGATGCTCGAATGCCCCCACCCCACCCGCGTCGTGTACTCCTCGGCCGTGTACTGCGCGTCGTGGAAGAGCAGGTCGACACCGCCGGCGACCGCGAGCCCGGACAGCGTGCCGTCCGGCTGCTCGCCGAGCGGGCCGTTCAGCGCCGGCTCGTTGTCCGGGACGAAGGCGAAGCTGCGGCCGTTCTCCTCGATGCGGTAACCGACCGTCGCGCCCGGATGCGTCACGGGCGCCGAACGCACGCGCAGGCCGCCGATCTCCCATGTGTCCCGCTCCGACCTCGTGGAACGAGAACCGGGCGGCGAGCGTGTCGAAGACGAGCGGGTAGTACGGCGGCGAGAGGTACCCGGCAATCCGGTCTCGCAGGCTGCGGCCGGCCGCCGCGGGGCCGTAGAGATGGATCTCGCATTCCGGGTCGTGCAGGGCGGCGAAGAACCCGAGCCCCTCGATGTGGTCGAGATGTAAGTGGGTCAGCAGGAGATGGATCGTCTTCGGCCTGTTCGGCGACAGCGCCTGCCCGAGCTGGCGGATCCCGGTGCCGGCGTCGAAGACGAGCAGCGAGCCGTCCTCAGCGCGTAGCTTCCACGCACGACGTGTTGCCGCCGTAGCGGAGCGTCGCCGGGCCGGGCGTGGCGAGCGACCCGCGGCACCCCCAGATTCTCAGGCGCACCGGCCGCTCCCGCTGGCTGATCGCGTATGCACAATCGCGAAGGGTACGATCCGGCGCGCTTCCCGGCGTGCAGTTCCCGTCGGCACCCCCGCGCAGGCCGCCGCCGGACCTCTACCATGCCGGTGCCCATGGCTGTGCCGGAGCTGCGTGCGGACGCGCCACCGGAGGGAGCGCCGGACCTCATCGAGCCGATCGTCGGCTGGCGGGTCTGGGACGTCGTCGAGAGCGAGGAAGGGCTTCTTCTCTCCTCGCTCTGCTTCCGCGCCACCTGGCCGCCCCGCCGCGCGATGCTGGCCAGCTGCCGACGGTCGTCCCTCAACATCGGCCGGGTCCGGCTGCCCGGCCACGAGGCGCCCCACGCGCGGTGCAGCTGCGGGATCTACGCGGTCGAGTCGAGCGACCGCGCGCTGCCGTACCTGTCCCGACTCTTTCGCGGCGGCCCGCGCACGGTGCATCGCGTTGTCGGCCCGGTCGCGCTCTGGGGCACAGCCGTCGAGTGCACGCGCGGCTGGCGCTGCTCGCACGCCTACCCTCACGCGCTGTACGTGCCGACCGGCCGCCTGAGCCTGCGCGGTCTCGTGCACGGCGTCTGGCGGCCCTCCCGCTCGGTCGAGGAGATCGCCTTCGAGCTCACGCACTACGGGGTGCCGATCGAGATCATCGACGGCGGTACCGCCCGCGAGCTTGCCCCGCACCTCCGCGAGCGAGAGGAGGCATAGTGCGACTGCGCCTGTCGGTGCTTCTGATCGCCGTTATCGCCGCCCTGGCGACGGCTTCCCTTGCGGTCGGCTCGCCCGCGGCGAAGGCTCCGATCAACCAGGGAACCTTCACGGTCAACCGGGGCGCCGTCGGCGTCCGGCTCGGGATGACACGGGCGCAGGTGATCGCGAAGCTTGGCCAGCCGCTCTTCACGAGCCAGTTCGGGGCCATGTCCTACGCGAACGGCCCGAACATCCTCGACATCTACCTCGACACGTCGACCACGCCGAAGCGGGTGCGGCTCTTCGTCATCTCCGGTCGCAAGTTCTGCACGGCGACCGACATCTGCATGTTCACGAGGGGCGGCGTCGGCGACCTGATGGACCAGTACGGCTCTCGGCTTCAGCCGAAGACGAACGACGACGGGCTCAAGTGCTACCAGGTGGTCGGCAAGTATGAGGGCCGCGACGTCTTCACGAGCTTCACCGTCTTCAATCACGTGCCGCGCTCGAAGTTCATCAACGTTTTCATCACCTGGGGCTCAGGGGACGTTTGCTAGGCTGGGCCGCTGCCGGGCGCATTCGTCTAGTGGCCTAGGACGCTGGCCTCTCACGCCGGTAACACGGGTTCGAATCCCGTATGCGCCTTGCCGACATGCCGTGGCAAGCGCCCACGCTTGCCCCGCTCTTGGCCACTTTCGTACACGTCTGCGTCGAGGGACTGACGGTGAGCCAGCTCGGACTCGGACGACTGCAGGCGCCCGTGCTCGCGCTGATACAAGTGCTCGTGTGCGATGAACGTCGCGATTCTCGACGACTGGTTCGACACGCTGCATACGCTGCCGTGCTTCGAGCGGCTTGAGGGTCATGAGGTGACGGTCTTCACAGACCACGTGCAGGACACCGATCGGCTCGCGGAACGGCTGCAAGGCTTCGACGCGCTCGTCCTGATTCGCGAGCGCACCGAGATCCGCGCGCCGTTGCTCGAGCGCCTGCCCGACCTGCGCCTGATCAGCCAGCGCAGCGTCTATCCACACATCGACGTCGAGGCGTGTGGGCGCCTCGGCATCACGGTCTGCTCGAACCTGCACTCCGGTTCGCCGTCGTACTCGACCGCAGAGCTCACATGGGCTCTGGTGCTCGCGGCGATGCGGCAGATCCCCCAGCAGGTCGCGTCGTGCAAGGCGGGCAAGTGGCAGGCGGGCGTCGGCCACTCGCTGATCGGCAAGACGCTCGGCCTCTACGGTTACGGCCGGATCGCGAAAGTCGTCGCCGGCTACGGCGCCGCCTTCGGCATGCGGGTGCTCGTGTGGGCGCGGCCGCAGTCGATGGAGCGGGCCTGCGCCGATGGACTCGAGGTGGCCGCGAGCAGAAACGGCTTCTTCGCCGACTGCGACGTGCTATCGCTGCACATGCGACTCGTGCCGGCCACACGCGGCATTGTCAAGAAGGCGGACCTGGAGCGGATGAAACCGCGCGCGCTGCTCGTCAACACGAGCCGCGCGGGCCTGATCGAGCCAGGCGCGCTCGTCGCTGCACTGCGGAGCGGCCGGCCGGGCATGGCGGCGATCGACGTGTTCGAGGAGGAGCCGCTGCGCGACCCGTCGCACCATCCGCTGCTGGACATGGACAACGTCCTTTGCACGCCGCACATCGGCTACGTCACCGAGGAGGAGTGGGAGCTGCAGTTCGCCGACGTCTTCGACCAGATCAACGCCTTCGCCGCGGGCAAGCCCATCAACGTCGTCAACCGCCCGACCTCCACGTCCTGACCCTCTGACGTGCTGGAGTAGATCGGGCGCTGGCAGCGACGGCTCACCAGGTGCCGACCGTCCGAGGGGCTCCCGCTGGTTCCCGGCGACGGTGCGGAGCGTTCTATGCACCCGCGAAGCCGAACTCGCAGCACCCTTCCCCAAAAACGTGATCGATCGTGGGCCCGATCTCCGGTTCTGCCCGCTGAGCTAGCACTCGACCTCTGACGTGGCTACCCGTTACAGCGCCGGCGCTAGACGTCGATGTCGAGCTTTCGCAGCTCGATGATCGCTGATCTGCGCCAGCGAATCGTGTCGGGAGAAAACGGCAGCATGAACGGCATCCCGTTCGCTTTTCGAAGCGGCTTGCCGTCACGCAGAACACGGTAGTGCCCTGGCGTCGACTCAACGGTGAGGCCAACGGCCTCGAGGCGGCGGATGAACTGGCGAACGTCCTTCCTCATCGGCCCTCATGTCGCGAGCAATCTGCCGTGAAGCGAAACAGCGTGTTCCTCCAGGCTGCACTCACAGGCATCGTGTCGAAGTAGCGAAAGGGCGGCGACCCGTCGCTGCGTCCATCGGAGGGTCAATCCGACCCCACCCCCAGGGGCCTCCCCTCCCGGCGCGCGAAAGCCGTCGGAACTCCTTCCCTGCGAATGTGGATCGAACCCTCGGCAAGGGCGTCGTCGCCCTGCAACTACGGCTGCCGTCGACCGTCGTGGGCTGATTACGGGAGAGTGATCGACCCGCGGAGGTGAACAGTGTCACTTGGCACCGGAACTCCCGTCGCTGTTCCTTCGAGCGTGCCGCCTCCTGATGCCGCGCCGAACACACCGGTCCCACCGATGATCGTGAAGCTTGCATCGAGCTTCTGATTGCAGATCGTCCCTTCGATCGTGAGGAGGAGAGTGCTGCCATCCCCGTCAAGTGTGATCGTGCGGTTGGCAGTCGCCGTGAGACAATCGCCTGGCCCAGGAGCAGCGCCGGTGAAGTTCAGCGTGGTCGTCGGGTCCCGAACCCGTGCACGTGACCCTTCCCGCAGAAATCGAAACCCGGCGGGCATGCGACATTGTCGTGTAGTTCGGCCTTGAACGACTGCGTACTCTGGGCAGCCGCTGGTAGCGCGACGATGAACGGGAACGCCGCGACAATCAGAAGGCAGACGGCACGGCTCATGGGAGTCCCCCTCTCGTGAAAGCCCTCAACTGCAACATAGGTCAGCCCGCCGATCCCAGTCAACGCTGCTGCGCGATGAGAACCCCCCGAGCGGCGGAGGCCGGTGACCACGTTGAGGCGCGACCAGCTGGGCTGGAATAGCCTGGTCGGCGCTCCGCCTCGTCGGGCGCGCGTGATCGCGCGCGGAGACCCCAGATGACGGCCTTGGCGAAGTTCTCGCTCGCGGTATGGGCGTCTCCCCAATCAGGGGATGGGCGTGCGTCCGTAACGAGGATCCCTATGGAGAAGCGAACGGGCTAGCGTGTTGAAGCTTGCTGGTTCAAGCCCGGGGGGAGATCAATGAAGGGCGCTCACCATGCCTTGTTGCTCATCGTCGCGGTTCTTATCCTGGCCTCATTGCTGCTCGTGTCGAGCGCTCTTGGCGGAGCCAAAGGCGGCGGCAAGAAGTGGGGCGCGGGAGCGAGGCCATCGGCGGTTGTCTGAGCCGTCCGGCCGACTGACCCCTAGTTCGCGCATGCGCTCACGCCAGTTTCATCACGGTGCGGCGGGTTGTTTTGATCCGGAGGAGGAAACGAGATTCATACCTTCGACACTGCGTTGCGGATAGCAGCGGCTGGTTCTAAGGCGACGTCGCCGTATCCCGGCGAGGAGGCGCCTGCCGACGCGCCGCTGGGCTCGTTCGTTCGAGAATCGTACGCGGCCGACTGCGCTCGTTTTATCGCCGAGCTCAAGCAGCGCATGGCAGCGCACGCCCCACCGGCCTGACCTCACTCCCGCCGTCGCAAGTTGCTAGGGCGAGCTCTTCGTCTCAGCGGTGATCGAGCCTGACTGGGCGAGTTTGCCGGGTACCCCGGCGATGCGCGAAAGCCGAACTCGCCGCTCAACGCCACCTAGTTGGTTGTCCTTCGTTGCCCTCAGCCGTCATCGCCTTGCTGATCGGTGTCCTGGGGCTGCTTGCCCTTGGTCTGCTTGCTCTCGGTCTTCTGGCTCTCGGCTGCGCTCGCTATGTCGGCCAGGAACTCTTCAACCTCGAGCGCGAGGATTGCCTGAATGTTCGCAACAAACGCGGGGAACGCCTCGCTGTGGTCCGCGGCGCTCTGGTAGCGACCGGCGAGTTGGTACAAGTCCCAGCCCTCAGCCTTGAGTTCTTCGGCTCTCCTTCGGTAATGACGCCAGCGCTCCCCCAGGCGAAAGAAGCCTTCCAGGGCAGCGCATAGCCCCACCACAAGACTGACCGCGAAGGCAATCCAGAGAACAGCGGTCTTGGCCGACCCGATCACATTCAAGCTGACGAGCGCCGGCACAACCACGGCCCCCACCAGAGTGACTCCACGTAAGACGTAGTAGCGGAGCCGCGTCCGCTGCGCCGCGCTTTCCATCCAAAGCACGTACTCAAGCCAACGGGAGCGCATGAAATGTTTCTCGCGCTCAGAGAGCGAGAGAGAGTCGATCATGCTGGCGAAATCCCCCTTCAACCAGTTCAAGTCGAAGGGCTTAGCGCCGGCCCGTTGCTTTGGCGCTTGTTCGGCCACTGTTGCGGAACCGAACGAAACCATATGTCATGCGAAGCGCGCGGCGCTTGACCCCACGAGATCGAGGGGCCGTGCTGGGCCAGACCGGGACCACACCGGCAGCCGCCGCGAGCCTCACGACGGTCAGTACAGAACGCGTAACTGGCCGGATTCGGCTCCGCTCTGCGACGCAGAACGTTCCTGCCGAACGGACACCAGCCGGGCCTCCCCCTCGGCGCGCGATCGTGCGCGGGGCCCGGGATCCGAGAGGCTAATCGACGTGGATTTCGATGATGCGGGCTTTCCAGTTGCCGCCTGGGGCTGTGACCGTGACCGTGTCACCCACCCGCTTGCCCAGGAGCACTCTGCCGAGCGGGGAGGAGGTCGAGACCGCGCCCTCGCCGCCCAGGTTCGAGACCTCGGCATGGATCCGCTCGCCGGCATCGTCCTCAACGACCACACGCGCGCCGACGGAGGCGACATCCACGCTGGCGGTCTCCACAAGCACGGCTCGGCTGAGCTGCGAGCGGAGTATTGCGATCCGCCGCTCGAGTAGCGCCTGCTCGTCCTTGGCCGTGTGGTACTCGAAGTTCTCTGAGAGATCACCGTGGCCACGGGCGAGCTTGATCGCCTCGACGATCTCCGCACGCGCCGGCCCCTCCAGCTCGGCCAGTTCAGCGGCGAGGCGCTCCTGCTGGGAAGCAGTCATGTGCTCGCTCACGCCTGCTCCGAAACCCGCGCGCACGCCTTCGGCCCAGCCGCCTGTTCTTTCTCCAGCCTCAGCACCCGGCGCTCCCAAAGCGCCTGCTCTCGCTGTGCCTTGCCACCACGTCAAGCCCCTCCCGGTGAACAGTTGCGGCGCTGAGCGAACACCCCCACGGGTGACAGCACCGGCCGAGGCTTGTGGTCAGGATCGGTTGGCTCTCAGGCTCACGTTCTTACGGAGCCTGGTGGGCTTGCCCCTCGCTGCGGGGCTCCGGGACGGCGTCCGTGTGCTCGCCCGCAACCACGGCCACGGCGTTGCTACTCACTGCCGGAACCGCGCTGGCCAGCGAACCGTCGCCGTCTGCGTCCAGTTCCTCATCGACACGGAGACCACTGACCGAGTCCTTGAACTCCCGCATTCCTCGGCCAAGCGAGCGGCCCATCTCCGGAAGCCGCTTCGGCCCAAAGACGAGCATAACCACGAGAAGAAGCAGCAGGATCTCCCAGACCCCGAAGTTGCCCATACGACGAGGCTAGCACCTTCCAACCGCAGCCCACAGCTGAGCCCGTTAAGTGTCGATGAAGCTCAGATCCGAGCCTGTCCCGAGCCGGGGCACCTCTTCCCGTCTCGGTGGAGGTGATGGGGTCCCTCCTTAGGCCGTGATGGCTCCTCTCTCCTCGGGCCGTCAAGAAACCCATGCCTACCTCGGTGCCTACCCGGCCAAGAAAACGTAACATTTGCAGGGACGTTCGAATCCCGTACGCGCCTTTGCGACTTCGGCGCCGCAGAGCGGCCGGACCGAGCAGGTGAGCCACTTGGACGAGGCGACAGTAAGGGCGATGCTCGTGCAGCACTTCGAGCACGCACGCAGCGATCCTGAGCTCGCCCACGCGATGTACCACGACGACGCGGTGCTCGAGTTCCCCCAGTCGGGCGAGCGGTTCCTCGGAGTCGCGAACTTCCGCGAGTGGAGAAGCAACCGTCCGACGTCCTCGTCATTCGAGATCCGCGAGGTCAGAGGCCGAGACGACCTCTGGGTCGCGGAAGGCGCGATCAGCTACGACGACGGCCCGTGGAACTTCGCGGTCACCATCCTCGAGTTCCGCGGAGACAAGATCGCGCGCGAGACGATCTACGTCGACGAGGGCTGGGAGGCACCTGAGCAGCGCGCGCGCTGGAGGGCCGCGCCGTAGCCGCGACTCAGGTCTTGTTCTGCAGGGCTGCCCGAAGCGTTCCGATCGGCAGCGCAATCAGAACGGCCACGACGAAGTAGAGCGCGACCGCCAGGTGCGGGAGCGCAAGGCCGACGAGAATCGCGACGACGTAGCCGATGAGGCTCGGCGTCAGCGACTCGCTGAGCTCCTCGACCCGCTCGTCGGTGATGTCGGCCCGGAGCAGTTCCCTGTTTCTCGCGACGTGGAGCCAGAGGATGCGGAACGAGACCGCGGTCAGGAGCAGCACGAGCCCGTAGAAGACGGCGGCAACCCGTGTCGCATTCTCGGCGTTGAGGTACTCCGCGACGAGCTTGGTCGGGAAGGGGAGGAACGAGAGGAAGAAGATCGCGAGCAGGTTCAGGCGGATGAACCCCGCATCGACGCCGCTCATGGCATTCGTCATGGCGTTGTGCCGCAGCCAGAACGCGCCGACGGTGAAGAAGCTCGTGAAGTACGCGAGATAGGACGGCCACTGGTCGAGGATCGCCTGGAGCAGATCCTCCTCGGAGCCGGCCGCGACACTGAGCTCGAGCACGAGCAGCGTGATGACGATCGCCATGACGCCGTCGGTGAAGGCCTCCGTGCGGCCCTTCGGGTATTGATGGACCGGCGGCGTGGCGACGCTCATCGCTTGCGAGTACGCCGGACACGAGCGGAACCCTTGGCTCCCGAGCTTCCACGTCCAAGCTCTGGATCGCCTCGACCGGGGCCGGACCGGGTCGACGCCGGCACTGTCTGATCAATCCGCCGCGAGCGCGAGAACCGCCGCGGCGTAGCGTCGCACGGCCCGGGGCGACAGGCGTCCGGGCGGGAGCTCGACGACGAAGCTCGCCTGCCCGAGGCGGGTGTTCTGCCAGCGAGGGGCCGTCCCGGGAGGCCAGGGGATTCGGCCGAAACGGCACCCGCGCCAACCGTGCATAGCGGCGCGCCGGCGGTACGCTCGGCCCCCACGCGCGCACCACCGACTGTGGCTGGTGAAACCAGATCGTCAGGTCCGGGCGCAATCGCAGGACCAGCGCGCGGACCGCGCGTGCCTCGGGCTCGGAGAGCGGCCGCGGGCCTCCGTACTCCGGGTCGAACGCGCGCCCACCCGACTGCCAGGCAGCCGGGAAGTTGCGGTTGAGGTCGACCCCGCGGGCGTTCTGGCGCGTCCCGGCGACCCTTCCGTCGGGGTTCACGCTGGGAACGAGCCAGAGCCCGACCTGGTGAGTAGCCGCCGGGGTGGCCACGAGGCGGCGAACTACGGCCACCCCGGCGCACTCATTTCCATGGATGCATCCGACCACGAGAAACTTGCGCTCCGCTGCCGGATTGCCACGGACCAGGGCGGTGAGCGGGCGCCCGAGGACGGACGTGCCGACTGTCACGATGCGGGCTGCGGGCCCTGCGGCCGGCGCGATCCGCACGTGCATGTGGTTGTCGTGGTGGACGGCCTCGCGCACGGTCGCCGACGGCCCGACGAGCCCGGTGCGCGGGCCGACAAAGACGACCTCGGCGCCCGCGCGGACGAAGCGGTCGAGCAGGTCCTGGGCGAGCCGCCGGTCGATCTGCGCGGGTCGGACCGGCTCGAGCTCCCGGCCGTCGAGCCGCGGGTAATAGACGTCGGCGTCGAGGCCGTTCTGGTGGCTGAAGTGACCGAGGCCTCCGTACCGAGCGCCGAACGGGCCACCTCGCGGCCGCGAGAGGTCGCCGATGCCGAGGCGCGGCGCCTCCGGATGCGCCGACCGGAACTCCCGGAGCACGCGCAGGAGAGTGCGAACGAGCCGGTCGGTGCCGTACCGCCGCCACGCCCGGTTCGGCGACCGGTCGAGAACCGGGTCCCACGTGAAGAAGTCACGGCCCTCGGCCGGGAGCAAGACGCCCTTGACGAGCCGCCCGTCCGTGGGAGAGCCGACCGCGCTCGACACCCGCCAGACGACCTGCGGCGTGAGCGGCGGAGGCGGATCGGGCTCGAGCGGATAGGCGGCGGCCGTCCCGGTGCCCGCGAGGACGAGCACGAGCGTGATGACGAGACGGCGCACGTGGTTCCTACGGGCCCGGCCCGGGCGCGGGTCCCGGCCGGCTCCGTCTAACGGGCCTCGGCTCCGGTTTCCGTCGCCGCCCCCGTCTCCGCGGCGCCCGTCTCGGCGGGGGGCGGCAGAGGCGCCTCCTCCGCACAGCACCAGCCCTCGACGCGCGGGAAGCCGAGCGCGGGCGGGACGGCGGCATCCTCGCCCGGTGCGAACTGCGCGGCGATGTCGGCGTTGGCCCGAACGCGCGGACGGCCGACCGTCCTGATGAACAGCCACTGGTCGGCGGCGCGCCAGGGGACGAGCAGGAAGCGCCCGTCGGGGGACCAGGCGAGATCGCGGAAGCGGCCGCTGCCGGAGAAGATCTGGCGCGACTGGCGGCGGTTGTACACGAAGACGATCCCCTGACCGTCGCGCTTCGAGTACACGCTGTACGCCGCCTGACGACCGTCCGGGGCGGCCACGATGCCGGTGGCCGTGTAGAGACGTCGCGGGAAGTCGATGCTGTCGACGAGCTGCCGCGGCGCCCGGAAGACGCGGAGCCGCTGCTCCGTCAGCACCGCGAGCTCCTCGCTGTTCAGCCAGGTCAGCGCAATGGGAAGCGGCGCACGCGGCGTTCGCCACAGCACCTTGCCGGTGTCGGCCTCGACGACGAGGATCCGGCCGTCCGGGTCGGAGTACGCGAGCACGTTCTCCTGCCCGGGTCTCCACGCCGGCGCTACCGGCGCGACCCGCCGCTCCAGCAGCCTGTCGTCTGCCCCGTTGCCGACGACGACGCGCAGCGAGGCACCGGACAGGTAGGCGACGCGGAACCCGCTGGGCGCCCAGCGGGCCGCGCTGACGTTCTCGCGCGCGAGCGACCAGTGGATGTTGCCCTCGGTCATCGTCGGGTCGAGCGCGACGAGCTCGCTGTCGTTCCAGGCGGCGACGAACTGCGCGTTCGGCGACCACGTCGCGCCCGCGTACTCGCCGACGAAGCGCTTGCTGCCGTCTCGATTCACGACCCAGACGCCGTTCGGGGCGGTCGTCAGAATCTGTCCGGGCGCGGGCAGGCGCAGGAGCACGGGCTCCACCTGCTCGCCCTGCACGCCGACCACCCGGTCGCGCCCGAGCGTGTCGCGGACCCAGTCGGCGATCGTGGAGCCCGCAGGCGTCACGCCGATCGCGACACCCGCGCCGACGATCGCGAGCGCCACGAGCAGGCGCCAGGGAACGCGACGCTCGCGCGGAACGCGCTCGCGCGCGAGAAACGACTGCCGCACGACGTCCCACGTACGCTCCTCGGCGGTGTGCTCGCCGGGGACGGGCTGCTCGAGCAGCAGGTTCCGGAGGTCGCGCTGCTTCATTCTTCCGGCTCCCCGAGCTGGCTCTGCAAGGCGTCGAGGCCGCGCCGCAGTCGCGAGTTGACCGTGCCGCGCGGCAGCTCGAGCAGCTCCGCGATCTCGCCGGGCGTGTACTCGAGCAGGTAGCGCAGCACAACGACGGCGCGCTGCTCGGGCGGCAGCGCCACGAGCCCGGCCGCGACCGCGCGGGCCTCGGTCGGCGTGAACGGATTGCCGCCGGCCATGGCCAGCGGATCCGTCGCCTCGAGGTAGGACTCGCCGGACACCTCGCGCCGCGCGGTCTTCGCCCTCGCCGAGTCGATCGCCCGGTTGATCACGATCCGATGCAGCCAGGGCCCGAAGGGGCGGTCGCGGTCGAAGCTGTCGAGCGAGCGCACGGCGGCGAGGAACGCCTCCTGGGCGATGTCCTCGGCAGCCGCGTGATCGTGGACGACGAGGTAGGCAGCCCGGTAGGCGCGCGGCCAGTGGTGCCGGAAGAGGGCCTCGAGGTCCGAGACCGATCCGGCCTGGGCAGCACGTATCCAGGCCCGCTCGTCGCGGCTGAGGCCCGCCATTGCGCGGGGACTATACGAACTGGGGACGGGCGGAGGTCCATCGAGCGTGGTACGGCCGGGCGGCACCGGGAGGTCCCTGCGCCCGGCCACGACGAGCTCCGCGCCACGTCGCAGGAGCGCTTACGCGTGGATGCGCGAGACCGACGGCCGGCGACCGGAGCGGCAGGCGATCCGCTCCGACGAGAGGCCGCGACGCTCTAGTCGAGCGGCGCGAGCAGCTCGAGCGCGCGGAACACGTCGACCTTCTCGAGGTCCGGCGCCACGATCGCCGCCGATCGCTCGGCACCCTCCAGCTCGCCGATCGCCCTCCCGCTCGGGTCCGCGTAGAAGCGGGCCACGCCCCCGCCTTCCAGAGGCACGATCTTCGTCGGGCCGTTGCGGCGTGCTGCGATGTCGGGCGGGACGGCAGTCGTGTAGTTCCACACCGTGAGGTCGTCGCCGTAGCGCAGTCGATAGGCGGTGCCGCCTTCCAGCTCGACTTTCTCGATGCCCTCGAGCGGCCTGCCCTCGTACTCCGAGCCGAGCCACAGCAGCCGTGGCTCCAGCTGCCTGGCCTCGTCGAGCGTGAGCTCGTCCGCCCCGGTCACGGCGCCTGCCTCCTCGCGTGAGACCACCTCGACGTTCGAAGGGACCTCGAGCGTGAACGCCCCGGCCGGTGCCTCGTCCCGCGGCAGGATCCTCAAGGACACGACGTCGATGATCGCGAAGGGACGGGGCGGCCCCTGGTCCGGCACGTCTCGCCAGACGAACCGGAGCGGGAGATAGGTCTCGGCGTCGATGTACGCGACCTGCTCGATCCTCGCGGCATCGGGAAGGGACTGGACGGGCAGGACGAGGCGGTAGGCAGGCCGGCCGTCGACCACGGTCTTCGTGACGTCGGTGCCGTCGGCGGCGGCGAGCGCTTCCCGATAGAACGCGATCGGGTCGACGAGCTCGCTGCAACCGGTTGCGAAGGCTGCGCACGAGCTCGCCTCGATCACGACGTTCTGATAGGGCAGGAAGTGCCGGACTTCGCCGGGCTCGACGAGCGTCTCGGCGACCCGCCTGCCCCCGACCTGCAGCGTCCAGTGCGCTCGTCCTTCGGACAGGTCGAGCCAGCCGAGCCGTGCCGACTCCTGGAAGGCGCCCTCCTCGGCCGGGCGCACCCGCTCGGTGACCGCGAGCACGGTATCGGCGGCCCCGAGCGCCTGCGCAGCGCGGGCCGTGACGTCGAGCCCGGGAGCGCGGCTGAACGGCGACAGGATCACGAGCGCGACGACGGCGGCCGCTGCGGCGGCCGCGCCCGCGAGGACGAGCCCGAGCCGGACGCGGCGCTTCCGGGCGCGCGTCGCCTCACGAGGACGCGACCGGGCAAGCGCGCGCTCCACCTCGGCCTCCGGCACATCGATTCGAGCCGATGCCGCCGCGCGCGAGAGCACCGAGGCGAGGGCACCCGCTTCCCCGACGGCAGGCTCTACCCCGTCGAGAACCGCGGCCAGTGCGCGCGCGAGGTCGCGTTCACGAGACGCCGGCACGGACCCCCTCCTTCTCGAGCTCCTCGCGCAGCAGCTTCCCCGCGCGCAGCAGGAGCATCTGGCATGCCCCGACACTGCGTCCCATCAGCCTCGCGGTCTCCGAGAACGAGTAGCCCTCGACGAGCCGCAGGTGAACGACGAGCTGGTGATCGGCCGACAGGCCGGCGAGAGCCTTCGCGAGCGCCTCTCGCTCCGGGAAGGTCTCGGTCGGGTCGGCCGCAGGCTCGGCAGGGAGCTCCGGCTGCTCGACCGGCACCTCCCGCCCCCGCCGCCTCAGCTCGTCAGCAGCCATGTTCGCCGCAACCTTGTAGAGCCAGGCGAGCACCGGCCGCCCGCGCCAGCGCAGCAGCGGAACCCGCCGGAACGCTTCGACGAAGACGTCGCTCGCCAGATCGGAGGCCGCCTCACGTGAGCCGAGCCGGGCGGAGAGGTACCGCACGATCTCCGGGTAGTGGGCTCGGAAGAGCGCATCGAAGTCTCCTTGCTCACGCCGAAAGCGCTGCTCCTCGCGGACGGCCTCCAAGGCTCAGGCGGGCTGGGTGCCTCCACCCCGCCCCGTCGTCCGCAGCCGCCGGGTGACGGCAAGCACGCCGAGCAGGAGCGCAGCGCCTCCGGCAAGCCCTGCCACCAGCGCCCATGGAAACCCGGTGCCGGTAGGAGCCGCCGGCGGCGCAACAGCGAGTAGGCGCCGGGGCTGCCGGTCGGCACAGACGGCGCGGCGCCGGGCAGGCCTGCATCGGTCTCGACCCGGCCCGCGAGGTCGGTCGGCATCCGGTACCACGTCCCGTCAACGAGCACCGCGTCCTCCTCCGGCGAGTACCACAGCTCGGCGTACGACGAGGGCATCGTCCACGGGGTGGGCTCCGCCGTGACGAGGCCGAGCGGGAATCTCCGGCTCGGCGGCCTCGCGCTTCGGCTCGAGGGGACCGAGCAGCACGAGGTACGGAGCAGCATCCGCCGCCTCGCGGTCGCCTACATATACACGCGTAAGCTCCGGGGCCGGATACGGCTCGATCCCCGCCGTTGCCGAGGTCAGCGCCCCGGCGATGCCGCCCGCCAGCCGGAACCACCTGACGCCTCCACTCCCGACCAGTCGCTCCGTCGCGATCATGTCGTGCTCGGGAACCACCCAGCCGAGCGAGAGCGCGCCGCCCCCGAGGCCCTCGTCGGTCCAGCGAAGCTCGTAGTACGCGGACACGGGAGGCGGCTGGGCGGCGGAGGGGCTCTCCGCGTACATGAGGCCGCTCAGCCATCGCAGCGATGCTTCGTCGTCGAAGGGGCCGCAGTCGCTCGGTCCGCAGATCGCGACCGACCCCATGTCGATCTCTCCCTTCGCGGCGGCCGTCGCCGGCACCACCAGCGCCAGCGCGAGCCCGAGCATCAGGAGCCGCTTCATGCCGTCCTCCTTCGTCACCTACGCTCCCATATCGGGGCGGGGACGGCAAACCTCACGCGCAGCGGACAGGAAGTCCGAGGAACCGCAGCGTTCCCTCGCAGAGCCCCCGCGCAACCTTGCGCCGGTACGAAGGCGATGCGAGCAGCCGATCCTCGGCCGGATTCGACAGAAAGCCGGACTCGACGAGGATCGCCGGCACATTCGCCCAGTTGAACCCCGTGATGTCGGAGCGCTCGTCGAGGCCGCGGTCGACCGAGCCGAGGCGCCTGACGAGCGCCCCCTGGACGATCCGGCCCGCGCGCCTGCTCGCGCCGTAGATGTCGTCCGTCCAGCCCTTGCGACGCGCCGGAACGAGCGTGTGAGTCCCATGGATCGAGCGGTTGGTCGAGCCGTCGGCGTGGATCCGGAGGAACAGATCGGCGCCGGCGCGGTTCGCGATCCGCGCGCGGGCGACGTTCCCCATCGAGATGCCGGCCGTCTTCGTCCGGGTCATCACGACTGTCACGCCTGCCCGTTCGAGCAACGTGCGCAAGCGCAGCGCGACGGCCAGATTGAACACGGGCTCGCGCTGGCCTGTGACGATGCCGGTCGCGCCGCCGCCGTCCTTGATCTTCATCTCGCTCGAGCCCGGGCCGATCGGCTCGACGTCCAGGTTCGCCCTCGCGTCGTGACCGGGGTCGATGACGACCACCGGTCGACCGGCGCCCGCCGGTGCTCCTGTCGCGCCGGACGCGAGCACGGCGCACAGGAGCGCGACGCCCGTCAGCGTCGCGACCGCGGCGGCCGCGCTACCGAGGCCCAGGTGTCGCCTCCATGTCGCCTCCATGATCCCATGGTGGCACGCTCGCCAGCGGCCGCGCGCCGC
>CAWACA010000016.1:0-231398 GCA_963780385.1 uncultured Thermoleophilia bacterium | reverse complement strand
GCGGGGCGACCCTGCCGCCCCGCCGCCGGAGCGGGGATCCCTGAACGACCGCCCGACGAGCCTCGGGCGCGTCAACATCCCAACCCGCAAAGCCCGGACGGCCGAAAAGGCCGGTTACTTTATGCTGGTGCCGCTGCTCGCGAGTCGCGGCAGCGCGCGGGGTCCAGTTCGGTGCCGGGAAAGCCGATACTCGGGATGAATAGCCTGCCACGACCCTGACTGGCCACCCCACAAGGCGGCCGAGGAACGCTGGCAGCCCGCGCAGTGGACACGTTGGGGGCAGCCGCGCAGACGATTCAAGAGCCTCCGCGCGAACCGCGCTACACGGACGCCGGCGCCGGCGCCGTCTCTTCGCCGGCCTCGACGGTCACGACCAGCTCCCGGCGATCGCTCGGCCGCTCCGGGCCGATCACCAGTTTCCGCTGCTCGCCGCGCTCGCGCGGGTCATGAGCGAGACGGCGGAGACTCGAGGGCGCCAGGTAGAGGACAGCCTCGCCAACACGTACTCCAGCCGTGAGCCCGACCTCGGCCCGGAACGGCTACGCCGTCTCGGGGGTTGAGCTACACGAACAGCGCCGTCATGCGACGACCGGCGACGAGGCTTGCCAGCTCGTCATCGGAGGGCCGCGATGCGAAGCGCTCTGCCGCGTCGAGTACAGCCGGCAACAGGCGCAGATCACCGGCGCTGTTCAAGAACACCTCTTGTCGTCCTAAGACCCAGTGGACGGCAAGATCGATGTCCTCCTGCTGCTCGAGCGGTTCATACCAGGTCGCTGCCTCCGGTTGCTTGGAGCCCCACGGGCCACGACAGATGCCCTTGATCGTCTGGACTCCGATGCGGCGCACGGCGCACTCGCGAAGCAGCGCCTCAGTGTCGGCGGCATAGACAGGGTCCTGCATCTGCACATAGGAGTAGGGCAGCAGGACGGAGTCGAACGGGAAGCGCTCGAGACTGCGGCGGTGCATCTCGGCGACGGTGGAACCGTGCCCGGTCACACCGATGAAGCGCACCAGCCCCTCCTCCCGGGCCTCAACAGCCGCCCGGAGCGCACCATCCTCACCCAGGGCTGTGTCCCATTCGGCCGGGTGCACAAGGCAGTGAAGCTGGATCAGATCGACATGATCCACCCCGAGCCGTTCGAGCGAGCGGCGGATCTCCTCTCGTGCCCCCGCATATGTCCTCTCGCCGGTCTTCGTGGCAAGGAAGAACTCGCTGCGATGCTCTCGCATCCAGGGTGCAAGCCGAAGCTCGGAGTCGCCGTAGCTCGCGGCCGTGTCGAGGTGGTTGACGCCGTGCTCGAGCAGGTGCCCCAGCGCCCGGTCGGCTTGCTCTTGAGCGACGTCCGCGAGCGCGGCCGCGCCAAAGATGACGCGCGAGCTTTCATGCCCTGTGGCACCGAACGGCTGTCTCGCGATCATGGCTAGTTCGCGACGATCCTAGCGGCCGTTTGCGGCCGGTGGGTCAAGCAGCGGGGAGCGGGTCGCCCAGCGGCGCCACAAACGATGCTTCAATCAAGCTGACCTGGCGTGCGACTGCCGGGCTGAAGACGAACAAGGGCGGCCTCGCAGGCGGGATCGGCATACTTCGCGCTCGTGCGGGCGGACGGTGCACCCTCGAGTCTTCGCGAGGCGCTCGCCCGCGGCCGGCGTGAGCTGGCGCTCTATCTGGGTGCCGGAGCCCTCTACGTGGCGATCGGCGTCGCCGTGCCGGAGTTCATGTTCAGCTGGGTCGTGGCCGCCGGATACCTGCTCGTCGTGGTCGTTGCGCTGCCCTTCCTCGTCCGCCGCCTGCGCCGGTGAGTTGGGCCGCACACGATCTCGAACCCTACGTCATCCAGAAGCACCTCGGGAAGCGCGTCGCGTTCGTGCCTCTGCTCGTCGGGTCGTATGCGCCGGACCTGCTCTCGAAGTGGTTCGTCTACGGAGTCGGCGCTGGCCGGCTTCGAGCTGAAGGCGGACAACCCCGCACAATTCCACCGCGGCTGGCCCGGGGTCGGCTTCACCCACTCGCTCGCGTTCGGCGTTTTCGTCGGGCTGTTGCTCTACATCGTCACGCGCAACAAGGTGGTTGCGTACAGCTTCGTGATCGGACAATGGGCGCACGCGCTTACCGACATCGGCGACACCGTCGGGACGATGCTCCTCTTCCCTTTCACGACCCACCTGTTCTCAGTGGGGGCTTGGGCGTACGCGGGGCAGACCGGCCGGTACACGGATGCCGGCGCGTATTACAGCGGCCTCGGGTTCGTCTGGGACGGGGTGTTCGTCGTCTGGGGGATCCTCAGCTGGCGCGTGCTGACGCGCGGCTACTTCAGGACCACGGTGATGGCGGCGGACCCGTTCTGGCAGTGGGCGGGCCGCTACCTCTCAGAGACGACGCTCGTCGCCCTCTACCGCGGCCTCCTTCTTCTACGGCGTCTGCCGGTGGGCGGCGTGGCTCATCTGGGCTCACGTCGTGCGGTCGTTCCCCATCGACCTGCGCTGGGGCGGTCCGCGCTGGGTTCCACGCGTCTACGCGGACGAGCTGAACTCCGCGCCGGCCTGCCGGTGTCCCGGCTGCTGCTCGATGAAGCCCAGGCTTGGTTTCTACGGCGCCGTGGCCCTCTGCGCCTTCGCAAAGGGACACTCGAGCTCGATCAGGGGGGCGCTACGCAGCGCGCCGGGTCGAGCACGGCAGCGCAGGCGGACGCCGAGAGCCGTGTTCGTCGCTCGTTCGACCGAGTCTAGCCCTGCGCTTCGTAGCTCCACGCCTCGAGCTGACGGCCGCGGCGATCGCGTCGAACGTGGACCGGCGCTCGCGCGACCAGCTCAGCCAGCGGTCGTTGCGACCTGCCGTCCCGGTCGCGGAACGACCTGTTGGCGTAGTACTCGAGCGGTCGGCCAGGAACGCACTCCAGTCGAACGACCCGTCGACGATGAAGCGGACGAGCTCCAGCTCGTTCTCGGTCAAGTTCGGCGAGGCTCTCCCGGCCTCGACCTCCGAACGGAGGTGTTCCCGCACCGCGAGGGCGGTGTAGTTCCGCAGGAAGCGCCTCACGCGTTCCATCCCCGGAAGACGTCGAGTGGTGGCGCCGAGTCGTTCACGATCGGCAGGCAAAACGATCTTCGCGTTCGTGCCATCTGGCCCTGAAGGATCGCTCGTGGCCGCCGGCATGGCAATCCTTCATTAGGCCCGCCGCACGAACGACCCGACGCTCCTCTGGTTGGCGGCTCGACCGCATCGGGCGTCTCCTTCGACTGCGCCGGGCCGGATCAATCGGTGGCGACCAGAGCCTCGGCTGGGAGGTCGTCGAAATAGGGAGGGCTCAGGATCCCGCGGGGGTGGTTGAACGGCACGCGTTCCTGGTGCGCCGGATGGGCGGGATCCAGGGCCGCGAACCACCGCCGGACGTCTTCGACCGTGTGGTTGCGGTTGGTCGGATGCCACTTTTCGGCGGGTCGACCGAAACACTTGCTGCCGTTCGGGCTCCTGCCGAGCTCCTCGGCCGCTTGCTCGTAGAGCGGGAGGCATTCGGCGAAGCTGCGCTCGACGACCGACAGGATGGTCGCGTCCTCGTCGACCTGCCAGCGCGTCGCGCGATAGATCGGGCCCGTTGTCGATGTCCTCGTCCATCTCGTGCAGCGTGACTCCGTGATGTGTCCGGAAGTCGCGGCGGATGACGGGCTGGCACCAGATGCCCCAGGCGCCGCCGTGCTCCGGCGGAGCCGGGTGGATGTTGACGGCCCCGAACCGAGCCTTTTCTAGGTGACGGCGCTTGAGAATGATGCCGTTGATGTAGGAGATGATCAGGTTGTAGTCGGTCTGCCTCGATTCGTCGGATCACCGTCGGGCTTGGTGGACATGTTGCCCATCTCCCAGAACAGAACGGAGGACGTTCTCGAAGTTCCGTTCTGCGATCTCGGTTACTTCGGCGATCGTTCCCGGGATCCGAGGTGAGGATCAGTGCCTTGTAGTCGCTGTTGCGCGCCATGTTTCGCCTCCATTCCCGAACGCATCTCGGGGCTGATGGCGGGAAGTCAACGGCGCCGGCTTTCAGGGGACTTTCAAGCCGCTTACGACCGCCGTCAGCGGGGGAACCGGCGAGAACCGACCCGGTCGGCGCCGGTGCGTTAGCCGTGGGCGTCCGCGGGGAAAAACTCCCCGTGGCTGAAACGCTCGAAAAGGCAGCGAGACGCCACCCGGCAATCAGCGTGGAAGGGCTCCGCGATCAGGTGCGGGCGACGGCTGATCGGGCGATCGACGTCGCCGTCGCACCGTCCGACGCGGCCTGGATTCGGCGAAGGCAGCCGCGACGAAACACCAGGCAGCGAACGACGGTGCTTCCATCGCCTTTCCGGCCGGGTGGCCGTCAGCGACGTCCTGTCGCTCGCCGCGGATCCCGGCCGGCCCGCACCGGTGAGCCGCTAACTTCGAAAGGCCCAGTCCGCGCCTGCGCGGCTTGACGTTTTCCGGGGCGAGCGCCGCTCGCCTCGAGCGGTGCTCCGCCGCGTAGACCAGCGCCTCGAGGGACCCGTGCGTCACGAGGCGCTCATCCCGACTCCACCGCGCGCTCGTGTGCAAGACTCCGCCGCCGGCCGCGACGACTTCGTCAAAGCATGTCTGACCCTGCTGTCCCTCTGACAATCGAGGACGGGCTTCGCCCGTCTGGTGCTCAACCGGCCCGACGCCGGGAACGCGATGGACACGGCCCTCGTGTCGGCCTTGCTCGGCCACGCGAGAGCGCTCGGCGAGCGCGACGACGTTCGCGTCGTCGTGCTTGCCGCCGCCGGCCGTGCCTTCTGCGTGGGCGGCGATCTCAAGCACTTTGCGTCACAGGGCGACGACGTCGCGCGCGGAGTGCGGGCGGTTGCCGATCCGCTGCACGAGGCGCTCGAGCTGCTCTCGAGCCTCGACGCGCCCGTCGTCGCAGCCGTGAACGGCGTCGCTGCCGGCGCCGGCATGAGCCTCGTCTGCGCGGCCGACCTGGCCATCGCGGGCGAGTCGGCGCGCTTCACGATGGCCTACACCGCAGCGGGGCTCTCGCCCGACGGCGGCTCCACCTGGTACCTGCCGCGCATCGTCGGCGTTCGGCGCGCGGCGGAGCTGCATGCTTCTGAACGACCGGCTCGACGCCCAGGCAGCGGCAGCGCTCGGAATCGTGACGCGGGTCGTTCCCGACGAGGACCTCGAGCGCGAGGTGGACGTCGTTGCCCGGGCGCTCGCAACCGGGCCAACCCGGGCCTACGGCGCCGTGAAGCGTCTGCTCAGGACATCGGCGACCTCGACTCTCGGGGCCCAGCTCGCCGAGGAGTCAGCCACGATCGCGGAGCTCGCGGCCGCTCCGGACGGCCGTGAGGGTGTGGCGGCCTTCCTCGCAAAACGCGCACCGGTCTTTACGGGCCGCTGATCAAGCCACCGCAGTGATGAACAGGCCGGGCGATGCCCGGCCTCTTTCGTTGGGCGGCTGAGCGGTCCCGCGCGGCCCGCAAAGTCCCTACCAGAGCCAGATCCGCACCGTTCGAGTGTTCGGCTGCGCCGGGCGACACGCGCCCGAGAACGACGACGAGGATCGCCCAAAAAGGGGAGGGCAGACACCCCGGACGAGGGATAGCGACCACATGGCGTCCTGATGACAGTGGCCCGTACCCCTCACGGAGTGGAGGTTCGACATGCACGATCGGCTCTGCCCGCGGCCGTGGCACTCGCTACTCGTCCGAGTCGGCTTGCTGGCAGTCGCAGCGCTGGTGATGAGCGCCGGCACCGGCGCGGCGGCGATCGTGCCGGCTCCTATTCTCGCGGCCGCAGCGGAGCATCCTGACGGAACCTTCCGCGTCATCATCCAAACTCGCACGGGGTCGACTGACAAGGTCGCGGGCTACGTCAAGCATGCGATCGAGGCCGAGCCGGGCGACCAGAAGGGCATCACGAGAAAGTTCGCGTCGATCGACGGCGTCGCCGCGACGTTGAGCGGCAAGCAAATCGTTCGTCTGGCCCGCGACAAGAAGGACGGCATCATGCTCGTCCTCGACTCGCCGGTGATGCTCACCTCGGCGGTCTCGTCGCACCAGAAATGGCCCCGCGTCAGCCGCGTCACTGCTTCATGGGGTTTGGTAGGAGAGGACACGTCGACCATGCCCACGATCGCGATCGTGGACTCGGGCATCGACACGTCCTTGCCTGATTTCGAGGGCCGGGTGCTCGAATCGGTCGATCTCAGCTCCTTGCCCGACAACTCGGTGGGCGACGGGCGCGGGCACGGCACCTTCGTGGCTGCGATCGCCGCCGGTGCGGGCGACGGCTATGCCGGCGCGGCGCCCGGCGCCGACCTCGTGTCAGTCGACGTCATCGACGACCACGGCATGGCCCTGACGAGCGACGTGATTGCAGCGTGCGACTGGATTCTGGCCAATCGAGACCGGCTCGACATCCGCGTTGCGAACTTCTCTCTGCACTCGGCGGCAATGTCCTCGGTGTTCGCGAGCCCTCTCGATCGCGCGGTCGAGCGCCTCTGGTTCGCCGGCGTCGTCGTGGTCACCTCCGCCGGCAACTACGGAGTTGCGGGCTCGCCGCAGCAGGTGGCCACAGCGCCGGGCAACGACCCGTTCGTGATCACGGTCGGAGCGGCCGATATCAACGGGACGGTCTCGACACGGAACGATGTCGCGGCCCCCTGGTCGGTCTACGGTCATACGCTCGACGGCTTCGCCAAGCCCGAGCTCTGCCGCTCCGGGGCGGTACATGGTTGCACCGTTGCCGATGTTCTCCACGCTCGCGGCGGAGCGGCCGGACAGGATGGTGGAACCGGGGCACTTCCAGCTTTCGGGCACGTCGTTCGCGGCGCCGGTGGTGGCAGGTGCCGCCGCGTATCTGCTCGCGCTGCACCCGAGCTGGACGCCCGACGACGTCAAGGGCGCCCTCATGGTGTCCGCGCAGGAGACTCCCGCGGCGGCGCCGTGGTCGCTCGGTGTCGGCGAACTGGACGCGAAGGCGGCCGCTGATGTATCGGCGCCCCCGAATCCGAATGCGGCTCTTGCCCCCTTCGTCGTTGCGGATCCCGACGGCGGCTCGCTGCCTGTCTTCGACGCCGCAGCCTGGCAGCTGGTGGCGCAGAACGATGCGAGCTGGTCGAACGCCAGCTGGTCGAACGCGAGCTGGTCGAACGCGAGCTGGTCGAACGCGAGCTGGTCGAACACCGCCTGGGACGCAGCATCCTGGGCAACCGCGAGCTGGTCGAACGCGAGCTGGGCCGACGGTGCGACGCCTGACGCGAGCTGGTCGAACGCGAGCTGGGCCGACGGTGCCTCTGATGACAGTCTCGATGACGGCGGCTATTTCCTCGACGACGAGGAGGCGTCGACGACGAGGAAGCGTCCAGTGAGCCACAGCCCCTCCTCGGCAGGCCGAGACCATGACGGTCGTCCGGACGACGGACAGTCTCGCCGCGGTGGCGTCCCGGCGGCGGCGTGGCCTCCGGTTCCGAGCCGGAACCGACTACCGATCTACCGCAGCGCGCGAAGCCCTTCCTTCTCGGAGTCATCGGTCTGGCCGGGCTGCTCAGCATCGGATCGCTCATCGTGCTCGATCCCGGCTCGGCACCGTGGGCTGCGTTCGCCGCCCTGGCTGCCGTCGGCGCGATTGCGCAGCTCTTCGTCGTTCGCACGGGCCGGAACCAGTCCTACCACACCGCCGTTCCGTTCCTCATCGCGGCTGCGTTGACGCTCCCCCCGGGTCTCGTGGTCCTCGTCGTCGTCATCCAGCACATCCCGGACTGGGTGAAAGCGCGGTACCCCTGGTACATCCAGAGCTTCAACATCGCCAACTACATCGTCAGCGCCCTCGCCGTCTGGACGATCACGAACGCCGCCTGGGACGTCGAGGGTGGCGAGCCGGCACCGGTGGGCGCTCTCGCTGCCGCAGTCGCTGCGTTCGTCTTCGTAAACCACGCCTTGCTCGCGGCCATGCTGAAGCTCGCCAGGGGGCGGAGTCTGCGGGAAAGCGGGCTGTTCGGTCGCGAGGCGCTGGCGATCGACGTCGTGCTCGCAGCGCAAGGGCCGGTCCTCGTTGCGCTCTGGTACGTCGATCCATTCCTCGCAATCGCCGGTGCCGCAACGCTGCTCCTCGTCCAGAGAGCCTTCAGCGTTCCTGTCCTGGTCGAGGACCGGGAGCGCGAGCAGCAGCTGCGTCTCGCGGAGATGCGGTACCGCCTCCTCGTCGAGCAGCTTCCGCTCGCGACGTACATCCTCGCTGCCGACCACAACGTCCGCTTCATCAGCCCCCAGATCGAGTCCATCCTCGGCTGCACGGTGAACGAGGCGATCGACGAGGATGAGTTCTGGACCGCGCGACTGCATCCCGCCGACCGCGACCGAATTCCAGCCGAATGGCGGGCCTGCATGGCCGAGGGACGCCCGTTCCGAGCCGAGTACCGGATGCTCGCCGCCGACGGACGGACGGTGTGGATCCAGGACGAGGCCGTCGCCGCGACGGAAGGCGATACCACGATCTACTTCCAGGGCTATCTCCTGGATGTCACGAAGCGGAAAGAGACCGAGGAACGGCTGGCCGGCCTCCTGCGCCAGAACGAGCTCCTCCTCCGATCCGTCGGCGAAGGAATCTTCGGTCTCGATCTGCAAGGCCGCGTCACCTTCGCCAACCCCGCTGCGGGCGATCTCGCAGGCTGTGCACCAGATCGGCTCATCGGGCTGGACGTCCACCGTACGATCGGACACCGCGATCCCGGCGGCCACCCCTGCTCGGGAGTGGGCTGTCCGTTCACGGCCACGCTCGAGGACGGCGAGGAGCATCACTTCGAGGCGGAGGTCACGAGGCTTCGCAACGGCGTGACGTACGTCGCCGACTGCACGACGACACCGCTGGTTGTCGAAGGCGAGCTCGTCGGGGCAGCAATCGTGCTGCGCGACATCTCCGAGCAGCGCGAGCTCGAGCAACAGCTTCGCCAGGCGCAGAAGCTCGAAGCTGTCGGCAAGCTCGCCGGCGGCGTCGCTCACGACTTCAACAATCTCCTGACTGCGATATCCGGCCACTCGGAGCTCGCGCTCGCACGCCTCGAGGGTGGCCCTGTCGCCGAGCATCTCGGCGAGATCAAGCGTGCCGCCGATCGGGCCGGCGCGCTGACGCAGCAGCTGCTCGCGTTCTCCGGCAAGCAGGTCCTTCGGCCCCGCGTGCTCAACCTCAACGCCGTCGTCACCGACGTCGAATCGCTTCTCCAGCGGCTGATCGGCGAGGACATCGCGCTCGACCGCCTGCTCGAGTCGGGCATCGCGCCCGTCCGGGCCGACCCCGGGCAGCTCGAGCAGGTACTCGTGAACCTCGCCGTCAACGCGCGCGACGCGATGCCGACGGGCGGCCGGCTCACGATTCAGACGGCCAATGTCACGCTCGCTGCCGAGGGCGCCCGCTCGCTCGGTCTGCCGCCGGGCGCCTACGTCGAGCTGGCCGTCCGCGATACGGGTCAGGGGATGGATGCCGCGACCTGCGCCCGCGTCTTCGAGCCGTTCTTCACGACCAAGGAGCAAGGGAAGGGCACCGGCCTCGGTCTGTCCACCGCCCACGGGATCGTGGCCCAGTCCGGGGGCTCGATCTCCGTCTCGTCGTCTCCGGGCGTCGGGGCGGTGTTCACCGTGTACTTGCCGGCCACGGTCGGCGAGTTCGAGTCGGCGGGCCCGACGGTGGCGCCGCTCTTCCGCCCTGCCGTCGCCGGCCCGAACCCGAGCGGCACCGTCCTGCTTGTCGAGGACGAGGAGATGGTTCGCGAGCTGACACGCGCGATGCTCGAGCGCGCCGGCATGTCCGTTCTCATCGCCGGCGACCCCTACGACGCCCTCGTCGTGTGCAGCGAGCACCGTGGGCCGATCGACGTTCTGTTCACGGACATCGTCATGCCGGGCATGTCCGGTCGCGTCCTGGCGGAGCGGGCGCGGGCGATGCGCCCAGAGCTCGAAGTCGTCTACACCTCGGGGTACAGCGACGATGTCATAAGCGCTCGAGGCCCGTTCGAGCCCGGGACGAGCTTTCTCGCCAAGCCGTTCACGAGCGAGGCGCTGCTGGCGACGATCCGCGAGGCGCTCGACAAGAAGGAACGGCTCGCATGGGCGTGACGCGGGGGCGGCGGAGCCTCTCCCGCGCAGCGAGCTGCGGGCTTCTCGGTCTCGCTCTCGCCGGCGTGCTCGGCGTGAGCCCTTCGCTCGCCGTCCCGCCGTCGGCGCCGCCGGGCCGCTACGTCGTCGTCCTCAGAAGCGATGTGGACGTCGCCGCGGTCGCGGCTGACCACCAGCGATCCCTCGGAGCTGTGATTACGGCGGAGTATCGAGCTGCGCTGAAGGGGTACGCAGCCCAGCTCACGCCGGCGGCTATCAACGCGCTCAGCGGCCGATTCGCGCGTCCTGTTCCTGTCGCCCGACGTCGACGTCGAGGCTGCCGCGGACACCGTGCCGACAGGCGTGGCTCGGATTCAGAACAACGCCGATCTCGCTTCCGATCTGCTCGCCCAGACCACCACGTCAGGGGTCAACGTGGCCGTGCTGGACACCGGCATCGACAGCTCGCATCCCGACCTCGAGGTCGCCGGTGGGGTCAATTGCACCGGCGACAAGCTCGATGCCACGAGCGACCCGGCAGGCCACGGAACGAGCGTGGCGGGCATCATCGGCGCCCTTCAGAACGGCGTGGGCATCGTCGGCGTCGCGCCCGATGCCCGGCTCTGGTCGGTACGAGTGCTGAAGAAGAACGGCACCGGCAGCATCTCGGGGATCATCTGCGGTCTCGATTGGGTGACGGCGACGCGGACGGATGCCGATCCCACCAACGACATCGCCGTCGCCAATCTGAGCCTCACCGCCAAGGGCACCGACGACGGCGCCTGTGGCGTCGTCAACAAGGACGCCCTTCACGCCGCAGTGTGCCGCGCGACAGCTGCGGGCGTCGCCCTCGTAGCCGCCGCCGGCAATGCCTCGACCGACCTCGCCAGGTATCTGCCCGCAGCGTACGACGAGGTCGTGGCCGTGACGGCGATGACCGATCTCGACGGCCTGGAAGGAGGACTAGCGAGCACGACGGGTACTTGCGTTCCATCGAAAGACAGCGACCGTGTCGCCGATGACTCGGCCCTCTACTTCAGCAACTTCGCCACGCTCGCGCTCGACGAGGCCCACACGATCGCGGCGCCTGGGACCTGCATCACGTCGACAAGGCCGGGCGGAGGGTACAGCGTCGGATCGGGCACGAGCTTCGCTGCGGCACATGCCACGGGTGTCATCGCCCGTTGCTTCGCCGGGGGAGCGTGTGACGGTCTGTCACCTGCCGCCGTTACTGCGGATCTCGTCGGGACCGTGACGACGTACAACCAGAACGATCCCGCCTACGGCTTCGCGGGCGATCCCCTTCACCCTGCGGCCGGAAAGCACTTCGGCTACCTCCTCCATGCCTGCTGGTGAGCCCCAGATCCCACCTCGCCCGGCGGGCCGGCGTGATGGCCGATGCCGAGGTGATCCCCGGTCTGCGGTATGGCCGTGTCTCGGTTCCGGGGATGACCGCGCATCCGGGGCGAGGATGGTCTGCAGGGGAAGCGAACGCCGTTGGTTCTAGCAGTTGTTCACAGCCGTCAGGAGGTAGATCCATGAAGCGCGCCCGCTACGCAGTGCTCGTCATTATCGCCGTTCTCGTCCTGGCCTCTCTGCTGCTCGTCTCGAGCGCGCTCGCCGGGGCCAAGGGCGGCGGCAAGAAGTGGGGCGCGGGCGCGACGGCGTCCGTCGTCGCCTGAGCCGCCCGGCTCCCGACTGACGACATCCGCACGCTCTCCTGAGCGGCGTCTGACTGAGGGCGGTCCGAGGCGGCTCGGATCGCCCTCACGCCCGGCTCACGACGGCCGCATCACATCCAGCTGAGCCTCGCTCGGCCAGCAGGCCGACCGACGGCTCGTTGGTCATTTGCGTCTCGAGCGCATATGCTCGCCCCGTTCGTGAACGTATGTCGCCGCCGCAGCGACGGGCTCACGTCGAATGGGCCAACGGTAGCCGCCTGTCGATCCGCTGAAGCGGAGGGCGGGTCTGGCTGACCTGCCGCTGATTCTCGCGGGGCCGATCCTGAGGCGGGTCGAGCCCAGGCTCGTCGCGGTCTGGCTGGCGCTGAGCGAGCGCAGGTCGCTCGTGCTGACCGTGTTCGAAGGGCGTCAGCAGACAGGCGGCGGCACAGCGCGTTTTCACGGGCGGCGACCCGCGCGTGCGAGGGGCGGCGAACTCGCTTCGCGTCGGCGACAACCTGCACCTCGCCCTCGTCGTCGCGAAGATCCCCGAGAACGACGCAGGCGCTCACGTCCGGGTCTGAACTACAGCTACAACGTCGGCTTCGCGGCCTTCGACCAGGGAGCGGCTCAGGCGGCGATCCTCGACCCGGCGACGCTGACGCCGGACGCGGACCTGAAGTCCGAGAAGCTCCTGCGCGACCAGCCGATCGCCGGCAAGCCGCACAAGGCGCTCGGCTACGACGTGGGCGAGCTGCCCGGATTCGCGCTCCCGCCGCCGGAGCTGACCGACCTGCGGATCCTGCACGGCTCCTGCCGCCGGCCCGGGTTCGTCTACCGCGAGGACGACGGAACGAAGAGCTTCGACGGCCTCGCCTGGGTCGACGACCTCATCCTGGAGTGGCGCCGCGGCACCGCGACGCAGCTCGGGTTCGATCCGAACGTCCGCCCACACCAGCTCTTCTTCACCGGCGACCAGATCTACGCGGACGACGTCGAAGCGCCGCTTCTCCCGATGCTGAACAAGGTGGGCAACCGCCTGATCAGCTCGGTCAGCACGGAGCTGCTGCCGACGCGGTACCCGCCGAAAGAACGACGACAAGAGCCGCGAGACGTACGTCAACGCGCCGAAGCCGCCGGGCAACAAGACCCTGCAGCAGCACGTGGACGATCTGAGGGCGGCCGGCAAGGATCCCCTCGCCGAGCTGAAGAAGGACCGCCGCGTCCGCGTGCTGCAGGACCCGTGCTTCGACCGCGGCTTCCAGCTCGCCTATCCCGCCGACGGGCTACAAGGTCGACCCGGCCTCAGCCTCAACACCGACGAGCAGGGGCTTCGCTACTGGGACGCGAACCTGCTCCACTTCCCGGCCAAGCTGCGCCGGCCGGTCATGGAGTGCGAGGCGCAGTTCTCGACGAGCGACGTCGAGAGCCACCTGATGTCGTTCGGCGAGTTCTGCGCGATGTATCTCGCCGTCTGGTCGAACGTCGTGTGGGAGCTCGACGAGAACGGCAAGCCCGAGCTCGCGACGATCGACGACATCTTCAAGGTGCCGGTCGTCTCGCTCCCGCAGATCTGGGAGCTGCACGCCGCCTTCCCGGACCGGGACACCCCCATCCCGCGCAGCGACCGGCCGGGCTCGAGGCGTACATGAAGGAGAAGCGCGAGAGCAAGGGCAGGATCGAAGGGTTCCAGAAGTCGATCGCGACCCTCACGAGCTTCTACGACTCGCTGCCCAGAGTGCGACGGGCGCTCGCGAACGTCCCGACGTACATGGTCTTCGACGACCACGACGTCACGGACGACTGGAATCTCGGGCGCGCCTGGCGGGACCGCGTCTTCACGTCGCCTCTCGGCCGCCGCATCGTCATGAACGCGCTGGTCGCCTACGTCGTCTTCCAGGACTGGGGCAACGATCCCGTGCGCTACCACGAGCCCAGGGGCCCTATCAGGGACCTGCTCGACCAGGCGTTCGAGTATCAGCCGCGCACCGTTCTCCCGTTCGCCTCGGCGACCGACCCGGAGCTCCTCGCTCGAGCAGAAGCTCTGCGGAGCATCTTCGGGTTCAACCAGCCCGACCCCGAGAAGCCGGCGCCGAAGGTGAAGTGGCACTTCACGATCGACGGCCCGCGCCACCGGGTCGTCGCGCTCGACACGCGGACACGCCGCTCCTTCCGCTCGCGCTACCTCCCGCCGGCGCTCCTCTCGGCGAAGGCCCTCGAGGAGCAGCTGCCGACCCGAGCGAGAAGCCCTTGCCCGCCGGGGTCGACATCCTGATCGTCGATCTCGCAGACGCCGCCCGGTGCTGCCTTCGATCGCGACGCGAGTGCTCATCCCGTTGATGACACGGGTCACGGAGTTCGGCCACCACGAAGAGTGGCGCCGGCTGACGGGGCTCGAACCGGACAACGAGATCTGGCCGGGGGACGACGTCGCCTACGAGGCGCTCCTCAACCGGCTCGCCGAGTACAAGAAGGTCGTCCTGCTCTCGGGAGAGGTGCACCACGGCACGGCCGGTGAGCTGAGCTACTGGAGGAGGGGCCTCAAGCGCCTGACGCTCGCCGCCGCCGCTCGAGGCGGATCTGAACACTGATCGGAAGCCCCCGATCGCCTCGCAACGTCTGCGTACCGCCTTTCAGCAGGCCGGCTTCAACCTCTCGGACATCACATGCGTGCAGGTGCGGAAGGGCAACGACGAGTGGATCGTCGCGGACGTGCGCACGGAGCAGATGTTCCTCGTGCGCAAGGAGAACGACGGCCTCAACGTCTACGAGGAGGAGGAGCCCGCCCGCATGGCGCAGTTCGTCTCGAGCGGGCTGAAGAACGTCAAGGCAGCAGATCTTCCTGCTCGGCCGCCTCCTCGGCTTCGCCTTCCCGCTATCGGACCTGACGCCCGCCGAGCGGCTCATCTGGAACGACAACACGCCGGCGCCGGTGAAGCCGCCGGAGGGTGGCCGCTTTCCTCCGGCGGTGCGCGACAGGCTCGGCAGCGAGCCCGTCCTGCTCGCCGAGCGGCAACTGGCCGCCCGGGACGACGCTCGTCTCGCGTCCCGACTTCAGCTGGCGGGCCGACGCCGTCCGGGATGACCGGCCCGACAGCGAGCGACCCGACTTCACGCGGCCGGCGCCCCTCCCGACGTTCGATCCCACGAAGGTCGGCGACTCGTACGCGAAGATCGCCGCGAGCCACGCCGGGCTCGCCAGACAAGTTCCGCTTCGCCCGCGGCGTGATGTTCCAGTCGAACATCGGGCTCATTCGCTTCGAGCTCGACGACGACGAGCGCCTGATCGCGTGCCAGGACCTCTACACGCATCCGCCCGGCAAGCACGAGGGGGTGGCCGTCAACACGTACCGGATCCCGCTCCAGGTCTTCGGCCTGGAGCGCCCGAAGCTGCCTGTTCGACCTGCCCACCGGAGACTGACGGGTGGCCATCTACCTGACTCTTCGCCTTTCTCGCGCCGGAAGCTGATCGACGCGATCGAAGGGCTGATCGACGCGATCTCCGACGACACGCTCGTGCAGCGCGGGCTCGAGGCGGACCTCGGGCTCCCGCCGGGATCGCTCGACAAGCGGCGAAGGCAAAGCGCCCGGACATGAGCGGGATCGACGAGTACATCAGCGCGGTCGACCCGGACGCGGAGAAGCTCAAGGTCGCCTTCGACTCGATCAAGGCGTACGCGAAGTTCTGGACGACGGTCTTCGACGCGGCGAAGACGGAGGACCCGTCGATCGTCGTCGACGAGCTCGTCTACCGGCTCTTCGAGTACGCGACCGTCGAGCTGATGAAGTTCGAGCATCCGAGGGGCTACGCGTGGATGCGCCTGCTGGGCGTGATCCAGTACGACGTGCGAACGAGCCTCGAGGAGGCGCTCGCGCCGGAGGTGCCGGCGAACATCTTCAGCGCCGACTACTGGAGGGCGCTGCCGGCGGCCTTCGAGCGGAACTACCACAACTTCCGCCTCGACCAGGCGCCGGACTTCGTGCTCCAGGATCCGGCCACCGCGGACCCGCCGCTGCCCCCGGAGGAGGTCACGAGCCTGCGCCAGCTCGGGCTGCCGGTCTTCGCCTGGTCGGACGCGGGCTTCTTCGGCTTCTGGCTCATCGTCGCGCTCAGCCGCTGGCTGATCGGCGACCGTGACGTCAAGCTCGAGCAGTTCTACGGCTGGGAGCTCCCGTACCACCAGCAGGCCGCCGCTCTGCATCGAGCCACCGGACCGAGACGGGGATCCCGATCTCCGACCACATCGCGAGCCGCGCGCTACACGGTGCGGATCAGCACCGAGGCGGGCGCGCCCGCGACGAGCTCGGCGACCTTGACGCAGGCTGCTGCTTCGTCGACGAGGAGGGCGACCTCGGATGGCTGTTCGCCCTCCGCGGCGCGGTGAGCTTCGAGGAGAAGGCGGGCTCGAAGGAGCGGCCGATCAAGATCGCGGTGAAGGTCGACGCGCGCGACGGCCTCGACGCGCTCGTCCGCTTCTCGGGCGACGACCAGTTCTCGTTCTCCGGGTCGCCGTCCGGCGGCATGCAGCTCGCGATCTCGCCGGCGCAGCCGTCGACAGTCGCGCCCGCGATCGCCCTGCCCGACGCGACCGGGACGCGGCTCGAGATCGGCGACTACTCGTTCAGTCGTCGACCTCTCGAAGGACGGCTTCAAGATCAAGGCTTCGACGAAGAAGAGCGCGCTTCGTCATCGTGACCAGCGACGCCGACGCCGTTCCTCGAGGACTGCTCGGCGCGACCGAGAGGCGCATCGAGTTCGACCTCGGGGTCACCGCCGACCAGAACGGCGTCTCGCTCGACGGCGGCGGCAGGCTCTCGACGACGCATCCCGCTCAACCGCTCGATCGGCCCGGTCACGGTGAAGACGATCCAGCTCGCGCTCGTCCCGGACGGCTACGACGACCGGCTCCGAGCTGGCGCTCTCCGCCGCCGCGAGCTTCACGCTCAAGCTCGGCCCGGTGAACGTCGTCGTCGAGCAGATCGGCTTCACGTTCAACGTCGGCTCGACCAGCGGCCCGCTCGCCGCCCGACGCGGTCGAGCTCGGCTCGTCGCTGCTCTACCTCCGCAACGCTGGGCTTCAAGCCGCCCGCCGGGCTCGGCATCCGCGTCGACGGCGACTTCGTCAACGGCGGCGGCTTCCTCTTCTACGACAAGGAGAACGAGGAGTACGCGGGCGTCCTGCAGCTCGACTTCGGCCCGCGGTTCACGTTCACGGCGATCGGGCTGCTGACGACGAAGCTGCCGGACGGCGCGCAAGGGCTACTCGTTCCTGATCATCCTCTCGCTCGAGCTCGACCCGCCGTGGCGGATCGGGCCGCTCGGCGATCTCCGGGCTCGGCGGCCTCTTCGGCCTCCGCCGCGCGCTCGACACCGACGCGCTGCGCGCCGGGCTGCGCAACCGGACGCTCGACGCGGTCCTCTTCCCGAAGGACCCGGTGACGAACGCGGGGAGGCTCATCGCGGCCCTGCGCACCGTCTTCCCGCCGGCGCGCGACAGGCACGTGGCCGGTCCGATGCTGATAGCTCAGCTGGGGCGCGCCGACGATCGTCACCGCCGAGCTCGCGCTCGTCTTCGAGTGGGGCGCGAGCTCGCGCCGGGCGCTGATCGGGCAGCTGCACGCGGCCTTCCCGCCGAAGCTCGAGAAGAAGCTGATCGAGATCAACATCGACGCGCTCGGCATCTGGGACCGGCGACCGCGGCGACTTCTCGCTCGACGCGACGGCTCTACGACTCGCACATCGCGTTCGTCCAAGCTGTCGGGCGACGCGGCGCTGCGCATGAAGAGCGGGGAGGGCTCGTTCTTCCTCTTCTCCATCGGCGGCTACCACCCGGAGTTCAACGCCCCCGCGAACTTCCCGAAGCTCGAGCGGCTGAAGATCGTGCTCTCGGACTCGGAGAGCTTCCGGCTGATCCTCACCGGCTACCTCGCGCTCACGTCGAACACGAAGCAGGTCGGCGCCGACGATCGACGCTCTTCATCGGCTACGAGGGGCGCTCAGCTTCGAGGCCCGTCCTCAGCTTCGACGCGCTCTTCGAGGCGGACGCGCGCTTCCTCATCGACTTCGACGTCGAGGTCAAGTTCAAGTACAAGGGCAAGACGTTCTTCGGCGTCTCCGTGTCCGGGCGCTTCACCGGGCCCGAGCCGAAGCGCGTCGAGGGCGAGTGGTCGATCGACCTCTGGCTCTTCTCGATCTCCGGGAGTTCGACAAGACGTTCGGCCACGACCGGCCGCCGCTCGAGCTGCCGGCCGTCGATCCGCTGCCCGACCTGGTCGCCGCGCTGAGGAACGCGCAGCAACTGGAGCGCGCCGCTGCCGCAGCAGAGCCGGATGATCGTCAGCTTCCGCAACCGGCCCGGCGCGGCCGAGGTGCTCGATCCACCCGCTCGGCGAGATCGGCGTGCGGCAGCAGCTGCTCCCGCTCGGGATCGAGCTCGACCGCTACGCGGGCGGCGTCGCCGCACGGCCAGCGGCGCTTCGCGATCACGAAGGCGTTCGTCGGGACCGATGCGGTCACGGAGCTGCGGCCGGTGAACGAGCAGTTCGCCGCGGGCGACTTCCTCGACCTGACGGACGACGAGAAGCTGCACCGCCCGTCGTTCGAGGCGATGCCGGCGGGCGTCCGGCTTCAGCCGAAGGCGCTCGCCTTCGGCGGGCAGGCTCCCGGCACGGCGGGCCAGATGGCGGTCTCCGAGATCGACTTCGAGGAGATCGTCGTCGACGCCGACGGGAACGTCGTCCGGAATGACGGCGCCGAAGCCGCTCGGCCCGCTCGTCCTGACGTTCGCGGTCGACCTTCGGGCCGGCGGCGCTCTCGCAGCTGCGCGCCGGCGGCAGCGGACGCTTCTCCGGCGCCGGGACCGGCCTTCACGCGTGAGCCCCGAGCGCTTCACGGTCGCGGGCGTGGCCGATCTCGACCCGGTGCGGATGGACGGGCTCGAGCCGTCGTCCCACGCCGCCGTGCAGCAGGCGCTCGAGCGCCACCTGCGGGAGAACCCGCAAGACCGCGGCACGCTGCAGGTCGTTCCCGCGTTCCAGGCCGAGGTCACGTGCGTGAGCCGCTACCGCTACCTGCCGTGGGTCCGCGAAGGCGCCGCGCACGCGTACGACAACCCCGACACGCTCGCGCCCGTGCTCGCACGGCCCGGCAACAAGCCGCTGTCCGTTCTGCCCGTCGCGCTGCTCGTCAACGACGCGACGCGCGTCGACGTGCCGCTGCGGCTCTACGGCCCGGGTGACGTGATCGGCATCGACCCGCGCGCCGTCCTGCGCACCGACCCGCTCCGGCACACGGCCGACTTCGAGCCGAACTACCTCGCGTGCATCGAGTTCGACATCCCGGACTTCCCGTGGCTCTTCACGCCCGCCGCTGCCGGAACGAACGGAAGGCTGCGGCCGTGGCTCGTGCTCGTCGTCGTGCGCCGGAGCGAGGACATGCCGGCTGCGTCCGACGGGCAGCTGCACCGCTGCCGAGGATCGAGGTGCCCGTGGGCGAGCTTCCCGACCTCGCCGAGTCATGGGCGCTGGGCGCACGCGCAGGTCGTCGAGCTCGACGCGTCGCAGTCGGTCGAGCAGATCCTCGGCGCGGAGCCCGATCGGAACCTCTCACGGCTCGTCTGCCCGAGGCGCCTGGAGCCGGAGACCCACTACCTGGCGTGCGTCGTGCCGGCGTTCGAGGCCGGGCGGAAGGCCGGTCTCGGCGAGGAGGTGAAGGCGGCCGACGAGGACCGCCTCAGCCCCGCGTGGACCACGGCTCGACCCACGGCGCGGCTGCCCGTCTACTACCACTGGGAGTTCGCCACCGGCACCGGCGGCGACTTCGAGACGCTCGCGCGCCGGCTGAAGCCGCGCGCCGCCGGCCGACGTCGGCCGGCGCAGGCTCCGCGTCGGCCGCCAGCCGTTCGGGCTTCCCGACGCCGGCGTGCTGCAGCTCGAGGGCGCGCTCGTCGCCCCCGGCGAGCTTCACGCGGCCTGCGCCGAGTGCCTCGTTCAGGAAGGCGCTGCGCGACCTCCTGAACCCCGCCGTCGGCGACCCCGTCGTGGCCCCGCCCGTCTACGGCAGCTGGCAGGCGGCGACGCCCGGCGGTACCCGGCCGACTCGGAGCCGCCGGCCTGGCTGCGCGAGCTGAACCTCGACCCCTCCGCGCGCGCGGTCGCCGGGCTCGGCGTCGTCGTCGTCCAGGAGTCGCAGGAGCAGCTCGTCGCCGGCGGCCTGGGAGCAGCTCGGCGACCCGGACGCGGTCGCGACGCTCGAGCGGCGCCTCGAGGTCGCGGTCGCCGTCCTCGGCTCGGTCGTGCGTCGCCGCGTCGAGCCGATGGACACCGGCCGGCTCGTCCAGTTCCTCGGGCCCGCACACGCCCGGCTGCGCATGTCGCCGGAGACCCTGCACGCGTCGCTCTCGAATCAGAACCTGCCGTCGTCGTTCAGCTCGCCGTCGTTCCGCCGGCTCGTGACTCCGGGCGGAACCCCGACCCGGCGCGGCTCCAACGGCGGCACCTGCAGATGCAGCTTCTCGCCACCCGCCTCGGGAGCCTCGTGCCCGTCGTCGGCGCCTCTCCGACGGCGCCCGGCCTCGTGACCCAGACCGAGCTCGTGCAGCAGGTGAACAAGACGCCGCGGACGGCGATCCCACGGCATCTGCGCTACCTGCGCGCGGCCTCGGCGGTCCGGGACTACGTGAACGACTTCTTCGGCGTTCGCTCGACTCGCGCTGCGGCGGACGTTCAGCTTCGAGACGAGCTTCAAGACGACGCTGGTCGAGAAGCTCGACCCGCAGCAGACGGCGCCGGCGCGCTTCTACGCGCGTCTCTCCGGAGCGGAGGGGTCGACACAGCCCCCGCCGCTGCCCGGCGACAGCGTGCTCTTCACGCCCTCGTTCCCGCAGCCGATGTACGAGCCGCTGCGCGACCTCTCGCCCGAGCTCCTGCTTCCCGGCGTCGGGACGATCGAGGCCGACACCGTCACGCTCCTGAACGACAACCCCCGCTTCATCGAGGCGTACATGGTCGGGCTGAACCACGAGCTCGCGCGGCGAGCTGCTGTGGCGCGAGTTTCCGAGCGACATGCGCGGCACGTACTTCCGGAGCTTCTGGGACACGCGCGGGACGCCGAGCCCGATGGGCCAGCTGCCGGCGATCCACGCCTGGGATCCGGCGGCCGGCCTCGGCAAGAGCTTCGGCGTGGGGGCGACGCACGTCGTGCTGCTCGTGCGCGGCGAGCTCCTGCACCGCTATCCGGACGCGCTGATCTACGCCGCTCAAGGCGAAGACGCTCAAGGCGGTCGGAACCGAAGAGAAGCTGCCGCTCTTCCGCGGGCGGATCGACCCCGACATCACGTTCCTCGGCTTCGACCTGACCGAGGCGGCCGCGCGCGGCGAGGCCAACGACCCCGGCTGGTTCTTCGTGATCCAGGAGCAGCCGACCGCGCCGCGTTTCGGGCTTCGACGAGGACCGCAGCAACCCGCTCGACACGTGGAACGACCTCGCGTGGAGCGACCTCGCGCACGCCGCCGGGCTCGCACGTCGCTGCTCTCCGCGACGCCGCCGCCGATCCCGAATCCGGGCGGCCTCAGCTGGGGGTTCAACGGCGCGCACATGGCCGGCGTCCTCCGCCAGCGGCCGGTGCGCATCGCCATCCACGCGCGACAGCTGCTGTACCGAAATGAAGACGCTCGAAGAGGTCCAGGCTCTCGTCGGCGCGCTCCCGCGACGTCGCTGCCCGTCGCGCTCCTCCCGGTGCAGGTCCAGACGCGCTTCGTCACGCGCGACGGCAGCCCGCAGCTGCTCGTCCGCGTCTATCCCGACGAGCTTCACCTCGACGGCCACGAGCCGACGCTGACGGCGGCCGAGGTCGAGTGGGGGAGGAGGGCCTGGAGGCTGGCATGGCCGAAGAAGCGAGGACCCGGAGGCCGAGCGCCTCGCCTGGACCCAGCTGTCGGAGCGCTTCGGCCGGCGGCGCGCCGAGTGGATCGCGCGCAAGCTCCGGCCGACGAACCTGAAGGAGCGTCCGCAGAAGCCGCCGGTCTTCCCGGCTCCGGGCCCCAGGCGGGACCCGGACGTCCCCGTGCCCGTGCTGGCGAAGCGGCTGCCGGACCGCTGGGTCGTCATGGGCTACCGGGGCGGGCAGCGCGTCCTGCTCGAGGCCGGCGCGCCGATCGCCAAGCAGCTCGTGGTCGGGCCGACCTTCGACGACGCGCCGCTCCCGGACGACGGGCCCCGACGAGCTGCCGCTCGACCCGGGAATGCGCTGGCTCGTCGACTTCGCCGCGGCCGAGAAGGTCGGGATGGGCATCCGGATCGAGCTGCCTCCGGAGCTCGTGGACACGAAGCTCGACACGCTGCTCGTGCTTCGGGATCCGCTCGTCGCTCGGCCCGGCGGCGGCCGCGACGGAGCTCGAGGCGCTGCTCGACGCCCAGCGGTACACGCGCGGCCTCGGCTTCGTCGCCCCCGGGACGCCGACGAACAACACGACCGGAGGCGAGCACGGGCTTCTCGAGCGTCGACCGCGACGCGGGCGGCGCGCTTCGAGAGCGTGCCGGCGCGGCCGAAGAGGGGCTCCGACGGCGCGATCGCCGCCCGGCTGCTCGGCATCAACGGCCGCCGCTGCTCTCGGGCGTCGAGGGCGCCGCGCGGACGGACGACCTCGACGCGCGGCAGCTCCAGACCGCGCTCTGGCCGGTCACCGGCGGCTACTACCTCGACCAGATCATGGGCTCGCCGGAGGGGCAGCCGCGACGTTCTCCCCGGAGCAGCTCGAGCAGGCGCGCCGCCACTACCTCGACTTCGTTCGCGAGCTCGGCCCGCTGCCGACCGCTCCGCGCGGGCCGCCAGCCGTACGGCCTGCTGCCCGCGATCTCGCTCGACGCTCCTCGCCGCGTCGCCCGCCGGCACGGGGCCGCTTCGTCCAGAGCCTGCGCTTCCTGCGCGGGGTGTGGAAGGGCGTGCTGACGGGCGTTCCGCGGCTCGTCGGGGGACGACGAGCCAACGCGCTCGTCGAGATCCTCCGGATCCAGCCCTCGTCGGTCGGGCTACCGCGCGCGCCTGGCCATGGACGGCCAGTTCTTCGCGCCGACAGCCCGTCTTCTCGAGCGCCCTGAGCTCGCACCTGCAGAGCCACGCGCCAGCTCCTTCGCGGTCGCGTGGACCCGGCGCTCCGGTCCGGGCTCCTCGCGCAGGAGCGCTTCTTCGAGATCCTCCCGGCCGACAGCGCCGTCGACCTCCGCGGCCCGCTCGTCTCGCGTGGAGCCGAGCCGCCCGGCGCCCCGCTGAGCCAGAACTACATCACCTTCCTCCGCACCGCGAGCTTCGACGACATCCTGAACGAGCGCCTGCCCACGGGCTTCCCGGCGGAGGGGCTCGACGCGCTGCTCTACCTGCTCCTGCGGCACTCGGTGCTGCTCGCCTACGCGACGACGGCGCGGCGGATCCTCGTCCGCAAGGGCCGCCTGCCGAACCAGCCCTACCGCGAGCCGGTGCTCGTCGACATCGTCGGCGGCGCCGCGCCGGACCCGACGCCGACGCTGCTGCGCGCCGCGACGGCGGACGCGACGCTGCGGCTCGAAGCTGCATACGCTGACCGCCGCGGAGGAGCCGGAGGCGGCCGTGCTCGAGGAGCTCCGCGCGAGCCTCGGCCACCTCGAGAAGCTCCCCGTGGACGCGCTCGAGTCGGCAGCTGAGCGGCTGTCTCGACCTCTGGTCCTACCGCCTCGACGCCTGGATCACGTCGCTCGCGACGCGGCGGCTCGCCGAGCTCCGGAAGACGACTCCGCGCGGGCTCGCGCTCGGCGGCTTCGGCTGGGTGCACGATCTTCAGCCGTCCCCGCGCACGCCCGTGCCCGCCGCTCCGCCCGGCGAGGACGGGGACGCCGCTCTTCACCGCCCGCGAGCCCGGCGGGTTCATCCACGCGCCGTCGATGGCGCAGGCATCGGCGGCGGCCGTGCTGCGGAGCGGCTACCTCGCGCACGCGGACGGCGACGACGCCGGGCCGCTCGCCGTCGACCTCTCGTCGAGCCGCGTGCGCCTGGCCGAGTCGCTGCTCGACGGGATCCGCCAGGGGCAACAGCTCGGCGCGCTGCTCGGCTACCGCTTCGAGCGCGGGCTCCACGACCGGAAGCTCGATCGCTTCATCGCCGGCTTCCGCCGCGTCTCGTGGCTCGGCGTACCTCTACTTCGCCATGCAGCTCTTCAACGAGGCGCTGGCCCTGCCGCCGGGCCCGGGCCGACTCCAGCGCATCAAGGAAGCGGAGATCGCGCATGGACTTCCAGCTCGCGCAGAGCCCGCGAGCGCTGGCAGCTCGCGCCGACCGCCGGGCTGACGGAGCTGGAGGCCCTGGCCGCCGCGAAGGTCGTCGACGGGATGGCGCTCGTGCGGCTGCTCCACGGCGCGGGCATCTCGTTCGACCGGCTCGGCGTGAACGTCTCGCCCGGCAACGACCAGCCGGCGCGTCGACGCGGAGCTGGCCGCGCTCGACCAGGCGCTCGACGCGCTGAGCGACGCGCTGACCGCCGAGAGCGTCTACCAGCTCGTTCGCGGCAACCCGGCCCGCGCCGCGGCGACCGTGGACGCCGTCGCGCACGGCGAGATCCAGCCGCCGGAGCTCCAGTTCCCGGAGACGCCGCGTCCGGGCATCGCGCTGACGCACCGGCTCGCTGGTCGTCTTCAGCGGGCCGGCGCCGCCGCGGCTCCGACCGACCTGCGCGCGGCGCGCCGGGCCGCCGAGCCGAACCTCGACGCGTGGCTCAAGCAGATGGTCGGCGACCTCGAAGGACGTCCGCCTGCCGGGCCGAGTTCCTCGACGCAGAACGGCGAGGTGCTGGCCGCCGTGGACGGACGTCCGGCTCACGCCGCTCGGTCTCTCGAACACGGACGCGCTGTACCTGAGCGCGTCGAGCGAGCCGGGGCTGCCCTCCGACCTCGAGCGGCTGCTCGAGCACCACCTGCGGCGCGCGGCGCCGCCGGAGATCCCGGCCGGACGCGCGCCTCCGGCTCGACTACGGCCGCGTCGCCGGGGACGCTGCCGGCCGAGCTGAGCCTGGGCGAGTTCCTCGAGCTGAACGCGCGCCTTCCGCGTCGGCGATCCTCGGCGCGCGCCCGCTCGACGCGCGCGACTTCGTCCACGCGAGCGAGCGAGACGCCGACCGGCGTGGACGCGGCCGAGCTGCGGGCCCGCGCCGACGCGCGCGGTGGCGTCGCTGCGCAGGCGCGCGACGCCCTCGCCGCGCAGCTGGCTGCGGCAGGAGCCGAGCCGTCGGAGGAGGCGCTCGACGAGCTGCGCGAGCGCCTCGTCGACCTCGTCTTCCTCGGGCATCCCCGAAGCCGTGCCCCTCTCGCGCCCGCGGCGACGAGCCCGCGGATCGAGACCGCCTGCTCGCCCAGGCCGCGGCGATCGAGCCGGAAGCCGTCGCGCCGCGCTCGAGCAGGCCAGGCCGCGCGAGCGATCCGCGGCGAGCGCTCGAGGCCGTGTTCGGCCGAGGCTTCCGCGTGCTGCCGCTCGTCCGCCCGCCAACGCGGCGGAGATCGGGAAGGCGCTCGGCGCGTCGAACGCGCTGCTCGGCGGCGAGCCGCTGCGGGCGCTCTCGTGGCTGCAGGGCGTCAGCCGCGTCCGGCCGGGCGCGTCGCGCCTCGCGGCCGCGCTCGGCTACGCCGGCGCGCTCGCGCGCAAGGCCGCGCTCGAGCTGAAGGTCGCGCAGCTGCCGTTCGTCGCCGGGCGAGCGCTGGGTCGGGCTGCGCCCGCCGCGGGAGCGGAGCTCCCGCCCGGCAAGGTCTCGCTCGTCGCTGCACCTGCCGCGGCCGTTTCACGCCGGCGCGAGCCGCTCGCCGGCCTCGTGATCGACGAGTGGGTCGAGACGGTGCCCGCCGCCGAGGTCACGACCGGAGTCGCGTTCAACTTCGATGCGCCCGGGCGCGCGTCCGCCGCAGGCCGTCCTGCTCGCCGTCGCTCCGCCCGGCCCGCCGCGGTGGGAGCTCGAGACGCTCGAGAAGACCCTGCTCGAGACGCTCGAGCTCGCGCAGCTGCGCGCGCTCGACCCGCAGGCGCTCGGCGGCGACGCGGTGCTCCAGCGCGCGCTGCCGGCGCTCTACGTCAGCGCCAACCTCGCGGGCGAAGAGCTCTCGACCGACTTCTCGAGAGCGGTGAGCTGACGTGCCCTCGATCACCTTCTGGACGCGGATCGAGCCGTTCTCGCGCCTGGAGGACATCGACGACGGGCCTGCAGGCGCGCGACGCACGATCCGCTGTGGCTGCTCGCGCGGCAGTGGCAGACCGGCGAGTTCCAGGCCGAGGACGCCGGGCACGCCGGTGCAGGCGCGGCTGCGCCTCGAGCGCTCGCCGCTCGCGCGCTTCCGTGCCGGCGCGAACGGGAGCAGAGCGGCAGCCGTACCGGACCGACATCCCGCTCGAGGCGCTCGTCGAGCGCGAGCCCGTCCAGCGCACCGGCGACCCGCGCCGCGACCTCCGCCTCGCCGCCGAGGCCGGCCTCTACTTCCTCGAGTTGCTCGAGCACTTCAAGGTCACGGCGGCCGGACGGCAGGCGTACGTCGCCGCGCCCACGCTCGCGCTCACCGCGCCTCCGGACGATCGCGACCGGGCCGGGGCGCGCTACCTCGGCCTCATGGCGGGCCGCGTCCCCGACGGGCTTCGTGTCTACGAAGCGCTGCGGCCCACGGTACGACCGAAGGCCGGCAAGGCTCCGAAGCTGCCCCCGCGCCCGAAGCTTTCCGCCGCCGACCGGGCGAAGGCGCTCAAGGCCGCGATCGCGTACCTGGACTGGTTCGACGCGCGCTACAGCGTCGCGCCGGCGGGCGACAAGCGCTCCGTCGGCGCCGGCCGCCTGGATCTCGGAGCGGATGGAGTACTCCTTCGCCGTCTCGGCGCGAATTCGGTGGCGACGAAGTCGCGCTTGCGGCGCCCGAGTATCCGGGCGGCGCGCTCGAGTGGTACTCGTTCGACGTCGACCCTGCCTTGAAGCTCGGCGTTCGGCGAGACGATCCGAAGCCGGAGCCCGTCGTGCGAACGATCATCCCCTCGCCGGTGCGCTATCCGGGCATGGCCGCCGACCGCTGGTGGGAGTTCGAGGACGGCCGGGTCAACCTGAGCCGGGTCGAGGGCGATCCGGACGAGCTCCTGCGCCTGCTGCTCGTCGAGTTCGCGCTGACGTACGGCAACGACTGGTTCGTGATCCCGGTCGAGGCCGACGCCGGGTGCGCTGTTCCGCGCGCAGTCGCTCGTCGTCACCGACGCCTTCGGCGAGCGCACGCTCGTGCCGCCACTACGCGTCGTCGCCCGGCGCCCACCCTGCGTGGCGGCTCTTCGCGCTCACCGCGCCGGGATCGCCGCTCACCGGGCGGCCGCCGGCGGAGGACGTGCTGTTCCTGCCGCCGGTGCTCGCGGCCGAGCCTCCACGGCGACCCGATCGAGGAGGTGGTCTTCCTGCGCGACGAGCTCACGAACCTCGTCTGGGCGGTCGAGCGACTTGCGCCGAGCATCGCCGGCGGGTCGCTCAACCGCGCCGAGCTGTACGAGAACGCGCGACCCGATCCGGTTCCGCTGCCGCCGGAGGAGCCGACCGGAGACGCGCGCTACGTGCTCGCGACGACCGTGCCCGACTACTGGATCCCGTTCCAGCCGCGGCGCATCGACCCGGCAGAAGCCCGACGTCCGCCTGCAGCGCGCCGCCGCGCTGCTCGACGAGGGCGACGAGCCCGGCTTCTCGCGGCCGCTCGGCCGCATCCTCGAGCCGGAGCGCCGCGACCTGAGCCTCTTCGAGGAGGAGGTGCCGCGCAGCGGACTGAGGCTGGTCCGGCAGTTCGAGTACACGCGCTGGGTCGACGGCTCGACGTTCCTCTGGCTCGCCCGCCGCAAGGGAGCGGGCGCGGGCGAGGGATCGAGCGGGCTGAGGTTCGACCGCATCGAGGAGGCCTGAGCGGCGAGCGCCGCCGTCGGGCGAGCCGAACCGCTCACGTCGCCTCCCTTGGCTCCACGCCTGCCTCCTCCCAGTCGACCCAATCCACGCCGGTCTGGTCGACGTAGGCGTGGACGGCAGAGCCGATGGTCGGGAAGAACCGGTCGCGGCCGAACCGCTCGACGAGGCCGTATCGCTCCAGGCGGTCGCGGACGGGGTCCTTCATCTCCGCGAAGGCGAGCTCGATGTCCGCCTCCCGGAGGTCGTCCGCGACGTCCTCGAGCACCTCGGCCGCAGTCGGGTCGACGTCGGTCATCGGTTCCGCGGCGATCACGACCCAACGCACGGGCGGGTCGGCCGCCGCGATCTGCTGCAGGAGGCGCATGCGGAAGACGTTCGCATTGGCGAAGAAGAGCGGCGCGTCGAAGCGGTACAGGAGCAGCCCGGGAACCAGCCGCGCCTCCGGGTAGCGCGCGCGGTCGTGGTAGCCCTTGAGGCCGCCAACACGCCCGAGCACGGCCTCGTGAGGCCACCAGGCGCGTCTCAGGAACTCGAGGATGGCAAGGACGACGGCGATGCCGATGCCCCACAGGACGCCCGCGAGCAGGACGCCCGCGAAGCTCGCCGTGAAGACGATCAGCTCCGCCGGCCTCATCTCGTACAGGCGTCTCACGCCGGCGATGTCGATGAGGCCGATCACGGCCGAGATGACGACCGCCGCGAGCGCCGCGTCCGGCAGGCTCGCGAACAACCCGGTGGCGAACAGCAGGACGAGCGCGAGGCAGCCCGCTCCGACGAGGCCTGTCAGCTGCGATTTCGCACCGGCGGCCTCGGCCACCGGCGTACGAGACGAGCTGCTCGAGAGCGGGAAGCCCTGGAACAGACCGGTCGCCGCGTTGGCGGCGCCGAGCGCGATCAGCTCCTGGCTCTGATCGACGTTCTGGCCGAGGCGGCTCGCATAGCTGCGCGAGAGGACGCTCGTGTCGGCGAAGGCGACGAAGGCGATGCCGATCGCTCCGAGAAGCAGCTTCGGCAGATCGCCGGCCGAGACGGAGGGGATGTCCAGCGACGGCAGCCCCTCGGGCAGGCTCCCCACCACCGCGACGCCGTGCTCGTCGAGGTCGGCGAGCGACGTGACCAGCATCGCCCCGGCCATCGCGACGAAGACGCCGGGGACGACCGGGGCGAACCGCTTCAGGAGGAAGATCACGGCGAGACACGCGATACCGAGCGCCAGGGTGATGCCGCTCGTCTCGTCGAGGTGCCCGAAGAAGGCACGAACCCCCTCCCGGAACGTGTCGCCGCCGCCGGAGAAGCCGAACAGCTTCGGCAGCTGGGTCATGATTACCGTGAGCGCGATCCCGGCCAGGTAGCCGAGCCGGATGGGCTTCGACAGGAGGTCGGTGACGAAGCCGAGCTTGGCGATCCCGCCGGCGATGAAGACGCCGCCGACCAGCACCGCGAGCATCCCGGCCAGCGCGATCCGCTCGTCCGGGGCTCGCGGCGAGCGGGATGATCGTCGCCGCGACGAGGGGCGACACCGCACTGTCCGGCCCCAGCACGAGGATCCGGGAAGGGCCGAAGATCGCGTAGACGACGAGCGGCACGATCGTCGCGTAGAGGCCGGTGACCGCGGGCAGCCCGGCGAGCTCCGCGTACGCCATCCCCGCGGGCACGAGCATCGCCGTGAGCACGATCCCGGCCACGAGGTCGCCGCGGAGCCACTCGCGCCGGTACGAGTGCAGTCAGCTGGAGGCCTGGAACCCAGGTGCTCAGTCGCGAACGAGGTGGATCCACGGCGCCGAGACTCTACGGCCCGGGACGTCTCGGGCGCCGCGGCCGCGATGTTCCGGAAGGGCGGCAGCGAGAAAAACGCCAGGTTGGGGTGCCGCGGGCTAGAGACCGCCGCCCCTCTGTGCAAACTATCTGTCACGCGTCGGCGCCGGCTCGAGCCGCCACCCCGCGTGCGGCACGAGGAGGCGGCTCGGCCGCGCCGACCGTATTGCCTCGCCGGCAGCCCACCATCCCCCGGCGGAGATAGCTGGCACCATCAAGTAGCACGCGACCTGCGGGCGGTCAACAGAAGCTCCCCGCACTCGCGTGTAACGAAATGGGCCCGTCCGGACAGTAAGGGACATGACACGCGAACTCGACAGTCAGTCCGCCGAGGCGCGGTTCCGTACGGTGTTCGACCATCTCGCCGCGGTGACGGCGTACGCCCGCCGGCGAGGGAGCAGGGACGCGGATGCAATCGCGGCCGAGGTGATGACGATCGCCTGGCGGCGACTTGCGGACGTGCCGCGCGACGACCCTCGCCCGTGGCTCTACGCAACCGCACGGAACCTCGTCCTCGAGGAGGCACGCCGCTCGGCCCGGGCCTCCCAGGCGCTGCTGCGTGAATCCGACGCGGCGGTCGCAGGCCCCGAGCTGGACGAGCTCGATCCCGCTCTGGCCCAGGCCCTGCACTCGCTCTCACCGGTCGACCAGGAGGCCCTGCTCCTGATCGCCTGGGAAGACCTGACGCCCAACCAGGCTGCCAAGGCGCTCGGCATCAAGCCGGTGGCGTTCCGCGTACGGCTCCACCGTGCGCGGAAACGCCTCAGCGCAAGCCTGGACGAGTCCGCAGCCGAGGGCCGTTCGGCCCAGCTGGCTCAACTCGACGTGGAGGGAACATGACTACCGACTCCACCATTCTCCGACTGCGCAAGGCGAACCCGGTGCCTCAGCCGGCGTCGGTGGACGAAGCCGATCTGTTCGACCGCATCACGGCGCTCGAGCCCGATTCCCGGCTCGAGCGGCCCGAGACCCGCACGACCCGGCACCGCCGCCGCCGAGGGCTCGTCCTCGTGCTCGCCGCCTTCGCGGTGGCCGTGCTGGCATCGACCGCGTTCGCCATCTCCAACTGGCTCATGGGCAACGTTGTCGAGCCGCCCGTGACGCGGGCCGAGTACGTGCAGGCCCAGAAGCAGCTGACCCTGCCGCCGGGGTACAGCTGGCCGAAGCTGTACATCGAGTCGAACTCGGTCACGGGAGTGGGAGCCGGCGGCGGCCATGCCGTCCTCGTCGCCCAGAGCGCCTGGCAGTGCTACTGGGTCGAGGCCATCCGCGACGGCGACACGGCCGCCCAGGAGCGTGCGCACCGCCAGCTCGAGACACTGCTCGCCAACAACGTCATCGAGGCTCCCGCCGGTGCCTCGGAGAACTACACACCGCCCAACCCACCGGACGTTCCGTACGTCGTGCTCGCCCACGACGGAGGGCTCGCCTGGATTCGCCAGACGTACGCGCTCGCGGCCGCGGGGCAGCCGCAACAGCTCATCGACAGCTGCCGCGCAAGCGCTCCTCGCTGAGTCGCCCGAAAACAAGCAGGTCCCGCCGCAGCCCCACCTCGGGGCCGCGGCGGGACCTTCGGTGCCTAGGGGAGCCGGCCGCCCTTGCGGAACGCGTAGATGACGTTGTCGCGGAGGATCGTGTTCGCGGCCGTCGTCGCCGATCCGCGCGCGCAGCTTGGCGGCGAACGTCCCGTAGAGGTACTCGTTGTGGCGGTCGTACTGGAAGATGCCGGGGTTCACGAACACCGACGCGTCGGTCGTGACCATGACCTGCTCGCCGAAGCCCGCCTCGACCATCGCCTCGATCCGGTCGAGCATCGACTCGTCGTCGGTGGGGCCGTGGAAGAACGGGTCGTCGATCGGCGCTGATCGCGTCGTACTGGATCGTCGCGCCGCGTTGGCCATCGCGATGTGATCCTCGACCGGTGAGGGCTGCGCGTGCCCCCAGACGAACCGCCGGAGGTCGAACCGTTCGCTCGGTCAGCGTCTTCACGACCGCCAGCGTCGCGTCGGTGAACGGGGTATGGAGCGAGATGGTCGCCCGGCTCGCTTGGCGGCGCGCGCAGCGGCCCGGTGAATCCGGGTATCGGTCTTCGTCGGGCCGCTCTCGGTCGTCGCGATCTTGATCCAGCGCGGCACGGATCGGCGTCCCGTCGATGCCGAACGCCAGCTCCCGGTAGAAGTGGTCGGCGATCTCGTCGACCGTCATGCGGGCGAACTCGGCGGGAACGAGGCTCTTGTAGATCCCGGTCGGGCACAGGATGTGCATGCCCGTCTGCTTGGACAGGTCGCGCAGGAGCAGCGGCGCGCGCCCGACCCCGATGTTCGTCCAGTCGACGAACAGGTTGACGCCCTGGCCCCGCAGCACGTTCAGGCTCGCCGACGACAGGCCTCGGTCACGTCCGTCCAATCCACGTCCATGTAGGCGGGATCCGTCGGGCCGAGGAAGTCGACGAACAGGTGCTCGTGGGCCATGGCGAACTGAATGGTCGAGCCCGACACGGGCCCCCGCACGGTCTGCAAGGTCACGTTGTTGACGGGCGGCCTGCCCGCTGCCCGGGCCGGGCGCCGGCCTCGAAGCCGGGTCGCTCCCGCTGCCTTGCCCGCGAGCGCGCCGGCCACCCCGGCCGCGAGCAGCACCCCCGATCCCCGCCTCAGGAGCTCGCGCCGGTCGAGCTCGCCACCATCGAAAGGAGCTGCCATCCTCGCCTCCTCGCTCGGGTTGGAAGGGGCGCGGACGCTACGTGCGAGGCCTCGAGAAGTCAAGTCCTCGGGCCCCGCCGCGAACACCTACCCGAGGAGCGCGGCGGGGCCGTTGCCTGCGGGCACGTTCAGGCAGACGAAGGGACGCGCCACATCGCGAACAGCGTGGGGCCGTCCGGCACCTCGATCTCTCCGATGACGTCGAAGCCGTGGCGCTCGTAGAAAGGAATGCTCCGCTCAGACGTCGCCTCCAGATAGGTCGGTACCTGCTCCTGATCGCTTCGCGCGAGGCCGGGGGCGATCAGCGCCGAGCCGATTCCCCGGCTCTGGCTCTCGCGGCTCGACGGCCAGCAGCTGCAGCACGCGGTAGGTCCCTTCGGGGTGATGCTGGTCGAAGATCTCCATGAGCTCGAAGAGGCGTCCGGCGTCCTCCGCGGCCGTGGCCTCGAGCTGCTGCACGAACTCGGGTTCCTCCTCGGTGGTGACCAAGCTCTTTTCCGGGCGGAAGCCAGAGCGCCGCACCGGTCGCGTCGTCGGTCAGGTAGCTCTCGCCGTGCCGGACGTACGGGCGCGCGAAGGCCTCGAGGAGGCCTGTCAGGTTGCGCCGTCGGCGCTCTTCGTCCGGGAACGTCCAGACGAAGACCGGATCGTCGAAGAACCCGTTCGCCAGCGTCCTGCCGGCCACCGAGATGTCCTCGGGGGTCACGACCTTGTGGATGCTCGGTGCGGCTCGTTGCGCCTGCTCGGCGCGGGCTGTGGCCAGGGCCATGATGATCTCCGTTCGCTTTCGGTGCGCCCTTCGCCCGCAGTGAGACGAAGCGGCGGGCGGGCGCGGCGGTTTGCTCTGTTCGTACCCACACGATGGCGGCGGCGCGCGGGCGGCGGAATCGCGCTAGCCGGTCGGGCGGGGTAGTGCCTGCCCCACCATCCGCTCACTCACCACCGGAACTATCTGTTCGAAGCGCCTGAAGGAACGCCGCTCTGTTGCGCTCGAGCCACGCGATCAGGCGCTCATCTCCCGCCTGCCCGCCTCGTTGTTCCCACGCCTCGACAAACGCGGACTCACCCGCACTCACGCGGCGCCGAACGAAGCGCGTGCCCACGCGCTTGCTGGTGATGATGGCATCGACAAGCGGCCGGTGCTCCTCGCCGGCGAGGCCGTAGGCGTGGGCGAGGACCGCAAGCCGTCGGAACCGATAGAGATCAGCGCGGTCCGCGGAGACTTCAGCGGGAATTAGCGGTATCCACATTCGCGCGGCCTGGGCGACATCCCAGAGGGGTCGGCCGGGTGCAGCGAGGTCGAAGTCGAGTAGGGCGACCGCTTCACCGTCGCGAAAGACGACGTTCTCCGGACAGACATCGTTGTGGCAGACGATCGGTCCGCCGGCCGGATCCGCGACCTCATCCGACCACTTGGCGTGGGCGGGCGGCGAGAACGACCGAGCTGCCTCGTGGTAACGCCGGAGAAGCCTTCCGACGCTTGCAAGAGCCCCATCCGTCAGCGACCACTCCGGATACGGCGGGACCGGGACGTCTCCCTCGATCCACCGAAAGGTCTCCCGGCCGTCTTCGGCACGGCCTGCCGGGACCGGCGCGCGGAATCCGACGGCGGCGAGGTGAGAGAGCAGGACCGAGACGGCAGCCGAATGGTCGCCGGTCGGCCTGCTCACCGTGTCACCGACACGGACCACCTCACCCCGGTTTCCCATGCCGCCGGCGAGAGGCTCTCCGACCATCCGTGCGAGCATAGGTCGCTTGCGCGCACTCGAACAGCTTCGGCAGGCTGCTCCTTGAAGTGTCGCTAGGGGAGCCAGCCGTCGCGGTACGGCGTCGGCTCGGGGTCGGGGAACCGGGCGTAGGCCTCGTCCGCGACGCTTGTCTCCTCCTCGACACCCGCGCCGTGACGCAGCGCGACCTCGTCGACGGTGTACCCGCCCCAGTCCGGGCCTCCCACGTGCTCGCGACTCCCCGCAGCGAGGACGACACAGCCTCCGTCTCCGGCCCCGAGGATCATGTGGTTCGTCCCGGCGGGACAGTGGACGAAGTCCCATTGCCGCAGCGGCCGTTCCTGCCCCTCGACGATGAGGAGCGCCGTCGCCGGAGAGCACGAGGAAGTCCTCGGCGTCGGCTTCCCAGTGGTACATCCCGATCGGCTCGCCCGGCCCGAGCACGAACAGGTTGACCCCGAGCTGCTGGAAGTTCCGCTCGAGGTCGGCATCCGTCGAGCCGGTGAACGCGAGGCTGTTTCCCCGGCCCTCGCGCCGGCGCCAGCGGGCCTCCCGCGCGTTGAGGACGAACCACCCCTTCCCGGCGGGCACGAGCCCGGCTTCGGTCTGCTCCGGCGGGGCTTCGGGGATCATCGGCGTCCCTAGACTACGCCAGCGAGCAATGGCAGAGCTGACAGCCGAGACACACACCGAGCTGGACGAGCATCTGCGCCGGAACGTCGCGTCCCTTTACGACGAGCTGACCGAAGGGCTGACGCGGCAGCTGCGGGTGTCGGAGCTCGTCTACGCGGCCGCCGAGCGCTATCCGGGCCTGCTCCCGACCCGCGCGGAGATCGACGCCGAGCGCGAGCTGCCGCAGAAGGACAAGCGCGGGCTCGAGATCGCCCAGGGCATCTTCGTCTCGCACGTGCTCGCGGACGAGCGCTCGGGCTTCCACCTCATGCACTCGATGTCGCAGCCGAAAGCCGAGGCCGTCGCGCTGCTCCCCGACTTCCAGCGCCTCGGCAGCGCCGATCTCGGCCCGATGCGGGTCGACCGTCATGGGAACGTCGGGCAGGTGACCATCCAGAATCACGCCTTCCTCAACTCGGAAGACGACGTCTCGACCGCGCGCGATGGAGACGGCGATCGACCTCGTCCTCCTCGACGACGCGATCCAGATCGGCGTGCTCCGCGGCGCCCCTGCGACTCACGCGAAGTACGCCGGCCGGCGCATCTTCGGCTCCGGCATCAACCTCACGCACCTGTACTACGGGAAGATCTCGCTCGTCGAGTTCATGCTCGAGCGGGAGCTGGGAGCGGTGAGCAAGCTCTACCGCGGCCATAGCGCCGGCGAGCCCGAGGACGTGGAGCTCGAGCGGCGACAGGAGAAGCCGTGGATCGCGGCCGTCGAGACGTTCGCAATCGGCGGCGCCTGCCAGTGGCTGCTCGTCATGGATCGGGTGATCGCCGAGACGGGCTCCTACTTCAACCTGCCGGCGCGCAAGGAGGGGATCATTCCCGGGCTGCGCCGACCTGCGGCTGCCCCGCTTCGTCGGCGAGCGCCTGACGCGTCAGGCCGTCTTCTTCAACCGCGAGTTCGCCGCCGACAGCCCGGAGGGCCTGCTGATCGCCGACGAGGTCGTCCCGGGCGAGGAGGTCGAGGCGGCCGTCGAGCGATCGGCGGCCGAGCTGACGAGCGCGGGCATGACGAGCCTGCTCGCCAATCGCAAGGCGATCCGGGTGGGGCAGGAGCCGCTCGGCCGCTTCCGGCGCTACATGGCGAACTACGCCCGCGACCAGGCGTACTGCCTCTACAGCCCGGCGCTGATCGACAACCTCGAGCGCAACTGGGACGCGAAGCGCCGGCGCCTCTGAGCCGGCGGCTCAGACGCGAGGGCGTCGGTCGTCGACGCGCGCCAGCTTGCCGCCTTCCGAGCGGGGCAGCTCCCCGGGGGCCGTCAGCGTGACCTGCATCGTGCAGCCGATCGTGTCCTTGATCAGGTAGGCGACCCGCTCCCGCACTCCCCGAAGCGTGTGGTCGGCTTCCATCGCCTCGTCCGAGAGGAGCTCGATCCCGACGCTTCGGAAGAACTCCTCGGTGACCTCGGCGCGCACCTCGAGCTCGTCCAGCGTTCCGTCCCTACTGACGACGAGCTGGTAGTGCGGCGACAGCTCCTCGACGCGGCCGAGCACCTCCTCGACCTGCGTCGGGAAGACGTTGACGCCGCGGATGATCAGCATGTCGTCGGTTCGGCCCGTGATGGAGGCCATGCGGACGAGCGTGCGGCCGCAGCTGCACGGCTCCGAGCGGAGGCTCGTCAGATCGCCCGTCCAGTAGCGCACGAGCGGCATCGCCTGCTTCGTGAGCGTCGTGAGCACGAGCACGCCGACGGCTCCCTCAGGGAGCGGCTCCCGCGTTTCCGGGTCCACGACCTCGGGGAGGAAGTGATCCTCGTTGATGTGTGATCCCGCCCGCTCCTCCTGGCATTCGCAGGAGACGCCCGGGCCGATGATCTCGGAGAGCCCGTAGATGTTCGCGGCGCGCACGCCGAGGCCGGCGTCGATGGCCGTGCGCATGGGCTCCGTCCACGGCTCCGCGCCGACGACGGCGAAGCGGAGGCTGAGCTCTTCGGGGCTCACGCCGCGCTTCTCGAACTCCTGGGCGAGCGTCAGCGCGTAGCTCGGGGTGCACGCGATCACGTCCGGCCGGAAGTCGCCGATCACGAGGAGCTGCCGCTCGGTCATCCCACCGGAGATCGGCACGACGGTCATCCCGAGGCGCTCCGCCCCGTAATGCAGCCCGAGGCCGCCGGTGAAGAGCCCGTAGCCGTAGGCGTTGTGCAGCATCAGCCCCGGCTCGGCGCCGGCCATCGCGAGCGAGCGGGCGTTGACCTCGGCGAAGACCTCGATGTCGGCGCGCGTGTAGCCGACGACGGTCGGCCGTCCCGTCGTTCCCGAGGACGCGTGCACCCGGGCGAGCTCGTTCTGCGGCACGGCGAAGAGCCCGAACGGGTAGTGGTCGCGCAGGTCGCTCTTGACCGTGAACGGAAGCTTCGGGAGGTCCTCGAGCGAGCGAACGTCCGAGGGACCGATCCCGGCCTCGTCGAAGCGCTGCCGGAAGAACGGCACGCGCTCGTAGACGTAGGCGGCGAGCATTCGCAGCCGGTCGGACTGCAGGGCCCGAAGCTGCTCCCGCGGCATCGTCTCGAAGGTCGGATCGTGGATCACGACGCCTGCGATCGGAGCGACTCGGGGCGCAGCTCGTCGTCGAGGCGCTGACCCAGCTCGGCGGCGACGTCGAGGAGAGCGTCGAGGTCCTCCGCTTCGGTGCGGATGTTCGTGATGCAGGCCCGCAGTGCGAACCGGCCGTGGACGACGGCGTTCGAGGGCAAGACGCGGCCGTCCAGCTGCAGCTCCGTCAGCAGGCGCTTGTTCAGGTCGTCGACGTAGGTCGCGGCGGCCTCGCTCTGCTGGAAGGTCGGGCGGGCGGTAGCGGAAGCAGCAGATCGAGAGCGAGACCGCCGTGACGAGCTCGAAGTCGGGCCGCGCATCGACCTGGTTGCCGAGATAGCGGGCGAGCGCGGCGTCGTGGGCGATGCGGCGGGCGAAGGCGCTGCGTCCGTGGGCGAGCAGGGCGACCCACACCTTGAGCACGTCGAAGCCACGGCTGAAGGTGGGGGAGATGCCCGCCGCGTGGGCCCCTCGGCTCGTCCTCTCCTTGTCCTCGTAGAGATAGCTCGCGTCGACGGCGAAGCTCTCGGCCAGGTGGCGCTCTTCGCGGGCGAGGATGCAGCCGGCGGGCGCGGCGGCGTAGAGCCACTTGTGGGCATCCAGGGTCACCGAGTCGGCGCGCTCGATTCCGGCGAGCAGGGGACGGAGGTCGTCCGCGAGGACGGCGGGGCCGCCGTACGCGGCATCGACGTGGAACCAGAGCCCGAAGCGGTCGCAGACGCGCGGCGAGCTCCGGCAGAGGATCGATCGAGCCGGTTCCCGTCGTGCCCGCCGTGCCGACCACCGCGATCGGCCGTGCGCCCGCGCCGAGATCATCCGTGATTCGTGCCTCGAGCGCGTCCGGACGCATCCGGAGGGCGCCGTCGACCGCGATCCGCCGCACGGCGGCGGTGCCGAGACCGAGGATGTCCGCGGCCCGACCGATCGTGTCGTGCGCCTCTTCGGAGCTGTAGACCGTGAGGCGCGCGCCCGCGAGCCCATCTTCCCGCACGTTCCAGCCGGCCTTCTGGTCGCGCGCCAGCTTCAGCCCGACGAGGTTACCGATCGCGCCGCCCGTGACGAAGACGCCGCCGGCGGAGGGGGGAAGGCCGAGCTCGCTCGCGAGCCATTGGACGACCACGCGCTCGACCTCGTGCGCAGCTGGAGCGATCATCCAACCGCCGGCGTTCTGCACGGCACCCGCAGCGAGCAGCTCTGCCGGCGGCGCCGGGCACGGTGCCGGATCCGCAGATGTACGCGAGGAAGCGCGGGTGGCCGACATGCGTGCCGTGGGCGACCACTTCGCGGAGGTGCGCGACGAGCTCCTCGAGGGAGAGCGGCTCGTCGGGCACCGCGAGCGCGACGGCCTCCCTGACCGCCTCCTGGCTCTCACCGCGGCTGACCGGCAGATTCGGGAAGCTCGGCGAGGAGCTCCGTCCAGAGCCCGATGATCGCGTCGGCGAGCTCGCGGCCGCGCTCCGGGCTCCAGTCGAGATCAGCGAAGGGCGGCGGAGCAGCGCGCCTGTCGCCGGCCGCGTCGTCGCGCGGAGTGGAGCCGGACGTCGTCATCGCTCGCGCCCGGCAGCCTAGCGGCGCGACCGCGCACGATCTTCGCGAAGCCGTCTGCCGGCGTGGGGTCAGCCTGGACCGAGCCCCACGCCGGCCGTGAAAACGCTGCCGCTAAGAGAGATGAGCTGCGGGCGATCAGACGCCGCGTGAGCGGGCGCCGTTCGTGAAGTACACGATCAGCCAGACGAGTGCCGCCACGATGGCGACGATGAACAGCCACTTGACGACGAACCCGAGCCCGACGAACGCCGCGACGAGCAACGCAAGCAGAACCAGCAACACAACGCTCATTGACCCCTCCTTTCGTGCGAAGAAGCGATAAGCCGGGATACCCGCGAGGGAGACCGGCGAAACGCACGTTCCCGGGCCGGGGCTGTCGAAGACCGTGCCGAGCCCTTGTGGGCTCGGCGATCGCGGGTCGCGGGCGGCCGAGCCGCCCGCTCAGCCGCCACCGCGCGTTACCCTTGAAGAGCGAATGGCGACGACCGACGATCGTCCGAAGGGCACCGGAGATCCCTGGCGCTCGCGCTACTGCGAGTCGCCGGAGCGCGATGCGCTCTTCTCGACGATCTCGGGCGTGCCGGTCGAGCCTCTCTACTCGCCTGCGAACGTGCAGGTCGACTACGAGCGCGACCTCGGGAACCCGGGCGAGTTCCCGTACACGCGCGGCGTCTACCCGTCCATGTACCGGGGGCGCCTCTGGACGATGCGGCAATTCGCGGGGTTCGGCATGGCCGAGGAGACGAACGAGCGCTTCCACTACCTCCTCGAGCACGGGCAGACCGGGCTTTCGGTGGCCTTCGACATGCCGACGCTGATGGGCTACGACTCGGACCACGCTCGGTCGCTGGGCGAGGTCGGTCGCGAGGGTGTCGCGGTCGACTCCGTCGAGGACATGCGTGCCCTGTTCGCCGGCATCCCGCTCGATCGCGTCTCGACGTCGATGACGATCAACTCGCCGGCGGCGATGCTGCTCGCGTTCTACGTCTGCGTCGCAGAGGAGCAGGGCGTGCCGCGGGCGGCGCTACGGGGCACGGCGCAGACCGACATCCTCAAGGAGTACATCGCGCAGAAGGAGTGGATCTTCCCGCCCGAGCCGTCGATGCGGCTCGTCACCGACATGGTCGAGTTCTGCGCGCGAGAGTTGCCGCTCTTCCATCCGGTCTCCATCTCGGGCTACCACATCCGGGAGGCGGGCTCGACCGCGGCGCAGGAGCTCGCCTTCACGCTTGCCGACGGGTTCGCCTACGTCGAATGGGGCCTCGCGCGCGGTCTTCAGATCGACGAGTTCGCGCCGCGCCTGTCGTTCTTCTTCAACGCCCACATCGACTTCTTCGAGGAGATCGCCAAGTACCGGGCTGCGCGACGGATCTGGGCCCGCGAGCTACGCGACCGCTACGGCGCACGCGATCCCCGCAGCCTGCTGCTGCGCTTCCACACGCAGACGGCGGGAGTCTCGCTGACGGCCCAGCAGCCCGAGCTGAACATCGTGCGCACCGCGATCGAGGCGCTCGCGGCCGTGCTCGGCGGCACGCAGTCGCTGCACACGAACTCCTTCGACGAGGCGTACGCGCTGCCCACCGAGCACGCGGTGAAGATCGCCCTGCGCACCCAGCAGATCCTCGCCGAGGAGACCGGAGCGGCGTCGACGATCGATCCGCTCGGCGGCTCCTGGTATCTCGAGCACCTGACCTCGGAGCTCGAGCGGCAGGCCTACGAGTATTTCGGGCGCATCGAGGAGCTCGGCGGCGTCATTCCGGCGATCGAGGCGAACTTCTTCCAGCAGGAGATCGCCGAGGCCTCCTTCCGGTTCCAGCAGGAGGTCGAGCGCGGCGAGCGCCGCATCGTCGGCGTCAACTGCTACGAGGAGGAAGAGGCGGACGCGCTCGAGCTGCTCCGCATCGATCCGGCCTTCGAGCGCGACCAGATCGAGCGCGTGCGACGGCTGCGCGATCAACGTGACGCAGACGACGCGCAGGCGGCGATCGCGCGGCTCCGGGACGACGCGGCTGCGGAGGGCGTGAACCTCATGCCCGCGATCGTCGATGCCGCCCGGGCAGGCGTGACGATGGGCGAGATGTGCGACACGCTCCGGGGCGTCTGGGGCACGTGGCGCGAGAGCCCGGTGTTTTGACGGCCGGCGGGCCTGTTCGTGTCACCGAGATCGTCGGCGATGTGGACGACCCGAGGTTCGCCGGGCGGCTGATCGAGCGGGTCGTTGTGGCGTCGAGCGACGCCGCCAAGCGCCGTCTGCGTGCGGTCGGAGACCGCGGCACGGACGTGGCCGTGGATCTTCCGCGAGGCTCCTACCTTCGCCACGGCGCCGTTCTGGCGGACGACGGCGAACGGGTGATCGCGGTCGAGCGGGCGCCCGAGGAGGCGATCGTGATCCGGCTCGACCCGCTCCGCGACTCGAGGGAGCTCGTCGCCTGCGCAGCCCGCATCGGGCACGCCTTCGGCAACCAGCACGTGCCGGTGGAGGTCGAGGACTGCGAGATCCGGGCGCCCGTGACGACGAGCCGCGAGATCGCCGAGCAGACGGTACGCGGCCTGGAGCTCAGCGGCGTGGCGATCGAGTTCCGCAGCGTGCGGCTCGGCTGCTCCGTACCGCTCGCCGTCTCGCACGGCCACTGAGCGGGAGCGGTCCCGCCGCTCGATTCCCGCCAGCTTGCGCCGGTCGGCGTGGAGGGCGAGAATCGCGGGCGGATGAAGCTGACCCCCGTCGAGAAGGAGCGCCTCTGGGTCTTCCTGGCCGCTGAGCTCGCTCGAAAGCGTCGTGCCGCGGGCCTCAAGCTCAACCACCCCGAGGCCGTGGCGCTGATCACGGACGAGGTGATCGAAGCGGCCCGCGCAGGCGCGAGCTACGACGAGGCGCGGCAGCTCGGCTACTCGGTGCTTTCCGAGGGCGACGTGCTCGACGGCGTTGCCGACCTGGTCGGGCGGCTCCAGATCGAGGGGCTCTTCGAGGACGGCACGCAGCTCGTGACGCTGTACTTTCCGGTGAAGAACAGCGCAGGACCGCCGTCGTGATCCCCGGTGAGATCGTCCCGGCGCGCGAGACGGTCGAGGGCAACGCCGGCCGGGACACCGTCGAGCTCGAGGTCACGAACACGCTCGACCGGGCTGTCCAGGTCACGTCGCACTACCACTTCTTCGAGGTCAATCGCGCCCTCCGGTTTCCGCGCGAGCAGGCGCTCGGCATGCGGCTCGACGTCCCGGCGGGCATGGCCGTGCGCTTCGAGCCGGGCGAGACCCGGAAGGTCCGGCTCTGCGCCTTCGGCGGGGCACGCGTCGTTCGCGGCTTCAACGGGCTGGTCGACGGCGATGTGAGCGACGCCAGACGTGCGGGCGGCGGCGCTCGCAAAGGCCCGCGAGCAGGGGTTCGCCGAATGACCTTCGCGCTGGACAGCTCGATCTACGGCGCGCTGTACGGGCCTGCCGAGGGCGACCTGGTACGGCTGGGCGACACGAACCTGTTCGCCCGCGTCGAGCGGAACCTGGTGCCGGTCGGAGAGGAAGGCCTGATCGGCGCCGGCCGCAACATCCGCGACGGCATGCTCGCCCAGCCGTCCGGCAGCGGCGACTCGACCCTCGACTTCTGCATCACCGGCGCCCTCGTGATCGACCCGGTGCTCGGCGTCGTGAAGGCGGACATCGGCATCAAGGACGGCAAGATCGCGGGCGTCGGCAACGCCGGCAACCCGGACATCCAGGACGGCGTCGACATGGTGATCGACACGACCACCGGGATCATTCCGGCCGGCGGGCTCATCGCCACGCCGGGCGCGATCGACTGCCATGTCCACCTGCTCGCTCCGGAGATGCTGCACGACTACCTGGCTCTCGGCTACACGACGCTGATCGGCGGCGGGATGGGGCTCGCGTTCGACGTGGGCACGAATCCCGCCTGGACGTTGCAGCGGATGATGGAGAGCTTCGCCGGCTTTCCGATCAACATGGCGTTCATCTCGCGGGCGTCGTCGAGCGCCGCCGCCGCTCGAGGCCTCGCTCGAGTGGGGCTCGTCCGGGTTCAAGATCCACGAGGACCTCGGCGCGTACCCGGCGGTGATCGACCAGACGCTCCGTGTCGCCGACGAGCACGACGTCCAGGTGATGATCCACACCGACTCGATCAACGAGTCCGTGAGCCTGGAGGACACGATCGCGGCGATCGCCGGGCGCACGATCCACGCCTACCACGTCGAAGGGGCGGGCGGCGGCCATGCCCCCGACCTCCTGGAGGTCGTTGCGGAGCCGAACGTGCTGCCTTCCTCGACGAACCCGACCAACCCGTTCTCGGCCTCGGCCGTGAAGGAGCACCTGGACATGATCATGTCCGTGCACCTGATGAGCCCCCAGATCCCCGAGGACGTCGCGTTTGCGCAGTCGCGCATCCGGCCCGAGACGATGGCGGCCGAGGACGTGCTCCACGATCTCGGCGCGATCTCGATGCTCGGCGCCGACTCGACGGGCATGGGCCGCGTCGGCGAGAGCGTGCGGCGCACCTTCCAGCTTGCGCACGTCATGAAGGAGCGGGCCGGGGAGGGCGCCGAGGTACGTGACGACAACGAGCGCATCCTCCGGTACCTCGCCAAGGTGACGATCAACCCGGCGATCGCCCACGGGATCGACGGGTACGTCGGGTCGCTCGAGCCCGGCAAGCGCGCGGACGTCGTGCTGTGGTGGCCCGGGTTCTTCGGGGTCAAGCCGGCCGTCGTGCTGAAGGACGGCTTCATGATCACGGCCGAGGCCGGACAGGGGAACGGCTCGACGACCACGGTCGAGCCCATGCTGCTCCGTCCGTCGTTCGGAGCCTACGGCGATGCGCCGCGCACGCTCGGGCACTTCTTCGTCTCCCAGGCGGCGATGGAGAACAGGACGCTGACGGGGCGCTGGGGCGAGAGGCTGCTGCCCGTGCGCGGCACGCGGAAGCTCGGGAAGCGCGACATGCTGCGCAACGACGCGCTCCCGGACGTGCGCGTCGACAGGGCGAGTTTCCGCGTCCACGTCGACGGCCGCGAGGCAACGGTGCCGCCCGCGACGAGCGTCCCGCTCTCGCGCCGCTACCTGCTGATCTGAGCGATGGCGGTCTCAGACCTGCCGGCGCTCCTGCAGCTCAGCGACTCCGCGCTTCCCATCGGCGGCTTTGCGCACTCGGAAGGCGCCGAGACGCTCGTGGCGGAGGGGCTGCTGGATGCCGGCGGGGACGTCGGGCGCCTGCTGTCGGCGCACCGGCGGCTGACCGTCGTTCGCGGCGACTCGCAATTCGTGCGTCGCGCTCACCGGGCGACGGTCGAGGTCGCCCCTGACGAGCTGGCGGCCGCCGCCGAGGCCGAGCTCTCGTCGCGCGTGGCGGCGGAGCAGCGCAGCGCGCTGATCACGATCGGTGGCAGCCTCCTGCGCGCCGCCGAGAGGATCGCCCGGCCCGAGGAGCGCAGAAGGGTGAAGTGGGCAGCCGGCGTGCTCGGGGAGCTGACGCCGCGCGGCTCCGTGTTCGGTGGGATGGCCGCGTCGTTCGGCGTGGGGGAGGCAGCCGCTGCCCAGGCACACGCGTATTCGGTGCTCGCGGGCATGGCGGCCGCGGTAGTCCGGCTCGGGTGCGTGGCACCGCTCGAGGCGCAGGCGGCACTGCGGCAGGCGCTCGTCGAGCCCGGCCCTCCTGCGGCGAGCGGCGACAAGGCGGACGACGACTGGGGACTGTTCTCGCCGCTGCTCGACATTGCGGCGATGCGTCACGAGTTGACCGAGCCGCGCCTGTTCGCGTCGTGAGCTCGGGCGTCGCTGCCCGGCACGAACCGGCAATTCGCGTTCGAGGCGACGGGAGCGTCGGGTCGGTCTCGGCGGGGAGCTTCGAATGGATCGTCCACCGGCGTGCCGCGACGGTCGCCTTTCTCGCCACGCCCCTGATGGCCCTCGGCGAGGGCGAGGAGCTCGACGTCCGCGTCGAGCTCGACGAGGGCGCCTCGCTGGCGCTGACCACGCAGGGCCCGACCGCACTGCTCCGGACGGGCCGGGCGGCGGTGCAGCGTTACGCGGTGCGGCTCGCAGAGCGCTCCCACCTGACGTTTCTGCCCTGGGTGACGATTCCGTTCCCGGGCGCGCTCAGCCGCTTCGAGGTGGACGTCCAGCTCGCCGAGGGCGCGTCGTTCGCGGCCTGGGACGTGCTCGCCGTCGGTCGCGTCGGGCGTGGTGAGCGCTTCCGCTTCGAGGAGCTTCGGGCATCGTGGCGGATAGAGGGGCCGGCCGGGCTCATGCTCGACGATCGGCTGATCCTGCGCGGCTCCGATCAGGAGGCGGCCGAGACCCTCATGGCCGGACGCACGCACGTCGGCTCCCTGTACCTTGCAGGCCTCGCGGAGGATGCCCTCGCAGTCGACGCGGTGCGCAAGAGCCTCGACGGCGCGCTCGAGCTGGCCGGGGCGTCCCGGCCGGCGCCGCAACTGCTCGTCGCGCGTGCGCTCGATCGCTCGGCCGATCGACTCGAGCAGGCGTTCTGGCCCGCGGTCGCGGCCTGCCGCGCCGCGGGCGGGGCCCCGGCGCTCGCGCCGGAGGCCGTCGCCCGCCGCTTTTTTTAGGCGCGCCTGTACCGAGCCCTTCGGGCTCGGAGACGCTTCGCGGCCTGGCGCCCTGCGGGCGCGGCCGCGCGCGGCGCGCTTCTTGTACCGAGCCCTTGCTCGGAGACGCTTCGCGGCCTGGCGGGCCTTCGGCCGCGGCCGCTGCGCGGCGCGCTTCGCGCGCCTTGCTAGGCGCTCATCCGTATCGCGACGTCGTACTTCGTCACCGACGTGCGCTTGCCCGGTGTGTCGCCGGTCGGCATCGCGCTCAGTGTCGCGTCGCCGCGCTTGTAGTTCTCCTCGTTCTCGAAGAAGACGACCACGAGCGACTTCTCGGCCGCTGCGTCGTGGAGGACGACCACCTCGGTCGCCGGGATGTCGTCCGGCGGCGGCCCGCCGCCCATCTCCTGCCGCATCCTCTCGATCTGATCCTGGTCGACTCCGTCGAAGGTCACTACCCGTGCGAGCGCCATGTCGAGCCTCCTTTTCGATTGAGCTACACCGTACCGCTGGAGCGCGGCTCTTACTTCGTGGCGGGCCGGGCCGGGACGGGCGCCCCGTCGGAGACTCGTCTGTTCAGAGGCTTGGCGTTCTCCGGGGCCTCGGGAGCGGCGGTCGCGCCGAGGCGGCTGTACGTGACCGTGTACGTCCACCGAGCGTCTCCCCAGCTCACGGCGATCTGGCGGACAACGCCGTCCGCACCGACGGTGACCGCGGTGTCGAGCAGCGAGGCGGGATCGCCGCCTCGTCGTGCGCGACGAATCCGAACGGAAGCACGCGGAGCGACTGCCTTCCTTGAAGCCCGACTCGCGGGCGATCAGGTCGGCTCGCACGCTGCCACGGTAAACCGTCGACCCGTCCTCGAGCTCCTCCGCGGTCAGCCCTGTCATGCCCTTCGTGATCCGTCGGAGGGTCGCACCGCCCACGTCTTCGCGCACGGCGGCGAGATACTCGTCGGGAGTCGTGCCGCTGTCCGGATCGATGCTCTCGGGGGGGCCGAGCTCGGCCCAGCCGCCGTCGACCGGGTCGGGGCTGTACATCATCCCGTCGACGACGAGAAGCCGGCCGCCCACCTTCCCGTCCCGTCCGGGGTATCGCTCTGAGCGCCAGGTCTCCGTCGTGCCACCGGATCGTCGAGCCGGCCCAGAGCTCGCCGTTGTGCGTGATCCGAACGACGGCCGTGCCGGACTGCTCGGCGGAGGCGGCCGTGACCGTCGCTGCCGCCTGAACCGCGGCGGCCGCATCCGCGACCCCGTGACCCCCTCCGGGTGTCCCCACGGTGAAGAAAACGGTCAGGCCGGCCGCGACCGCGAGGGCGGCGCCCACTGCGGAGACGCCGACCAGGCCGCGCCGCCGCCGAGGCCGCGTTGCGTGCGGTCGTGCCTCCGGCGCGCGTGGGTGGGCGGGGAGAGGAGCAGCTCGGTGCGCACCGCCTCGGCGACCGCCTCGACCGACTCGGCGAAGCCCTCGCGCCCGCGGGTTCGCGCGTGCAAAGCCTGCAAGCCTCAGGCATGGATGACCTCCTGAACATCTCGGTGTCTCATAGCTGTGGCTGGACGGTACGTGGACGTCGCCGGCGCCTCCTCGGTCCGGCGAACGCCGGCGTCGCCGGCCCGTAGTCCGCGCCTGAAACCGCCGGCGGGCGCGATGCAAGCTCCCCGCGCCGTGACCGTCAGGCAATCCAGGACGACCGCGATCTGCGCCGGCGACAGGCCTTCCCACTCGGCCAGCAACAGAACCTCACGATCCTGCGGGCCCAGGCGGCGAAGCGCCTCACGCACCAGCGCTTCCTCTTCCGTCGGCTCCGTCGAAACGGGCGCCGCCTGGACGGTCAGACGCTCCTGCAACGCGACGCGGCGGCGGTTCGACCGGCGCTGGTTTGCGAGAACCTTGCGCGCCGTCGCGTAGAGCCACACGCGCGCTGCTTCACCTTCGGGCACCTGATCGAGCCGGCGCCAGGCCGTCAGAAACACCTCGGCAACCGCGTCCTGCGCGTCGGTTGCCCCATCGGCTCGCCAGCTGCAGTACGCGACCATGTCCGTGCCGTACGACGCGAACAGGGCATCGAAACGTCGGTCTCGCTCGTCTGGGCGTTCCCTCATACGCGGAACCTCCTGCTGGACTGAAACGTGAGAGCCGGGGCTCTCACCCATTCATGTCCGGCAGGCGCAAATTCGTTTGCGGGTCGAGGGCTGCCAACCCGCACAGCGTAGGATGCGGCCGTGGAGCTTGACGGCAAGACCGCGCTCGTCACCGGCACGAGCCGCGGCATCGGGCCGCACATAGCCCGTGGGCCTCGCCGGGCTCGGCGCGCGCGTCCTGTGCCACGCGCGGAGGGAGGAGGATGCGCGCCCGATGGCCGCGGAGGTCGGGGGCGTTCCGATCACCGGCGACCTGGGCAGCATCGAGGGCGTCCAGCAGGTCGCCGATCAGGCGGCGGCCGCGACCGACGTGCTCCACGTTCTGGTGCACAACGCAGGCGTCCTCCACCGGGGGCGGATCGAGGAGGTCACCCCTGCCGATCTCGACGACACGATGGCGGTCAACCTCGCCGCGCCGCTCTTCCTGACCCAGGCCCTGCTGCCCAGGCTGCGCGCTGCCGGCGGTGCCCGGATCGTCGTCGTCTCCTCCCGCGCCGGCGCGCTCAGAGAGGGCATGTCGGGCGGCAACATGACCTACCGCATCTCGAAGGCCGCCGTCAATGCGTTCACCAACAACCTCGCCGCGGAGCTCGCCGACGATGGAATCCTCGTGAACGCGATGCACCCCGGCTGGGTGGCCACGGACATGGGCGGCCGGAGCGCTCCGGTGAAACCGGAGGAAGGCGCGCGAACGGCGCTCTTCCTGGCGACTCTGCCCGACGGCGGGCCCACCGGGCGCTTCTGGCAGAACGAGCGCGAGATCGACTGGTGACCGGGGCGCTCGACCGGCTCGTGTGCCATTGAGACCGGGCCATGCGCCGTGAGCCTGGTCGAGCAAGTCCTCGTGACGCCGGGCGAGCCGGCGCTGCTGGCCGAGCGCGACCCGCGCGATCGGCTGGGACTGGGCGGGAAGAGGGAGGCCGAGGAGCTCGCCGAGGGGCTCGGTGACGAGTTGCGCGAGCTCCAGTCGCGCCTCTGGGCGGAGGGCACGCGCTCCGTCTTGCTCGTGCTCCAGGGGCTCGACACGGCGGGGAAAGACAGCACGATCAGGCGCGTCTTCTCCGGCGTCAACCCGCTCGCCTGCCGTGTGGCCTCGTTCAAGGCGCCGTCCGAGCATGACCTCGACCACGACTATCTCTGGCGCGTGCATGCGGCCTGCCCGGGACGCGGTGAGATCGGGATCTTCAACCGCTCGCATTACGAAGACGTCGGGGTCGCGCGCGTGAAGAAGCTTGTCAGCGAGGAAACCTGGCGCCGCCGCTACCGCCACATCCGGGAGTTCGAGCGGCTGCTGGCGGACGAAGGCACGACGATGGTGAAGGTGTTCCTCCACATCTCGACAGACGAGCAGCGCAAACGGCTGCAGGAGCGCCTCGACGATCCGTCCAAGACGTGGAAGTTCAGGCTCGCCGACCTCGAGGACCGCCGGCTGTGGGATGCGTTCATGGCGGCGTACGAGGACGCTCTGACGGAGACGTCCACCGAGTGGGCGCCCTGGTACGTCGTCCCGGCCGACCGCAAGTGGGTCCGCGACGTCGCCGTCGCCACGCTTCTGGTCGAGACCCTCCGCCGGCTCGATCCGCACTACCCGCCGCCGCCCGAGGATCTCGCCGGCGTCGTCGTCGAGTAGACGCTGGATGGCAGAGACCTTCGTCCCGTTCCTGGCCGGCGAGGTCGCGCTCGTCACGGGCACGAGCCGCGGCATCGGACGGGCGATCGCCGTGGCACTCGCCCGGCTCGGCGCGGACATCGGTCTCGTGCAGCGTGAATCCACGGGGGACACGGCGGCCGAGATCGCCGAGCTGGGTCGCCGGACCCATCTCGCAGAGGCCGACCTCGGTGACCCCCGAGCGGCCGAGCAGGCGGTCGCGGAGGTGGCGGAGGCGCTCGGGCGGCTCGACGTGTGCGTCTGCAACGCAGGGGTCATCCACCGTGACGCGGCGCTCGATGTCTCGCTGGCCGACTTCGAGCGCGTTCTGGCGGTCAACGTCACGGGCGCGTTCGCGGTCTCCCGCGCGGCGGCGAGGCTCTTCGTCGAGCGCGGAATCGCCGGACGCATCGTCCACGTCGCGTCGGTCACGTCGTACCACGGCTCCGTCCGCGCTGCGGCGTACTCGACCAGCAAGGGCGCGGTCGCGCAGCTCACGAGATCCGAGGCCAACGAGTGGGGGCCGCTCGGGATCCGCGTCAATGCCGTGGCGCCTGGTTGGGTGCAGACGGAGATGACCGGCGCCCTGCGCGACGACGAGTCGCGGTTCGCGGAGATCACGGGCCGGATCCCGCTCGGCCGCTGGGCGACTCCCGAGGAGGTGGCGGAGGCGGTGTCCTTCCTCGTCTCGCCGGCGGCTCGCTACGTCCACGGCCACCTGCTCGCTGTGGACGGCGGCTACCTCGGTCGCTGAAACTCGTGGGGGAACCCCATGGTTCCCCCACGAACCCCCTCCTTGACGGATCACGCGTTTCTCGCGTGGTGACGCAGCCCGGCCAAGCCGGGCCGCGTCGAATAGGAAGGACTACGCTTCCGCGACCGACCACAAGGAGGAGAGACATGCCGCTGATCGAGGTCAAGCTCTACGACCGCCGGGTGACCCCCGAGGCCAGCGAGAAGATGATCAAGGAGCTCACCGACGGGCTCTGCCGGGCCGTCGGCGAGGAGGTCAGGGAGCACACCTGGGTCGTGGTCCAGGGCGTGCCGCCGACCAGCTGGGGGATTGCGGGACAAGCGGGGAGTTAGCAAGCGGCGCGTAAGCGCCGCGCGCAGCGGCCGCGGGCCGAAGGCCGGCCAGGTCGCGAAGCGTCACCGAGCCCGGAGGGCCGGTACAAGGCCGGCGTCGTGAGGCCCGTGCCGAGCCCGGAGGGCTCGGTACAAGTCCCGCCGTGAGGCCGTGCCGAGCCCTTGCGGGCTCGGCGATCGGGGTCGCGGCCGGCCGAGCCGGCCGCTCAGCCGGCCGGCTAGCGGCGCGCCGCGTGACCGCGGCCTTCGGCCGCTCGTCACGGCTGCGGCCTAACGGCCGCGTTGCGTGACGAGCTCCAACGCGAGGTCGAGCGGAGGCGCGTCGCGCTCGACCGCCTCTGTCTCGCTCGCGTGCATGAGCGCGGTGCGAACGATCAGCTTGGCGCGGGCGTAATTGTCGATCTCGGTCGGCACCGGGCTCGCCGGCCGGCCGAGCGCGTAGGCGGCCGCGTTGGCGCCGATAGCCCTGTAGGACTCGAGGGTCAGCAGCGGCGCCATTCCGAACAGCTCGAGGTTGTCGAGGGGCTGGAGGTCGGCTCGGTGGATGACGGCGGTGCCTTTCGACTGCAGACCGACCGCCACGTGGGAGCCCGACAGCCGCGCGCCGTCGTGGCCGATGAATGCGACGTCGGAGGTACGCCGGACGCGGACGATTCGAGGTCGCCCGCCTGCGCCGCGCACGCCGTCCGCGAGCGCAGCGATCACCGCCTCGTGCGGCAGGCCGCCGATCGTCTCCCGGATACCGGCCAGGAACGCCGGTCCCACCGCGAGCACCACCTCGTCGGCCGGCCCGCCGGGCTGCGCCTCGCCGAGGGCGACGAGCCGGGGGCCCTGACCGTCCTCGACCGCGAACACGGCCGAGTCGAGCTCGCCCGGCACGCGCTGCAGCAGCTCCCAGCGCTCGCCCTCGAGCCGGTAGCCGGTGCCCGGGCCGCCGTACTCGTTGGGATTGTTGACGGCGGAGTCGACCTCGAAGGAGGGGCCGACGATCGCCGAGGTCTGGAGGTAGTCGGCGCCGACGCGCAGCCGTTGCATTCCGAGCACCGCCTCGGCCGCCTCTGCGTAGCCGGCCCGGTCGAGCGCGAGCGCCACGTCGAGGCCGGAGATTCGCTCGTCGAGCACGCGGTCGCCTGCGAGGACGTCGGCGGCGCGGTCGCGGTCGGGCAGGTCGCGGCTGTCGTACCCCGTCGTCGCGAGCGCCACTTCCTCGTCGGTGATCGCCGGAAAGCCCAGCTCCGCGAAGACGGCCTGGATAGCCCGGGCGGCGCGCTCGCGAATCTGCAACGCCTCCTCCTCGGCGAGCGGCTCGATGCCCCCGTCCACCTGCCAGTCGCGCTGGAGGGTCAGCCAGTCGTCGACGTCGTCGGCGTCGTAGTTGCCGCCGCCGAACATGTTGTCGTAGCGCGGCATGACGCTGTATCCCGAGGTGACGAAGTCGGTTCCGGGCAGGAACTGCCCCATCAGCTTGGCGGTCTTGCGGATCTCCGAATGCGACGAGATCGCGTCGTTGCCCGAGGCGACCTCGAGATCGAGCCAGGCGGCGAGGAGGTTCTCCGCCAGGATCTCGCGGGTTCCGGCGGGAACGGCCATGGCGAGCGCGACCGTGCTGATGCCTCCGTTCTGGACGCCCTGTGACCCCGCGGCGCGGATCGCGCACAGGCACCGCGCCTCGAGGTAGAGCATCGAGCACCCCTCGGCGTGGCCCATGAGCGCCTCCGCGCCCGCGCCCGAGGTGAAGCGCACCTTGATCCCGCGGGAGGCATAGGCCGAGGCGAGGAACGCCTTCGACCAGGGGGTGTCGTCGCCGTCCACGAAGCAGCGCTCGGTTCCGTAGACGGAGAGCGTCTCCGAGTAGGTCGTCAGGCCCTGGATCCCGAGCTGCAGGTTGCGGCGCTCCTCGACCGAGCACTGGGTGATCACGCCGGGGCGGCCCATCTGCGAGCCGACCAGTATCGCCACCGCGTTCAGCGGCGCATACCGGGCCACGCCGACGGTCGTCTCGACCTCCGCGAAGCCTCGCGCGGCCGCCTCCGCCGCGTCTGCAGCCAGGAGCGCCGGGTTCTCCTTGCGATTGGTGACGTGAGCCTGGTTGGCGGGCCGTCGCCGGGCCCGCAGCTTCTTGAGCGCGAACATCATCTCGACGGGATCGAGCAGGGCGGCGACTCGCGCCAGACGGGCGGGCGTCAGGCCGCGCGAGAGCCGCACGAGCTCCGACCGGGGCAGCTCGACGTCGACGAGCCGCCGCGCCAGCTCGAGCTCGGGGAGGGCCATCGCCTCGGCCGCCACCTCGAGATCGAGGCCGTGCGCGGCGATGAACCGGTCGATGACGTCGAACTCGGCGGCCGCCCGCCCGTCCAGCTCGACGACCCGGCCGTTCTCGACGACGAGCGTCGGCTCCGGGTCCGCCGGCCCGGCCAGTGCCACCAGGCCGAGCGGGGGCGCCGGCGATACGAGGGTCTCCTTGTGGACGTCCCTTCCGGCCCGCGACGCTGCGCGGCGCGACTCGCTCACGACGCGTCCCGCGCGAAAAGCCCGCGCGCCTCGTAGGCCTCGTGCGCCTCGCGGACGAAGGCCGCGACCCGCGGTGCCCCGAGCTCGGATTCGAGCCGCTGCGCCCACGCCTCCAGCTCGTCCGGCCTGGAGCGACCGGGCCGCAGCGCGGTGTAGATCTCCAGGATTGCGTCGTCGGGCACCCCGGCGAGCTCGGCCGCACGCTCGAGGTTCTCTGCGAGCTGCGTCCGACCGGCGGCCCGTGCGATCGCTCCCTGGCGGCGAAGCGTCTCCGGCGTCGCCCGGACGTCGTCGGAGGAGATCGCCCCTGCGCGCAGCGCGTCCAGGGTGAGCTCCGAGAGAGCGAGGCCCGACGGCGTGCGGACGAGGTCCGGCCGGCGCGTGCCGAGCGGGTACTCGGAGCGCGGGTCGCCGTCGACCATGTCGCTCACGAGCCTACAGGCAGGAGCTCGCGCAGCACTCGCAGGGCGTTGCCGCCGACGATCCGGGCCGCGTCCTCCTCCGAGTAGCCTCGCGAGAGCAGGCCGGCCGTGAAGACGGAAAGCGTCTCGACGTGCTGGAGCCCGACGGGGCCGAGGTGGTCCTGGTCATCCGGGCCCAGCATCAGATCGGGAGCGAACGCGACGTAGTCGGGGCCGACCGCGAGCTGCTCCGCGCCCACGAGTGCTGCGATGTGGTCGACGTGGTCGAGCAACGTGTCGAGGCTCGGGTCGTGCTCGTCGATGAAGTCCCCGATGAAGCAGACGCCGACGTACCCTCCCGTCGCGGCGATCGCCTCGATCTGGGCATCGGTCAGGTTGCGAGGGTGGTCGCAGAGCGCCTTCGCATTCGCGTGCGAGCAGACGACGGGACGGTGCGCCATTCCCATGAGGTCCCAGAACGCCGGCTCGGAGAGGTGGGCCACGTCGATCACGACCCCGAGCGCCTCGAGCTCGCGAATGAGGGGCTGCGCCGTCGACGTCAGGCGTCGAGGGCTCGCGACCCCGACGCCGTCGGCGAGGTCGTTGGGGCCGTTCCAGGTCAGCTGGACCGAGCGCAGGCCCAGCTCGTAGAAGGCGTGCAGCGCGGGAACCGCTCCGCTGAGGCCGTCCGCGAGCACGGGCCGAAGCCCTTCGAAGTGGAGGAGAAGCCCGACCTGGCCTCGCTCGAGGGTCTCGTCCAGATCCCGCGCCGACAGGACGATGCGGAGCTCCTCCGAGGAATCCGCCTCGGCGCGGGCGTCTTCGATGAGGAGGCGCGCGCACGCAGACGGTCCATCGGCGCAGTCGTAGGCGTTCGGCACATCGCCTCCCACCGCCAGCACCTGGAGGTCGACGCCGCCCGCCCGCAGGCGTCCGAGGTAGTCGCCGGCGAGCGGCGATGCCTCGCCCGCCGCCCGGCGCCGGCGCACGTCGAGCGCGATGTCCGTGTGGCACTCGACGACGGGATGCGAGCGGTGCAGCGCCTCAGCCTGGGCGAGCAGCGCCGGATCGAGCTCGGGTGGTGTGTTCTCGCTCACGTCCGGTACTCGTCCGGATGGTGACGGCCGTGGTAGGAGACGAGCGTCGTCAGGAGCCCGACGAGGGCGACGCCGGGACCGACGGCCGTTGCGAGCAGCTGCTCGCGCGTCAGGCCCGCGTCCAGCACGAGCGCGCCGACGGCGACCCATACGCCCGCGGCGATGGCCGGCAGCAGCAGGACGATCACCTGCCAGTCGTGCCACGGGCGCCCGCGCCTGCGCCAGAGCACGTAGTCGGCGAGAGCGCACCCGAGCACGACCCCACCCGGGATCGGGCCGAGGACGGCGCGGTGCAAGGTCGAGGCATCACTCCAGACGTACGGTGCCACGGCGACCCAGGCCGCGACGGCGAGGACGGGCGGCGTCAGGAAGGAGGGGAGGACGGACGTCCCGGACGGATGCCGCTCTCGCGCCGTGCTCACGCGGCGGATTCTGACCGCCTGGGCGGTCACGCGACGCGGCCGCCAGGCCGCAGCCGTGACGGGGAGCGGCCGTAGGCCGCGGTTAAGAGACGTCTCGAGCCCGGAGGGCTCGGAGGCCTACGTCCGGTGGCGGCTCGTTCGACTCGGCCGGCGGCTCTTCCTGCGGCGGGCCGCCCCCGGAGGAGCTCCCGGCGCCCGCGCTGTCCGTGCTCCCTTCGGACGGAGTGCCGCCGCCACTGTCCTGAGGGGTCGGCGCGGGGGGCTCCGGACCGTACTCGATGATCGTGTTCTCCGGGTCGTAGCGCACGGTGTAGTGCTCGTCCTTGATCAGCTTCTTGCCGCGATAGACCCTGCGCGTGTAGTCGACCGTGAACCCGGAGACGCCGCCGCCCTGGACGACCGTCTCGCTGCCGGGCGGCAGCGACGGGTTGAGCTCGCGCAGGGTGGTTGCCGCAACGTAGTTGTACGGCTCGCTGGTCTCGGTCTCGACGCGGCGCCGGAGCTTCGAGGAGTAGAAGCGGACCGTGATCGAGGTGTCGAGCGCGATCACCTTCACCAGGATCCCGACAGGCCAGTCGTTGCGGAAGATGAGCTCGGGGCCTCCCCACGAGACCGTCGCCTCCCGGCCCATGGGGTACCGCGAGATGTAGAAGGAGTGCGGCGTGTGCTCGATCAGCTCGAGCCCGGCAAAGAACGCCGCGTTGTAGAAGGTGGTCGCCACCTGGCTCACGCCGCCCCCGATGGCGTCCTCGAGCCGGCCCCCTGCGGCGATCATCGGCGCGGAGACGAACCCGCGCTCGACGGTTCGCTCGCCGAGAGCATCGTTCAGCGAGAACCGGGCCCCGGGCCGGATGACGTAGCCGTCGAGGATCTGCGCGGCCCGCTGGATGTTGCTGACGCGGCTTGCGCAGCACGGATAGGGGGTCGTGAACTCCGAGACGAGCTGCCGGATATGGAGCTTCTGGGCACCGACCGTCGTGAGCTCAGGCTTCGCGTCGTTGAAGAGCGCCCGCAGCTCCGGAGCGCTCGGGTCGGCCGTGATGGCGGCGGCGATCCGGCCGACTGCGAGGACGACCCCTCGCCGCGCCGGCACGACCGTGACCCGGTTCCCGTCCACCTCGAACGTGGCGTCCTGCGGAACGCTGCTCGAATTCGCCGAACGCGCCGCGCAGCGGGCCCTCGAGCGTGTCCCGATCGAGCGAGACCTCAATCGCGCCGGCCTTCGGCTTGAACCGGAGGGCGTCGCCTACCACGGCCACCGGGAGGTCGTACCGCGTGTCCTTGTAGAAGAGCGTGGGCGTGCCGGCGAGCAGCGTCTCGGCAGCGGCCTTGGCCTCGGCGGCGGCCTCGTCGCCGATCCGCGGCTGCACGTCCTGCATCGTCAGCTGGACGTGGTCGGGCAGCGTCGAGAGCGCGGCGGCGGCCCTCTCGAGATCGAGCTGTGAGCCCGCACGGGCGGGCCTCGTCACGACCTCGCCGTCGACAAAGGCAACCCTGGCCGGAACCGGGGGCTGTTCGATCCGCTTGGCGAGACGCTTCAGCACGACGTCGAGCCGCTCCGGATCGACCGTGAAGGACAGGTCGAAGGTGATCGGATCTGCGAAGCCGAGACGCGCCTTGAGCCGGCTGACGCGGTCGCGACTGTCCTCGGCGCGGGCCAGCACGGCCGCGATGTCGGCCTGCGCGCCGAGCTCTTCGCCCGAGGTTTGCAGACGGCCTCCCTCGAAGCCGAGCGCGACCGGCTCGGCCGCGAGCTGCGCCGCCCTGCCCTCGACGGCAGAGCGGGCATCGGCGAGGCTCATGCCGCCTACATCCACGCCCGCGATCTCGATGCCGGGCGGGATGTGGTCGCTCTCGTCCCGCGAGAGCCAGGCTGCGCTGCCCACGAGGGCGCCGACGAGAATCGCCAGAACCAGTGCGACGGATCGCCAGTGACGACGTTTCGTCCGAGCCCGATAGGTCGTGTAGGTGCGTTCGGCCACGGACCTACAGGGTAGGCACTAGGCCCGCGGGCAAAGGGCAGTCACGCAACGAGCCGGCGTGCAGGCCGGCTCAGCAGCCGGCGGCTCAGCCGGCTCGGCCGGCGGCGCGGCCGCGAGCTTCGCCGAGCCCGCAAGGCGCTCGGCTTCACGGCGCCGGCCGCGAAGCCGCGTCGAACCGCGGCCGTCCGGGCCGCTCCCGGCACGGGCTGCAGCCGCGTGACGCAGGGCGAGCTAGACCCGCGGGTCGCCGGCGACGCGCTTGATCTCGTCGAGCGACGTGTGCCCGAGAAGGCAGAGGCGCAGACCGTCCTGGTGCAGCGTCCGCATGCCGCCGGCCACTGCAGCCTGGTACAGCTCCTCGGCGGTGCCCGTCTCGAGCAGGCGGCGGATCTCCGAGGTGACGAGCAGCGCTTCGAACATCCCGACCCGGCCGCGATACCCGCCGGCGCAGGCGCTGCAGCCGGCGGCGCGATAGAGCGTCACCGAGCCGCCAACGGGCAGGTCGGCCTCGCGGGCCCCCGCTTCGATCAGCTCCTCGACGTGGACGTCGTACGGCTCACGGCAATCGGGGCAGAGCTTGCGGGCGAGCCGCTGTGCGACGAGGCAGTTCGTCGCGGCGGCCAGAAGCTCGCGGCCGACACCCATCTCGGTGAGCCGGGAGACCGCGCCGCCGATGTCTTCGGCCTTCATAGCGGCGAGAAGGAACTGTCCGGTCACGGCAGCGTCGAAGGCCGTCCACGCTGTCTCCGGGTCGGCAAGGTCGCCGACGAGCACGACGTCGGGATCGGAAGCGAGAATCGTGCGGAGGCCTTCCGCGAAGCCGAGCCCGGCCTCGCGATCGACCTGGATCTGGCCGACGCCCGGCAGCGGAACGGCGATGGGATCCTCGATCGTCATCAGGCAGCGGCTGCGTGCGTCGAGCTCACGAAGAGCTGCGTACAGCGTGGTCGTGGCGCCGCCTTCACGGGGCCCGGCAACGATGACGGCGCCGTACGGGCGGACGATGGCCCGCTGCAGCTGCTCCGCGGCATCCGGCGCCAGCCCGAGCTGCTCGAGCGTAAGCTCCCGCGCCGCCCGCGCGAAGCGCAGGACGACTCGGCTGCCGTGGGGCGTCGGCGCGATCGTTACGCGCGCGTCGATCTCGTCGGTGTCGAGCGTGAACGTGACCTGCTCTTCTTGCGGCCGCCGGCCGACGACGCTCAGTCCTCCGATCCGCTCGAGTCGATCGATGAGAGCGTCCGCGAGCGGAGTCGGAGCCGAGTAGAGCTCTTGCATGACGCCGTCGACGCGGGCGCGAACGACGAGCCGCTCCGCCTGGGGCTCGAAGTGGAGATCGGAGGCGCCCTCCTCGACGGCGAGCCGCAGCAGCCCGTCGACCAGCTCGTCGGCATTCGGCTCGGCCGAGAGCTCGATGTCCTCAACTGCCGTCTCGACTGCATGCTCATCAGCCGTGCTCTCGTCGACCGTGGCGGGTGTCTCCGCCTCGGCGGACGGCTCTTCGACGGCGACAGGCTCCGGCTCTTCGACTTCTTCCGGCTCGGGCTCGTCGACGGCCGCTGCCGGCTCGGCCCATTCGAACCTCGCGGCCTCCGGCTCTTCGGCGACCGGTGTCTCGGGCTCCACGTCAGCCAGGGCTCGGCCCATTCGAATACGACGGGCTCCGGCTCTTCGGCAACCGGTGTCTCGGGCTCGTCGAGCGCTGGAGGCTGGGCCCACGTGAGCTCCACGGCCTCCGGCTCTTCGGCGACCGGTGTCTCGGGCTCCACGTCAGCCATGGGCTCGGCCCATTCGAATACGACGGGCTCCGGCTCTTCGGCAACTGGCGTCTCGGGCTCGTCGAGCGCTGGAGGCTGGGCCCACGTGAGCTCCACGGCCTCCGGCTCTTCGGCGACCGGTGTCTCGGGCTCCACGTCAGCCACGGGCTCGACCCACTCGAAACAGGCGCGGGCTCCGGCTCGTCGACGACTGCGGCCTGGGGCTCCTCGATGACCGGCGGCTCAGGCTCTTCGGCCTCGGCTGCGGACTCGGGATGGGCGACGAGGAATGTCTCGTCCGCAGGCTCCTCTGACGCCTCCTGCGTGAGCTCGTCGACCGCGGCTGCCTCGGCCGGCTCGGTCTCGTCCTGCTCGGTCTCCTCGCTGTCGGCGGCCGCAGCGATCGTGACGGCGTCGAGCCAGCTCCACGGAGGAGGGTCGGGGATGGTCTCGGTCGCGGCCGGCTCGGGATCATCTGGTGCGGGCGGTGCCGGCTCCTCGGCGGGGGCGGTCTCGGGCACGGTCGCCCAGCCGTCCCACGGAGTCTCGTCGACCTCGGTGGAGGCGTCGGCGGACGGTGCCTCCGCGTCTGCGATCGACGGTCCGATCCAGCTCGGGAGCTCCGGCGCGGCCGGCTCCTCATGCGGGCCGGGCTCGACCGTCTCGACGATATTGAAGCGTGGGGAAGAGCGCGTCGGCGCTCGAGTCCTCGGGGTCGGTCTCGGCCGGCGTGTCGTCGGCCGCCTCGGCCACGGTCTCGTCCTCGGTCGAGGAGGCCTCAGCAGCTGTCGGCACGTCGTCGCCGAGCGCCTGCGGGCGCCCCGTGTCCTCGTCCAGCTCGAGGCGCTCGACCGCGGCTGCGATCGCCGACTCCGTGGCGAGCCCCAGGACGACGCGGAATCCGATCGCCCGTTCGAGGTCGTCGACGCCGAACGCCGTCGGGTCGGCGATAGCGACGAGAACGGTGTCGTTGTCGAGGAAGCGCACCGGCACGGCCCAGAAGTAGCGGGCGAGGGCGCCGGAGAGCAGCATCTTTGCCCGCTCGTCCGGCGGGCTCGCGTCGAGGTCGACGTACACGACCGCGAACTGCTCCGCCAGAAGGCGGCTCAGCGCGACCTCGGTGATCCAGCCGTTCCGCAGCAGGATCTCCCCGAGGCGCTCCTCGGTCGCTTCCTTCTCGATCAGGGCCTCGGCGAGCTGGCCGGCCGTGATCAGGTCGTCACGCAGCAGCAGCGTCCCGAGCAGCGGGCGGCGTAGCTCGAGCGGTGCGACGTTCGTCGGCGTCTCGGCGTCCTCGGACGTCTCGGCGGCGGGCTCATCGGCGGCGGCTTCAGGCTGAACGGTCGGAGCGGGCTGATCGAACCACTCGATTGCCGAGTACGCCTCGGGCTCGCCGGTCAGCGGCGCTGTGAGCGTCAACTCCGGCTCGGCGCTCTCGATCTCCTCGCCCGCCGGGTGGATCCGGTCGATCGCGCGGTCGATCGCAGATGCCGGCGCGACCGCCAGCTCGACGGGCAGGTCGAGCTCCGCCGTCAGGACCTCGAGCGCCTCACCGGTCGGGTCGGCGACGGCAACGACGGCCGCGCCGTGAGAGACCTCGACCGGAACTGCGCGGACACGCCGTGCGACGTCGATCGACAGGAGCCGGCCGGTGGTCGGATCGGGAGCGATCGCGTCGAGGTCGACGAAGTCGATCGCGAACTGCTCGGCGAGCATGCGGGCGAGATCCTCGTCGGAGACCCATCCGCGCTGCACGACGATCTCTCCGATTCTGACTCCGGATTGCTCTCGCTCCTCGAGCGCCTCGGCAAGCTGCTCGGCGGTGAGCAGGCCGTTCCGCAGGAGAAGGGCTCCGAGTCGTAGGCGGGGGTGCTTGAACGCAGCAGCGGCTTCCATCCGCACCCTCTATCGGCCGAAAGGGGGATTGACTTGACACCGCAATGCGCCCTACGACGAAGCAGGCTGGGGAAGCGCTTCTCGTGAGGCGCGGCTGCGCGCGGCGAACGCCAGATAGGCGGCGGCGATTCCGAGCAGGAAGACGATGACGGCGCCGCCCGGGATCCGCGTGACGAGCTGCATCCCGGCGCCCACCAACCCGGCGCAGGGGATTGTGAGCAGCCACGCGAGCAGGATGTTGCCGGCAACTCCCCAGCGAACCGCAGAAAGCCGGGAGGTCGCGCCTGCCCCGAGGACGGAGCCAGAGATCGTGTGCGTCGTCGAGACCGGGAAGCCGAAGTGGGCGGTCAGGAACAGGATGACGCTCGTCGAAGCCTCGGCCGAGAAGCCCTGCGGCGGCTGGAGCTTCGCGATGCGCTGACCGAGGGTTCGGATGATGCGCCAGCCGCCGGCGTAGGTACCGGCCGCGATCGCCGCCGCCGCGCTCACGACGACCCACAGGGGCGGCCGGTCGAAATCCTCACCGAGGCGTCCGGACGTGACCAGCGCGAGCGCGATGATCCCCATCGTCTTCTGCGCGTCGTTCGTCCCGTGCGTGAAGGCGAGGAAGCTCGACGAGACGAGCTGCATGCGGCGGAACACGTGGTTGACCGTTCGAGGCGACCGGCGACGGATCACCCAGAGGAGGATCGTCATCAAGAGCGCTGCACCGAAGATGCCGAACAGCGGCGCGAGGAGTGACGGGATCAGCACCTTGTCCACGAGGCCGCTGCCGTAGACGGCGTCGAAGCCGTCCGCCATGATCGCCGCGCCCACGGTGCCGCCGATGAGGGCGTGGCTCGAGCTCGACGGAAGGCCGAAGAACCAGGTCGTGAGGTTCCATGCGATCGCGCCGATGAGGCCGGCGAGGATGACCTTCAGCGTCACGACTGCGGGGTTGACGATTCCGGACGCGATCGTGGCCGCCACCGCGAAGGAGACGAAGGCGCCCGCGAAGTTCAGAACGGCGGCAAGGAGGACGGCCAGCCGCGGGTGGAGAGCTCGCGTCGAGACCCCCGTCGCGATCGCGTTGGCGGAGTCGTGGAACCCGTTGGTGAAGTCGAAGAAGAGCGCGACGACGACCACCGCGACGAGCAGAAGCAGGCTGTCGTCCATGCTCGCGACCCGCTAGGCGTTCTTGACGACGATGTTCCCGATCACGTTGGCCACGGTCTCGCAGGCATCGACCGCGTCCTCGAGGGCGTCGTAGATGTCTTTCCACCGGATCACCAGCAGCGGGTCGATGCCCGGCGTATGGAACAGCGAGGCGATCGCGTCGTGCACGACCGCGTCGGCTTCGTCCTCGATGCGCTTGATCTCGACGAGCATCGGCTCGGCTTTCCGCGGGGACTTGAGCCCCGCCAGGCCCTCGGCCACCTGCGCCGTTGCGGCGACGAGGAGGCGGCACTGCTGCAGGGAGTGGCGGCTCGACTGCTCGACGCCGTAGGTGCCGAGCAGCTCGGAGGCGTGCTCGATGTGATCCACGACGTCGTCGAGCTCGGTCGCGAGGCTGTAGATGTCCTCGCGGTCGAACGGCGTCACGTACTGCGTGTTGAGCAGCGTGATCATGTCGCGCGTCAGGCCGTCGCCGACGTGCTCGAGCTGCTTGACGTCGTCCTGCGTGACCGACGGGTTCGGCCACTCGTGAAACCGCGTCTCGACCTTACGCGCGATCGCGAGCGCGTTCTCGCCGCCGCGCGCGAACAGCTCGTAGAACCCTGACGACTTGGGGACAAGTGCGAGGCGCATCGATCTCTTCCCGGAGGATTAGGGGGCCGTTGGGATTGTGGCCGCCGGAAGGAGTCCGTCACGTGACCAAGTGGTGAACGATTGGTTACAGAGTGGTGTGCAAAGGGGCGAAGCCCCGCGCAGCGGACGCTGTAGGCGGCCGCGGAGTTTCGCGCGCGAAGCGCGCACTTGGGCGTCACGCAACGGCCGGTGCGGGCGGCGCCGGAGTTCCGCGCGCGAAAGGCAACGGGTCGGACAGGTCCGGCCCTGCACCCGGCGGCGAGACTCGCTGTAGGGCCGCATCATGCGGCCCAGGCGGATGCGAAGCCCTAGTTCGCGTCGACCCGGTGCGAGGCGTCCGTGAACTCGTGGAACTCGCCCGTGACGAGATAGTTCGTCTGCTCGCCCATGTCGACCGCGTTATCGCCGATTCGCTCGAGGCAGCGCGAGACGACGATCATCCGCATGCCCCACTCCTGCGCGGACGGGTCGCCGTGGATTGCCATGACCTGCTCGATGACGCGCCGGTTGGTGCGGTCGATCAGATCGTCGAGCTCGCTGAGCGTCCGGGCCCGCTCCGCGTCCCGGGCGGCGAAGGAGTCGAGCGCCACGCGGGTCATCTCCTCCGCCCGGGCGCCCATCTCCTCGAGCCCCTCCGCGAGGCGCGGCGATTGCTGCAGCTGAGCGCTGAGCTTCGTGAGCTTCGCGATCGTGACGCACTGGTCGCCCATTCGCTCCAGGTGGATGTTCACGTGGAGGATCGCGAGCACGAGCCGCAGCTCCGAGGCGACCGGAGTCTGGCGGGCGAGGATCAGCTCGATCTTCTTCTCGATGTCGTGGTAGCGCTGGTCGATCTCGTCGTCGAACGCGATTACCTCGTCGCAGAGCTCGACGTCCTGGTGCTCGAGCGCGTTCGTGGCGCCGCGGATGGCGCGGACCACGAGGCTCCCCTCTTCCTGGAGGGCTGCCTCGAGCTCGTCGAGCTCCTGGTGGAACTCGGTCCTCATCACATCACCCATCTACCCGAACCGTCCCGTGATGTAATCCTCGGTTCGCTTGTCGGACGGGTTCGTGAAGATCTTCGTCGTGTCGTCGTACTCGACGAGGACTCCCGTGCGTTGCTTGCCCTCGTCGGTCAGCTCGACGCTGAAGAACGCTGTCTTGTCGGCCACGCGCGCGGCCTGCTGCATGTTGTGGGTCACGATGATGATGGTGAACTCTCGCTTCAGGCCGGCCATCAGATCCTCGATCGCCGCCGTCGAGATCGGGTCGAGGGCCGAGCACGGCTCGTCCATCAGGATCACGTCGGGGTCGACCGCGATGCAGCGGGCGATGCAGAGCCTCTGCTGCTGACCGCCCGAGAGGCCGTAGGCGTTGTCCTTGAGCCGGTCCTTGACCTCGTCCCAGAGCGCCGCATGCTGCAAGGCGTCGCTCGACCCGTCCGTCCAGGTCGTCCTTCATGCCGAGCACGCGGGGGCCGAACGCGATGTTGTCGTAGATCGACTTCGGGAACGGGTTCGGCTTCTGGAAGACCATGCCGATCCGCTTGCGCGCCTCGACGGGGTCGACCTCGGGCCCGTAGAGGTCCTGGCCGTGATAGAGGATCGTTCCCTCGATGCTGCGCGCCCAGAATGAGGTCGTTCATCCGGTCGAAGCAGCGGATGAACGTGCTCTTCCCGCAGCCGGAGGGGCCGATGAACGCGGTCACCTGGTGCTCGTGGACGTCCATCGTCACGCCCTTGAGGGCGTGTGCCTTCCCGTAGTAGACGCTGACGTCGTCGCAGTCGAAGACCACGGCGCCGGCTTGCGCATCGCTGGACGGCGCTTTGAGGCGATCAACCTGCAGGTCTCGGATCATACGGGTCTCCGTCTCCGCTTCGGTCACTGGCTCACCATCTCTGCTGGTAGCGGTTGCGCATCCAGATCGCTATCGCATTCAGGCCGAGGAGCATAACGAGGAGGACGATGATCGCGGCAGCGGCGAGCGCCTTGAACTCGTCCTGCGGGCGGCCGATCCACTGGAAGATCTGGATCGGCAGCGCCGTGAAGGCGCCCAGCAGCGTCGGGTTGAAGCTGACGAAGGCGACGGCGCCGACGAGCAGCAGCGGAGCCGTCTCGCCGATGGCGCGCGACAGCGCCAGAATCGAGCCCGTCGCGATCCCGGGGATCGATGCCGGCAGCACCTGCTTCCACACGACCTGCCATTTCGTGGCGCCGAGCGCGAAGGCTCCCTGGCGGATCGAGTCGGGCACCGCTCGGATCGCTTCTCGCGACGCCACGATCACCGTCGGCAGGACGAGCAGCGTGAGGATGAGCGCTCCCGCGAGCAGGACCCGGCCGAGGCCGAGGCCGCGGACGAGGAACGCGAGGCCGAGGATGCCGTAGACGATCGACGGCACGCCGGCGAGGTTCTGGATGTTGAGCTCGAGGAAGCGGTTGTACCAGCGGTCCTTGCGGGCGTACTCCTCGAGGTAGACGGCGGTGCCGACGCCGATCGGCACGGTGAACGCGATCAGCAGGGCGCCGAGGTAGAGCGATGCCAGGATCGCCGGCCGGGCGCCCGCCTTCGCCGGATCGATCGAGGGGCCCGCGGAGAGAAGCTGCCAGCTGAGGCTCGGGATCCCGTCGATGAGGACCTTGACGAGGAGCGCGGCGAGCATCGTGAAGCCGATCGCCAGCGAGAAGAGCAGGTAGAAGAGGAAGAGGCGTCCGAAGAAACGGTCCCCGTCGCGGCCCTTGCCGATCGCGATGGGGACGGCTGTCGCCTCGGCGCTCATTCGTAGACCTCGCGGTACTTGCGGACGAGACGGATGGCGAAGATGTTCATGACGAGGGTCAGGACGAACAGCGTCAGGCCCACGGCGAAGATCGTCTTGTACTCGATCGAGCCGGTCGGCACGTCACCGAGGCCGGTCGCGGCGATGAATGCCGTCATCGTCTGCACCGCCTCGGTCGGGTTGAACGAGAGGTTCGGCCGGCCGCCCGCGGCGAGGTAGACGATCATCGTCTCGCCGATCGCGCGCGAGATCGCGAGCACGAAGCTCGCGATGATGCCGGAGATCGCCGCCGGAACGACGATGCGGGTTGCCACCTTGAACTTCGGGGCGCCGAGCGCGTAGGCGCCGGCGCGCAGGTCGTGCGGGACGGCGGACATCGCATCCTCGGAGATGGATGCGACCGTCGGAATCAGCAGGACGCCGACCACGATGTCCGGCGCTGAGCGCGCTGAACGTTCCGACGTCGATTCCGACCTTCTGGAGGAGCGGCGTCATGAAGAGCAGGGCGAAGTAGCCGAAGACGACGGTCGGGATGCCCGCGAGCACCTCGAGCGCGGGCTTCAGCCACTTGCGGACGCTAGGCCGGGCGTACTCGGAGAGGTAGATCGCGGCGCCGAGCCCGAACGGGATCATGACGAGCGTCGCCCAGATCGTCACGGAGATCGTTCCGGAGATGAGCGGCAGAACCCCGAAATCGGGAGGCTCGAAGAGCGGCGCCCAGCGGGTGCCCGTGATGAAGTCGATGAAGTTGATCTCGCGGAAGAACTCGATCGCGGGCTGAAGCAGAGCGATGACGATGCCGATCGTCGTCGCAACCGAGATGAACGCGCAGGCGACGAGGCCGACCTTGATCGCGTCCTCGCCGAAGCGACGCTTGCGGGCGCCCAGCCGGGGAACCGGCTGGGCGCCCGCATCGGTGATGCCTTGCGTCGCCACGATCTTCTGCGGTTAGCCGCCCAGTCGCTGCGGCGAGCGCGTCCTTCGAGGTCTGTGAGATCCTCCTCGTGCGGCGGGATGAACAGCGCCGCCTCGGTGATCTCGGCGTTGTCGTCGAGGATGTACTGCACGAACGCGGCGACCTCGGGCCGCGCCAGCGACTCCTTCTTCACGTAGATGAAGAGGGGCCGCGAGAGCGGCGTGTAGCTGCCGTCCTGGGCCGTTTCGGCGCTCGGCGCGACGCAACCGGAGCCGCCGTCGATCTCGACCGCGTTCAGCTTGTCCTGATTCTGCTCGTAGTACGTGTAGCCGAAGTAGCCGAGCGCGCCGGTAGCGCCCTCGACCGCCTGGACGATGACGTTGTCGTCCTCGGAGGCGTTGTAGTCGGCGCGGCTCGCGCCCTCCTCGCCGTTGACGGCGTCCGTGAAGTAGTCGAACGTCCCCGAGTCGGTGCCGGGGCCCGAGAGCTCGAGCTCCTCGTCCGGGAAGCTCGGGTCGATCTGGTTCCAGTTCGTGACCGTGCCCTCGGCCTCGGGCGCCCACATCGTGTGGAGCTGGTCGACCGTGAGGCACGTGGCGAAGTCGTTCTCCTTGTTGGTGACGACGGTGATCGCGTCGACCGCCACCTGGAGCTCGACGTACTCGACGCCGTTGTCCGCGCACAGCGGTGCCTCGTCGTCGTCGTGAATCTGGCGCGAGGCGTTCGAGATGTCGGTCTCGCCCGCGCAGAAGCGCTCGAAGCCGCCGCCGGTGCCGGAGATGCCCACCGTGACCTTCACGTCGGGGTTCTCCTGCTGGAAGGTCTCCGCCGCGGCCTGGACGAGCGGGCCGACGGTCGAGGAGCCGTCCACCTCGATGTAGCCCGAGAGCGCCTCGGTCGTCTCCGCGGGAGGCGCCGACTCCGCGGGAGGTTCCGCCGGAGGCTCGGCGGGCGGCTCCGCGGGCGCCGGCTCAGCGGGCTCGGCCGGTGCGGCGCAGCATCCGTCGCCTCGTCGCCGCCGCCGCATCCGGCCGCAGCAACGGCGAGGAGGGCCGCCAGGACCGCAACAAGGGCAAACCCATACCTTCGACGGGATCTCATGCGTCTCCTTCCTTCCTCTCCGTGGGCTTCCCGTACCGCGGCCGATTCTCCCGAGCGCCGTCGGGCGAGTGGTCGTACGAGTGGTGAAGATCCTGTGAAGAGGTTGTGAAGCGCTCAGCGCCTCACGGAGCCGGGAGCCGGCAGCGGATCGTGAGGCCCTCGCCGCGGGCGCCGACGGCCTCGATCGTACCGCCCGCGGCCGTCACGACATGCTTGACGATCGCGAGCCCGAGGCCGGTTCCGCGTGAGGCCCGCGCGCGGTCCGTGCGGTAGAAGCGCTCGAAAAGGCGCAGAAGATCGTGCTCGGCCACTCCGCTGCCGTTGTCTTCCGCGGTGAGCACGACGTCGTCGCCCTCGCGCGCCACGGAGAGGCGGAACGTCGCTCCGGGCCCGGCGTAGCGGATTGCGTTCTGCATGAGGTTGCCGGCGACGACTCTCAGCATCCGCGGCCGGAGCGGCACCTCGATCCGCTCGTCCCCGGCCACCTCGACCTGCACGCCCGCCCGCATCGCCCGATCGATGTTCTCGTCGGCTACCTCGTGGAGGATCGGCACCGCCGGCGTGTAGCCGAGCGTGACGACCTCGCGGCCGGTCTCGAGCTCGGAGAGGAAGAGGACGTCGTCGATGAGCTCGCGGATCTGCTCCACCTCGGCTCGAGCCTGCTCGACGAGCTCCTCGGCGTCGAAACCGGGGAGCGTCGACCGTCTCGAGCAGCGCGAGGATGCGGGCGAGCGGCGTCCGCAGCTCGTGGGAGACGGCGGCGGTGAAGCCGGCCCGGAGCTCCTCGTACGCGGCGAGCTCGCCCGGCTCGGTCAGGTAGAGCAGCGTCTCCTCGCGCCCGTCGACCTCGTAGGACACGCTGAACGGCACACGGCGGGTCTCGGGACGCAGCAGCTCGTCCGGCAGCGAGCGTCCCTCCTCGATCTCCCCGAGCGCCTCACGGGCTCTCCGGCTGGCAGCGACCACCCGCCGCTCGTGGTCGAGCACCACCACGATCTCTCGGCTCTCCTCGACCAGTTGGCGGCCGCGCTCGGCGGCAACCCAGAGCTCCTCGCCGGGATCGCCGGACGGCGGCTTCATACTGTTGAGGATATGCCGAAGGTGTTGATCGTTGAGGATGATGAGGTGATCGCGCAGGGGATGGCGCGGCATTTGCAGGCGGCGGGGTTTGATCCGTTGTGGGTGGGGAAGGGCGAGGCGGGGTTGGCGCGGTTGCGTTTTGAGCGTCCGGATGTGTGTGTGTTGGATTTGATGTTGCCTGGGGTTGATGGTTGGAAGTTGATTGAGTTGGCGCGTTCGGAGGGGATTGGGACGCCGATTGTGGTGGTGTCGGCGCGGGGGACGGAGCATGATCGGGTGCATGCGTTGGAGATTGGTGCGGATGATTATTTGGTGAAGCCGTTTTCGATGAAGGAGTTGGTGGCTCGGGTGCGGGCTGCGGCGCGGCGGGGGGTGCGGGCGCAGGATGAGCATCGGGGTGAGCCGATCGAGATTGCGGAGTTGGTGGTGGATCCTCGGAATGTGCAGGCGTATGTGGGTGGGGTGAATTGCGAGTTGACGCCGACGGAGTTTCGGTTGTTGTATGCGTTGGCGTTGGAGCAGGGTCGGGTGGTGACCCGCGACGAGCTCCTCCAGCGCGTGTGGGGACGCAGGGCGAGCCACCGAGACCGCACCGTGGACGTCTTCGTCCGCCGCCTGCGCAACAAGGTCGACGGCCGCTCCGAGCGGCACGCCTTCCTGCACACGCGCTACGGCGTCGGGTACAAGCTCGAGGCCGCGTCACGCAACGAGCGGGCGCAGCCCGCTCAGCCGTGACAGGGGAGGCCGCGTAGCGGGCCGGTCACGCAACGAGGCCGCAAGCGGCGCGTGAGCGCCGCGCGCAGCGGCCGCCGTCACGCAACGAGCCGGCGCAGCGGGCTCCGGCGCGGACGAGGGCGACGAGGTGGGGCGCGTTCACCGCACGCCACCGGGCTTGGGCGGCTTCGACGAGCTTGAACGCCATCGCCAGGCCGGCCGCGCGCGAGCCTGACGTCGGTCATCTCATTCGTGCTCGGCTGGGGCGGCCAGCGGCCCTGGTTTTCTACTCATGTTTCCTTCCGCGCATGGTGATTGCGTTGACACCAGTTCTCTGCCGAGCGTGCTGGTCACTGCTGCATCCTTGGATCGTGCGTAGGGTCGGCGTACATGGGCGGGCATCCGTGATCGATGGCTTCGGGGCGCAGTTCGTAGTGCCAGGGTTCGTTGCTGTAGATCTGGCACAGCCCGTACTCGGCGCCGTGCTCGGACAGCCACGCCGTGGCATCGGAGGGCCCGATGTCGACCGCGTCCCCCGACACGTGAGGAGACGTCTCCGCGGTGGCCACCCACCGGGCGGCTTCCGCTTCGGATCCGTACTCGGAAACCGCCTCACGAAGAAGCTGATCCTGGTACTCCGGGGAACGCCAGCCACTATCGACGACGAACTCGACCCCGTCGTTCGCGGCATCAGTTGCAGCTTGGCGCAGGGCACCGAGCAGATCGGGGTCGAGGTTGGCTACACCCGGGATCTCGTCATCGAAGACCGTCGTGCCGTCGGGGACGGCACCGTCGGCCTCGCCAAGCGCAGCAAGGTGCCCACTGCAGGCGACCAGGTGCTCACTGCGAAGGACCACGGTGCTCACTGCGATGGACGTCGATGGCTGACGCGGCCGTCGAGGACGAGGACGCCAGCGACTGGTAGCCGAGGGGTGCGGCGATCGCCGCGATGACGACTAGCAGGCCGGCGGCATGGATCCTGCGAATCCGAATCCGACGGGTCGTTGTTCGTGCTGGTTCGCTGTAGGTCATGCCTGCATTCAAGGCAGCGCGGTGTTGCCAGCACGTATGTGGTTTTCGATATGCCAGCGATATGCGCCAGCTCTAACATCGGAGCATGCGTGTGTTGCTCGTTGAGGACGAGCCCTATATGGCGGAAGCCATCCGCGATGGCCTACGCCTGGAAGCGATCGCGGCAGACATCGCAGGCGACGGCGACGCCGCTCTGGAGCTGCTGAGCGTCAACGCCTACGACATCGCCGTCCTCGACCGAGACATCCCCGGACCCACCGGCGACGAGATCGCCGAACGCATCGTCGCCTCCGGCAGCGGCATGCCGATCCTCATGCTCACCGCTGCCGACCGGCTCGACGACAAGGCCACCGGGTTCGAGCTCGGCGCCGACGACTACCTCACGAAGCCGTTCGAACTCCGAGAGCTCGTGCTCAGGCTCAGGGCACTCGACCGCAGGCGCGCACACCACAGGCCGCCCGTGCTGGAGATCGCAGGTCTGCGGCTGGATCCGTTCCGCCGAGAGGTCTACCGCGACGGCCGCTACGTCGCGCTGACCAGGAAGCAGTTCGCGGTGCTCGAAGTCCTCGTCGCCGCCGAAGGCGGTGTCGTCAGCGCCGAAGAGCTCCTAGCGCGAGCATGGGATGAGAACGCAGACCCGTTCACCAACGCCGTGCGCATCACCGTCTCGGCACTGCGCAAACGGCTCGGCGAACCCTGGATCATCGCCACCGTGGCCGGCGCCGGCTACCGCATCGACACGCAACCAGACACCGGGCCCGAGGGAGGAGACCGTGGATAGAGCCCCCGGTTTGAGTGTTCGCCTCAAACTCACCCTCAGCTACGCCGGCTTCCTCATGCTCGCCGGTGCCGTGCTGCTCGCCGCCGGGTACTTCTCCCTTTCGCGTGGTGTGCACCCTGGTGTGATCTTCATAGTGCGCAGCCACGCCGACCTCCTGCGCAATTTCGCTCCGATCGCGGCCATCGTGATGGCGTTCCTGCTGGTATTCGGTCTGCTGGGAGGGTGGCTTCTCGCCGGCCGCATGCTCGCCCCCCTGACGCGCATCACCGACGCCACACGCGCGGCCGCGAACGGATCGCTCTCCCACCGAATCCAGCTAGAGGGCCGCAGAGATGAGTTCCGCGAACTCGCCGACAGCTTCGACGCCATGCTCGCGCGGCTCGAAGCACACATCGCCGAGCAACAGCGATTCGCAGCCAACGCCTCCCACGAGCTGCGCACCCCGCTGGCGATCACGCAGACACTTCTCGACGCGGCCCGCAACGATCCGAACCGCGACACCGGCGAGCTCGTCGAACGCCTCCGCGCCGTCAACACCCGAGCGATCGACCTCACCGAAGCATTGCTCCTGCTCAGCCGCGCCGACCAGCGGTCCTTCACCCGAGAACACGTCGACCTGTCCCTCATAGCCGAAGAAGCCACCGAAACGCTCCTCCCCCTCGCAGAAAAACGCGGCCTCACCATCGAGACCTCCGGCGACATCACCCCCACCATCGGCTCACACGCGCTCCTGCTGCAGTTGACTACGAACCTCGTGCAGAACGCGATCGTCCACAACCTGCCTGAACAGGGCACCGTGTGGGTCACGACCAGCGTTCACCCCAAGCGTGTGGTGCTCACCGTCGAGAACACCGGCGAGAAGCTCACCCCACAGGTAGTTGCCACGCTTGCCGAGCCGTTTCTTCGCGGCACCAAACGCATACGCACCGACCACGCAGGTGTCGGCCTCGGCCTGGCAATCGTCAAAAGCATCACCCAAGCACACGACGGAACCCTCACCCTCACCCCCCGGGCCGCTGGCGGGCTCTGCGTCACGGTGCAACTACCCGCCGCGCCACCGCACACTGGCAGATGACGATCAGGGAATTGCCGCACGCCCCGAGATGAATAGTCAAGGCCTGCGGACCAGTCGTCAGGGCTCGGTACCAGTCCTGCTCAGCCGTGACAGGGAAGGCCGCGTAGCGGCCGGTCACCCCGTAGGGCGCTAGGCCGCGAAGCATCACCGAGCTCGGTACAAGCGGCGCACCAGTCCGAAGGGCTCGGTACAGCTGGCTCCCACGATCGCCGCCGCCGGAGGACGTCGGCGGCCCCGCACGAAGACGGGGCCGCCGACGGGGGATTGGAGAGGGTCCTCCGGGGAGTTGGGGGACTGCTGCGATCTTTCAGGCTCGGCGAGGCCCCGTGGGCGTCCGACGCGTGAAGGGGACGTGACAAGGAGGTGACGGCGCGGCTTTGCGGCTCGTTGCGTGAGGCCCGCGCGCGGCCTGGCGGCCCTTCGGGGTGACCGGCCGCTTGCGCGGCCTCCCTGTCACGGCTGAGCCGGCTTCGCCGGCTCGTTGCGTGACGGCGGCCGCTGCGTGCGGCGCTGCGCGCCGCCTTGCATTCACCAACCGTTCACGACTTGTTTACCAGGACGCAACCCAGCCCGGGCGGCGACGGGGTGATGATGGCGGGGAATGCCGAAGGTGTTGATCGTTGAGGATGATGAGGTGATCGCGCAGGGGATGGCGCGGCATTTGCAGGCGGCGGGGTTTGATCCGTTGTGGGTGGGGAAGGGCGAGGCGGGGTTGGCGCGGTTGCGGTTTGAGCGTCCGGATGTGTGTGTGTTGGATTTGATGTTGCCTGGGGTTGATGGTTGGAAGTTGATTGAGTTGGCGCGTTCGGAGGGGATTGGGACGCCGATTGTGGTGGTGTCGGCGCGGGGGACGGAGCATGATCGGGTGCATGCGTTGGAGATTGGTGCGGATGATTATTTGGTGAAGCCGTTTTCGATGAAGGAGTTGGTGGCTCGGGTGCGGGCTGCGGCGCGGCGGGGGGTGCGGGCGCAGGATGAGCATCGGGGTGAGCCGATCGAGATTGCGGAGTTGGTGGTGGATCCTCGGAATGTGCAGGCGTATGTGGGTGGGGTGAATTGCGAGTTGACGCCGACGGAGTTTCGGTTGTTGTATGCGTTGGCGTTGGAGCAGGGTCGGGTCGTGACCCGCGACGAGCTCCTCCAGCGGATCTGGGGCCGCCGTCAGACGAGGCGCGATCGGACGGTGGACGTCTTCGTCCGCAAGCTGCGCGACAAGATCGACCGCCGCTCGCCGCGGCACAGCTTCATCCAGACCCGGTACGGCGTCGGCTACAAGCTCGAGGCCGTCACCGCAACGAGCCGGCGAAGCCGGCTCAGCCGTGACAGGGGAGGCCGCGCAAGCGGCCGGTCACACAACAGGCCCCTAGTTGAGAACCTCGTCCGGTAAGTACCGAGCCCTGCGGGCTCGGTGAAGCTTCGCGGCCTGGCGGGCCTTCGGGCCGCGTCCGCTGCGCGCGGCGCTTCGCGCCGCTTGCCTACCGCGCCGTCGCGGCCGCAACCGCGGCGCGCTCCTGCCGCTGAGCGACACCCGCCGCCTCGACCTCCACTCGGTTGTCGTGGAACGTCGGGCCGCCGCCGAGGTCGGTGTCGCGCACGGGCGTCGTGGCATTCACGTTGTTGCCACCCGGTGAGAGGCCCGGCCAGTACGACTTGAAGGTGAAGGCCACGCCCGGCCGGGCGGCATCGTCCACCACGGCTTCCACCTCGAACTCGCCGCGGTCGTTGAAGACACGCACGAGGTCACCGCTCGCGATCTGCCGCGCCGCCGCGTCCGACGGGTGCAGGTGGAGCTGCGGCGGCCCCATCTTCTTCAGGTGCCAGGGCGTCGAGGCGAACGTGGAGTTGACGAAGAAGCGGCCGGCCGGCGCGATCAGCACCAGCGGATAGCGATCGGCAAGCGCCGCGTCGCCCGCTTCCCGAGGTGGCACGTAACCGATGAGTGGATCGACGCCTTGCTCCGCCAGGCGGTCGGATCGGAGGTGCACCTTCCCGGACGGGGTCGGGAAGCCTCCCTCGGCGAAGCGCGCCGTTCCACGAGCGAGGCCGGGCAGGCGGACGTAGCCGTGCTCGCGGAGCGTCTCCACCGTGATTCCGGCTTCGCGCAGCGGCTGCGTGTCGAGCACCGCCGCTGCCACCTCGACGTCCGACTGCTGGAGGCGCGGGTCGTCGAGCCCCAGCACCTGTGCGAGGCGGCGGAACATCTCGCTGTTGGGCAGCGCCTCGCCGGGAGGCTCGACCGCCGGCTCGTTCCAGGAGAGGTACAGGTGGCCGTAGGCGGCGTGCAGGTCGGTGTGCTCGGGCTGCATCGTCGCCGGAAGCAGGACGTCCGCGTACCGCGCGGTGTCGGTCATCCGCTGCTCGAGCACGACGGTGAAGAGATCGTCACGGGCGAGCCCCGCCCGTGCGCGGTTGGCGTCGGGCACCGTCGCGGCGGGATTCGCGTTGAACACGGCGAGCGCGGCGATGGGCGGATCGTCGACCTCGGTCAGCGCCTCGGCGAGGCGGGACATGTTGATCTCGCGCGCCCCCGGCAGGTCGGACGGGAACGCGACGCCGTCGACGTCGATGGGGAAGTGACCCCCTGTCATGCAGAGGGCGCCTCCACCCGGATAGCGCCAGTCTCCGGTCACCGCCGGGATCGCCACGATCGCCCTGATTGCCGCCGCCGCGCCGCCGTGCCGCTGCAGGCCGAGCCCGACCCTGATCGCGGACGGGCGGGTGGCCGCGAGGCGTGCTCCCAGGTTGCGCACGACCTCGACGTCGAGGCCGCAGGTCTCCGCGGCGCGCTCGACGGGCCACTCCTCGAGACGCTGCTCCAGCTCCGGCCAGCCGATCGTGTGCCGATCGAGCCAGTCCCGGTCCTCGGCGCCGGCATCGAGCACGGCCCGCATCAGGCCGAGCGCGAGCGCTGCGTCGGTCCCGGGCAGGGGGGCGATGTGCTCGTCGCAGCGCTCGGCCGTATCCGAGCGGATCGGGTCGATGCAGACGACGTGCGCGCCGTTCTCCTGCGCCTCGAGGACGAAGCGCCACTGATGCACGTTCGCCGAGAGGAGGTTCGCGCCCCAGAGGATCACGAGCTTCGCCCGTCCGATGTCCTCCGGGTCGAACCCGACCGAGGCGCCGATCGTCGCGCGAAGGGCGGAGCTCGCCGCTGCGGTGCAGATCGTGAGCCCGAGACGTGACGCCCCAAGGGACGCGAAGAGGCGCGGTCCCGTCGTCCACGACTGGACGACGCCCATCGATCCCGCGTAGTAGTAGGGGAGCACGGACTCCGGCCCGTGGCGGGCGATCGCGCCTCGGATCCCGTCGGCCGTGAGCTCGAGCGCCTCGTCCCAGGAGATCCGCTCGAAGCGCCCTTCACCCTTGGCGCCGACCCGCCGCTGCGGGTGCAGAAGCCGATCGGGCCCGTGGAGAGCGTCGAGGTAGTGGTTCACCTTGCCGCAGAGCGCGCCCCGGGTGAACGGATGCTCGCGGACGCCGCGCAGGCTCACCGCCCGGCCGTCTTCCACGGTGATGTCCCAGGAGCACGTGTCCGGGCAATCCAGCGGGCACGCGCCGCGCACGACCTTGGTGGCCATTGGCCGAAGGTACCAGACTGCTTAGACGAACGCCTGGACGGCTGCGGCGACGCCGGCCACCAGCAGCGCGAGCGCGATCCCGCGGACGAGCTGTCGCTCGCTCAAGCGCCCGGTAAGCCTCGCACCGAGCAGCGCTCCCGGAACGGAGGCGCCGGCGCCGACGGCGAACAGGTCCCAGTCGGGCGGCGCGGAGGGAAGATGGCCGACGAGACCGGCCGCGCCGACGAGGACGCCGACGGCGAGGTTCGTGCCGACGGCGCGCGCCGGCGACTCGCCCACGAGCCGCAGCAGCGCCGGCATCCGCAGGGCGCCGAGGATGAGCCCGACGAAGCCGCCGAGCAGACCGATGATCGCGCCCGAGATGACCGCCGCCCGGATATCGAGCGGTTGTTCGGCGCCGTCCGCGACGCGGGCCGGCCGACGCCAGCGCAGAAGATCGATTCCGCTGTAGAGGAGCACGACGGCGATCACGAGCAACAGCACGGTCTCGGGCGCCTCGCCGGCCAGGAAGCCGCCGAGGACCGCGCCTGCCACGGAGGGCGGCGCCATCCAGCCGAACAGGCGCCAGTTGATGCGCCCCGCGCGGATGTGGACCGCCGAGGCCGTGGCGGCCGCCACGCCCGACACCGCGATGTTCGCGCCGCCGCCCGCCGCCGCCGACGAAGCGACCGCGACCATCACGGGCAGCCTCAGATTGCCGAGCACGAGCCCCACGAGGCCCCCGACGAGTGCGACGGCAAAGCACCAGAGGCCGACGAGGGCGAGCTCCACGGGTGGCAGCGAGGCTAGATGATCGGTCTAGAGACCGACAACAATCCCCAGCGCCGGTTGAGAAAGCTTCACCGTTCGGACACCATCCCGTAGCCCACCTGCCCGCCGATTGAGGCGCACCCTGTGAGGAGTGGCGCAGGCTCCGACGAAAGGTGGGCGCATGATTGTCAAAACGCGGCCCCTGCTCTGTGAGCTCCACGCCCATTCGACGTGGAGCGACGGGACGCTCGAGCTGCACGAGGTCGTCGATCTCTACGGCTCCCAGGGCTTCGACGTGCTCGTCGTCAGCGATCACGTGCTGCGCAGCGACGACCCGTGGCCGGTCGAGAACCCCGGCGGCTCCTGGATTCACGAAGCGAACTACGACGCGTACCTCGCTGCGGTCGGGGAGGAGGCCCGGCGGGCCCGCGAGCAGTACGACCTGCTCGTGATCCCGGGGGCCGAGCTCACGTACAACGATCCGGATCCCGATCTCGCCGGCCACGCAGTCGCCGTCGGCCTGCGCGCATTCGTGACGATGGACCGCGGGCTACCGGAGGCCATGGGCGCCGCCCGGGCAGAGGGAGCGGCCATTTTCGCGGCGCATCCGCACGGCGACGACGCCTACCGAACCGACCGCCTCACCCGACGCTTCTGGCGCGAGTGGCGCCTGCTCGGCGGGCTGATCGACCGCTACGAGCTCTTCAACCAGCGTGAGGTCTTCAGCTGGGTGGCGAACGCGGGCCTGCCGTCGATCGCCTGCGGCGACTTCCACCGGGCCGAGCATGTCTCCAGCTGGAAGACGCTCCTCCCCTGCGAGAAGACCGAGGTCGGCGTCGTCGCCTACCTGCGCTCCTCGCGTCCCGCGTACATCACGCGGCTCGAGCGCACCCCGGTGCTTGCCGCCTAGCCGCGCCTTCGCTCTTTTGGGTAACGTTCCGCCCTTTCCCCGCGACGAGGCGGTCCCTACCATGAGCCGTGACATGGCGGAAGTCGTAGTCCCGACCGAGACCGGAGCGCGACTCCTCAACCGGGAGCTCTCCTGGCTCGACTTCAATGCGCGGGTCCTCGAGCTGGCCGAGGACCCGGAAGTCCCGCTGCTCGAGCGCGTCAAGTTCGTCTCGATCTTCTCCTCGAACCTGGACGAGTTCTTCATGGTCAGGGTCGCCGGCCTCCTGCGGCAGGAGGGCTCGAGCATGCTCATGCGCTCCACCGACGGCCTGACCCCGCGTGAAACGCTGTCGAAGATCCGCGAGCGCACGATCGAGCTGGTCCGGCGCGAGTCACGTGTCTGGACAGACGAGCTACGCCCCGCGCTCGCCGAGCACGGAATCCTCGTGGGGACGCCCGCGGACTGCACGGAGGAGGAGCTCACGGCACTTGCCGACCTGTTCGACAGGGAGCTCTATCCCGTGCTTACGCCGCTCGCCGTCGGGCCCGGGCAGCCGTTTCCGTACATCTCGGGCCTCTCGCTCTCGCTCGGCCTCCTCGTACGCGATCCGGAGACGGGCGAGGAGCGGTTCGCGCGGGTCAAGGTGCCCGAGACGCCTGCCGCGCTTCGTCCCGATCGGCGACCGTGGCCTGCTCCTCCCGGTCGAGAGCGTCATCGGGCACTTCCTGCCCTGGCTCTTCCCCGGCATGGAGATCGGCGAGCAGGCCGTCTTCCGCGTCGCGCGCGACGCCGACTTCGAGGTCTCCGACGAGGCCGACGACCTGCTCGAGGCGGTCGAGCTCGAGGTGCGGCGCCGCCGCTTCGGGGAGGTCGTGCGGCTCGAGGTCTCCTCAGCCGATGTCGCGCTCGATGCTCGACCGGCTCGACGGAGGGCCTCGACGCGATCGTCGAGCCAGGTCTACCCGGTCGACGGCATGCTCGACCTCGCGGACCTCATGGAGATCGCGACGCATCGACCGGCCCGAGCTCAGTGACGAGCCCTGGTCCGGGACAACGCAGGCGCGGCTCGTCGCCGACAACGGCCGGCGCGACCTCTTCGCGGAGATCCGCAGGGCGACATCCTCGTGCACCTCCCCTACGACTCGTTCACGACGAGCGTCGAGGCGTTCGTGCGGAGCGCCGTCAAGGATCCGGACGTGATCGGCATGAAGTCGACCGTGTACCGGACGAGCGACGACTCGCCGGTCGTGCCGGCGCTGATCGAGGCCGCCGAGGAAGGCAAGCAGAGCGTCTGCCTGGTCGAGCTCAAGGCGCGCTTCGACGAGCGCCGCAACATCGAGTGGTCGAGGGCGCTCGAGCAAGCGGGCGTCCACGTCGTCTACGGCTACCACAACCTCAAGATCCACGCGAAGACGACGCTGGTCATCCGGCGGGAGGGCGACGACGCTGCGCCGCTACGTCCATGTCGGCACGGGCAACTACCACGCGCGCACGGCGCGGCTCTACGAGGACTTCGGGCTCTTCACCGCGGACGAGGACATCGCGACCGACATCGCGGACCTGTTCAACCACCTGACCGGATTCGGCCGGCCGCAGCGCTTCCGCAAGGTGCTCGTGGCGCCGTTCAACCTGCGCAACCGCCTGATCGAGGAGATTCGCGGCGTCGGCGCGGCGCGCCGCCGGGCAAGCGCGCCCGGATCCGCATCAAGGTGAACGCGCTGACGACGAGGCGATCATCGAGGAGCTCTACGCCGCCTCGCAGGAGGGCGCCCGCATCGACGTCATCGCCCGCGGCATCTGCTCGCTGCGCCCGGGCGTGCCCGAGCTGACCGAGACGATCAACGTGCGGTCGGTCCTCGGACGGTTCCTCGAGCACAGCCGGGTCTTCCACTTCGAGGCGGCGACCGGGTCACGTACCTCCTCGGCAGCGCCGACCTGATGCCGCGCAACCTCGATCACCGGATCGAGGTCGTCGTGCCCGTCGAGGACGCCCGGGTTCAGGCGGAGCTCGGCACGATGCTCGACACCGCTGCTCGCCGACAACGTCCAGGCCTGGGCGCTCGGGCCGGACGGGACGTGGGAGCGGCTCCGGCCGGGGAAGGGCGAGCGCCCGCGGGCGACGCACGCGACTCTGATGCGGCGATCGGGCAAACGGGGCCGGCGTCGCCCGCCTCGCGGCGCGCCCGCTAGATGGTTGATCGAAATTGGTGCCACGGTTTCCGATCAATTCGATCATCTAGCCGGTCCGCGCCGCTGTCTCCAAACCGACTCCCTCCGTTCACCGGAAGCTCACCCGTCCTTCACCAGCCCGTCTCTGGACCAGCCGATGCGCGGGGAAGAATGCGATCGAGGTGCGCGTCGGCGTCATCGACATCGGATCCAACACTGCCCGCCTCCTCGTCGCCGCACCTACCGCGGGCTCGTCGATCAGCTGTGTCCACGCGGAGCGTGCGCTCCTCGCCCTCGGCGACGAGATCGAGCAGTTCGGCTCCATCTCCGAGCTCAAGCTCCGGGAGGCGGCAGAGCAGGCACGGGCCTACGCCCGCACCGCACGCGAGCTCGGCTGCCGCTCGGTCGAGGTCATCGTGACCGCGCCCGGGCGGCAGAGCGCGAACGCCGGCGAGCTCCGGTCCGCGCTCGAGCGCGCGACAGGAGCTCCGGTCCGGGTGCTGTCCGCGAAGGCGGAGGGGAGGCTTGCCTACGAGGGGGCGGTCGCCCAGGCAGGGGAGCTTCCCGCGCGGGTGACCGTCTGTGATGTCGGCGGCGGCTCGACCGAGGTGGTGGCGGGCACGACCGGCGGGGGGCCGAGGACCTGCCGCTGTCTCGAGGTCGGCTCGCTGCGCCTCACCCGCCGTTTCCTGGACGACGATCCGCCGGGGAAGAAGGCGGTCCGGGCGGCGCGCCGTGAGGTCGCGAGGCACTTCGAAGGGCTCGATCTCCCCGGGACCGACATCGCGCTCGCCACGGGCGGCAGCGCCCGCTCGCTTCGTCGTCTCACGGGCAGGCGCCGGCTCGACGCCGACGAGCTGGGCTCCGCCGTGCGGGCGATCGCGAGGACGCCCTCGCCCCAGCTCGCAGCGAACCTCGACCTCGATCCCGTGCGCGCGCGGACGCTGCTCGCGGGGGCGATCATCCTCGCCGAGGTCCAGCAGCGGGTCGGCGTGCCCCTGGAGGTGGCGCGAGGCGGCCTGCGCGAAGGCGCGGCCTACGCGCTCCTTGCGGAGCTGGCCGCGGCGTAGGTGCCCATGACCGCGGCCCTCCGGGCCGCTCCACGGCCGATAACGGGCTCCGCCCGTTTCGGCCTAGAGCGCCGGTCGAGCCTCTAGGGCTCCTGCAGGTAGACGGCCGGGGCGAAGCCGTTCGGAGTCGTTTCGAGGATCCAGGCTGCCCCCTTCCGGCAAGGCCGCTCCGGACCGATCAGGTCGGTGATGACGGACCGGTGGGTGCAGACGAGGACGACCGCATCACCGTCCACCTCCTTCAGGAGCGCCAGTGCCTCGGTGACCGGCGCGCCGTCGGCGATCTCGTCGCGCTCCTCGACGGGCACCGCGAGCCCCTCTGCGAGCGGCTCGACCGTCTCGACGCAACGGGTGTGGGGGCTCGACACGATGCGTCCCACGCCGTACGGCCGAAGGTCCTCGGCGAGCGTGGCCGCCTGCTGACGGCCGACGCCGTCGAGCGGGCGAAGGGCGTCGTCGCCGTGCCAGGTGTCCTGGCTGCCGGCGCTGGCATGGCGAAGCAGGATGATCGGCATGTCAGGCCGACCCGGCGTCGGCGCCGACTGCCGCGAGCAGCTCCCGGTCGCGCGCGTAGCTCAGCCTTGCCTCGGCGTCCGGGAAGGAGAGCCAGGCGATCTCGTCGATCTCGTTGTGGGGCGTGAACTCGCCCCGAAGCGGACGCATCGCGAAGTAGCGCACGGTCTTCTGGCGGCCCTGCGGATCGACGTAGCTCGTCTCGCCGAGCTCATCCTGCAGCTCGCAGCGGAGACCCGTCTCCTCCTCGACTTCGCGCAACGCGCACTCCCCATCGGTCTCGCCGGAATCGGCCTTCCCTTTCGGGAACGCCCAGTCGTCGTACTTCGGCCGGTGTACGAGCAGCACCTCGCGCTCACCGCCCGCATCGATCCGGGTGACGACGCCACCCGCAGCGCGCACCGCCCCTGCGCTCATCTCCCTAGTTCCAGGCTTGGCGGCCGCGCCGCTCGAGAGCCTTCCAGGCCTTGCGGAAGGAGCCGCGGGCGTCCTCGCGCCGCTCGCGCTGGCGCTCGACCAGGCGGCCGGCTGCGAACGCGGTCGACGCGCCGCCGAGCTCCGTCAGCAGCGCGCGCACCTTCTCTTCCGCGAACACCGCGTCCTGGTGCTCGCCCAGCACGTCCTGGAACGCCTTGGCCTCGCGGATGAAGCTCGTTGCCTTCTTGCCGGCGACCGGCTCGGCGAGCTCGGCCGCGTAGCGCGCCCGCTTGCCGCGGATCCGGATCTGGTGCAGCTCGTCGTCGCTCGGCTGCTCGTCGAGGTCTCGGACGGCCTTGCGCAGCTTGCTGTACTGGTGGGCCGCGATGTCCTCGAGGGACACGTCGTCGGCTTCGGGCAAGAAGGACGGTGCCCTGGCGGCTTCCTCGAGCCGATCGAGCAGCGCCGCGTAGCGCTCCGAGGTGAGGGCCGCCAACATGGTCGCTCGTGCTGCAGCGCGCTCGCCCTCGAGCTGGCGGAAGATGCGCCGCAGCGCGCGATGCTCCTTCGGCTCGAGGCCGTCCGCGTCGCTGCGAAGATGGTCGAGGAGCACGTCCAGGTCGCGGACCTGTCCGAGCGACGAGCCGAGCCAGCCGAGCTCCGAGCGCAGCGACTGCGCCCATTCTTCGTGGAGGAGCGGCGCGCCGGCCTTCAGGAACGCGCGCAGTCTCCGTGTCGCGACGCGCATCTGGTGCAGCTCCTCCGGGTCACGGCCGAGCCGCGTACCAGGATCGTGCGCGACGACGGCGCGATACTGAGCCTCGAGCGTCGCCTTGTAGTGCTCGGTCGTCGGCGCGTGCTTCCCGGGGACGTCGGGCTCGGCGGGTACCTCGCGGCCGAGAGCCCGGAAGAGCTTCGGTCGCCCGTCGCCGTCCGAGGCGCCGGCCTTCCGCAGGGCGCGGCCGATTCGTTTCAGCCCCTTCTCGTCGCCCTCGATCAGCTCGACCTCGAGCTCGCGGAACGAGCCGAGGCTCTTGCCGTTGTCGTAGACGCCGACGGCGTCGATCGTCACGTCCGCGACGGTGCCCTTGTCGTCCCTGACCCGCACGCCCGAGCGCTTCGTGCGGAGCGTGGCGACGGCGGCGAGCGGTGCTCCGCGAACGTACGCAGGCAGCAGCTCGACGATGTCCGCCGGTGCGTCGCCGGGACCGCCGGGCACCTCGAGCTCGAGGCGCGCCGCTCCGCGCGGCAGCTTCAGCTGCCAGACGCTCTTGCGGTTCTCGATCCGGCGGCGAAGCGTCACCCCTGCTTGCGCGAGCCGGAAGTCCGGCGTGTCGTGGTAGATGGACGTCAGCGAGCGCCGCGCGAGCGCGCGACCGGGAAGCTCCGGCAGCCGGAAGGTGCGCTCCACGGAAAGCTTGAGCTCGCGCTCCAGGGTCTCCTTCATCCTTGCCACGCCGCGGGATTGTATGGAACGGCATCACCCTCTCGGCGCACTTGCCTCGGAGTCGGCTCGGGCCGACACCGCTCTTTCACGGTGCGATCACCAGCTGGGTGACCACTCCGGGCCGCCGTTGAGCCGACCGCTCAGCCGCCCGGGCGGGCATCGCCGTTGCGGGGGCCGCGTGACCGCGGCCTTCGGCCGCTCTCCTGTCACGGCTGGGGCCTTCGGCCCCGTTGCGTGACCACCGGTGGACACCTCTTCACCATCCGGTCACCGCACCGGCCCCCACCGGCCCGCGGCACGGGATTACCTTGGGCTCATGAGCACGTCTCTCGCCGCCCGGAGATGACGCCGGTCAACCCTCTCAGCGCTCCCAGCGCATCTGCCGTGTGGGCCTCGGCTGCCCATCCGGGCCGGCACCCTGCGCCGGGCCGCGAGGGGCGTGCTCAAACCGTCACGCGGGCTGGCGACAGCGTGTGTGCCGGCTGCGGGTACGGCGTCGCCGTGAAGACACCGCCGCCCGCGTGCCCGATGTGCCGCGGCGTCGGCTGGCTCGTTCGCGGGCCGGCCGCGTAGCGCGTAGCCAAGCCGGCTCGGCCTGCGCCTTTGCCGGGGTAGGCTCTCCCCCGTGAAAGTGACCCTGCCCGACGGCGCGGAGCTCGAGCTGCCCGACGGCGCGACGGGGCTCGATGCCGCCCGCGCCATCGGGCCGAAGCTTGCCGAGCAGGCCGTCCTCGTCGCCGTCGACGGGGGAGTGCAGGACGTTCGCCTGCCTCTGGCGGACGGGAGCGCGATCCGCTTCCTGACCACGAGAGACCGGCTCGACCCCGCCGCCCTCTCCGTGCTCCGCCACTCCGCCGCGCACCTGCTCGCCGAAGCGGCGAGACGCCTTTACCCCGGCACGAAAGTCGCGATCGGCCCGCCCATCGAGAACGGCTTCTACTACGACTTCGAGTTTCCCGAGCCGGTGCGCGAAGAGGACCTGCCGCGACTCGAGGACGAGATGCGCCGCGAGATCGCCGAGGGCCGGACCTGGGAGCGCTGGGAGCTCCCCCGCGAGGAGGCCAGGAGCTACTTCGAGGCCGAGGGCGAGCCCTACAAGGTCGAGCTCGTCGACACCGCGGACGGCGTGATCTCCCTCTATCGGCAGGGCGACTTCACCGACCTCTGCCGGGGCCCCCACCTCCAGAACGCCGCTCCCATCAAGGCGGTCAAGCTCCTGTCGGTCGCAGGCGCCTACTGGCGCGGCGACTCGTCGAACCCCCAGCTGACCCGGATCTACGGCACCGCCTTCTACGAGCCGAAGGACCTCGACGAGCATCTCGCGAGGCTCGAGGAGGCGAAGAGCCGGGACCACAGGCGGCTCGGCCGCGAGCTCGACCTCGTCCATTTCGACGAGCACTCGCCCGGCTCGCCGCTCTGGCATCCAAGGGGGATGGTGATCTGGAACACCCTCGAGGACGTCCGGCGCCGCGAGAACGCGGGGCGGGGCTATCTCGAGGTCAAGACGCCGCTTCTCTACGACACCGAGCTGTGGGAGATCTCGGGCCACTGGGAGAAGTACCGCGACAACATGTTCCTCATCCCCCAGGAGGAAAGGACGTTCGGGCTCAAGCCGATGAACTGCCCGGGCCACATGCTGCTGTTCGGGAGTCAGATCCGGAGCTATCGCGAGCTACCCGTCCGGTTCGCCGAGTCGTCGACGCTCCACCGCAACGAGCCCGGCGGCACGCTGCACGGGCTGCTGCGCGTGCGCCACGTGACGCAGGACGACGCGCACATCTTCTGCGCGCCCGAGCAGATCGAGGAAGAGATCTTCGGCTGCCTCGACTACGTCGCCTACCTCTACGACCTGTTCGGCATGGACGCGCGCTTCGAGCTCTCGACCCGGCCCGACAACAAGCTCGGGACCGACGAGGAGTGGGACTTCACCGAGGCGGCGCTCCGGTCGGCGCTCGAGCGCCGACAGCTCGAGTACGACCTCAACGAGGGCGACGGCGCCTTCTACGGCCCCAAGATCGACCTGCACATGACCGACGTGCTGGGCCGCTCCTGGCAGATGGGCACGATCCAGCTCGACTCGCAGATGCCCCAGCGCTTCGGCCTCTCGTTCACCGGCGCGGACAACCGCGAGCACACGCCGTATGTCATTCACCGCGCGCTGCTCGGGTCGCTGGAGCGCTTCATCGGCATCCTGATCGAGCACTACGGCGGCGCGTTCCCCGCCTGGCTCGCCCCGGTGCAGGCACGCGTCGTGCCGGTGGCCGACCGGCATCACGAGCCCGCCGGCGAGTTGGCGGCCGAGATCGCCGCGCTCGGGGTCCGTGCTGATGTCGACGCCAGCGAGGAGACGATCGCCAAGCGGATCCGTGCGGCCGAGCTCGAGAAGATCCCGTACGTGATCGTGTTCGGGGACAAGGAGGAGGGCGGGGACACGCTGGCGCTGCGCATCCGGGGCGAGGCCGAGGTCAGCCGGCTCCCCCGGGCGGCCGCGTTGGACGCGATCCGGCAAGCTGCTACGCTGTGAGCCTGCAAGCAGGAGCGACCAGTTCCTCACCTCCGGGGTGACCGCCTGTCGGAGGTTCAACCGAGAACCGCTGAGGAAGGTCGGCTGCTGCGCGCAGCCATTTTCCTTTTCTGGAAGGAGGAGCAGCAAGACTTGGTGATGCCGCTTTGAGGTCGCGGCGGCCTATCGAGCCCGTCCGGCCGGTCGTCCAGCAGGCCCGGATCAACGAGGCGATCCGCGTGCCGCGGGTGAGGCTCGTCGACTCGGACGGATCGCAGATCGGGATCAAGCCGCGGGACGAGGCGCTCGAGTACGCGTATTCGAAGAACCTCGATCTCGTCGAAGTCGCAGCGCAGGCCGATCCTCCGGTGTGCCGGGTCATGGACTACGGCAAGTACCGGTACGAGCAGGAGCAGAAGGCGAAGCTCGCCCGCAAGCACCAGCTCCAGGTCCACGTCAAGGAGATCAAGCTCCGGCCCAAGATCGGCGTGCACGACTACGAGACGAAGAAGGGGCACGTCGTCAGGTTCTTGCAGCAGAAGGCGAAGGTGAAGGTTACGATCATGTTCCGAGGACGTGAGACGACGCATCCCGAGCGGGGCCACACCCTGCTGATGCGTCTCGCGGAGGACGTCCAGGAGCTCGGTCAGATCGAGGCTGCGCCCGTCCTGGACGGACGGAACATGGTGATGGTGCTCGCGCCGAAGAAGACGGCGGGAGCGGTCGGGAAGGTAGAAGAGCCCCAGAGTGCCTAAGCAGAAGACGAATTCCGCCGCGAAGAAGCGGTTCAAGGTGACCGGGACCGGCCGCCTGCTACGCCGCCACGCGATGAAGAGCCACAACCTCGAGAAGAAGACGGCGAAGCGCCGCCGTGCGTTCGGTCGCGCCTTCCCCGTGGACGAATCCGACGTGCGCGACGTGCGCCGGCTGCTCGGCCGCTAGGAGGGTCGTTCGATGCCCCGCGTCAAGCGTTCGGTCCATGCCCGCAAGAAGCGCCGCAAGGTGCTCGCGGAAGCCAAGGGGTACTGGGGGCAGAAGCACCTCTCCTACCGCAAGGCGAAGGAGCAGCTGCTCAAGTCCGACGTCTACGCCTACCGCGACCGGCGCAACCGCAAGCGGGCGTTCCGCCGGCTCTGGATCATCCGGATCAACGCCGCGGCGCGGGCAGAGGGCCTCTCGTACAACCAGTTCGTGGCCGGGCTGCGCAAGGCCGAGATCGAGCTCGACCGCAAGGTGCTCGCCGACCTGGCCGTCCAGGATCCGGCCGCCTTCGCCAAGATCGCCGCCAAGGCGAAGGCCGCGCTCGACAACCCCGCCTGAGCGGCCCCGCCGGGCCGACAGCCTCCTTTCGGGCCGCGCGCCGGGACTGCGTGATGTTTGCGGCCCCTGCGCGGATATCCAGAGGCCCAACGAGAGGAGGCAGGGATGCGGATGGCGTTGTGGTTGCTCGTGGCGGGAGTCGCACTCGCTTTCGCCGGCACGGCGAGCGCCGGCTGCTGGGCGACGGTGGGTCTCAGCCCGCTGCCCTCGGTCGGCGCCGGCGAGACCTGGACGGCGAACGTCCAGGTGCTTCAGCACGGGCGCACGCCGATGGACGATGCGTCGCCGGCAGTACTGATCCGTAACGGCACGACGGGAGAGGAGCACAGCTTCCCGGCCACGCTCGTCGACCCGGCGGAGGGCCTCTACGAGGCGGCCGTCGTCTTCCCGAGCGACGGCACGTGGGCCGTCGCGGTGAACGACGGCTTCCCCGAGACGCCGTGCGCGGCCGTCCACACGTTCGGCACCTTCGCGATCGGCGCCGCGCCGCCGCCCGCCGAGCCGCCGCCCGCCGCAGCGGCGCCCGAGCCGTCGTCCGCGGCTCCCGTCGCCGCGAGCGCCGAGGACGATGGATCCTCGCTCGCGCTCCCGCTCGGCCTCGGCCTCGGGCTTGCGGCTCTGCTGGCCGTGGGCGCCTTCGCCCTCAGGGCGCGCCACGGGCGGGCCGCCCGTCCTGCGTAGCCGCCGGCCGCGCGCGTGGTAACAATCGGGACAGCCCCTCGGGGCTGTCCCGACCATGATCACGTCCGCAGCGAACCCGCGTCTCAAGCTCGTCCGCCGCCTTCAGACCAGGCGTGGGCGTGAGCGGCTGGGGCTGTTCGTCTGCGAGGGCGAGGACATCGTCGCGGCCGCGCTCGAGGCCGGGCTCGAGCCGGTCGAGGCCCTGCTCGACGCCGAGCGCCCGGCCCTGGTGGAGCAGCTCCCGGGCGCCGAGCCCGTGGCGGCGTCCCTCCTCGCTTCTGCGTCGGAGCTACCTCATCCGCCGCGCGTCATCGCGGTGTTCCGGCGAGCCGACCTGCCCCGGCTGGACCCGGAGGACGCGCCCCCGGTCGGCCTGGCGCTCTGGCATGTCGGCGATCCGGGGAACGTCGGCGCCCTGCTGCGCTCCGCCGACGCGCTCGGCCCGGCCTTCGTCTGCCTGTCCGAGGGTTGCGCCGATCCGGTCTCCCCGAAGGCGCTGCGCGCCTCGGTGGGAGCGACTTCCGGGTCCCGGTCGGCCCGTTCGAGGCGATGCCCGGCCGCCGGGTCGCGCTGGTCGCCGCGGACCGGGCGCCCGCTCCAGGACGTGGAGCTCGGAGACCGGGTCACGTTCGTGCTCGGCGGCGAGCGCGAGGGCCTGCCGCCCGACGTCGCGGGCGCCTGCGACGAGGTCGCGACGATCCCGCAGTCCGACACGGCCGAGTCGCTGAACGTCGCGGTGGCCGGCGCCATCGCGCTGTACGAGCGGCAACGGCGCCGCCCGTGAGCGGCCGCCGCAAGCTCACCCGCGCCGAGTTGCTACAGGCGGGTGGTGGGGCCGCACTGGCGCTGTTCCTCGTGTCCTGCGGCGGTGAGTCGCGCCCGGCCGCCAGTCCTCCCGGGGATCTGCGACCGGATCCCGACGAGCTGCTCGATCTTCCCCCCGGGTTCTCCTACCGCATCCTCGCCCCGAAGGGCTCGGAGCTGCGTGATGGGCTGACCTGCCCCGGCAATCACGACGGTATGGGCACGTTCTCGGGGCCCGGTGGCACGGTCGTGGTCGTTCGAAACCACGAGCTCATGTCGGAGATCGCCGAGCCGCTGCCCGGGAAGCGACCGTTCGACCCCGGCGAATCTGGCTGCACGAGCGCCGTGGTCGTGGATTCGGAGCGCAATCAGCTCGACGCGTACCTCACGTCCTCGGGAACGCGGAGGAACTGCGGCGGCGGCGTCACCCCGTGGGGAACCTGGCTCACCTGCGAGGAGACAGATGACGGCGGCCACGGCTACGTGTTCGAGGTGCAGTGGGACGATCCGGAGAACGAGCTGTCCGGGCAGCCGATCGCCGCCATGGGCCGCTTCTCACACGAGGCGGTTGCGTTCGACCCCGAAGCGGGTCTCTGGTACCTGACCGAGGACGACCAGATCGACGAAGTGAGCTTCCTCTACCGTTTTCGCCCGGACGACTCACGACCGCGCCCCGGCGCCCTCCACGCGGGCGGAGGGCTCGAGGCGGCCTCGGTCGGCGACGACGATCTGGTGTCCTGGGTTTCCGTCGAGCCGGAGCGGGCGCACGAGTCGGCAGACGACGCCGGCGCAAGCCGGTTCCGCCGTCTTGAAGGCTGCGCGTTCTCCGAAGGCGCGCTGTGGTTTGCCGACACGTCGGGCGGCGAGGAGGGCATCGGGGCCATCTATCGCTACCGGCCCGCGGTCGAGCATCTCGAGCTCGTGGTGGCGTCACGATCCGAAGATCAGCTCGACAAGCCCGACAACATCGGAGTGGCCCCGTCCGGGCGCATTCTCACGGCGGAGGACGGCGGCGGCGACAACCGGTTGATCGGGGTCTCGAAGGCCGGACGGCTGACGGTCTTCGCGACCGCCGGAGAGGAGCTCGCCGGCCCCTGCTTCTCACCGGACGGACACACGCTCTTCCTCAACCTCTACGAGAGCGGCATGACCCTCGCGATCCGGGGTCCCTTCGCGGAGCGCCTCGGCGCCTAGATGGTCGATTACCGGTCGATCATCTAGCCGTCTCGGCGAGCCACGAAGAGGGCATCCTCGCCGCCGGCGTAGGGGCGGCGGTCGAACCAGCCGTAGCACTCGACCCCGGTGAAGCCGGCCTCCTCGAGCAGCCGGCGCCAGTCGGCGGGCTCCGCCCAGGCGAGCGGCATCGTGGTCTCACCCTTCTCGCCTCGGACGGAGAGGTCGAAGCGGCGCTCCCCGGGGCGCCAGTCGGCCCGCTCCCAGATCCCCGGCTCGCGCTCGAGCCAGCGGCCGTCGGTTTCCTCGATGTCCTCGTCGCTGGGGGCGAAGACGTCGAACGCGAGCCGCCCTCCGGGCTTCAGGAGCTCATGGGCGGCGCGCAGCGCGCTGCGGCGGGCTTCGTCCGAGTCCAGGTGGAGGTACGCGCGGAAAGGACAGGTCACGAGATCGACTCGCTCGGAGACGGGAGGGTCGCGGTAGTCGCCGAGGCGCAGGTCGAGCAGCCCGTCGATCCCGGCAGCGGCAGCTTCCCGTCGGCAGACCTCGAGCATCCCGGCGGAGGAGTCCACCCCGATGACGCGGACGCCCGCCAGCGCGGTCGGAATGGCGATGCGCCCGGTGCCGACGCCCAGCTCCACGACCGGCCCTCCCGCCCGCAGGGCCTCCTCGATGTAGAACGCGACGTCCTCCCTGACGCGGCGGCTCCAGTCGTCGTACAGCGTCGCGATGGGGTCGTAGACCTGCCCTGAGTCCCGCATCAGCACGATGGTAGTCTCCGCCGCATGGACGCCGAGGCCCTCGAACGCGAGGCGCAGAGCGCGATCGCGGGTGCGTCGACGGTCGAGGAGATCGAGGCCGTTCGGGTCCGGGTGCTCGGGCGCAATGCCGAGCTTCCGCAGGCCTTGCGGCAGGTGCGGGACCGCGAGACGGGGCAGGCGCTCAACGCCCTGCGAGGCCGCCTCGAGTCGGCGGTTTCAACGCGCCGCGCCGAGCTCGAGCGTGCCGAGCTCGACCGCAGGCTGCGCGAGGAGTCCGTCGACGTCACCCTGCCGGGCGAGGGCACGCGGCGGGGACACCTCCACCTGATCACCCAGATCCGGCGTGAGGTGGAGGACGTGTTCGTCGGCCTCGGCTACCAGGTGGTCGACGGCCGCGAGGTCGAGACGACCTACTACAACTTCACCGCGCTCAACATGCCCGCCTGGCACCCGGCGCGCTCGCCGCTGGCGTCCATGTACCTCGACGACGAGACGGTGCTCAGGACGGAGACGTCCCCGTCCCAGATCCGCGTCATGGAGTCGCAGCAGCCGCCGGTCTACATGGTGTCGCTCGGCCGCACGTACCGCCGCGACACCCCCGACGCCACGCACGTGCCGATCTTCCACCAGGTCGAGGGCCTCGCGGTCGATCGCGGGATCACGCTCGCCGACCTCAAGGGCACGCTCCTCCACCTGATGCGCGCCTTGTTCGGCAGCGAGCGCCAGGTTCGCTTCCGCACGCACTTCTTTCCGTTCACCGAGCCCTCGATGGAGCCCGACGTCTCGTGCTTTCTCTGCGACGGCCTGGGCTGCTCCGTGTGCAAGCACTCGGGCTGGATCGAGATGGGCGGCTCGGGCATGGTCGACCCGAAGCTCTACGGCTACGTCGGCTACGACCCGGAGGAGGTGACCGGGTTCGCGTTCGGGCTCGGCCTCGAGCGGATCGCCTTCCTGCGTCACGGGCTGCCCGACCTGCGCCAGCTCTGGGAGAACGACCTCCGGCTGCTCCGGCAGTTCTAGCGTGAAATGGCGGTACGTCGTTCTTACGCGCGATCGAGCGGGAAACAGCCGGAGGCTGGTTTCCTGCGCATAGCGGCCCGGAGGGCCGCGGTTATGGGTGGCGTGAAATGACGGAACGTCATTCTCACGCGGAGGGCCGCGGTCACAAAGCAGCTGCGATCGGTGCCCGATGAAGGTTCCGATCTCCTGGCTGCGCGAGTACGTGTCGTTCGACGTTCCGGTACCGGAGCTGGCGGAGCGGCTCGCGGTTTCCTCGGCCGAGGTGGAGCGCGCCTACCGGGCAGGAGTTCCGGACGCCGACGGCAACCTCGGACGGTACGTCGCCGGCCGTGTGCTCGAGGCCGGGAAGCACCCGAATGCCGACAAGCTGCAGCTCTGCAGGGTCGACGTCGGCGAGGCCGAGCCGAGGCAGATCGTCTGCGGCGCGTGGAACTTCGGCGCCGGCGCAACGGTCTGCGTCGCGGTGCCCGGCGCGGTGTTGCCCGACGGGCGCACGCTCGAGCGGGCGAAGCTGCGCGGCGAGGTCTCCGACGGCATGATCCTCGCCGAGGACGAGCTCGAGCTCGGCCCGGACCACACCGGGATCATCGTGCTGCCGGACGGCATCGAGCCCGGCACGCCGCTCGCCGACGTCCTGCCGATCGGGGAGTGGATCCTCGAGCTCGAGGTGACGGGCAACCGGCCTGATCTGCTGTCCGTCTACGGCCTCGCAAGGGAGGTGGCCGCCCTCGCCGAGGGCGAGCTGGCGCCGGCCCCCGGCGAGGACCCGCCCAGGCAGGCCTACGAGCAGGTCGACATCGAGATCGAGGATCTCGCCGGGTGCCCGCGCTACATCGGCAGGCTCTTCCGCGACGTGCAGCTCGGGCCTTCGCCGCTCTGGCTGCGCTCGCGCCTCGTCCGCTCCGGCGTCCGCGCGATCTCGAACGTCGTGGACGTGACGAACTACGTGATGCTCGCGCTCGGCAGCCCACTGCACGCGTTCGACGCGGAGCGGCTGTCCGGCGGACGGATCGTCGTCCGCCGCGCCCACGAGGGCGAGCAGATCGTGACGCTCGACGGCGTCGAGCGGCGGCTCGAGCCGAGCGACCTGCTGATCTGCGACGCGCTGCGCCCGGTCGCGATCGCCGGGATCATGGGAGGCCTCGAGACGGAGGTGGGGGAGACGACGACCGATGTCCTGCTCGAGGCCGCGAACTTCGAGCCGATCGGCATCCTCAAGACCTCCGAGCGCCTCGGGCTCCGCAGCGAGGCGTCCAACCGCTGGGAGAAAGGCATCGACCCGTATGTCGCGGAGCCCGCGGCAACGCTGGCGAGCCAGCTCATCGTCGAGCTCGCCGGTGGGCGCTTCACGGGCCATGCCGACGTCTTCGGTGAGCTGCCGAGCGCCCCGGTGACCCGCCTGCGGCCCGAGCGCACGAGCGGGCTCATCGGGCTCTCGATCGATGTTGCCGAGCAGCAGCAGATCCTGGAACGGCTCGGCTTCGACGTCGAGCAAGGCGAATCGGAGTGGACCGTCACGGTGCCGCACTGGCGCGCCCGCGACGTCACGCGCGAGATCGATCTGATCGAGGAGGTTGCCCGCTTCCGCCTCGACGACGTGCCCTTCACGCTGCCACAGCGGCGGGAGATGTTCGGCCGGCTCAGCCAGCAGCAGCGGCTGCGACGGCTCGTCGAGGACGTGATGGTCGGCTGCGGCTTCTCCGAGGCCTACACCTGGAGCCTCGTCGCCCAGGACCCGAACCCGGACGCGGTGCGGTTGCCCGAGCCGCTGTCGGCCGACCAGGCGATCCTGCGCACGACGCTCGTCGAGGGGCTGATCGGGGCGGCGCGCCGCAACCTCGACGCGGACAACGAGAACATTGCGCTGTTCGAGATCGCGCGTGTCTACAACCCGGTGCCAGGTGCGCTTCCCGACGAGCGCTGGCACCTCGGGGGCATCTGCGAAGGAGGGTATTTCCGGGCCAAGGGCGCGGTAGAGGCTCTGCACGAGGCGCTGACGATCAAGCCGACGTTCGAGCGCTCGTCCGAGCCGCCCTGGCTTCACCCCGGCAAGTCGGCCCGCACCCGGGCGGGCTGGGTCGGCGAGCTGCATCCCGTCCTGCTTGCGGGCGAGTGGGGAATCTTCGAGCTCGATCTGCAGACGCTCTTCGAGCAGGTGCCCGAGCGGATCCTCTACGACGACGTCGTCACGTATCCGGCGTTGCGCCAGGACCTGGCGTTCATCGTGCCCGAGGACGTACCGGCCGCGGATCTCATCGAGGCTGCGCGTGCCGCCGCGGGCGGGGAGCTCTACGAGGCCTCGGTCTTCGACGTCTACCGCGGCGGTCAGATTCCGGCGGGCCGTAAGTCGGTGGCGATCCGGGTCGCGTTCCGGTCCCCGGAGCGCACGCTCTCGGACGAGGACGCGCGGGTGCTGCGGGAGCGGATCGTCGGGGCGCTCTCGGAGCGATTCGGCGCCGAGTTGCGCGCCTAGGGGCTGAGCGGCCGGCGACTCCTGCCGCATTCACCGCGGCCACGACGGTGCCGAGCCCTGCCGGGCTCGGCACCCGGGGGGTCGCGGCCGGCTAAGCCGGCCGCTCAGCCCCAGGCTGCTAGATCGCGCGGCCTCCCTCGCGCCACACCGGCCCCTGCGTCAACACGGGCGCGGTGTCCGAGAACACCCGCAGCACCCGCAGCGAGCCGGCGATCTGGTCCTCGTCGAGGCGGGCGAGCATACGGCGCACCACCTCGGGCGCCGCGCCGTACCCGAACCGGCGCGCAGCGCGAAAGCGGAAGGCCGGCGGAACGCCGTCGTGGAGGAAGGGGTTCAGCGGGCCGAGCAGGAGCGCAGCCCGGTCCACGTCGTCCGAGGACGCGATCTCGACCTCGAGCTGGAGATCGGACCAGTCGGGAGGCAACGCCGCCACGGTCTCGTCCCAGGCGGCCGCGAGGGATTCGCGCGCCGGGGTCTCGAGGTGGTCCTTGAGCTGGAACGCGGCGGTTCCGGGCAACGACGAGGCGCCCGTCGATCCCGTCCCGCTCGAGCCGGTCGAGGACGCGGCCCACGGCATCCGGTGACGGGGCGCCCGTGCCACCGGCCGAGACCGAAAGGCGGAACGTGTTCCCCGACCGTCCCGGAGCGAGCGGCGCCAGCATCACCGCCGCCCGGTCGGCCTGGCGCTCGTCGGCGACGGTCAGCGCGAGACGTGCCTCCGACCAGCCGTCGGGGAGCAGGCCGAGGATCTCGCGCAGCCGCTCGCCCAGAGTCACGCTTGCGATTGTAACCGCGGCCCTTCCGGACCGCTGTTCGCAGGAAACCAGCCTTCGGCTGTTTCCTGCTAGGGCGGCGCGGCCAAGACCGTGCCGAGCCCTCCCGGGCTACCGGGGGTCGCGGCCGGCCAAGCCGGCCGCGCAGCCCCGAGGCCGCTCTTCGCACGAAACCAGTCTTCGACTGTTTCGTGCTCGGGCGTGGTAGCGTGGATCGCCGTGGCCAAGGTGGAGCAGAAGGGGCACGCGCTCTCGCGCGAGCGCCTTCTCGATCTCCTGCGCGAGATGCTGCTCGTGCGCCGGTTCGAGGAGAAGGTCGAGGATCGGTTCCGGGCCGGCGACCTGGCCGGGTTCCTGCACGTGGCGATCGGGCAGGAGGCAGTCGCGGTGGGCGTCTGCGAGGTGCTCGAGGAGGCCGACGTGATCGCATCGACCCACCGGGCGCACGCTCACGCGCTCGCCAAGGGAACCCATCCCAACGAGCTGATGGCGGAGCTGTACGGCAAGGTCGAAGGGTGCAGCCGCGGGTACGGCGGCTCCATGCACCTCTACGACATCGAGCGCGGCAACATCGGCGCCAACGCGGTCGTCGGCGGCGGCCTGCCGGCGATCACCGGCGCTGCGTTGTCCTTCAAGCTGCGCGGGGAGCCCCGGGTTGCGGTCGCGTTCTTCGGCGACGGCGCCACCAACATCGGCACCTTTCACGAGTCGCTCAACCTGGCCCAGCTCTGGATGGTGCCCGCCGTCTTCGTCTGCGAGAACAACGGCTACGCGGAGTCGACCCCGGCGTGGCAGCAGCTGCCGATCGAGGATCTCTCCAAGCGCGCGGTCGCCTACGGGATGCACACGATCGTCGTGGACGGACAGGACGTCGAGGAGGTCTACAAGGCCGCGTCGCGGGCGGTCAAGCACGCGCGCGACGGCAAGGGGCCTGTGTTCCTGCTCGCCAACACGGTCCGTCTCACCGGGCACTACGTCGGCGACCCCCAGGTCTACCGGCCGCGCGAGGAGGTCCTCGAGCTGCGCCAGACCCAGGACCCCATCGAGAAGCTGCGCGCGAAGCTCGAGGTCGCCCAGGAGGAGTGGGACGAGTTCGAGCGCGAGGTCGCGGAGCGCGTGGAGGCCTCGGTCGAGTTCGCGCAGAACGGCACCGACCCGCGCCCCGAAGACGCGTTGAAGAACGTCTACGCCTGAGCCGCTCGTGGCGGAACTGACCTACAGAGAGGCCGTGCGCGACGCGATGGTGCAGGCGATGCGCGCCGACCCGGACGTCTTCATCATGGGCGAGGACATCGCCGAGATGGGCGGCTCCATGGGCGTGACGCAGGGCATGCTCCAGGAGTTCGGGGCCGAGCGCGTGAGAAACACGCCGATCTCCGAGATGGCGATCGTCGGCGCCGGCATCGGCGCTGCGATGCAGGGCATGCGCCCGATCGTCGAGATCATGTACCAGGACTTCACGACGCTCGCGATGGAGCAGATCGTGAACCAGGCGGCGAAGCACCGCTACATGTCCGGAGGACAGCTGAAGGTGCCGCTGACGATTCGCACCCAGGGCGGTGCGGGCTGGTCGCCCGGCGCGCAGCATGCCCAGCAGCTCGAGGCCTGGTTCGTGCACGTGCCCGGCCTCAAGGTCGTGTTCCCCTCCTTGCCGGTCGACGCGCGCGACCTGCTCCACCGCTCGATCTACGACGACAACCCGGTGCTGTTCTTCGAGCACCGTCTCCTGTATCCCGTCAAGGGCGAGGTTCCCGACGAGATCGAGCCGGCGGAGTTCGGCAAGGCCCGGATTCACCGTGAGGGCGAGGATGTGACCGTCGTGGCGACCGGCCGGCTCGTCCATGAGGCGCTCAAGGCCGCGGCGGAAGCGGAGGAAGACGGGATCTCGGTCGAGGTGTGGGATCCACGGACGCTGCTGCCGCTCGACGAGGAAGGCCTCGCCGCCTCGGTTCGCAAGACGACGCGGTGTGTCGTCGCCCACGAGGCGGTCGTCAGGATGGGCTGGGGCGCCGAGGTTGCGGCCGTCGTGCAGGAGCGGGCCTTCGACTACCTGGACGCGCCGATCGAGCGGGTCGGCGCCAAGTTCTGCCCGCTCCCGTTCGCGCCGGCGATGGAGCAGTACGTGGTGCCGCACGCCGCGGACGTGCTGGCGGCGATCCGCCGAACGTCGGAAAGGACTTGTGCTCCATCCCGAAAGTCAGCTTGCGCTCCGGCGGTTGCAAACGTCGCCATGCCGCGTCCGTCGCGTGCGTACTTGTCCAGTACGCACGCTCCCTGCGTCCTTGCCTGGCTCGGTTTCGCGCGCCGGACCATCAAGGGACTTCCGAGAAGGAGCACTAGCGTGGCGACCAGGAACGCTGCCCCGCCTCGGGCAGGGCATGGAGGTGGGCACGATCGTCCGGTGGCTCAAGGCCGAGGGCGATGAGGTCGGCCGCGACGACCTGCTGTACGAGCTCGACACGGAGAAGGTCACGCAGGAGGTCGAGGCCGGCGTCGCCGGCGTCCTGCTCAGGATCCTCGTGCCGGAGGGCCAGGAGGTCCCCGTGGGGCAGCCGATCGCCGTGATCGGCGAGCCCGGCGAGGAGGTTCCGGAGCCCTCCGGAGACGGAGCGAGCGCCGGCGCCGCTGCCGCGGCCGCCGAGCCGGAAGCCGAGGACGAGGGCCTCGAGGCGAGCGCAGAGGCTCCCGCGCCCGCACCGGCCGCGGACGCCGAGCGCCGCGAGGGCGAGGAGGCCGCGGAGGAAGCTGCGGTCGCCCAGCAGCCCAGGACCGACGAGGCGCCGGCGGAGCCCGCTCCGGCGGAAGCGGCCGCCCCCGCGAGCGAGGACCAGGCCCGCGTCAAGGCGAGCCCGCTGGCGCGGCGCATCGCGAAGGAGCGCGACATCGATCTGCGCCGCGTCGCCGGGACCGGCCCAGAAGGCCGAATCGTGGCGGAGGACGTCGAGCGCGCCGCCGCGGCGCCCGCATGGGAGGCGAAGCCGGTGCCGCTCGAGACCGCGGCCGAGGCCGTGAAGCTGACGAGCATCAGGCGCACCATCGCCCGGCGTCTCACCGAGGCCTGGCAGGCGCCTCACTTCGCGATCTCGATGTCGGCCGACATGCGGCGTGCGATGGAGCTGCGGGAGACGCTCGTCGCACAGACCGCGGAGGGAGCGCCGAAGCCGACGTACTCGGACATCCTCACGAAGCTCTGCGCCGTGGCGCTCCTGCGCCACCCGGACCTGAACGCCCACTACGAGGGCGACCAGGTGCTCCGCTTCCGGACCGCGAACGTCGGTTTCGCCGTGGCGGTGCCGAACGGCCTCGTCGTCCCGGTCATCCCGAGCAGCGAGCTCAAGACGATCCCCGAGCTGGCCGCCGCCCGCGTCGAGCTCGTCGAGAAGACCCGCGCGGGCAAGCTCGAGCCGTCCGACCTCGAGGGCGGCACCTTCACGATCTCGAACCTCGGCATGTACGGCGTCGATCGGTTCTTCGCCGTGCTCAACCCGCCGCAGGTGGCGATTCTCGCGGTCGCCGCGATCCAGGACGCCGTCGTCGCGGAGGACGGCGTCCCGGTCGTGCGGCCGCGGATGGAGATGACGCTCTCCTGCGACCACCGCGGCGTGGACGGCGCCACCGCCTCCGAGTTTCTCGGGACGCTCAGAGCGTTCCTCGAGGAGCCCGGCCTCGCTCTGTGACACCACGCTAGGATCGCCATGACCGTCCGTCCCGCGACCGTAGGAGACCCGTATGGAGTGTGACGTCGCAGTGCTCGGCGGCGGGCCGGGCGGCTACACCGCCGCCATCCGCGCCGCCCAGCTCGGAGCGAAGACGGTCTGCATCGACAAGGAGAGCGCGCTCGGCGGCACCTGCCTGCGCATCGGCTGCATCCCCACCAAGGCCTGGGTGCAGACCGCGTTCGCGATCAAGGAGGCCGAGGAGACCTTCGCGAAGCTCGGCGTCAAGGTGGGCGAGCCGGAGCTCGACTTCGCCGCGGCCAACGCCTGGAAGGGCGCGGTCGTCAAGCAGCTCACCTCGGGTGTCGCCAGCCTCTTCAAGGCGAACGGGGTCGAATGGGTCCAGGGCGAGGGCCGCTTCTCCGATCCCAACACCATCTCGGTGCAGGGCAAGGAGGACGTTCGCTTCAAGCAGGCGATCATTGCCACCGGGTCGCACCCGCTGCGGCCGCCGATTCCGGGGATCGACTCGAGCCTGTGCGTGGACTCGACCGGGCTGCTCGCGCAGGAGCAGGTGCCCGGGCGACTGGTGATTCTCGGCGGAGGGATCATCGGCTGCGAGTTCGCGTCGATCTTCTCGCGCTTCGGCTCGGAGGTGACGATCGTCGAGATGCTGCCGAGGCTGATCCCGCAGGAGGACGACGAGGCTGCGGACGAGCTGCTCAAGCAGTTCAAGCGACGCGGCATCACGGTGCATCTCGAGTCGCGCTGCGACGGCGTGGAGGAGAAGGACGGCGGCCTCGTCGTGACGTTCAACGGCGGCGAGACGGTCGAGGCCGATCTCATGCTCGTGTCGACCGGCCGGGGACCGATCGTCGAGAACATCGGGCTCGAGGCTGCCGGCGTCCAGTACGACCGCGGAGCCGGCATCGGCGCCGACGAGCACCGTCGCACGAACGTGCCGCACATCTACGCCGTAGGGGACTGCGCCGGCTACTGGCAGCTCGCCCACACGGCGTTCCGGGAGGGCGAGGTCGCCGCCGAGAACGCGTGCGGCCACGACGCGGTCGTCGACAACCGAGGAGTCCCGCGGCCGATCTACACGGATCCGGAGATCGCCGGGGTCGGGCTGACCGAGCAGGAAGCGCGCGAGCAGCACGGCGACGAGGTCGTCGTCGGGAAGTTCCCCTTCGCCGTCAACGGCCGCGCGCTCATGCAGAACGAGACCGTCGGCTGGGTCAAGTCCATCCACGAGAGTCGCTACGGCGAGCTGCTCGGGCTCGTCATGGTGGGCCCGCACGTGACCGACCTGATCGAGGTCGGCGTCGTTGCGCTCGACTCGGAATCGACCGTCGAGACGGTGGCCGACGGCATGACGGCGCACCCGACGCTCTCGGAAGCCATCAAGGAAGCCGGGCTCCTCGCCCTCGGGCGGGCGATTCACCTCCCGAATCGCAAACGCGCGCCTGTGAAGGCATAGACTCTCGTGGATACGGGTAGATCGCGATGATGAAGCTGAGCACGCGCGAGGCGATCATCGGGATCGTCACGTACCGCCTCCTGAAGGTCGCGCTACGTCGGACGCTGAAGAAGAAAGGGGCCAGCATGGCAACGAAGAAGAAGACAGCGGCGATCATCGCGGCGATCGGCGCGTTCATCGGAGCGCTCTTCTTCTGGCGCAAGCGCAAGGACCGCGCCCAGACGGAGATCTAGGGCAAGCGCGAAGGCGCGCGCGCCGGTCACGCAACGAGCCGGCGCAGCCGGCTCAGCCGTGACGAGGAGAGGCCCGCGAAGCGGGCCGGTCACGATTCGCGCGATTCTGTACCGAGCCCTCCGGGCTCGGAAAAGCTTCGCGGCCTGGCGGGCCTTCGGCCCGCGGCCGCTGCGCGCAGCCCTACACGCGCCGCTTGCGGGTTAATCCGGCAACTGCTCCCAGCGCACGATCTTGCCGTCCTCGACGGTGAAGACCGCCGTGTCGACGCTGAGCGGAGCGGGGCAGGCGAAGGTGCCGCGCTGATCGAGCCGGAACGTGGCGGTCACCTGCGTCCCCTGCCGCGACATGGCGATGATCTCACCCTGGCACGGGAGGGCGGCGTTGAAGCGCTCGGCATCCCGTTGCGAGCGCAGGACGATCACCTCGCCCTCGGCGGAGACGGCCTCGGCGCCCGGCGCGAACAGCGCGGCCGCGTCGTCGTTCAGCCCGTGGTTGAGCGCGTCGCTCCATTGGCGGACGACGTCCTCGGGTGACATCCCCCCGCAGCCGGCCGCGAGCGCCGCGAGCAGCAACAGGGCAGTGCGCCTCACGGCACGACGATAGCGTCGTGGCCGTGTCCACGGCGATCGACCCGAGACCGTGTCGAGCGACTAGGGCCGTTCCGGATCGTACGCGAGATTGGGGGCGAGCCAACGTTCAGCCTCCTGGAGAGCCATCTCTTTGCGGGCGGCATAGTCGCTGAGCTGATCGCGTCCAACTCGTCCGATCGAGAAGTAGCGTGCGCTCGGGTGCCCGATGAAGATTCCGGAGACGGCCGCCGCAGGGGTCATGGCGCACGTCTCGGTGAGCGCAAGCCCGGCTCGACCCGCTTCGAGCAAGGCGAAGAGCGTCCGCTTCTCCGAATGATCCGGACACGCTGGGTAGCCAAAGGCGGGCCGGATGCCGCGAAACCGCTCGCGCACCAGATCGTCATCCGAGAGGCGCTCGGCCGGGTCGTACCATTCGCGGCGAGCCCGCTCGTGGAGCCACTCGGCGAACGCTTCTGCGAGTCGGTCCGCGAGCGCCTTGACCGTGATCGCTCGATAGTCGTCGTTCCCGGCGGCGTAGACGGTCGCGAGCTCGTCGGCCCCGTGTATCGCGACGGCGAAGGCGCCGACGTGGTCGTCGAGGCCTGAGTCGGGCGGTGCGACGTAGTCGGCGAGCGACCGGTTTGGGCGCGAATCGCCGAAGTCAGCCTGCTGTCGCAGCATCGGCAGCCGGACACCGTCCAGAACGATGTCGTCGCCCTCGGCGCGAGCCGGCCAGAATCCGTAGATCCCACGCGGTTCGAGCAGATCCCGGGACGCGATGCGGGAGAGCAGCTCGTTCGCATCCTCGTAGAGCTCGCGTGCCGCTGGCTGCTCGAGGATCGCGGGAAAGCGCCCCTTCATATCCCACGCGTGGAAGAAGAATTGCCAGTCGATGTACGGACGAAGCTCCGCAACGGAGGGCTCGACGGACCGTACGCCCGTGAAGGCTGGTGTCGTGACGTCCTGCGCGCTCCAGGAGATGGGCGTTCTGTTGGCCCGCGCGGCGCCGAGTGCAAGCAGGGGCTTGCGTTCCTTCTCGGCGTGGAGCGCTCGCAGTCGCTCCTGCTCGGCGCGGTTCCTCTGATCGAACTCGGTCTTCCGTTCGCCGTCGAGCAGGCTGCCGACCACGCCGACGACCCGTGAGGCGTCGAGCACGTGAATCGTCGGCTCAGAGTATTCCGGCGCGATCTTGACCGCCGTGTGCTGGCGCGACGTGGTGGCGCCGCCGATCATGAGCGGCAACGCGACCCCGCGGCGCTCCATCTCGCGCGCCACCCCGACCATCTCGTCGAGCGAAGGAGTGATCAGACCGGAGACACCGACCAGGCTTGCGCCTTCTTCGACTGCGGTGTCCAGGATCTGATCGGCCGGCACCATGACGCCCAGGTCGATGACGTCGTAGCCGTTGCAGCCGAGCACCACGCCGACGATGCTCTTGCCGATGTCGTGCACGTCGCCCTTGACCGTCGCGAGCACTATCCGGCCTCGCGAGGGCGCACTCCCCGTCTCGCCGTTCATGAACGGCTCCAAGTAGGCGACGGCTCGCTTCATGACCCTTGCACTCTTCACCACTTGGGGGAGAAACATCCGGCCGTCGCCGAACATGTCACCGACGATCCTCATCCCGTCCATGAGGGGACCCTCGATCACGTCGAGCGGCCGCTCGGCTGACTTGCGCGCCTCTTCCACGTCCTCGTCGATGAAGGCGTCGATCCCGTGCACGAGGGCGAACGTGAGGCGCTCGGCCACCGGTGTCTCCCGCCACGCAGAATCGTCTTCCCGGCAGGTGGCCGGTCCACCTCGCACCGTCTCGGCGAACGCGAGCAGCCTCTCGGTCGCGTCGGTGCGGCGAGCGAGCACGACATCCTCGACGTGCTCCAGGAGATCGGGCGGGATGTCGTCGTAGACCGGTAGCCGCCCGGCATTGACGATGCCCATGTCCAGGCCGGCATGGACCGCGTGGTAGAGAAACGCCGCGTGCATCGCCTCACGAACGACGTCGTTGCCGCGGAAGGCGAACGAGAGGTTCGAGACACCGCCGGAGACGATCGCCCCTGGGCAGCGTTCCTTGAGCAACGGCAACGACTCGAGAAACCAGAGTCCGTAGAGATCGTGTTCCTGCATTCCCGTCGCGACAGCGAGGATGTTGGGGTCGAGCACGATGTCCTCGGGCGAGAAGCCAGCCTGCTGCGTGAGCAGGTCGTAGGCCCTGCCGAGAATCGCGACTTTGCGCTCGACGGTGTCGGCCTGCCCCGTCTCGTCGAAGGCCATCACGACGGCGGCCGCGCCGTACCGGCGGATCTCGCGGGCCTTCGCCAGAAAGTCCTCCTCGCCCTCCTTGAGGCTGATCGAGTTGACGATTCCCTTGCCCTGAAGGCACTTGAGCCCGGCAAGCAGGACCTCCCAGCGTGAGCTGTCGATCATGATCGGCAGGCGCGCAATCTCGGGCTCGGCAGCGACCAGGTTCAAGAACCGTCTCATCGCCCCGACGCCGTCCAGCAGATCGGCGTCCATGTTCACGTCGAGCACGTTGGCGCCGGCTCGCACTTGGTCAAGCGCCACCGCCAGCGCGCCCTCCCAATTGCCTGCTTCGATCAGCCGCCGGAAGGCGGCCGAGCCGGTCACGTTCGTCCGCTCGCCGACGATGACGAACGTTGCATCCTCGTTGACGATCAGGGGCTCGAGCCCGGCGTAACGCGGCAGCGTCGACCGCGAAGGGATGCGCCGCGCCGGAATGCCGCGCACGGCAGTCGCGATTCGCGCAATGTGATCCGGGGTCGTGCCGCAGCAGCCGCCGACGCCGTTGACGAGTCCGTCCTCTGCAAACGCTCGAAGCAGCGCCGCCGTTCGCTCCGGGGTCTCGTCGTACCCGCCGAAGGCGTTCGGCAGTCCGGCGTTCGGGTAGCAGATCACCGGGACCGACGCGACATTCGCAAGCTCGTGCAGGAACGGCCGGATCTGCTCGCCGCCAAGCGAGCAGTTGATTCCAACTGCGAGAGGCTCGGCATGCTCGATCGACAGCCAGAACGCGTCGACCGTTTGCCCGGAGAGCGTCCTGCCGCTTCGGTCGACGACCGTGAGCGAGACCACCAGCGGCAGGTGGGGCGCCACGTCCTGCGCGGCTGCGATCGCGGCCTTCGCGTTGAGCGTGTCGAAGACCGTCTCGACGATCAGGAAGTCGACGCCTCCTTCGACAAGGCCGAGAATCTGTTCCGCATACGCAGCTGCGACATCGTCGAAGCCGACCGCTCGAAACGAGGGATCCTCGACGCGCGGCGAGAGCGACAGCGTCACGTTGAGCGGTCCCAGCGAGCCGGCGACGAAGCGTTGATGCTCCGGCGTCGACGCTGCCTGGCACGCCTCGCGCGCGATCCGTGCCGCTGCCACGTTGATCTCGCGCGCCACGTCCTGAAGCCCGTAGTCCGTCTGCCCTATCGACGTGGCCGTGAAGGTGTTCGTGGTCGTTACGTCGGCGCTGGCGTCGAGATAGGAATCGTGGATCGACCGGATCACGTCCGGCCGTGTGATCGACAGGACGTCGGGGTTGCCCGCGACGTCCTTGTCTCGCGCGCGAAACCGAGCTCCCCGGTAATCGTCGGCGGAGAGCCCGTGTGCTTGGATCATCGTTCCCCAGGCACCGTCGAAGACGACGATGCGCTCCTCGAAGAGCGCTCTCAACTGCGCTGCCGTGCCCAAATGTCTCCTCAGACGAGCGTCGAGACGCCCGCTACGCCGCCGCGACGGGGACCCTGGGCCGAACGCCGAGCATCCGGCAGATGGCCACGACGAGCTCGGCGCGGTTGAGCGTGTAGAAGTGGAACTCGTTCACACCCTGCGCCTCGAGGGCCGTACATTGCTCTGCCGCGACGGACGCGGCCACGAGCGCCCGCGTCTCCGGATCGCCGTCGAGGCCGTCGAACAGGCTGGCGAGCCGCACAGGGATGGTGGCGCCGCACCGGCGGGCAAACTCGACCGTCCGTGTGAAGTTGGTAATAGGCAAGATGCCTGGGACGATCGGCACCGTGATGCCGGACCTCCGGGCTCGGTCGACGAAGCGAAGGTAGACCTCGTTGTCGAAGAAGAATTGTGTGATTGCTCGCGTCGCGCCGGCGTCGATCTTGCGCTTGAGGTTGTCGAGGTCGAAGCGCCGGCTCGGGGCGTCGGGGTGCGTCTCCGGATAGGCCGCGACGCTTATCTCGAAGTCCGCTAAGCGCTTGAGACCTGCGACCAGATCCACCGCATAGGCGTACCCGGCGGGGTCCGGACGATACGGAGCGTGCAGACCGCTCGGCGTTGCGGGCACGTCGCCGCGGAGGGCCACGACGTGGCGGATGCCGGCGTCCCAGTACGACTTGGCGATTTCATCGATCTCGGCACGAGTCGCGGCAATGCAGGTCAGGTGGGCTGCCGCCGGGACACCGGTCTCCGACTGGATGCGCGCCACCGTGGTGTGGGTACGCTCGCGTGTAGAGCCGCCGGCGCCGTAGGTCACCGAGACGAACCGCGGCGAGAGCGCTGCCAGGCGCTCGATTGCCGCCCACAGCGTCGTCGCCATCTCCTCCGTCCGAGGCGGGAAAAACTCGAAGCTGAACTCCGGTGCCAAGCGCTCGGCAACCTTGGGGCTCGGAGCGCGCAGCGCCGCCGTCACGACGCCTGCCGTAGCCGCGCGGAGGGCGGTCGACCTTCGAGGGACCGGCGTTGGCCACGGTCCGCCGACCACAGCGTGACAGTGAGCGGATCCCCGGCCAGGTGCTCGATCGAGCGGCAGCTCAGCCCAGCCTTGGCGAGCCAGCTCGCGACCTCCTGATCCGCGAAGCCGAGCCAGACGTGCGCGTGCTCGTCGCGGAGCCCTTCGACCTCGTGGCGGGCGAAGTCGACCACGATAAGCAGACCGCCCGGCCGAAGCACCCGGGCCGCCTCGACCAGTGCATCCTCGGGATCCCTGAGGAAATGGAGAACCTGGTGGATGAGGGCGACGTCGAAGCTCTCGTCGGCGAGCGGCAACGAATGGACGTCGCCGTGACGGACCTGCCAGCCCGTGGCATCCGTGCGCTCGAGCTTGGCGCGTGCGATCGCGAGCATCTCGCGCGACCGGTCGATCCCTACGAGCCTCGACGCCCGACCGGCTACGAGCTCGAGCATGCGGCCGGTGCCGGTCCCCAGATCTACGACATCGCCCAGCGGCCCACTCGGTAGGCAGTCGAGGATCGCCTGCTCGACCTCGCCGTCGGCGACGTGCATCCTGCGGATGACGTCCCATTGGCCGGCATTGGCCCGGAAGTACTCGGCAGCTGCCTGAGCGCGCACGGCCTTCATCGCCTCCAGCCGGGCCAGGTCGCGCTGAGAAAGGGGGTCGTCCAGCGGCACGAGATCGGCGACGGTTGCCGCAAGTTCGGCGCTCGCACCATCGCCGGCCAACCGATACAGGGCGAATGCGCCTTCACGGAAGCGGTCAAGCAGACCCGCCTCGGTCAGGAGCTTGAGGTGACGTGAGACCCGAGGCTGACTCTGCCCGAGAATCTGGGTGAGGTCGCTCACCGAGAGCTCGGCATGAGCGCACAGCGAGAGGATTCTCAGACGGGTGGGCTCAGCCACGGCCTTCAACCCGTCGAGGAGCCGATTCATCGAGACGCGTTGCTCCACCGATCGCACGTTGGGCACACCGTAGTACTGATACCAAGATATGTCAATGTCTTTATATCCATTCGGCGCGAACACCCGAAGGTCGCACTGCCCTCGGGTTGACGGCTACAGCTCGCGGGGCACGACGAAAGCGTCGAGGCGGGCGCTGCGCGGTGCCAGCTCAGCCCAGTCGTCGACCGGGACGCTGAGCGTCGCGAGCGCTCCGGTCGGCACCTCGCCGGGCAGGCTGCTCCGGTCCGCGGCCAGCAGCGCGAGCAGGTCGGCGATGCCCGGGTTGTGGCCGACGAGCATCACGGAGCCGAAGCGGTCGGGCACCTCGCGCAGGCGAGAGAGGAGCTCGTCGTTGTCGGCCCCGTACAGCTGCTCGTCGAAGACGACCTTCGGGGTCCCGAGGGCGTCCCCGATGCGGTCGAGCGTCTCACGGGTTCGCCGGGCGGGAGAGCAGAGCACGAGCTCGGGCCGGATCCCCTCGCGATCGAGATGCGACGCGATGCGCTTCGAGGCCTTCCTCCCTCGTGGCGCGAGGACGCGCTCGCGGTCGGGGATGCCGGGATCGTCCCAGCTCGACTTCGCGTGGCGGAGCAGATAGAGCGTCCTCACAGCGCCATTGTGCCGTGCACGCAACGAGCCGGCGCAGCCGGCTCAGCCGTGACAGGGGAGGCCCGCGGAGCGGGCCGGTGCACGCCAGCGGCGGCCGGTCACGCACGAGCCGGCGCAGCCGGCTCAGCCGTGACAGGGGAGGCCCGCGACGCGGGCCGGTCACGCAACGAGCCGGCGCAGCCGGCCAGCCGTGACAGGGGAGGCCCGCGGAGCGGGCCGGTCACGCAACGAGCCGGCGCAGCCGGCGAGCCGTGACCGGGAGGCCCGCGGAGCGGCCCGGTCGACAGTAACCGGTCATGAGCAGCGTTGGCAAAAGCAGGCAACAACGCGATCAGGTCCAGCAGGAGCCGGCACTACAATCGCCGGTGCGATGAGTGCTCCCTTCGTCCACCTGCACGTGCACTCGGAGTACTCGATCCTCGACGGCGCCTGCAGGATCCCCGATCTGGTCGCCCGGGCGGCCGAGCTCGAGATGCCCGCGGTCGGGCTGACCGATCACGGCTCGCTGGCCGGCGCCGTCGAGCTCTACCGGCATTGCGACAAGACCGGCGTGAAGCCCGTGATCGGCTGCGAGGTCTACGTCTGTGACGACCGCAAGGCGCAGGCGAAGGGGTACGCGCACCTCACCCTGCTCGCCGAGACCAACGAGGGCTACGCGAACCTGATCAGGCTCGTCTCGTCCGGCTACCTCGAGGGCTACTACTACAAGCCGCGGGTCGACTGGGAGCTCCTGCAGAGCCACGCCCGAGGGCTGATCGCGTTCTCGGGTTGCCTCTCCGGCCGCGTCTGCAAGGCGCTCGAGCAGGGGAACGAGCAGCAGGCCGAGGCCGAGGTCTCCCGGCTCGTGGACATCTTCGGCCGCGAGTCCACCTACATCGAGATCCAGGACTCGGGCCTGCCGGTCCAGCAGGAGATCAACCCGCGGCTCGTCACCCTCGCGAAAGGGCTGGGGCTCCCGCTCGTCGCCACCGGCCGACGTCCACTACCTCCGCCACGAGGACGCGCAAAGCACACGAGGCGCTGCTGTGCATCCAGTCGGGCGACACGCTCACGAACCCCGAGTCACTGGCGGTTCGAGACCGACCAGTTCTACTTCAAGACGCAGGACGAGATGCGGACGATCTTCGCCGCGCTCCCCGAGGCGATCGATCAGGGGCTCGAGATCGCCGAGCGGTGCAGCGTCACGATGGAGCTCGATCGCCTGCTCCTGCCGACGTTCCCCACGCCGGACGGGCGCGCCGCGTTCGACTACCTCGTCGAGCTCTGCGACGAGGGGCTGCGGCGGCACTACGACAAGGAGACGCCCGAGCTGCGCGATCGCCTCGCCTTCGAGCTCAAGACGATCCGCGAGATGGGCTTCGCCGACTACTTCCTGATCGTGTCCGACTTCGTGGGCTTCGCGAAGCGGAGCGGGATCGGCGTGGGGCCGGGCCGCGGCTCGGCGGCCGGCTCGCTCGTCGCCTATTGCCTCGAGATCACCGACATCGACCCGATCGAGCACGACCTGCTGTTCGAGCGCTTCCTCAACCCGGGCCGCAAGTCGATGCCCGACATCGACATCGACTTCTCCGTTCACGGCCGCGACCAGGTCATCAACTACGTCGCCGACAAGTACGGGCGCGACCGTGTCGCTCAGATCATCACGTTCGGGACGATGGCGGCGCGCGCCGCGGTGCGAGACGCGGGTCGCGTCCTCGACATCCCCTACGGCACGGTCGACCGGGTCGCCAAGCTGATCCCCGAGGGCCCCAAGGTCTTCCTGACGAGTGTCTGAAGCCGGGCGCCGAGCTGCGCCAGGCCTACGACGCCGACGAGATCGTCCGGCAGATCGTCGACCTCGCCACGCCGCTCGAGGGGCTCGTCCGCCAGGACTCGATCCACGCTGCGGGCGTCGTGATCGCCGACCGGCCCCTCGTCGAGGTCGTGCCGCTCCAGCAGAAGGGCGTCGACCAGGAAGTGGTCACCCAGTTCGCGATGCAGGACGTCGAGTCGCTCGGCCTGCTCAAGATGGACTTCCTGGGCCTGCGCAACCTCGACGTGATCGACGAGTGCCTCGCGCTCATCAACGGATCGGAGCCCGGCGGCGGGACCTCGCGATCGGCACCGTGCCGCTCGACGACGAGAAGACCTACGCCATGCTGGCGCGCGGCGAGTCGACCGGTGTCTTCCAGTTCGAGTCGTCCGGCATGCGGGACGCGCTCCGCCAGGTGAGGCCGACCGAGTTCGAGGACCTGATCGCGCTCGTGGCGCTCTACCGGCCGGGGCCGATGGGCTACATCCCGGTCTACGCGCGGCGCAAGGCGGGCCAGGAGCAGGTGACGTTCGCCGACGAGCGGCTCCGGCCGATCACCGGCTCCACGTACGGCATCTGCATCTACCAGGAGCAGTACATGGAGATCGCGAAGCAGCTCGCCGGCTTCTCGCCGGCCGAGGCCGACGATCTCCGCAAGGCGATCGGCAAGAAGATCCACGCGCTGATGGCCTCGCTGCGGGAGAAGTTCATCGCAGGGCTGCCTCGCCAACGGGGTCGAGCCGAAGGTCGCCGACCAGCTCTGGAAGGACATGGAGCAGGCGCAGGACTACTCGTTCAACAAGTCCCACGCCGCCTGCTACGCGCTCATCGCCTACCGCACCGCGTACCTGAAGGCCAACTACCCGGCCGAGTACATGGCCGCGCTGATCTCGTCCGTGATGAACACGAAGGACCGGGTGCCGTTCTACGTCGCCGCGTGCGAGGAGATGGGCATCGAGGTGCTCCCCCCGGACGTCAACGTCTCGGCCGCCGACTTCGCCGTCGTGGAGGGCAAGATCCGCTTCGGCCTGACGCCGTGAAGAACGTGGGCGAGAACGCGGTCGCGCGCGATCATCGAGGCCCGTGGCCACGGCAACCCGGCGCCTGAGCCCTTCGTCTCGCTCTGGGACTTCTGCGAGCGGGTCGATCCCCAGGTGGTGAACAAGCGGGCGCTCGAGAGCCTCGTCAAGTGCGGCGCGCTCGACTCGACCGGAGCGTCGCGCAAGGGGATGCTCGCGGTGCTCGAGCAGGCGCTCGCCTGGGGGGCGCGCCAGCACTCGGATCGCCTCGTCGGGCAGGCGTCCATCTTCGACCTCGGTGCTCGACTCGGTCGAGACCGATCGAAGCGCTCACCACCCGGTGATGCCGACCGAGGAGTTCGAGAAGGCGGAGCTCCTGGCGCTGGAGAAGGAGTCGCTCGGCCTCTAGGTCTCCGAGCACCCGCTCCACGGCCTCAAGGACGCAGCTGCGCCGCAAGGTCGACCTCCCGCTCGCCGAGCTCGCGAGCCGCCGCGACGGCGACGTCGTCACGATCGGCGGCATCGTGGGCGCGATCCGCTCGATCACGACGCGGAAGGGCGACCCGATGGCGTTCGTGCGGCTCGACGACCTGTCGGGCTCCATCGAGGTGATCGTCTTCAACTCCGCCTACGCGGCGGCCCGCGAGCTGCTCGAGGAGGACCGCGTCCTGCTCGTCAAGGGCCGGGTCGACCACAAGGACGGCGAGACGAAGCTCGTCGCGCTCGAGGTCGACGGCCTTCGAGGCGGTCGGCCGAGCGCAGCGAGGTGCGGCTTCGCGTCGACGCGCGCAGGGCGACGAGCAGCGTCATCCGCGATCTCGCCGAGGTCGTGCGCGGCTTCCCCGGCGAGTCGGCGTCGTCGTCTCGCTCGAGACGTCCGAGGGCCCGCCGGATGCTCGCGTTCGGGCCCGGACTTCAGGTGCGCCCGGAGCCCGACTTCTTCGCCGAGGTGAAGGCGCTGCTCGGCGAGGCGGCGGTCGCCTAGCGGCGAACCGCGCTTCCCTCGGAATTTCCGCGCGCTGAACCTCCGATCCGGGGAGGGGGCGTCACTCCATGAGGGGATTCGTGCCGGCCGGCCAGACCGATCACGATCTAAAGGGGTAGCCCGTACGGCCGATAGACGTGTGACAGATCGGAATGAGATTGCCGCAGATGAGTGAGATGAGCCGCCACCGAGATCGAGTATCTGCCCGAGTCCGAGGAGGAGCGGGTGATCAGCTGGCGCGCCGAGGAGCTCATGCGGGCCGGGTTCGACGGCTGCACGGCCATCGAGCTCGCGCTCGTTCCGCACGTCGATCTGCACAAGGCCGTCTCGCTGCTCCGTCAGGGCTGCCCGCCCTCGACGGCCGTCCGGATCCTGCTCTGAAGCCCGCCGCGCCGCGCGCGCAGGCCCGATTCTCCCATGCGGGAAACGCTCGGCATGGAGATTGTCCGGGTGCTCGGATAGGGTGGCCGTTAAGGCCGGGTTAAGTGTCGGTAATGGTCGATCCGTCGCTATTGTCGAACCGAAGACTCAGTGATAGGATCGGGAGTAGAGCGTCGATGAGCACCACAGAAGCCGAGATCGTCTACGAATCCGAGCTCGACCGAGTGGTCGGCTGGCGGCTGCGCGAGCTCCGGCGGGGCGGTACGGCGAGGCCGGTGCACGCGCGATCGCCGAGCGTGTCGAGATCGACCTCCATCGGGCCGTCGACCTGCTGAAGACCGGCTGCCCCGAAGAGACGGCGCTCAGGATCCTCCTGTAGGCGGCCGCGGTCGAGCGCGTGCACGGTCGGTGCGACGCGTTCCTCCCCGGGGCCCGTGTGACGTGACTGCGAGAATGGGCCCGTGCTCGGCCTGATCGCCTCCATCCCGAGCCCCTCGCGCAACGTCTTCGAGCTCGGGCCGCTGACCATCCGTGTCTACGGCCTGATGCTCCTGCTCGGGCATCCTGGCCGCGATCCTCGTGGCGGGGAAGCGCTGGGTGAAGTGGGGCGGCGACTGGGATCTCGTCATCCGCTGCTCCATGTGGGGCGTCGGCTTCGGCATCGTCGGAGCGCGCGTCTATCACGTGATCACGAGCTGGGACGAGGTGCCCGACGAGTGGTGGGGCGTGTTCGCCGTCTGGAAGGGCGGCCTCGGAATCTGGGGCGGGATTGCGGCAGGCGTCGCGGCAGGCGCGATCGTCGCCCGTCGCGCCCGCGCGAACGTCCTGCTGCTCGCGGACTGCGTTCGCTCCCGGGATCCTGCTCGCGCAGGTGATCGGCCGGCTCGGGAACTACTTCAACCAGGAGCTCTTCGGCAAGCCCACGTCGCTCCCGTGGGGCCTCGAGATCGACCCGGAGAATCGCCCGGCCGGCTACGAGGCGGACACGACCTTCCATCCGATCTTCCTCTACGAGATGATCTGGAACGCGATCGGCGTGGTCGGCCTGCTCGCGGTCGGGCGCCGTCTCAGGCCGGGCGGCGTGTTCTTCCTCTACGTCATGTGGTACTCGCTCGGGCGTGCCACGTGGGAAGAGCATCTCCGGATCGACCCGTCCCACCACTTCGCCGGCATGCGGCTGAACGGCTGGATCGCGATCGGCGTCTTCCTGGCAGGCCTGGCCGGCTTCATCTGGAGCCAGCGTCGGGGCCGAGCCGGCGAAGAGGCGGCGTCTGCGGCGCCCGCTAGCATCGGCCCGCGATGAGCAGCCTCGCGGTCCGCGACCTCGAGCTCGACCTCGAGGCGTTCGAAGGGCCCTTCGACCTGCTGCTCACGCTCGTGCTGAAGGAGGAGCTGCCGCTCGCCGACGTCGAGATCGCCGGTGTCGTGCTCACCTTCGTCGAGCGTCTCGCGGGAGTCGGAGCTCGAGCTGGAGGTCTGCGGCGAGTTCCTCGTGCTCGTCGCCGCGCTGCTCGAGCTGAAGGCGCGCGATGTCTTCGCCGAGGACGACGACCTCGATCTCGACGACCTCGACGCAGCCGAGGCGGCGGCCGAGCTCGCGGAGCGGCTCGCCGCGTACCGTCGGATCAAGGCCGGCGCCGAGTGGCTCGAGCGGCGCCTGGCCGCGCAGGCCGACCGGTACTTCCGTCTCGGCCCCGCTCCGCTCGCACCGCCGCCCGTCCGGGCCCTCGATCCGCAGGACCCGCTGGGGCTCGCGCGCGCGCTCCGCGCCCTGGCTGCGGAACCTCCGACGCCGTCGCTGTCGCACCTGGCGCTGCGCCTGCCGCCGATCGAACGTTTTCTCGAGCGCTTTCGCGCCCTCCTGCGACGGCTCGGGGTTCGTCTTCGACGAGGAGGTGGACGGGCTCTCGCGCCTCGAGCAGGCGGTCGCGTTCGTGGCGCTGCTCGAGCTGCGCAAGGCAGGCGAGATCCGTCTGTCGCAGGCGGCGCCCTTCGAGCCGATCGCCGTCTCGGCCGCGTGAGGCAGGTCGCCTTCCGGCCGCATCGCTAGCGTGCGCGAGAAGGATGCGGACGTCAGGAGACGAAGTGCCTGGTCAGTGGAGAACGACGGCGGTTTCGGGAGGCTTGCCGTGAGCGCGGGGCGAGCGCGCGCTCTACCTCGTCGACAGTCCGATCGACCGGCTGGCACGGACGCTCGAGGCGCTGCTCGTCATCGCGCCGCAGCCGCTGTCCGTCGCGGAGCTCGCCGCGGCCGCCGAGGCCGAGGTCGAGCGTGTCGAGACCGCCCTCGCGCTGCTGGCCGGCCGCTTCCGCGAGGGCCGGAGCGGCATCGTGCTCGAGCAGGTCGCCGGCGGCTACGCCTTCCGCGCTGCGCGCGAGGCGGCGGCCGCCTGTGCCCGGCTCGTCGAGCGGCCGGTTCAGCGCGGCCTGTCCCAGGCTGCGCTCGAGACGCTCGCCGTCGCCGCGTACCTCGGCCCGGTGTCGCGCCCGGAGATCGCGCGGATCCGCGGTATCGCCTCCGACTCGGCGGTCGCCGGGCCTCGTCGATCGCGGCCTGCTGACGAGGCCGGACGCGAGGCCGAAGGCGGCGCCGTCCGCTACCGGACGACGCCGCTGTTCGAGCGCGTGTTCGGTCTGAGCGGCCTCGACGAGCTGCCGGCCCTTGACGATCTCGCCGGCGACGCGCCGGCCCTGCGCGATCGGCTCGAAGCGGTCGCCGCCGGCCGCAGCGCCTGACGCCCCGAGCCGGGAGCCGGGCCTAGAGGTCCCGGATGATCGCTTCTGCTTCCTCGCGGGTGAATCCGCGCAGGGTCTCGGTCGTCACGTTGCCGTCGCTCGTCAGGCCGACGAGGATCTGGGCCGCGGCCGCGTCGTCGGGCGCTTCGAAGATCTCGACCACGTCGTAGCGGCCGAGCGTCACGTAGACGTCGAGCAGGCGCCCTCCTCGCTTCTCGATCTCCCGCTCCCCCTGCTCCAGGCGATCGCGCCACGCGGGCAGCCCTCCGAGGCCGCGCGACGTCCATTGCATGAGCGAGATGTAGACCGGCACCGGGCGTAATCATGCACCGATGCGCATCAACGCGTATCTCGCGCGGGCAGGAGTCGCCTCGAGGCGCTCTGCCGAGGAGCTCGTCCGTGCAGGGCGCGTGCAGGTCAACGGTGATGTCGCCGAGCTCTCGACGATCGTGAGGCCCGGCGACACCGTCCGGCTGGACGGTCGGACGCTCGAGCCGGAGCCCCTTGCCTACGTGCTCCTGAACAAGCCGGCCGGCGTCGTGACGACCGCCCGCGATCCACAAGGCCGGCAGACCGTCCTCGACGTCGTCGGTCACCCGCTCCGAATCGTCCCGGTCGGACGGCTCGACGTCGACACGACCGGCGCGCTGCTGCTGACGAACGACGGCCGCCTCGCGCACAGGCTCGCCCATCCCCGCTACGGGGTCGAGAAGGTCTACGAGGCGGACGTCGAAGGCGTTCCCGACGCCGACGACCTGCGCCGTCTCGCCGAGGGCGTGCTCCTCGAGGACGGGATGACTGCACCGGCCGCTGCCCGCGTGGTGACACGGTGGAAGAACGGGTCGCGGGTAGAGCTCGTTCTCCACGAAGGGCGCACGCACCAGGTCAAGCGCATGTGCGAGGCCGTGGGGCACCCGGTGACGGCGCTGCGCCGCAGCCGGTATGCGGGCCTCGATCTCGCGGGCCTTGCACCCGGGGAGTGGAGGGAGCTCAGCGCGCCCGAGGTCGCGGGGCTGCGGCGCGCCGCGGCGCTCTAGCCCGAAACAGCCGTAAGGCTGGTTTCGGGCGGGGAGCGGCCGAAGGCCGCGGTCATGTAGCGGATAGCAGCCCAGGCGGCTGAGCGGCCGGCTCGGCCGGCCGCGACCCGCCAAGGAGCGGCCGAAGGCCGCGTTCACACGTCTGCGGCGCAGGTTCGCCCTTGAGTGACCGCGGCCGCTCCGGGCCGCTTTCCGCCCGAAACTCGAGCCTTGCGGCTGCATTCTCGGGCTAGCGGCGCTCGCCTAGGGCGTGACGAAGCCGACGTTCGCGTAGGCCCGTTCGAGCGTGCTCGACGCCACGGCGTGCGCCTTGGCGGCGCCCTTGGCCAGGATGGCGCGGAGCTCCGCCGGGTCGTCGCGCAACTCGGCGAAGCGGGTCTGGATCGGGGTGAACAGGTCGACGAGCGCCTCGGCGACGTCCGTCTTGAAGCCGCCGTAACCCTGGCCGTCATAGCGGGCCTCGATCGCGTCGGGCGCGTCGCCCGTGGCGGCGGACAGGATCTCGATCAGGTTCGTGACGCCGGGCTTCTCGGGGGAGCGCACCACATCCTTCCCCGAGTCCGTGACGGCCGAGCGGAGCTTTCGGCGGATCACGTCCGGTGGATCGAGGAGGCGCAGGACGCCGGCGTCGGACTCGGCCGAGGTGGACATGCGGCTCGTCGGCTCCTGGAGGTCCATGACCTTCGCGCCGACCTCCGGATAGGTGCCCTCGGGCACCGTGAAGGTCTCGCCGAAGCGGTTGTTGAAGCGCTGGGCGACGTCGCGCGCCAGCTCGAGATGCTGTCGCTGATCCTCGCCGACCGGGACGCGGTCCGCCTGGTAGAGCAGGATGTCCGCCGCCTGGAGGACGGGGTAGGTGAGCAGGCCGACCCCGAAGCCCTGGTCCCTGGCGGACTTCTCGCGGTACTGCGGCATCCGGCGCAGGTCGCCGTACGGCGTCATGCACTCGAGCACCCACGCCAGGCGGGGATGCTCGGGCACGTGGCTCTGGACGAAGAGCGTCGAACGGTCGGGATCGATGCCGCAGGCGATCAGGAGGGCAGCGAGATTCAGCGTCGACTCGCGCAGCTCTTCCGGCTCCTGCGGCATGGTGATCGCGTGCAGGTCGACGATCGGGTAGAAGCAATCGGCCTCGTCCTGCTGCTCCACCCAGCGGCGGATGGCGCCGAGGTAGTTGCCGAGATGCTTGTCGCCGGTCGGCTGGATGCCCGAGAGGATGCGCACGTCGCGTGTGATTCTCCCACAGACCTCGCAACTAGACTGAAGCTCCGATGGCCGTGACACCCGCAACCTGGTCGCCGTCGTCCTGGCGGGGCCTGCCCGCGCTCCATCAGCCCGTCTGGCCCGACGAGGAGCAGCTCGCTGCGGCGCTCGCCGAGCTTCGTCGGCTGCCGCCGCTCGTGTTCGCCGGCGAGGCGCGCCGGCTGCGGGAGGCGCTCGCGGAGGTCTCGGCCGGCCGGGCGTTCCTGCTCCAGGCGGGTGACTGCGCCGAGTCCTTCCACGACCCGAGCGCTCCGACGATCCGCGAGAAGCTCAAGATCCTCCTGCAGATGGCGGCCGTGCTGACCTACGGGGCCACGCTGCCGGTCGTGAAGATCGGCCGGATCGCCGGCCAGTTCGCGAAGCCGCGCTCCTCGCCGACGGAGAGCGTCGACGGCGTCGAGCTGCCGTCGTTCCTCGGCCACATGGTGAACGGCGAGAGCCCCACCGCCGAGGCGCGGACGCCGGATCCGCAGCGGATGATCCAGGGCTACAACCAGTCGGCCTCGACGCTGAACCTCCTGCGCGCGTTCACGAAGGGCGGCTTCGCCGACCTCATGCGCGTCCACGAGTGGAACCAGGCGTTCGTCGCAGAGCTCGCTCGAGGGCCAGCGGTACGAGCGTCTCGCCATGTCGATCGAGCGGGCGCTGCGCTTCATGGCGGCCTGCGGGATCGATCTCGAGTCGGAGCACATCCTGCACGAGGTCGACGTGTGGACGAGCCACGAGGGCCTGCTGCTCGACTACGAGGAGCCGCTCACGCGGCGCGACTCGCTGACCGGGGACTGGTACGACTGCTCGGCCCACATGCTCTGGATCGGCGAGCGGACGCGGCAGCCGGACGGCGCGCACGTCGAGTTCTTCGGCGGCGTCCACAACCCGATCGGCGTCAAGGTCGGCCCGACGGCATCGCCTGAAGACGCCCTCGAGCTGTGCGAGCGGCTGAATCCGGCTCGGGTTCCGGGCCGGCTGACGTTCATCGCCCGCATGGGCGCCGACCGGGTGCAGGAGCTGCTGCCGCCGCTCCTGCTCGCCGTTCGCGAGGCCGAGCATCCCGTCGTCTGGATCTGCGATCCGATGCACGCCAACGTCGTCAAGACGGCGTCGGGCGTGAAGACCCGGCACTTCGACGCGATCATGGCCGAGATCGAGGGCTTCTTCGCCGCCTGCCGTACGGCAGGCGTGTGGCCCGGCGGGGTGCACATCGAGTACACGGGCGAGGACGTGACCGAGTGCCTCGGCGGCTCGGAGGCGGTGGTGGAGGAGCAGCTCTCGCACCGCTACGAGACGCTCTGCGACCCGCGCCTGAACGCGCGCCAGTCGCTCGACCTCGCCTTCCGGCTGGCCGAGCTGATGCAGCATCCCTGAACCTTGGCTCTCGCGCGTCTCGCCATCGTCGGCACCGGGCTGATCGGCGCCTCGGTCGGTCTCGCCGCGAAGCGGGCCGGGGTCGAGCGAGTCTGCGGGCTGGGACGCCGATCCAGGCGCGCTCGCCGTCGCAAGCCAACGCGGCGCCGTCGACCACGCCGCGGGTGGCCTCGAGGAAGCGGTCGCCGACGCAGAGCTCGCCGTGGTGGCGGCGCCGGTCGCGACCCTGGCCGACGGTGTGGAAGCGACGCTCGCCGCCAGCGAGGAGTCGTGCACGGTCACCGACGTCGGCTCGACGAAGGCGGCGGTGTGCGGCGGCGTCTCCGATCGCGTTCGGTTCATCGGCGGCCATCCGGTAGGCGGATCGGAAGCGCGTGGCCCCGAGCACGCGAGCGGGGAGCTCTTCCAGGGGGCGACGTGGTTCCTGACGCCCTTCGCGGAGACCGACCCGGCCCGCTACCGCCTTCTGCACGGCTTCGTGGCCTCGCTCGGCGCGCTGCCCGTGGCCATCGATCCCGACGCGCACGACCGGCTCCTCGCGCTCACCAGTCACCTGCCGCACGCGCTCGCCAACCTCCTGCTGAACCAGGCCGGCGCGACGCGCGTGAGCGGCCACGAGGCGCTCGCGGCCGCCGGCGGCTCGCTCAAGGACATGACGAGGGTGGCGGGCGCGAACCCCCGGATCTGGGTCGACATCTTCCTCGACAACGCCGCCGCGCTCCGCGCGGCGCTCGCAGAGCACCGCCGGCTCGTCGAGGAGCTCGAGCGGGCGCTCGATGCCGGAGACGCGGGCTTTCTCGCCCGGTGGATCGGCGAGGCGGCCGGAAACCGCCGCCGGCTGCTCGAGGAGGCGTACCCGGACGCGGGTGCGCTGCAGCGGCTCCAGGTGCACGTTCCCGACCGGCCCGGCGTGTTCGCGGGCATCACCCAGGCGCTCGCGGCGGAGCGGATCAACATCGAGGACTTCGAGATGCACCACCTGACGCCCGAGCGCGGCGGCACGCTCGAGATCCTCGTCTCCGGGGAGCAGGAGGCGAGGCGGGCGAGCGAGCTGCTCGAGGCCCAGGGGTACGCCGTGATCGTCTCCCCGGCCTTCGAGGAGTAGAGGGGCACCTTGAGGGTCGAGCCCGCCGTCAGCCTGCGCGGAGACCTCGCCGTGCCCGGCGACAAGTCTGTCTCCCACCGCGCGCTGCTGCTTGCCGGGATCGCCGAGGGGGACAGCGAGATCCGAGGTTTCGGGCGCTCTGCCGACACCCTTTCCACGGCGGCGGCGGTCGCAACGCTCGGCGCAGGTGTCGAGGACGAGGGCGACGTGGTGCGCGTGCGCGGAGCCGGCCTGCGCGGGCTCCGACCGCCGGGCGTCCCCATCGACTGCGGCAACGCCGGGACGCTGATGAGGCTGCTGCCGGGGATCCTCGCCGGGCACGAGGGCGCCTTCGAGCTGGTCGGCGACGAATCGCTGTCGCGGCGCCCGCTCGAGCGGGTGGCGGAGCCGCTGCGCCTGATGGGAGCCCAGGTGGCGACCACGGACGGCCACGCGCCGCTCACGCTCGAGGGCGGCTCGCTGCGGCCGATCCGCTACGAGCTTCCCGTGGCGAGCGCGCAGGTGAAGTCGTGCGTTCTGCTGGCCGGGCTCTATGCCGACGAGGGCCCGACGGCGGTGGTCGAGCCGGCACCCAGCCGTGACCACACCGAACGGATGCTGCAGGCCGCCGGCGTGCGAATCGAGCGCCGGCCGCTCGAGGCGGCCGTCTGGCCCGCGTCCCGGCTCCGTCCCCTCGACATCGACATTCCCGGCGATTTCTCGTCCGCGGCGCCGTTCCTGGCCGCGGCGACGCTGCTCCCGGGGTCGGAGGTGCGGCTGCACGGGATCGGCGTGAATCCGACGCGCGCGGGGTTCCTGCGCGTGCTCGAGCGCATGGGGGCCCGAATCTCGATCTACGGCCGCCGCACGACCGGAGGCGAGCCCGTCGCCGACCTCGAGATCGGGGCGGCGGAGCTGACGGCCACGGAGGTCACGCCCGAGGAAGTGCCCCAGTTGATCGACGAGCTGCCGCTGTTCGCGCTGTGTGCCTCGCTCGCGCACGGCGAGAGCGTCGTCCGCGGCGCGCAAGAGCTGCGCGTGAAGGAGTCGGACCGTATCGAGAGCGTGACGAATGCGCTGCGTGCGGTTGGAATTCGCATCCACCCGACGTACGATGGCTTCCGGGTACGTGGGATTCCCTCCCGCCCTCAGGGTGGGGGTGTGGTGGAGTCCGGCGGCGATCACCGCATCGCGATGCTCGGGGCGCTGCTCGGCCTGTGCTCGCGCGAAGGAGTGGTCGTCGAAGGCGCCGAGTGCGTGTCGGTAAGCTTCCCCGGGTTCTTCGAGGTGCTCGAGTCCCTGCGCGCCGGCTAGTGGCTAAGGGTTGACGTGAAACTCCCGCGAAGGCAAGAGGGCGTGCAGCGGTACTCTCCGCCTGCGCCCGTCGACGACGGTCTTCTCCGCCGGACGAGACGAGGCCTGCCGTGATCGTCGCGATCGACGGTCCGGCCGGCGCCGGCAAGAGCACGGTGGCGCGGCTGCTCGCCGAGCGGCTCGGCTTTCCCTACCTGGATACCGGCGCCATGTACCGGGCCCTGACCTGGCTCGCGCTCGACCGCGGCGTCTCCCTCGAGGACGGCGATGCGCTCGCGGCGCTCGCGCGCGAGCAGCCTGTCGGGTTCGAGGACGGCACGGTGACGATCGCCGGCCGAACGTCACCGCCGCTATCCGGGAAGCGCGTATCGACCGGGTCGTGTCGACCGTCGCCCGCCATCCGGATGTCCGCGATGTCATGCGTGAGCATCAGCGCCGGCTCGCGCACCGTCGGCGACGCCGTCGTCGAAGGCCGCGACATCGGGACGGTCGTCTGCCCCGACGCCGAGGTGAAGGTCTACCTCGTCGCCGACCCGGCCGAGCGGGCACGACGGCGGCAGATCGAGCGGCCCGAAGAGGGCGCTGACGGGCTCGCATCGGATTTGAAGCTCCGCGACGAGCGGGATGCCGCCCAGATGCAGCCGGCCGAGGACGCCGACGTGATCGACACGACCGAGCTCAGCGCCCGAGGAGGTCGTGGACCGCATCGAGACGCTCGTGCACGCCCGGGAGTCCGCGTGAGCGAGGCCGAGGCGCCGGCTCGTCTCGGCGGCTACCCCGAACGGCGCGGTACGCGACGCGCTCGTCCCGCTCGTCTGGTGGACGTTCGGCAAGGGCTTCGTCGGGACGCTCGCCTGGACGGCGGCGAGGCTCAAGGCCTACGGGCGCGAGCGGGTGCCGCGCGACGGAGGCGCCGTGCTCGCGATGAACCACTTCTCGTACATGGATCCGGCGGCCTTCGGCGCCGCCTGCCCTCGGCGGATCGTCTACGCGGCGAAGATCGAGGCGCACCGCGCGCCGGGTCTGGGCCAGCTCATCCGCTCGCACGGCACGATCTCCATCCGCCGCGGCGAGTCCGACCGCGACGCGCTCCGGCGCATGCGCGAGACGGTGCGCGCGAACCATCTGCTCGGCATGTTCATCGAGGGGACGCGCCAGCGCAGCGGGGTTCCCGGCGAGGCGAAGCCCGGCGCGGCGATGGTCGCCATCCATGAGGGCGTGCCGGTGATCCCGGCCGCGGTGTACGGCTCGTTGCAGTGGAACTGGAACTTCAAGCCCGTGTCGGTCGCCTTCGGTGAGGCAATGCGCTTCCACGACTACCCGCGCAACTCGCGCGGCTACCGCCAGGCCACCGAGGAGGTCATGGCCGAGATCCGGCGGCTATGGGTGTTCCTGGGCGAGATGCACCGTCTCGGTCGGCCCGACGGAGTGCCGCCGCGGCGGGGCTTTCCGCTCGCGCCGGGATGAGCACTGCGCTCCTGGGGACGGTCGCCGTGGTCGGATTCCCGAATGTCGGCAAATCCACCCTCGTCAACCGGCTGACGGCGACGCGCGAGGCCGTTGTCTTCGAGACGCCCGGTGTGACACGGGATCGCAAGGAAGTGGCGTGCGAGTGGAACGGGCGGCGCTTCCTGCTCGTGGACACGGGCGGAGTCGACATCGCCGACCGCTCGCCGCTCGTGCAGAGCGTCGCTGCGCAGGCACGGGCGGCCGTCGAGGAGGCCGACCTCGTCCTGTTCGTGGTCGATGCGAAGGCCGGCATCACCCCGGGCGACGAGGAGGTGGCCGAGATCCTGCGCCGTTCCCACAAGCGCGTGCTGCTGCTCGCGAACAAGGTGGACGACCCGCGGCGCGACGCAGACGCGCTCGAGTTCCACCGGCTCGGGCTGGGCGAGCCGCTGCCCGTGTCCGCCGTGCACGGCTACGGCTCCGGAGACCTGCTCGATCTCGTCGTGGAGGAGCTCGAGCGGCTCTCGCCCGCAGGCCAGCTCGAGAGCGGGGAGGAGGCGATTCGGGTCGCCATCCTCGGAAGGCCCAACGTCGGCAAGTCGAGCCTGCTGAACGCCCTGCTCGGCGAGGAGCGGGTCGTCGTGTCGGAGGCCCCGGGGACGACGCGCGACTCGATCGACACGACGCTCGTCCGGGGCGAGTCGACGTTCGTGCTCGTCGACACCGCGGGGCTCCGCCGCAAGCGCCGTCATCGTCAGGAGATCGAGTACTACTCCGAGCTGCGGGCGCTCAACGCGGCCGATCGGGCGGACGTGGCCCTCGTCCTCGTCGATGCCTCGGAGGGGCTCGTCGACCAGGACCTGACCGTCGCGGATGTCGCCCGCAAGGCGGGCTGCTCGACGATCGTCGTGCTCTCCAAGTGGGACATCGCGACGATCGGCATCGAGGACGTCCGGCCGCGTCTCGAGGACCGGCTGCGGCAGCGGCCTCCCGTCGTGACGGTTTCCGCGGTGACGCGGCGAGGCCTCGGACGGCTCCTCGATCGGATCGAGGAGGTTTTCGCCAAGCACGCGGGCCGGATTCCCACCGCGGAGCTCAATCGCTTCCTCCGCGAGCTCCGTTCCGCCCGTCCCGGGCCGGCTCGGAACGGCCGACGGCTCAACCTCCTCTACGTGACGCAGGTCGAGTCGCGCCCGCCCCGCTTCCGGCTCTTCGTCAATGATCCGGGCCTGATCACGCGAGACTACGCCTACTGGGTCGAGAACCGGCTGCGCGACCGCTTCGCGCTCGCCGGCATTCCCGTCGTGATCGACTTCGTGCGGCGGAGCTGACCGTGAACGTCGTCGTGGTCGGCGGTGGGTCGTGGGGCACCGTGTTCGCGACCCTGCTCCGCGCGCGCGGGCACGACGTCACGCTCGCGTGCCGCGATCCGGCGCAGGTCGAGCAGATAGCCGCCACGGGGCGCAACCCGCGCTACCTCACGGAGGTCGATCTCTCGGGGGTGGGCGTCGAGACCGTCGCCGCTGCGCCTCTGGATCAGGCCGACCTGGTCGTGCTTGCCGTCCCGAGCCGGACCTTCGCCTCGGTCGTCTCGGCCCTGCCCGGCGACTGCCCGGTGCTGATCCTCACGAAGGGTCTCGACCCGGACAGCGGCCGCCGTCTGTCGGAGCTGGTCGACGCCCGGCCCGTTGCAGTTCTCTCGGGCCCGAACCACGCAGAGGAGATCGCGCAGGGGTTGCCGGCCGCGGCGGTCGTGGCGAGCGCCGACCCGAAGCTCGCGGTCGAGCTGCAGCACGCGGTGATCTCGCCCACGTTCCGCGTGTACGTGAACGACGATCTCGTCGGCGTCGAGCTCTGCGCGGCGGCGAAGAACGTCATCGCCCTGGCCGCCGGCGGGGTGGACGGCCTTCGCCTCGGCGACAACGCCAAGGCCGGGCTCATCAGCCGCGGCCTGCGGGAGATGGCACGCCTCGGAACGGCTTCCGGCGCCCGCCAGGAGACGTTCTCCGGCCTGGCCGGCATGGGCGATCTGATCGTGACCTGCTGGAGCAGGCACAGCCGGAACCTGCGGGCCGGGCAGCTGCTCGTCCAGGGCCGCCGACCCGAGGAGGCGGTTCAGGAGATCGGGATGACGGTGGAGGGGATCACCGCCGCGCCCGTCGTCCGCGACCTCGCGCGCCGGCTCGACATCGAGCTGCCCCTCACCGAAGCGGTCTGTGCCGTGCTCGACGGAACGGATGCGCTCGCGCTCGTCTCAACTCTCATGGCGCGCGAGCCGACAACCGAATAACGCTACTGTGGATCTCGTGCGCTTCCCATCCAGGCTTGTGGCTCTCCCGGCCGCCCTCGCCGCGGCCGCCGTGCTCGCCGCGTGCGGTGGGGCCGAGCTCGGCGGCGCAGGAGGGAGCAGGCCCGAGGGCGCCGAGCTCCTCGCCGCCGGCACGCCTGTCTTCGTGACGATCAACGGGAACGTCGATTCCGGCCAGTGGCAGGCGGCGGAGGCGCTCGTACAGCGCTTCCCCTCCGGCCAGGAGGCGATCGACTCGATCCTCGGGGAGATCACCGACGGAGGCGCGCAGCTCGAGACCGATGTGCTGCCCGCGCTCGGCCCCGAAGTGGACATCGCGGTGCTCGACCTGCCTCAGGACGGAGACCCGGCGGTCGTGATGCTGACCCAGCCGACCGACCCGAGCAAGCTCGAGAAGCTGCTCGCCGAGGCAGACGACGCGCCGGTGTGGCGCGAGGTCGACGGCTGGTACGTGGTGGCAGACTCCGAGGAGAACATCGACCGCGCTCTCAACGCCGGTGGAGACTCACTGGCGGACAGCGACGCCTTCGAAGAGGCGATGGGCGGTCTGCCCGACGAGACGCTCGCGCGCGTCTACCTCGACGGGCCCGCGCTGCTCGAGGCGGTCGAAGCGGGAGCGAAGGCGCAGGGCGGGCTCGGCCAGCTCGGTCCGAACCCGGTCGAGCTGCTCGGCTCGGGCGACAAGCTCGAGTACGCGGCGCTCTCGCTCGTCGCCGAGGAGCAAGGCCTCCGCGTGGAGGGCGTGGCGCGCTCCGAGCAGGATCCGGGGCTCGAACCGGCTGCGGCGGAGCTCCCCGGGCTCGTGCCGGCCGACGTGCTCCTCTACGGATCGTTCAACGGGCTCGACCGGGGCCTGTCGCAGTTCCTCGAAACGATGGGCAAGCAGACGCCCGACTTCGACCGGACGCTCGCCCAGCTCGAGCTGGCGCTCGGCGTCTCGGTCGAGGACGACCTGCTGCCGATCTTCGCGGGCGAGGGCGCCCTCTACGTGCGCGCCGGAGCGCCGATCCCCGAGGTGACGCTCGTCCTGTCGCCGGACGACCCGGCGAAGGCCGGCGCGACGCTCGACAAGCTCGTTGCGGCGGCCTCGCTGTTCGGCCCGGGCGGCGAGGGCGGCAAGCCCCCGTTCACGGTCACCGACACGACGATCGCCGGGGTCGCCGCGAAGAAGCTCGAGATCAACGACCAGATCACCGTCTACTACGCGACCGTCGACGACCACCTGGTCGTTACGACGGCGGTCAAGGGCATCGCCGACCTCGTCGAAGGCGGCGCATCGCTGGCCGACGACCCGCTCTTCCAGGAGGCGCGTGACACCGCCGGCACGCCCGACGAGACGCTCGGCTTCGTCTACGTGAATCTCGAGCGTGCCGTCGGATTCGCGGGCATGGGCATGCTCGACGGCGAGAAGCCCGAGCTCGCCGCCAACCTGAAGCCCCTCCGCTATCTCCTCGTCGACGCGACGGGGGACGGCGCTGAGACCCGGTTCTCGGGCTTCCTCGGAATCGCGTAGGGGCCGGATCTCATCCGGCCGCGGACGGCGCCCTACGCGGCGCGCCGGACGAAGAGCCCTGCGGCCGCGCGCTCGCCGATCGCGCGCTCGGTGCCCGAGATCCGGACGACCACCTGACCGGCCTCCGGCTGGCTGTTCGTGACCTCGACCTCGGTCCCGGGCACGAGGCCCTCGTCGTAGAACCAGTGCAGCAGCGGGCCGTCATGCTCGGCGAGGCGCACGATGGTCGCGCGCGTGCCGGGCTCGACGTCCGAGAGCGCCGCGAGCTCGCGGTTCTCGGCCTGCTCCACCGAGGGATCGACGGGCCAGCCGTGCGGGCAGCGGTCCGGTCGTCCGAGCCGCTCCTCCATCCGCTCGATCATGTCGTCCGTGAACGTGTCGGCGAGCTCGTCGGCCGCCTCGTGCGCCTCGCCGCCCGTGTAGCCGAGGAAGTCCGTGAGGAACCGCTCGATCAGCCGGTGCCGGCGGATGACACGCTCGGCGGCGGCCCGGCCCGGCGTCCGTGAGAATGACCTCCTTGCGCTCGCCTCGCTCGACCAGGCCGTCCGCCTCGAGGCGTTTCAGCATCTCGCCCGCCGATGCGCGCGAGACGCCCAGCATGTCCGCGACACGCGCGGCGAGAGCCGGCGAGTCCTTGACGACGGGCCCGTACTCGCCGACCGGGAAGGCGAGGAAGTAGATCGTCTCGAGGTACGTGTCGATCGAGTGGCCCTGCGCCATGACAGGGAGTCTAGCCCTCGCGGCTTAGCGGCCGGCGGCCGAAGGCGTACTGCCCGGCCGCGACCCGCGGTCGCCGAGGCCGCAAGGGCTCGGCACGGGTAAGCGGGCCAGCCGTCACACAACGAGCCCGCCCGCCGCCCGGGCTAGGCTGGGCGCGTGAGCTCCTTCGCCCAGGTCGTCCCGCTCGTCACGACACGCGCGCTCGACCGGCCGTTCACCTACCTCGGCGACGGGCTTGCGCCCGGCGACGTCGTCTCCGTTTCCTTCGGCGGCGGTCGCCGCCGCGGGGTCGTCGTTTCCCTCTCCGACGACGTCCCCCCGGGCGTGGAGCCGGTCGGCGTCGAGCAAGTGCTCGGAAGTGTCCCGCGTACGCTCGTCGATCTCGCGCTCTGGATCGCGGCCTACTACGGGTCGACGCCCGCGCGCGCGCTCGCGCTGGTCGCCCCGCCGAGCCGTGCCCGGCGCGGCAAGCGCCGTCGGCCGGCTGCCGTGGACCTTCCTGCCGAGGAGACTCCCGCCGCGCTGACCGAGGCGCAGGATGCAGCCCTCGCCCGCGTCGTGGAGGCGATCGGCTCCGGCGGGCGCTTCCTCCTTTACGGCGAGACCGGCAGTGGCAAGACGGAGGTCTACCTGCGGGCCTGTGCCGCCGCCCTCGAGCGCGGGCTCGGCGCGATCGTCCTCGTTCCCGAGATCGCCCTCACGCCGCAGGCGTTCGCCCGCTTCCGCAACCGCTTCGGAGACCGCGTCGCTTGCCTCCACTCGGGATTGACGGAGGCGCAGCGGCGCGACGAGCGGGAACGCATCGCGTCCGGCGAGGCGCCGGTCGTGGTCGGCGCACGCTCGGCGATCTTCGCGCCGCTGCCGAGACTGGGGCTCGTCTGCGTCGACGAGGAGCAGGATTCCTCCTACAAGCAGGACGCCGACCCGCGCTACGACGCGCGCAGTGTTGCCTTTCGCCGAGCCGAGCTCGAGGGCGCGGTGTGCGTGTTCGGCAGCGCGACGCCCCGGCCCGAGAGCTGGCACCGGCTCGAGCGGCTCGAGCTCGGCGGTCGACTCCACCGGCCGCTGCCGACGGTGCGTATCGTCGACCTCCGCCGCGAGGCCGGGTACCCGCTGAGCGCCCCGTTGCTGGCCGAGCTGGGCCGTGTGGCCTCCGGGGGTGGGAAGGCCGTGCTGCTCCTCAACCGTCGCGGGACGGCGCCGGCGCTGCACTGCCGGGCGTGCGGCGGCACCCAGCGGTGTCCGGCCTGCGACGTCCCGCTCGTCCTCCACGCCGATCGCCGCCTGCACTGCCATCACTGCGGGCACGTGCGCCCCTCGCCGTCGCTCTGTCCCGTGTGCGGATCCGCGGAGCTCGCCCGCATCGGCGCCGGCACCGAGCGGCTCGAGCAGGAGCTGGCGGCGCGACTTCCCGAGCTCGAGCTCTTTCGGCTCGACGCGGACACAGCCGCGGGGGACGGCGCCCACGCACGCATCCTCGAGAGCTTCGCCGCCGCCGATCGCGCGGTCCTGCTGGGAACGCAGATGGTGGCGAAGGGGCACCACTTCTCGGGTGTCCGCCTTGCGGCGGTCATCGACGCCGACGCAGGGCTGCTCGTTCCCGACTTCCGTGCCGAGGAGCGGGCCTTCCAGCTCGTCACGCAGCTCGCCGGGCGGAGCGGGCGCGACGGGCCGGGGCGCGTGATCGTCCAGACGTTCACGCCCGACGCGCGCCCGATCGCGCTGGCCGCCCGCCACGCCGTGGCCGAGTTCCTCGCGGGGGAGCTCGAGCGGCGTCGCGAGCTCGGCTATCCGCCCTTCCGGCATCTGGTGAAGCTCATGGCACAAGGGCCGGCAGCCGACTCGACACTGGCTCTCCTGCACGAGTTGCGCGAGCGGGCTCGCGGGCGTGACGCCCGGCGACGAGCTGCTCGGGCCGGCGCCGCTCCTGCGGCTTCGGGGTCGCCACCGCGCCGCTCTGCTGGTCAAGACGGAGACGCCTCGGGCGCTCGCGACGCACGCGCGGGCGGCTGCTTGCGGCCGCCGCGCCGGCCATGCGCAAGGACGGGCTCACGGCCGTGGTCGACGTCGATCCGCAGGGCTGGTAGCGGCCCGGGAGGCGCGGGTCGCGGCGTTAGACTCGACCCCGATGGCGGAAGCAAAGGGTCAGGTCGCACAGACGGATGCGGGCGACGCCGAACGCGACGCACGTCGGCGCTACATCCTCGGCAGCATTCGGCAGTACCCGGATCCGGTGCTGCGTCTGCCCGCGCACGAGGTGACCGCCTTCGACAACGCGCTGGCTGCGCTCGTGGAGCGGATGATCCTCGTGATGCAGCGGGCCAGCGGCGTCGGTCTTGCTGCGCCGCAGGTCGGTGTCCTCCAGCGGGTGCTCGTTCACCAGGCGGAGGAGGATGCCGACCCCGTAGCGCTCGTCAACCCTCGCATCGTGGCGAGCTCCGAGGAGAGTGAGAGCATGGAGGAGGGCTGCCTCTCGCTCGGCGCGGCCGATGTCACCGTGGACGTCGAGCGACCGATGCCGGTCGACCGTCGAGGCGCGCTCCGCCGACGGCGACGAGGTGACAGCTCGAGGTCGAGGGCCTCGAGGCTCGCGTGATCCAGCACGAGATCGACCACCTCGACGGGGTGCTGATCATCGACCGCACCGCCGCCCGAGCAGCGGCGGGAGGCGCTCGGGAAGCTCCGGCCCGCAGCCCGTTCTCGGCCGCCTCGAGCGTTGACCGAGCTGCCGCGGGCGTGAAGCTCCTCGTCGCGGCGACCGCTCCGTTTGGCGCCGCGGTGCTCGAAGGGCTCGCGGAGCGGCATGAGATCGAGCTCCTCGTCACGCGGCCCGACCGGCCGCGCGGCCGCGGCCGCAAGCTCGGCCCGCCGCCGGCGAAGCAGGCGGCGGAGCGGCTGGGGATCCGCGTCGAGCAGCCGGAGCGGCTCGAGGCCGCACCCGGCACGGCGCGCCGTGGTCGTCGTGTGTGCCTACGGCGTCTTCATCCCGGCGGACCTGCTCGATGAGCGCCTCTGGCTGAACGTCCATCCGTCGCTGCTGCCGCGCTGGCGCGGCGCGGCGCCCGTCGAGCGCGCGATCATGGCGGGCGACCGGAGACCGGGGTGACGATCCACCAGACGACAGCGCGAGCTCGATGCGGGCCCGATCGCCGCGCAGCGCGGCTTCCCGATCGGCCCCGAGGACGACGCCGGCGCCGTGTACGAGCGTGCCGCCGACGTGGCCGTGGAGCTGCTCGACGAGGCTCTGCCGGACCCGTCATTCGTTCCCCAGCCGGACGACGGCGTCACCTATGCCGAGAAGATCACCGCCTCCGACCGCGAGCTCGACTGGGCGCGTCCGGTGAACGAGACGCTCAACCGCGTCCGGGCGCTCTCGCCGCACATCGGAGCCCGCGGCGACGTCGGGCGGCACGGCGCTGACGGTGTGGCGCGCGCGCCCGGCCGGCCCGGACTCGCTGCTCGTCGACGGACGGCGTCGAGCTGCTCGAGGTGCAGCCCGAGGGCCGACGCCGCATGTCGGCCGCCGAGTACCTCCGCGGCCTGCGCGCGTGAGTTCTGGCACGATCTCGGCGCGCCTTCCTGCACGCACCGTGCGCGTCTCGCGCGGTCCTCCTCGATAGGCTCAAAGCGGGAGGAGGCAAGGGGTGGCCCCGTCGGCCGAGGACTGCTGAGCCGACCGCCCGCGACGTCGCCTTCGACGTCGTCCTGCGCGTGTCCGACGAGGGCGCCTACGCTGACCGCGCGTTCCGCGCAGCCGCGGCCGAGCTGGAGGCTCGCGAGCACGCGTTCGCGATGCAGCTCGCCTACGGCACGGTCCAGCGCCTGCGCACGCTCGACCACGCGATCGAGACGCTCGGCCGCCGGCCGGTGCGCAAGCTCGATCCGCCCGTGCTCACCGCGCTCCGGCTCGGCGCCTACCAGCTCGGCTTCATGGGCTCTGTCCCCGTCCATGCCGCTGTCGAACGAGTCCGTCGAGCTGGTGCGCCGCGCCGGCTCGAGCGCGCAATCGCCTTCACCAACGCGGTCATGCGTCGGCTGGCGGCGGGACTGGAGGAGCTGCTCGCCGGCCTTCACGAATCGACCCCCGCGGGAGGCCGCCCTCAGGCACTCGTATCCGGACTGGGTGGCCGAGACCTGGTGGGCGGAGCTCGGGCCCGAGGAGGCGCTCGCGCTGATGCGCGCACAGAACGAGCCTCGCCGAGCGCTGCGTGCGCGTCAACCGCCGCAAGGTTCCCGCGCCCGACGAGCTCCCGGGCGACCCGTGACCCGGACCTCCCCGACGCGCTGGTCGTCGAGCGCGTCCCCGGCGACTGGCTCGAGCGCGGGCTCGTCTGGCCTCAGAGCCGGGGCTCGCAGCTCGCCGGCGCCGCCGTGGGCTCGCAGGCCGGAGAGAGGACGCTCGACCTCTGCGCCGCGCCCGGCGGCAAGGCGACCCAGCTGGAGGGTCGACGTCGTCGCGGTCGAGCTGCACGAGGGTCGCGCCCGGGAGCTCGAGGAGACCGCGGCCCGCCTCGGAGCGACGAACGTCGAGGTCGTATGCGCCGACGCCGCTCGCGCTGCCCGACGAGCTCGCCGGGTTCGACCGGGCGCTCGTCGATGCCCCGTGCTCCGGCCTCGGCACGCTGGCGTCCCGGCCGGACCTGCGCTGGCGGGCCGAACCGCTGCCCGACCTTCAGCTGGCATTGCTCCGCGCGGCGGCAGACCGCGTCCGGCCGGGCGGCTCCATCACGTACTCCGTCTGCACGATCAACGCCGCGGAGAACGAGGTCGGTCGTGGACGCGCTCGGCCTGCCGCCCGACGACCTCGGCGCCGAGTGGCCGCGGTTCCGTCACCCGCGGCGACCCGAGTTCCTGCTGACGCTTCCGCACAGCCACGGCACGTCAGGTTTCTTCGTCGCGCGGCTCCGGCGTCCATAAGAATTCCCGCGTGTGGCTGGAGCGACTGGATTCGCGGAGTCGAGATCGAGCCGTCGGTCTACGCCGCCGACTTCCTGCAGCTCGGGCGGCAGATCGGACGAGCTGCTCGCCGCGGGCGCGCGGATCTTCCACGTCGACGTCGGAGACGGCCGCTTCATCCCGCCGATCACGATCGGGCCGGTCGTCGTTCGGGCGCTCGCGCCGGTCGTGCACGCCGCCGGCGGAAGGCTCGACTGCCATCTGATGGTCGACGACCCCGAGCGCCACTTCGAGCAGATCCGCGAAGCCGGCGGGGACAGCGTCACGTTCCACGTCGAAGCTTGCGCGGACGTCCCGGCCGCCGCCGCGCTCGCGCGCTCGCTCGGGCTCGGGACAGGCCTCGCGTTCAACCCCGACACGCCGGTCGAGCGGCGCCGCGGCGCTCGCCGCCGACACCGACCTCGCGCTGTGCATGAGCGTGCATCCGGGCTACTCGGGCCAGGAGTTCATCCCCGAGTCGCTCGACCGTCTACGCCGCCTGCGCGAGCTCGTCCCTGACACGACCCTCGTCCAGGTCGACGGCGGCGTCGACGAGTCGAACGCGCGCGCCGTGCGCGAGGCGGGGGCCGATCTGATCGTCGCCGGGAGCGGCGTCTTCTACCACGACGACATCGCGGAGGCCTATCGTGGTCTCGTCAGGCGCCGCAGGCTGAGCGCGAGTACCTCGAGCTCGCGCTCGAGCTCGCCGAGCGGGGACGCGGCACGACGGCGCCCAACCCGGTCGTGGGCGCCGTCGTCGTCGCCGGCGGGACGGTCGTCGGCGAGGGGTGGCACGAGCGCAAGGGCGGCCCGCACGCAGAGGTCGTCGCGCTCGAGCGCGCCGGCGAGCGTGCGCGCGGCGGCGACGCTCTACGTCACGCTCGAGCCCTGCGCGCACCATGGAGCGACGCCGCCGTGCGCCGATGCGGTCATCGAGGCCGGGATCGCCCGCGTGGTGGCCGCGGTCGGCGACCCGAACCCGAAGACGAACGGCCGGGGCTTCGAGCGGCTGCGCGCAGCGGGTATCGAGGTCGAGCACGCCGGGCGGCGAGCTCGAGTGGCGGGCGCGCGTCCAGAACGAGGGATTCAGGACCTGGGTCGCGCTCGGGCGACCGTTCGTGACCTACAAGGCCGCCGTCACCCTCGACGGTCGTGTGGCCGCCGCGGGCGGCGATGCCCGCTGGGTCTCCGGCGAGGCGAGTCGCCGGCTCGTCCACGAGCTGCGGGCCCGAGTCGATGCCGTCGCGGTGGGCATGGGCACGGTGCGCCGCGAGAACCCTCGGCTGACGGCGCGCGACGTGGGCGCGACGCGCCAACCCCGGCGTCTGGCCTTCGGCCACGGCCCGCTGCCGGCAGGCTCGGAGCTCGAGCTGCTCTCGGGCTCGCTCGAGGAGGAGCTTGCCGGGCTCGCCGAGGAGGGCGTGCAGTCGCTCCTGCTCGAGGGCGGGCCCACCCTGGCCGGCGCCTTCCTGCGGGCGGGCCTGATCGACAAGCTGATGCTCTTCGTGGCGCCGAAGCTCCTCGGCGGTGACGACGCTCCGTCGCTCTTCTCGGGGCCGGCGGTCGAGCGCCTGGCCGACGCGATTCCTGCAACGCACCTCGCCTGGGAACAGGTGGGCGAAGATCTGCTCGTGACCGCGTATCTGAGGGAGCCCTAGACCGCATGAGCCGCGGGGCCGGCGGCTATCCTCGGCGGGGTGTTCACCGGGATCGTCCGCGAGCTCGGTTCCGTCGAGGCGCTCGACGGCGGCAAGGACGGAATACGGCTGCGCGTGCATGCGCCGGAGACGGCCGCACAGGCCGTGGTCGGCGACTCGGTGGCACTCAACGGCGTGTGTCTCACCGTGACCGGGATCGACGGCGGGGCATTGTTCTTCGATGCAGTGCCCGAGACGCTGTCTCGTTCCACCCTCGGAAGCCTGCGTGCGGGGCTGGCGATGAACGTCGAACCGGCGTTACGTGCGGGCGAGCCGCTCGGCGGCCACATCGTCCAGGGGCACGTCGACGGGGTCGGCCGCGTCAGGACCGTCGAGCCGGAAGGCGAGGGCGCGCGGATCGAGATCGAGGCCGCGCCCGAGCTGCTGCGCTACTGCGTGGAGAAGGGGTCGATCGCAGTCGAGGGCGTCAGCCTGACCGTCGCCGCGCTTGCAGAGGACACGTTCGCCGTAGCCCTTATCCCGCACACGCTTGCCGCTACGACGCTCGGCGCTCTGCAGCCGGGAGACGACGTCAACCTCGAGGTCGACGTCGTCGCCAAGTACGTCGAGAGACTGATTGGCCCGCGCGGGGTATACGACCAGGGATAATTCGATTGCCATGACAACGCTTCGTGTCGAGCAAGAGTCCTCGTTCGCCCCGATCTCGGAGGCGATCGAGGACATCCGCAACGGGAAGATCGTCGTGGTCGTCGACGCTGCCGACCGCGAGAACGAGGGCGATCTCACGATCGCCGCGCAGTTCGCCACCCCCGAGGCGATCAACTTCATGGCGAAGGAGGGCCGGGGTCTCATCTGTCTCTGCCTGACCGCAGAGCGCTGCGACGATCTCGGGCTGCCGCCGATGACTCCGAAGAACGAGGCGCCGCACGGAACGGCGTTCACCGTCTCGATCGAGGCGCGCGAAGGTGTGACGACGGGCATCTCGGCGGCGGACCGCTCGCACACGATCCAGGTCGCAATCGATCCGACGAAGGGCCCGAAGGACGTCGTACAGCCCGGTCACGTGTTCCCGCTCCGCGCCCGCGCCGGCGGCGTGCTGCAGCGCGCAGGCCAGACCGAGGCGGCGCTCGACCTCGCACGGCTCGCCGGGCTCAACCCGGCCGGCGTCATCTGCGAGATCATGAACGACGACGGGACGATGGCCCGCGTCTCGGACCTCATTCCCTACTGCGCGCGGCACGGGCTCAAGATGATCACGGTCGCCGACCTGATCGAGTACCGCCGCCGCACCGAGAAGCTCGTCGAGCGAGTCATCGCGGTCAGGCTCCCGACCGACTACGGAGAGTTCGAGGCGGTGGCGTTTCGCGAGATCCTCACGGGCAAGGTTCACACGGCTCTTGTCCTCGGCGACGTGACGGATGCCTCCGACGTGCTCGTGCGCGTCCACTCCGAGTGCCTGACCGGTGACGTCTTCCACTCGCTGCGTTGCGACTGCGGCGAGCAGCTCGACCTCGCTATGCGGCAGATCGCGGCGATCGGTCGTGGAGTGCTCCTCTACATGGCGCAGGAGGGCCGTGGCATCGGACTGCTGGCCAAGCTGAAGGCCTACGAGCTGCAGGAGAACGGCCTCGACACGGTCGAGGCGAACCTCGCGCTCGGCTTCCCCGCGGACGCTCGCGACTACGGCATCGGCTCGCAGATCCTGGCCGAGCTCGGTCTCACGACCATCCGCCTGCTCACGAACAACCCACGCAAGATCACGGGTATCGAGGGCTTCGGGCTCAAGGTCGTCGAGCAGGTCGCTATCGAGATTCCGCCCAACGAGGAGAACAGGGCCTACCTGGAGGCCAAGCGGTCGAAGCTCGGCCATCGGCTCCATCACCAGGACCTGAAGGACCTCGACCTCTACCCGGAGACCGAGTGATGAGCGACACCGTCGGCGAGGTCCCGGCCGAGCTTGGCTCCGAGCAACAAGGCGACGGCGAGCAGAAGCCCGACGGAGAGCACGCCGCGGCGCAACTGCGCATCCCGGCCGGGATCAGGACGTTCGCCGGGCGGCCGAACGGCTCCCGCCGGTCTGTCGGGATCGCGGTCAGCCGGTTCAACGGCGAGATCACCCAGAAGCTGCTCGACGGCGCGCTTGCGGTTCTCGAGGAGGCGGGAGTCGCGCCGGAGGCGATAGAGGTCATGCCCGTCCCCGGCGCCTTCGAGCTACCGCTGGGGGCAATGGCGCTCGCGCGCTCGCGCCGCTACTCGTGCGTGCTCGCGCTCGGTTGTGTCATTCGGGGAGAGACGCCGCACTTCGAGTACGTCTCCGCAGAGGCAGCGAGCGGCGTGCAGCTTGCCTCGCTCGAGACCGGCGTTCCCGTCTCGTTCGGTGTCCTCACCTGTGACACGCGCGAGCAGGCGCTCGCCCGGGCCGGCGGGCCCCGCGGCAACAAGGGTGGCGAGGCGGCGCAGTCGGCGCTCGAGATGGTCGAGTCGCTGGGCCAGCTGCGCGCGAGCCTGTCGTCCTAGGCCGGGGCCGCGGACCGGCGGCTGGGTGTCGGCCTCACCCGAGCACGGGACAGCAGCAAAGCGGCGGTGGCGAGCGCTTCGGCAGGTATCATTGCCCGGCCATGGCCAAGGTATGCGCGATCTGCGGGAAGGGCCCGTCGTTCGGGAACAACCGCAGCCACTCGATGGTTGCGACGAAGCGGCGCTTCGAGCCGAACCTGCAGCGTGTCCGCGTGCTGCTCGACGGCGTCGCCCGGCGCGTCTACGTCTGCACTCGCTGCCTGAAGGCCGGCAAGGTTCAGAAAGCGGTCTGAGCCAGGCGAGCGCCGAGGTCGTGCCCTCGGCGTCTGCCCCTTGGCTCAGCGGCGCGTCACGTGGTGGGCCGCTCCTCCTCCCATGCTGCCTGATCGCTGCGCTTTCTGTTGATGACCCGGCCTGCCTTGTTGCCTCTGCTCGGCATGACCCAGTAGACCCAGTCGCCGAGGGTCAGGTATCGATAGGCGTGGCCCTGGTAGCGCCCGATCTCGCCTCGCTCGATCCGCGCCGCGAGGGCATCGAAGACGGCGCCGCCGCAGTCGCGCTCGAGCACGTACCAGTGCTCGTTTGTCGCCATCGTCGTTGCGAAGCGCCAGTCGGCGCTCTCGATGAAGGCCAGGATCTGTTCGTCGGTGACAGCCATTCCTCCCTCAGTCGGTCAGGCGTAGTCGCGAGTCGTCCGCCAAGGCCGCCGACGCCTTTTCCCGCAACCGTGCGGTCCAGAGCCACGCCACCACCTCCCCACCCTGGGTGGGGGGAACCCCGCCACCCACCGCAAACCCTAGCCCGCGAATCCCCGTCGGATCCGCGCGCTCTGTGTCGATTTCGTGCCAAATCCGTGCCGGCGCACCACCATCGACTGCGGCCCGCCAGCCGTGCCCGTCGTGATACTTCCTCCGTGGAGGCCGAGAACCGCATAACCGTCGCCATCGTCGAGGACAACGACGTCTACCGGGAGGCGCTCGAGATCGTGTTCGGGCTGACTTCCGATCTCGCGGTTGTCGTGGCCGCGCCGGGCGGGCGCGCGGCCGTCGAGGCGTGCGGCCTCGCCCAGCCGGACGTCGTCCTCGTCGACTACCGGCTGCCGGACCTCGACGGAGTCGAGACGACCAGGGCGCTGCGCGCCGAGTGCCCGGAGACGACCGTGCTCGTCCTGACGGCGGCCGCCGACGGGCCCGAGGTCGAGGCGCTGCTCGAGGCAGGCGCGGTCGAATGCCTGATGAAGGACAGGGAGCTCAGCGAGATCGTGGCGGCCGTGCGCGCCGCGGCCCGCAGGAGTGGCGTCGCCGGCTGAGGAGAGGGCCGTGCGGCCCTTCGGCGGCCTCGACACGGCTGCACGCACGGCCGACCCTGGAGCCCCACGCGCCACCCAGCGCTTTCGTCAGGAGCAGCTTGACGCCTCGGTCGAGACGCTGCCCGGCGTCGGACGAAAGCTCGGAGCCGGCCTCCGTGCGCTCGGCCTCGACGACCGTCCGCGACCTGCTCTACCACCGGCCCCGCCGCTACGAGCCGCCTGCTCCGCGCGCGCGGATCGTCGACCTGCTCGTCGGCCAGGACGCGACGATCGAGTGCGAGGTCCTCCGCGCGGGCAAGCGCCCCACGCGACGCCGCCGGCTGACGATCGTCGAGGCCCGAGTACAGGACGACAGCGGCGTGCTGCCGGCGATCTGGTTCAACCAGGTCTGGCTCGCCGACCGCCTCCAGCCGGGAACCCGGGTCACCCTGCGCGGCTCGCTCGACCGCGGCGAGTTCGTCGTGCGCGACTACGACCTCGATGACGACGACGCGCTTTCACGCGTCGCTCCCGTCTACAGGGCCAGCGAGGCGATCTCGTCCAAGCGCCTGCGCGAGCTCGTCCAGCGGGCGCTGCCCCTGCTCCGGCACGTCCCCGATCCCGATGCCGTCCGAGCTGCGCGCGCGCCTCGGCCTACCGCTGAAGCCCGACGCGCTGGCCGTGCTCCATCAGCCGGAGTCGACCGCTCAGGCGGAATCGGGCCGCCATCGGCTCGCGTTCGAGGAGCTGCTCGTGCTGCAGGTCGGTCTGGCACGACGTCGTGCGGCGGCCGGCGGAGGTGCCCCGCGGTCCCGCTCGGCGAGGCCGGGGAGCTCATCGATCGCTACCGCGCCGCGCTCCCGTTCACGCTCACGGCAGCACAGGAGCGGGTCGTCTCCGACATCGACCGCGACCTCGCGCAAGACGCGCCGATGGAGCGGCTCCTGCAGGGCGACGTCGGCTCCGGCAAGACCGTCGTCGCGCTCCACGCGCTGCTCCGCGCCGTCGAGCGTGGCCATCAGGCCGCCCTGATGGCGCCGACGGAGACGCTTGCGGAGCAGCACTTCCTGACGGTCGAGCCGATCTGCCTCGCAGCTCGGCGTCCGCTGCGTGCTCGTGACGAGCTCGATTCCCGGGAAACAGCACGCGGCCGCGCTGCGGGCGCTCGCGACGGGGGAAGCCGACCTGGCGGTCGGCACGCACGCGCTCATCCAGGAGGCGGTCGAGTTCCGCTCGCTCGCCGTCGCCGTCGTCGACGAGCAGCATCGCTTCGGCGTCGAGCAGCGGGCCGCGCTGGCCGCGGCGAACGTGGAGACCGCGCCTCATCGCCTCCACATGACGGCGACGCCGATCCCGCGCACGCTCGCGCTCACCGTCTGGGGTGACCTCGCGGTGTCCGAGATCGACGAGCTTCCCGCGGGCCGCAAGCCCGTCGTCACGCGCTGGATCAGCCACGAGCGCGGAAGCGAGGCCTACACGCGGCTGCGCCGCCACCTGGCCGACGGGCGGCAGGCGTTCGTCGTCTGCCCGCTCATCTCGCCGTCCGAGACGATCGAGGCGAAGGCGGCGGAAGCGGAAGCTGAGCGGCTGCGCGGCGCAGAGCTCGAAGGCTTCCGGGTGGGCTGCCTGCACGGCCGACTTCGCCCGGCCGAGCGCCGGGGAATCATGGAGGCGTTCGCGAGGCGGCGAGCTGGACGTCCTCGTCGCGACGACGGTGATCGAGGTCGGCGTCGACGTGCCGAACGCGACGATCATGATCGTCCAGGAAGCCGACCGCTTCGGGCTCGCCCAGCTCCACCAGCTGCGGGGACGGGTCGGCCGCGGTGCCGAGCAGTCGTTCTGCCTGCTCGTGTCGCGGCCGAAGGAGGAGCTCACCGACGCCGCCTCGGAGCGGCTCCAGGCGCTCGTCGACACCGCCGACGGCTTCGAGCTGGCCGAGGTCGACCTCGAGCTCCGCGGCGAGGGTCAGTTCCTCGGCGCGCGGCAGAGCGGCGTAACCGACCTCAAGTTCACGCGGCTCCGCTCCGACCGGCGGCTGCTCGAGCAGGCTCGCCGGGAGGCGGGCGACCTCGTCGCCTACGAAGGCCCGCTCGACGACGAGGTCGCCCGCATGTTCGGCGAGGCGCCGGCCCTGACACAGGCCTGAGTCAGGCCGGCCACCTGGAGGCACGCAGCTCGCTGCCGAGCCGATGGCCGCTACCCTGCGCCGGCCGTGAGGATCATCGCTGGCTCGCGAAAGGGCGCGCGGATCTTCGCGCCGAAGGGCTCGGATACCCGCCCCACGGGCGACCGCGTCCGCGAGGCCGCGTTCAACCTGATCGGCCCGCTCGAGGGCGCCCGCGTGATCGACCTCTACGCCGGCTCGGGCGCGATGGGCCTCGAGGCCCTGTCGCGCGGCGCCGAGCGCGTCGTGTTCGTCGAGACCGATCGAGCGGCCCTGGACGCGATCGGGCGGAATCTCGACAAGCTCGGGCTCACGGGCGCCGAGATTGCGCGCGAGCCGGCCGCCCGCCGCCTGGCCGCCGATGCCGGGGCGGGCAGGCGGTACGATCTCGTGCTCATCGACCCGCCGTACCGGATGCTCGACAACGCCCTCACCACCCTCGCACCCCGGCTCGCCGCCGTGCTGGCCCCTGACGGCCTCGTCGTGGTCGAGTCGGACGCCCGCGACGAGCCGGAGCTGCCGCTCCCGGTGCGAACCAGTCGTCGCTACGGGTCGTCGCGGTTGACGCTCTTCGAGGCCGGCGCGCGATGAGCGCCGACAACCCCGTCGTCGCGATCTGTCCGGGCACGTACGACCCGGTCACGAACGGACACCTCGACATCATCGGACGGGCCGCCGCGATCTTCGACCGCGTGGTCGTGGCAGTGGTGCGGGAGCCTCCCCACAAGTCGCCGATGTTCTCGGTCGAGGAGCGGGTCGGCTTCCTCAAGGACGCGCTCGCTGCCGAGAGCAACGTCGAGGTCGAGGAGTTCTCCGAGTTGGTCGTGGACTTCGCCCGCAGGTGGGGCGCTCGCACGATGGTGAAGGGGCTCCGGGCGATCTCCGACTTCGAGTGGGAGTTCCAGATGCACCACCTGAACCGGACGCTGGCGCCCGAGATCGAGACGACGTACCTGATCGCGGACTCGCAGTTCAGCTTCGTGTCCTCCTCGAGCGTCAAGGAGATCGCGGCCTTCGGGGGGAAGGTGGACGGCCTCGTCCCGGAGGCGGTCGCCCGCAGGTTCGAGGAGCTGTTCCCGTCCCCACGCCCCGGCGCCCCGGTCAGCCCCCAGGAGTAGACTGGTTCCCTATGGATGTACTCGTGCTCATCGACAAGCTCGACGACCTCGTCCACAACGCGAAGGCAGTGCCGCTCACGGACCAGGTGCGCATCGACCGCGAGGAGATCTACGACATCCTCGACCAGATGCGCGCGACGATCCCCGAGGAGATCAAGCAGGCCCGCTGGATCGTCAAGGAACGCCAGGAGATGCTGGCCGAGGCGCGGCGGGAGTCCGACCGCATCCTCGGCGAGGCCCGGGAGCAGGCGGTGCGCGAGGCCTCGCAGACCGAGATCGTCAAGCTTGCCGAGCGCCAGTCCCAGGAGATCGTCGACGACGCGCGCCGCCAGGCGCGCGAGACGAAGCTCGAGATGGAGGACTGGGCCGATCAGATCCTGTCGACGCTCGAGAACAACCTCGACAAGTTCCTCGGCGCCGTCCGCCGGGGTCGCGAGCGCCTGCACGAGCGCTCCCAGGAGTCGGTCATGGCCGGCTTCACGGACGACTCGAGCCACTAGTCGCGGTCTGATCGGAAATCCCGCCGCCGCGGAGGAGGCCTCGTAGCCGTGTCCCGGCGGCGGGGCACGCGTTCGCTACGCTCGCCTCGTGACCACGTTCGACCTGCGCAGGACGAAGCTTCGCCCGGGCGAGCAGTTCCGGACCGAGCTGCCCGTCCGGCTCGAGCCGTTCGATCTGGGAGGGGAGCTGTACCGGCCCGAGCCGGAGAGCCCGACCGCCCGATTGGCGATCACGCGGACCGGATCCGGAACGGTCTTCGAGCTCGCGTTCGCCGTTCGGCTGCGTGGCGCCTGCATGCGCTGCCTCGGCGAAGCGGTGGTCGATGCCGAGGTCGAGGCGCGCGAGTACGACGAGCCCAGCGCGGAGGTCGAGGAGCTCCACAGCACGTACGTCGAGGACGACCGCCTCGATCTCGGAACGTGGGCGCGCGACGCGCTTTCGCTGGCGTCCCGGAGCAGATCCTCTGCCGAGCAGACTGCGCCGGGCTCTGCGCCGGCTGCGGCGCGAACCTCAACGACGAGGAGTGCCGCTGCGCTCCGCCGGAGCCCGACACGCGCTGGTCGAAGCTGTCCGAGCTCAAGGAGCGGCTGGGGTCGTAGATCCTGGGGCCGGAGAGCTCCGTCCCGAGGGCTTCCAACCGCACTTGTAGGGGCCGGATCTCATCCGGCCCAGCCCCGGCGAGCGACGTCGATGGGCTCGCCGGCCGTTGTATAGCTGCCGGTAAGGAAGACTCCTTGCCGCCAGCTATACTGCCGCGGTCTCATGGCGGTTCCAAAACGGAAAACCTCGAAGGCGCGCCGCGACAAGCGGCGCGCGAACTGGAAGGTGCCGGCGCAGGCGCTCGTGGCGTGCCCGCAATGTCACCAGCCCAAGCGGCCGCACCACGTCTGCCCGACGTGCGGCACGTATCGCGGCCGCGACGTCGAGCCACTCGAGACTCCGGCGCCGTAGTGCTCCCGGAGCGCTAAGAGGTCTCGACCGAGGACCGCATGACCGTCCGAGTCGCTGTGGACGCCATGGGCGGCGACCGGGCGCCGGACGAGATCATCGCGGGCGCGCGGGCGGCGAAGGTCGACGACGTCGAGCCGATTCTGTTCGGGCCGATGGAGGTCATCCAGCCGCTGGCGCCGGACCTCGAGATCGTGCACGCGCCCCAGGTCGTCGGCATGCACGAGAAGCCCGCAGACGCGGCGCGTGAGAAGCGCGACAGCTCGCTGTTCGCAGCCTGCCGGGCGGTTGGCCACGGCCAGGCCGACGTCGTCGTGTCGGCGGGGAACACCGGCGCCATGCTGGCAGCCGGCCTGCTCGAGATCGGCCGCCTGCCCGAGGTCTCCCGGCCCGCCATCGCAGCGCCGATCCCGTCGCGACGCGGGCCGACGATCCTGATCGACGCCGGCGCGAACGCCGACGCGCGTCCCGAGCACCTGCTCCAGTTCGCGCACATGGGGACGATCTTCGCCGAGGAGATCCTGAACCTCCCCGACCCGCAGGTCGGGCTGCTCTCGATCGGCGAGGAGCCGGAGAAGGGCAACCGGCTCGTCCGCGAGGCCCACAAGCTGCTTTCCGCGGACGGGATCCGCTTTGTCGGGAACGTCGAGGGGCGCCTGCTGCTCGAGGGCGCGGCCGAGGTCGTCGTCTGCGACGGCTTCACCGGCAACATGTCGCTGAAGGTCCTCGAGGGGACGATCCGGACCGTGCTCGAGTCGCTGCGCGAGGAGATCCTCGCCTCGCGACGGGGGTCGCTCGGCGGCCTCATGATCCGTCCGGCGTTCCGCGGCCTGCGCCGGCGGCTCGACCCCGACACGTACGGGGGCGGCTATCTGCTCGGCCTCAAGGGGCTCGCAGTCGTCGCTCACGGCAACTCGTCGCATCGCGCGATCGTCAGCGCCATCGAGCTCGGCGCGCGCGGCGTGCGCGCGGGAGTCGTCCAGCACATGGCGGAGCGTCTGGCCGAGCGTGCCATCCGCCTCGAGACTGGGGTCGTACGCTCGTGAACGGCTGCTCGTGCGTGGTAGCATCCGCCGTCCTCTGAGCCCAGAGGCGAACTCACGACAGGAGAGGGAGGCACATGGCAGCGCGCGAGGAGATCTACGAGCGGGTCAAGGACGTGCTCGTCGAGCAGCTTGGCGTCGAGGAAGATGCGATCACCGAGTCCGCCTCGTTCCAGGAGGATCTCGACGCCGACTCGCTCGATCTCGTCGAGCTGATCATGGAGCTGGAGGATCAGTTCGGGGTCAAGATCTCGGACGAGGACGCCCAGGGCATTCAGACAGTGGGGCAGGCCGTCGACTACATCGCCGCCCGGAGTTGAGGCCGACCCCGGCGAGCTCCTCGAGCTGATCGAGGAGCTCCGACCCGCGCTTCGCGAGCGGGTCTTCACGCATCCGTCGTTCGTCGACGACCGCTCCCGCTCGTACGAGCGGCTCGAGTTCCTCGGCGACAGCGTGCTCGACCTGGCGATCGCCCAGGCGCTCTACGAGCGCTTTCCCGACTTCTCGGAAGGCCGGCTCACGAAGGCCTGGGCGTACGTCGTCAGCCGCACGAGCTGCGCCGAGGTCGGGAAGCTGCTGCGGCTCGGCGAGCGGCTCGGCGAGGGCGTTGGCGCTCCCGCCGGCCCCGAGGTCGAGAAGCTCGGGCGCAACCGCAACGTCCTCGCGGCGCTCGTCGAGTCCAGCCTCGGCGCTCTCTACCTCGAGCACGGGTTCGAGCGCATACGGGGCGCGATCGTGCGCTCGTTCGCCGAGCGCATCGAGTACGCGGTCACGACCCACGTGGACTACAAGACGGAGCTGCAGGAGGAGATCGCCCGGCTCGGCCGCGCCATCTCCTACGTCGTGGTCGAGACGCAGGGCCCGCCCCACGAGCGCACCTTCACCTGCGCCGTGCTGATCGACGGCGAGGAGGCGGGCACCGGCACGGGGAGCTCCAAGAAGGACGCCGAGCAGGCGGCCGCCCGCGAGGCCCTAGCTCGGATCGCTCGAGCGGCTGTAGGGGCCGGATCTCGATCCGGCCGGGCTTCAGCCCGGAGGCGGCTTGGAGCGGGCCGGATCTCATCCGGCCCGGGCTTCACGCGGCTAGCCCCGCTCGAGCAGTCGCCGGTGGAGCGCCTGGCTCTCCGCGCTCGGCGCGATGCCGAGCTCGTCGTGCAGCAGGATCCGCAGGCGGTCGTAGACGCGCAGCGCCTCGGCCACCTCGCCGCGCGCGGCAAGCGACTCCATCAGCAGGCGGTAGCCGGACTCACGATAGGGAGCGAGCTCGATGAGCTTCCGGCCGGAGCGCTCCGTGGCGGCGAGCTCTGCTCCGCCCAGGCCGAGGCCGGCAAGCGCGATGCACTCATAGGCGCGCAGCCTCATGTCCTCGAGCCACCGCCGGCGTTCCTGGATCCATGGCGCCTCCTCACCGGCGAGGAAGCCGCGCCCGCCGACGGCGTACGCGATCCGAGCCGGCGCCCAGGCGCCTTTCCAGTCGCCGCGCGCGACTGCGGATTCCGCCTCGTGGATCGCGGCAGCGGCCGCCTCGAGATCGATCCAGGCATCGGCGGGAAGCACGAGATGGATCTCCGAGCGGCCCTCGAGCGAGCCGGCGGGAAGGACGCGCCGGAGCTTCGAGAGCAGCGCCGAGAGCGACGAGTCCGTCCCTGCCGGTGCCGTGTCCTGCCAGAGCGCCTCGACGAGTTCGTCCCTCGTGGCCGGTCGCGTGCGATTCGCAGCGAGGTAGACGAACAGAAGGCGCCCCTGGCGGCCCGGAAGCCTCGCCTCGATTCGCTCGCCCGCCAGCTGAACGACGAGCCTGCCGCAGAGCTGGATCCGCGTGCCCGAAACCTCCGCCAAGGTTTCGCCAACCTAGCGCCAAGGCGGCGGCAATGCGCCTCGCGCACAATGGGCCATCGAGCCAGGAGGAGCGCGATGTCCAAGATCGTCAATTGCGAGTGCGGCCACGTCGTGCGCGGCGAGACCGACGACGAGATCGTCTCCAGCACCGAGGAGCACATCCGCGACGTCCACCCGGACCTGGTGGGGCAGCTGTCGCGTGACCAGATCCTCGACATGTCCGAAGAGGCCTGAGCGGCTGAGCGGCCGAGCGGCTGAGCGGCCGGCTCGGCCGGCCGCGACCCGCTTGGAGCGGCCGAAGGCCGCGGTCACGAAGGTCTTGTAGGGGCCGGACCTGTCCGGCCCGCCCTTCGGCCCGTTACGTCGCATTGCAGTCCGTCTCTACTGTCATGATCTCGCGGCGTGTACCTGCGCTCCATCAGGCTGCGCGGCTTCAAGTCGTTCCCGGAACCGGTCGAGGTTCGCCTCGAGCCGGGGGTGGCCGTGGTCGTCGGGCCGAACGGCTCGGGCAAGTCGAACGTGGCGGACGCGATCGTCTGGGCCGCGGGAAGCCTCGCGCCGAGCGCGCTGCGGGCCGAGAAGCCCGAGGACGTCCTGTTCGCGGGCGGCGGCGGCCTGCCGGCTTCGGATCACTGCGAGGTGGAGCTCCTGTTCGACAACTCGGCGGGTGACGGCCCGCTGCCGTTCGCCGAGCTCGCGGTCACGCGCCGGCTTCAGCGCGGCGGTGAGGGCCAGTACCTGATCAACCGCGCGACCGTCCGCCGCACGGACGTGCTCGAGCTGCTCGCCGACGCCGGCCTCGGACACGAGCTGCACGCCGTCATCGGGCAGGGCCGGGTCGAGCAGGTGCTCTCGTCCAAGCCCTCCGAACGGCGCGCGCTCGTCGAGGAGGCGGCCGGTCTCGGCAGCTTCAAGCAGCGCCGCCACCGGGCCGAGCTCAAGCTGGAGCGGGTCGCCGTCCAGGTCGACCGGGCGAGGGCGCTCGAGGAGGAGGCGCGCAAGCGGCTGCGGCCGCTGGCGCTCCAGGCAACGGCGGCACAGCGGGCCGAGCGGCTCGGCGACGAGATCGAGGCGCTGCGCGTCCAGCTCGGCGCCTCCTCGCTCGCGCGGCTCGAGGCGCGCATGGCCGAGCTCGACGGTCGTCGCACCGAAGCCGAGCACGAACGGCGGCGGCAGGACGAGAAGCTCGAGGGGTTGCTGGGGGAGCGGCGGCGTGCCGAGGAGGCGCTCGAGGGTGCGGCGGGGCGCCACGAGCAGGCGACCGCGGATCTCTATCGTCTGCGCAGCGCGGCAGAGCGGCTGGCGTTACGCAAGGAGGCCGCGGAGGAGTCGGGCCGGTCGCTCAGGGAGGAGGCGAGCCGGCTTCGCGGCCTGGCAGACGCTCCGCGCGACGAGTCCGCGATCGACGAGCTCGCCTCGGCCGAGGCCACCGCACGCGAGGCTGCCGGCCGGTCGCGCGCCGCCCTCGAGCAGCGGGAGACGCTCGAGACGGCGGCCAGGCTCGCGGCCGAGCGGCTGGCTGCGCTCGACCGCAGCCTCGCCGAGCGGGAGGGGCTCCCGCCGGCCGCGCGGGCTCTGGCCGACGCGGGCGCCCAGCTGGCGCTCGCAGCGCTCGACGTCGAGCCGGGCTACGAGCGCGCCGTCGCGGCGGCGCTGGCGTTCCGTGCCGCGGCCGTCGTGGCGGCAGACCCGCGCGCCGCCTTCGAGCTGGCCGAGCGCGCGCGTGTCGAGGGGCTCGGGACGCTCGTCACGCTCGTGCCGCCGCGCGGCCCGCGGCAGGACACAGCCGCGACGCCGCCTACGGCCTCCGCAGAGCCTCTGTCCCGCCATGCCCGCCCGGCCGCCGGCGGCGAGCCGGTGGCCCGGCTGCTCGAGGGCGTCTGGGTCGTCGAGCCGGGGGAGCTGGCGTCGGTCGCGGACGGGATCGCCGTGACACGAGAGGGCCACGGGTTCGATCCGGGCCGCGGCGAGCTGTGGTTCGCAGGCGCCGCGGCCGAGAGCGTCATGATCGAGCTGCATGCGCGGCGGCGGACGCTCGCCGAGGAGGTCGGGCAGCTCCAGGCCGACGCAGCCGCGGCGGCCGGCACTGCGGCCGGGCTCTTCGAGGAGGAGCGCGCCGCCCGCGAACGGGTGACGAAGGCCCGCGCGGCGGTGGCGCTCATGCCGCCTCGCGTCGACCCGGCGCAGGCCGACCTCGCAGAGCACCTGGCCGGCGCGGCGGAACGGCTCGCGGCCTGTCTCGCCGCCTGCGCCGAGACCGCCGGCCGGTTCGAGGCGCCCCTGCGCGGCCGGGTGGACGCGGGCGCCGCGTCTGCGGCCAGCCTGGGGGAGGAGCTGCGCCGGCTCGGCGCGCAGGAGGCCGAGCTGCGCCGCTCGGCGGGGGAGGCCGCGGCGCGGCTGTCGGCCGTCGAGGTGGACGCCGCCCGGCTCGGCAGCGAGCGCGACGAGCTCCTGCGGCGACTCCCGGAGGGCACGGCGCCCGAGGAGCTCGGCGAGGCCGACGAGGAGGAGCTGAGCGTCAAGCGGGAGCGCCTCGAGCGGCGCCGGGAGGCGCTCGGCCAGGTCAACCCGCTCGCCGCCGAGGAGCTCGAGCAGGAGCGCGAGCGGCTCTCCGAGCTGACGGTGCAGCGCGAGGATTTCGAGCGCTCGCTCGAGGAGCTCGAGAAGCTGCGGGCCGAGCTGACCGAGGAGGTCGAGCGGCGCTTCGCCGAGACCTACGCGGCCGTCGAGCGGCATTTCACCGAGGTTGCCGGGTCGCTCTTCCCCGGCGGCGAGGGGAGGCTGCGGCTCACGGTCCCGGAGGACGAGGAAGACGCGGAGCCCGGCGTCGAGGTGGAGCTCCGCCCGGCCGGCAAGAAGATCACGCGGCTCTCGCTGCTCTCCGGCGGCGAGAAGGCGCTCGGCGCCCTCTCGTTCCTCTTCGCGCTCTTCCTCGCCCGGCCGTGCCCCTTCTACCTGCTCGACGAGGTCGAGGCCGCCCTCGACGACGCGAACATCGGCCGCTTCGTCGAGCTGCTGCGCCGCTACGCGGATCGCGCGCAGTTCATCGTCATCACGCACCAGAAGAGGACGATGGAGGCCGCCGATATCCTCTACGGCGTGACGATGGCAAAGGACGGCGTCTCCCAGATCGTGTCGAAGCGTCTGCGCGGAGAGCCCGCGGCGCTCGAGGCGCTGCCCGCGTGACCCACACGTGGGCCGCCCTCCTCGGCGACGAGGAGCCGGGGGCCGAGGACGAGGAGCCGGAGCGGCGACGGCGCTTCAGGCGCCTGCGCAGCGGCCTCTCGAAGAGCCGCCGCGCCATCACGGGCCCCCTCACCGGCTGGCGCTATGACCCCAACGACCTCGAGTCGTGGGAGGTGCTCGAGGAGGTGCTGATCTCCGCCGACATCGGCGCGGCCACCGCGCAGGAGGTCATCGAGCGGCTCGAGAAGCGCCGCCCGCAGACGAACGAGGACGTCATGGAAGGCCTCGCCGACGTCCTCGCGGAGCTGGCCTCGCCCGAGGAGGCGCCGCGTCTCGACGTCGAGGCGCGTCCGACGGTCCTGCTCATCGTCGGCGTCAACGGCACCGGCAAGACGACGACGATCGGCAAGCTTGCGAGCCGCCTCGCGGAGCACGGGCGCTCGGTGGTCGTCGCAGCCGCGGACACCTATCGCGCGGCCGCCGACGAGCAGCTCGAGATCTGGGCCGGACGCGCGGGCGCCGATTTCGTCGGCTCCACGCGCGGCGGCGACCCGGCTGCGGTCGCGTTCGATGCGATCGCCGCCGCCGAGGCGCGCGGCCACGACGTCGTCATCGTCGACACCGCCGGCCGCCTGCACACGCAGACGAACCTGATGGAGGAGCTCTCGAAGATCCGCCGCGTGATCGCTCAGCGCCTGGACGGAGCGCCGCACGAGACGCTCCTCGTCATCGACGCCACCACGGGTCAGAACGGCCTGCGCCAGGCGGAGCTCTTCCGCGAGGCCGTCGACGTCACCGGCGTCGTGCTGACGAAGCTCGACGGCACGGCCAAGGGCGGCATCGTCGTCGCGATCGGCCACGAGCTCGGCCTGCCGGTCAAGCTCGTCGGGGTGGGGGAGAGCCTCGAGGACCTCCAGCCGTTCGATCCTGCCGACTTCGCGCGCGCCCTCGTGACGGAGGAGTAGGCGCCGGATCCCATCCGGCCCGCCGTCTCGGACTACACTCCCACGCGATGGCGGGCCCCGCGAACGTCCGCCGCTACGAGATCGACGCCCGCTCGACGGACGTCTTCGGGCGCGTGCTCTGCAGCACGCGCGACCAGCACTTCGTCGTCGACGGCCCGGTGCAGAACGGCTGCCCGGGTGAGGCGGTCACGCCCGGCGAGATCTTCCTCGCCGGAGTCGCGACCTGCGGCGTCGAGCTCCTGCAGGTCTTCGCGCGCGAGGAGGAGCTGCCGCTGCGCTCCGTGCAGGTCGCAGTGTCGGGCGAGATGGATCTGGACAACCCGGTGCGGGACGACGTGCGCGTCTTCAACCGGGTGCAGCGTCGAGTTCGAGCTCGGCGGCGTCACGGCGGAGCAGGGCGAGCATCTCGTCGAGCGCTTCAAAGGCAGGTGACCGCTCTACGGCACGGTCGCGGTCGCGACCCCCGTCGTCGAGGTCGAAGTTCACACCCGGTAGAGCGTCCGGGGCGCGGCGTCAGTCGTCGTCCGACTCGGCGAGCGATACGATCTGGCGCTCGAGATCGGCCCAGTCCTCGTCCGCGCCGTCGAGCGCCTCGACCTCCACGTCGAGCTCGTCGTCGTCGGCCAGCTCCTCGGGGTCGAGCACAACCGCGCGCTCGACGTCGACGAAGGCCTCGATCGCTTCGCGCGCGAGCTCCGGAGGCGAGACGCCGCGTGCCTCCGCGTCGCGTCGCAGCTCCGCCATCGTGGCCGGCGTCGAGCAGTACCTCGAGACGCTCGAGCGTCATCGGCGCCCACGTCCGGAAGTTGCGAACGACACGTGCCGGAGTGTGCCAGAGCAAGGCGTAATTTGCACGGCCGCGTCCGACGACTTCGCAGAGGCATGAAACGCCGCCTCTTCGTCGCCGTCGTCGCCGCTCTTGCGCTCGCCGGCGCGGCTTGCTCGGCCGAGCACGAGACCGGCGCCGCCGGACGCAGGCGAGAGCGGTCGTCGACCGCATCGCCGACGGTGACACCCTCGAGCTCGAGAGCGGCGACCGAGTCAGGCTCGTCCAGATCGACGCGACCGAGCTCGGCGAGGGCGAGTGCTACTCGGAGGAGGCCACGGGCGCCCTGGAAGAGCTCGCGCCCCCCGGCACCCGTGTCCGGCTCGAAGCCGATCCGAGCCTCGACCAGGTGGACCAGTACGGCCGCCTGCTCCGCTACGTGCACGTCGGCGATCGCAACGTGAACCTCGAGCTCGTGCGCCGCGGGGCCGCCGCGCCGTACTTCTTCCACGGCGAGCACGGCAGGTACGCGTCGGAGCTCGAGAACGCGGGCGAGGCTGCGCGCGACGCCGGCCGCGGGATGTGGGGTGCCTGCCGCGTGGCGTGGAACCCCGAGCGGAGCGCGACCGCGCAGTACCGCTGAACGGTCTGTAGGGGCCGGATCTCATCCGGCCCGGGAGCCGGCTCCTACCCGGCGGGCGTGATGTTCAGGTTCATGCGGAAGAGGTTCTCGGGGTCGTACTTCGCCTTCAGCTCGGCGAGCCGGTCGTAGTTGACCCCGTAGCCCGCCTTGACGAGCGCCTCCTTCTCCTCCCCGAGGCCGGGGAAGTTCAGGTACACGCCGCCGGTCGAGTGCTTCTCCATGGCGCCCCAGAACTCGCGCCCCCAGGCGACGGCCTCGTCGTTCTGCGACGCGTCGGTCCAGTTCACCTCACCGGTGACGTGGAAGGCTGCATCGCGATTGCCGTAGGAGGTATCCGTCTCACCCACCCGGAACATCGCCCCGCCGTTGTGCCAGATGACGAGGTCGGTGAGCGGCGTCGGGCGCCGTGACCCGAAGTCCGCGAGCTCGTCGATCGCCGCGTCGGAAAGCTCCCCGAGCGCGCGCGACTTCCAGTAGTGGAACTCCCCCTTGGGGAAGAAGCCGTCGAAGCCGCTTTGGAGCCCGAGCCACGGCCACGGGCCGCTCAGGTCGATCAGGGGCTCGGCGAGCTCGCGCAGCGGCTGCACGACGGGCTCGGCGTCCTCCACGGCTCCGGCGTACACGCCGGCGACGATGAGGACGGGCGCCCCGTGAACCTCGGGCGGGAAGGGCTCGTGCGCAGGGACGTTCCAGAAGAGCGCGATCGAGCTGAGCTCCTCCGGCGCCGACGCCATGTAGTCGCGCCAGGCCGGCACCACGCTCCTCGCATCTTCCTGCCGGTAGAAGATCGCGCCGACCATCACCATCGGGCCGACCGGGTGCGCCTGGAACTCGAATGACGTCACGACGCCGAAGTTGCTGCCGGCGCCTCGGACGGCCCAGAAGAGGTCGTCGTTCTCGGTCGCGCTTGCCCGGCGCAGCTGCCCGTCGGCCGTGACGATGTCGACGGAGAGGAGGCAGTCGAGGGACAGCCCGTACTTGCGTCGCAGATGGCCGAAGCCGCCGTGGAGGGTCAGGCCGGCGATGCCGGTGGTCGAGACAACGCCTCCGGGCACCGCGAGGCCGAAGAGCTGCGACTCGCGATCGGTGTCGCCCCATGTCGCGCCGCCCTGTGCCCGCACCGTCTGGGTCGACGGGTCGACGTGGACGCCGTTCATCTGCGACAGGTCGATCACGAGGCCGCCGTCGTTCACCGCGTTGCCGGCGACGTTGTGCCCGCCGCCCTTGATCGAGAGGAGCAGGTTCTGCTCGCGCGCGAAGTTCACCGCGTCGACGACGTCCGCAGCGCCCGTGCACTGGACGATGACCGCCGGCTTGCGGTCGATGAGCGCGTTCCAGATCGATCGCGCGTCGTCGTATCCGGCGTCGCCCGCTGTCAGGACGTCACCGCGGGTCTGTTGGCTGAGCCCCTGGATAGCCTCCTCGTCGAGGGCCGCTTCGGCGGTCGGCTGGGCTGTCATTACTCCTCCTCTGCTGGCGGGATGAACTGTCGGCGTCAGGCCTTGCCGCTCTCGAGCAGCTCCTTCAGCTTCTGCTGGTTCACCGGGATCTGCGCCGCCGCCTGCTTGCGAGCCATCGGCGCGATGATCTTCCCGAACCCGTGCCCGACGAGGTCGAGCTCGAGCGTGAAGCGCGAGCTCGAGCCGTCGCCGATCGGCTCGATCGTGCCCGTGCCGACCGGGCGGATGGGGCCCTCGGTGCCGCGGAAGGCGAAGCTCCGCGGCGGGTCGTGCTCGGTGATCTCGATCGAGACCGGCTGCTCGCGCTTGCCCATTCGCCGCACCTCGGTGACCCTCGTCCCGACCTTGATCGGCCCGTCGGTGTCGACGTGGGCGCTGACGAGGTTCGTCTGCCACTCGGTGTGGCGGGAGTAGTCGTCCAGGTACGCGAACACGTCCTCGGGGCGCCGCGCGATCTCGACGCTTTCCCTGATGGGCGTCATGGTGCCTCCTCGTTCGGTGAGGCAGGCATCGTAACGCGGGAAGGGGCCGAATCTCATTCGCCCATTCGTACCAGCAGGTGTAGGGGCCGGATCTCATCCGGCCCGCCCGCTCGCCGTAAGACCCCGCTCGCCACCACGCGACTCCCCAGCATGACTGCGACATGATCGGGTCATTCCCGACGGATTGACCTAAATGGGTCACACCGTTTCGGCCAGGGTGTGGCTACGCTCGTTTCACGCGCCGCGCTCCTCCGTTGCATGACAAGTGCAATTGGGTCATGGGTCATCTGCGCCCAGACGCAAAGGCTCGGCAGGCTCGTCCGCGAGTTCTCGACGATCGCGATCTTTGGCGCGCGAAGCCTGCGCTTGAGTGCTAGGCCCGCCGACCAAATCGAGTAAGCAACACGAAAGGGACTGCCGTGAAAACACTCTGTGTACTCATGTCCGCCGCTGCGGTCGCTCTGACCGTCACCGCCGCGAGCGCCAGCGCCACGCCTAACAAGGCGCGCTGCCACTCCTCCTACAAGGGCGCCTGCCTGAAAGTCGGGATCGGCGACTACGACTGCGGCGGCGGAAGGGGCAACGGCCCCAACTACGTTTGGAAGAAAGTCCGAGTGGTCGGCCCTGACGTGTTTCGGCTGGACGCCGATCACGACGGTTGGGGCTGCGAGCGCAGGTAGAGGAATCTCGAATGCGTCAATACCGGCGGTACGGCTACACCTGCAAGATCGCCAGCGACGGTCGCTACCGGCTGAAGAGGCTCTGAGATGAGTTGGCGATTCCAGCGCCGCAAGTCTCTTCTGCCAGGCTTGACCCTCAACCTAAGCAAGCGCGGTGTCGGCGCGAGCGTCGGTCGCAGGGGAGCGCGAGTCAGTGTCGGCAGGAGAGGACTCACGGCCACGCTCTCGCTCCTCGGCACCGGCCTTGCCTACATGTGGCGCGGGTCTCGCCGATGAGGCCCCTGTTTGTCCGACTCGCCCCAGCGGCAACGGCCGTCATGGCACTGGCACTGCTTGCCAGCGGCTGCGCTGCTGCGGAAGCTGCCGCAGACCAAGAACCGAGCTCGGCCGATACTGGTCTGACTGCCGATCAGACGCAGCCGCCAGCAACCACGGGCACCCCGAAGCCCAAAGCGAAGCTGTTCAAGGTCGCGCGGGTAATCGACGGCGACACGATCGAGCTTGGCAACGGCGAGCGCGTGCGGCTCGTCCAGATCGACTCACCCGAGGTTGGCGGAAACGAATGCTTTGCCGACGAGGCGACGGAAATGCTCTCGACCATCCTCCCCACCGGGACGAAGGTCAAGCTCGTTGCCGACCCGAAGCTCGATCATCGTTGACCGCTACGAGCGTCTGCTGCGCTACGTCTTTAAGGGCAAGCAGAACGTCAATATCACCCTCGTTCGGGGTGGCGCGGCGAGCGTCTGGTTCTACCAGGGCGACAAGGGCCGCTACGCCAAGAAGCTGCTGGATTCCGCCAAGACGGCAAAAGCGGCTGGGCGAGGGTTGTGGGGAGCGTGTCCAGGGACACGGCTTGACCCGACTCAGGCTGTAGCCACACAGGATCGCCAGACCGGATGTTGCTCCCGAACCTCCGGCGCAGGAGTCCCCGCCTGCCGCGCCTGCGCAGAACTGCCACCCCTCCTACCAAGGCGCATGTCTTGATCCCACCGCTTCCGATTACGACTGTGCCGGCGGCGAGGGGAACGGGCCGCTCTACACGGGCACCGTCACCGTGATTGGCCCAGACCCGTTCGGACTCGACGGTGACGGGGATGGAATCGGGTGCGACTGATGATTGATCGGCGCGGGAGCCTGAAGCTGGGCGGTGTGTACCCGGCTGCCCTCGCTGGACCCACACCGCTGCGAGGGCGAGTATGACGGCGTCCGCTACAAGCCCTAAGAGGTTAGGCCGCGCTCCGGGAGCGGAGGCTGTCGTGGGTGTCGAGAGTACAGGCCTGCGGGAAGCCGTGGGTCAGCGCAGCGAACGGATCGAGAGGCGCTTTGAGAAGCCGATCGTCATCGCCGCCCTTCTGGTCATCCCGATCATGGTTCTCGAGCAAACCGCCGCCGGCGAGCCGTGGTCAACGCTTGCCACAGTCGCAAACTGGCTCATCTGGGGGCTCTTCGCCGCTGAGGTGGTCGTGATGCTGGCGATTGTGCCCGACCGCCGGCGCTGGCTTCGCGAGCACCTGCTCGAGATCGCGATTGTGCTCCTTAACCCCACCATTTCTGCCGGCAAGCCTCCAAGCCTTGCGTGTTTTTCGCGTTTTCCGCCTGTTGCGACTGATCGCGATCGTCCGCTACGCCCGAAGGCTGTTCACCCTCAACGGCCTACGCTACGGCGCCCTGGTCGCGCTGGTCACGGTGCTCGCCGGGGGTGCCGCCTTCGCGTACGCCGAAGGCGTATCGACATGGGATGGTGTCTGGTGGGCGATGACGACGGTGACGACAGTCGGTTATGGCGACATCCCACCCAAGACCGACCTGGGACGGGCCCTGGCGATCCTCGTCATGCTGGTCGGGATCGGCTTCCTAAGTCTCCTGATCGGCTCCGTCTCAGAACGATTCGTCCGCGTCGACCTAGAGCAAGAAGCCGAAGAGGTCGAGCGGGACGGCGAGACCCAGCACGCAGAGCTGATGCGCGAACTGCGTGCCATTCGCGACCGTCTTGCCGCGCTCGAGACCGCGAGCCTCTCTCCACCTCGCCCGCCGGCCGACCTCAAGACCGACGAGGCACTCGCGCGGTCGAGCCATGAAGTCGACGAAGTGCCAATCCCGAGCTGGCCAGCGCCGAAACCAAAGCCGTATGTGTCCAAGCGTGCGTGACGAAAATGTGACGCACGGGCGTCATCGAGCGTGTCGAGCGTCAGCAAACTGCGGCACCTTGGCTCGAGAAGCGCGGTAGATCGGCACCTCCCCATCGCGCAGCGCCTGACCACGCGCTGGATCGACGACGACCGACCGGGGTGCGTCATCAGGACTTGGAGGCTCGCACCGCGGCCGTCACGCTTGGGTAGTCCCGGACACCCGCGTTCTCGGCCACAGCGGATACTTGAGGCATGCGAGCCGTCGCTTCCGACCTTCGTTTCTCGCCCTCCGACCTTGGCCATTTCGTCGCCTGCGAGCACCTGACCCAGCTCGAGGTCGCCGCTGCGCTCGAGCGAGATCGAGAAGCCGCACTACACAGACCGCCTACGGCGAGCTGCTCGCGCGCAAAGGGGACGAGCACGAAGCCGCCTTCCTGCAGACGCTGCGCGACGCCGGGCACGAGGTCGTCGAGATCGGGCTCGGCGAGGAGCGCGACTTCGAGGCCGACGCGCGTGCGCACCGCCGAGGCCATGCGCGCCGGTGCCGCCTACATCTACCAGGCGCCCCTCGTCCTCGACGGCTGGCGCGGGATCGCCGACTTCCTCGAGCGGGTCGACCGGCCGTCCGCGCTCGGCGACTTACTCCTACGAGGTGCTCGACACGAAGCTCGCGCGGCGGGCGAAGCCGACGCATGCGCTGCAGCTCTGCTTCTACAGCGAGGCGGTCGCGCGGATCCAGGGGGTCGAGCCGGACGCGGCGCACGTCGTGCTCGGGACGCAGGAGCGCGAGACGCTGCGCCTCGCCGACGTGACCGCCTACTACCGGCGCGTCCGCACGCGGTTTCTCGACGCGGTCGCGCGCCGCCCGGAGACCGACCCGTACCCGAACGACCACTGCGACCTCTGCGACTTCCGCCGGCTCTGCGACCAGCAGTGGGAGGACGAGGATCACCTCCACCGCGTCGCGGGCATGCGCCGCGACCAGATCGCGCGGCTCGCCACGGCCGAGATCACGACGCTGACCGCGCTCGCGGCTGCCGACCCGGCGACGCCGGTGCGCAAGCTCGCGCCGGACACGTTCGGCCGGGCTGCACGAGCAGGCCGAGCTCCAGCTCGCGAGTGACGCGGCAGGCTCGATCCAGTGGCGCGCACGGGCGCTCGAGGACGGACGCGGCTTCGCGTCGCTGCCGAGGCCGTCGCGGGGCGACATCTTCCTCGACCTCGAAGGACACCCGTTCTTCGAGCCCGCCCGCGGGCTCGAGTTCCTGTTCGGGCTGCTCTTCTGCGACGGGCGCAAGCCCGACTACGAGGCCGTGCTGGGCGCTCGGCCGCGCGGACGAGCAGCGACGCGTTCGACGGCGGTGATCGACCTGATCCACGCCCAGCTCGAACGCTTCCCCGACATGCACGTCTACCACTTCGGCGGCTACGACAGAGCGCGCTCCAGCGCCTGATGGGCGAGCACGGGCACCGCGAGGCGCGAGGTCGACGATCTCCTGCGCCGCGGGGTGTTCGTCAACCTGCACTCGGCGCTCCGCCAGGCAATGCGCGTCGGCGTCCGAGCTACTCGCTGAAGGAGCTCGAGGCGCTCGCCGGGTTCTCGCGCTCGGCAGCATGGGAGCGGGCGCGGACGCCGTCGTCGGCCTCGAGGATGGCTGCACACCGAGTAAGAGGACGCTGCTCGACGAGATCGCGGCCTACAACGAGGAGGACTGCCGCGCGACCCTCGCGCTGCGCGACTGGCTGCTCGGTCAGCGGCCCGCCGATCTGCCCTGGCCAGAGCCGGTCGCGCGAGGTGATCTCGAGAAGGCGAAGCAGGAGGAGATCGAGGCGCGCGAGCGGTTGCGGCTGGAGCTGACGGCGGGTGAGCGAGCCCGGCTCGCCGCGCTGGCTCGCCGGCGAGCTACTGGAGTACCACCGTCGAGAGGCGAAGCCTGCCTGGTGGGAGTGGTTCGACCGCATGCCGCAGTCACCGGAGGAACTCGTCGAGGAGCCGAGGCGATCGGCTGTCTCGAGCTCGTCGACGGCCCGGAGCAAGACAAGAAGTCGCATCGTCTGGACGCTCGTGCTACCCGGAGCAGGAGCACAAGCTCGACGCGCGGCGACGAGGTCGCACGATCCGGCGACGGGGAAGTCGCGCGGGCACGATCGTCGAGCTCGACGAGGAGCGCCTGACGCTTCGGCTCGTCCGCGGCCCGGGCCTCGCCGACGTAGCGCTGCCGCGGGCGCTCGTCGCCGGGAAGCCCTACGACGACCGCTTCCAGCAGGCCGCCGTCGATGCGCTTTGCCGAGTCGATCCGCGACTGCAGCGGACGCTACCCGGCGCTCGAGGCACGTTCTGCGGCGCGAGCCGCCGCGGCTCGCCGGCCGCGAGCGTGGCGTGCCGATCCAGACCGTCGATCCGGCCGAGATCGCTGCGCTCGCACGGCGCTCGAGCGCGAGCTACCTGTTCGTCCAGGGCCCGCCGGGCACGGGCAAGACATGGCGCGGCGCCGAGATCGTCGTCGACCTCCTCGACGCAGCGGATACCGCGTCGGCGTCACGGCCCAGAGCCACAAGGTGATCCACAACCTGCTCGGCGGCGATCGAGCACGAGGCCGAGCGGCGGGGTACGACGTTCGCGGGGCTGAAGAAGTCGAGCGCGACAACGAGGAGTCGTACTACGACGGCGACCTGATCGAGAACGAGACGACGATCGCGCCGTTCACCGACCCCGAAGTCCAGCTCGTCGCCGGCACGGCGTGGCTCTTCGCGCGGCCGGAGCTCGACGGCACGCTCGACTACCTCGTGATCGACGAGGCCGGCCAGGTCTCGCTCGCCGACGCGATCGCGGTCGGCACCTCGGCCCGCAACCTGATCCTGCTCGGCGATCCGCTGCAGCTCGCCCAGGTCTCGCAGGGCACGCATCCCGCGCGGCTCGGGCAGCTCGGTGCTCGAGCACCTGCTCGACGGCGAGCCCGACGATCCCCGAGAATCGCGGCGTCTTCCTCGAGCAGAGCTGGCGCATGCACCCCGACGTCTGCGAGTTCGTCTCCGACCTCGTCTACGCGGGCCGGCTCGCACTCGCACCCGACGGCGGCCGCGCGCTCGACCTCGCTCGGCACCGGGATCCGCTTCCTGCCCGTCGAGCACGAGGGCAACCGCTCGTCCTCGCCCGAGGAGGCCGAGCGGATCGCCGCCGAGATCGGCGCGATGCTCGGCGCCGACGTTCACCGACGAGGACGGGGTGACGCGGCCGCTCGCCGAGACGCGACTTCATGGTCGTCACGCCCTACAACGCCCAGGTGCACGAGCTCCGCGGGTGCTGCCCGCCGGCGTGCCGATCGGCACCGTCGACAAGTTCCAGGGCCAGCAGGCGCCGGTCGTCTTCTTCTCGATGGCGACCTCGAGCGGGCGAGGACGTGCCCGCGCAACCTCGCGTTCCTCTTCTCGCGCAACCGCCTCAACGTCGCGATCTCGCGGGCGCAGTGCCTCGCCTTCCTCGTCTGCTCGCCGCGGCTGCTCGAGGCGCGCTGCCGCTCGATCGAGGAGATGCAGCTCGTGAACGCGCTCTGCCGGCTCGTCGAGGTGGCCGAGGCGCAGGCTCAGGCCTAACCGCTCGCACCAACGGAGGGGCGCGGCAACCCCGTCCGTACAATGTGAAGCCGTGTTCGACACGCTCTCCGACAAGCTCCAGGGCATCTTCTCGGGCCTGCGCAACCGCGGGATCCTCACCGAGGAGGATCTCGACAAGGCGCTGCGCGAGATCCGCCTCGCGCTGCTCGAGGCCGACGTCAACTTCAAGGTCGTCAAGGAGTTCCTCGTGCGCGTGAAGGCGCGTGCGCTCGGCGCCGAGGTGCTGAAGAGCCTGACGCCGGGCCAGCAGGTCGTGAAGGTCGTCCACGAGGAGCTGACCGAGCTGATGGGGCAGGGGAGCTCGAAGCTCGCGTTCTCCGGCCGTCCGCCGACGGTGATCCTGCTCGCCGGCCTCCAGGGCTCGGGGAAGACGACCGCGGCGGCGAAGCTCGCGCTGCACCTGCGCAAGAAGGAGGACAAGTCGCCGGCGCTCGTCGCCTGCGACCTGCAGCGGCCGGCCGCGATCGACCAGCTCGAGCAGCTCGGCGGGCAGATCCAGGTCCCGGTCTACCTCGACCGGAGCTCGCAGGATCCGGTCGCCGTCGCGAAGTCCGGGCTCGAGCAGGCGCGCGCGCAGGGCCGCGACGTGCGTCATCGTCGACACGGCCGGCCGCCTGCACGTCGACGAGGAGATGATGGACGAGCTCGTCCAGGTGCGCAACGCGGTCAGGCCGCACGAACGTCCTGCTCGTGCTCGACTCGATGACCGGCCAGGACGCGGTCAACGTCGCCGAGGCCTTCGCCGAGCACGTCGACTTCGACGGCGTCATCCTCACGAAGCTCGACGGCGACGCCCGCGGCGGCGCGGCGCTCTCCGTCAAGGCGGTCACCGGCAAGCCGATCAAGTTCGCCTCGCTCGGCGAGAAGCTCGACCAGCTCGACGTCTTCCATCCCGACCGCATGGCCTCGCGGATCCTCGGCATGGGCGACGTGCTCACGCTGATCGAGCGGGCGGAGGAGGCGGCCGAGGTCGACGAGGCGGCCGAGATGGAGAAGCGCCTGCGCTCCGGGCGCTTCACGTTCGACGACTTCCTGAAGTCCTACGACATGATGAGGAAGATGGGCTCGATGCGGAGCGTGCTGTCGCTCGTGCCCGGGCTCGGCAAGCAGATGCAGGGCGTCGACGGTCGACGAGAAGGCGCTCGACTATGCGCGGGCGATCGTCCTCTCGATGACGCCCGAGGAGCGCAACCGGCCCGAGCTGATCAACGGCTCGCGGCGGGCGCGCATCGCGCGCGGCAGCGGCACGTCCGTCCAGCAGGTCAACCAGCTGCTGACCGGGCGCAAGCAGATGGAGAAGATGATGAAGCAGATCGGCAAGGGCAAGATGCCGAACCTGCAGTCGATGGTGGCGCAGATGCGCCGCTAGGGAGAGGAGAGGTATGGCAGCAAAGATCAGGCTCGCCCGGGTGGGCTCGAAGAAGAACCCGATCTACCGCGTCGTCGTCGCGGACTCGCGCGCGCCGCGGGACGGGCGCTTCATCGAGATCGTCGGGCGCTACAACCCGCAGAGCAATCCCTCGCTCATCGAGCTGAACGAGGACAAGATCCGCGACTGGATCGCGAAGGGCGCGCAGCCGACCAACTCGGTCAAGCGGCTGATGAAGGCGAAGAGCGTCTAGGGCTTTCGGGCCGCGGCCGAGATGGAAGAGCTCGTCGCTTCGATCGCCAGGCGTCTCGTCGACGATCCGGAGGCCGTGCGCGTCGAACGGACCGAGCGTGACGGCGCCGTCGTCATTTCGCTGCACGTGGCCAAGGAGGACCTCGGCAAGGTGATCGGCCGTCAGGGCCGCGTGATCCGCGCGCTTCGGACGGTCGTGCGCGCGAGTGGAACGAAGGCCCGCGAGCGCCGCCTGCTCGAGATCGTCGAGTGACGCGATGACGCCGGGCGACGCCCGGTTCGTGTCCGTCGGACGTGTAGGACGCCCGCACGGCCTCGACGGCTCCTTCTTCGTCGAGGATCCGAGCGATGATCCTGCGCGCCTTGCCGTGGGGGCCCGCGTGTGGGCGGCGGGCGAGGAGGTCGAGATCGTGGCCGCCAAGCGCTCGGGCGGGCGGCCGGTGATCCGCCTCGATCGGCCGGTCGGCGTGGGGTGGTGCTGGAGGTGCCGGCGGCCGCTCTGCCGGCGCTCGAGGAGGACGAGTACTACGCGTTCCAGCTCGAGGGGCTGAGGGTCGAGGAGGAGGGCGGGCGTGAGCTCGGCGTCGTGACGCGGGTCGTGCCGGGCGTGGCGAACGACGTGCTCGAGCTCGACTCGGGTCTCGCGCTGCCGCTCGTCGAGGACTGCGTGCTGGCGGTCGAGCTCGACGCGGGCCGGATCGTGGTCGCGCGGGGGTTCGCGGACCCGGGCGTAGGGGCCGGATCTCATCCGGCCCGTAAGGCGCAGCCCTACAGTTTCCGAATGCGGGTCGACGTCTTCACCCTCGTTCCAACGGCGTTCTCGTGGATGACGGAGCAGCGCCCGCTCGCCGCCGTCCTCGGCACCGAGCTGGAGCTTCGCCTGTTCAGCTACCGCGACTTCACGCCGCTGCGCGCCGGGCAGGTGGACGACGACCCGTACGGAGGAGGCGCCGGCATGGTGCTGCGAGTCGATGTCGTCGACGCCGCGTTGCAGGCCGTCTACGGGAGTGAACCGCCGCGGCGGGTGATCGCGCTCTCGCCGCAGGGACGCTCGCTCGACCAGGAGGTGGTCGAGGAGCTGGCGGCGGAGGAGGAGCTGACGCTGCTCTCTGCACGCTTCGAGGGCTTCGACGAGCGCGTCGTCGAGCATCTCGCGACAGAAGCCTTGTCGATCGGGCCCTACGTGCTTTCCGGCGGCGAGCTGGCCGCGATGGTCGTGCTCGACGCCGTGGCGAGGACGCTGCCCGGAGCCCTCGGTAGCGAGGAGAGCGCTTTCGAGGAGACCTTCTCCGCCGAGCTCGACCGCGGCGTCGAGTATCCGCACTACACCCGGCCGGCCGAATACCGCGGCTGGGCGGTGCCGGAGGTGCTGCTCTCCGGCGACCATGCTCGGATCGAGACCTGGCGCCGCGAGCAGAGCCGAGCCCGCAGCGCGGGCTGAGGCGGCTCGGCGTCACGCGGCAGTCCACCGGCCAGTGCGGGCCCATGCGCGGACCGACGTACGGCCGCGGGCGCTCCGGCCATTTCGCTAGGATTGCAAGTCGGCCGAGGGCCGCTCCTCTTATGAACGACCTGATCGAGACCATCGAGCGCCGCCAGCTGCGCGACGTCCCCAAGTTCAAGGCAGGGGACACCGTGAGGGTTCACTTCCAGGTGATCGAGGGCGTGCGTCGCCGCGTCCAGGTCTTCGAGGGCATCTGCATCAAGAAGCAGGGCGCCGGCGCGCGCGAGACCTTCACCGTGCGCAAGCAGTCGTTCGGGGTGGGCGTGGAGCGCACCTTCCCTCTCCACTCGCCGAAGATCGAGAAGATCGATGTGGTGTCGATCGGCGACGTGAACCGCGCCAAGTTGTACTACTTGCGCGAGAAAGTGGGAAAAAAGGCGCGCGTCCGCGAGAAGCAGCTGCGCTAAGGAGTATCCTCGCCCGCTGTGGGAGCTCGCAGCGGACGCAAGCTCGTCGCCTTCGATCGCCGGCTCGGCGCCCGATTCGTCGCGGGCGCGGACGAGGCCGGTCGGGGCAGCCTCGCCGGCCCTCTCGTCGCGGCGGCGGTGCTGCTCGACTACGAGCGCCTGCGTGGTCCGCGGCTTACCCCGCTCGCGTCGCTGAACGACTCGAAGCAGCTCCTGCCCGAGGAGCGTGAGCGCCTCTTCCACGCGGTGCTGAGGCTCGCGACGCAGGTCTCGGTGCAGGTCGTCTCACCCGGCGAGATCGACCGCAACGGGCTCCACCGTTCCAACCTGCGGGCGCTCGCGGCGGCGTTGCGAGCGGTCGGCCCTACTGCCGACGTACGCCTCGTCGACGGCTTCCGGCTCGGCCCGACGGCCCCGCCGCACCGGGCGGTCGTCGACGGAGACCAGAAGAGCGCGGCCGTCGCCGCCGCCTCGGTGATCGCCAAGGTGGTGCGAGACCGCGCGATGCGTCGGCTCGACGCCCTCTATCCGGCGTTCGGCTTCGTCTCCCATGTCGGCTACATCACGCCGGGCCACTCGGCAGTGGTGCGCCGCCGCGGCCCCTGCGCGCTCCACCGGCGCTCGTTCCAGGCGCTCTGCTACGTCGACTCTGCGGTCGGGATGAACGTCGAGGTGGATGCCGTGCCGGCGGATATCGTCGCGGACGCGATCGTGGCGACGGAGACGGACCTCGACGTCGTCCTGGTCGCCTCGGCGGATCCGTCGCCGGCGGACGCCGGGACCGAAGGCCTTTCGGGACCGGCGGAAGAGGCCGCGGAGGGCGGGTCGGCCCACGCCGGTCTCGCCGCCACCGCCGAGGCCGAATCGACCGCCACGCCGACGCTCGAGCAGCCCCTGATCACGCCGACCGCCCGCAGCCGGGCGGCATGAACGCCATCGGAGCGAGGGCCGAGCGGCGCGTGCGCCGCTACTTCAGGCTGCGCGGCTACCGGGTGCTCGGCTCGAACGTGCGCGCCGGCGGCAACGAGCTGGACGTTGTTCTGCGGCGGGGGCAGCGCCTGGTCTTCGTCGAGGTCAAGGCACGCGCGTACGGGGACTTCGGCGACGCGTTCGAGGCAGTCGGGCCCGAGAAGAGCCGCCGGGTGCGCCGAGCAGCCGAGACGTTCCTGGCAGGCCGGCCGGAGCTCGCGGATCTCGAGGTCGCGTTCGAAGCGGTTGCGGTCCGTCCCGGCGGGATCGAGCGAGTCCCACTGGTCACGTGAAAGGAGGGAGCTCAGGAGTGGCCTGCCGACATAGCCGACTTCGGTAACTTGGCGGGTCGAGCCGACATGACGGGCACGACGACGGGAAGCAGTTGGTGAGAACGCCGAGCAGCGACGCAGACGGACGGCTGGCTCGCGCGCTGGACGCGCGCGATGATCCGCTGGCGCTGGCTCGTGATCGCTGTGTGGATCGCGGTGCTCGTGGGCTCCCTTGCGGCCGTGCGGGACCTCAGCGACCTGCTCACGAACCGCTTCACGCTCCCGGGGACGGACACCGAGCGGGTCGAGGGGATTCTCGAAGACGAGTTCGACCAGCGCTCCGCGGGCTCGTTCATCCTGCTCGCCGAAGCGAACGCGGGCAACGTCGCGGCGCTGCTGCCTGCGTTACGGGATGCGGCGGCGCGTGCGGCGGAGGCCGTTCCGACGGGCAAGGTCGTCTTCGTCACGCCGGTATCGGAGGACGTCGCCAGCGCGACGATCGTCTCGAACCTGGTGCCGGCCGACGCGAAGGGCTACACCGACGACGTCCGGGCCGCCGCGGGGACGATCGAGGGCGCCAGTCTTTCCGTGACCGGCCAGGCCGCGATCGAGTCGGATCTGGAGCCGATCCAGGACGAGGATCTGCAGAAGGGCGAGTTCTTGATCGCGATCCCGATCGCGTTGCTGATCCTTGTCGCGGTCTTTGGAACGTTCGCGTTCCTGATTCCGCTCATGTTCGCGGTCTCCGCGATCCCTGCCACGCTCGGTGTGGTCTGGTTCTTCGCCAACGCGATGGAGCTGTCGACCTACGTCACGCAGCTCGTCTCGCTGATCGGCCTCGGCATAGCCGTCGACTACTCGTTGCTCGTCGTGTATCGGTACCGCGAGGAACGCGACGCGCGGGGCGACAAGGCGGAGGCCATCGTTGCCACGATGGAGACGGCCGGCCGGGCCGTCGTGTTCAGCGGGACGGCTGTGGCCATCGGGCTTGCCTTGCTGCTGGCGCTGCCGATGCCGTTCATCCGCGGGTTCGGGATCGCCGGATTGACGATCCCGATCGTCTCTGTGATCTGCGCTCTGACTCTGCTGCCGGTTCTCCTCTACTTCACGGCCGACGGTCTCGATCGAGTCCGGCTCCTGCCGCGACGCTTCATCGCGCGGGGGGCGGAGCGGGAGGGCGCATTCTGGATGCGGCTTGCGCGCTCGATCATGCGGCGCCCCGCCGCCTACGTCGTCTTGTCGATGGCGCTACTCCTGGCAGCCGCCATCCCGGCGTTCTGGATCAACGTCGGCCCGGGGACCAACCAGGGCATTCCCCAGAACCTCGAGTCCACGCGCGCGCTCAACGTCCTCGGAGACGCGGCCGGGGAGGGTGCGATCGCGCCGACCGAGATCGTGATCGATACAGGACGCAGCGGCGGCGCCGCGGACCCGCAGGTGCTCGCCGCAGCAACACGCCTCGAGCAAGGCCTCGCGGCCGACCCGGAGGTCGTGAGCGTCGTGCGACTCCCGGGCGCACAGGGAGTCGATGGCAGCGGACGCTATCTTCGCCTTCAGTCCATCGGCCGCAGCGAGTACGGCGTTCCCTCGGCGATGGACTTCGTCGATCGGCTTCGCGGCGAGATCGTGCCGGCCGCTCGGTTCCCGGATGGCGTCGAGGTCTACGCGGGTGGCGGACCGCCGTCGAGCATCGATTTCCTCGACCTGACGTACGGCACGTTCCCCTGGCTGGTGCTCGCGGTGCTCGGGCTCACGTACGTGCTGCTCCTGCGCGCCTTCCGATCGCTGCTGCTGCCGCTGAAGGCAATCGTCCTCAACCTCCTCTCGATCGGCGCGGCGTACGGCCTCCTGGTCGTGTTCTTCAAGTGGGGCGCCGGCGGCGCGCTCGGCCTCCAGAGCTATGACCAGATCGAGGGCTGGATCCCCGTCTTTCTCTTCGCGATGCTGTTCGGCCTCTCGATGGACTACGAGGTGTTCCTCGTGAGCCGGATGCGCGAGGAGTGGGATCGCGGCCGGTCGAACTCGGACGCCGTCGCGGTAGGGCTCGCGAAGACGGGCCGGATCGTCACCGCCGCCGGCCTGATCATGATCGCCGCCTTCTCGGGCTTCATGGTGGGCCGCATTCTCGGGCTGCAGCAGTTCGGGTTCGGTCTCGCCGTCGCGATCGCAGTGGACGTGACGATCGTGCGCGCGCTGCTCCTACCGAGCGCCATGGCTCTGTTCGGGCGCTGGAACTGGTGGCTTCCCGCGAACGTTGCTCGAATCGCACGCGTACGGGCCTCGCCTCTGGCCCCGCCGCCGAGCACCGCGATCAGCCCGACCAGCCGCTGAGGCCCTCTTAGCGCGGCTCCGATGCAACATCTCGCCGCCTTCTGACGTCTAGGAGAGTAGGAGCTCGATTCACGGTGAACGTGGTCGGGTAAAGGCAGCGCATGAGCCGGTCGATGTCGGTAAGAGCGACCATGAACGGCAGCGAGGAGTCACGATGATCGCCCGCGCGATCGACGAGGCCGCGGCGACGATACGCGACAGGCGTCGTGGGGCGCTCGAATCCGGAGGGCTGGCGGCGATCTGCGGCTTGCTCGCGTGGCTTGCACTCGAGAGCTCGTCGCGACTCGCCCTGGCGCTGGCCGTCGGGGCAGGCTTCGAGCTCGTGCTGGCCGTCGCGCTGTTCCTGGCTCGCCGCGGTCTGATCTCACGGCTGGCCCTCGAGCCCGACGCGTACTGCATTCCCGAGGTCGAGGCGTACGGAAAGATCCTGACGAAACCGCGGCAGCGCGCGCTCGTCGCGGACGGGCTCCGTTCGATGGTGCGCGATGCTGGGCGGCGGGGCGTTCTCTACCTCCCCGACCGCGTCATGCGCCACGCGCGAGAGCTCGAGGCCCTTGCGCGCGACTTCCGCTCTCCGGCCGTACGTGTCCATCCGGCCAGCATCGCGCGGTGCCGACGGCTGCTGACGGAAGCCGCGGAGAGCCCCCTCTACAACCCGCGCCTCACGGAAGAGGATCTCGACACGATCCTGCGCCGTATCCGCTCGGGGATCAAACGATCCGAGCAGGACTGAGCCGGCCCGGCCGCCCTCACGGCTGCTCGGCTGCCCAAGGCTTCGATCGGAGACAGGCGTCCCGGAACGACGCGTACGCACGGCGCGACCCGCCGTTCCGTCCCGTCTTCCCGTGAGGGAGCGCGGCTGCGCCTAGCTGACTGAAAGGCGAAGCAGTCTCACGCCTAGACGCGGCGCACGACTTCGTCCAGGGGCTTGCGGTTCGCGGCTTCGCTCCACTGCTCGGCCGTTCGGGACAACGGGTCGCGAGGTCGTGCCGGGTAACCGAACGAGAGCACGATGTGAAGCTGATCCTCCTCGCCCAGCGAGAGGGCAGCGCGGGCGCCGTCCTGATCGGCGATGCCGTTGGGGCACGAGACGATGCCCTCCTCCCATGCGGCCAGCATCATGTTCTGGGCCGCCCGTCCGCAGTCGAATCCGCCCGATCCTTTGCCACCCGTCGTGATCGCAACGATCATCGTTCCGTCTCGCACGTTGCCCGGAGCGTAGACCGCCTCGGCGAGTCGCTCGCGCGCGGTGACATCCTCGACCACGTGGAACCGCCAGAGCTGGCGATTGCGTGCGCTGCCCGCGAGCCGCCCTGCGTCGAGGATGCGGTGGCGGGCATCCTCCGGGATCGGAGTCGCGGCGTAGGCCCGAACGTCTCGCTTGCTCGCGATCGCCGGGTAGACGTCCACCGCGGCAGGGTAGCGGGGCGCGCGATTACCGGCACACGGTCGGCCCAGATCAGGCACATTCGGCGCGTCATCGGCGCATTCGCGGCGCGTAGCTTCGGGGTGTGCTTGCAAGGACGCTCACCCACGCGGTGGTCGGGTTGGAGGCTCGCCCCGTCGAGGTCGAGGCACACCTTCAGCGTGGAGTGCCGTCGTTCGCCATCGTCGGGCTCCCCGACAAGGCCTGCCAGGAGGCGAAGGAACGCGTGCGCAGCGGCATTGCGAGCGCTGAGCTCGAGTGGCCGCTCCGCCGGATAACCGTCAATCTCGCGCCGGCCGGTCTGCGAAAGGAAGGCTCGGGCTTCGATCTGCCCATCGCCCTCGCCGTGCTCGCCGCCTCACGGCAGCTCCCGGCCGATCGCCTCGCCGATCACGCCGCCCTCGGGGAGCTGGCTCTGGACGGGAGGCTACGGGCGGTGCCAGGGGCTCTCGCCTGCGCCGAGGCAGCACGGCGGGCCGGGGTCGACCGCCTCCTCTGCGCCGCCGACTCCGCCGCGGAGGTTGCGCTCGCAGGCATCGAGCCGATTCCGATCCGCCACCTGGTCGAGGCGGCGGCGTATCTGCGGGGCGAGCGGAAGCCCGAGCACGTCGATCCGGTGCCGCCTGAGGACCGGGCTCCCTATCCGGATCTCGCCGACGTGAGGGGCAACGAGCGAGCTCGACGGGCGCTCGAGCTGGCGGCGGCCGGCAGGCACAATCTGCTGCTCGCCGGGCCACCCGGAACGGGCAAGACGATGCTCGCTCGCCGGCTGCCGGGCCTGCTGCCGCGCTTGATGGCTGACGAGGCACTGGAGGTGACGCGGATCCACTCCGTCGCAGGCCTGCTCCCAGCGGGGAGGCCTCTGGTCGATTCCCGCCGTTCCGGGCTCCTCACCACTCGGCATCGACGGCCGCGATCGTGGGCGGAGGTGGTGCCCGAGACACCGGCATCCGGCCTGGTGAGGCGAGCCTTGCTCATCGCGGCGTCCTTCTCCTCGACGAGCTCGCCGAGTTCAACCGACCCGCGCTCGAGGCGCTTCGACAGCCGCTCGAGGACGGCTTCATCAGCGTTGCCCGGGTGGCAGGCCGTGCCGTGTTTCCGGCGCGTTTTCTGCTCGTTGCCACGATGAACCTCTGCCCCTGCGGCGCTCGCGGAGACCCGGCCGCCGAGTGCGCCTGCACCCCTCAGCGGATCTCGTCGTATGCAGCGCGCCTTTCACGAGCGCTGCTCGACCGCTTCGATCTCGTCCTGACGGTTCCACGCGCCCGCGCGCACGAGCTCGGCGGTGTCGCCGGCGAGCCGACCGAGGCGGTCGCGGAGAGAGTGGCGGAGGCGCGGGGCCTCCTTCGCGAGCGCTCGCCCCCGCTCGCCCCCGGGGCGAAGGCGCTGCTGGACCGAGCGGTCGACCGTATCCCGCTGTCAGGCCGAGGTCGCGCGAAGGTCGTGCGCGTGGCGGCGGCTGCCGCTGCCCTGGCAGGCGCCGACCTTACCGCCCCTGAGCACATCGCCGAGGCGCTGTCCTACCGGCCACCCGCCGACTTCGCAGGCCGGGCGTGAGCCGCCCAGGCCGCCCGCGGTCGGCACGAGTGGTGCGGACACCTGGCCGTCGCTCCGGCTGGGAACGCCGGACTATCCGTCGCTGTTGGCCGCGATACACGACCCGCCGCGGCGCCTGTTCCTACGCGGCGATCGAACCGGACTGCTTGCCGGGCCCTGTGTGGCCGTCGTGGGAGCGCGATCGTGCTCGCGCTACGGCGCGCACGTCGCGCGATCGCTCGGGAGGGAGCTCGCGGCGGCGGGGTTGGTCGTGGTGAGCGGCCTGGCCCGGGGCGTTGACGGGGAGGCCCATCGAGGTGCGCTCGAGACGGGAGCGACCATCGCTGTGCTCGGCTGCGGCATCGACCGCGACTACCCGCGGGCCCATCAGGAGCTCGCCCGCAGGATCGCGGACGGCGGGCTGATCGTTTCCGAATACGAGCCGGGCGTCGAGCCTGCACCGTGGCGCTTCCCGGCGCGCAACCGCATCGTGGCCGGGTTGTCGTCGGCCACGGTCGTCGTCGAAGCGAGGGAGCGTTCGGGCGCGCTCATCACGGCCGAGTTCGCCCTCGAGGAGGGGCGGGAGGTGCTCGCCGTGCCCGGCGAGATCACCTCGGGGCTCTCGGTCGGAACGAACGCCCTCATCCGGCAAGGTGCCGCGCCGCTGCTCGCGGTCGACGATGTCCTGTTCGCTCTCGGAATCGAGCCAAGACCGCAGGCGCCTTCGGTTGCCGTGGAGGGCGCGGCCGCCACCGTGCTGACCGAGCTCCAGGCCGGCGCCGCCGACGTCGACTCCCTGGCCCGTCGCACCGGGCTCGGCGCGTCCGACGTCGCTGCTGCGCTCGTCGAGCTCGAGCTCGCGGGGCTCGCGACGGGGGCCGACGGCATCTTCCGCGCCGCCGTGCACCGTCAGCCGACCGGTGATGACGCCCGGGCGCGCGTCGCCGCTCCGAACGAGGCGGATCGGGAGGAACGGGTATGAGGCCCGTGGCAGGGTGGGGCGGTCGCAGCCCGCCGCTTACCCTGCGACCTCGGGGAGCGCGTGACCCTCCATGTCGGGCGGCACCGGCAGCCCCATGAGGGTCAGAACGGTCGGCGCGACGTCGAGGATCGTCATGCCCGTGATCTCGGTGCCGAAGCTGCGGTCAGGGTCGGCGAGGACGACGATGCCGTCGAGCGAGTGGACGGAGTCGTCCGGCCCGGTGTCGTTCTCGGACAGGTAGAGCGTTCCGTGCCCGATCGTGCCCGCCGAACGCCAGCGCAGGTCGTCGAAGTAGACCATCAGATCCGGCCGGTCTCCCTCGGCGACCGGATAGATGTCCTCGGGCCGCATCGTCGTCACGGGCATCGGCCTGCCGTCCGGCAGCGGGATCGTCTGGAGCTCGGCCTCGAGCTCGGCTCGCGCCTGCTCGTAGTCGCCGGCCGGTACGACTCCCTCGGGCTCCCGACCCTCGACGTTCAGGAAGATCCGGGCGTAGTAGCCGCCCCAGCCCCAGGCTCGCGTCCTGGACCAGTCGACCCTGGCCCGGTCGATCGGGACCACGTTCTCGGGCTGCTCCTCGAGCACGAGCCAGCCGCGCTCGACGAGCCACTCGTTGACGCAGAACGCCCCGGCCATGGCACGCGAGCCGTGATCGGAGACGACGAGGAACACCGCATCCGGCAGTAGGGCGACGAGCTCGCCGATCCGCTCGTCGATCAGGCGGTAGTACTCGGCTGCGATCTGCTCGTACGGGTTCCCAGGCTCGTACTTGGGATGAGCCCGGTCGAAGAACTTCCAGAACGCGTGTCCGAGGCGGTCGACGCCGATCTCGACGAGCCAGAAGAGATCCCAGGGCTTCGTCGCGGCCAGATGGCGTACGACGTCGAAGCGCTTGCGGGTCATCTCGAAGAGATTGACGCGAAGCGTCTCGCGATCCTCGACCCGGAACGGCACGTCGAACACGTAGGTGCCGACCAGCTCCTCGATCTCCCGGCGAAGCTCGGGCGGATGGGTGTACTGCTCCGCTCCGGGCGGCGTCAGGAAGCACGAGATGCTCCAGCCGCTCAGCGGCTTCGGAGGATAGCCCGGGGGAACGCCGACGAGACAGGAGCGGCGGCCCGCCTGGCCGGCCACGTCCCAGACGGCGGGCACCTGAACCGACCGAGAGCTCGCGACCCAGCCGTCGGTGTAGGCGTGCCCTTTCCGGTGACGGAAGCCGTAGAGGCCGAGGCGCCCGGGGCTCGCGCTCGTCGCCATCACCTGCCACGCGGGGATCGTGATCGGCGGGTGACAGCTACGCAGGGTGCCGTGGAGGCCTCGCTCGATCAGGCGCCCGAGATTGGGCATGTGCGGCGCGAGCTCGCCGAAGACAAGCTCCGGCGGAGCCGAGTCGAGCCCGATGACGATGACTCTGCGTGCCAAGGCGTGTTGTGCAGTCCGCGTGCTCGCGCGCGGAGCCTAGCGGCAGCTCGGTCCGGTGCCGCCGATGACCGACGGAGAACGTGCCGCGCCGGCTCGCTCGTGCCCGACCGAGGGTGGCGTCGGCGGCCGTCGAAGCTGCTAGGGTCTGAACGAGACGGTCCCGCGCCTCGCGGCGTGGCGCGCAAAGTGGCGAAGTCAGTCGAAGAACGAGAACGAGTCGTCGTCCGTTTCGCGGGCGACTCCGGCGACGGTATGCAGGTCGCCGGAGACCGCTTCACGAGCGCGACGGCGGTGCTCGGCAACGACCTGGCCACGCTCCCCGACTTCCCAGCCGAGATCCGCGCGCCGCGCGGGACGCTGCACGGGGTCTCCGCCTTCCAGATCCAGTTCGCCTCGCGCGACATCATGACGCCGGGCGACGAGCCGAACGTGCTCATCGCCATGAACCCGGCCGCCCTCCGCACCAACCTCGGCCTGCTCGAGAAGGGCGGCACGGTCATCGCCAACGAGGACGAGTTCACCGACCGCAACCTGGAGAAGGCCGGCTACACAGCCAACCCGCTCGAGGACGGGTCACTCGACGGCTACCAGGTCTTCCGGGTACCGATGGAGTCGCTGAGCCTCAAGGCGACCGAGGGCATCGAGGGCATGACGAAGCGCGTGGCCGAGCGGGCGAAGAACTTCTTCGCGCTCGGCCTCGTGTCGTGGATGTACGGCCGGCCCGACCGACGTCACCGAGGCGTGGATCGAGAAGCGCTTCGCCGCCCAGCCGGAGATCCGCGACGGTAACCTCGCGGCCTTCCGCGCCGGCTGGAACTTCGGCGAGACCACCGAGGTGTTCGCGGTCAAGTACGAGGTCAAGGCGCGCGCCGGCGGAGCCGGGCGTCTACCGCAACGTCAGCGGCACGGCTGCGCTCGCGTGGGGCCTGATCGCGGCGAGCGCGAAGAGCGGGCTGCAGCTCCTCTACGCGAGCTACCCGATCACGCCCGCCTCGGAGCTCCTGCACGAGCTCTCGCGGCACAAGAACTTCGGCGTGCGCACCGTCCAGGCCGAGGACGAGATCGCTGCCGCCAACCTCGCGCTCGGCGCCGCCTTCGGCGGCGGGCTCGGCGTGACTGGGACGAGCGGCCCCGGCATGGATCTCAAGTCGGAGACGGTCGGCCTCGCGGTCACGCTCGAGCTCCCGATGGTAATCGTCGACGTCCAGCGTGCCGGCCCATCGACCGGCATGCCGACGAAGAACGAGGCCGCCGATCTGCTCACGGCGATGTACGGCCGCCACGGCGAGTCACCCATCCCGATCGTCTCCTCGTACACGCCGGCTCAGTGCTTCGACGCGGCCATCGAGGCGGTACGCATCGCGGTGACCTACCGGACGCCGGTGATCCTGCTCACCGACACGTTCCTGGCGAACTCGTCCGAGCCCTGGCTGATCCCGGACGTGAGCTCCCTGCCGGAGATCGACCCGCGCTTCGCGACCGAGTCGACCGACGGCGAGCCGTTCCTTCCGTACTCGCGTGACGAGAACCTCGCCCGGCCGTGGGCGATTCCCGGCACGCCGGGGCTCGAGCACCGGATCGGCGGCCTCGAGAAGCAGGACGGCACCGGCAACATCTCGTACGATCCGGCCAACCACGAGCTGATGACGCACCTGCGGGCGGCGAAGGTGGCAGGGATCGCCTCGAGCATCCCGCCGCTCGAGGTCGACGACCCCGACGGCGCGCAGCTCCTCGTGCTCAGCTGGGGCTCCACCTACGGCTCGATCACTGCCGCCGTGCGACGCGTGCGCTCGAGAGGCGGCAGCGTTGCCGTCGCCCATCTCATGCACCTCAACCCGTTCCCGGCCAACCTCGGCGACGTGCTCCGGCAGTACGAGGCGGTGCTCGTGCCCGAGCTCAACACCGGCCAGCTGGTCAAGCTCGTACGGGCGGACTTCCTGACCCCGGCCGAGGCGTACTCGAAAGTCCAGGGGCTTCCGTTCACGGTGACGGAGCTCGAGCAGGAGATCGAGCGGAGGATCTGACGCCGATGGCAACTGCGGTCAAGTCGAAGAAGGACTGGGAGTCCGACCAGGAGCCGCGGTGGTGCCCCGGCTGCGGCGACTACGCGATCCTCAACGCCGTCGCGAGCTTCATGCCGGAGCTCGGGCTGCCGCCCGAGCGCGTCGTCTTCATCGCGGGCATCGGTTGCGCGGGCCGCTTCACCTACTACATGAACACCTACGGCGTGCACGGCATCCACGGCCGCGCGCTGCCGCTCGCGAGCGGGCTCGCGGTGACGAGGCCGGATCTGTCTGTGTGGGTGATCACCGGCGACGGCGACGCGCTCTCGATCGGCGGCAACCACCTCATCCATGCGCTGCGCCGCAACGTGCCGCTGAAGGTGCTCCTCTTCAACAACCAGATCTACGGGCTCACGAAGGGCCAGTACTCGCCGACGAGCGAGGTCGGCAAGGTGACGAAGTCGACACCGTTCGGCGCGCTCGACCATCCGTTCAACCCGCTCGCGCTCGCGCTCGGCGCCGAGGCCAGCTTCGTGGCTCGCACGCTCGACGTCGACCGGGCGCACATGACCGAGATGCTCCGCGCTGGCGGCCGCGCACAAGGGCACCGCCTTCATCGAGATCTACCAGAACTGCAACGTCTTCAACGACCACGCCTTCGACGCGCTCACCGACAAGGAGACGAAGCAGCTGAACCAGATCCGGCTCGCGCACGGGGAGCCGATCCGCTTCGGGCCCGAGGGTGAGCGCGGCGTCGTGCAGCGCCCCGACGGAGGGCTCGAGATCGTCGATGTGCAACGGCGACGCGGACGGGCTCCTCGTGCACGACGCCCACCGCAGCTGACCCGAGCCTCGCGTTCGCGCTCGCGCACCTGTCGGAGCGCCCGACCGGCCCGACGCCGATCGGGGTCTTCCGCGCGGTCGAGCGACCGGTCTACGGCGAGGCCATGGAGGCGCAGCTCGAGGCCGCCAGGGCAAAGCTCGGCCCCGGCGACCTCGCGAAGCTGCTGCGCTCCGGCGACACCTGGGTCGTCGACTAGCCGCGTAATTCGGGCCCTGGCGGGCCCTCGCCGGCCGATAACGGGCTCCGCCCGTTTCGGCCTAGGGCTCGAGCGCGGCCGTTGCAGCGTGGTGCACGAAGCTCAGTCCGGGAACGACGCCGGGCTGCTCGACCGCCCGCTGCCAGAGCTCGTCGTCGATGTTGCGGCCGGTCACGATCAGCACGATCGGACCCTCGACGGCGTCGAGCTGGGGCAGCGCTGCGAGCGCCGCCGCGGCGGCGCCCTCGACCCGGATTCCCGCCGCCGCGTACGCCCCCACCGCCTCGGCGATCGCCCGTTCCGACACGAGCAGCATCTCGCTCGTCACCTCCGCGAGCACGTCGACGGCCGACGGAATCGCGACTCGGACGGCGAGCCCGTCGGCGAACGTGGCGCAGCGATCCGACTCCACGACCGAGCCCGCGCGCCAGCACTCGACCATGACCGGAGCCTCCTTCGACTGCACGCCGATGCGCAGCGTCGCCGGCGAGCGCTCGCGGAGCTCGAGCCCGATGCCGCCGAGCAGCGCGCCGTTGCCGAGCGGCACGACGACGGCGCCGGGAGGCTCGGGCGCCTGTTCCAGCAGCTCGCGCGCGATCCCGCGGTAGCCCTCGTACTGGGCCGGCTCCGCGCCGTCCTCGAAGAACGGCAGCTCCTCGTCGCCGGCGGCGGCGCGCGCCGCATCCTTTGCCTCGTCGATGTCGCGACCGACCGTCCGCACCTCGGCGCCGAGCCTCTCGATGAGCCCGACCTTCGTCTGCGCAGCGCCTTCTGGCACGTAGACGATCGCCTGCATGTCGAGCTGCCGCGCCGCCCAGGCCGTGGCCGCGCCGTGGTTGCCGGTCGAGGCAGTGACAACCGTGTCAGCGCCGTCCCGCGCCCACGCCTCGAGCGTCGGCAGAGCGCCGCGCCACTTGAAGGCGCCCAGCTCGTGGACGTCCTCGCGCTTCAGGTACACCGTCCGCCCGCCGCCGAGCCCTGCCGGCGCCGGCTCGAGCGGCGTTGCCGGGATCAAGCTCGGAGCGCGTCCGCGAGGCCGCTCGGCCGCTCCCACATCTCGTCGGCGTAGGTCACCGAGTTGCGGCAGAAGTTGCCGTCGTCGTCGAAGCTGTAGTACCCCATGCGCCAGAGCGCGGGCGAGTAGCAGTGGATCGAGGCGGCGGGGATGCCGCCGGGGTGCCGCATGCAGTGCATGCGCCCGGCGTCGAAGTCGAAGACGCTACCGGCAGGCCGCTCGACGGTACGTTGCTGGATGCCGGTCTCGCTCACGACCAGACGGTCCTCGACGAGCTTGCCGTCGCAGACGTAGACCGCGCCCGAGGAGATGTCGTGGTCGTGGAAGCCGGTGTCCTGCTGGCTGTCCCAGCAGCAGAGCCACACGTCGAGATGGACGTCACGGTAGAGCTCGGCGTAGACGCGCTGGGTCGGGTCGTGGCGCACCAGGTGCTTCCATGGCTCGGGATGCTGCCCGATCGCCGTCGCGAGCTCGACCAGCTCGGCGAGCTGGAGATCCCGGTCTTTGGGGATCCGCTCTGCGATCCAGGCGCTTGCTTCGTCCATGGATCTAGCTTAGATGGCCGAGCAGGCCGGAGGCGTTGGTACCGATCACGAGCTCGGCGACCCCCTCGCCGAAGCCTCGAACGGCCTCGAGCGTCGGCCGCGAGTCGATCACCGGTGTGTCGCTCCCGTAGACGAGCTGCGTGACGCCGAACGTCGAGAGGCAGAGCTCGATCGCCCGCCGCTCGTACGAGGCCGTGTCGAAGAACCCGTGCGGGTGCAATGTCGACCGCAGCTCGACGCCGCGGGAACGCAAGCGTTCGAGCTGGAACGGCCCGCCGCCGGCGAGGATCGCGAAGACGGTCGGAAGGTCGGGGAACCGGGCGGCGTCCCGGGCAAGCCAGGCCGCGTACGCAGCCTGCATCTGCGCCGCGTAGTCGACCACGGCGGGCCACCAGGCGGGGGCACCGGCAGGAGAGGGCTCGGACGGGCCGGGGTGGACGAACAGCAGCTGGCCGGCGGCGCTCAGCTCGCCCAGCAGGGCGTCCGCGCCGGCGACGAGCGCGCGGGCCCCGACGCAGGCCCCGGCGAAGCCCGGGAGGCACGCCGAGAGCGCCAACGGGACGAACCGGCCGCCGGACGCAGCCGCGACCTCGCCGATCCCTTCGTGGAAGGCGTCGACCAGGTCCTGATGCGAATCGAGCTCGTGCGTCGGTGCCGGCGAGATCACGGCCACGTCGATGCCGTCGCGATCGAGAAGCGCGAGGCGCCGCTCGGGCAGGTGGTCGTCGAGATCGACATCGCCGCCCGCCTCGGCAGCCAGCTCGAACTTGCCGCCTCGGAGGCGCGGCGGCTCGGAGCGCCGCTCGAGCGCCCGGATGAGCGGTTCCGGCCAGAGGTGCTGGTGGAAATCGACGGTCGGCACGGCCAAAGCTCTAGCACGATCGGCCCGTCGGCCGCGGGCGGTGGCGGCTAGCCGTACCCGCAAGAGGCCTGCTAGCAGCACTGCGCCGAGCGCTCTCAGCAGCGACCCTGATTGTCGGGTAGATCCGAGCAACCAGGTTCGAAGGAGAACGCCATGTATGCGAAGGAAAGCCTCCAGGGAGTCGGAATCGGCCGGCCGTACGGGGCCGCTGCACTTGCGCTCGAGTCCCTGATCAACGTCAAGCGCCGGCTCTCGCCGTCCCGGGCACGCTAGCCCGAGCGCTACGAGCTTCAAATAGCGGGCCTGCGATCAGTCGATCGCGGGCCCGTTTCCTGCTCCGGGAGGGAGGCCTTCGACCTTCTTGTTCATGGTGCTATGACACCATGGTAATACGCTGCCAGAAGGATCTCTTGGCGGCGGCTGCCAGAGAGGGTCTCCCCTAGCGACGCCCCTTCGGCGGGCCCGCATCTGGCCATGGGCGCTGACGATCCGCGCATGGGCAGCTGACGATCTGCGGCGCCACCGGCGCAATCTGCCGCACCGGCGGCGCTTCACCGCGCGGCGATCGTCAGGCCGCCGTGACCGCTTCTAGGCCTCGGCTGCGAACAGGCGGCGCGGTGCGTCGAAGCCCTTGAGCGCCCGCTCGCCGCGATCGCCGAACGCCAGCCCGGAGCCGGCCACGATGTCGTGCGTCGTCGCCGTCACGAGCACCTCACCCGGCTCTGCCGCCGCGGCGACGCGGGCGGCGAGGTGCACGGCGATGCCACGCACATCTGTGCCGGCGCGCTCGACCTCGCCCGTGTGCACGCCGACCCGGACGGCGAGACCGAGCTCCGCGAGCCGTCGACGCACGGCGAGGCTGCAGCGGATCGCGCGGGACGGCCCGTCGAAGAGCGCGAGGAAGCCGTCGCCCGCGGTGTCGATCTCCTCGCCGGAGAATCGGCCGAGCTCTTCGCGAACCAGCTCGTGGTGGCGGGACAGCAGGCTCGACCAGGCGGCGTCGCCGAGCCGCGCAGCCGTTTCCGTCGAGCCGACGATGTCCGTGACGACCACGGTGGCGAGGACGCGGCTATGGTCAACCGGCGCCGCCGACGTGTTTTCCAGTCACGAACGGCTCCACGGCGTTGAGGATCTGGTCCGGATCGATCGCGACGAAGTGATCGGGGCCGGGGAGCTCGACGAAGCGGGCACCGGGGATCCGCGCTGCGATGTAGCGGCCCTCCTCGACGTCGACGTCGACGTCCTCGCCGCGGTGGACGACGAGCGTCGGCACGGTGATCGTGCCGAGGACGGCCCGGACGTCGATCCGCGAGTTCATCTCCATCAGGGCACGGACGGCGCCCGGGCTCGCAGCAGCCCGGCAGCGCTCGCCCCACCAGCGCGCCATCGCGTCGTCCGCGGACGGGCACATGACCTTCATGTCCGACTCGAATCCCCATTCCGCGGTCACGCCGTCGATGTAGGCATGCCGCTCGGCGCTGCGTGGGGGGCCATGGGTAGTCGTCGTCGGGATCCATGCGCTTCGCGAAGGCCCCGTAGAGGACGAGCGCCGCGACTCGCTCCGGGTACGTGGCGGCGAAGAGAATCGACATCGCCCCTCCCTCGGAGTAGCCGAAGAGCACGGCGCGCTCGCTTCCGGCGGCGTCCATGACGGCCCGCACGTCGTCCATCCTCGTCTCGAGGTCGGGCACGGCGCCCGGTCGATCGGAGAGACCGGTGCCGCGCTTGTCGAAGCGGATCAGCCGCGAGAACGAGCCCAGCCGCTCGAGGAAATGCGCGTGGCGCGGCTCCTCCCAGTCCTTCTCCAGGTGCGAGACGAAGCCCGGGCACGAGGACGAGGTCCGGCGGGCCGCCACCCGACACCTCGTAGGCGATGCTGAGCTCGCCGCTCCGTGCGTACCGGACCGGCGGACGCTCCGCGGTCTGCCCGGCAGGGTGGGGGACGGTGGTCCCGAGCTCCTCGAGCAGCGCGCGTGCCGCAACGAGATCGTGGGTGCCGAAGCCCTCGTCGAATGTCGCATAGGCCGTCCTGACGAGCTCGCGCGCAGCGTCGATATCGCCCCGCTGCGCGTGCAAGCGCGAAAGGCTGACGGCTGCGCGGAGCTCGAGCAGCTTCGCTCCCTGGCGCCGCGCGATCTCGATCGCCTCGGTAAGGCTCGCCTCGCCGTCGCTCTCGAGGCCCTGTCGTAGCCGCAGCTCGCCGCGCAGCCGGTGCAGCTCGGCCTCGTAGAAGAAGCTGCGGCTGCTGCGGACGGTCTCGAGCGCTTCGTCGAGCGCGTGAAGGCCTTCGTCGAGAGCGCCCGCCCGGCAGCAGGCGTCGGCGAGGAGCCCGCCGTAGTACGCGTCGTCCATGCGGGCGCCGAAGCGCCGCGACATCGCGAGCCCCTCGCGGAGCTCGCTCACCCCCTCGTCGGTCTTGCCGAGAGCCGCGAGCGCCCAGCCCCGCAGGATCTTCGAGCCGGCGATCCGGTACATGAAGCCTCGGCTCGTGGCCTCGTCGAGCGCAGCCTCGGCCCACTCGCGGGTCTGCTCGGCGTCGAGCGTGCACTGTGCGACGATCGCGGCCTGAACGAGGGCGAGCGCCTTGCCGGTCCGGCGGCTCGGCGACTCCGCCAGCACGATCGCCTCGCGGGCTCTCGCAACGGCCTGCTCCGGCCGGCCGAGGAACCAGAGCGACAGGGCCGCCCAGGTGTGACAGGAGACGGCTGTGTGCTGGCCGAAGGCGGCCGTCAGAGGGTTCGTGTAGATGCCGTCGTAGGTCCCGAGGCCCTCGTCCGCGTGGTCGAGCGCCGGCTCGAAGGCGCCCTGGTGGAAGAGGCTGCAGGCGAGCAGCTCGTAGGAATCGAGGAGCAGGTGATCGTCGCCCCGGCTGCCGGGCAAGGCCAGCAGCTCCTCGAGCAACTGCTCGGACGTGCGGTAGTCGCCTCGAATCTCGTGGACGGTGGCCTGGTTGTAGAGCACGCGTGCCAGCTCCACCGTGTCGTCGGTACGCCGATAGAGCGCCTCTGCACGATCGAGCGCCTGTTGCGCCGGGCGCTGCCCCAGCCCTCGAGCATCACGAGCGCCGGTCCCAGCCGGGCCTGGACGGCGGCCTCGGCGCGGTCCCGCTCCGTGCTCTCGGGCAGCCGGGAAAGGACGTCCATCGCGGCGTGGAGGTGGTCGACGGCCTCGCGCGGCGCGCTGCGGCTCAGCGACTGCTCCGCGGCCGATCTGAGGTGAGGGACCGCCCGCTCGCCTTCGGCGCCCCGGACGAAATGCGCCGCGAGCTCCGGGGCGATCTCGGCCGCGCGTTCGCCGTACGCCGCCTCGAGCCGGTTGCCGATCCGGCAGTGCAGGCGAGCTCTCCGTCCGGGCGGGATGCGCTCGTAGAGCACCTCCTGATGGAGGTCGTGGGCGAAGCCGTAGCGGCCCGCAACCGTCCCGTCCGGCCACTCCTCGGTACCGCGTGCCTCGATCGGGCTGCTCGACCAGGCGAGCGCGGCGCAGCGCGACTCGGTCGAGTCCTCGTCCCGCTCGCAGGCCGCGGCGACGAGCGCGGCCGAGAACTCGCGGCCGGCTACGCTCGCCGCCTCGAGCAGGCGCTGATCCGTCGTCGTCGAGCCGATCGAGCTGGTGCTCGATGAGACGGCGCAGGCTCGGCGGCGCGCAGGCCGCAAGCTCCTGCGTCGTCGACTCGAGGGCCCAGCCTCCGTTCCTCCGCTGCAGGCAGCCGGTGTCGATCCAGGCGTCGACGACCGCCTCCATGAAGAGGGGGTTGCCTCCCGTGCGCTCGTACAGGAGCCCGGCGACCTGAGGTGGGAGCTCGGCTCCCGAGAGACGGGAGGCGATGTATTCGCGGACCGCATCGGCGGGGAGCGCCTCCAGGGCGAGCTCGGTCGCGAGGCCGCGGAGACCGAGCTCCTGCAGAGACTGCGCGGGATGGACGGCCCCGTGCTCACGCGGCCTGAACGTGCCGAGCAGGAGCAGACGCGCCGGGTCGGAGCGGCGGGCGAGCAGCGAGACGAGATCGAGGGTGGACGCATCGCTCCAGTGCAGGTCCTCGAGCAGGAGAACGAGCGGCCGGCTGACGGTGATCGCTCCGAGCGCCTCGACGATCTCGCGGAGCATCCGCTCGGTTGTCGCACCGACCGCGCGCTGTGAGAGGCTTTCGAGCGCAGCGGGCGACAGAAGCCACGGCATGTGCAGGATCCAGGTCGGAGCGCGCTCGGAGAGCACCGCGACGAGCTCCTCGCCGCCGGGCTCGCGGCACATCCGGTCGAGAGCCTCGAGCACCGGCATGTAGGCCTCGCCGGCACCGTGCTGCTCGATGCACTGGCCGCGGGCGACGCGGATAGCTCCGTCCTCCGACGCCCGCGCGAGAAACGCTTCGACGAGCGTGGTCTTGCCGAGGCCGGCGTCACCGGTGACGAGCACGACGCGTCGCCGGCCGCGGAGCACGTCGTCGAGGAGGCCGTTGAGGCGCTCGAGCTCGGCCTCGCGTCCGACGATGGGAAGCGCCTGCTGTGGAGCCCCAACCGCCGTGGGAGCCGGTGGGGCTCCGGCTGCGGACGCGATGCTTCCCGGCTCGGGGATCGGCAGGCCGAGCTCCTCGATGAGCTCGCGCGCCTCGCGTCAGATCGACGGTGTCGAAGCCCTCGGTGAAGCGCGCGTAGACGGCTGATACGAGCTCGCCCGCCTCCGCGTGCCGGCCCTGCTCGCGCCACAAGCGGCCGAGGCTGACGGCGGCCCGTAGCTCGAGCATCCTTGTCCCCTGACCGCGCGCGACCTCGAGCGCCCGCTGGAACGCGTCTTCGGCAACGCCGTCGCCCGACGACTCCTCCAGCAGCGCCTCGCCCCGGAGACGATGGACCTCTGCCTCGTAGAATCGCTCTCCGTGCTCGTGAGCGACCGCCTGAGCATCGTCGAGGGCGCGCAACCCGGCGGCGAACTGACCCGCCCTTACCTGCTGCTCCGCCAAGGTGGCGAGGATGTAGGTCAGCATGACGCCGGCGCCCGTCGCCCTCAACGCGTCGAGCCCGTCCAGAATCGTCGCCGCACCTTGCTCCGCACTGCCCGCCTCGCCCATCGCCCAGCCGCGCGGGACCGACGCGAACGCGGCGAAGAAAGGAACTCCGTATTGAGCGGCTACGGCCTCTGCAGACGCGGCCCGCTCGGCGGCCAGGTCAGGCTCCCGCCGGAACTGGAGGAGAACCGCGTCGAGGAGGAGCGCGTAGACAAGGCTCAGAGGGTGATCGGCCCGCTGGGCAAGCGCAATCGCATCGCTGCTCGCCCGGACGGCCTGGTCCGGTAAGCCGAGAAACCAGAGCGACCACGCGTAGGTCGCGGTCCCGGCGACCCCCGGGTCCTCGCCGTAGGCGAGAGCAAGCGAGCCATGCAGCTCCGGGTCGTAGCGATCTGCGATCTTCGCCAGATGCTCTCGCGCCGGCTCGAACTCGCCCATCAGGAGGAGAGGCCACGCAACCGCGCGTTCTGCGACGAGCGTCGCATCGTCTTCCGCGTCGCCGGCGAGTTGGAGAAACGTCTCGCCCAGCTCGAGGCCAGACGGGAGCCTCCCGGCGACAAGCTCCCCGTTCCAGAGCCCGTACAGAACGGGGAGGAACTGTGCTGCCTCGTCACCGAGCTTGGCGCAGAGGTCGCGGGCGCGGGCGTAGGTCTCGCGCGTCTCCGGAGCCGAATAGCCGTAGGCGGCGATCAGCGCGTTGCCGAGCATGATCCTGAGACCGAGCTCGCGCTGATCTCGCTCCGGCGTCGGCTCGAGTTGTTCGAGCGCCTCGAGTGCCGCCTCCAGGTGCTCGACGGCCTCCCGGTGGCCGCTTCGGGCAAGAGCCTGCCCAGCCGCCAGCTGGAGGTAGGAAACCGCCCGCTCGCCGTCGCGCCCGCGCACGAAGTGCGCCGCAAGCTCCGCCGCGATCTCCTGAGCACGCTCGCCGTAGGCCGACTCGAGGCGGGCACCGATCCCCCGGTGCAGGCGGGCCCTTCGTCCGGGCGACAGCCGGCTGTAGGCGATCTCCTGGTAGAGGTCGTGGACGAAGCCGTAGGTCGCCGCGACCGTCCCGTCGGGCCAGCGCTGCTCGCCGAGGGCGCGGAAGAAGCGACCCTGTCGGGCGAGCTCGGCGCAACCCGTTTCGACCTCCTCCGCATCTCGGCCGGCGGCAGCGGCGACCGTGGCGGTTGCGAACTCGGCGCCCGCCGCGCTCGCGGTCTCGATCAGCTGCTGTGTCTCCTCGTCGAGCTGGTCGATCTGGTGCTCGATCAGCTGGCGCACCGTGGCAGGCACGTCGATCGCCAGCTCGGCGAGGCTCACCTGCAGCTGCCACGTCCCGTTGCCGGGCTCGATCGAGCCTGACTCGACCCACGCGTCGACCACCTTCTGCACGAAGAGCGGATTGCCGTCCGTGCGTTCGTGCAGAAGCCCAGGGAGCTCGATCGGAAACGAGTTCCCCGGAAACCGGACGTCGAGGTAGTCGACCAGCGCCCGCGGAGGCAGGGCTCCGAGGCTTGTCTCGGACGCGAGCGAACGGAGGCGAAGCTCCTGGGCGACGCCCCAGACAGGATGCTCGGTCGCCCGCGCCTCGCCCGGCCGATAGGTGCCGAGCACGAGCAGCCGGGCGGCCTCGTCCCGGCGGGCGAGCGCGCTCAGGACGTCGATCGTCGAGGGATCGCTCCAGTGGAGATCCTCGAGGAGGAGCAGGAGGGGGCGGTCGGCGGCGATTCGCTCGACGGCGTCGACGAGCTCCCGGAGCATCCGGTCGCTCGTCGCCGCGGCCGGCACGTCTCCCTCGCCCGCATGTCCCGGGAGCTGCGCGAGCCATGAAGGCGCGTGCTCGGCCAGAACCCGGACGACGGCGTCTCCGTTCGTCCCGCCGCAGAGGCGCGCCAGCGCCTCGAGCACCGGCATGTACGCCTCGCCGGCGCCGTACTGCTCGAAGCACCGGCCGCGGGCAACCGCGACCTCACCGTCGGCTTCGACCTCCGCGAGGAGGGCCTCCACGAGCGTGGTCTTGCCGATGCCCGCCTGGCCGCGACACGAACACGATCTGCCGGTGCCCGCCGAGCGCCTCGTCGAGCAGCCGGCGCAGGCCGCCGAGCTCCCCGTCGCGGCCGACCACTGCCGTTGGAACGGCCGCCGAGGATTGCCCGGGAGGCGAGGCGGTACGCGCTGCGCGCTGTGGCCGCGGCGAGGGCTCGGCCGCGAGCGCCAGCCCGGTGTCCTGTTGCAGGATCTGCCGTTCCAGCTCCCGCAGAGGCTGGGACGGCTCGATGCCGAGCTCCTCGTCCAGCAGGCGGCGGAAGTTCTGGTAGCAGGCAAGGGCCTCCGCCTGGCGCCCGGCGCGGTAGAGGGCGAGCATCTGCTGCCCGTGGAGCCGCTCCCGCAAGCGGATAACGGCGCAGTAAGGTGTCGAGCTCACCAACGAGCTCGGCGTGGCGGCCGCTCGCGAGGTCGGCCTCGATCCGCTCCTCGATTGCTGCCAGGCGGAGCTCCTCGATGCGGGCGCGCTCCATCTGGGCGAACGGCTCCTCGAACTCGGCGAGCGCCGTTCCGCGCCAGAGCGCGATGGCGTCGGAGAGCAAGTCCGATGCCCGCTCCGGCGCTCCTGAGGCCAGTGCCTCGCGGCCCTCGCGGGCGAGACGCTCGAACCGATAGAGGTCGATGCGCTCCGGTGCGAGCTCGAGGATGTAGCCGGGAGAGCGGGTCTGGACGATCCGCTCGGGCAGCGCCTTGCGCAGCTGCGACACGTAGATCTGCACGGCTTTCGTTGCGGTGTCGGGCGGCGTGTCGCCCCAGAGGTCGTCGATCAGCCTCGCCACCGGAACCGTGCTGTTGACGTTCAGCAGGAGGTCGGCGAGCAGCGCGCGGCGCTTGCCGCCGCCGAGCGGGACGGGCTCGCCGCCGGCATCGACGGCCTCCAGTGGACCGAGGATCCGGAACTCCATCCGCCTCGGGGACCGTACCACGGCAATTGTCGTAGAGGCCCGCGCTGCGGTGGGCCATGCGTTAACCGGCCCTTTACCGCCGGCCAGCCAACCGTTTGCCGATCGGGACTTTGCTTCCGGCATGAGCACCAGCGCAGCCAGGAGGAACCACATGAGCCCCGGAAGCAATCACCTCGCCGGCGTCCCCGAGCTCGACGCGGCAGCTCGTCTTGCGGAGTGGCGCGAGCGACCGCTCGGCCGCCTCGGCCGGCGCCTGCTGCCCGAGATCGAGCTGTACCTCGAGTTCTTCGCGATCGCCCGCGCCGACTGAGCTCACGGATGCGATCCTCCGACCCGACCGGCGCTCGTGTCGTTCGCCGCCGGCTCCGGCACCGGCTTCAGCTGCCGGATCCACCCGATCGGCGCGACCTCAACGCTCAGGCGGTCGGCTCCGGCCTGACGGCGCTCGCCCTCTACCTGTTCGCCCCGATTCCCATCCAGGTCGCGGTGGCCGCGAAGCTCGGGCTGTCGCCCGAGGAGACCGCCGGCTGGATCTTCGCCGGTTGGCTCCCCGCCGGCCTCGGGTCGATATGGCTCTCGCTGCGACACCGGCAGCCGATCCCGATCGTCATGAGCGTCCCCGCGGTCATCTACCTGGGAACGCTCGCCGGCGAGCTCAGCTACGGCGAGCTCATAGGCGCGAACCTCGCGGCCGGCGCACTGATCCTCGGCCTCGCGCTCCTGGGAGCGGGCGAGCGGATCGCGGCTTTCGTGCCGCTGCCGATCGTGCTCGGGATGTTCGCCGGGACGTTGCTGGAGTGGGTGCTCGGCATCGCCGAGGCCACGTTCGCGGACGCGGTGGTCGCCGGCTCGGCGATCGCCGGTTACGCGGCCGTGCGCCGGCTCGATCGCCGCTGGCTGCCGCCTGTGCCCGTGGCGGCTGCCACAGGCGCCGTCGCAGTCTGTGCTCCTCAGGGGGATCGACGTCGACGCGGTCCGGTGGGTGTCGCCGGATCCCGCTCTCGGGTCGGCGAGCTTCTCGCTGTCGACCGCGGTCGCCGTTGGTCTACCCCTGGCGCTGCTCACCTTCGGCCTCGGCAACCTGCAGGGCATCGGCTTCCTTCGCGGTGAGGGCTATCCCGTGCCGGCACGGCGGATCGCGGTGGCAACGGGCTGGTTCTCGCTCGTGAGCGCAGCCTTCGGCGGATCGCCGATCGGCATCGGCCTCGGCAGCACCGCCATCGTTGCCGGGCACGAGGCCGGCCCGCGACAGGGCCGCTACTGGGCAAGCCTCCTCGCCGGAACCTTCGCGGTCGGCATCGCAGTAGCCGGTGGAACGATCGCGACCGTGCTCGGCGCGCTGCCGGCGAGCTACGTCACGGTGATCGCGGGCCTGGCGTCGTGGTCGGTCTTTCGCGGCTCGATGCGGGGCGCGCTCGAGGGTGAGTTCCGGGCCGGTGCCGTCGTCGCATTCGCCGTGGCCGCAGTGCCGTTCGCCGTCGCCGGGATCACGTCGGCCTTCTGGGCGATTCCGATCGGAATGGCCGCGTCGCTGGCGCTCGAGCGAAGTGATCTCCGCCGGATCTGGCGGCAGGCGAGGCAGGCGGACGCGCCGCCTGACTCCGGCCGGCCTCAACCACCGCCTGACCCGCGCCTTTGCCGGCCTTTTACCGGGCAGCAACCGCAGGCCAACCGACCCCGTGTTTCCTGAAGCTCGACCACACCGAACGCGGTCGAAAGACCGAAGGAGGCTCGAGAAGTGACACAGGTAACCGAAGCACCCGACACGATCCGCAACGGCGTCGACACGGCGCAGCTGTTCGGGACGCTCGACGCGGTCAAGGCGCAGCCGGAGCTCGCGAAGTTCCAGTTCCGCGTCCGGAACCGCTGGCTGGGCGGCTCGCACAACCGGTCGAGATCCAGGACTTCTACGCGGCCGGCGGCGAGGATGCCTCGCGCGACGAGCCGTTCGTCCTCGACGCAGGCGAGCCGCCGATCCTGATCGGCGCACAACGAGGGCCCGAACCCCGCCGAGTACCTGCTGCACGCCCTCGCGGCGTGCCTGACGACCTCGCTCGTCTACGTCGCCGCCGCCCGCGGCGTGCACCTGACCGAGGTCGAGTCGACGGTCGAGGGCGACATGGACGTGCAGGGCGCCCTCGGCCTGTCCGACGAGTACCGCAACGGCTTCGAGCGGATCCGCGTGTCGCTTCCGGGTGAAGGGCGACGCGCCGCCGGAGAAGCTCCAGGAGGTCGTCGCGCGCGCCCAGCGCCGCTCGGCCGTCTTCGACATGGTCACGAACGGCGTGCCGGTGTCCGTGGAGGCAATCACGGGCTGAGCCCGCGCCCCGAGGCGGCCGGAGCTCGTCCGGCCGCCTCGGGCCCGGAAGGAGAACATGCGATGCAGTTCGAGCTGACAGCCAAGACGGACCGGGAGCCCGGCTCGTCACCCTGGCCGAGACCCTCGCCGACGACTTCGCCACGCGCGCGGCGTGCCACGACCGCGAGGCCAGCTACCCGTTCGAGGACTTCGGCGCTCTGAGGAGCGCCGGCTACTTCGCGGCGCCGATCCCGGAGGAGCACGGCGGGCTCGGCGTCACGACGATCCACGACGTGGTCGTCGCATCGAGCCGCCTCGCCCGCGGAGATGCCTCGGTGGCGATCGGCGTGAACATGCACCTCGTCGCGGTGCTGAACATCGTGCGCCGCTGGCAGATCGCGGTCGCCGCGGGCAACGAGCGGCGTGCCGCGGCGTTCGCCGCGCTCGATGGAGAGCGTCGCAAGGGACGGCATGGTGATGGCCGCGGCGATCAGCGAGCCCGGCCAGGACATCACGCGGCCCGCGACGGTCGCGGCCCGCACCGAGTCGGGCTGGCGGATCAACGGCCGCAAGATCTTCTGCACGATGTCGCCCGCGGCGAGCGTCCTCTACACGGCCGTCACGTTCCCCGACGAGGACGGCGGCGAGCGCTACGGCTACGCCCTGATCCCGACCGACGCGCCGGGCGTCACCGTGCACGACGACTGGGACGCGATGGGCATGCGCGCCTCGGGCAGCAACTCGGTCACGTTCGACGGACGTCGAGCTGCCCGCTGCTGCTCTGCGCGGCGGCTTCCCGGTCGGCGACCCGGTGCCCTACATGGAGCGGAACCTCGCCGTCGGGCCTCTTCCACGCGTCGGCGTCGCTGGGCATCGCCGAGTCCGCGCACGAGCACGTCACCGCGATGATCGCGAAGCGCGGGCAGACCGACGACGGCGCGGACACGGATGCTCGCCGCCGAGAACGCGATGGAGCTCGCCGCCTGCCAGGCGGTTCTGGCCCGGTCGGCGACGCTCATCGACGAGCACTTCGCCGCCAACCCGACGTCGGACGGAACGCGCGAGGAGCTCACGGCCCTGTTCACGGAGGCCCAGGCGACGAAGGCGTTCATCAACGAGGCCGCGACCCGCGTCGTCGACCGGGCGCTCGGCCTCTCGGGCGGCGCGGGCTACCTGAACGGCAGCCCGCTCGCGCGGGCCTACCGCGACGTTCGCGCCGGCGCCTTCATGCACCCGCTCGGCGCCAACCGGGCCTACGACCTCGTCGGACAGGTCGGCTCTGGGCCTCGAGCCGGCACTGAGCTGACGCAGGATGATGCACGACGCAGACACTCGTCATCGGCGCCGGCCAGGCCGGGCTGCCGCTGAGCCGCTACCTGACACGGGCAGGCCACGACCACGTCATGCTCGAGCGTGGGAGGGTCGGGGAGCGCTGGCGCAGCGAGCGCTGGGCGTCGCTGTCGCTGCTCAGCCCGAACTGGCTCAACAACCTGCCCGGCTCTCCGGCACATGCCGACCGGGACGGCTTTCTCGGTCGGACGCGCGTTCGTCGACTACCTCGAGCGCTATGCACGCTCGTTCGCCGCCCCGATCGTCGAAGAGGTGGAACGTCCTCTCGGTCGACCGGGCGTGGAGCGGCTTCCGCGTCGAGACCGACAGGGGCGTCTGGCAAGCGAGGAACCTCGTGGTCGCGACCGGGGACGCCCAGCTCCCCTCGCATCCCCGGCCTGGCCGCCGGTGTGCCGGCAGGCCTGCGGCAGATCCACAGCAGCGGCTACTGGGTGCCCGAGGGGCTCCCCCCGGGCGGCGTGCTGGTCGTCGGCGCCGGGCCCAGCGGCCAGCAGCTGGCGCTCGAGCTCAGGCAGGCGGGACGGGAGGTCGTGCTCGCCGTGGGCAACCACACGCGTGTCCCGCGCCGCTACCGCGGCCGCGACATCTGGCACTGGCTCGGGGTGCTGGGCGAGCTCGACCGCACGATCGACGAGGTCGCCGACGAGGACGCTTCCAGGCGGGCGCCGAGCCTGCCGCTGAGCGGCGCCAACGGCGGCGAGCACATCGATCTCGGCGTTCTCGACGACGCCGGCGTGACGATCGCCGGTCGGCTGACAGGCTTCCAGGGCTCGGACGCCCTCTTTGCCGACGATCTGGACTGGACGCTGAGCGAGGCCGAGCGGCGCATGCGCCGGCTCCTCGGCCGGATCGATTCCTACCTGGAGGAGACGGGGCTCGCGGAGCGTACGCCGGTGACCCCGGTTCCGACGCTCGCGCTGCCGGCGGCTCCCCGGACGATCGACCTGAAGGCGAGCGGCGTCTCGACGGTTCTCTGGGCCACCGGCTACCGGCGGTCCTACCCCTGGCTCCACGTGCCGGAGGCGTTCGACGCGGACGGCGAGATCCGCCACACGCGCGGCGTGACGCCGGTACCGGGGCTGTACGCGCTCGGTCTCCGCTTCCAGCACAAGCGCAAGTCGCACTTCATCGGCGGCGTCGGCGAGGACGCGCGCTTCCTGGCCGGATGCATCGTCAGCGGCGCCTGTCCGTACATCCCGCGGCGGCACCGGGGTCAGGCGAGCCCGGCCGCGACCGCCGCAGCATCCGCATAGCTGGGCAACGCCAGGAGATACACATCATGTTTCCCGCCGTCCTCAACACTGTTCCGCTCTTCGACGCGCTTCCGAAGCGATCGCGCCCCGGGGTTGCCCGCCTCGCCGACGAGCTCGAGGTGCCTGCAGGCACGCATGTCACGAAGCAGGGTGAGTGCGCGGGCGCGTTCTTCGTCATCCTCGACGGAACCGCCGAGGTGGTGAAGGACGGCGAACGAGTCGCCACGCTCGGCCCCGGCGACTTCTTCGGCGAGATCGGCCTCTTCTCGAGCATCTCGCGCGTCGCAGCCGTGATCGCGCTCTCTCCGATGCGCCTGCTGGTGGTCGCGCCGCAGGAGTTCCGCACGCAGGTGCATTCCGTATGCCCCGGAGCCGAGCGCGTCCAGGCCGCCGCGGCGGCCACGGCCTAGCTCAGGGCTCGCCGCCGGCGAGCGCCGGGTCGAGCACGGCAACCGTGCGCGCGCCCTCACCGCGTCGGAGGCGCTCCAGCGCCTCCTCGATGCCGTCGAGGTCGGTGACGTGCGAGACCGTCGACGCGACCTCGAGCCGACCGTCGGCGATGAGACCGGCCAGGTCGGCGATCTCCCGGGCGGGATACCCGGAGCCGTAGAACGTCCCGCGGAGGGACTTCTCCGACAGAAAGTCGATGGCCGGGACGGACGCCTCCACTCCACGTGCCGCAAGGCCGACGACGACGGCCGTGCCGCCGGGCCGCAGCGCGTCCCAGGCGAGGCGGATCGTCTCCTGCCGGCCGACCACCTCGAATGCGTGCTCCGCGCCGCCGTCGGTGAGACGACGTACCTGTCTGGCCGGCCGCTCGTCGCCGGCGTTCACGGTATGGGTGGCGCCGCGGGCGACGGCCCGTTCGAGCTTCTCGGCGGAGAGGTCGACGGCGACGATCGGATCCGCGCCCGCCATGCGGAGCGCGGCGATCACCTGGAGCCCGACTCCGCCGCAGCCGACGACGCACGCGCTCTCGCCCGCCTGCACCTTCGCGGCGTTGCGCACCGCACCGAAGCCGGTCACCACGGCGCAACCGACGAGCGCGGCGTCGCGCAGCGAGATCTCCTCGGGGATGGGCACGACCGACGCCGCGGCGACGACGCAGCGCTCGGCGAAGCAGCCGACCGCGAGGAACTGCCGCAGCGGCGCCCCGTCGGCAAGCCGGATGCGGGTCGTCCCGTCGAGCAGGCAGTCCTTGAACGAGCTCTCGTCCGCCGTCTTGCAGAGGTTGCCCTTGCCCGCGCGGCAGGCGTCGCACATGCCGCAGGAGGGGACGAAGCAGAGCGCGACGCGGTCGCCGGGCGCGACGTGGTCCACGCCCTCGCCGACCGCCTCGACGACGCCGGCGCCCTCGTGGCCGAGGATTATCGGGACTCGATCCTCACCGATGTGTCCGTCGGCAAGGTGGACGTCGGAGTGGCACACGCCCGTGGCGGCGATGCGAACAAGCACCTCGCGGGCTCGGGGCGGCTCGACCGTCACGGTCTCGACGCGGAGCGGCGTGCGAACCTCGTAGAGGATCGCGGCGCGCGCTTCGACAGCCGTCGGCGTGCTCATGCGACCCGGTACGCCTCGAGGGCGTCGAAATCGGGCTCGACTCCGAGGCCGGGCCCCGGCGGCGGTGCGATCGTGCCGTCGGGCGCGATCTCGAGCGGGGCGGGGAGGAGCCAGTCGCGTCGCTCCGGTGTCCAGGCCGGGGGGTCGAACGGAACCTCGATGTACGGACACGTGGACACGGCCATCGCGACGTGGAGGTTAGCGAGGAGCCCGAATCCGTTCGTCCAGGTATGCGGCGACCAGGTGCGGTCGTGGACACCGGCGAGCGCCGCGAGCCGCCGACAGCCGCCGATTCCACCTGCGAGCACCACGTCGGCCTGCAGCACATCGATGCCGCCGTGCACGATCAGGTCACGCGCCTCCGCCGCCGTTCGCACCATCTCGCCCGCGGCCAGTCGCAGCGGTGTCAGCCGGCGAAGCGCCGCGTAACCGTCGACGTCGTCGATCCGCAGCGGCTCCTCGAGCCAGTAGATGCCGAGCGGCTCGAGGGCGCGGGCACACTGCGCGGCCGTCGCCACGTCCCAGCGCGGCTCGCGGTCGCCCGGCATCCGCCAGCCCTGGTTGGCGTCCACCATCAGCTCGAGCTCCGGTCCGACCCTCCGCCGGACCTCCTCGACGACCTCGACGTCCTGCCGCCAGTCGTCCAGGTGGAAGCGGAGCTTGACGGCCTTCACGCCCTGATCCCGAAGCGCCGCGACGCGCTGCGCGCGCACGTCCGGCTCGACGAGCTCGCCCGTCGAGGCGTAGGCGAGCAGTCGCTCGGAGCGTCCACCGAGGAGCCGCCAGAGCGGCTGCCCGGCCGCCTTGCCGACGAGGTCCCAGACCGCGACTTCGAGCGTCCAGGGGCGGCCGCCGTGGAAGTCGACGGTCTCGCAGAGCTCCCGGACCACCTCGGTTCGAAACGGATCCAGCCCGGTGACGAGCCGCCCGAGCAGCTCTGCATCGGGCACGGCGTCGCCGCTGGCCCAGCCGCTCAGGCCCTCGTCGGTGTGAACGCCGACGAGCGTCGCGTCGACCCGCTCGCGCGGCACGGGGTCCCAGGCCGCGCGGAAGGGCGGATCGAGCGGGAACGCGTAGCGCCGGATCTCGACGCTCGTGATTCTCATGTTCCCGTTGACGGAGTCGTCTTCTCGCCGGCCGACGTCTGCAGACGTCGGAGCTCGTCCACGGGGATGTGACAGCGCATCAGATGACCGGGCTCGACCTCGGCGAGCGGAGGATCCTCCGTCTCGCAGATCGGCCCCCACTTGCGCGGGCAGCGCGTATGGAACACGCAGCCGGCCGGGGGGTCGGCGGCGCTCGGGATCTCGCCTTCGAGCTTGATGCGGGGCCGCTCCTCGCCTTCGATCGTGGGCACGGCCGACAGGAGCGCCTCCGTGTAGGGGTGGTGAGGCGGCTCGAACACCGTTTCCGCCGGGCCCAGCTCCATGAGGCGCCCGAGATAGAGCACCGCGATGCGATCGGACAGGTATCGGACGACGCCGAGGTCGTGCGAGATGAAGAGATAGGTGACGCCGCCCTCGGCAGCCTGGAGATCGGCGAGGAGGTTGAGGATCGCCGCCTGCACCGAGACGTCGAGCGCGGAGGTCGGCTCGTCGCAGACAACGACGCTTGGCTCACCGGCGAAGGCGCGCGCGATCGCGACGCGCTGCTTGAGGCCGCCGGAGAGCTGCGCCGGCCGCGTGCTCAGGAGGCGCGAGTCGAACCGCACCGCCGACGCGAGCTCTCCGAGCCGTCGCTCCCGCTCGGCTCCGGTCAGGCCGACGAGCTTCGTCAGCGCACGTCCGATGATCCGCCGCACCGAGAAACGCCGGTTGAGCGCCGAGTCCGGGTCCTGGAACACGATCTGGATCGCGCGCACCTGCTCTGGCTTGCGCTTCAGGAGCCGAGGCTCGAGCGCGTCGCCGTCGAGCTCGACGAGCGAGCCGGGGTTCGGGGGGGTGAGGCCGAGGAGAACGCGTGCGAGCGTCGTCTTCCCGCTGCCGGACTCGCCGACGAGCCCGAGCGTCTCTCCGCGGCGGATCGCCAGCGTCGATGTCGACGAGCGCAGGCACGTCGTGACCCTCCTGGCGGAATGTCTTGCTCGCGCCCTCGAGCCGGACGATGGTCTCCGTGCCGCCGGCGTTCGCCCGGGCCCCGGGCGGCGGTGGGGCCACCCGCGGGATCTCCGCAGCGCGGTCGTGGAAGTGGCAGCGGCTGAAGTGGCGCCCGCCGAGCGCATGGAAGTCGGGCTCGTCCGTGCGGCAGATCTCCTGGGCGATCGGGCAGCGGTCGGCGAAGACGCAGCCGGGCAGCTCCGCGCCGAGCTGGGGCAGGTAGCCGGGGATCGTGTCGAGGCGATCGCGGTCCTTCCGCAGCCCGCCGCGCGGAATGCAACGCAGGAGCCCGACGGTGTACGGATGCCGCGGGTCGGCGAGGATCGTCTCGGCGGCGCCCTCCTCCACGAGCCGTCCGGCGTAGAGGACGCCGACCCGCTCGCACATCTTGCGGATGATCGGCGAGGTTGTGGCTGATGAAGAGGACGCTCGTGTCGAACTCGGCGCGCAGCGCCGTGACGAGGTCGAGCACCTCGGCCTCGACCGTCGCGTCCAGGCCCGTCGTGGGCTCGTCGAGGATCGAGCAGGGTCGGGTCCTTGGCGAGCGCCATCGCGATCACCGCGCGCTGCTGCATCCCGCCCGACAGCTGGTGCGGGTAGCGGCGCAGGACCCGGTCCGGGTCCGCGATCTGCACCTTCGCGAGCATCTCGCGCGCCCGCTCGTGCGCCTCTGCCTTCCCGGCGCCCGCAAGCGTGAGGACCTCCGCCAGCTGGGCGCCCACGCGAAGCGACGGATTCAGGGCCGTGGCGGGGTTCTGGTAGACCATCGAGACCGTCGTCGCCCGGAGCCGGCGGACATCGGCGTCGCCCATGGCGAGCAGGTCCTCGCCGCCGAGTCGGATCGATCCGCCCACTACCCGGCCGTTGCGGGCCAGGTAGCGCATGATCGCGAAGGCTGCGGTGGTCTTTCCGCAGCCTGACTCGCCGACGAGGCCGTAGGCCTCGCCGCGGTCGATCGTCGAGCGAGACGCCGCGCAGCACGGGGCGGTCGATGCCGCGCACCGTGTAGCCGACGTGGAGATCGTCGAGCTCGAGCGCCGGTGCGGTGGCCGGATCCCGGCCGAGCATCGTCGGGGACGCGGTGCTCATCGCGCGAAGACCCTGTTGATGCCGTCGGTCATGAGGTTGATGCTGATCACGAGGAGCCCGATCGCCAGGGCGGGGAAGAGCGTCGGCCACCAGTAGCCGCCGTTGATGATGATGTAGTTCTCCTTGATCTGGAGGCCCCAGTCCGGGTGAGGGCGGCTGGACGCCGAAGCCGAGAAACGTGAGCGTCGCGACCGCGAAGATCGCGTAGCCGAGCCGCACGGTGAACTCGACGACGATCGGAGCGCGCGACGTTCGGGAGGATCTCCGCGAACATGATGTAGGGGGCGTGCTCGTTGCGGAGCCTTGCGGCCTGGACGTACTCGAGCTCCCGCTCGGAGAGCACCGCGGCCCGCACCGTTCGGGCGATGATCGGGGCGAAGACGATCCCGATGACGATGATCAGAGTGCCTTTCGAGGGGCCGAGCGCGACGAGGGAGACGGTGCCGAGAATGACGAGCGGGATCGCGAGGAAGGCATCGACGATCCGCATGATCACGTCGTCCACGAGCCCTCTGAAGTAGCCGGTGATCAGCCCGAGCGCCGCGCCGAGCATGGTCCCGAGCAGCGTCGCCGCCACGCGCGACCGCCATGATGTCGCGGGCTCCGACGATGACGCGCGAGAAGACGTCGCGGCCGAGCTGATCCGTGCCGAAGAGGTGAGACGCCGACGGGGCCTCCAGCTTGTTGAGGAGGTCCGCCGGCGAGCCGAGCGGGTCGTACGGCGCGATCAGCTCGCCGAAGATCGCGCAGATCGACGAAGACGCCGAAGATGAACGCGCCCGTCGACGAACCCCTTCGAGCGCACGAGCGCTCGCAGTCGCTCTCGCCGTGCGACGCCGGCCTCGTCGTGCTCGTGCCTCGGAGCGTCGGGAGCGGGATGCTCGGCGAGCACGAGCCGCTCTTCGGGCGTGCTCATGACTCGGAGCCGGCCAGGCGGATACGGGGGTTCAGCACCGAGTAGAGGACGTCGGCGAGGAGCGTCGCCAGGAGGTACACGACACCCACGACGAGCGTGGCGCTCAACAGCAGCGGGTAGTCCTGCTGCTGCGCCGCGCGGTAGATCAGCTGCCCGATGCCGTTGTAGTTGAAGATGAGCTCGATCGCGACCAGCCCGCCGAAGAGGTAGCCGACCTGCGTCGCGACGACCGCGATCGTCGGCAGGAGCGAGTTGCGCAGCACGTGCCGGCGGATGACCGTTCGCGCGCTGAAGTCCCTTGAGGAACGCGGTGCGCGTGTAGTCGGCGTCGAGCGACTCGATCGTGCCGGCCCGCGCCATGCGGGCGATGTAGCCGAACAGCACGAAGACGAGGCAGAGCGCGGGCAGCAGCAGATACTTGATCTGGGTGAAGAAGCCGGCGTCCCTCGGCGCCTGGGCCGTCACGGGCAGGACGTCGAGCCAGAGGCCGAAGATCATGATCACGAGCACGGCCCAGACGAACTCCGGGATGGCGGTCGCGGACAGACCGCCCACCGAGATCACGCGGTCACGAAGGCGCCCCTCTTTCAGCGCCGCGGCGACGCCACCCAGGATCCCGATCGGCACGACGATCACGAACGCGAGCAGCGCGAGCTTCGCCGAGTTCTCGAGCGCCGGCCAGAGCAGGTCGCCGACGGGTCGCCGGAACGCGTAGGAGTCGCCGAGATCGCCCTGGAACACGCCGCCGATCCAGTCGCCGTACTGGACGAAGACCGACCGGTCCGTACCGAGCTCCTCGTTGAGCTGGTCGACGGCCTGCTGGTCGGCGAAGGGGCCGAGGATCGCGCGGCCGACGTCGCCGGGGAGCAGCTGGGCGGCGACGAAGATGATCACGCTCAGCAGGACGAGCGTGATGAGTGCGAGCCCGAGTCGTCTGAGGAGGAACCGTGCCACGGACGCTCCGCGACGAGGAGACCGGAGCCGGCGCCGCCGGTCTCCGCGTCGCCGGTCTCAGGCCGTGAAGCCCGTCTTCGTCAGGTCGATGTGGCCCATTCCGGTCGGCAGGATCCCGCTGACGTTGGCTGTCGTCGGCCGAGAGGTGGCAGTAGAAGTACGGGAAGATCACGGGCGTCTCGTCGAGGAGGAGCTCCTCGATCGCCTTGGCCGCAGCCTTCTGCGAGTCGATGTCGAGCGCGCCGACGAAGTCGGCGATCTCCTGGTCCAGCGTCGCGTTCGTGAAGTGGGCCGCGTTCCACGTGCCGGTCGAGCCGAGCGCGGCCGTGAGGAACACCGTCGGCACGCCGCGATGGCCGTAGTCGGTGATCCCGAGCGGTGAGTTGAGCCAGAAGTCGCTGTAGTACGTGCCGGCGTCGGTGACGTTCAGCGTGATGGTGATGCCCGACCTCCTTGCGCGGCGCTCTGGAGGAGCTGTGCGAGCTGCGGGATCTCGTAGTTGTCCCAGGTCGACAGCTCGACCTCGAAGCCGCCGTCCTTGCCGGCGTCGGCGAGCAGCTGCTTCGCCTGCTCCACGTTCACCTCGCGCTGGGGCACGGTCAGGTCGCTGAACGGATACACGGGAGCGAACGGGATGGTCGTTCCCGAGGTCGGCCTTGCCCTGGAAGAACCCCTCGATGATCGCCGGCCGGTCGAGCAGGAGCGCCATGGCCTGGCGGACCCGCTTGTCCTTGAACGGCTCCTGGTCGGCACGCATGTGGATCTGCCGGTGCTGAGCCGCCTTCACCTCGGTCACGACGATGTTCGGGTCGTTGAGGAGCGCCTCCCCGCCGGCGACGACCTGGAACTGGCTCAGGATGTCGACCTCGCCGCCCTGGATCGCGAGGATCCGCGCCTGGTCCTCGGCATAGAACTTGAGCTCGCTCGTGTCCGCGATCGGCTGGCGGGTCGTGTCCCAGTAGTTCGGGTTCTTCGTGTACGTGACTCCCTGCTGGGGCGTGAACGTGTCGAGAACCCACGGGCCCGTCCCGATGAAGCTCTGCTCCCACGTTGCCGGGTCGAAGCCGTCGGGAAGGATGATGAGGTTGTAGTTGTCCGCCGAGACGAGGTAGGGGAAGCTGCCGTTCGGGCCGTTGAGCGTGACCTCGACCGTGGCGTCGTCGACGGCCGTCGGCGCCGCCGGCCGAGAGCCCGCCTGGATCCCCGAACGCCGAGAGAGCGTTGCCACTTGTTGTCGGGATCCGCATGGAGGTTGAGGGTGTAGGCGACATCCTTGGCCGTGAGCGGCTTCCCGTCGTGGAAGGTGACTCCCTGGCGGATCTTGAACGTCCACACGGAGCCGTCGGCGTTCGGCTCCCAGCTCTCTGCGAGCCGCGGCTCGAGCTCGAGCGCCTCGTTCGTCCAGATCAGGTACTCGCCGGACTGGCCGAGCACGGCGAGCCCGCCCTCGTCGTAGACGACGAGCGGGTTGAGCTCGATCGCCGGGGCGATGATGCCGGTGCGGAGCGCCCCGCCCGCCTGGGCGGGAGGCGCCGCCGGTTCTGCAGGCGTCCCGGTCTCGGCGGGCGGAGGTGCCGACTCGGCCGGGGTCGGCTCGGCCGGCGGTGCCGCCTCGCCCCCGTCGTCCCCGCCGCAGGCGCTGGCCAGGAATCCGAGCAGCGGAATCGACATGCCGATGACCGTCCCCCGCCGCACGAACTCGCGGCGGCTGATCTTGCCGGCTGCGTACGAGTCGATGACGTGGTTCTCGAGCTCGCTGCGTTCTCGTCGAATCTCGTCGAGTCGACGCTGCTTTTCATCCATGCTGCCTTCTCCTTCCCGGCTCAGCGAATCCCCCGGCTCGGTAACCACGCGAACGCTCGCTTATAGCGGATGTCGCGGGGATCGTAAAGCTGTTGGCTCCGTGCCGCACACGCTTCCCAGGATGAGACGCCCGATCGTGTGCGAAGTTTGCCTACCGGGCCGCCGGTCAGGCGGCCCGAGCCGGCAGGAACGGCGCCAGTTCGGGCAACTGCCGGCCTTCCAGGACCAGGGGCGTCAACGCCGCCGCCGTCGCCGGCGCCAGCGTCACTCCGAGCATCCCGTGGCCGGTGGCGACGAACACGCCCGGGAGCGCGGGGGCAGGGCCGATGAGAGGCAACCCGTCCGCCGTCATCGGCCGCAGGCCGGCCCACTCGAGCTCGGCGGGCTCGCTCCCCGGCCGCCAGCGGTCGAAGTACGGCTCGACGGTCGCGACCATTCGCCCGAGCCGCTGCCGGTCGACGGTCGCGTCCTCCCGGCCCAGCTCGAACACGCCCGCGATACGAACCGCGTCGAGGTAGGAGCTGATGCCGACCTTCGCCTCCGCGAGGTACAGCGCGTGCCGCGGCCGCGTCTCGCCGCCGGCGATCGTGACGCTGTAGCCTCGCGCGCCGACCATCGGCATGCGGATGCCGAGGCGGGCGAGCAGCGGCGGGGAGGAGGGTCCGGCGGCGACGACGACGCGGTCGGCGGGAATCGATCCCAGCCGTGGTCTCGACGACGAGACCTCCGGAGCCGTTTGCGATGCCGCTGACCTCAGCCCCTTGCCGGATCTCGACTCCGCGTGCCGTGAGGTAGGCCGCGAGCCCGGCCGTCAGCGTCTCGGGCCGGACGTAGCGGTCGACGCGGGCGTGGACGCCGCCCGCGAGCGCCGCTCCGGTCCAGCGCCGGCTCCAGCTCGGCCGCCGCGCCGGGGCCGAGCTCCGTGGTCTCGCCGCGGAAGCCGACGCGTCTTCAGCTCCCGGAAGACCGCCTTGTAGGACTCGAGGCCCTCGGGAGTTCGCGCGACGAGCAGCAGCCCGGTCCGGTGCATCTCGAACTCGACGCCGGCCTCCGCGTAGTCGTCGAAGAGCTCGAGCGTGCGCTCGTTCAGCGCCAGGAGCGCCTTCACGCCGCGTTCCCAGCGCGACCGCGAGCAGCTCTGACGGAAGCGCCAGAGCCAGCGCACGAACGTTGGGTCGAGGCTCGGATGGATGACGAGCGGGCCGCCGCCGTGCGGCGAGCGCGCGGAGACCCTCGCCGATGATCCCGGGCGCGGGAAGCGGATACGTGAAGCTCGGGCAGACCCAGCCGGTGTTGCCGCGCGACACGCCTTGCCCGACCTCGGCCCGTTCGAGCGACGCATGACCTCGGCCCCGGCACGCTGAAGCTCGAAGGCGCAGCACATGCCGACGACGCCGGCGCCGATGACGACGACCTTCATGCGTGCAACCTATCGCCGCGCGTCAGGAGGCTCGCGAGCGCCAGCTCCACCGCCGCGTCGAGCGACGAGCCGCCGTCCCTCCTGTCGCGCCCGCTCGAACTCGGCCCCCGTCCGTGCCAGGACTGCGGCAGCGTACTGCGTCGCGCTCCCCTTCGCGCTTCCCACTGCCCGATCGGACCGCGCTCTGCTTCCCGCTCCAGGGCGCCCCATAGCCGCCCTGCGCGCCGCTGGTCGCCTTGTTCGGCAGCGGCACGCGCGAGAATCGCGAGCGAGTAGACGGTCGCCTGACGGTCACCGATCCGGCTGACGACGACGAGCGCCTCGCGCGCCCATCCGCGCCGCGTCCCGTGGCGGCCGATCTCCTGATTGCGCTCGGCGAGGCCCACCAGTGCCACTCCCTGAAACCAGCTGAAGCCCGTCTCTTCGCAGACGGCGGCGCTGCGCTCGAGGAGCTCGAAGGCCCGTTCGTAGTCTCCCTCGGCGAACACGATCTCGCCGAGCAGGTCGAGGGTAATACCTTCGCCTTTCCTGTACTGCGCCCGCTGGAACGCGGCTCGGCTCTCCTCACAGAGCGAGCGGGCTCGCTCGAGGTGGCCCTGCGCGAGCTCCCACCGGGCAAGCCGCTCCAGGCTGATGGCGATGCCGCGTGTGTCGCCCAGCCGTCGGTACTCGGCGAGGCTCTGCTCGTGCAGGCGGTTGCCCTCCTCGAACCGCCCGACGATGAACGTCGCCCCGCCCAGCGTCCGGAGCGCGGCAGCCTCAGGTCGCCGGGCAGATCGCCGGACCGGGCAGCAAGGCCTGCAGCCTGCGTCGCCGCCTCGAGGCGCCCTGGCCCATCCAGTAGTGCTCGATACCGACGGCGAGCCGCAGGCCCAGCTCCGGATCCTGCTCGAGCGCCCAGTCGAGTGCGGCGCCGATGTTGTCTCGCTCGGGGACGATGAGGTCGTAGCGCTCCGGGACTTCGGCCTCCAGCGCCAGCCCGGACGACTCGGCGAGCTCGAGGTAGAACTCTGCGTGACGGCGCTCGGCGTCCGCTCGCTCGCCGGACTCGCCGAGCTGTTCCCCGGCGTACTCGCGGATCGTCTCGAGCATCGAATAGCGCCCGCCGTCGAAACGGATCAGGCTCTTGTCGACGAGCGACTGCAGCGTGTCCAGGTCGGCCCCCGCGACCTTCTCTGCGGCCGCAAGCGTCCAGCCTCCGGCGAAGACGGCAAGCTGCGAGAACAGCTGCTGCTCCGTCGACGTCGAGGAGATCGTGGCTCCACGCGATCGTCGCCCGCAGGGTGCGGTGGCGCTCCGGCGCGTCGCGTGTCCCCCCGCGTCAGGAGCGGCAGCCGCTCCCCGAGCCGCTCGAGCAGCTGGTCGGGTGAGAGCACCCTCAGTCGCGCGGCCGCGAGCTCCAGCGCAAGCGGCAGGTGGTCGACCCGCCGGCAGATCTCCGCTACCGGCTCGCCCGGCTGAATCGCCGGCCGCACCTCACGGGCGCGGGCCAGGAAGAAGCCGACCGCTTCCTCCGGCACGAACGGCGGGACGCGTACTCCGCTCGCCCTCTGACCCGCAGCCGCTCCCGGCTCGTGACGAGCACGCGGAGATTCGCGCACGCCGCAAGCAGATCGGCCACGGCCGGAGCCGCCTCCAGCAACTGCTCGAGGTTGTCGAGCACGAGCAGCGTGCGGTTGCCTGCGATGTGCTCTGCCAGATCGCCCCTTGCGCCGAGCGTCGAGGCGATGGTCGGCACGACGAGCTGCGGGTCGCGCAGCGCCTGAAGGCCGACCCACCACACGCCGTACGGGTACGCATCGACGACCTCCGCCGCCGCCTGGAGCGCCAGCCGGGTCTTCCCGGAGCCGCCCGCGCCCGTGAGCGTCAGCAATCGCCCGTCCCCTCGCTCGAGCAGGCGTAGCACCTCGGCCAGCTCGAGCTCCCTGCCGAGGAAGGCGGTCGGTTGCTCGGGCAGGTTCGACCCGCCGAGGCTCTTGAGCGGCGCGAAGTCGCCGTCTCCGAGCTGGTAGAGGGGCTCCGGCTCGGTCAGGTCCTTGAGGCGGTGCGGGCCCAGCGCCCTGAGACCGACGTCCGTCAGCAGGCTGCGGGTCGCCTCCGAGACGAGCACCTGGCCGCCGTGCCCGGCGGCGCAAACTCGCGCGGCCTTGTGCACGTCGATTCCGACGTACGCACCGTCCACGAGCAGCGGCTCACCGGTGTGCAACCCGATTCGGACGCGGATCGGGCCTGAAGCGACCGCGGCCTGGGCGTCCAGGGCAGCGGCGGCTGCCGCCTGCGCGTCGGCGAATGCGACGAAGAACGCATCGCCCTGCGTGTCCACCTCGACCCCGTCGTGGGCGTTGAACGCGTCCCGCAGCAGGCGGCGGTGCTCTGCGAGCGCAGTCGCATACGGCTCCGGCCCCAGCTCGTGCAGCAGCCGGGTCGAGCCCTCGACGTCCGTGAACAGGAACGTGACCGTGCCGGCCGGGAGCTCAGCCATCGCTCCCCAATCATGTGGGATCTAGGATCAGGCCGTGATCGACTGCGACGTCCACGTCCAGTGGAGCGACCCGGAGGACGTTCTCTCATATGTCGACCCGTCTCAGCGGGACTGGTTCCGGGTCCAGGCGCAGCCGCTCGGCCTGCCCGGGTACCCGTGGGTACACCCGCACTCGTTCTACCGGCAGGATCTCGCCGAACCAGGGCGGATCCCCGGCGCGAGCGTGGAGGACGTGCGCCGCGACGTCCTGGACGGGCTCGGCGTCGACGTCGGGATCCTGAACGCCGACGAGGCGGTCACCGTGTCGCTCATGGCGAGCCCGTCCAGAGCCGCCGAGCTCGCGAGGGCCCATAACGACTGGATCCGCGAGCGCTGGCTCGACGAGGAGCCCCGGCTGCGCGGGGGGATCGTCTGCCCGGCGCAGGATCCACCGGCGGCAGCGGAGGAGATCCGCCGGGCGGCAAGCGATCCGCGCTTCGTCCACGTCCTGCTCGTGGGCGGATCGGAGCGCCCGTACGGCGAGCCGCGCTACCTGCCGATCTTCGAGGCGGCCGTCGAGTGCGGGCTTCCCGTCGCGATCCACTCGGGCGGGAAGGGCATGGGGCTGGCGGCGCCGCCGGGCGGCGCGGGCATGCCGACCTACTACATCGAATGGCACACGCTCGGATCGGCCGGCAGCATCATGGCCCACCTCGTCTCGCTCGTCGTGAACGGCGTCTTCGAGCGCCTGCCGGAGCTTCGGGTGCTGCTGCTCGAGGGCGGCCTGGCCTGGCTGCCGGGGATCCTCTGGCGGCTCGACGGCAACTGGCGCGGGCTACGCGCCGACACACCCTGGCTGACCCGCAAGCCGAGCGAGGTCGTCCGTGAGCACATCCGCTTCACGACGCAGCCGCTCGAGCACACCGACGGCAAGGACGACCTGCTGTTCGAGATGCTCGAGGCCACAGGGGCTCCCGACAACCTCTGCTTCGCCACCGACTATCCGCACTGGGACTCCGATGACCCGGCCTTCATGCTCCGGCGGCTGCCCGAGAGCTGGCGCGACAAGGTCATGCACGAGAACGCCGCGGCGTTCTACGGGGAGCGCCTTGGCCCCCCTTAGCCGTTCGGGTACTGCTCCTCTCTTGCCGCGGCGAGCTCGGCCGGGGAGACATCCCGCACGACGGCATCGGGATGGAGCTCGGTCAACGAGAGCTGCCGGCGGCTGTCCGCGTCGTCCGGGAGGGTCTCGCTGGTCCGCACCACGATCGTCGGGACGCCGAAGGCCCGCGGGTCGGGGATCCATGCCACCCCTTCACCCGTCGACGGGTCGACGAGAACCGCGTTGCTTCCCGTCACTCCTTCAGGGTCCTCGGTCAGGAGCAGCGTGTACTCGTGCCCCTCGAAGACCAGGGTCCCGGCGTCGCGGACCGCGTCTCTCCGGAAGGCTGCGACGATGTCCTCGGTCAGCCAGTCGGGCGCCGGGCCCGGGTCGGGCAGCTCGGCCGCCGCGGCGGCAGCGACCTTCGACGCCGCCTGCTTGATCGCGACCAGGTCGTCATCCGAGAGAGCGTCGAGCTCGTCCGGCGTCATCGGGTGGCCGCCGCGCTCGATCACGATCGTGCCGTCGTCGATCAGGTAGTAGACCTTCGTGTCAGAAGTGCCCGGCACAGCGGCCTCGGGCTCAGTGTCCGCGGGCGGGCTTGGTCGAGCTCGCAGGATCTCGTTTTTCGACGGCAGGTAGAGCTCGATGAGCCCTTCCGACGTGCGGCACTGGGTCAGCCTCGTCGGTGCGACCGAATCCGCGGGAGTGCCCTCCACGGTTGTGCGACACCATGAGCCGTTGGGGGCGACCCAGGTCTCGTAGACGATGAAGGGGCGCTGCGAGTCGCGGAGACGAACGGTGTCCCACGTCGTCACGTCGGAGTTGCCCTCCGGAAGGATCACCGGATTGCCGTAGTACGCGACGAGCAGATGGTCGACCGTCCCTTCGGCCGGGTCGAGGCCCTCGAGCACGACAGCCTGCGCCTTCTCGACGATCGACGGGCCGCCCAACTCACCGACCACGCTGAGGCCGCCGACGACACCCGCGGCTGCCGCCGCGGCGCCGCCGACCACGACCGCTGTCCGGAGGAGCCGCGTACGGCGCTCCCGGCGCCGCGAGCGCCGCAGGACGTCGCTCCAGCCACCGGTCGAGAGTGTCTGGCCGAGCCGCTCCAGATAGTCGTCGGTCTCGGTGTCGAAGATCGGCGTCATCGAGCCTCCTTTTGCAACTCGGCGCGGAGCGCGGCATGCGCCTTCGAGAGCAGCGCGCCGACCGTGCCGGCCTCGATCCCCATGACTTCGGCGATCTCGCCGTACGAGAGGTCGCCGTAATAGCGAAGCACCACGCAATCACGCTGCCGCCGGGGAAGCCGGCGCAGCGGCCCGTGCAGCGCGTCGTCCACGGACGCGGGAGGGGAGGAGGCGCGCTCGAAGCGCCGCTGGAGCTTCGCCGAAAGGCGGTCTCGGCGGGCTCGCCGCCGCTCGGCGTCCGTCGCCGAGCTCAGAACGAGTCGCCAGAGCCACGCCTCGAGCGGGCCCTCGCGCCGCCACGAGGCGCGCTTTCGAACTGCGAGGGCGAATGCGTCCTGTACCACGTCGCCCGCCGCTTCGCGACCGGCGACCGCCGAGGCGAGCCCGCGGAAGCGCGCTCCGTGAGCTCGGTAGGCGGCCTCGATCTGGCCGACCGACGCACCGCGCCGGCGAGGCTCGGCCTCTGGTCTCCCCGGCCAGGACTCGGGCCTCGGCGGCCTCCGCGGAGGTGTCCATGCCTAGTACGACGCTGGAACTGCCGGCAACCTTTACCCGCTCGTCAGCCAAACGCCCCGGCGCGGACAAGCTCGACGAGCGGCTCGAGGTCGTCCGGGACCGGGTCGCCCTCCCCGCAGAACGGCACGACCGCACGTACGCGCTCGTAGGCGGGCCCGGTACCCGCTCCCAGCGGACGTTCTCCCCGCAGATCGACCGCCTGGGCCGCGATCACGAGCTCGATCGCAAGCAGGCGCTCGCCGAGTGACACCATCTCCGCGAGGCGGCGGGCCGAGAGAGGCGCCAGCGTCATCCGGTCCTCGATGCCCTCGGCGTGCGTCGTCGAGACGAGCTCGAAGGACACCGGCTGGGCGAGCAGCCGGGCCTCGGCCGCGAGTGCCTGGGCGGGGACGCCGAACTCCGACAGCGAGTCCTCGGGGAGGCCGTCGCGGACCGCCAGCCCGGGCGGCAGCCCGGTCAGGTGGGCCTGGAGAAGCTTGACGGACCGCTCGCAGGCGCTCGTCAGCACCGGTGCGAAAGCGATCCGGAGGAAGTCGAGGGCCGCCGCGAGCGGCAGCACGTCGAAGTTGGCGACAGAGATGAAGCGGCCCTCCTCCTCGACGGCCAGCGGGTTGTCCTGCGAGGCGTTGAGCTCGACCGCAACCTGGCGCAGCGCGAACTCGAGCACGTCGCGCAGGGCGCCGTGCAGCTGGACGACGTTGCGGAACGTGAGCGGGTCCTGCAGGTTTCGCGCCGCGCCCGGCTCCCAGAGGTAGCTACCGGCGAGCAAGGAGCGGAAGCGGGCCAGCGACGAGACGAGGCCGGCGTACGGGCGTGTCTCGCCGACCGCGGGGTGCAGAATCGTCAGGTTGGCCGCGAAGGCCTCGAGATCGAGCGCCGCGGCGACGTCCAGGGAGTCGGCGAGCCGGACGGCATCCGCGACGGCGAGCGCCGCGAGCGCCGTCGAGTACGAGCCGCTGTTCAGCAGCCCGATCCCGTCCTTCGCTTCCAGCGGCAGCTCTCCGAACAGCGCGTGGGCGAGGTCGGCGGTCTGCGGCAGATCGGCCTGCCCGATCGAGCCGAGCGAGCGAACCTTCAGCCCGCGCTGCTCGTTGAGCGCCTCCACGAGCCGCTCGGCCAGCAGCGGCCGGACTCCGACGGTGCCCTTGGCGAAGCCGTTCGCGAGACGCAGCGCCATCGCGCGCACCACTTCGTCGGGCGCCGGCGGGCCCTGGCCCGTGCGGTGATTGAGCACGAGGGCGCGGTTGAACGCCCCGAGTTGCTCCGGCGGCACCGGATACCGCTTGCGCATCCCGACGCCCACGTTGAGCCCGTAGACGGGCTCCTCGCTTGCGACCGCGCGCTCGACGATCGCGCGCGTCTCGCGCATCCGAGCGAGCGCGTCCGGGTTGAGCTCGACCGGCTCGCCGCCGCGTGCGACGCGGACCACCTCGTCGAGCGTGAGATCGCTGCCTGTGAGGACGACGGTCACGCAACGAGTGTACGAGCGGCCGTCGCGCGGCAGCCGCGCTTCTCAGCCGGCTTGCTCGTCGAGCCCGGGCGAGGTGGGGCTCTCCTCGTCCGGCGACCCCGGGGTGCGGCGGAGCACGCCGTCGACCACGTCGTACGAGCCGATCCGGTTGATCGGCGGGGAGTAGAGGTGGATCGTGACCGCGTTGGGGTCGTGGTGCATCCGGTGGATGTGGCTCCCGGTGAACGAGAGGACGTCGCCGGCGTTGTATTCGTTGACCTGAGGCGGCCCGCCGACGACGAGAGGCTCCTCGGTGATCCGGCCCTCGAGGACGGCGACGGCTCCGCACGAGCCGTCGTGGTCGTGGTAGCCGGTGTCGCGCGGCTCGCTCCAGGACACGAGCCAGGCCTCCGAGTGGTCGTTGCGCCACAGCAGCTCGAAGAGGCGCTGGCGGGAGCTTTCGTCGGCGAGCGCAGCCGGGTCGACGAGCTTCGCCGCCTCGCTGGCGCGGCTGACGCATTCCTCCGGAGAGAAGTCGTGATCGGAGGCGGCCACGGACTCGAGCTCCGGCGTCACGACTTCCATGGTGTCAGGTCCACACGGCCCGTGCCGTCCGGACGATCGTCGCGAGCTTCGCGCGCTCGTCCTCGACCGTCAGCGCATTGCCGATCACGGACGTCGCGAACCCGCACTGGGGCGAGAGTGCGAGCCGCTCGAGCGGCACGTAGGCCGAGGCCTCGCGGATGCGCGCCGCCAGCTCCTCGACCGTCTCGCGCCTCGGCGTCTTCGTCGTGACGAGCCCGAGCACGACGAGCTTGTCCTCCGGGACGTGCGCGAGCGGCTCGAAGCCGCCCGAGCGCTCGTCGTCGTACTCGAGCAGCAGCCGCTGCGCGTGAATCCTCGGAAACAGGCGCGCTGCGAGCCAGTCGTAGCCGCCGGCGACGAGCCACCGGCTTGCCTGGTTGCCGCGGCAGAGGTGAAAGCCGAACGTCACGCCGGGGTGGTTGCCCATCACGCGGTTGTCGAGCTCCACGCCGAGCTCGAGCCAGCGCTCGGCCGGCCAGCCTCGGCTCTCGTAGAACTCGCGCCACGAGGGGTCGACCAGCAGCGGGTAGTGCGGCGCGTCGAGCTGGATGTAGGTCGCGCCGAGCCGGACGAGCTCGTCGACCTCCTCGCGGAGGAGCTCGGCCACGTCGGCCAGGAAATCCTCGAGCGTCCCGTAGGCGCGGCGAGAGCGATCCGGGTCCCAGAAGTTCGCAAAGAGGCTCGGGCTCGGCAGGGTGACCTTGAGAACGCGGTCGGTCCGGTCGCGCGCGTACGCGAGCTCCCCGGCGGACAGGAACCGGCGCCGCCGCAGCCTGGAGACGACGCCGATCGGCGGACGCTCGAGCGCCTGATCGCCGAGCTCCTCGGAGTGCCATCGGCCCCAGAGAAACGCGTCGAGATCCCAGTCGCCGAAACCCTCGACCGCGGCGGGCAGCTGGCTCTGGAACGAGAGCCTGCGCATCTCGCCGTCCGTGACGACGTCGAGCCCGGCGTCCTCCTGCAGTCGCAAGGCCCAGTCGACCGCGCGGTCCTCCGCGGTCCGAAGCTCGTCGTCGGAGAGCTCGCGGGCCGAGTGCCGTCGTTGTGCCTCGAGGAGCTCCGGCGGCCGCAGCAGGCTGCCGACGACGTCCGTGCGTGCCTCGATCACGAGGCGAGTGTAGAGCGCTGCTGCCGCGGCTCCGTGACGAGATGTCGGAGCAGGCGCCGCGTCAGGCGCCGCGCTGCCCGGCCGTCTGGAGCTGACGCGGATCCACCCACGGGCCGCCGGCACGCGCGGCCAGGTCGGCGAAGGTGACGCTCTCGAGGATCGCAATGGTTGCGTCTCGCACGTCTTGCCAGACGGCGCGCAGGGTGCAGCCGACTGTCATCGGACACGGCTCGGGCTCGTGGCGCGTCGCGCAGCCGATCGGCGCGAGCTGGCCCTGGAAGAGGCGTACGACCCGTTCGAGGGTGATCTCCTCGGGCCTGTGGTTCAGGCGGTAGCCGCCGGCCGGCCCGCGCTCCGACCGCACGAGCCCCGCGTTTCGCATGATGGGGAGGACCTGCTCGAGCACGGAGGCCGGAACGGCCGTGCGCTCTGCGATCTCGTCGATCTTGAGCGGCCCGCCGTCGGCAAGGCTCAGAGCGAGCAACGCCCGGGTCGCGTAGTCCGTTCGACGCGAGATCCACATCGCGGCCTCCTTCGATGACGCAAGCGTCTGTTCGCGCTTGACGGACACCTTCGCCCTTGACGCACGAGTTCCCCGTCGACTAAGGTGCCCGAGGTCGATTTAGCCTATAAAGCTTACAAGTTTTGTCGATAATATCAAGAGCTTCGCAAGCGCTCGAGACGAAGACCGCCGACGACAAAGGAGAGGAAAGCCGATGCGCCGTGTCTTGCTCCGACTCGTTCCAGTGCTCGCTCTCATCGCTCTGACCGCAACGCTCGCGGCGGGCTGCGGTGGAGCATCGGACTCGGAAGCGGCGAATCCCGGAGAGCCCTCGGCCGGCGAGTCGAGCTCGGACGGCGGAACGGTCAGCCTCGTGGCGTACTCGACGCCCCGTGAGGTCTACGAGGAGCTGATCCCGGCCTTCCAGGACACGGCCGCGGGCGCGGGCGTCGAGTTCGAGCAGTCGTACGCGGCCTCCGGCGAGCAGAGCAGGGCCGTCGAGGCCGGGTCTGCCCGCCGACTACGTCGCGTTCTCGCTCGAGCCGGACGTGACGCGGCTCGTCGACGCGGGCCTCGTGGCGCCCGACTGGAGCCAGACCGAGAAGTACAACGGGATGGTCTCGAACTCGGTCGTCGTCTTCGTCGTCCGCGCGGGGAATCCGAAGAACGTCCAGACCTGGGACGACCTCGTCTCCGGCGACCTCGAGGTGATCACGCCGAACCCGTTCACCTCGGGCGGCGCCCAGTGGAACCTCATGGCCGCCTACGGCGCCCAGCTCGAGCAGGGCAAGACGGAAGACGAGGCGGTCGAGTACCTGCGTCAGCTCCTGGCGAACACGCCGGTGCAGGACAAGAGCGCCCGCGAGGCTCTGCAGACGTTCCTGGCCGGCAAGGGCGACGTCCTGCTCGCCTACGAGAACGAGGCGATCTTCGCGCAGAACGCCGATCAGCCGATCGAGTACGTCGTCCCCGACCAGACGATCCTCATCGAGAACCCCGCCGCCGTGACGGTCGACGCATCGCCGGCGACCGCAGCCTGGCTCGAGTTCGTCCAGTCGCCCGACGCGCAGCGCGTCTTCGGCGAGAAGGGCTACCGGCCGGTGGATCCGGACGTCGCGGCCGAGTTCGACTACCCGCAGCCTTCGGCGTTGTTCACGATCGCCGACCTGGGAGGATGGCCGGACGTCCGCACGAAGTTCTTCGATCGTGAGAACGGCATCGTGGCCGGCATCGAGCAGGAGCTCGGCGTACCGACCGACGACTAGCCGCGAGCGATGAGCAGCCAGACAGCCGCTGAGCCCCTGCCGACCCCGGCGCGGAGGAGGCCGCGCGCCGGGGCCCTCACGCTCGGGGTCTCGACCGTCTACCTGAGCGTCATCGTCCTGATCCCGATCGCCGCCGTCGTGGCGAAGGCATTCGAGGACGGCTGGGCCAGCTTCTGGGAGGAGATCACCCGACCCGAAGCCGTGGCGGCGCTCAAGCTGACGTTCGCGGCCTCGCTGATCGTCGTTGCGATCAACGCGGTCAGCGGGACGCTCATCGCCTGGGTGCTGGTGCGCGATTCGTTTCGCGGCAAGAGCGTCGTCAACGGGATCATCGACCTCCCGTTTGCCCTCCCGACGATCGTCGCCGGGCTGACGCTGATCGCCTGCTACGGCCCGCAGAGCCCGTTCGGCGTCAACGTCGCGTTCACGAAGATCGCGATCGCCCTCGCGCTGCTCTTCGTGACCCTGCCGTTCGTCGTCCGTGCCGTCCAGCCGGTCCTGCTCGAGCTCGACCGGGAGATGGAGGAGGCCGCCACCTCGCTCGGCTCGAGCTCGTTCACGACGTTCCGGCGGATCATCCTCCCGAATCTCACGCCCGCCATCCTGTCCGGTTGTGCGCTCGGCTTCGGGCGGGCGATCGGGGAGTTCGGGGCGGTGATCCTGATCTCGGGCAACATCCCGTTCGAGACCGAGGTCTCCTCCTGGTACATCTTCGAGCTGATCGAAGGTGACGCGCCGCAGGCGGCGGCGGCCGTATCGGTCGTGCTGCTCGCGTGCTCGTTTCTCGTCCTCGTGGGCGCCGACCTCCTCGAGCGCCGCACGCGGAGGCACGAGGGATGAGGCGCTACGGCCTCCGGGTCGCAGCGCTCGGCTACCTGCTGCTCCTGCTGGCCATTCCGGTCGGGATGGTCTTCTACCGCATGTTCGAGGACGGTCTCAGCCCCGTCTGGGAGGAACTGACGAGCCCTGCGTTCCTCCACGCCCTTCGAGGTGACGCTGATCATCGTCGCGATCGCCGTGCCGGCGAACACGGTCTTCGGCATCCTCTGCGCCCTCGCCATCGTCCGTCGCGGCTCCACGCCGCGGCAACTGGCTCCTCAACTCGCTGATCGGGCTGCCGCTCGCGCTCTCGCCGGTCGTCGTCGGCCTGTCGCTGATCCTGGTCTACGGGCAGAACGGCTGGGTGGGAGGCTGGTTCCTCGACAACGGCGTCCGCAGTCATCTTCTCGATGCCGGGGATGGTGCTCGCGACGATCTTCGTATCGCTCCCCTTCGTCGTCAGGGAGGTCGTCCCCGTGCTGCGGGAGGTCGGGACCGACCAGGAGGAGGCCGCCTGGACGCTCGGTGCATCCCGCACGGCGACGTTCTGGCGCATCACGCTGCCTGCGATCCGGTGGGGCGTCGCCTACGGCGTCGTGCTGACGACCGCGCGGGCGCTCGGCGAGTACGGCGCCGTTGCCGTCGTCTCCGGCCGCATCGTCGGAGCCACCGAGACGCTGACGCTCCACATCGACGAGCGCTACCTCGCCTTCGACCAGACCGGCGTCTACACTACGGCGGTCGTGCTGGCCGTCCTGGCGGTCGTCACCCTCGTGGCGATGAACATGTTGGGCAGAAAGGAGCGGCTGGGTGGCGATCACGGTCCAGCAGGTGACGAAACGCTTCGGTAGCTTCGTCGCGCTCGACAGCGTCTCGGTCGCGATCCCGAGCGGGTCGCTGACGGCCCTGCTCGGCCCGAGCGGCAGCGGCAAGTCGACGCTCCTTCGCGTGATCGCCGGGCTCGAGCAGGCCGACGCGGGCCGAGTGGAGATCCTCGGCGAGGACGCCACGAACGTCGCGCCGCAGAAGCGCGGCGTCGGCATGGTCTTCCAGCACTACGCGGCGTTCAAGCACATGACCGTGTACGAGAACGTCGCGTTCGGCCTCACGATCCGAAAGCGACCGAAGGACGAGGTGCGCAGCCGCGTGCTGGAGCTCCTGTCCCTCGTGCAGCTCGACGGCCTCGCCGAGCGCTACCCCTCCCAGCTCTCGGGCGGCCAGCGACAGCGAATGGCGCTCGCGCGAGCGCTGGCGATCGAGCCGAGGGTGCTGCTGCTCGACGAGCCCTTCGGCGCCCTCGACGCCCGCGTTCGCAAGGAGCTGCGCGAGTGGCTGCGGCGCCTGCACGACGAGGTTCACGTCACGACCGTGCTCGTCACGCACGACCAGGAGGAGGCCATGGAGGTCTCCGACCGCGTCGTGCTCATGAACGAGGGCCGGATCGAGCAGATCGGCAAGCCGCGCGACCTCTACGAGCATCCGGCCAACGAGTTCGTCATGAGCTTCGTCGGGCCGGTGAACCGTCTCGGCGACGGATTCGTCCGCCCGCACGACATCGAGCTGCGGCTCGAGCCGAACGGCTCGACGTCCCAGGCGGCAGTCGAGCGCGTCGTCTACCTCGGCTTCGAGGTGCGGGTGGAGCTGGCGCTCGACGGGGGCGAGCGCCTGTGGGCGCAGGTGACCCGCGACGAGGCCAGGCGGCTGGGGCTCGACCGGGGCCACGTCGTCTTCATCCGCCCGAGCCACACCCGCGTCTTCAACGAGGCCGCAGGCTAGGAACACGGGAGCGAGGGCGCGCAAGAAAGTCCGGCGTTTGCCCCTGTAGCATTTAGGGGAGGCCTGGACCGGCTGATGAAGGACATTCTCCTCGTGTGCCCGCAGGAGCGGGACCTGAGAGCCATCCGGTCGGCGGGGCTCGCGCAGCGCTATCGCATCCACTGTGCCGGCGCCGACCTCGACGCGATCGACGATTTCGACCCGAAGTCCTTCATCGAGGAGTGCGACGCGATTCCGGCCGACGGCGTCGTGGGGACGAAGGACCGCTCCGCCCTCATCGCCGCGCTGATCGCCGAGCGGCGCGGCTTGCCCGGCCCGAGCCCGCGCGCGATGACCGCGTGCCAGTTCAAGCCGACTGCCAGGGCGCTGCAGCGCGCCACCGTCCCGGCTGCGACGCCTCGTTTCGCGCTCCTCGACGGGCGGCCCGCCGTTCGGGCCGCCGTTCTTCGTCAAGCCGGTCGTGGGGCGCCTCTCGCAGCGCGCCCAGCCGAATCGACGATCCGGCCGAGATCGAGCTGCTCGAGGAGGCCGACCGGTACATGACGCGCTACGCGCGCATCGCCGAGCTGGCGGGCCTCCATCCCGACGCGGTCCGCGGCTTTCTGGCCGAGGAGCTGCTGAGCGGCCTCGAAGTCACGTACGAGGGCTACGTGCATGAAGGGCGCGTCGTGACGATCGGGGTCACGGACTCGCAGAAATACGAGGGCACGAACAGCTTCGAGCGTTTCGAGTTCCCCTCGGCGCTGCCGGCGGAGCGCCTGGCCGAGCTCGAGGACGTCTCCACGCGGCTGATGCCCGCGCTCGGGTTCGATGGGGGCTTCTTCAACGTCGAGTTCTTCATTCCCGACGAGGGCCCCGCCCGGATCATCGAGGTCAACGGCCGCATCGCGTCCCAGTTCTGGCCCCTCGTTCAGGCCGTGCTCGGCCGCTCGACCTACGACGCGATGTTCAGGCTCGCCTGCGGCGAGGATCCCGGCATGGGTGCGAGGCCGCCGTCGAGGGCGTCGCCCTTTCGTACTGCCTGCGCGTCTTCGAGGACGCCGTACGTGGAGTCCGTGCCCGAGGTGGACGACGACGAGCTCGAGCTGCTCGTACGGCCGGGCCTGCGTCTCTCGCAGCAGGGCGTGAACGACACGTCGCAGCTACCGCCTCTGCATCTTCCCGAGCTTCGGTGCGACCCGCGAGGAGGCGTTGAGCACCGCCAGGGCGCGTGCCGCCGGCCTCGATTTCGGCCTCTCGCCCGTGACCGCTGCGGTCGAGTGATCAGGGGCGAGGCGGCGCCTCGCCCCCGACGGTCCGCTCGGCTCGCTAGCCCTTCGCAGCCGCGTAGCGGCGCGCGACCTCGTCCCAGTTGACGACGTTCCACCAGGCGGCGACGTAGTCGGGACGGCGGTTCTGGTAGTTGAGGTAGTAGGCGTGCTCCCACACGTCGATGCCCAGCAGAGGCGTCTTGCCCTCGAGGACCGGGGAGTCCTGGTTCGGCGTCGACATCACCTCGAGCGCCGAGCCGTTCCAGACGAGCCAGCCCCAGCCGGAGCCGAAGCGCGTGATCCCGGCCTGCGACACCTTCTCCTTCAGAGAATCGAGATCGCCGAAGGCGCCCGAGATCGCCTCGGCGAGGTCGCCGGAGGGCTCGCCGCCGCCCGGGCCCATGATCTCCCAGAACAGCGAGTGGTTGGCATGGCCGCCGGCGTTGTTCCGGACGGCCGTCCGCTTGTCCTCGGGGATCCGGTCGAGGTCCCGCAGCACGTCCTCGACCGACTTGTCCGCCCATTCGGTGCCGTCGAGCGCCTTGTTCGCGTTGTCGACGTACGCCTGATGGTGCTTGTCGTGGTGGATCCGCATCGTCTGCTCGTCGATGTGCGGCTCGAGAGCGTTGTAGTCGTAGGGCAGTGGAGGGACCTCGAAGGCCATCGCGTCGCTCCTTTCTCGTGGCAGGGGTAATCGCGGAGAGAGAGCCTAGCCGAGGGCCGCCGGTCGGCGCTACGCCGTCTTGTTGACGGTGCGCGGACAGCTCCAGTACTCCTTGCCGTCCTTCTTGCCGAGCCAGGTGCACGGGTCGGAGAGGTCGCGACGCCCGTCGAGCTTGCCCGATGTACAGGCTTGCCACTCCTCGACGACTCCGCGTGGTGCGGGGATGGTCTCACAGTCCGAGAGCAATCCGGTACCCCGCAGGATGGCACCGCTCTTGATGGCGATCATGGCGCTGAGGGCAACGACGGCAACAAGGAGGACGCGGAGCAACATCGGTTCGTGATGGTTGTGCTGCCTCTTGCTATCGGCAGCGATCGACCCTGCCTTGAGCACCCGAACGGTGCCCAGGCGAAGAGGGCCATAGCGGGCTTCTCGACGGGCCGCGCCAGGGCTGGGGCGCTACGCCGCCGGGCCCGTGTAGCGGTCGGGGTGCTCGGGCAGCCCGTCGCAGATCCGGTCCCAGGGAGCCTTCGACGCGGTGAAGGTGTGGAACTGGGGCCGGATCCCCGGGTCGCCGTCGATCGCGCCCAGGCGAATCGAGATCTGGTCGCCGTCCGGCCAGCTTCCTCCGAACAGGCTCGAACCGCATACCGAGCAGAACGCTTTCGTCGCGAAGCCCTCTTCGCGGTAGGCGCGCACGAGGTCGGCTCCCTGAAGGAGCCGGAAGTGCTCGCGGCTCACACGGCCCTGCGTCAGGACGGCGCCGCCCGAGTGGCGGCGGCAACGCACGCAGTGGCAGTGGCTGGCGCGAATCCACGGGCCGGTGATCTCGAACCGCACCCCACCACAGAGGCAGCCGCCGGAGACCACATCCGCCACGCGGCCATTATCCCGCCTCCGACGGCGTCGCGCCGGTTCGGCACCGGCGTTCGCTACCGTGGCGGGGCGGAACATGCGAGGGTCGCTTCGAAAGTGGCTGCTTGGGCTCGCGGCAGGGCTGGCCGTGGCCGGCGCCGTCACGGGAATCGGCCTGCTCGCGAACCTCGAAGGGCGGACCGGGCCGGGCGCTCTGTACGTCCTCCCGGTGGCGATCGCGACGTTCATCGGAGGGCTGCTACCGGGTCTTGTGACGGCCGTCCTGTCGTTCCTCGGCATGGCCTACTTCTTCGTGAGCCCGGACCGGTCGCTGCACATCGATTCGACCGGCGAGGTCGCCCTCGCGGCGTTCGTCGTGACCGCTCTCGGCGTGGCGTACCTGCTCCACCGCGAGCGTCGGATCGCCATGCTCGCCGAGCGCTCCGCCGTCCAGCGGCAGGAGCTGCTCGAGGCTGCGTCCGCCAGCGAGCAACGCGTGCGCTCGATCATCACCTCGAGTGTCGACGGCGTCGTCGTCATCGACGAGCGCGGCACGATCGAGCTGTTCAACCCCGCGAGCGAGCGCCTCTTCGGCTACCGGGCCGACGAGGTCGTCGGTCGCAACGTCAACATGCTGATGCCGCCGCCGTACGCCGAGGAGCACGACGGCTATCTGAAGCGGTATCTGGAGACGGGAGAGGCCCGCATCATCGGGCTCGGACGCGAGGTGGCCGGCCGGCGAAAGGACGGCTCGGTCTTCCCCTTCGACCTCTCGGTCAGCGAGGTGCGACTCGACGGCCGCCGCCTCTTCACCGGGATCGTCCACGACCTGTCGGAGCGCAAGCAGGCCGAGGAAGCGCTGCGGGCGAGCGAGAGTCAGCTGCGCCTCGCGCTCGACTCGACCGCAGACGGGCAGCTGGCGGTGGGACATCCCGAGGAACGAGGTGTCCTGGTCGGACAGCCACGGCCCGTTGTTCGGGCTCCCGCCCGGAGCCCACCCGCAGAGCTACGAGACCTTCCTCGAGCTGATCCATCCGGACGACCGTCCGCGCGTCGCCGAAGCGGTGCAGGCGGCGGCGGAGCGCGGCGAGGACTACGAGCTCGAGCTGCGCGCGGTCATTGCCCGACGGCAGCGAGCGCTGGCTCGAGGCGCAGGCGCATGTCCTGTGCGACGCCGCCGGGCGGCCCGCCGTGCTCATCGGGCTCACGCGCGACGTGTCCGAGCGCAAGCGCCGCGAGGAGCGGACGGAGTTTCTCGCGGCGACCGGCGAGCTGCTCTCGACGACGCTCGACTACCGGAGCACGCTGCGAGAGCTTGCGCAGCTTGCCGTGCCGCGGCTGGCGGACTGGTGCAGCATCGCGATGCTCACGCCCGCAGGCGAGATCGAGCATGTCGCCGTGGCTCACGCCGACCCCGAGAAGCTGCGGCTGGCACACGAGCTCTCGCGACGCAACCTCGCGGCTCCTGACGGGACGCAGGGGCTCGCAAGCGTCCTGCGAACCGGAAAGGCCGAGCTCTACGAGTCGATCCCGGCCGAGATGCTGGACGATGCGGCACCGAACGGAGGCGGGCTCGAGGCGTTCCAGGATGTCGACCCGACGTCGGCGATGATCGTTCCGCTTGCGTCGAGAGGTCGCGTGCTCGGGGCGATCACGCTGCTCTCGGCCGAGTCGGGCAGGCAGTACGCGGCGGCCGATCTCACGTTCGCCGAGGAGCTCGCCCGGCGGGCGGCCCTGGCGATCGACAATGCCCTGCTCTACGAGGCGGAGCATGCGGCGCGCCGGGCCGCCGAGCTCGCGGCGGAGCGCACCCGCCGGCTGCACGATCTCGTCGCGTCGCTCTCGGAGGCGCTGACGCCGGTGCAGGTTGCGCAGGTGCTCGTCCGCGAGGGCGCGGCTGCCCTCGGCGCGAGGGCGGGCGTCGTCTACCTCGTCGACCCGCTCACCGAGGGGCTCGTCATGGAGGCCCACCTCGGCTTTCCGGAGTGGTTCCTGGAGAACTTCCGCGGCATGTCGATCGGCGACGGCAGCGGAGCGTCCCTGGCTGCACGCGAGCGGCGGGGCCTGTGGTACTCGAACCCGGAGGAGTACGGCAAGGCGCATCCGGACTACGCCGAGGGTTTCAACCGGCTGGGCTATCCGGCCGTCACGTTTCTACCGCTCCTCACACCGGACAAGCTCCTGGGAGTCGTCGCGCTCTCCTTTGCCGAGCAGCGGGCCTTCCCCGAGGACGAGCGAGAGCACCTGACTGCGCTCGCGGGCCAGTGCGCCCTGGCGCTCGAGCGATCGCTTCTCTACGAGCGCGACCACCGCCTTGCAGCCACGCTCCAGCAGAGCCTGCTGCCGCAGCGGTTGCCGGAGGACGACCGGATCGAGCTCGCCGTTCGCTACCTGCCGGGAAGCGCGGGCCTCGAGGTCGGCGGGGACTGGTTCGACGCCGTCGCGCTCGACGGCGGGAGGCTCGCGATCACACTGGGGGACGTCGTAGGCCGCGGCGTCGAGGCCGCGGCCGCGATGGCGCAGCTCCGCAATGCGCTGCGGGCCTACGCGCTGGAGGGCCACTCGCCGCCGGAGGCGCTGCGGCAGGCCGATTCGCTCGTCGAGCAGCTCGGGGAGGGCGACTTCGCCACGGTCGTGTACCTCGAGCTCGACCCGGCCGACGGCACGGTTCGCTTCTCGAGCGCCGGCCATCCGCCCCCGCTCCTGCTCGCCCCGGATGCGGAGCCGATCTTCCTCCAGGGTGGACGCTCCGCCCCCCTTGGGGCGCTCGGCGGGCCGGACCGGCCGGAGGAGACACTTCGGCTCGACCCGGACGCGACGCTCGTTCTCTACACCGACGGGCTTGTCGAGCGGCGAGGCCTCTCGATCGGCGTCGGGCTCGAGCGGCTCCAGGCCGCTGCGGCGAACGGCCCGACAGACGTGAGTCGGCTGCTCGACCACCTTCTCACGGAGCTCGGTGCCGAGGGCGAGGAGCAGCACGACGACGTGGCCGTGCTCGCGGTACGTCTTGTCCCGCTTCCCGCGGAGAGGCTCGAGCTGAGCTTCGACGCCTCACCGGCGGCGCTCGCCTCGGTGCGAGCCAGTCTGCGCGACTGGCTCGACCACGCCGGTGTGGGGGAGGATGTCGCCTTCGATGTCGTCGTTGCGTCAGGCGAGGCATGCGCGAACGCCATCGAGCATCCGCTCGCACGCGTCAGCGGCGAAGGTGGAGCTCCTCGCCGAGTTGCACGACGGCGAGGTGCGGGTCCGGATCCGGGACGACGGCCGCTGGCGCGAGGCGACCAAACGGAGCGATCGCGGCCTCGGCCTCGTGCTGATGCGCGACCTGATGGACGCGGTCGACGTCGACGCCTCGGCCGACGGGACGGAAGTACAGCTGCGCCGCCGGCTCGACGCGCCGGTCCCGGCCTGACAGGGGATCCCGCGCGCCGCATCCGCGCGACCTCCTCCCGCTCGTCCAAGCGTCAGCCTCACGACGAGCGTGTGCGCCGCTTGCACCTGCCGTTTCCGGCGGATCACGTACGCCCGGAGCGGGAAGACTGTCGGCTACCGGGGGCTCGGCGGCACGGTGGGCGTTAGAACAGCCCTACGGCCGAGCCGGAAGTCTCTTCGTCTTGCTCCTTCTTGGTCTCTGCGATGATCTGGCCGACTCGGGACTTGGAGACGCCCGCGTGCTCGGCGATCTCGCGGTAGGAGAAGCCGGCCGTGGCCGCGTCGAGCACCGACCGGGCGAAGTTCCATTCCGCTCGATCTCTCGTGGCGGCGGCGCGCTCGACGCGCGCGAGGGGCTCGGGGATTCTCATGGGAGGTACTTGTCCAAGATACTAGACGATCGTAACACGCTGCCCCGCGCGTGGCAACCAGGACGGCGCGGCTTAGTCTGGACTTAATGTCGACTGCGGTAGCCGCCCGCAGGAATAGCCTCACCGTGCGTGAGCGACGCTGCGGCTGAGCCGGTCGATCCTGGCGCCCTGATCCGGAGCAGGCAGTACCGCATGCTGCTGCTGTTCGCGGCGCTGATCGGGGCGGTCGTCTCGGTTGCCTCGTGGTGCTTCCTCGAGCTCGTCCACGCCATTCAGGTGGGCGTCTACGAGCATCTCCCGAGCGATCTCGGGTACACCGCCGTTCCCTCCTGGTGGCCGCTGCCCTGGCTTGCGCTGGCCGGCGTTCTCACCGCCTTTGCGATCGAGCGACTACCGGGACACGGAGGCCACGTCCCCGCGGACGGTCTCAAGAGCGGCGGAGGCCTCACACAGCCGATCGAGCTTCCGGGCGTGATCCTGGCGGCGCTCGCGAGCCTCGGCCTCGGCCTCGTGCTCGGGCCGGAGGGCCCGCTCGTCGCGCCTCGGCATGGGCCTGGCGATCTTCGCGGTTCGGCTCGTGAGACGGAATGCTCCCCAGCAGGCCCTGGCGGTGATGGCCGCCGCGGGCAGCTTCGCGGCCATCTCCACGGTCTTCGGCTCACCGGTGATCGGCGCGGTGATCCTGATCGAAGCTGCGGGCCTCGGCGGACCGATGCTCCCGCTCGTGCTGCTTCCGGGCCTGATCGCCGCCGGGCTCGGATCGCTGGTCTTCATCGGCATGGGCACGTGGATCGGGCTCAGCAGGAGCGCCTGGGCACTCGAGCCCCTCGAGCTCCCGCCTTTCACGGGGCCCGGCTGGGGGGACTTCGGCTGGACGATCGTGCTCGGGGTCGCCGCCGCCGTCGTCGTGTTCGTCGTCGTCCAGATCGCACGGTGGTCGACTCGCATCGTCTCGAGGCGACCGATGGCGCTCACGACGCTGGCGGCAATCGCCGTCGCGGCGCTTGCGATCGCCTTCAACGAGGCAACGGATCAGCCCGTCAGCGCGGTCCTGTTCTCCGGCCAGGAGGCTCTTGCGGCCCTGGTGAACAGCGCTCCAACCCTGTCCGTGTCCACGCTCGTGCTTCTCCTCCTCTTCAAAGGGCTCGCGTGGAGCATCTCGCTGGGCAATTTCAGGGGCGGCCCGACCTTCCCGGCGTTGTTTCTCGGCGTCGCCGCGGGTCTCCTCGCGGGCGACCTGCCCGGTCTCTCGGAGACGCCCGCGGTTGCCGTGCTCGTGGGCGCCGCCTGCGTGTCGATCCTCAGGCTCCCGCTGGCCTCCGTCGTGATCGCATTGCTTCTCACGACCCAGGCGGGGCTGGCGATCGCTCCACTGATCATCGTCGCGGTCGTCGTTGCCTACATCACGACCGAGATGCTGTACGCGAGCCGTTTCGTCACAGAGAAGCCGTCGCCGCTCGTCGCCTAGGCTCCGGGACCGGCCGGCGCGGCGCCCGACCGCCGTTTCGGCAGCAGCCCGAGGGTGATCTGCGCAGCCCGGGCGAGGGGCTCCGGAACTTCCGAGGGGGAGAGGGACGCGAAGAAGTTCCAGGCGCGCTCGGGCTTGTGACGGCTTCCGCCCAACCCGGCCACCGTCTCGAAGTCCGGCTCGAGCATGACGATCCGGTCGCGCGGGACGAGCGTCGCGATCAGCGCGTTCAACGTCTGCTCCGACTCGTTGGGCTCCTCACCTGCTACCGCGTCCCTGTCGTGGATCACGACGAAGGGCACGCCGATCGACTCGCAAATCCTGGCGAACACGGGGATGTTCGATTTGCCGCCGCACTCGACGATCGTGATGGCCTCCCGATCCGGATCCCGGCCCAGGGTCCGGAAGACGAACGGAAGGACGAGCTTCTCGGTACGGCCTTCGACCAGGACTGCCGCCCGTGCGAGGAACAGCTCGCTGCGCTCGGCATCGAACTCGCTCGACATCCGGAAGACGTCGTTGGGCCCCAGAGGCTCCGGCTGCACCACCTTCGAGCCGCGATCCGCGTCCTGCCAGACGAACGCGAGCTCGTTGAGCCGGCCGACGTTCAGGAAGCTCGGTGCGCTCGTCGAGTAGATGACCTGATTCCCGGCCGAGGCGAGCCTGCGCAGGAGGCGGTAGAGGTAGCGCTGGCCCTGCGGCCGAAGGAAGAGCTCGGGCTCCTCGATCAGGAACACCACTCCCTCGACGCCGTTCGAGCAGCACTCCTCCAGCGCGTGCAGCAGGGAAAGGGCCGGAACCGCGTCCGAGCGCGGCTCGGTCGCGGCCCCTTGCTTCTCGAGAGCAGTCAGGAAGAGGCCCATCAGGCCGGTGCCGGGGGTCGCCTCTGGCCGGGCGGACGCGACAAGGCTCGACGTTCGAAGAGCAGAGGGCATGAACATCACGGGCGGTGTGGCGGCCGCTTCGCGGCGGGCGGGCTCGGGGGGTCGCGCCTCCAGCGTCGCGGAGCTGCCGTCGCCGAGCGTCGCCTCGATGCTGATCGTGCCGTCGCCTCTGCGGGAGAGGTCGGCTTCCGTGAACGGAGGGCTCGCGGGGTCGAGCAGCGCCCAGAGCGAGCGGAGCAGATTCGACTTGCCCGCCTTGGCCTCCCCCACGAGGGCGGTTACCGGTCCCGGGGCGAACTCGAGGTCGCGCGCGGAGCGAAAGCCCCGCACGCGGACGCTGGTCAAGCCCGCGTGCATCCAAGTGGACGATAGCGCCGCAGGCACAGAGACAGGCCGTGGTCGCGCCGCACCCGACCACGGCCCGTTGGAAGTGCCTAGCGGGTGAGAGGAGCCGCAACCGTCGCCTGGAGCACCGGGGTCGGACGCCGCCCCGAGCGCGGAGTAGTCCCTGAACCACTGCCCGTCCGGCCCGCACACCCACGTGTTGCCGCGCCTGGTGCGGCTAGCCGCACCTGCCGGAGGGGGCTGGCACGGCCGGCAACGCAGGCCAGCACGGTCGTGGAACCTGATCGCAGGTGCCATGCTCGCTGTCAGTCGCACGAGAAGGGAGCGCCATGATGACCAGCCGCACACCGATCAGGTCACAGTCTTCGCAGCGATCGAGCTACCACCCGGAGGGACGAGCGAATCCGGAGGAGGGAACGAGGCGCACGCACCCCCGAGATCCGAACGCCTTCGTTGCGATCCGGATGGGCTACTGGGCCGCTCGGCCCTGAGCCCGTAGCCGCGGATAGCTTGCCGGGCGACTCGACGACCGAATGGACGCCGAGCGCCCACCGTCCAGCGGGCGTCTGACAACAGGGTAGGCAGGACTCAGGAGCGCGCCCCCGAGCCGGCGTGCGGTTAGACGAAGCTCCTGCCGCCCAGCAGGCGGGACACGGCCTCGAGGAGCGCTGCGAAATCCACACTCTCGTCGAGGTCGGCCGAGCCAGGCCCCGCGCCGTTGCCCGCCGAGGAGGCTTTCCGGCCTCCATGGGCCAGGGCGACAGACCACTGGGTGGCGGTGCCGCTGAGCCCGTCCGGTTCGAACCGGGCGACCTGGCGGTATCGCGTCTCCCACTGCCAGACTTCGATCTCGTCCACCGATCGCCAGAAACGCTCCCACTGGGCCCGCGAGGGTGTCAGCACGAGCTGCTCGCAACTATTGAAGTCGGGCCCGAAGCTCTCGTAGATGACGACGCCCCCGTCCCACCAAGCGCCGTAGGAGTCGCGGCGCGAGCTTCCGATGAAGATCTCGAAGACATCCGGCAGATACGTACCGGCCTTCTCAGGGAGGATCATCGCGTCAACCGCGTGGCGACCGGCGCGCCCTAAGGCGCGGCATCGGTCCTTCCGGCACCGTCGGGTGGACGGCGTTCTCAGACGTCGTGCGAGCCTCGGGGACCGGGATAGTCGGGGTGATGCTCGGGGTAGCCGCTGGCCTCGTACACCTCTAGCTGCCAGGCGCGACGCCGCGTGCGCTCGCCGTGACGCACCATCGCTGCGTCGACAAGTCGGCCGAGCATCGCAGTTGCGCTCAGCGGCGGCACATGCTCGGCGGCTCTTTGCTCGATCCAGCGGACATGGAGGTCGCTCAAAGCAACGCCGCGATCTGATCGGCGGGCATCGATCATCGGTAGCGATAGACGATTCGCCCACGCGTGAGGTCGTACGGCGACATCTCGATCTTGACGCGGTCACCGAGGAACACCCTGATGCGGTACCGCTTCATCTTGCCGGCCAGGTAGCCGAGCGTCTCGTGGCCGTTGTCGAGCTGGACGCGGAACATCCGACCTCGGAGAGCTTCGGTAACCTCGCCCTCCAGCTCGAATTTCTCCTCTTTGACCGGCATCTCGGCTCCTCCGCTCGCGGGTGGGCAGCAGGCTTCACGGAAGCAGCCCCGGCCAACGCCGCCTCGGCTTGCCCGCGCGACTGGCCGCTACGAGTGCTGAGCGTCGAGGGCGGAGAACTGGCGACTGACAGTTCGAGCTGTCAGCGCAACCGTCACCCTCGCCGTGAGGAATCAGCTTAGCCGAAAGCCTCGCAGCCGAGGCCAAACGGCCCTAACCCTCGGCCGGATGGGCGTCGCCCGTGGCCTCGAGGTACCGGTCGAGGGCACAGCGCAGCTGCGATTCGTTTTGCGCCAGCTCCTCACAGAGCGACGCCGGCACAAGATGACCGCCTTCTCGAAGCGCATGCGCCCGTCCATAGACGTCCTGGCGGTGAAGCGCTCAGGCGCTGGACGTCGCTCCTCAGGCGGTCGAGCGACGAGAGCATCCACGACTCGCCCTGGGGCAGGTGCGGAGGCGCCGGCCGTAACCCGGACTCGCCACCGTTGGTCGGCATCAGCAACCTCCGTACGGCATTGGACGCCGAGCACGGTCAGGGGGCTCCCCGACAAATGTGGCGCTCGTCACAGCGTAGCGGGTACCTCCATGGCCGGGTATCCCACGACCGAGGCAGCAGCAGATCCTCATGCGAGCCGTTCAGGGAGGATTGCACGGGCGTTCTGCTAGCCTGGGCTGACAATCAGAGCGAGTCCGGTTTGCGTTCGCGCCTGCCTTACCCGTTCATAAAGTCGGTAAGGAGGTGTTTTCATGGCAACCGGAACCGTCAAGTGGTTCAACGACAGCAAGGGGTACGGCTTTCTTACCCCGGACGAGGGCACGAAGGACGTCTTCGTCCATCACAGCAACATCGTCGGCGACGGCTTCAAGTCGCTCGCCGAAGGGGCGCGGGTCGAGTTCGAGACCCAGCAGGGCCAAAAGGGGCCCGAGGCCACAAACGTCACTGCGATCGCGTAGGAAGTGAAACAGGCGTGCCCGCTTCGGCGGGCAACGCCCACCAAGGCCGGTACCGCGCTGGTTCGGCCGAAGGGAGTATGTGGTCGCCGAGATTCCCGGGGTAGCTCAGATGAACGGCGAGGCCGTCGCCGGGCTAGACAATTCAGGCCAGGTCGCGGCCTCCTATCCGTTGGCCGGCTTCGGGCGTGCCGACACCGCGCTGACGCCCCGGCTGCGAGGTGTGTCGCACCAAGCGGCGTTCTTCGGGTCGCTGGTCGCCGGAAGCCTGCTGGTCGCGGAGGCGGCCGATGGCCTGCGGCGTGTTGCCGCAGCCGTTTTTGCCGCAAGCGTCATCACGATGTTCGCCGTGAGCGCCCTCTACCACCGGGTACCGTGGGACTGGGCCGCGAAACGGTGGATGCGCCGGGTCGACCACACGGCCATCTTTCTGCTGATCGCCGGTAGCTATACGCCGTTCGGGTTACTCGCGCTCGACGGGCCCTGGCGGATCTCGGTCCTCGCAGTCGCCTGGATCGGGGCTGCCTGTGGGATCGCGCTGCGTTTCGCGTGGGTCGACGCACCGCCGTGGCTCACGGTGGCGATCACGCTCCCACTCGGCTGGTTGAGCGTTGTCGCGATCCCGAAGGCCTACGGGGCCCTGGGAACCACCGGCCTTGGTCTCCTTCTTGCGGGCGGCGCGCTCTACTCGCTCGGCGGGCTCGTCTACGCGCTGCGCCGTCCTAACCCCTGGCCGGCGACGCTCGGCTTCCATGAGGTCTTCCACCTGCTCGTCGTCGCGGCGGTTGCATGCCAGTACGCGGCGGTCACCCTGATCGTGTCGCAAGGCTCGTGATGACCGCGAGCATGTGGTCCGGATGAACGACTCGAGCCGCAATCCCGCCAATGAGCCACCACCGGCTCTCTTTGGGCCGGACGCGGTCCCGCGCACCCCGGCAAACCGGGGAAAGCCAGCCGTTCCATCGCCGTGGATCGACTGCGATCGATGCGGCTGGCGGCATTACCCTCAGAGCAAGGTGGGTAGCTGGTCAGTCGAGGCCGCCGTCTGCAGCTCCTGCGGCACGGCCCTACCGCTCGTCCGGTCGGGTGACGATCGGTGACACCGCCTGAGCAGCCCTGACCGCGCCCTGACAGTAGACAGTCACGGACGTGCAGGACGGGGGCCAGGCCGAGATCAAGGGCTGTGATCCCGCTAGCCATGCGGGATCCGCTTGTTCGTGCGGTACAGGGCAGGCAGGACTCGAACCTGCAACCCCCGGTTTTGGAGACCGGTGCTCTGCCAATTGAGCTACTGCCCTCGGCAGCGGCATTGTATCCCGGCCCGTTCTCTAGACTCGCCCTCGTGGCCGCCCCGCGCAGGCGCCCGCTGGGCGCTCTCTTCGCGCTCCTGACCCTGCTCTTCGCCGGCCTCACGGCGTACGCGGCCATCGACGGGCAGTGGATCATCGCCGTCGCCGCAGGGGTGCTGGGCGCCTGGATGGCGGATCTCACCTTCCGCGCCGTGCGGTAACGGCCGTATTCTCTCCGTCGTGAGCGTCGAAGACGTTGGAGATCTCTGGCGCGCCTACAAGGCAAACCGAGACAAGCCGGGCAGAGACCGTCTCATCCTGACGTACGCGCCGCTCGTCAAGTACGTCGCCGGCCGGCTGGGCGCCGGTCTGCCGGCCCACGTGGACGAGAGCGACCTCGTCTCCTACGGGCTGCTCGGCCTGATCGACGCGATCGAGCGCTACGACCCGGACCGCGACGTGAAATTCGAGACCTACGCGATCCAGCGCATCAGGGGCGCGATCATCGACGAGCTCCGGTCGATGGACTGGGTGCCGCGCTCGGTTCGCTCGCGGGCGCGGGACATCGAGCGGGCGATCGGCCAGCTCGAGGCGCAGCTCCTGCGGCCCCCCACGGACGACGAGATCGCGAAGAAGCTGGGCGTCTCGACCGACGACCTCGACGACTCGCTGCTCGAGATCTCGCGTTCGTCGATCGCCGCGCTCGACGAGCTCTGGGCGAGCCCGACCGGCAGCGGCGACGCGATGGCGCTCGTGGACACGATCGAGGACCCGCACTCGGTCGAGCCCGGCGGTGAGATCGAGAAGACCGAGGTGAAGGAGCTGATCGGCGAGGCGATCGCAGCCCTGCCGGAGCGAGAGAAGCTGGTCATCACGCTCTACTACTACGAAGAGCTCACCCTCAGGGAGATCGGCGAGGTGCTCGGCGTCACGGAGTCACGCGTTTCCCAGCTGCACACCAAGGCGATCCTGCGTCTGAAGGCCCGCCTGGCGACCGCCCAGAGCAGGACCGTTCTGGATTGACGCAGCGCTGACTCGCCGGGCCCTCGGGCGGCGCAGCGGCAAGCGGCGAACGATCGAGCACCCGGCGCTAAACTCCGCGGGCACCCACGCTCACGGAGGAAACCGTTTCGATGCCCGATTCCAGCTCGATCCGCAACGTCGCAGTCGTCGGTCACCGCGGGACGGGGAAGACCTCGCTCGTCGAGGCGCTCCTGTTCCAGGCGGGCGCGACGAACCGCCTCGGCACGGTCGAGCAGGGCTCGACGGTGTCCGACTGGGACGAGGACGAGCACAAGCGCCAGATGTCGCTCTCGGCGGCCCTCTGCCATGCGGAGTGGAAGGGCGTCAAGATCAACCTGATCGACGCGCCGGGCGACGCCGGCTTCCAGGCGGACGCGATCGCGTCGCTGCGTGTCGTCGAGGGTGCCCTGATCGTGGTCAACGGCGTCAACGGGGTGGAGGTGCTGACCGGCCGGCTCTGGGCGCGCTGCGGCGAGCTCGGCGTCTCACGCCTCCTGTTCGTGAACATGCTCGACCGGGAGCGCGCCGACTTCCAGGCCGTCCTCGAGCAGATTCGCTCTCAGCTCTCCGACCGCTGCGTGGCGGTGCAGATCCCGATCGGCCAGGAACACGAGGTGACCGGTGTCGTCGACCTTCTCCACATGCGGGCCTACATGAGCCCGGGCGGAGGTCGGGAGGCCGATCCGGTCGACATCCCGGCGGAGCTGGCGGACCAGGCGCAGTCCGAGCGCGAGAAGCTGATCGAGTACGTCGTCGAGACCGACGAGGCGCTGATGGAGCGCTACCTCGAGGGCGAGGAGATCGGCGGCGAGGAGCTCGCCGCGGCCTTGCGCTCGGCGGTGGCGGCGGGTGAGCTCTTCCCGGTCGCCTGCGGCGTCGCGACCCAGAACCTGGGCACGACGGCCGTGCTCGACCTGCTCGTCGAGGGCATCCCGTCTCCCTCCGACCGCGCGCCGGCCGACGGCGACGGCGCTGCAGCCTTCGTCTTCAAGACCGTGGCCGACCCCTTCGCCGGGCGGATCACCGTCTTCCGCGTGCTGTCCGGCCCGGTCAAGGCGGACTCGACGCTCGTCAACTCCCGCACGCACGGCAAGGAGCGGCTCGGCCAGCTGCTCCTGCTGCAGGGCAAGGAGCACCATCACGCACCCGAGTTCGTCGCCGGCGACATCGGCGCCGTGGCAAAGCTGAAAGAGACGATGACCGGTGACGTGCTGCTCGCGAGCGACGCCCCGGTCGAGGTCGCGCCCATCGCGTTCCCGCAGCCGGTGATGAGCTTCGCCGTGACGCCGAAGGCGAAGGGGGACGAGGACAAGGTGGCGACCGCGCTGCGCCGACTCGCAGAGGAGGACCCGACGCTCGTCCTGCGCCGCGACGAGCAGACCGGCGAGCAGCTCCTCGCGGGCATGAGCCAGATGCATGTCGAGGTGGCCGTTTCACGGCTGAAGGGGCGCTTCGGCGTCGAGGTCGACCTGCACCAGCCGCGTGTGCCCTACCTCGAGACGATCCGCAAGGAAGCGCGGGCGCGTCATCGCTACAAGAAGCAGACGGGCGGCCGCGGCCAGTTCGGCGACTGCAGCATCGTTCTCGAGCCGCGCGAGGGGCACGAGGGCTACGAGTTCGTCGACAAGATCGTCGGCGGCGTGATCCCTCAGGGCTTCCGGCCGGCCGTCAACAAGGGAGTGCAGGAGGCGATGGAGCACGGCGAGCTCGCCGGTGCCCCGGTGGTGGGCGTGACGGTCCGGCTCGTGGACGGGCAGTACCACAACGTGGACTCGTCGGAGATGGCGTTCAAGATCGCCGGCTCCATGGCGTTCAAGGACGCGTACCCCCATGCGGATCCGGTGCTCCTCGAGCCGATCATGGCACTCGACGTGACCGTCCCGGACGAGTCGGTCGGGGCCGTGAACGGTGACCTCAACTCGAGGCGGGGACGGCTGCTCGGCATGGAGCCGGTGGGCGGCTCGACCACGATCCGCGCCGAGGTCCCGATGGCCGAGATCCTGACGTACTCCCAGTCGCTGACGTCGCTGACGGGCGGGCGGGGCGACTACACGATGAGCTTCCTGCGCTACGAGGAGGTTCCCTCGCACATCGCCCAGAAGCTGATCGACGAGGCCAAGAGGGCGCGGGAGGAGGCGAAGGCGTGATCGTCAAGAAGGTGGCCGCCTTCCAGGCATGCGCGATCTGTCATCGGACGTTGCTGCTCGGCGAACGGACTCTCCGCTTCTCGCCGAGCGACGGTGAGTGGGTGGACGTGTGCGCGCTCTGCACGGACGAGGCGTACGAGCACGGCTGGGTGCGCGAGGGCAGCCCCACGTCGCCGGTCGTCCCCGCCGGTCAGAAGCGCCGCCGGCGCTTCGCCCCGCTCGGCTTCCTCGGAGAGCGGCGCGCCGAGACGGAGCCCACCGCGGACGAGCCGGTGCTCCGGCGGCTCTCGCAACCGGAGCAGGCGATGCTGCAGGCGTCCGAGCATTTCAACGAGAGCGCATTCCGGCGCACGGTTGCCGGCATCCAGAAGAGCCTCGGCGACCCGCGCGTCAGCTTCCTGCCTCTGTCGGGCACGAACCCCGAGGTCGTGATCACGGTCGCGTGGGACATCTCCTGGTACCAGTACCGCGTCGTGTTCGGATCGAACCAGCCGGTGAGGCTGGCCGAGCGCGGCTACGAGCTCGACGAGCTCGACACGCGCTTCCAGAGCTGGAACGGGTCGCTCGATCCTTCGGGCCGCGCGGTGCCCGACATCCCACGGATCTAGCTCGGGCTGGGCGATCGCCCGAACGGCTCCTACAATTCGAAGCGTGATCTACTGCGTGATCCCACAGGAGCTCGAGGACGAGCTCTTCGAACAGCTCTCGGGGCACTACGCCGACAACCCGAACGTCACCGTCATCGTGGACCGGCGCGCCGGGCCCGACCGGCGTAGCGACTCCACCTACGGCGGCAAGCGCGAGACTCGCGACCGGCGCCGCCAGAGGGTTCCCGGGTCGTTTCTCTCCACCGACGCGCCGCCTTCCGCGTAGGCCGGCTCGGCCCTCGGGATCCAGCGGCGTGAAGGCACGTCTCTTCACCGACGGGGGCGCCCGCGGCAATCCGGGCCCGGCCGCGTCCGCCTACGTGCTCGAGGCGGAGGACGGCGTCACGCTCGACGCGCGGGGCGAGGCGATAGGTGTTGCGACGAACAACGTGGCGGAGTACCGCGCGCTCATCGCAGGGCTCGAGAAGGCGCTGGAGCTGGGCGTCACCGAGCTCGAGGTCGTCTCGGACTCCGAGCTGCTCGTCAAGCAGATGCTCGGCGAGTACAAGGTCAAGAACCGAGGCCTCGTGCCGCTTTCTCTCGAAGCAGCCGAGCTCGCCCGCCGCATCGGCCGCGTGCGCTACACGGCGGTGCGCCGCGAGCACAACGAGCTTGCCGACCGCCTCGTCAACGAGGCGCTCGACGCCGCCGGCTGAGGCGCGGCCTACGTCTCCCGGCCGAGGCTGAGCGTGAACGGCGGGTAGTCGTCGACGAGCGAGGTGTGGTAGGAGAAGAGGCGGGCTTGCCAGCGGTTGATGCCCCGCTGGTAGGCGTAGAGGGCCCGCGGGTAGTTTCCGGTCACGAGGATCGAGAGGCCGGCGATCAGCCAGACGCCGAGCGCAGCGATGCCGAAGACGCCGAAAACGATCACGTTCGGCAAGGTCTTCCCGATGCGCAGCACAGCCGAGCGAGGCGTGGGGGAGCCCGTCGGGTCCACCGCGAACGTGATGTTCGTCGCCTCGCGGGCGTCGAGGGAGAGGCTATCGGTGAGGTAGGCGAAGTAGGAGTAGATGCCGACGATCCAGCCGATCAGGACAGTCATGCGCTCGCGGTCCTCGTCGAGGAACCGGTTGGGCCCCTTCTGGTGGACGAGCACGGCCGTCGTGATCGGCAGATAGAACAGCGACGCGACCCAGTTGATCGAGCCGGGGAGAAAGAAGATCAGCAGGATCAGCGCCCGCAGCGGCACCGCGCCGCGCGAGAAGCGGGCGGGGCGCTCGACGTCGAAGGTCACGTGCGGGGAGGACACCGACGCATCTTCCTCGATCGGCGAGCGCCCTGGGGGCTGAGCGGGCGGCTTGGCCGCCCGCGACCCCCATCGCCGAGCGCGGCAGCGCTCGGCACGGTCTTCGGCCGCCCGCCCAGCGCAGCGCGGCCGAAGGCCGCGGTCACGACGACCGCGCGGCCTTCGGCCTCGCCGAAGCCCTCGGCGCAGACCCGCGGCCTTCGATCTCCGGCGAAGCCCTCAGCCCTCTAGGCGGTCGCGGCGAACTTCTCGAGCACCTCTCGAAGGTGGCCCGCCGCGACGTCCGCATCGACGATCGGCCGGATCTGGAGCTCTCCGAACGGCGTGAAGGGATGCTCGGTGACCATCCGGCTCAGGGTGGCCTCATCGCCGGCGTCCACGATCCCGAAGCCGCCGCCGCCGGCGAACCAGCCGTAGCTGTCGATGCGGTCGTCGTAGCGGCCCCGCCACTCGCGCTCGGCGTCGAGAAGCACGGGCAGGAGCTCGGTTGGTACCGGGGCGGAACTGGGCAGTGAAACGACGAGGAAACGCATCTTGCTCACCTCCATCTGGTGAATCGACCGAGGATCGAGCATGCGCCTCGGGCGGCGCGGATTCATCCGTGCCGGTACCGATCTTTGGCGTCGCCCTTACGGAACTTCAGCCGAGGCCGCTTGCGAGCGCCCACGCGGTCGCTGCCGCGCGCGCCGTCCTCCCGCTCACGCCGATCTTTCCGTAGATGCTCGCCACGTGGGACTCGACCGTCCTCACGCTGAGGACGAGCTCGGTCGCGATCTCGTCGTTCGAGCGGCCCTGAGCCACGAGACGAAGCACCTCGCGCTCGCGGGCGGTCAGCGGATCCGAGTCGGCGCGCCGCGCCGGGCGCGGCAGTGCGAGGCCGAGCTCCGCGAGCTCGCCACGCGCCCGGATCTCCGCGCGTTCCGCGGCCTCGCCGCGCCCGGCGGCGAGCAGCGCTCTCCGCCAACTCGAGCCGCGCCTGCGCCGCCTCCCACCGCACGCCGCTCTCGTGAAAGACGTCGGCGGCGTCCTCCAGGAGAGCGGGTGCTGCCTCCGGGCTCGAGACGACCGCGATCCGGCCGCGCGCCAGCAGGGCGCTCGCCCGGAGCGGCGGTGTTGCCGCGGTTGTCGCGATCTCCTCCAGCTCGCGGGCGGCGAGCATCCGCCTCGGCGCTCTGGCCGAGTGCGAGCCGCGCCCGCACGAGCAGCTCCAGCCCCGGCAGGCGCTCGAAGCGATTGTCCTCTCCCGTGCGGCGGAGAAATCGCTCGGCCTCGTCAGCCGCCCGGCTGGGGTCGCCGCCGTCGAGCTCGAGCCCTGCCCGCACGAGCGGGGCGAGCCGGTGGTCCGCAGCCTGGTCGAGCAGCGCGGCCGCCTCCTCGGCCCGTCCCTGCCGCCGCCGGAGCTCGGCGAGGCGGATGATTCCATCCGCCGCTTTCGCCGGCACCTTGGCGAAGTCGCGACAGGCGGCCGTCAGCGCATCCTCGGCCTGAGCCCAAGCTCCCCGCCAGAGCATTACCTCGCCGTAATGGATGCGACAAGTCGCGAACATGCCTGTGTCGCCTGCCCGCTCGGCGATCTCTTCGACCCGGAGGCACCACTCCGCGGCGCGATCGAGGTCGCGCACAAGCTTGCAGGCGTCGATCAGGTTGCAGCAGATGACCTCGACGAAGCCGACGTTCGCAATCTCGCCCGAGACGGCGGCCGCCGTCGACTCGTCGAGGCGCCGCATGCCCTCCTCGATCTCACCGGCCGCGACGAGCGCGAGCCCTTCCAGCGAACGGCAGACGAGCTCGGGCTCCACGACGCCCCCAGCCTGCGCCATCTCTGCGGCCTCAGCCGCGAGACGGCGAGCGGTTGCCGGGTCGCCCTGATGCAGCGCGAAGGAGGCGCGCAGGTAGGTGAGTATTCCGTGCTCTTCCGACGGCCCGGGAACCTGCTCGAGCAGATGGCCGGCACGCTCGAGCCAGCCGCCGGCCTCTGCCGGCCCCCGAAACAGGAGAGCGTCGAAGACAAGCTCGATTGCGAGCCGGGCCGCTGTCCGAGCGTCATCGAGGCCTCGGGCCAGCCGGTACCCGCGCTCGTGCGCGTCCAGAGCGACGGTCATGTCGAACTGGAACCGGGCCGCCAGGCCGAGGCCCATGAGCGCCTCCGGTGTCTCGCTCTCGGCGACGGCCGCTTCGAAGTGCGCCTGAGCCTCGCCCCAGGCGCCCCGCCCCAGAGCCGAGAAGCCCGCCTCGAGCGCGTCGGCGTAGGGGCTCTCGGTCGCCTCCGCCATGCGGAAAGGGTACGCCTGTCCAGCAGGATGGTCGAGCACGGCCGAAGCCCTACTCGAGCGGTTGCTGATCAGATGATGTTGCCAGGATCCGAGCCGATCTCTGTCCCAGACGCTCTCGGCGGCGGCACGCAGACCGTTGAAGAAGGGCTCGGTGGCGGCAGTACACATACGGGGCCCCGGCTTTCACGGTGGGTTGAGGCTCGGCGACCTGGATCGTCGCGACGACCTCGCCCGTGGCAGGGTCGACTCTTCTGAGGACGTTCTTGGTCAGGTCGCCTATCCACAGGCTGTCGTGCACAGAGAGATCGGCCCCGGCGTCGAAGGCGTCACCAGTCGGCTCGCTCGGTGACCTGTCCGCTGGACGTCTCCACCTCGACACGACGGGCTCAGCGGTGGCGTGACCCAGCACCGTGTCCGTGCCGACTGCGAGCGCCTCCTGGACCCTCCAGCTCGACGGCGAGGGTCTCCCGGCCGGACTCGGCGTCGAGCCGCCGCAGCGTCGGGAGCTTGTAGAAGCCCCGGGCCGCCCCGTAAGGATCGAGATGGTGCCGTCCTCCACGGCGAACCAGTCGGTGATCGTTGTCCACCAGGGCGGTGTGATCTGAGCGAACGTGGAGATCGGCCGAGCGGTATCGCCTTCGAGTTGTGGCTTCGGCGGGTAGCGCAGCATGACGCTCTCGCCGCGGAGGAAGTCGTGACAGGCGATCCAGATGTCCCCGTCGGCGACCGTGACG